>NZ_JAEUYM010000030.1:0-1028 GCF_040900725.1 Luteibacter sp. CQ10 | reverse complement strand
TCCTCGTCGCTGACCGCGATCCACGAGGCGTGCGAGCACCTCCTGCGCGACGACTGCGAGATGGCCTTCGCCGGCGGGGTGAACCTGTACCTGCACCCGGCCAACTACGCGATGATGTGCAGCAGCCGCATGCTCTCGGCGAGCGGGCGCTGCCACAGCTTCGGCGCGGACGGCGATGGCTTCGTCCCGGGCGAGGGGGTGGGCGTGGCGCTGCTCAAGCCGCTGGCCCGGGCCGAGGCGGACGGCGACGCGATCCACGGGGTGATCCGCGCCACGGCGATCAACCACGACGGCAAGACCAACGGCTACACGGTGCCCAACCCGCTGGCCCAGCGCGACCTGATCGCCACGGCGCTGGCCCGGGCCGGGATACCGGCGCGGGCGGTGAGCTACGTGGAGGCGCACGGCACGGGCACGCAGCTGGGCGATCCGATCGAGATCACCGGGCTGACCCAGGCTTTCGCCACGGAAGACCGGCAGTTCTGCGCGATCGGCTCGGCGAAGTCGAACATCGGCCACTGCGAGAGCGCGGCGGGGATCGCCGGACTGACCAAGGTGCTGCTGCAGATGCGTCACGGGCAGCTGGTGCCGAGCCTGCATGCGGCGACGACGAACCCGAACATCGATTTCGCGGCCACGCCGTTCCGGGTGCAGCGCACGCTGGCCGATTGGCCGCGCCCGCGGCTGACGGTGGACGGGCAGGAGCGGGACTACCCACGAGTGGCGGGGATCTCCTCGTTCGGCGCCGGCGGCGCGAACGCGCACGTGATCGTCGAGGAATACGTGGCGGCGGCGGTCGCGCCGATCGCGGTGACGGCGGCGCGGCCGGCGCTGGTGCTGCTCTCGGCGCGCACGGCGGACGCATTGCGCGAGCGCGCGGCGCAGCTGCTGGCGGCGGGCGAGCGCGAGGGCTGGACGGACACGGACCTGGCCGACGTGGCGTACACCCTGCAGGTGGGCCGCGAGGCGATGGAACACCGGCTGGGCTTCACCGCCACGTCGATGGCCGCGCTGCGGGCGAGCCTGCA
>NZ_JAEUYM010000029.1:0-1031 GCF_040900725.1 Luteibacter sp. CQ10 | reverse complement strand
CGATCAACACGTCGTGCTCGTCGGGTCTCGTCGCGGCGCACCAGGCGTGCCAGAGCCTGCGCGCGGGCGACTGCGACACGGCGATCGCCGCGGCGGTGAACCTGATGCTGACCCCGCACGCGTGGTGGGGCATGAGCCAGGCGGGCATGCTGTCCGAGGATGGCCGTTGCCGCGCGTTCGACCGTCGCGCGAACGGCCTGGTCCCGGGCGAGGCGGTGGTGGCGGTGGTGCTCAAGCGGCTGTCGCGGGCGCAGGCCGACGGCGACCCGATCCACGCGCTGATCGTGGGCAGCGGGATCAACTACGACGGGCGGACGAACGGCATCACGGCACCGAACGGCGCGGCGCAGGCCGAGCTGATCGGCGAGGTGCAGGCGCGGGCGAAGATCGATCCGGGCCAGATCGGTTACGTGGTGACGCACGGCACGGGCACGCGGCTGGGCGACCCGGTGGAGATCAACGCGCTGGACGAGGTGTTCGGGGCGAAGGCGCCGGCGCCGGGATACTGCGCGCTGACCTCGGTCAAGGGCGCGGTGGGTCATGCGTTCGCGGCGGCGGGGCTGGTGAACCTGGTCTGCGCGGTGCAGGCGCTGACGCAGCGGACGATCCCGCCGAGCCTGCATTGCGAGGAGCGCAGCGACTACATCGACTGGTCGCGCAGTGCGTTCGAGGTCAATCGCGAGCGCCGGGAGTGGGTATCGGCGACGCCGCGGGTGGCGGCGGTGAGCGCGTTCGGGATGAGCGGCACGAATGCGCACATGCTGTTGCGCGAATACGAGGCGCCGGCGGTGGCGGAGGAAGGCGGTCCGGCGTACTGGTTGCTGGCGGTGTCGGCCAAGAGCGGGGAGGCGCTGCGCGAACGGCTGGCCGACCTGGCGACGGCCTTGCGCGGCCGTGCGTGGGGCGCGGCGGACGTGCGCTCGCTCGGCTACACGCTGCTGTGCGGCCGGCAGGCGTTTTCCCATCGCTGCGTGGTGGTCGCACAGGACGCGGACGATGCGATCCGCCTGCTCGAGTGCGCTGCCGCGGGC
>NZ_JAEUYM010000028.1:0-1085 GCF_040900725.1 Luteibacter sp. CQ10 | reverse complement strand
GTAGCGATTCACGTCCCAGCGCCACGTGGGCACCTCGGTCACCGCGTCGTGGCCCTCGGCCAACCGCTGCCAGAACGTCTCAAGGTCCGACGCGCCCGGATAGCGTCCGGCCATGCCGACGATCGCGATCGGCTCGCCACCCTTGCGTGGCGCACGCGTCGGCGTCGGCGCCGCGGCGGCACGCTGCACCGGGGCCGGCGGCGGCGATGCGGGCTTCGTTTCCGCCGTCGGTGCGACCTGCGCCGGCGTCTCCGCCCGGCGGGCTTTCAACTCGCCGGCGAGGTAGCGGGACAACTGATGCACGTCCGGGAAATCGTAGATGCGCGCCGCGGGCATCTGCAGCCCATAACGTTGGTTGATCGTGCGTACCCATTCCACGCCGATGATCGAGTCCAGGCCCATCTCGGCGAACGGACGATGCGGTTCGACCTCCGCCACGTCCATGTACAAGGCATCGGCGAGCGAACGGATGAGCTCACGCTGCATCCGCGCCAGGTCCACGCTGGTCTCGGCGGTGGGTGCGGGCGGCGTCGGCTGCGCAGGCGATGCCGTAGGCGTCGCTGCACGCTCGACCGGCGCGGGCGCCGCGGCCGGCGAAGCCACCGACGACCGATCGGACGACAGGCGTGCGAGGACGATACCTGCCGGCTTGTCCACGCTGCCGGCCGGCGTCGCACGCACGGAGTCGGCGGGTGCCGCAAGGGTGCGGCGAACCGGAACCCGCGTCTCCGCGGGCGCCGCCGCGATCCAATGCACGTCGCGAGCGAAAGGATAGCCAGGCAATGCGATGCGCCGTGGCGGCACCGCGCCGAACAACGCGGCCCACGGCAGCGCGTAGCCCTGGCAGAACAGGTCGGCCAGCGCAAGGAGCGCATCGTCCATGCCTGCCTCGACGGACGGATGGCCGG
The DNA here is from genome assembly GCF_040900725.1 of Luteibacter sp. CQ10. NCBI lineage: Bacteria > Pseudomonadati > Pseudomonadota > Gammaproteobacteria > Lysobacterales > Rhodanobacteraceae > Luteibacter > Luteibacter sp. CQ10. Next base: position 177 of record NZ_JAEUYM010000028.1, on the reverse strand, counting down.
CGGCCACGCGCTCGATGAGCGCCTGGCCGTGTTCATGCAGTGATTTTTCTCCGACGAAGTCGCGCGGCACCGTCGCGCGGAACACCTGGTCGGACTGTTCGCCCGCGGCAGCGCACTCGAGCAGGCGGATCGCATCGTCCGCGTCCTGTGCGACCACCACGCAGCGATGGGAAAACG
>NZ_JAEUYM010000027.1:0-1267 GCF_040900725.1 Luteibacter sp. CQ10 | reverse complement strand
GAGATCCTGCACGCCCTGGCCGACCTGCACTGCCAGGGCTACACGCTGCCCTGGGCGCGCCTGTTCGGCACGCCGCCACCGCGCCACATCCCGCTGCCGGGCTATCCCTTCGAGCGTGAGCGGCACTGGGTCGGCGTGGCCCACGATGAGGCCGCGCGGGCAGACCACGGGCCCGATCCCGTCGACCGCGTCCTCGGCATGCGATGGGACCCAGCGCCCTTGGCCGGCATCCCGGCGTCGACACCGGAACGGTGCCGCGTGGTGGTGTTCGCCGGGGCGGACACCGCGACGCTCGCCGAATCACTCCTGGCACACTGGCCGGACTCGCGCATCGTGCGGCTGGACGAACCTGGCGACCCTGCCGATCTCGACTGGGCGGCCTACGACGGCTGGATCGACGTCGCCGGCCCAGGTTCCGCGTCACCCGAGACGGACCTGGCGCCACTGCAGGCATGGCTGCGCGCACGCGCTTCGAAGGGCGGCCGGGCGCTCTGCGTTACGGCGGACGTGGACGGCCGCGCGGCGCTCTACCGGTTGTTGCAGGGCGAGTACGCGCGGATCCAGGCACGCCTCGTGCGCATGGAGACGACCGACCCGGACACCTGGCTGGAACCCTGTCTGGAGGAATTCGCCGCTGCGGGCGAGGACGGCGAGGTGCGCTATATCCACGGCGAACGTCGGCGCGCACGACTGGTCGAGGTCACGTCCGCGTCGCCGCCGAAGGCCACGATCGCGTGGCCCGACGATGGGGTGCTGTGGGTTACCGGAGGTACCCGTGGGCTCGGCTACGCCTGTGCCCGTCATTTCGTCGCCGAGCATGGCGTGCGACGGGTCGTGCTGACGGGGCGCGACGCGCTTCCGGACCGGTCGACCTGGGACGCGCACGCCGATGTGCCCGGAACGGTGGGGGACAAGGTGCGCGCCGTTCGCATCCTCGAGTCGCTCGGCGCACAGGTGCGCGTGTCGGCGGTAGACCTCGGCGACGGTAGCGCCCTGGCGCGGGAAATGCGCAGCGTGCGCGACGACATGGGGCCGATCCACGGCGTGCTTCATTGTGCCGGCACGACCGACCCCGGCACGCCCGCGTTCATGCGCAAGCCCCCGGAAGCGATGCGGGCGGTGCTGGCACCCAAGATCGATGGCCTCGACGCCTTGCTCGGGTGTCTGCGCGCGACGCCGCCGGCGTTCTGCGTGCTGTTCTCGTCGGTGAGCGCCCTCTCGCCGTCGCTGGCGGCCGGTCAGCTCGACTACGCGATGGCGAACGCCT
>NZ_JAEUYM010000026.1:0-1328 GCF_040900725.1 Luteibacter sp. CQ10 | reverse complement strand
AACATGCGCCGGCGTTCATCTGCTACTTCAGCTCCACCTCCGCCGTGCTCGGCGACTTCGGTGGCGGCGACTACGCCGTCGGCAACCGGTTCCAGATGGCGTGGGCGGACCGCATGGCCGCCGCCGACGGCATCCGGCGCGTCGCGATCGACTGGCCGGCCTGGACCGAAGGCATGCGCGGTGGCGACGAGGACAGCCGGCTCACGTACCTGCGTTCGAGCGGATTGCAGGCGCTCGAGGCGGAGCAGGGGCTCGACATCCTCGAGCGTTGCCTGATCGACCCTTCCGCGCATTACGTGGTGATGGCAGGCGACCGTTCGCGCATCGAGCGTACCCTCGGCCTGGGCGATGCGCCCGTCGTGGAGGCGTCTGCCCCGCGCCCGGCGCTTGCCAGCGGCGATCCCGCGTGGCGCGGCCTGACCGTTGACGAGGCGCTGCGCGGCGATCTCAGGCGGCAGGTTGCGGAACTGCTCAGGCTCGCCGACGACAGGGTCACGCTGCACGGCAATCTCACCGACTTCGGCTTTGATTCCATCACCCTGGCGCAATGGTCGCGTCAGTTAAGCCGCCACTTCGGCATCTCCTTCACGCCCGCGTCATTCTTCACGCATTCGACGATCGACAAGGTCGCCACCCATCTCCTCGCCGCCCATGCGTCACGCATGGACGCGTTCTACCGGCAGGACGCCGCGTCGCCGGCGGATGCGCCACCGGTCGCCGCCTTGACGGCCACTGTCGGCGTGACGCCGACGGCGGTGCCGTCGCGCGATGCGGTGGGCGACGTCGCCGAGCCCATCGCGATCATCGGCATGAGCGGTCGGTTTCCACAGGCGCGCGACGTCGCGACCTTCTGGAACCTGCTCATCGAGGGACGCAGCGCCATCGAGGAGATTCCCCTGGAGCGGTTCGACTGGCGGGAGCCCTACGCGAACCGGACCATCGTCGGCAAATGGCTCGGCGCGTTGCCCGGCGTGGCGGAATTCGATCCGCTGTTCTTCGACCTGTCGCCGCGCGAGGCACTGGGCATGGATCCGCGACAGCGCCTGCTCCTGCAGGAGTCCTGGCGCGCCCTGGAGGATGCCGCGCATGGCGATCGCCAGCTGGAGCGCGCGCGCACCGGCGTATTCGTCGGCGTGGAGCAGGGCGAGTACCAGCAGATCGCGGCAGGCCAGGGCACGCTGACGAGCAACCATGACGCGATCCTCGCCTCGCGCCTGTCGTACTTCCTCGACCTGCGCGGCCCGGCAATGGCGATCAACACGTCGTGCTCGTCGGGTCTCGTCGCGGCGCACCAGGCGTGCCAGAGCCTGCGCGCGGGCGACTGCGAC
>NZ_JAEUYM010000025.1:0-1506 GCF_040900725.1 Luteibacter sp. CQ10 | reverse complement strand
GGGGGCTCCAGCGGCACGCGTGCGGTCGCATCGGCGGCCGGGGCGGCTTCCACCAGCACGTGCGCGTTCGTGCCGCCGTCGGCGAACGCGTTGATCGCCGCCACCCGCGGTGCGTCGTCCCACGCCCGCGCCTGCCGCGTGAAGCGGAACGGCGAGCGCGCGAAGTCGTAGTGCTCCATCGACTCCTGCGCCGACAGGAACGGCACCCGCTCGCCGTGGTGCAGCATCAGCACCACCTTGATCAGGCTGGCGATCCCCTCCGCGCACAGCGGATGGCCGATGTTCGGCTTCATCGAGCCCAGCTCGCACCAGCCCTCACCCGCGGGCCGGTACACCGACTCGATCGCCCGCAGCTCCAGCAGGTCCGTCACCTCCGAACCCGACCCGTTCACCTCCACGTGGCTCACCTCGTCCGCCGACACACCCGCCCGCGCCAGCGCGCGCCGCATCACCTCCTTCTGCGCCTGCACGTTCGGCGCCGTCGGACCCGCCGTGCGACCGTCGTTGTTCACCGCCACCGCGCGGATCAGACCGTAGATCCGGTCCCCGTCCGCGCGTGCCTGCGCCTGCGTCTTCACCACCACCATCCCGACCCCCTCGCCCAGGATCGCCCCCTGCGCCCGGCGGTCGAACAGGTGGAACTGCCCTCGCTGCAGGATGCCCCGACGCTCGAACATGCGCAGCGCCTCCGGCCCGCCCAGCAGGCTCACCCCGCCCACCAGCGCCGCCGTGATCTCGCCCTCGCGCAACGCCTGCGCCGCCATCTGCAACCCCACCAGCGCCGACGAACAGGCCGTGTCCACCACCAGGCTCGGCCCGCGCAGGTCGAAGAACCGCGACACGTTCGACGCCAGGTAGTTCTGCCCCGTCGCCAGGATCGGGTTCGGCGCCGCCGCCAGCCGCGCCGCATCGGCCTGCACCTGGCCCCGCGCCCCCAGGTAGACCCCCGTCGCCGTGCCCTTCAGCCGCGCCGCCTCGTAGCCGGCGTGGTGCCACGCCTTCACGCTCTCCTCCAGCACAATCAGCGCCTGCCGGTCCATCGCCCGCGCATCCGCCGGCGACAAATGGAAATACCCCGGGTCGAAATGCTCCACGTCGCCCAGCAGACCCGCCCAGTCGTCCGGGCGCGCCTGCGCCCAGCGCGAGGTCGGCACCGGCGCGATCGCGCTGCGACCCTCGCGCAGCAGGCGCCAATACCCGTCCAGATCGTCCGCCCCGGCAAACCGGCACGCCATCCCCACCACCGCCAGCGGCGCCGCCGGATCGTCCGCGGACGCCACCGCCGGCGCGACCGGCTCGACCGGCGCGCCGGCCGATACCGCGACCGGCGTCGCCGTCGCCGACAGCGCCGCCCCGTGGTGCGACACCAGCCACGCCGCGAACGCCTCGATCGTGCCGTGTTCGAACAGCAGCGACGGGTCCAGCGTTTCGCCCACCCGCCGGCCGATCGTCGCCATCGCCTGCATCAGCAGCACCGAATCCACGCCATAGTCGGTCAGCGGCACG
>NZ_JAEUYM010000024.1:0-1656 GCF_040900725.1 Luteibacter sp. CQ10 | reverse complement strand
GCAGTCCGCCCCCGCGCGCAATTTCTCCCAGAATCGTTCGATGTCCGCGGCCTGGGGAAAACGGCCGTCGATGCCGATGACGGCAATGTCGTCGTCGCGCCTTGCGTCGGTCGATGGAGGGGAGACCGCCGTGGTCACCGGCGGCTTCGGCCCGGGAAGGACGGCGGCGGACGCCGCGGTCTCGACCAGATGCGCGACCACCTCGTCGACGCTCGAGAACTGGAACAGCAGGGTCGGCGGGAGCTTGCGGCGCAAGTGCGACTGGATGGCGTGCGCCAGTTCGAGCAACCCGGTGGAATCGATGCCCAGTTCGTAGAAATCGACGTCGCCGCGAATCGTGGCCGCGCCGATGCGAAGCCGCTGCGCGATCGCGTCGCGAATGAACGCGGCGAGCGACGACGCATCGCCCGTCGGCGTGACGTCCGTCCCGTCGGAGGGTGGCGGTGCGGCGGCGCCCACGATGTCGCCGCCAGCGCCGTCATCGTGGGCGAGCCGACGCGAAGGCGGCAACCGCTTGCTCGCGAAGTCGCGCAGTTCGGCGATCTTTCGCCCCTGCAGGTCGAAGAAATCCATCGAAAGCCACGTGAGACCGTTCTCGCGTCGCACGCCGTCGCGCATGACACGCGCCATGCATGCCGCGCCCAGCGCTCGGGAGGCGGCGAAGCCACCATAGGACAGCGGCAGCGCCGCTTCGTAGCCGGCCGGGTCGAGGGTGCTCAGCACGGCCGTGGCGCCGACCACGCAGGCATCGACGAGGGCCGGATGGAACAGCACGTCGTCGGCATCGGCGCGGGCATCGGCACCGAGCTGGCAATCGACGTAGATCGCCTCGTCGGTCGTGTAGACCAACCCGTCCGCCTTCATGTAGTCGCCGTGCTGCAGTCCAAGGCGTGCCGAGGCGGCGTAGATCTCCTGCATGGGAAGCGGTTCGGTCGAGGTGGACTGGACGACGTTCCAGTCGAGATCCCGACCGGACGGACGCATGGCTTGCGCTCGGCGCGCCATGGTCGCCACCGCGTAGCGGCGCGGCTTCGGGTGGTCGTGGCCGTCGACGCGTCCATCGACGTGGACCGTCCATTCATCGCCCTCGCCCGATCCGTCGATGTGCAAGCGGACCACCTCGTCGGGCGATACCACCAGTGCGCGGTGGATGGCGAGGTCACGAAGTTCGAGTTCGTCCAACGGCACGCCAGTGGACGTGAATGCCTGGAAGAGGATGTCGATGTAGGCCAGACCGGGCAGCAGGTGCCGGTCATCGAAGCAATGCGCCCGAACGACGGGGTTCCGGACGGAGACCGGAATCTCGTGCCTCACCTGTGACATCCATCCCCCTTTCAGTATGGAACGGTGCTTCCCCTCACTCCCCGAGCATGAAGGATGCGTCGCGCATGTGGCAAGGGTGCGCAAGACATGCGCACACCCCGACAAATTCCTAGAAGACGACGCGGCGACTCAGCCGTAGCGCTCCCAGAACCCCGCCGCCAGGGCAGGCGAAGGCGGTGTTGGCGGGGGCGCGGGGTCGATCGGGGCCATCCGCCGCGCCTCGCCCAGGGACGGCATTGCCATCCGCCGGAACCGCGGGGGCTCCAGCGGCACGCGTGCGGTCGCATCGGCGGCCGGGGCGGCTTCCACCAGCACGTGCGCGTTCGTGCCGCC
>NZ_JAEUYM010000023.1:0-2533 GCF_040900725.1 Luteibacter sp. CQ10 | reverse complement strand
GTACTGCACGCGACCGTCGGCCAGGTAACGGACCAAATCGCCCGTACGGTACATCCGTGCGCCCGGCGGACCGAAGGGGTCGGGCACGAAGCGTTCCGCACTCAATCCCGGCCGGCCCAGGTAGCCCTGCGCCAGGCCGTCGCCGGCGATGTACAGCTCCCCGCGCAGGCCCCGCCCTACCGGACCCAGCGCCGCGTCCAGCACGTACAGCCGCGTGTTCGCGATCGGCCGGCCAATGCTCACCGGACGGTCCGCCTCCAGCGCCTCCACCGTCGACCACACCGTCGTCTCGGTCGGCCCGAACAGGTTCCATACCGGCCCGCCCAGCGCGCACAGCGCGTCCTTCAGCCGCTCGCCCAGCGCCTCGCCGCCGCACAGCACCCGCAGTCCCGTCCGGTTGCGCCATCCCGACTGCAGCAGCATCTGCCAGGTCGCCGGCGTCGCCTGCATCGCCGACGCCCCGCTCGAGGCGATCAGCCCTTCCAGCCGCTGCGCGTCGCGCGCCTGCGCCGAGGTCGCGATCACCGTGCACCCGCCGACCACCAGCGGCAGGTACAGCTCCAGCCCGGCGATGTCGAAGCTGTACGTGGTCACCGCCAGCAACCGCTCGCCTTCGGCCAGCCCCGGCCGTCGCGCCATCGACTGCAGGAACTGGCCCAGCGCGCCGTGGCCGATCATCACTCCCTTGGGCTGGCCCGTGCTGCCGGAGGTGTAGATCACGTACGCCAGGTCGTCCGCGTGTGGCGCCGGCGCCGTCGACGATGCCGCCAGCGCCGCGCCCTCGCGCGCCGGCCACGGCGCATCCAGCACCAGGGCCGGCACCTCGCCCAGCCACGCCCGCGCCGCCGCGTGCCAGCGCGACTGCGTCAGCACGCACGCCACCGCGCTGTCGCCCACCATGTACGCCAACCGCGCCGCCGGATACTCCGGGGCCAGCGGCACGTAGGCCGCCCCCGCCTTCCAGATCCCCAGCAAGGCCACCACCAGGTCCACCGAGCGGTCCATGCACACCCCCACCCGCGCCCCCCGGCCGATGCCGCCGGCGCGCAGGTACGCCCCCAGCGCGTCGCTGCGCGCGACCAGCTGCGCGTAATCCAGCGTCTCGCCCTCGCCCACCACCGCCGTCGCCGACGGCCGCCGCGCCGCCTGTGCATCGATCAGCGCAGGCGCCCCGCCCGGCGCGTAGGTCATCGCCGTCGCGTTCCACGTGCGCAGCACGCGATCCCGCTCGCTCGCGTCCATCAGCGGCACCGTGTCCAGCGACCGCGCCGGATCGGCCACCAGCCCCGCCAGCACCTGCCGATAATGGCCCAGCAGGTCTTCCATCCCCGCCGCCTCGTACACCCGCTCGTCGTACTTCACCTTCAGCACGTACGCCCCGGCCACCTCCACCACCTCCAGGACCAGCTCGTACTCGCCCTCCTGGTGCAGCTGCGTCATGAACGATCCGCCCAGCACCGTCGCCAGCCGGTCGGCCACGTCCGCGTGACGCAGCACCGTGGCGTTCTGGAACTCGAACGCGGCCTGGAACACCGGAGTGCGACCCGGCGAGCGCGGCGCCCCCAGCTCCCGCAACAACCGCGTGAACGGATACGCCGCGTGGTCCAGCGCGTCCACCAGCCGCTCCTGCACCCCCGCCAGCCATCTCGCCACCGGCTGTCCCGGCACCGCACGGCTGCGCAACGCCACCATGTTGACGAAGTACCCCACCAGGCCGGCGAACCGCTCGTCCCACCGCCCCCGCGTGGATACGCCCACGACCACTTCGTCCTGCCCGGCCGTGCGCGCGAGCAGCCACTCGTAGGCGCCCAGGAACAGCGCCGCCGGGTTTACTCCCTGCGCCGCGCAGAACGCGCGCAACCGCTCGCCCTGCGCCGCCGGCAGCGTGGCCTGCACCGTGCGCCCGCACACCGGCCCCGACGCCGGACGCGGCCGGTCGGTCGGCAATTCCAGCACCGGCAGCGGCGCGGCCAATACCGCCTGCCAATACGCCCGATCGTCCGCCGCCGCCGCGCCGGCCAGGTAGGCCCGCTCGGCACGCACCACCTCCGCGTCCGTCGCCGCCTGCGCCGGCGGCGTCCACCGCCGCCCCGCCCGGTGCGCCGCGTAGGCGTCCAGCCAGCGTTCCAGCAACAGCGGCACCGACGCCCCGTCGAACACCAGGTGGTGGATCACCAGCAGCAACCGCTCGCCCTCGGCCGACCCGCTCAGCCAGTACAACCGCGCCAGCGGGCCTTGCGCCAGGTCCATCGGCGCCTTCGCATAGCCACGCATCGCCTCGTCCAGCGCTGCGGCCGACCAGCCCTGCGTATCCACCACGACCGGCGCCGCCACCGTCCCTCCCGGCTGCCAGCGCGGCTCGCCGTCCAGCAGCGCCACCACCGCGCCAAACCGCGGCACCGTGGCCACCACCGCCGCCCATGACGCCGCCAGCGCCTCGCCATCCAGCGCACCCGTCACCCGGATCGCCAGCGGCACGTTGTACGCCGACGAGCCCGGCTGCAGTTGCTGGTGTGTCCACAGGCCGAGCTGG
>NZ_JAEUYM010000022.1:1234-3125 GCF_040900725.1 Luteibacter sp. CQ10 | reverse complement strand
CCGTCGCCGGCGCGCTGTCGGTCACGACCGCCGCGTCGCTACGCAGGACCACGCCGTCGCTGACCGCGGCGATCACCTGCGTGCCGGCGTGCAACTCGGGGGTGAGGAAGCGCAGCGGCCCATAGCCTTCCGCACGCAGTGCCTGCGCCCAGCGCGCCGGGGCCAGCAGCGGCGAGCCCGGTTCGCGCAACGCCGCGTCCTCGAAGCGCCACCAGCCCTCCAGCAGGCCGAAGGTCAGGTGGCCCAGCACGCTGTTGCTGCTCAGTTCGTTCAGCAGCAGGATCCCCTGCCCCTTCAGCACCGCCTTGACGTGGCCCAGCGACTGGCGGATGTCGCGCGTGGCATGGACCACGTTGGTCGCGATCACCACGTCGTAGCCGTGCTCTTCCACGCCCTGCGCCGCGGGCGCCTTCTCCAGGTCGAACACCTGCCCGCGCAGGTACGGCACGTGCGGCGCGTACTGCGCCTGGGCATGGTGCAGGAACGCCTTGGACAGGTCCGTGTAGGCGTACTCGGCCACGTGCGCGGCGTACTCGCCCAGCGCGGCGAAGACCACCGCGCTGGTCCCGCCGGTGCCCGCGCCCACCTCCAGCACGCGCAGCCGCGTGGCCGGGTCCCGCGCCAGGCGCGCGCGCAGGTAATGCACCAGCGCCTGCGCCACCACCGCGTTGCAGTGGTCGGTCAGCGGATTGCCCCGGTACATCCCCTCCACCCGCTGCAGCGTCGCCTGCGGGAACACCACCGCCGTCGCCGCCTGCTCCCCGCGCAGGATCGCCGGCAGCGCCGCCTGCGTGGCGTCGACCAGCGCCAGGGACGCCGCGTCCTCCCCGCCGGCCGCCACCCACCCCGCCCAGCGCGACGCCACCGTGGCGTCGGCCGGACCCTGCAACGCCACCAGCACCGCCGCCTCGTCGCCCCAGTGCGCACGCAACAGCCGCTCGGTCTGCGCCCACCAGCGCGTGTACGCCGGGGCGATCGCCGCGCCCGCCTTCCACGCCGCCAACGACGCGCACCGCGCCGCCGGACCCAGCTCGCGCAGGCGCTGCACCAGCACCTCCAGCAACAGCGCGTGCAGCGCCTGCGCCCGCGCCTGCGTGGCCGCCGTCGGCGCCGGGCCGGCATACGCCGGCGGCACGAAGTCGGCCAGCGCCTCGGCCAGCGGCGGCGCCGAGGCATCCACCGTGACCTGCCCCGTGCCCAGCCGCACTCCCTGCAACGCCCCCGCGCGCGTGGTGCGCAGGTACGCCACCCGTTCCAGCGGACCGGCCAGCACCCGCTCCAGCACCGCCAGGCCCTCGGCCGGCGCGATCGTCGCCATCCCCGCCTCGGCCAGCCAGTGGCGGAAGCTCTCCAGCGCCCCGGCCGTGGCCGTGCTCGCCCAATACCCCCAGTCGATCACCCGCGCCGCGCAGCCCAGCGTCGCCGAGCGCGAGGCCACGTAGGCGTCCAGGAACGTGCTGCCGGCGGCGTAGTTACTCTGCCGCCGGGTCTTCTCCAGCGCCTGGATCGAGGAGAAAAACACCATCGCGTCCGCCACGTGCCCAGCGAACGCCTCCACCACGCCCACCGTCGCGGCCACCTTCGCCGACAGGCCGGCCTCGAAGCGCGCCGTGTCCATGTGCGCCAGGTCGCTGCCGCCCATCGCCAGGGTCGCGTGGACCACCCCGTGGATCACCCCGTGGCGCGCCAGGATCGTGTCGCGCGCCCGGCTCATCGCCGCCACGTCGCGCGCGTCCACCGACAGGTACGTGGGCGCCTCGCCCCAGGCCGCCAGACGCGTGCGACGCGCCTGGATCGTCGCGTCCTCCGCCCGCCGGCCCAGCCAGACCACCCGCGCGCCGTACTGGCGCACCAGGTGCTCGCTGAGCACCTGGCCCAGCTCGCCCGCGCC
>NZ_JAEUYM010000022.1:0-1134 GCF_040900725.1 Luteibacter sp. CQ10 | reverse complement strand
CCTCGGTCGCGTCCGCTTCGCCTACCTCGTCGATCTCATCCTCCAGGTCGAACAGGCGCAGCCGCCATGCCGGATACTCCTTCGCCGCGCTGCCCAACAGACCCCATACGCTCGCGTGCGTGGGATCGATCGCCTCGCCGCCCAGCACCGGCTGGCTGCGCCGGGTCAGCACCGTCAGCGACAGCGGTGCGGCCACCGCCGCGAAGCCCTGCAACAACGCCAGGCCGGTCATCACCCCGGTCGCCTGGCCGGCCACGATCGACGCCCCCGTCACCGACTCCCGCGCCGAGGGCAGCGGCCAGAACCAGTGCGCGATCCCGGCCAGCGCCGCGCGCCGCGCCGGCACCGCGGCCGCCGACAGCACCTCGGCGGCCGGATACCGCGCCCGCCAGCGGGCCTGCCGCGCCGGGTCGTCCTCGACGATCGCCCAGCCCGTGCCGTCGTGCCGCGCGCGCGCCACCGGCACCTCGTCCGTCGCGATCGGCGACCAGCCCGGCACCAGAGTCAGCGCGCCGCTCAGCGGGAACGCCGGCGCCGCCTCGCACGTCTCGTCCATCCCTTCCTCCGTTCCCTCGTTCCGCGTCGGTGCCATCGGCTCCATGGGCTCCGTGGTCTCCCCGCCCGGTATCGGCGCCGAGGGCACCCAGTAGCGCGAGCGCGCGAACGGATAGGTCGGCAACGGCACCCGCGCATACCCGCCACCGGCGAACAGCCGTCCGTAGTCCAGCGGCTCGCCCTGCACGAACCGTTCGGCCAACCCCTCCAGCCGCTGCCGGTACGCCGTCGCGTCCGTCACCGCCAGCGTCGCGCAGGCAGCCAGGCAGGCCTCGCCTTCCGCGCCGTGCGGCCCGCGCTCGGGCACGCCCCGCTCGCGGATCTCGCCCGCCCGCACCGCGCCGGCCTCCCCGGCCAGCCAGCCGGCCAACTGCCGGCCCAGCCCGTCGATGTCCTCGCTCACGCAGGCCAGCCGATGGGCGAAGTGCCGCCGGCCCGTCAGCAACGTGTGACTCACGTCAGCCAGCGCGTGCCCGCGGTCCTCCGCCAGCCACGCCGCCAGGCGCTGCGCCTGCGTGCGCAGCTGCGCCGCGCTGCGCGCGGACAGCACCACCAGATGCGCCGGCCGCGTCACCGCCG
>NZ_JAEUYM010000021.1:0-3484 GCF_040900725.1 Luteibacter sp. CQ10 | reverse complement strand
GGCGGCGTGCCGAACAGGCGCGCCCAGGGCAGCGTGTAGCCCTGGCAGTGCAGGTCGGCCAGGGCGTGCAGGATCTCGCGCTCGTCGGCGGCTGGCAGGGCGCTCTCCAGGCGCTCGAACAGCGCCTGCGCGTGACGTTGCTGGGCCGGCTGGCCGACGAACTCGCGCGGCGCCTCGCCGCGGAAGACGTCGGCCAGCCGCTCGCCGTCGGCGAGGCGGTCCAGCCGGTCCAGGGCGTGTTCGCGGTCGTCCACCACCACCGCGCAGCGGTGTTCGAAGTGATGCCGGCCGCAGGCCAGCGTGTGGCTCATCGCGGTCAGCGCCGCCGCGTCCCAGGCACCCGCCGCCAGCGTCTCGCGCAGCGCCGCGCAGCGTCGCCGCAGGGCCGCGGCGCTGCGCGCGGACAGCAGCAGCGGCACGCCGCGCCGCGCCCGCACCGGCGGGTCGGCCAGGACGGCTTCCTCCAGCAGCACGTGCGCGTTGGTGCCGCTCATCCCGAACGCGCTCACCCCGACCCGCCGCGGCCGGCCGGGCACGGCCGGCCACGCTCGCGTCGCCGTGTTCACCGCTAGCCCGCTGTCCTGCCAGGCCACGTAGTCGCTGGGCTGCTCGGCGTTCACGCTGGCCGGGATCTGCCCATGGCGCAGCGCCATCACCGCGCCGACCAGACTGACCAGCCCCGAGGCCGCGAAGCTGTGCCCGAAGTTGCTCTTGGTCGAGGTCAGCGCGCACGGCGCCTGTCCCGCCGGCCGCCCGCCGAACACCGTGCGCAGCGCCTCGATCTCCACCGGATCGCCCAGCCGCGTGCCGGTGCCGTGGGTGACCACGTAGTCGATCTGCGACGGCGCCACCCCGGCCTGCCGGTACACCCGCTCGATCAGCTGCGCCTGCCGCGCCCCGTTGGGCGCGGTGATCCCGTTGGTCTTGCCGTCGTAGTTGGTCCCGCTGGCCCGGATCACCGCATACACCGGATCGCCCTCGGCCCGGGCCCGCTCCAGCCGGCGCAGCACCACCGCCACCACCGCCTCTCCCGGCACCATCCCGTTGGCCCGCTGGTCGAACGCATAGCAGCGTCCGTCCGGCGAGAGCATCCCCGCCTGGCTCATCCCCGCGTAGGCCTGCGCGGTCAGCGACAGGCTCGCCGCCGCCGCGATCGCGGTGTCGCATTCCCCCGCGCGAAGGCTCAGGCACGCCTGGTGCAACGCCACCAGCCCCGACGAGCACGAGGTGTTCAGCGCCATCGACGGGCCTTGCAGGTTCAGCACGTAGGCCAGCCGCGCCGCCAGGACCGCGTCGTGCGTGCCGGTCAGCGTGCCCTGCGCGCCGACCAGCGACTGGTACTCGCCCTGCTCCACCCCCACGAACGTGCCCACCGAGCGCGTGGCCAATTGCAACGGGCCGTGGCCGGCGTCCTCCAGCGCGTTCCATGCCTCCTGCAACAGCAACCGCTGGCGTGGGTCCATGCCCTGCGCCTCACGCGGGGAGATCTCGAAGAACGCCGGGTCGAACTCCTCCACCCCCGGCATCGCCCCCAGCCACTTGCTCGCCAGCACGCCGCGGGCGAAGCCTTCGCGCCAGTCGAAGCGCTCCAGCCCGATCTCGGCCACCACCTCGCGACCCTCGGCCAGCACCCGCCACATCGCCGCCACGTCGCGCGCCTGCGGAAAACGCCCGCTCAGGCCCACGATCGCGATCGCCGCCGGGGCCAGCTCGGCCGTCTCGGCCGGCGCGGTCGCCGATGCCGGGGCCGCCGGGACGACGGGCGTGGTCGCCACCGCGTCCGTCTCGATCGGCTCAACGGCCTCGACCGTCGCGTAGCGCGCCGCCACCGCCGCGCGGTGCTCGCGCCACAGGTAAGCGCCCACCTGCTCCAGCGTGGCGTGGCTGAAGAACAGCGCCGGGGTCAGGCTCACCCCGTAGTGCGCCGACAACTGCCGCGCCCATTGCGCCAGGCTGATCGAGTCGAAGCCGAAATCGGCCAGGTTCGTTTGCGCGCGGATCTGCGCCCGCGGCAGCTTCAGCAACTCGCTGACCTGCTGCTTGAGCTCCCAGTGCAGGCACGCCTCCACCGTCAACCCGCGCAACTCCGGCCGCCGTGCCGCCTCCACCGGCACCACGGTCGCTGACGGCGCCGCGCGCCCGCGCAGGATCGACTCGATCCGCGCCCGCCGCCCGTGCATCAGCAGGTACGCCCCCGACGGCTGGCCCAGCGCCCGCTCGAAGAACGCCAGCCCCGTCGCCACCGGCAACGCCACCTGCCCGCTGCCGCGCAGGTACAGCCGCGTGTGCTCGGCCGCGCCCGCGCGCATCCCGCCCTCGGCCCACAACGGCCAGTTGATCGCCACCCGCCGCGCCGCCCCCGGCGCCGCCACCCACTGCGCCCAGGCCATCTGGAAGCGGTTGCCCATCGCGTAGTCGCCACCGCCGAAGTCCCCCAACACCGCCGCGCTGGAACTGAAGTAGCACACGAACGCCAGCGGCTGCCCGGCCATCACCGTGTCCAGTACCGCGCTGCCGTCCACCTTCGCGGCCAGCACCCCGGCCAGCGCCGAGGCCGTCTTCGCCGTCAGCGGCGCCGGATCCAGCACCCCGGCCGCGTGCACCACTCCCTCGATCGCCCCCCACCGCGCCACCGCCTCGGCCACCCCGGCGCCCATCGCCGACGCGTCGCTCACATCCGCGGCCACGTAGAGCCATGCGGTCTCGCCCAGCGCCGCTGCCAGCGTCGCCCGCGCCGCCTCGTCCAGCGCACGTCGGCCGCTGAGCACCAGCTTCGCCGCGTAGCGCTCGCGCAGGTGGCGCGCCACGTGCAGGCCCAGCCCGCCCGCACCGCCCGTGATCCAGTACACCCCACCCTGACGCAGGGTCGGCAGCGGGTCCGCCAGCGCCTGGGCGACCACCCGCAAGCGCTCGCGCACCGCGCCGGCGCGATGCACCGCCCCGCCATCCCCACCGGCCAACTCGGTCCATACCCGCGCCGCCCAGTCGGAGGCGGTCGCCGCCGCCGTGCCCTCGCCGACCAGCACCGTCACCGTCCAGTCGGGCACGAGCACGCCCAGCGAGCGCTCCAGCCCGATCCACGATTCGGCATGCGCCCGCGACGGACCGTCCGCGTAGGCCGCGCACAGCACCAGGTGGCCCGTCGTCACCCCCGCGGCCGCCAGCGCCTGCACCGCCGCGTACATGGCCGTGCCCTGCGCGGCATCCGCCGGCCCGGCCCAGGCCCCGGCGTAGACGATGCCCTCCCAGGGCACCGCGGTCTCGATCGCCGCGGCCACGGCCTCGCCGGCCACCGCCTCGATCGCCGCCTCCGCCCGTGCCGCGCCCAGCGCCGTGGCCGCCGCCGTCGCCACCGCCGCGTCCGTGCCGATCACCAGCAGCCGTCGCGGCGTCGCCCTGGCCGCCGGCAGCACCGCCGGCTCCCAGCGTTCCTGGAAGCTCAGCGCCTCCGGCGCCTCGGCCTCCTCGGCCTTCGCCGCCGATG
>NZ_JAEUYM010000020.1:0-3777 GCF_040900725.1 Luteibacter sp. CQ10 | reverse complement strand
GAAGCCTGGGCGCGCATCGACGGTGCGCCGCGTCGCGCGGCGGTCAGTTCGTTCGGCTACAGCGGCACCAACGCGCATCTCGTGATCGAGGAATACGTCGACACGACGCCCGCGGCCACCGACCCGTCCGTGCTGGATCAGGTCTTCGTCCTCTCGGCCCGCACGCCCGAGCAATTGCGGCAACGCGCGGCCGACCTGTTGGCGGCGATCGACGCCGGACGTCTCGACGAAACGAGGGTGGCTGCGGTTGCGTATACGTTGCAGGTGGGACGCGAAGCGATGCGGCATCGCCTGGCGATCAAGACGAGCTCGCTGTCGCGGCTGGCGGACCGCCTGCGGCAGGTCGTCGACGGCGACTCGCGCATCGACGACTGCCACGTCGGCGAGGCGCGACAGGGCAAGGGCATGCTGGACGCGTTCACCGCCGACGAGGACACCCATGAGCTCATCGGGAAATGGCTCCGGCGCGGCAAGCACCACAAGCTGCTCGACCTGTGGGTGAAGGGCCTCGCCATCGACTGGCGGCGGCTGCACGCGCGCGCGCCGTCGCGCGTCGCCCTGCCGACCTATCCCTTCGCCCGTGACCGCCACTGGGTGGCGAAGGCTGCCGCATCGGTCGATGCGCCGCGCGTACCGTTTCTCCACCCGCGGATCCAGCGCAACACTTCCATGCTGGACGAACAGCGCTTCAGCAGCGATTTCACGGGTGTCGAAGCCGGATTCGTCGACCGTGGCCGCGGCCGCGAATGCCATGGCGTGACGCTGCTGGACATGGCTCGCGTCGCGGTGGAACTCGCCGCGGGATGGGCACTCGGCGAAGAGGCCATCGTGTTGCACGACGTCGACTGGAACGAACCGGCGCTCGGTCTCGACGGCGCCCTGCGCCTGCATGTCGCGCTTTCCGGCAGCAGTGACGGTCCGGTTCGCTACGACGTGTACGGCGACGATGCGACGGCGCCCCGTCGCTTGCACGTCACCGGCATGGCGTCGCGATCGTCGGAACGTCCATCGTCCATGGATGTCGCCACCCCGGACGATGCCGATAGCGAAAGGCTTCTCGTGCCCTGGCACATCGAAGCGGATACGCCCGAACCGCCGATGCTCGTCGATACCGACGCCTTCGTGCGGCTGCTCGACGCCGTGCGATCCTGGCTGGGCCTTGCCGAGGGCACCGTGTTGCGCATCGAACACCTCGACCGCGCGACGATCCATGCGCTCCCGCGCGGCGCCGGCCACGCCATCGTCGAGAGATCGGCCGGCGACGAGGGCACCACGCTGGATCTGTGTCTGTGCGACGACGGTGGTGAGGTCATGGTGGCCTTCGAAGGGCTCCGCCTCGGGCGCGACGTGCATGCTCGCCCTGCCGACACGGAGACAGCGAGCGAACCGATGATCCTGCAGGAGCGCTGGGAGCGCTCGCCCGTCGCACAGACGAATGCCGCCCCCTCCGGGACGGTGTGTTTCGTCGTCGGCGAAGCGATGGTGGAGCCGATCGCTCGTGCGCTGCACGACGTCGCCCCGGGCATCGTCCCGGTGTGGCTGGTGATCAATGGCGGTGCGGGGCAAGCCCACGCGGCAAGGCGCGGGGACATGGCGGCCCATGCGACCGCCATGGCATCGATCGCCGCCGCCCACGGCACACTCGATGCGCTGGTCTACGCCGCAAGCCTGCAGGCGCCCGCGACCGGCGCCGACTGGGCCGACGTGCTGTGCATCGTGCGCAACCTGGCTTCGACCAACGAGGTGCGCTGCCGCCGTCTCGTGCTGTGCACCGCCTACGACGACGCGCTGTCGCGTGCCCACGCCGAATCGTGGATCGGGCTGGAGCGGTCGTTGCACGTCCTGGCACCGGGCTTCGCGACCTCCGTGGTGATCCAGGAGGGTCCGGCGCGACGCGCCGAGGCGGTGGCCGAGTGGACGCGCCGCATCGTCGGCGAACTCGCGGCACCGTTCGCGCGTAGCGTGTTGCACGCGCAGGGCGAACGCTTCGTATCGCAGGTGCGCGAACCCCGCCTCGATTCGCGTCCAGGCGTGCTGCGCAACGGTGGCGTGTACTGGGTCACCGGGGGAGCCGGCGGGCTGGGCGGCATCGTTACCCGGCATCTCATGAACCGATACGACGCGAAGGTGGTCGTCAGTGGCCGACGCGTACTGGACGATGCGCTGCGCCGCGAACTGTCCGGCTGGGAAACGCGCGCCGGCGAGTGGCTCTACGTCACGGCCGACGCCGCCGACGAAGCGGCCATGCGCGCCTGTGTCGCCCAGGCGGTGGAACGCTTCGGACCCATCGAGGGCGTCGTGCACGCGGCGGGCACGCTCGAGCATACGTCGGTGCTGGACAAATCGGCGGACGCATTTGCTCGCGTTCTGGCGCCAAAGGTGGCCGGAGCCCTGGCGCTCGACGCGGCACTGGTGAAACAGGCGCCGCGCTTCATCTGCTATTTTTCGTCGACGTCCGCCGTGCTGGGCGATTTCGGTGCGGGCGACTATGCCGTCGCCAACCGCTTCCAGATGGCGTATGCCGATCACGTCGCCGGCAACGGGGCCACCCGGCGTATCGCCATCGACTGGCCCGCCTGGGCCGACGGCGGCATGCGCCTGGGTGACGAACAGGCGACGAAGCTGTACCTGCGTTCCACCGGCCAGCATGCGCTGGACGGCGCGACGGGACTGGACGTGTTCGAGCGCGTGCTCGGCCAGCCGTCGGGCCATTACCTGGTCATGGTCGGCGATCGCCCGAGGATCGCGCGTTACCTCGGGCTGTCCGGCGATGCCGAGGCGCCGGCCGCCGTCATCGCGCCGATGTCCACGCCGCCGTCGACGCGGACGGCGGGGACGGCTACCGCGCCGGGCAATCAGAGCGTGGAGCAACGTCTTCGCCGCGACCTGCGGCAACAGGTCTGCGAACTGCTCAAGCTTGCCGAAGCCGAGGTGTCTCCGAGCGAGAATCTCGCCGACTACGGTTTCGACTCGATCCTGCTGGCCCGCTGGGCAAGCCGGATCTCCGAGCGCTACGCCATCGCGCTGACGCCGGCGGTGTTCTTCAGCCATCCGACGCTCGGCCAGGTGGGCGATCATCTGCTCACGAGCCATGCCGCCGCGATCCGCGCCGCCTACGACGACACGGCAGTGTCGCCACGCGGGGCGACGCCGGCGGCCGCTCCGCGTCGACGACCGATCGTGCAGACGCGCGACGAGGCGATGGCGTCCGCGACGGTGCCCGAATCCATCGCGATCATCGGCATGAGCGGACGCTTCCCGGCCGCTAGGGACGTCGCGAGCTTCTGGGAGACCCTCGTCGAGGGACGCGATGCCGTGACGGAGATTCCGCGCGAGCGCTTCGACTGGACGGCCTACGTCGGCGAAGATGCGCCTGCGGGTCGACGCATGAGCGGACGGTGGATGGGTGCCTGTCCGGGCATCGGCGAATTCGACGCCGCGTTCTTCGACATCTCGCCGCGCGAGGCCCTGGGCATGGACCCGCGACAGCGCCTGCTCATGCAGGAAGCATGGAACGCGCTGGAAGACGCGGCGGTCGGCGCATCGCACGCGACCGCGCAGAAGATCGGGGTGTTCGTCGGCGCCGAGCAGGGCGAGTACCAGCACATGGTGGGCGAGCACGGCACGCTGACGAGCAACCATGACGCGATCCTCGCCTCGCGCCTGTCGTACTTCCTCGACCTGCGCGGCCCGGCGATGACGATCAACACGTCGTGCTCGTCGGGTCTCGTCGCGGCGCACCAGGCGTGCCAGAGCCTGCGCGCGGGCGACTGCGAC
>NZ_JAEUYM010000019.1:0-3854 GCF_040900725.1 Luteibacter sp. CQ10 | reverse complement strand
AACATGCGCCGGCGTTCATCTGCTACTTCAGCTCCACCTCCGCCGTGCTCGGCGACTTCGGTGGCGGCGACTACGCCATCGGCAACCGGTTCCAGAGTGCGTGGGCACGCCACGTGGCGGCGACGGACGGCATCCGGCGCATCGCGATCGAGTGGCCCCTGTGGACCGGGGGCGGAATGCGCGACGACGATGACGAGGCCACCCGCATGTACCTGCGTTCGAGCGGGCAGCGGGCGCTCTCGGACGAAGCCGGGATGGCTATCCTCGAGCGAGCGCTGGCGATGCCGTCGGGCGCGATCATGCCCCTGGTCGGCGACCGCGAGCGTATCGCGCGCCACCTCGGCTGGGCCCTGGCAGCCACGCCGACCTCCCGCGAGGACGCGGTCGTGCCCGAGCCCGTTCCCGCCCCGGCCCCGACGGTTGCGCCTTCCGGCATGAGCCTGGAGCGGCGCGTGGAGCGTGAGCTCGTCCGGCAGGCGAGCGAACTGCTCAAGCTCGCCAGCGATCGCATCGACACGAGGGCCAATCTGGCCGATTACGGCTTCGATTCGCTGAGCATGGGCGAGTGGGCGAGGCGCATCGCGCGGGACTACGGCATCGCCTTCACCCCCGCGCTCTTCTTCAGCCATCCAACCCTCGAAAGGGTGCGCGACTACCTGCTGGACCGGCACGCCGAGGCCGTCGGGCGTTTCCATGCCACCACCGCCAGCGAACGCGCGGACGAGCCCGCACCCGCCGTCACGGCGACGACAGCCACGTCGATGGATGCGACGTCGGTGGCCGCCGTCGCCGACGCGGACGAACCGATCGCCATCATCGGCATGAGCGGTCGCTTTCCGCAGGCACGCAGCGTGGCCGAGCTGTGGCGGATCCTCCGCGACGGCACGCATGCCGTCGGCGAGATTCCCGACGAACGTT
The DNA here is from genome assembly GCF_040900725.1 of Luteibacter sp. CQ10. Taxonomy (NCBI): domain Bacteria; kingdom Pseudomonadati; phylum Pseudomonadota; class Gammaproteobacteria; order Lysobacterales; family Rhodanobacteraceae; genus Luteibacter; species Luteibacter sp. CQ10. Next base: position 2,936 of record NZ_JAEUYM010000019.1, on the reverse strand, counting down.
TCGCGTGGCGCGACGCCTACGAGCGTGGCGAAATCGCCGGCAAGTGGCTCGGCGCGATGCCTGGGATCGGGGAATTCGATGCGTCCTTCTTCGATATCTCGCCTCGCGAGGCGCGCAGCATGGATCCCCGCCAGCGGTTGCTGATCCAGGAGGGATGGCGCGCGCTGGAGGATGCCGGCTACGGCGAAGAGCACCTGCGCCAGGCGATCGGCATGTTCGTGGGCGTGGAGCAGGGCGAATACCAGACGCTGCCGGGTGTGGAAGGCACGCTCACGGCGAACCATGACGGCATCCTGGCCTCGCGCCTGTCGTTCTTCCTTAACCTGCGCGGCACCGCGATGGCGATCAACACCACGTGCTCGTCCGGGCTGGTCGCCGCGCACACGGCGTGCCTGAGCCTGCGCGCCGGCGAATGCGACGCCGCCGTCGTGGCGGCGGTGAACCTGTCGTTGAGCGCGGCGGTGTACGCCGGCATGAGCCACGCCGGCATGCTTTCGCGCAGCGGCCGGTGCCACGCCTTCGACCGGCGTGCCGACGGACTCGTGCCGGCGGACGCCGTGGTCGCCATCGTGCTCAAGCGGCTGTCCCGCGCGCAGGCCGAGGGCGACCCCATCCATGCGGTCATCCGGGCAAGCGGCACCAACTACGACGGCCGCACCAACGGCATCACCGCGCCCAATGGCACCGCGCAGGCGGAACTGATCCGTGCGGTACACCGCCGTGCGCGGGTGACTCCGCGCGACGTCGACTACATCGTAACCCACGGCACCGCCACCCCGCTCGGCGACCCCGTGGAGGTGATCGCGCTGCAGGAGGTTTTCGGCGGGGTGGCCGCGGGCGATGCGCCGCACTGCGCGCTGACCTCGACCAAGAGCAATGTCGGCCACAGTTTCGCCGCGTCCGGATTGGTCAGCCTGGTTGGCGCCGTCGAGGCGCTCCGCCACGAGTGCATTCCGGCGAGCCTGAATTGCGAGGAGCCCAGCGACCACGTCCGTTGGGACGAAAGCGCGCTCTTCGTCAATCGACAGTCACGTCCATGGCCGGCCGACGCGTCGCGTCGGCGACGCGTCGGCGTGAGCGCGTTCGGCATGAGCGGTACGAACGCCCACGTGCTGCTGGAAGACTACCCCCCGTACCCGGCCCCGTCCGCCGACGTGCCTCCGGCGCCTTGGTTGCTCGCCGTCTCGGCGAAGTCTCCGGCCGCGCTCGCCCGTCGTCTCGCCGATCTCGCGCGGTTCGTGCGGAGCCGCGAGTGGAACGCGTCCGCTGCGCGTTCGCTCGCCTACACGCTGCTCTGCGGCCGGCTGCATTTTTCTCATCGCTGCGTGGTGGTGGGACGGGACGCCGACGATGCCGTCCGCCTGCTCGAACGCGCCGCCGCGGGCGAACGCCCGGATGGCGTGTTCGACGGTTCGGTGGCCCGGGGATTCCGCGAAACGGAAGCCGTCGCCGCGGAAGGACGGGAACGGCTCGGCCGTGGCGGTCCGGACGCCCTGCGTGCGTTGGCGAAGCTCTACTGCCAGGGCTACGCGCTGCCCTGGTCGACGCTTTTCGGCGGCACCCCACCACGGCGGCTGGCTTTGCCCACCTATCCCTTCGCACGGGATATCCACTGGGTCGACCCCTCTTCACCGCAAGACACTTCCAAGGTGCAACGCATGGACCTTTCCGCCCCGGGTGATTCGATGCCGACGGACGCCTCACGCGCCCGCGAAAAGCCGGTCGGCATCGCGCTCAAGCGATTGGCGTCGTCCGCTCCCGCCGCGAAGAGCGCGCCGGCGCGCGCCACCGAGGCACGGGTCGTGCGCAGCGAGCCTGTGGCGGCCGAGCCGCCGGGCGCGACCGACGCGGCGCCGGAGGTGGACCCCGACAAGCTGCGCGACGACCTGGCCCATAGCCTGGCCGATGCGCTGTATATGGACGTGGGGGAGGTCGAACCGCATCGTCCGTTCGCCGAGATGGGCCTGGATTCGATCATCGGCGTGGAATGGGTGCGAGCGATCAACCTGCGCCATGGACTGCAGATGCCCACGGCGAAGATCTACGACCATCCCGACCTCGACCAGTTGGCGAGGTACGTCGCGACCCTCGTCGTCCGGCGTCCGCCGGAGCCCCCCCGCGCATTCGTTGCCGCGCCCGCTCCCGTCGTGCCGTCGGAGCGCGTCGACGTCGCATCGCCGGCACCGGCACCGGCACCGGCACCGGCACCGCGTTTCGCACCGCCGCGGGCAGGTGGCGAGCCGATCGCGATCGTCGGCATGGCCGGACGCTATCCGGGCGCGTCGGACCTTGAGGCGTTCTGGCAGCGGTTGGCCGAGGGCCACGACGCGGTGACCGAGGTGCCCACGTGGCGCTGGGACGTGAATCGCTACTACGAGGCCGGCCAGCCGCGAGCGGGCCGGATCAACTGCAAGTGGCTGGGCGCGCTGGACGAGGTGGATTGCTTCGATCCGTTGTTCTTCAGCATCTCGCCGGCCGAGGCGGAGCTGATGGACCCGCAGCAGCGCCTGTTCGTGCAGGAGGCCTATCGGGCGTTCGAGGACGCCGGCTGCAACCCGCGCGCGCTGGGCGACAGCCGCTGCGGCGTGTACCTGGGCATCATGAGCAACGACTACGCCACGCTGCTGCACGACAGTGGCCAGGCCAGCGACAGCACGGGCAACAGCGCGGCGATCGCGGCCTCGCGCATTTCGTACCTGCTGGACCTGAAGGGCCCGGCGATCTCGATCGACACGGCGTGCTCGTCGTCGCTGGTGGCGACGCACCTGGCCTGCCAGGCGCTGCGTAACGAGGAGATCGAGCTGGCGCTGGTGGGCGGGGTGACGCTGTACCTCACCCCGGGCCCGTACCTGGGGATGTGCGCGGCGGGCATGCTGTCCAGCGACGGGCGCTGCAAGACGATGGACGACGGTGCGAACGGTTTCGTGCCGGGGGAG
>NZ_JAEUYM010000018.1:0-2500 GCF_040900725.1 Luteibacter sp. CQ10 | reverse complement strand
GAATAGGGCGAATAGTCTCTGGCAGTAGACCCGAAACCGAGTGATCTATCCTTGACCAGGTTGAAGGTGCGGTAACACGCACTGGAGGACCGAACCCACATCTGTTGCAATAGATGGGGATGAGTTGAGGATCGGAGTGAAAGGCTAAACAAACTCGGAGATAGCTGGTTCTCCTCGAAAGCTATTTAGGTAGCGCCTCGTGCGAACACTGTTGGGGGTAGAGCACTGTTATGGCTAGGGGGTCATTGAGACTTACCAAACCATGGCAAACTCCGAATACCAACACGTGCTACACGGGAGACACACGGCGGGTGCTAACGTCCGTCGTGAAAAGGGAAACAACCCAGACCCGCAGCTAAGGTCCCAAAGTCATAGCTAAGTGGAAAACGATGTGGAAAGGCATAGACAGCCAGGAGGTTGGCTTAGAAGCAGCCACCCTTTAAAGAAAGCGTAATAGCTCACTGGTCGAGTCGGTCTGCGCGGAAGATTTAACGGGGCTAAGCTATGCACCGAAGCTCGGGGTGTACACCTTTGAGGTGTACGCGGTAGAGGAGCGTTCCGTAGGCCTGTGAAGGTGAGTCGTAAGGCTTGCTGGAGGTATCGGAAGTGCGAATGCTGACATGAGTAACGATAAAGGGGGTGAAAAGCCCCCTCGCCGAAAGCCCAAGGTTTCCTCGCGCAACGTTCATCGGCGCAGGGTGAGTCGGCCCCTAAGGCGAGGCAGAAATGCGTAGTCGATGGGAAGCAGGTTAATATTCCTGCACTTTTCTACAGTGCGATGTGGGGACGGAGAAGGTTAGGTCTACCAGGCGTTGGTTGTCCTGGGGAAAGGCGGTAGGCATGATTCTTTGGCAAATCCGGGAATCTTTATGCCGAGCACCGAGACCAGTCCTATGAGGACGAAGTGACTGACACCACGCTTCCAGGAAAAGCCACTAAGCTTCAGCTGTAGAAAAACCGTACCGTAAACCGACACTGGTAGGCAGGGTGAGAATCCCAAGGCGCTTGAGAGAACTCGGGTGAAGGAACTAGGCAAAATGGCACCGTAACTTCGGGAGAAGGTGCGCCCCTTGGTGTGGTCACGTGCGTGACTGAGCATCGAGGGGTCGCAGTAACCTGGCCGCTGCGACTGTTTATCAAAAACACAGCACTCTGCAAACACGAAAGTGGACGTATAGGGTGTGACGCCTGCCCGGTGCTGGAAGGTTAATTGATGGGGTCAGCCGCAAGGCGAAGCTCTTGATCGAAGCCCCAGTAAACGGCGGCCGTAACTATAACGGTCCTAAGGTAGCGAAATTCCTTGTCGGGTAAGTTCCGACCTGCACGAATGGCGTAACGACAGCGGCGCTGTCTCCACCCGAGACTCAGTGAAATTGAAATCGCTGTGAAGATGCAGCGTTCCCGCGGCAAGACGGAAAGACCCCGTGAACCTTTACTATAGCTTTACACTGAACGTTGAGTTCTTCTGTGTAGGATAGGTGGGAGGCTATGAAACCGAGACGCTAGTTTCGGTGGAGCCATCCTTGAAATACCACCCTGAAGTGCTTGACGTTCTAACCTAGGTCCGTAATCCGGATCGGGGACCGTGTATGGTGGGTAGTTTGACTGGGGCGGTCTCCTCCCAAAGAGTAACGGAGGAGCACGAAGGTACGCTCAGCGCGGTCGGACATCGCGCACTGTGTGCAAAGGCATAAGCGTGCTTGACTGCGAGATCGACGGATCAAGCAGGTACGAAAGTAGGTCTTAGTGATCCGGTGGTTCTGTATGGAAGGGCCATCGCTCAACGGATAAAAGGTACTCCGGGGATAACAGGCTGATACCGCCCAAGAGTTCATATCGACGGCGGTGTTTGGCACCTCGATGTCGGCTCATCACATCCTGGGGCTGTAGCCGGTCCCAAGGGTATGGCTGTTCGCCATTTAAAGTGGTACGCGAGCTGGGTTCAGAACGTCGTGAGACAGTTCGGTCCCTATCTGTCGTGGGCGTTGGAGATTTGAGGGGGGCTGCTCCTAGTACGAGAGGACCGGAGTGGACGTTCCGCTGGTGTTCGGGTTGTCATGCCCATGGCATTGCCCGGTAGCTATGAACGGAAGCGATAACCGCTGAAAGCATCTAAGCGGGAAGCGCGCCCCAAGATGAGATCTCCCGAGAGCTCGACTCTCCTTAAGGCACCATCAAGACTAGGTGGTTGATAGGCGCGGTGTGGAAGTGCAGCAATGCATTGAGCTTACGCGTACTAATGAGCCGTGAGGCTTGACCATATAACCCCAAGACGCTTCACCGTCTTAACTCAAGTCTGCCGGTATCCAGCCCGGACGCTTGTCACTCGTTTACCCCTTTGTGGAGCCGGCGCATTTGCGCTGCTCCCACCCCTTCCCTGGCGGCTATAGCGGCGTGGTACCACCTGATCCCATCCCGAACTCAGAAGTGAAACGCGCATGCGCCGATGGTAGTGTGGCTCAAGCCATGCAAGAGTAGGTCACCGCCAGGGGCTTTATCC
>NZ_JAEUYM010000017.1:0-5420 GCF_040900725.1 Luteibacter sp. CQ10 | reverse complement strand
GCGCTGCGCCTGCGTGCGCAGCTGCGCCGCGCTGCGCGCGGACAGCACCACCAGATGCGCCGGCCGCGTCACCGCCGTGCGCGCGCGCACCGGCGCTTCCTCGATCACCAGGTGCGCGTTGGTGCCGCTGAAACCGAAGGAACTGACCGCTGCCAGGCGCTTTCGACCCGGTTCCGGCATCCAGGGACGCAAGCCGGTGTTGACGAAGAACGGACTCGCGGCGAAATCGATATGGCTATTGGCCTTTTCAAAATGCAGCGAGGCGGGCATGGCGTCGTGCCTGAGTGCCAGCAGCACTTTGATCACGCCGGCGACGCCGGCCGCGTTCGCCGCATGGCCGAGGTTCGTCTTGATCGAGCCGATCGCGCAGTACTGGCGATCCTGCGTGTAGCGGCGGAATGCCTTGGTCAGTGCCTGGAATTCCACCGGATCGCCGAGCTTGGTGCCGGTGCCGTGCGCTTCCACCAGTTGGATATCCGCCGGGTCGATGCCGAAAGTGTCGTAGACGTGGCAATGCAAACGCTCCTGCGAACGTGCGCTCGGCGCCGTGATGCCGTTGGTCGTGCCGTCCTGGTTGATGCCCGAGCCGCGAATCACGCCGTGGATGTGGTCGTTGCTCGCCAGGGCATCGGCGAGACGCCGCAGCACCACCACGCCCACGCCTTCGCTGGAGACGAATCCGTCGGCACGATCGTCGAACGTGTGGCAACGACCGCTCGCGGAAAGCATGCTGGCACGCGTCGCGGATACCTGGAAGGTGGAACTGGATTGAATGAACACGCCACCGGCGAGCGCGATGTCGACCTCGCGGGCACGCAGGCCCTGGCAGGCGACGTGCATCGCGACCAGCGAGCTGGAACAGGCGGTGTCGATAGCCAGGGCCGGACCTTGCAGGTCGAGGAAATAGGCGATGCGCGACGGCGTCACCGAGCCGGAATTTCCCCAGAACGCCTGCGGCGGCACGTTGCCGGAAAGCAGCGCGCCGTAGTCGCCGCCGGTGCAGCCCAGGTAGACGCCACAGAGCGTCTGCTGGATGTCGACGCCCGCGTAGCCGGCGTCCTCGAGGGCAGTCCATGCCTCTTCCAGGAACAGCCGCTGTTGCGGGTCCATGTAGGTGGCTTCGACGCCGGAGATATTGAAGAACATCGCGTCGAACCGGTCGATGCCCGCCACCACGCCACGACGGCCATGCGGACTGCCCTCGATCGGATCGATCAGGTCGTCGCCCTGGGCCAGGTGCTTCCATAAGGCCTCGGCATCGTCCGCGTGCGGATAACGCGCGCTAAAGCCGACAATGGCGATCGGTTCGGGCACGCCGGATGCGACGACCGCCGCAGGCTCATCCGCGACGGGCCTCGGTGCGACCGGAGCGGGCACCGCCGGAGCGGCAAACCGCGTCGATACCGGCGAAGGTGCACCGACGGCATTCGTCGCGGCGACATTCCCGCCGTCCGTCGCATCCACGGGCCAGCGCACCGCATGCTCGGCCAGGATAAATCCGGCAAGCCGGTTCACCGTGCTGAAATCGAACAGCGACGTCGTATTCAAGGCGATGCCGAGCGTGTCCGAGAGCACGTGCACGGCGTGCACACCGAGTATCGAATCCAGTCCGTAGTCGGCGAACGGCTCGTCGGGATCGACCAGGTCGGGCGATACCCGCAACGCCGTGGCGATCGTCTCGACGATCGTTCGGCGTACCCAGGCTCCCTTGCGTGCTTCGTCGTCGTGCACCGGAGCGGTGCCGGGCATCCCGTGGCTACCGATGGTGACTGCCGCGACGGGCTGGGTCGGCTCCGCCCGGCGGTCGACCGGTACGGCGGCCGCTGGCGTGCCGAGCGTGCGGAAAACCACGCCATCGCTCCAGGCGACGACAACCTGCTGGCCGAGGCCGTGCGATGCTGCCGCCGGCAATTGCACGAGCGGGAATCCTTCGGCGCGCAGCACGTTCTCCCACGCCGCCGGCGCGAGCGCCGGCGTACCGGGGATGCGCAGCGCATCGTCCTCGAACAGCCACCAGCCGTCGAGCAGTCCGAAGGTCAGGTGGGTAAACAGGCTGAACCCGGTGATCTCGTTAATGAGCAGCAGGCCACCCCGCTTCAGGGTCGCCTTCGCGTGCCGCAGCGTGTCGCGAATGTTTCGCGTCGCGTGCAGCACGTTCGTGGCGATCACCACGTCGTAGTCGCCGATGGGCATCGCTTGCGCTTCCGGCGCCTGTTCGACGTTGAAGAGCCGACCGCGCAGGTACGGCACGTGCGCGAAATGATCTTCGGCGTGCAGCAGGAACGACCGCGAAATGTCGGTATAGGTGTATTCCTCGATCGCGGCCTCGAAGGGCTTCAACCGTTCGAACACCATGGCGCTCGTACCGCCCGTGCCCGCGCCGATCTCCAGGATACGAAAGCGCCGCCCGGGATCGCGGCCCAGGCGATCGCGAAGCTGTGCGTCCAGGGTATCGCACAGCACCGCGTTGAAGTGATCGGCCACGGCATTGCGCGCGTATACGCTACCGACCGAGCCCATCGACGAATCGGGAAACAGCACCTCGGTCGCCAGGCGGCGCCCCGTGAGTACGTCCGGCAAGGCACGCAATGCGCGCTCGACGAGGTCCATCTGCGCGACAAGGCCGTGGTGTTCGCGCGAGGAGTCCTTAAGCGACTGCCATGCATTCGACGGCTCTTCGCCCGGGGGCCGGGCGGGTGCCTCACCGAGCACGCGCAGGCCATGCCGCACCCATCGCACGTGATTGTCGCGTATGCCGGCCGCGGCCATGCGCTCGCGCAGGTCCGCGTCCGACGTCGCGTCGAGCAAGCCGAGTGCCCCCAGTTGCGCACTCAACAAGGCCCGCTGCAGCTCGTCGAAGCTGGCCCGCCACGCCGTCGCCTGCCCGTCGTCGTTCGCCGGCTCGGCCGTCGCTGCGACCAGCGTTTCGGCGATACCCTCGTCGGCATGCGGCGAACGTGGCAACGCGCGCAGTCCCACGTTCGCGCTCAATGCGTCCAATGTCTCCGTCGACAAGGTCTTGACCATCGCCAGCTGCGGCACGTCCGCGTCCATCAGGGCCAACAGGCCGCGGATACCTTCTTCCGGTTCGATGGAGCCGATGCCCATCTGTCGCATGCGCTGCGCATAGTCCTCGGAGGAGACGCTGCCGACCGTCCCCCAGAAGCCCCAGTTCATGGTCTTTACCGTCGCCGGCCACGCGGCCTGCAACGCATGGGCGAAGGCATCCTTGAAGGTGCAGCCCGCGGCGTAGTTGCTCTGCCCCGCGGCCTTGACGAAGCTCTGCAACGCCGAGAAGAACAGCACGACGCCCGGCTCGTCCTCGGCGAAGACCTGGGCCATGCGCACCGAGATATCCACTTTCGCGCGCAGCGCCGCACGAAAGCGCTCTTCGTCCATGTTGGCCAGGCTCTTGTCGAGCAGCACGATCGCGGAATGCACGATGCCGTCGATCCGTCCGTATCGCTGCACGATGGCGGCACGCGCGCGGCTCAGTTCGTCGTGCCGAGTCGCATCCGCCTGGATGTAGCGCGGCGGTTCACCGTGGGCGCTCAGGCGTTCGATTGCCGCGTCGATCTCCCGGTCCTGCGCCCGCCGGCCGATCCATACCACCGATGCGGCATGTTCGCGCAGAAGGTATTCGCTGAAGACCTGGCCGAGCCCGCCGGCGCCGCCGATGATCACGTGGACGCCACCCCGGCGAAAGACCGGTCGGGGATCGGGTCGCGGCTCAAACGGCAGCCAGCGTTGCCGGAACCATTCACCGCCGCGGGTCAACCACGCGTCGCCCGACGCGATCGCCGGCAGGCGCAGCACCTCCTCCGGCACGACGCGGCCGTCGCCGGCGAGGTCGACCAGGCGCAGCGACCAATGGGTGTACTCCTTGGCGACGGAACCGATGAAACCGTGCACGCTCGCCTGCGCCGGATCGATCGCGTCGCTCTCCCATGCACGCTGCGATTGCGTGGTCAGCACGGTCCAGCCGAGGCGGCGCGCGCCGTAACCGGCGGCCAGCAGCGCCTTCACCAGGCGATAGAGCGCCACGACTCCACTTTCCTGGGCGTGGATCAGTGCGTCGTCGCCAGGCCGCGCGGCTACCGAAGGGGCGACCCATACGACATGATCGTAAGGCGTCGTCGAGGCGATGGCCTGGGCGAGCGATGCGTCGGTGTCCACCGCCGTCGCATCCACGACGACACGTCGTTCGTGCCCGGCGGTCAAAGCCACTCCCTCGCCTCGCGTGCCGTCGATCACCAGCATATGCGCGTCCGCCGCCGGCCACGACTCGGCGAAAGGTTGCACGACCACGTCCCACCGCGGCGCGAGCAGCGTCGTCTCGGACGCCATCGCCGGCGTGGACGTTTCGACGGACGGTGCGGTCGCGGTACGACAGGTCAACCCGCGCACTATCACGCATGGCGTGCCCTGCGCGTCGCAAACCTCGATGTCGAGCCGTGACGAAGCGGAACCCGCGACCGCACGGCTGCGGACGAGCGCATGGCCCTGCCGCGGCGTCGGGGCGAGGATTTCGATCTCATCCACGGCGAACGGCATGGCCGCCCGGGCCGGCGCGCCGTCGTCGCCGCGTGCCGCAGCCGGCATCATCGCGAAACCGATGGAGGCTTGCAGCGCGCTGTCGAGGAAGCCGGGATGAAGCAGGTAGGCGCCGGCCGTTGCATCCATGGCCTGCGGCAGGCGGAGTTCGGCCAGCACGTAGGACGACCGGTCGTCGGCGCCGAGGTGGAGACGGTCGATGCCGCGATGGCCGGTACCGTAACGGACGCCGCTGGCATCGAATACCGCATAGCAATCCGTTCCGTCGATGTCGCCATCGCAACCTCGGCGAAACGCGGCGACGTCGACGACGCCATGCGATCGCGTCGAGGCGATGGCGACGACGCCGCGCGAATGCACGGTCTCGCCCGCATGGTCCGTCGCGGCGTCCGGCCGGGTGTAGATCTCGAAGCGAAGATCCGCGGTGTCCGTCGGCATCAGTCGAATGTGCGCCGTGGTCGCCACGTCCACGCGCAGCGGCTGTAGCCAGACGACGTCCTTCAGGATGAAGTTCGTATCGCCTTGCGCTGCCGGATCGCGCTCCCAGGCGAGTCCTGCGGCCTCGATCGCCATTTCCAGACAGGCCGCGCCCGGGAGCACGCGCGAACCGTGCACGCGATGATCGGCGAGGAAGAATTCGTCTCCACTGAATGTCGACGAGAAGCGCTGCTCCTTCAGCGTCGACGTATTGCGATGAACCAGGGGATGCAGTTTCGCGGTCGTGTCCGCGACGGATATGGCGAGCGCTTCGAGCGGCAGCCAATGCCGCTCGCGGGCGAAGGGATAGGCAGGCAGCGGACGGATGCGCGGCGACGTACCGACGTGCAGTTCGCGCCAATCGACGGCCAGGCCCTTGGTCCACAGGT
>NZ_JAEUYM010000016.1:0-6307 GCF_040900725.1 Luteibacter sp. CQ10 | reverse complement strand
GTTCCAGGCCGATCCATGACTCGGCGTGCGCCTGCGAACGCGCGTCGTCGTACGCCACGCACAACAACAGTCGATCGAACGCGATGCCGCTGGCGGCGAGCGCCTGGGCGAAACGCAACGCGTCCATCGTCGCGACTTCGTCCGCGGCTCGCGACATGCCACCCGCATAAACGATCGCGTCAAACGCGCCGTGCCGCGTGCCCGCTTCGACGAAAGCGCGCTGCCAGCCGTCCGCATCGGCATCGTCCAGGCCCATGGCCACCGCATCGTCATCGAGGTGGTGCATTCGCCAGGTCTGTGCGCAGCGGTCGGCCAAGGCCACGGTGGACGCCACCAGCAACACGCGGCGAACCACCGTCGATGCCTGCGGCGTCTCGACCCGGAACCACGTCTCACGTGCCGACACGACGTCCGTCGTCGCTTCGCCCCCGACGACGAGCGAAGCGGGCGGCGTCGCGCCGCCGATCCAGTAGTCCTGCCGATCGAAGGGATACGTCGGCAGCGACAGGCGTCGCGGCGTCCGCTCGCCATACAGCCGCTTCCAGTCCCATGCGGCGCCCTCTACCCAGGCTTCGGGCAAGAGCCGCGTCGCGCCACCGGCCAGCCACGCATCCAGCGCGCCTTCGATACGCTTGTCGCCCGCGGCCATAACGTGCTCCGCCTTGCCGAGGTACACGCCATCGACCGCCGCTTCGCCGGTGACGTGGCGGCGCAACCTCTCGCGCGCCTCGTCGAGAGAGGTCGCCACCACGGCCAGGCGATGGCTCATCTCCTCGCGACCGATCTGCAGGGTGAAGGCGACGCGGTCCAGCATCGCCCGGCCGTTTCCGTCGTCGATGCCGTCCAGGAACGCAAGCAACGCCCGTGCGTACGCATCGAGCTGCGCCTGGCCGCGCGCGGACAACGGCAGCAGTCGCGGCGCGTCGTCGGCGAATCGATCCACGTCGGTCGGTTCGATCCATTCTTCGAAGACCGCGTGCGCATTGGTGCCGCCGATGCCGAACGAGCTCAACGCCGCGCGACGTGGCGTCGGACCCGCGGGCCAGTCGGCCAAGCGGTCGACGACGCGGAATGGCGAGCCGGCCAGGTCGATCTGCGCATTGGCCGCCTTGAAATGGAGGGTCGGCGGGATGCGCGCATGGCCGAGGCTGAGCATCACCTTCAGGCAGCCGGCGAGCCCGGCGGCCGTATCGAGGTGGCCCATGTTGCTCTTGATCGAGCCGAGCCCGCAGAAGCCCGTGCGGTCGGTATGCCGCCGATAGGCCTCGCACAGCGCGCCGAACTCGATGGGATCGCCCAGCGGCGTGCCGGTGCCGTGGGCTTCGACGTAGCCGATGCTTTCCGCGTCGATGCCGGTCGTGCGCAGCAGCGTGTCGATGACCGCGGCCTGGCCCGCCGCGCTGGGCGCGTAGAAACCAGCCTTGTCCGCGCCGTCATTGTTCAGCGCGATGCCGCGCAGCATCGCGTAGATGTGGTCGCCGTCGGCGATCGCCTCGTCGGCACGCTTGAGCAGGAGCACGACGACGCCCTCACCCGACACCATCCCGTCGGCATCGCGATCGAAGGCCTTGAGGTGGCCGTCGCTGGAGAAATGCAGCCCCGGCTGGTGCAGGTAGCCGAGCGGCGCGTAAGGCAGGATCGTGGCCGCGCCGACCAGCGCGCGGGTCGATTCGCCGCTGAGGATGCTGCGATAGGCGCACGCCAGCGCGCTCAGCGACGACGAGCAGTTCGAGTGGACGAAAAGGCTCGGTCCGGTGAGACCGAGCTTGTGCGAGACCAGCGTGGGCAACGTGCCCGGCTGGGCCCATATCCAGCTCACGTATTCGTCCGAACGCTCCAGCACCGCCTTCGCCTGGGTGAACGCGGCCGCATGGTAGAAGGTCGAACTGGCCGACATGAACACGGCCGTGTCGGGGATGTCGGAGGCGCGGTAGCCGGCATCCTCGACGGCGCGCCAGGCGTGCTCCAGCAGGTGGCGGGCCTGCGGGTCGATCAGTTCCGCGTCGCGGGCGGTCACCCGGAAGAACGCGGCATCGAACGACGCCTTGCCCTCGATGGTGGCACGGGCGCCGACATAGCCCGGATCGGCCAGCAGGTCGTCGGGCACGCCGGCGTGGCGCGCCTGGGCCGGCGTCAGGAACTGGATCGTCTCCCTTCCGTTGCTCAGGTTGTCCCATAGCGTCGCGATGTCTTCGGCGCCGGGGACGTGGGCGGACGCGCCGACGATGGCGACGCAGCCGGCATACGACGGCACGTGCGCCGCCGGTGCCGCGCCCTCCGCAGACGCCGTAGCGGGCTCGCCGCGCATGGAGCCGACCTGGCGCAGTCGCGCCGCCATGCTCCGCACCGTCGGATGGCGGAACAGGTCGGTGACGCGAAAGGAAGGATCCAGCGACTCCGCCACCCGGCGCGCCACGGCCACGGCGAGGATGGAATCGCCGCCGGTATCGAAGAAGCCGGCGCGTGGATCGATATCGGCGCGCCCGAGGACGTCCGCCCAGATACGCGACAGTTGGGTTTCCAGGTCGTCGGACGTTGGGACCTCGGCAGGTTCCGGCGTCGGCGCGGTCGCGCCTTCCATCAGCGCGCGCCGATCGAGCTTGCCGTTGGCGGTCAGCGGCAAACGAGCCCACGTCTCGACCGTCGCCGGTACCAGGTGCTCGGGCAAGGCCTTCCGCAGCGCGGCACGCATCCGCCGCGCGTCGATCGCGATACCGTCCGGCGGCCGCACGCAGGCAACGAGCTCCCTGCGCCCGTCGCGCTCGCGAACCACCACGGCGCATTCGCGTGCCCACGGCGTGTCGAGTACGGCCGCTTCGATCTCCCCGGGCTCGATGCGCACGCCGCGGATCTTCACCTGGTGGTCGACGCGACCCAGGTATTCGATCCGGCCGTCCGCGTCGCGCCGGGCCAGGTCGCCGGTGCGATAGAGGCGGCCTCCGGGCGTCGTACCGAAGGGATCGGGCACGAACGCCGCCGCCGTCAGCGCGGCGCGACGCCGGTAACCGCGTGCCAGGCCCATGCCGCCCAGGTACAGCTCGCCCGTGGAGCCCGGCGCGACCTCGCGCAAGCGCTCGTCGAGGATGTGGGCCTGCGTGTTCCATATCGGCATGCCGATCGGCACGGACGGCGACTCGTCACCGGCGCGGCACTCGAACGAAGTGACGTCGATTGCCGCCTCGGTGGGCCCATACAGGTTGTGCAGGCGGATGTCCGGGTAGGCATCGAAGCAGCGCGCCGCCAGCGACGCCGGCAATGCCTCGCCGCTGCAGATCACCTGACGCAGCGACGGGCAACCCTTGCCGTCCGGCGACTGGGCCAGGAACGCCGCAAGCATCGACGGAACGAAATGCAGCACGGTGATCGACCGCTCGCGGATCGTCTCGCGAAGGTAGTGCGCGTCACGGTGGCCGTCCGGGCGCGCCAATACCAGGGTGGCGCCGTTCATCAGCGGCCAGAGGAATTCCCAGACCGAGACGTCGAACGTGTAGGGGGTCTTCTGCAACACGCGGTCGGCCGCGTCGATGCGGTAGGCGTCCTGCATCCATAGCAGCCGGTTCAACAGCGCCGCGTGCGATGTCTCCACGCCCTTGGGCTTGCCGGTGGAACCGGAGGTGTAGATGACGTACGCCAGGTCGGCCGCCGACGCGCGCGGGCGCGGATCGGTGGCGGGCCGAATGCTGAAGGCATCGGACTCGACCACGCACCATGGCGTCGCGCCCGCGGCGCGAGCCAGTGCGCGCTCCATCGACGGTGCCGTCGCGACCAGGGCGACGCGGGCGTCGGCGATCAGTTCGCGCAGGCGCGCCTCCGGCGCGTCCACGTCGAAGGGAAGATAAGCCGCGCCCGCCTTCAGCGTACCCAGCAGGGCGACGACCAACTCCAGGGAACGTGGGAAGACGAGGCCGACGACCGCGCCGGGTCCCACGCCACGGGCGATCAGTTCGTGCGCGAAGCGGTTGGCGCGCTCATTGAGCCCGGCATACGACCATGCGACGTCGTCGAGCGAGGCGGCGACGGCGTCGGGCGCCTGGCGAACCCTGTCTTCGAATAGCTCATGGACGAGGCGCCGCGTGTCGATCGGCACGTCGGGCCCCCGCGCGACGCCCATCGCGTCGCCGCCTTCGAATGCGCGATCCGGCTCGGCGACGGCCTGCGCGGCAAGTTCGGCGAAGTCGCGGCCCAGGCGTTCGATGGTGGCGGCGCGGAACAGACCCGCCGCGTACTCCCAGCGGATGGCCAGGCCGCCGTCGTGCTCGAAGAACTCGAGCGACAGGTCGAACTTCGCACCGCGACGGCCGATCGCCACGGGTGATAGCCCCACCTCGGGAAAGGCCGGCAGCGTGGCGTCGGCCTGCTGCAGCACGACCATCACCTGGAACAGCGACGCGCGCGCCAGGTCGCCCTGCGCGTGCGTTTCCGCCACCACGCGCTCGAAGGGAACGTCCTGGTTCGCATAGGCATCGAGCGCCGTTTGCCGGACCGAGCGCAGGAGCTCGCGAAAGGTCGGCACGCCGTCGAGGCGCGTGCGCAGCAGCACGGTGTTGGCGAAATAACCCACCAGGTCTTCCGTCTGGCGCGCCGTGCGACTGGCGACCGGCGTACCGACGGTGACGTCCCGCTGCCCGCTCCAGCGCGACAGCACCCGCTGCACCATCGCCACCAGCAACATGAACAACGTGGCGCCCTCGGCGCGGGCGAGTTCGCGAAGTCCCGCGACGATCGCCGGCGGCAGCGCGGTGAACGACTGTTCGCCTGCGAAGCCCGGCCGTTCAGGGCGTGGACTGTCGGTGGGCAGCGACACGCGAGGCAGATCGGCGAGCTTGGCTTTCCAGAAGGCCAGCTGGCCGGCCGTCGCGGCGTCGCCGGAGCGCGCGCGCTGCCATAGCGCGAAATCGGCGTATTGGATGTCCAGCCCGGGCAGCGCGCACGGCTCGTTGGCGATGGCGGCGCGGTAGAGCGCGGCCAGATCCCTCATCAGCACGGCGACGGAATGGGTGTCGCAGACGATGTGATGCAGTGTGATCGACAACGACCACGCGAGCTCCGATCGTCGGAACAAGGTCACCCGCCAGGCATGGTCGCGGGCGAGATCGAAGGGCCGGGCCGCCTCGTCTTCCATGGCCTGCCGCAGGGCGTCGTCTCCGTCCGGCGCGTCGACCACGCGCAGCGTCGGCGCAGCGTCGGACGTGTCCACCACCTGCACGGGACGGCCATTGCGCATGTCGAAGCGCGTGCGCAGGGTTTCGTGGCGCGCGGCGAGTTCGGCGACGGCAACGGACAGCGCGCGCTCATCCAGCGGTCCGTCGATGCGGAACGCCAGCGGCACGTGATACGCCGGGCTGTCCGGGTCCAGTTCGGCGAGAAACCACAAGGCTTCCTGCCCGAAAGAAAGCGGGCCGACGGCATCGGGTGGATAACGGCGGGGTATGCGCTGCGGATCGCGGTCGCGGCCGAGCAGCAACGCCACCAGTTCGGCACGCGTGGCGTCCAGCGATGCCAGGGGCGCCGACGCGCCCTCCTTCCTATGCTTCATGCGGTGAGTGCCTCAACCGGTTCAGTTCGCTGGCGACTTCCTCGTCGGACATGGCGAGTACACGGGCAAGCACGGCGGCCGATGCGGGGTCGTGGGCATCCTGCGTTGCCTGCGTCGCGTCGCGCAGGGCGCCGATTCGCTCGCACCATTGGCCCAGCACGGGTGCGTCGAACAGGCTCTGCAAGGGCACGTCGATGGCCAGCCGCTCGCGCACCCGCGCGAGCATCCGCATGGCGGACAGCGAATGGCCGCCCAGGCCGAAGAAGTTGTCGGTCATGCCTACGCGGTCGACCCGCAAGGTCTCGGCCCACAACGTCGCCAGCCATCGTTCGTCGAGATTGCGCGGCGCGACATGCTCGTGCGGGCGCTCGTTGAAGTCGGGCGCGGGCAAGGACCTGTAGTCGACCTTGCCATTGGGCGTCAACGGCAGCGCATCGAGCCGGACGAACGCCGAGGGAATCATGTATTCGGGCAACGCCCCGGCCAGCGCGGCGCGCAGGCCTTCCGGATCGACGACATGGTCCTGCTCCCCCCGCGTGACGACGTACGCCGCAATGTAGCGCTCGCCGTCGTCGCTTGTGAAGGTCGTGGCGGCCGCCTGGGCGATGCCGTCGATGCCGCGCAGCGCCGCCTCGATCTCGCCGGGCTCGATGCGGAAGCCGCGCAGTTTCACCTGGGCGTCGATGCGGCCCAAGTACTGCACGCGACCGTCGGCCAGGTAACGGACCAAATCGCCCGTACGGTACATCCGTGCGCCCGGCGGACCGAAGG
>NZ_JAEUYM010000015.1:0-6381 GCF_040900725.1 Luteibacter sp. CQ10 | reverse complement strand
CGTTTTCCCATCGCTGCGTGGTGGTCGCACAGGACGCGGACGATGCGATCCGCCTGCTCGAGTGCGCTGCCGCGGGCAAACGCGCGCCACGCGTTTTCCGCGGCGTCGTGCCGCATGAGTTCGTCGGCCAGAAGGCGGTGTCGACGCTGGGACGCCAGCTGCTGGGCACGCTGGCCGCGGCGGTGCCTCCCCCGCGCGAAGACGCCGAAGAGGCGTTGCACGCGCTGGCCGACCTGTTCTGCCAGGGCTACGTGTTGCCCTGGCCGAGCCTGTTCGGCGCGTCCACGCCACGGCGCATGGCGCTGCCGACCTATCCCTTCGCCCGCGAGCATTACTGGATCGAAGGCACGTCTCCGGAGCGCGGAGGCGGCACGAGCGCGCCGCCGCCCCACCCGTTGCTGCACACCCATGAGTCCGACCTGGACGGGCAGCGCTACGCCGCCACGTTCAGTGGACGCGAGTTCTTCCTCCGCGACCATCGCGTGCACGGGACGCCGGTGTTCCCCGGCGTGGCCTACCTGGAAATGGCACTCGCTGCCTTGCGCGACGGCGGCGGACGGCCACCATCGCCCGCCATGGCGTGGCGGCTGAACCACGTGGCGTGGGTGCGTCCGCTCGCCGTGCACGACGCACCGGTCACCTTGCGCCTGGATCTGACGAGGCTTAGCGACGAGGACGTCGGGTTCGACCTGTACGGGAATTCCGCGCAGGGGGATCGATGCATCCATGCGCGTGGCAGCGCACGCTGGACGAACGACGAGTCGCCGGCCGCCGTGGACCTGCGGACGCTCGAGGCCTCTCTCGACGCACGGATCGACGCGGCGGAAGCGTATCGGCGGCTCGCCTCGGCCGGCCTGGACTACGGTCCCGCGCTGCGCGCCCTGGCCTGGGCGGCTACGGGTGTCGACGAGAGCGGCGTGCCTTGCGTGCTCGCCCGTCTCGAGTTGCCCGCGGAAGCGCACGAGGGAGCGGCGGCGTGGCATCTGCATCCCTCGTTGCTGGACGGTGCCTTGCACGCGTCCGTGGCGCTGTGGTCCGACGCCGGCACAGCCGGGCAGGCGTGGGTGCCTTATGCGCTTGAAGGGCTGTCGATCTATCGCGAACCTGGCGAATCCGTCTTCGCCGTGCTGCGTGAAGCGCCGGGAAGCACGCCGGAACTGCCGACCTTGCAGGTAGTCCTCTGCGACGACGCCGGCAACATCTGCGTCGTGCTGGACCGGCTCAGCGCCCGCCCTTCGGCGCGACCGGCCACCACCGCCTACCTTGGGTTCGACTGGCGCGAGGATGGCGGGGATGCATCGCCATCGTCGGACGAGCGCCGCCATGTCCTGTGCTGCGCATGGCCTTCCGATGCGGACGCCATGGAACGCGCGCTGACGCGCGACGGCATCGCTTGCATCCGTTTGCATCCGGACGGCGCGCATGTCACCGAGCGCTACGAAGACCTCGCCTGGCGCATCACCGATCATCTACAAGGAATCCTTCGCGCGGGCATCGATGTCCCGACGCTGGTGCAGGTCGTCACACCGCTCGACGACGCGCTGGCCCGCGGGCTCGCGGGGCTGCTTCGCACGGCGCGGCTGGAACAGCCGCTGCTGCGTGGGCAGGTCGTGCAGATGGAGACGGAGCTCACCGCCGAAGCGGCCGCGGCGCTGCTCGCGCGGGACGCCGCGGGCCTATACGACGTCGTCCGGCACGAGGCGGGCGTTCGGCGCGTGGAGCACGTCGTCGCCCTGGATACGCCGTCGGGCAACGCGCCGTGGAAGCCGAACGGCGTCTATCTCATCGCCGGCGGCATGGGCGGCCTCGGCAGGATATTCACCGACGAGATCCTGCTCCGCCAGCCCTCCGCGCGCGTGCTGCTGGTGGGCCGCTCCGCCGTGGACGACGCGGCGCTGGCGACGTGGCGGGAACGCGGCGGCCACGTTGAATACCTCCGCGCGGATCTCGCCGATCGCACCGCGACAGCGGACCTCGTCGCCGACGCACTCGCACGGCATGGTCGCGTCGATGGCGTGATCCATGCGGCGGGCGTGATCCGCGACGCATTCCTCGCCCGGAAGCACCGCGGCGATCATGCCGCGGTCATGCGCGCCAAGCTGGCCGCGGCAGTTCATCTCGACGAGGCCCTGGGCGACGTGCCGCTGGACCTGTGCGTGTTTTTCTCCTCCACCAGCGGGCTTTACGGCAACGTGGGGCAGGCCGACTACGCCGCGGCGAATGCCGCCCTCGACGCCTATGCGACGTGGCGACACGCGCGCGTGGAACGCGGCGAACGCCACGGCCGGACGCTCGCCATCGGCTGGCCGCTGTGGGCCGATGGCGGCATGCGCGTGCACGACGCGGTGCGACGCACGCAACGCGCCGAGGGACGCTTGCCGCTTGAAGCCAAGGACGGCATCGACGCCTTCTACGCCGCGTTGTCGACGCGACACGATCGGGTCCACGTACTGCGCCTCGACGAGGCCGCGGCGCAAGGCGCGCGCGCGCCGGCCGGGCGTGCCGAACCGGCGCCGCCATCGGCGGACGCGCCGTCGACACCGGTGACCGACGAGCGCGCCTTCGAGCGCGACGTGCTCGCCTACGTGAAGGAATCGCTGTCGGAAACCTTGCGCCTTCCGCCCGAGCGGATCGAAGCCGACGCCCCGTTCGAACGCTATGGCCTGGATTCGATCCTCGCCCTGGATCTCACCGCGGCGCTCGAACGGCGATTCGGTTCGTTGTCCAAGACGCTTTTCTTCGAACACCAGACGCTGGCTTCGTTGGCGCGCTATCTGGCGACCGCCCATCGGTCGCGGCTGCTCGACCTGCTGCGGCCGGCGCCGGCCGCCCCGCGGGTTGCGGTCGCCGCGCGTTCCACCACCGCTGCGCCGGTATCGCGCGCACAGACCGCGACGCCGGAGGATACGCGCTCGCCGCCCGTTGCGCGCGAAGACATAGCGATCATCGGTATGAGTGGCCGCTACCCAGGCGCCGACGATCTCGACGCCTTCTGGGACAATCTGCGCGAGGGACGCGACGGCATCGGCGACGTCCCGACGGAGCGTTGGGACCATCTGCGCTACCTCGACGACGAGCGCGGCGCGATCGGCAAGACCTATGGCCGCTGGGGCGGCTTCCTCAACGGCGTCGACGAGTTCGATCCGCTGTTCTTCCGCATCTCGCCGGTCGAGGCGAAGGTGATGGATCCCCAGGAGCGCCTTTTCCTGCAATGTGCCTACCACGCGGTGGAAGACGCCGGGTATACGCGCGACGGCCTGCGCGAATCGGCCGCGGATGGCGATGACGGTGCCGTCGGCGTGTTCGTCGGCGTGATGTATGAGGAATACCAGCTCTACGGCGCGCAGGCGCAGGCGCTTGGCCAGGGTCTGGCGCTGAGCGGCAGCCCGTCGTCCATCGCCAACCGCGTATCGTATTTCCTCGACCTGCACGGCCCGAGCCTCGCGGTAGACACGATGTGTTCCTCGTCGCTCACCGCCATCCACCTCGCCTGCGACAGCCTGCGCCAGGGACAGTGCGCGATGGCCCTGGCTGGCGGCGTCAACGTCACGGTGCACCCGAACAAGTACCTGATGCTCGCGCAGGGGCGTTTCCTCTCCAGCGACGGCCGCTGCCGCAGCTTTGGCGAAGGAGGCGACGGTTACGTGCCCAGCGAGGGCGTAGGTGCCGTCGTGCTGAAGCGGCTGTCGACGGCGGTCGCCGATCGCGACCGCATCCTCGGCGTGATCCGCGGCAGCGCCGTCAACCATGGCGGCAAGACGAACGGGTACGCGGTGCCCAACCCGGTCCAGCAGGCACGCCTGATTGCCGCCGTGCTGGCTTCCAGCGGCGTGCCCGCACGCTCGATCGGCTATGTCGAGGCGCACGGCACTGGCACCTCCCTGGGCGATCCCATCGAGATCGCCGGGCTCACCCAGGCGTTCCGCACGCAGACCGCGGACGTGGGCTTCTGCGCCATCGGTTCGGTGAAGTCGAACATCGGCCACGCCGAAAGCGCCGCCGGCATGGCCGCGCTGTCCAAGGTGCTGCTGCAGATGCGCCACGGCGAACGAGTGCCCAGCCTGCACTCGGAAAGCCTCAATCCATTCATCGATTTCGCGACGTCGCCGTTCGTCGTACAGCGGTCGCGCTCGCCGTGGCCGCGTCCGGTCGACGACGCGGGCGTCGAAAGTCCGCGCCGTGCGGGCATCTCGTCGTTCGGCGCGGGCGGCTCGAATGCGCACCTGATCGTCGAGGAATACGTCGCCGGGACGATCCAACCGACAGTGCAGGGGCCCTTCGCGGTCGTGCTGTCGGCGCAGACCGCCGACGCGCTCGACCGGTGCGTGGTGCGACTGCGCGAGGCGGTCCGCGAACTGGGCGACGATGCCCTGGCCAATGTCGCTTACACGCTCCAGGTGGGGCGCGAGGCCATGGCGTTCCGGCTCGCGTTCGTGGTCGACGACATGGCCATGCTGCGCGAACGCCTGGATGCCTGCGCCGACGGTACGGATACGATGCCGGGCATCCATCGCGACGAGGTCCGCCGAGGCAAGGACGCCCTGGCGGCGTTCCTTGCCGACGACGACGTAAGGGACACGGTCGCGGCGTGGATCGCCAAGCGCAAATTCGACGCCCTGCTCGGATACTGGGTCAGGGGATTGACGGTGAACTGGGACGGCCTCTATGCCGGGGCGGAGGTCCCACCGCGGCGTATAGGCCTGCCGGGCTATCCGTTCGCGAAGGAACGCTACTGGATCGGAGCCCGCGAGATCGGCCTGGATCGGCCGCATGCGTCGTTGCCTATGGACGGGACCTGGCGGTTGCTGCGCAGGCAATGGATCGCCGCACCCTCGTTGACAGGCGACACGCTGACCGGGCCCGTCGTGGTCCTCGCCGAGGAGGACGCGATCGATATCGCCACCGCGCTCGCGGCGGGTCTGCGGCGAGCCGAGGTGGTCAAGGTGGACGCGGCGTCCGTCGCCGGCGTGCCATGGGCCGATTTCGAAGGCCTCGTACACCTCGTCGCCGACGCGACGCCGCGTTCCACCGAATGGATCGCCTGCGTGCAGGCGTGGATGGGGGCGCGCATGACGACGGGCGGTCGCTCGCTCGGCGTCACGCTGGTCGACGACGGTGCCGCCGCGCCGCATGGCCGAGCCCTGCATGCGGGCCTTCACCGCACGCTGTCGGGCGAATATCGGCGCATCCAGTCATCCCACGTCACGCTGCATCGCGACGACAAAGGGACGTGGATCGAACGTTGCGCGCGCGAGTTCGCCGATGCCGGTGGCGACGCGGACGTGCGCTACCTGGAGGGTACGCGCCACGTCGCGCGTCTCGCGGACCTGGCGGTCGCCGCACCGGCGTCGATGGACTGGTCGCCGGAACACGTGCTGTGGATCACCGGCGGCGTGCGCGGCCTAGGCTACGCCTGCGCCGAACACTTCGTCCGCAACCATGGCGTCAGACGGTTGGTGCTCACCGGACGCGAAGCGTTCCCCGACCGGTCCGACTGGGACGCGCAAGCGTCGGAGCCGACCCGCATCGGCGAGAAGATTCGCGCGATCCGGCGGCTGGAATCCCTCGGCGCGGACGTCGCGGTGGAGACGATCGATCTCACGGATGCCGCGGCACTCGGCGACGCGATGCATCGATGGGTCGACGCCATGGGTCCCATCGGGGGCGTGGTGCATTGCGCCGGCGTCGCCGATGCGCAGACGCCTGCCTTCGTGCACAAGCGCCAGGCCACCATGGATGCGGTGTTCGCGCCCAAGGTGGGCGGTACGAACACGCTGCTGCGCTGCTTGCGCGACCATCGGCAAGCACGCTTCGTCGTGCTGTTCTCGTCGGTGAGCGCCCTCTCGCCGTCGCTGGCGGCCGGTCAGCTCGACTACGCGATGGCGAACGCCTACATGGACGCGGTGGCGGAGGCAGGCGAAGTGGAGGGGGTGCCGTTGCTGAGCGTGCAGTGGGGCAGCTGGAAGCAGAGCGGCATGGGCGAGGTGCGCAGCCGCGCTTACGGCGAACTGGGCTTGCTCAGTCACGACGACGCGCAGGGCCTGGCGATGCTCGATCGTCTCATTGCCGCGAACGTGCGTGGCGTCGTCGCGCCGCTGCGGGTCGACCCGTCGCGTTTCGACGAGGCTGACCTGCTTTCCCCTTCGCGATCCGCGGCCGCGCCGGTCGCGCGAGACGACGCCGACAAGGAGACGCCGGCGCCGTCCGCGGCGGTCGCGGCGGTCGCGGACGGGGGCGTGCGCGAATGGCTGCGCGAGCTGTTCGCCGAACAGTTGCAGATGGATGTGAGGCGCGTCGAGGTCGACGTGCCGCTGACCGACTATGGCGTGGATTCGGTGCTGCTGATGCAGGCGATGGCGACGATCGGCCGGCGGGTGGGCG
>NZ_JAEUYM010000014.1:0-7587 GCF_040900725.1 Luteibacter sp. CQ10 | reverse complement strand
CCTTCGGTCCGCCGGGCGCACGGATGTACCGTACGGGCGATTTGGTCCGTTACCTGGCCGACGGTCGCGTGCAGTACCTGGGTCGCATCGACGCCCAGGTGAAACTGCGCGGCTTCCGCATCGAACCCGGCGAGATCGAGGCGGCGATGGCGTCCGATCCGGCCGTCGCGCAATGCGCCGTGGTGGTGGGCGGTTCCGCCGACAACCCGCGGCTCGTCGCCTATTACGTGATGTCGGCGGCGGCGCGTGGCGCCTCGGTCGAGGCGCTCCGCGACCGGCTCAAGAGCGTGCTTCCCGCGCACATGGTGCCCGCGGTGTTCGTCGAACTCGACACCCTGCCGCTGACGCCCAACGGCAAGGCCGACCGCAGGGCGCTAGCGGAACGCCCGCTCGCGACGACCACGGCACCGGCTCCGGCCCCGGCCGGTGCGTGGGCGTCCGCCATCGAGCGGCGGCTGCTCGCCCTTTGGCGAGAGGTGCTCGACGTTCGCGACATCGACGTCGAGGCGGGCTTCTTCGACGTCGGTGGCGACTCGATCCATGCGGTGACCCTGGTCGGGCGCATCCAGGCCGAATTCGATCGGGATTTCGACGCCACCGCGTTGTTCGAACACGCCAGCATCCGCCGCATCGGTGCGTTCCTGGCCGAACGGCAAGGTCGCGCCGACAACGCGGCCGAGGCCGGTCGCGCCTTTCCCGCGTCCGCCGTGGACGATGGCGGCATGCCCGACTACTACGACACCAGCGTGGCCATCATCGGCATGTCGAGCCGCTTCCCGGGCGCCGTCGATACGGCGGCCTTCTGGACGAACCTCGTCCAGGGACGGGAAAGCATCGAAGTGCTGTCGCCCGAGCGGCTGCGCGATGCCGGTCTCGACGCGGCACTTCTCGCCGGCGGCCGTTTCGTCGGCGCGCGCGCGACCATCGACGACAAGGATTGTTTCGACGCGGCGTTCTTCCGCATTCCCGCGCGCGACGCACAGTTCATGGATCCGCAGTTGCGCCTGCTCCTGGAACACAGCTGGCGGGCCGTCGAAGATGCCGGGTATCGCCCCTCGGCGATTCCCGACACGGCGGTCTTCGTGTCCGCGAGCAGCAGCCTCTACCAGACGGCGGTGTTCAGCGACATCGCGCGCGCCGAGGGCGAGAGCGGCGCACGCGGCGCCGACGGCTACGTGTCGTGGCTGCTCGCCCAGGCCGGTACGATGCCGACCATCATCTCTCACAAGCTCGGTCTGCGCGGACCCAGTTTCTTCGTGCAGTCCAATTGTTCGTCGTCGCTGGTCGGCATCGCCAACGCCTACCGGAGCCTCATGGCCGGCGAGGCGAGCTACGCCCTGGTCGGCGCGGCCATGCTCATGGCGCATGACAACCTCGGCTACGTGCACAGTGCCGGCCTGAACTTTTCCAGCGACGGTCACGTCCGCGCCTTCGACGCGGGTGCGGACGGCATGGTCGCCGGCGAAGGCGTCGGCACGCTGCTGCTGAAGAAGGCGAGCGACGCGGTGCGCGACGGCGATCACGTCTATGCGCTGATCCGCGGGGTGGCGCTCAACAACGACGGCGCGGACAAGGCCGGCTTCTACGCGCCCAGCGTCGGCGGCCAGGCCCGGGTGATCGATGCAGCGCTGCGCACGACCGGCGTGGACGTCGAGACCATCGGCTACGTCGAGGCCCACGGCACCGGTACGCGACTGGGCGATCCCATCGAGTTCGCGGCATTGACCCAGGCCTACGGCAAGCTGACCGCGCGCCGTGGCTTCTGCGGGCTGGGCTCGGTCAAGAGCGGCATCGGCCACCTCGACGCGGCCGCCGGCATGGCGGGCTGCATCAAGGTGGCGCTATGCCTGCGGCATGGCCAGATCGTTCCCACGCTGAACTACGTCACGCCCAATCCCGCGCTGGATTTGGCCGGCTCACCTTTCTACATCGCCGATACGGCCCGCCCATGGCCGCGCGAGGGGGCGCCCCGGCGCGCGGCGCTGAGTTCGTTCGGCATCGGCGGCACCAACGCGCACGCCATCCTCGAGGAAGGCCCGGCCGCTCCCGTCGACGGCGGAGGCGATCCGGCCGCGGGACCGTTGGGCGAGATGCGCCTGGTGCCCCTGTCGGCACGTGACGAGGCAGCCTTGTTGCGCCGGGTCCGCGCGATGCTCGATGCCTTGGAGACGGCCCCCTCGACCTCGCTCGACGACCTCGCGTTTACCCTGCAGGTTGGTCGTGAGCCGATGAACGTCCGGCTGGTCGTCGCCGTGGATTCGCTGACGGCGCTGAAGACGCGCTGGACGCGCTTCCTCGCCGGCGAGCGCGGCGGCGAGGGGATGGGCTTCCACGTCATCGCCGCCGACGCCGACGGCGCGTTCGCCGGTGACGACGACGTGGCCGCCTGGATCGACACCGGTGACGTGGCCTCGCTGCTCGATCACTGGGCCAGGGGCGGCGCCCTCGACTGGCATTCGCTGCACCGGCACCGGGCACCGCGCAGGCTCTCCCTGCCGACCTACCCGTTCGCCCGCGAGCGGCATTGGATCGCCATGCCGCGTCGCGACGATCGCGGCCCGGCGACGGGCGATACCGTGCTTCACCCGCTCGTCCAGCACAACCGCTCGACCCTGGCCCGACAGCATTTCACCGCCGACGTCGACGGCGGCGAATTCTTCCTTGACGACCACGTCGTCAACGGCAAACGCGTGCTGCCCGCCGTGGCGTACCTGGAGATGGCGCGCGCCGCCGCCGGCTTCTCCTTCGAACCCGGCGCGGCGGCGGAGCGCCCGATCGGGCTTCGCGACGTGGTGTGGTTTCGCCCGCTCGTCGTGGAAGGGCCGACCCGGATCGACATCGTGCTGCGCGCGGAAGGCGAAGGCCTCGCCTTCGAGATCCTCACCGAAGGCACCACCGTGCACGCGCAGGGTCGAGCGATCCTGCTCGATCCGGCATCGGTCGCGCCGCTGGACCCAGCCGGCTTCGAGGCCACCGACGAGCTGCATCTGGATGGCGCGTCCTGTTACGCGGCGTTCGCTTCGATGGGCCTGGACTACGGCCCCTCGCTGCGCGGCATCGCATCGATTCGCGCGGGGGTCGCGGGCGATCCGCAGGGCCGGCCGTTCGCGGTCGCCGACGTGCGGTTGCCGCCGGACGTGGCGGACACGTCGGCGGACTACGTCCTGCATCCCAGCATCATGGACGCGGCGCTGCAAGCCTGTGTCGGCATCGTCGATGCCTCCGGCACGTCGCGTGCCCGACTGCCGTTCGCGCTCGACGCCATCGACGTCCTCGCCCCGAGTCCGGAGCAGGGCGTCGCGCGCCTGCGTGTGCTGCCTCGCACGGGGGAGGGCGACCTGCAGAAGCTCGACATCGACGTGTGCGATCCCGACGGCCGGCCGTGCGCGCGGCTGCGCGGCCTGGCGAGTCGGCCCCTGCCACCGGTTCAGGGGACCGTGGCGCCCGCCAACGCCAACGCCAACGCCAACGCCAACGAACCGGCGAGCGCCGGTCCGCTGGTCACGATGCGTCCGCAATGGACGGCGTCGACCGAGACGACCGAGGCGTGGCCCGGCACGGCCGCGCGCGTGCTCGTGATCGGCGGTGACGCGGAGCAGCGGCGCGCGCTGCGGGAAAGGTATCCGGATGCCTGCCTGTTGCCGTCGACGACGGCCAGCTTCGATGCCGATCTCGCGGCCTACGGCGAGATCGACCACGTCTTCTGGTTGGCACCCCAGGTGGCGGCGGACGCATACGACGTGCATGCCGACGCCATCGTCGCCGGCCAGGAGGGCGGCGTGCTCGACGGCCTGGCGCTGGTCAGGCGCCTGCTCGCGCTGGGCTACGAACGTCGCCCGCTCGGGATGACCTGGGTCACTCGCCAGGCGGTGTCGGTGATTCCCGGCGAACCGGTCATGCCCACGCACGCAGCGGTGCACGGTTTCGCCGCCGCCGTGCAGGCCGAATACGCGGGATGGCGCGTGCGATCCGTCGACGTGCCCGTCACGGGAGCATGGCCCCTGGACGCGATTCTCCGGCGACCGGCGACCGCCTCGGGCAACGTCGTGGCCTTGCGCGCCGGCGAATGGTTCGACCAGATCCTGGTTCCCGACGATCCGATCATGCCGGGCCATTCGCCCTGGCGCCGCGGCGGCGTCTACGTGATCGTCGGCGGCGCCGGCGGCATCGGTGGCGCATTGAGCGAACGCCTGGTCCGCGACCACGCGGCGCAGATCGTCTGGCTGGGTCGGCGGCCGCACGACGACGACATCGCCCGGCGCCAGGAAACCCTGGCCGCCCACGGCCCGGCACCGCGCTACGTCCAGGTCGACGTGACCGATCGCGCCGCGCTCGAGACGGCCTGGGCCCAGATCAAGGCGTGGCATCCCCGCATCAACGGCGTGGTCCACTCGGCCGTCGCGCTCTTCGACAAGAGCCTGGCGAACATGGACGAGTCGCGCTTTCGCGACGGGCTCGCCGCCAAGGTCGCCGGCAGCGTGCGACTGTGCCAGGTCATCGCCGGGGAGCCGCTCGATTTTCTGCTGTTCTTCTCCTCGTGGCAGAGCTTCGCGAAGGTTCCGGGAC
This sequence comes from Luteibacter sp. CQ10, assembly GCF_040900725.1. Classification (NCBI taxonomy): domain Bacteria; kingdom Pseudomonadati; phylum Pseudomonadota; class Gammaproteobacteria; order Lysobacterales; family Rhodanobacteraceae; genus Luteibacter; species Luteibacter sp. CQ10. Next base: position 3,021 of record NZ_JAEUYM010000014.1, on the reverse strand, counting down.
AGAGCAACTACGCCGCGGGCTGCACCTTCCAGGATGCCTACGCCCACGCGCTGGCGATCCGCGCCGGCTATCCGGTAAAGGTCATGAACTGGGGTTACTGGGGCAGCGTCGGCGTCGCGTCCGCCGAGCCGTACCGGCAACGGATGGCGCGCGCCGGCGTCGGTTCCATCGAACCGCCGGAGGGACTGGACGCGCTGGAAAACCTTCTCGTCGGCACCGCGACGCAGCTGGCCGTACAGAAGGCCGGGAACACGATTCCGGCGCCGGACGCGCGTGTCACGGCCATCGACGAACGCAGTGAACGGGACGGGACGGGAGACATCGTGGACGTTATCAGCGAACGGGACACGCCGCCCGATCCGGAAGCGGTGCGCCGTGGCGTGCGCGACGCGGTGCGCGGGACGGTCGGCCGCATGCTGCGCATGCCAGCGCAACGCATCGGCGAGAACGAGCCGTTCGAAACCTTCGGCATCGACTCGATCCTCGTCGTGCAACTGGGAAGCGCGTTGCGCGAGACCTTTCCGGACATCTCGAGCACGTTGTTCTTCGAACATCGCAGCATCGCCTCGCTCGCCGACCGCCTTGTCGCGGATTATCCGGAGCAGGCGGCGGCGCTCGCCGCTTCGCCCACGGTGTCGACCGGCCCGATTCGTGCCGATGCCGTCGCGCGAGCGCCATCCGCCGTCGCCACCATCACCTCGCCCGAATCGGTCGCGGCGAATCCTTCCCCCGGCGATGACGGCGACATCGCCATCGTCGGCCTGAGCGGACGCTTCCCCAAGGCGGCCAGTATCGAGGCGTTCTGGGCCAACCTGCGCGACGGCGTGCATGCGTTCACCGAGATACCGGCCGAGCGCTGGGACTGGCGTGCCTACTTCGACGAGGACCGCAGCCGCTTCGGTGCGATGTACAGCCGGTGGGGTGCCTTCATGGAAGGCATCGACCTGTTCGACCCGCTGTTCTTCCGGATATCGCCGCGCGAAGCCGAAGGCATGGACCCGCAGGAACGGCTGTTCCTGCAGGAGGCCTATGCCTGCATCGAGGACGCGGGCCATACGCCGGCGAGCCTGTCCCCGCGCCGCCGGGTCGGCGTCTTCGTCGGCATCATGAACAGCACGTACGCGCAGCAACCCAGCCACTGGTCGATCGCGAACCGCGTGTCGTACACGCTGGATTTCGTCGGCCCCAGCCTCGCGGTGGACACCGCCTGTTCGTCGTCGCTGACCGCGATCCACCTGGCGATCGACAGCCTGCGCGCCGGTTCGTGCGATGCCGCGTTGGCCGGCGGCGTCAACCTGATCGTCGATCCGCTTCAGTACATCATGCTTTCTTCGAAGGGCATGCTATCCAGCGATGGATTGACGCGACCGTTCGGCGCCGGAGCGGACGGCTTCGTCGACGGCGAAGCGGTCGGCTGCGCGCTGCTGAAACCGCTTGCCGCCGCCCAGGCCAGCGGCGATCCGATCTACGGCATCATCAAGGCGAGTACCCTCAACGCCGGCGGCCGTACCCATGGCTACACCGTGCCGAGCCCGGCCGCGCAGGCCGATCTGGTCGGCGAGGCGCTGCGCTTGGCGAAGGTGGACCCGCGCAGCGTGAGCTACATCGAAGCGCACGGCACCGGCACCTCGCTGGGCGACCCGATCGAGTTCGCCGCGCTGGTGAAGGCGTTCGGCACGCCTTCGGTCGACGAGCCGTGGTGCGCGATCGGCTCGGTGAAATCGAACATCGGACACACGGAAAGCGCCGCCGGCTTCGCGGCGCTGGCCAAAGTGTTGCTGCAGATGCGCCATGGCCAACTCGCTCCCAGCCTGCACGCCGACGAACCCAACCCCGAAATACGGGCTCGGAACACGCCGTTCGCGGTGCAACGCCGACTGGGCGAATGGCCTCGCCCGCGCCTGGAGATCGACGGCGAGCATCGCGACGGTCCGCGCATCGCCGGCATCTCCTCGTTCGGTGCGGGCGGTGCGAACGCCCACCTGATCGTGCAGGAATACCTCCCCGGCGACGCGAGCCCGCGGCGCACCGGCGAGCTCGACGAAGCCTGCCTTGTCGTGCTGTCCGCACGCACGCCCGAACAGCTGCGCGAGCGGGCGGAACGGCTCGTGGCCTGGCTGGGCGCTGCCGGCGCCTCCGCGCCGCTGTCCGACGTCGCCTATACCTTGCAGGTGGGACGCGAACCCATGGCATGCCGGCTGGCGTGTCTGGCCTCGACGGCCGCGGAGCTTTCCGCGCGGATCGACGCATGGTTGCGCGATGCCGATGCGCAGCAGGGCGTCTGGCAGGCCGAAGTACGCCCGGGCGGCGAAGCGCTCGGCGGCCTCGCCGTCGACGAAGGGCTCGGTGGCGCCGTCGACCTGTGGCTCGAACGGGGCCAGCTCGCGCAGCTGGCCTCGCTCTGGGTAAGCGGCCTGGTGGTTCCCTGGGAACGCCTGCGTCGAACGGCAACGCCGCGGCGCGTGTCGTTGCCTACCTATCCCTTCGCGAGGGAGCGCTACTGGATCGACCGGGAACTGCGTCGGTCGGTCGGCTCGGCCCTGTTTGCATCGCCTGTATCGCCGACCGGCGACGATGGGCTGGTCCTCGCCGCGGAGCAATGGATCCGGCGGGATGCCGTGCCCTCGTCACGGCCACCCGGAACGGTGCTGCTCGTCGCGCCCGACGAACGGTCGGCCATGCGCTGCGCCGACGCGTGGCGCGGCGAGGCCGCCGATGCCCGGCTCGTGACGGCATGGTTCGGCACCGGCGACGACGACGACCCGCGGGCGATCCGGCGTGAAAGCGTGGACAGTTGGAGGCGTGTTCTCTCCGATCTGGCGGACCGTCATGGTGCCCCCGACGCCATCGTCCACGCAGGTTGCATGGATGTGCCAGCGGACGCGACGCAGGCGGCCGAGCTGATCCATGTCGTGCAAGCGCTCGCCGCCAGCGGCATCGCCTGCGATCGACTGTTGTTGTGCGTGGCGTACGACGACGCGCGTTCGCAGGCGCACGCCGAGTCATGGATCGGCCTGGAAC
>NZ_JAEUYM010000013.1:0-8020 GCF_040900725.1 Luteibacter sp. CQ10 | reverse complement strand
CAGGTGGGCCGCGAGGCGATGGAACACCGGCTGGGCTTCACCGCCACGTCGATGGCCGCGCTGCGGGCGAGCCTGCAGCGCTTCCTGGCCGGTGAAGCCGGCGCGCCCGACATGTTCCATGGAAACGTCAAGCAGCATCGCGAGGCGCTTTCGTTGTTCGTCGAGGAAAAGGATCTCGGCGACGTCGTCGCGGCATGGCTCGAACGGGGCCGCTTCGACAAGGTACTGGAGTGGTGGGTGAAGGGCATGGCGTTCGATTGGACCCGGCTGCACGGCGAGGTATCGCCACGCATCCGACCCTTGCCGACCTATCCGTTCGCACGCGAGCGGCACTGGCTTCCTGCCGTGGCGCCCGGCGTGGCGACGGCCGCGCCAACGGCGCGCGGCGTGCTGCATCCGCTTCTGCATGAGAACGTGTCGGACATGACGGGTCTGCGCTTTCGAAGCGTGTTCTCGGGCGACGAGGCATTCCTTCGCGATCATCGGGTGGGAACCTCGCCGGTGTTGCCGGCCGTGGCTTATCTGGAGGGCGTTCGCGAGGCGGTCCGGCTTACGGCGGGAGCCTCGCTCGGCGATGCCGCGGCGTGCGTCGCCCTCCGCGACGTGACGTGGCTGCGACCCCTCGTGGTCGACGAGCCGACCCGTGTCCACTACGAACTGGCGTGGAACGACCAGGGCGAAGCCTGTTTCGAAGTCTATGCGAGCGTGCGCGACGGCGCACCGGTGTTGCACTCACGCGGCATGGCGACCCTTGTCGACGGAACGGGCGTCGAGCGGCTCGAGCCGGAGCGGTTGCGCGAGGCATGCGATCGCCGCGTGGGCGGCGATGCCTGCTACGCGATGTTCGGTGCCGCCGGCCTGGACTACGGACCGATGTACCGCACGCTGGAATGGATCGGCTCGGGCGTCGTCGCGCAAGGTCCGTTCGTCGTGGCGGCGCTTGCGCTTCCCACCAGGCGCGGCGACATGGCGTTTGGGCTCGATCCCGGGTTTCTCGACGGCGCCCTGCAGGCGACGACCGGTTTCGCGCTGGATGCGATGGATGGACGGGGCGCGCAACTGCCCTTTGCGCTGGATGAGTTGGTCGTCCATGGCCCGACGCCTGAACGAGGTTTCGTCCACGTCACCCGTTCCCATCGTGCGGGGGACACCGGTGCATCGCGGTTCGACCTGGCCGTCTGCGACGAGGACGGCGTCGTGCGCGTGGCCTTGCGCGGCTTCATGGCGCGCCCGCTCGACGGCACGCAGGCAGGGGCGGTGCCCGGCCCCGCCCTCGACGGTGCGAACGAGCCGTTCACGTGTTCGCTCGCACCCCGCTGGAGCACGATCGCTCCGCCAGCGGCCGATGCCGTGCCCGGCGTTCCCGATGTGCCGGTGCTGGTCATCGGCGGTACGGCCACGGAGCGGGAACGGATCGCCGATCGCTATCCGGGTGCCTGCGCCTTGTCGCCGGGCCGCGACGACGATGCAGCGACGATCGCGCGCATGCTCGCCGAAGCGGGTCCGTTCGGGCACGTGATATGGATCGTGCCGCCGTCCGCCGCCGCGTGGCGTGGCGACGCCTTGATCGACGCGCAGCGAGACGGCGTGCTCCTGGGTTTTCGGCTGGTCAAGGCGTTGATCGCGCTCGGGCACGACGGCGGCGACCTGGCCCTGACCGTGCTGACGCGACAGGCGCAGGCCGTCGAGCCGGGCGACGCGCTGCATCCGGCGCATGCGAGCGTGCATGGCTTCATCGGATCGCTGGCCAAGGAACATCCGGGCTGGTCGATCCGGCTGGTCGACCTGCCGGTGGACGAGGCGCTGCCCCTGGAGGCCATCCTCGCACTGCCCGCCGACGCGCAGGGCGAAGCCTGGGCGTACCGGAACGGGGAGTGGTTCCGCCAGGGCCTGCTGCGGGTCGAGGCGATCGCCACCGACGAGCCGCTGTATCGCGACGGCGGCGTCTACGTCGTGATCGGCGGCGCGGGCGGGTTGGGCGCGGTGTTCAGCGAGCACGTCATCGAACGCCACGGCGCGCAGGTGGCGTGGCTGGGCCGGCGCGTGCTCGACGGCGACATCGAACGGCGCATGGACGGGCTCGCCCGGCTGGGACCGCGGCCGCTGTACATCCAGGCCGACGCAACCGACCGGGCCGCGCTCGAGCGCGCGCGCGACGACGTGCTCGAACGGTTCGGGCGTATCGACGGCGTGGTGCATGCCGCGCTGGTGCTGCGCGACCGAAGCCTCCTGGGCATGGAAGAAACCGACTTCATGGCGACCCTCGCCGCGAAGGTCGACGTCAGCGTGCGCGTGGCGCAGGTATTCGCCGATCTTCCCCTGGACTTCGTCGCGTTCTTTTCCTCGTTCCAGACCTTCAGCAAGTCCGCCGGCCAGAGCAACTACGCGGCGGGCTGCGCGTTCAAGGACGCGTTCGCGCAGGCGTCCGCACCGATGTGGGCGTGTCCGGTCAAGGTGATGAACTGGGGGTATTTCGGCGAGATCGGTTCCGTGGCCACGCCGTTCCATCGCGAACGCATGGCGCAGATCGGCGTCGGCTCGCTGCAACCGGCCGAAGCCATGGCCGCGCTCGACCGGCTCCTCGCCGGTGGCCTGGACCGACTCGCCTTCGTCAAGACCACGGCATGGGGCGTCCTCAACGCGTCGATCGGCGACGAGCGGCTGAGCGCCTTGCCGGTGCCTCACGACCTGGCACGGTGGTGGGACGCCGGCGGTGCCGAGCCACCTCCGTCGGTGCACGCGGGCGATGCGCTGCCTTCGCCGGCCGACCATTTGCTGATCCGGCTGGTGGGCGCGCAACTGCGATCCATGGGCCTGTTCACCATGCAGGCATCGCCATGGTCTCCCTGCGACGTCGCCGGCTGGAAACGTCGCGTCGGCCTGCCGGCGATCCACGAACGCTGGTTCGAGCACACCGTGCGCCTGCTCGTGGCCCACGGCTGGTTGCGGGACGACGGCAAGGGCAACCTGTCGGCGAACGAGCCCGACGACGTGACGCCATGGCACGTCTGGGAGGCGGAAGATCGTGCCGACGGCGACGGTGCGCACGGAAAGCTGCTGGAAGCGATGCTTCGCGCGCTGCCGTCGATCCTTTCCGGCGACCTGCGCGCCACCGATGTGTTGTTCCCGCGCTCGTCGATGGATGCCGTCGAGGGGATGTACCAGTCCAATCCTCTGTCGGACCATTTCAACGGCGTACTCGTGGCCCGGCTGACCGATACCGTGGACCGCTGGATGACGGAAGCGCCCCGCCGCCGCCTGCGACTGCTGGAAATCGGCGCAGGCACCGGTGGTACCAGCGCGGCTGTGTTCGAGGCGCTGCGGCCCTGGGCCGGTTCGATCGACGAGTACGCCTATACCGACGTCTCGCGCGCGTTCCTCAAACATGCCGAGCAACGCTACGGGGCCGACAATCCGTACCTTCGCTACCAGATCTTCGACGTGGAACGGCCTCTCGCACCACAGTCGGTGGAGGAGGGCGCGTACGACGTGGTGATCGCCACGAACGTGCTGCACGCCACGCGCGACATCCGCGAGACCCTGCGCAACGCAAAGGCGGCCCTTCGCGGCGGCGGACTGATCCTGATCAACGAGATCAACTGCTTCAGCCTGGTCGCCCATCTCACCTTCGGGCTCACCGAAGGCTGGTGGCGTTTCACGGACACCGCGTTGCGTCTGCCGGGTTCGCCCGCGCTGCGCTCCGACGCCTGGGCGCGGGTGCTCGAAGCGGAGGGTTTCCAGGCCATCCGCTTTCCGGAAGAGGCCCAGCAGGCACTGGGACAACAGATCATCGAGGCTCATAGCGACGGCATCGTTCGCCAGCGCGACCAGGCGCGTACGCATGACGCCACGCCAAAGCCGGTCGTGCCCGCGCGTCCGGCCCGACCCGCGCCGGCCACGGGCGCGATCGACGACGATCGCATCAAGAGCGTCATCGCAAGGATCATCGCCGATGCGTTGATGGTGTCTGTGGAGCAGGTCCAGTTCGACGAATCCTTCGCCGACTACGGCCTGGATTCCATCCTCGGCGTGCAGGCGGTGCAGGTGATCGGCCAACGGCTGGGCATCCAGCTGGCGAGTACAAGCCTGTTCGACCACGCCACGGTGAATCGGTTGGCCGCGCATATCGTCGCCGAGCACGGCGCCGCGCTGGCGGTCAGTCCCAGCGGTTCGCCGAGCGGCGAAGCGCCTGAGTCGCCACGCTCCGTATCGCGCCCGGTCGCCGCGGTGTTCAGGGCCCCGGCCCGACAGGCGGCGCCGCCGGCGGTGGCCGAAAGCGCGCCGGTAGCGGACGTCGTCGTGCCTCGGAGTGCCATCGCCGTGGTCGGCATGAGCGCGCGTTATCCGCAGGCGGCGGACACCGCCGCGCTATGGAACCACCTTGCCCGTGGCGACGACCTGCTCGGCGCGGCGGTGGGCATGCGCCGTGGCACGGTGGACGACATCGACCTCTTCGATGCGCTGTTCTTCAACATCTCCGGCATCGAAGCCACGTATATGGATCCGCAGCAGCGGCTCTTTCTTGAAGAGGCATGGAAGGCCCTCGAGGAGGCCGGCTACGTAGGCGCGGCGATCGAGGGAAGTACCTGCGGCGTCTACCTGGGCGGCACCGGCGGCGACTACAGCTCGCTATTCGGCGGCTCCGCCCCGCCACAGGCATTCTGGGGCAACACCGCCTCGGTGATGCCGGCGCGCATCTCGTATTTCCTCAACCTGCACGGCCCGGCCGTCGCGATCGACACCGCCTGCTCGAGTTCGCTGGTGGCCATGCACATGGCTTGTCAGGCACTGCGCACGGGCGAGGTGGACATCGCGCTGAGCGGTGGCGTGTTCATCCAGACCGGCGAGCGTTTCCAGGTGTCGGCGGGCCATGCGGGCATGCTCTCGCCGACTGGGCGCTGCCATACCTTCGACGATCGCGCCGACGGTTTCGTATCGAGCGAAGGCGTCGCCGTGTTGGTGATGAAACGGCTCGACGACGCGCTGCGCGACCGCGACCACATCCATGGCGTGATTCGCGGCAGCGGCGTCAATCAGGACGGTGCGACCAATGGGATCACCGCGCCGAGTGCCCTCGCGCAGGAACGGCTCGAATGCCAGGTGTACGACGCCTTCGGCATCGACCCGGCACGCATCACCATGGTGGAAGCGCACGGAACCGGAACGAAACTCGGCGACCCCATCGAATTCCAGGCGCTGACCCGCGCCTTCCGCCGGTACACGGACCGGCGCCGATATTGCGCCATCGGTTCGATCAAGACCAATCTCGGTCACGCCGCCGCCGCGGCGGGCGTGGCGGGCGTGGTCAAGGTGTTGCTGTCACTGAAGCATCGGGCCATCCCGGCGTCGCTTCACTTCGAATCCGGCAACAGCCACATCGATTTCGAGGACAGTCCGTTCTACGTGAACACCTCGCATCGCGAGTGGACCGCTCCGGCCGGGCAGCCGCGCCTGGCCACGGTGAGTTCTTTCGGCTTCAGCGGCACCAACGCGCATCTGGTATTCGAGGAGGCGCCCGCGCGTGCGCCAACGGTGGTTCGACGGTCGGCCTACCTGGTGGTGCTGTCGGCGCGTACCGCGGAACAGCTACGCGAGCAGGCGGCTCGCCTGCTCGCGCACCTGTCCGATCGGGACGCCCCGCACCTGGGCGACGTGAGCTACACGTTGCTGATGGGGCGCAAGCATCTCGCCCACCGCCTCGCCTGCGTCGCGACCGATCGCGAGCGATTGCTCGATCTTCTCGACCGCTGGCTCGCGGGAGCGGCCGGCGACGAGGTACACGCGGGCGTGCTGACCGAGCAGAGCGTGCGCGAGAGCGCGGCACTGCGCAGCCATGGAGACGCATGCGTCGCCGCCTGCGCGAGCGGTGCGGCCGACGAACGCCTCGAACGGCTCGCCGTTGTCGCCGATCTCTATACGCAGGGCTACGCGCTCGATTACGGCGCGCTGTTCATGCCCGGCGAACAGGGGCGGGTGCCCCTGCCGACGTATCCGTTCTCCCGGCAGCGCTATTGGGTACAGCCGCCAAAGTCGCCGGATGGAGCGCCGCCTCCCGTTCCTCGCACGGCCAACCCGGCCGACGAAAAGGTTGCGCCCGTTCCGTCACGGATGGAAGGCCCGGTGGGCACGCTCACGCTCGCGCCGCGGTGGGAGGCGTTGCCGGCGGCGCTCCTGGGCGACCCGTCGAGGGCGTCCGGCGAGGCCTGGGTCATCGTGGACGACGACGACGCGCGTCACCATGCATTGCGCCTGCGCTATCCCGGCGCGCGCATCGTCGGGGGCGTGGACGTGGACGATGCGTCGCTCGCTTCGCGCCTTGCCGCGTCGGGCGAGTTCAAGCGGCTTATCTGGTTGTTGCCTGCATCGACCGGCGATGCATCGCCCGCATCACTGGTCGCGGCACAGGACGGCGGAATCCTGCGTGGCCTCGCCTTGATCAAGGCGCTGCTCGAACTCGGCTACGGCGACCGTGAACTCGAACTCAGCGCGATCACGCGGCAATGCCAGGCGATCGGCGACGAAGACGTCGTGGATGCCACGCATGCCGGAGTTTGGGGACTGATGGGCAGCACGGCGAAGGAGTATCCGCGGTGGCGCATACGCTTGGTCGACGTCACCGACGAGGCCGCGCGGCTGGACGCCGTCGGCGCGCACGCGGCCTTGCCCGGCGATCCCGACGGCAACGGCGTGGCCTGGCGTGACGGCAACTGGTTTCGCGAGATCTACGTGCCGTGCGAGTTGCCGCCTCCCGGCGCACCCGTGTATCGCCAGGGCGGCGTCTACGTGATCGTCGGCGGGGCCGGCGGCATCGGTGAAGCGCTTACGGAGCGGCTGATGCGCGAGCACGGTGCCCGCGTGGTCTGGCTCGGTCGCCGCGCGGCCGACGACGCGATCGAAGCGAGTCGCGCAAGGTTGACGACGTGGGGCGAGCCGCCGACCTATCTGTCGGTGGATGCGCGCGACGTCGACGCCCTCGGCGCGGCGCGCGACGCGATTCTCGCGCGCCATGGCGCGATCGACGGCGTGGTGCATGCCACCCTCGTGATGAGCGGAAGCGACCTGGCGGGAATGACGCGGGAACGTTTCGTCGCCGTGACTTCGGCGAAGATCGACACGGCCGTGGCCACCGCCCATGTGTTCGCTGGCCACGTGCGGGACTTCCTCGTGTTCTTCTCGTCGATCCAGGCCCTCGAGAAAACGCGGCGGCAGTCCAATTACGCTGCGGCGAGCACGTTCGTCGATGCCTACGCACGCCAGTGGCGCGACGGCATGGGCTGCGCGGTGAAGGTCGTCGACTGGGGATATTGGGGAAACACCGGCATCGCTCGCGAGCTGACCAGTTTCCAGCATTGGCTCGTGGACGCGGGCATGGGCTCGATCGATCCCGCCGAGGGCTTCGAGGCGCTGGAGCGATTGCTCGGCAGCGACGCGACGCGGATCGCGTATCTGAAGACGCATCGAACCGGGGCGCTGCAGGGGGTGACGCTGGTCGATGACCGCGCGCCCCATCCCGCCACTGCCGTCACGGACATGCCGCGGCCACGCATCGTCGACGCGGTCGCCGCGACGACGGATACGCCGTGGCTGCGCTCGCACGTGCGCCAGGTCGTTCTGGAAAAGCTTTCGGCGTTGCTGCTGATCGAACTGTCGGACATCCAGCCGCATGCCTCCTTCGCGGAATACGGCCTGGATTCGTTGCAGGCCGTGGCCACGGTGGACGCGATCAATGCCGCCCTCGGCACGCGTCTCACCAGCACGAGCATGTTCGACTTCAATTCGGTCAACCGGTTGGTCGCGCATATCGTCGAGGCGCACGTGCCGGTGCTGGATGGGGCGGTGGGCGAGGTCGCCTCGATCGATGCCGTGACGGCCGAAGGCATCACGGCGGATGCGCCGCCACGGCGCGAGGACGCACCGGTCGCGCGTTCCGCCGATCCGACCCGCGCTCCGATCGCGATCGTCGGGGTGAGCGGGCGCTACCCGCGCTCGCCCGACGTGGCGACGCTGTGGAACCACCTGG
>NZ_JAEUYM010000012.1:0-10511 GCF_040900725.1 Luteibacter sp. CQ10 | reverse complement strand
GCGCTGCGCCTGCGTGCGCAGCTGCGCCGCGCTGCGCGCGGACAGCACCACCAGATGCGCCGGCCGCGTCACCGCCGCCCGCGCGCGCACCGGCGCTTCCTCGATCACCAGGTGCGCGTTGGTGCCGCTCATGCCGAAAGCGCTGACCGCCGCCCGGCGGGGCCGCGAGGCCCCGTCGGCGTCGGTGCGGGCAGGCCAGTCGCGCAGCGACGTGTTGACGAAGAACGGACTGTCGTCCAGGTCGATGCGTGGATTGCAGACGCGGAAGTGCAGCGAGGGCGGCATCTGGCGATGGCGCATCGACAGAAGCACCTTGAACAGCCCGGCGATGCCCGATGCGGCGAGGGCGTGGCCGAGGTTGGTCTTGATCGAGCCGATCGCACAGTATCCGCGCCGCGCCGTGTGCCGTCGGAAGGCGCGCGTCAGCGCACCGACTTCGATCGGATCGCCCAACCTGGTGGCGGTGCCGTGCGCCTCCACCATGTCGATGCCGTCCGGATCGATGCCGAAGGTGTCGTAGACCTGGCTGTGCAGACGCTCCTGCGAACGCGCGCTCGGCGCCGTGATGCCGTTGGTCGCACCGTCCTGGTTGATGCCCGAGCCGCGGATCACGCCGTGGATGACGTCGCCGTCGCGCAGCGCGTCTTCGAGCCGGCGAAGCAGCACGGCGCCGACGCCTTCGCCTGGGACGAAACCGTCGGCGCGGTCATCGAAGGTATAGCAGCGCCCCCCGGCGGAAAGCATGCCGGCCGCACCCGGTCCGCCGTAGGTCGCCGGTGCGCAACCGATCGCCACGCCACCGGCGATGGCCAGGTCCAGCTCACCGTTCCACAGCGCCTGGCAGGCTAGGTGGACGGCCACGAGGGCGCTCGAGCACGCGGTGTCGACCGCGATCGCCGCTCCTTGCAGGTCGAGGTGATAGGCGATGCGCGAGGCGAGGATCGATGAGGCGTTGCCCCACATGGCCTGTGCCGGCGCGCTGGCGTCGAACAGTAGGCCGTAATCGCCCGGCTCGCAGCCGACGTAGACGCCGCACGATTTTTCCTGGATGTCGGCGCCGGCATAGCCGCCGTCCTCCAGCGCCCGCCAGCATTCCTGCAGGAACAGCCGCTGCTTGGGATCCATGTAGCGGGCTTCGACGCCCGAGATGTTGAAGAACAACGCGTCGAACTCGTCGATGCCGTCGAGGAAGCTACCCTGCGCCGACGCCGCGACGAGGGCGTCGCCCCAGCGCGAGGACGTTTCCACCAGGTCGTCGCCGGCGGCGAGGTGACGCCAGAGCGCGTCGAGGTCGTCCGAATGCGCGAACCGTCCCGACATCCCCACGATGGCGATCGGCCCCTTGCGGGCCACGACGGTCACGTCGCCGGACGACGACGCCGCGACCGACCGGCTCGTGCCCACGGGATCCGGCGCGGATGCGACCGACCCCGCGTCGGGAGCGTTCGCGAGGATATGCCCGGTCAACTGGTTCACCGAACTGTGGTCGAAGATGACCGTGGTGTCGAGTCCGAGCGACAACGCCGCATTGATCGCGTCGACGAATTCGACGCCCACGATCGAATCCAGCCCGTAGTCGGCGAAGGCGGCCCCGAGATCGACCTCGTCGGTGTCCAGGCGAAGCACCTTGCAAAGGGCGCCGAGCACCGTGCGCGCGACATGGACGCGACGGACCGCGAGGGCGTCGCCGCCGAGGCGCGCGCCTTCGACGCCGGGCGGCGAGGAGGCGTCGCGACGACGTCCGTCGCGACGTGGCGTGGTGAACACCCGCCCGTCGCTTCGACCGACCACGACGTCGCCGTCGCCGTCGTCCGCGGCGACGAACACATCGAGGAAACCCTCGCCCGCGAGTCGCCGCGACCATGCATCGCCTTCGCGGCGCCCGTGCAGCACAAGCAGGCCGTTGCGGCGAAGCATCGCTTTCCAAGGGCACGGAGCGCCTATCGCTGCCTGCCCGCTATCCGTTGCCAGGTGGACGACCACGAGATCGTAGGGCTCGGCCGGCGCCGCGTCAGCGTGGCCGAACGACACGAAGGGAGCGCGGGCCCTGAAACGCACCGTCTCGGCGGCATCGGCCAGGCGAAAGTCGGCGATATCGGCCGCATGCGCCTGCAGCCGCTCAAGCAACGCGGCGGTCGCCTCACCGTCTCGGGCGCCGATGTCGAGTACCCGGACCGGGTCGCGGACCGCATCCGCCGTGACCTCGCCTCGCTGTTCCACGTAGGCCACGACAATCTCGGCGATCGCCGCGTTGAGCTGCCCGGATACCGCAGACCTCATGTGGTGCTCCCTCGTGTCGCGTCGTCTTGCCCCAGGGTGGCCAGGCGCTCCACCCGCTCCCGCAGACGTGCCATGTCGGGCATGGCCGCTCCGACCTGCACCGTGATCTCGCCCTGCGCACTCACGCCTTCGACGAGCACCGGCTTTTCCGTCTTGACGATACCCATCTGATCGAGCGGGCCGTCGAGCAGGCGATCCAGCGCATCCATTGCCTCGGCGGCGCCGATGAGTCCGATACCCATCTTCGCCATGTGCGCGAAGCCGTCGAGTTCGACGTTTTCCACTCGATCCCAGAATCCCCAATTCATCGTTTTTACCACAGGCACGGACGCGCCGGCCCGTTGCCGAAGCCATCGCGCATACGCGTCGGAGAACGTGCAGGCCGCGGCATAGCCCGCGTGCAGCGGCGTACGGATGAACGCGATCATCGAGGAGAAGAACACGACCTCGCGCAGCGACTCGCCGCCGAACACGTCCATCGCATGGATGGCGACGTCGACCTTCGCGCGAAGCGCCGCCCGTACGTGGCCTTCCTCGGTATCGGCCAGCGCCCGCGGATCCAGCAGGAGGGTCGACAGCACGAGGCCGTCGATGCACGCGTAATCGTCGCGGATCCGCGCACGCGCGCGTTCGAGCGATGCCGGATCCGTTGCATCGGCGGCGACGTAGGCGGGTGCGGGTCCCAGCGTCGCCAGGCGATCGATGTCCGCCTGGATGCGCTCGTCGAGCGGACGGCGCCCGATCCAGACGACCTTCGCCCGCTCGCGACGGATCATGTGTTCGGTCCATGCCTTGCCGATGTGCCCCGCTCCGCCGATCACGACGTAGACGCGTCCTTCCTCGCGCGCAGGGGCCACGTCGTGCCGGGAGCGGATGCGCACCAGGTGCCGGCGGAACCAGACGCCGTCGCGCCACGCCCAGGGATGGGCACGGGCGTCGGCCGGAACGGAAGACCAATCGCGACCCGCCCATGACGCGTCATCCGCGCAATCCAGCAAGCGCAGCGACCAATGCGGAAATTCCTTCGCCATCGAACCGGCCAGGCCGTGCACACCCGCATGCGCCGGTGCGACCGCTTCGCCCTCGTGCACGTGCAACGCCTGGAACGTGACGATCGTCCATGCCAGCGGACGCGTGCCGTGGTCGAGCGCGAGCAACGCCTTGAGCAGCCGGAAGACGTAGAGTACGCCGTCCTCCTGCAGGCCGATCAGCTTCCTGTCGAGCGCGGGCCGCGACGGCGGGGCGATCCAGATGACGTGGTCGAAGTCGTTCACGTCGGCGAGCTTGCGGGCGAGGCTGGCGATATCGTCGCGCGCGTCGACGCCGGCAAAGCGCGCCGACGGGTAATGGCCGCGTATGGCGTCGCCCGTGGCGTCGTCGGCGCCGATGACCAGCGGACGAAGGCTCGGGCAGGTGAACGCGTTGGCCGGATCGTCGACGAGGAGGCCGGCCGCAACCGGCTCCCAGTGCGGCAGCACGTATTGCATGCCGATCGACATCGACGATGCCGGGACGCTGGCCGGAACGAAGTCGGACACCTGTCTGGTTTCGTCCGGCACCACGTCGTCGAGCCAGTAGCGCTGGCGGCTGAACGGATACGCGGGAAGTCGCAGTCTCCGCGGTGTTCGCGCACCGGCAGGCTCGTTCAAGGACACATCGTATCCCTGGCAGTAGAGGTCGCCCATGGTCGCCAGCGACTCGCGATAGGCAGCCCTGTCGGATGCCTGCGAGGCCAGCCTGGCGGCTACGGTCGTTGCGTACGAGCGCAGCGAGGGTCGCTCGACGAAATCGCCGGTCACGCGTCCCCTGGCCACCGCGTGCGAACGCGAACCTGCCTGCGCGGCTTCGATGAGCGACAACGCCTGTGCCGCGTCTTCCGCCACGATAGCGCAGCGATGGGCGAAATGGCGGCGGTGCCGCAGGAGCGTGTGGCTGAGCGCGTCGAGCCGTGCGGCGTCCCATGACGGGTCGCGCAACATTGCCGCGAGATCGCCGAGGCGATGTGACAGCGCAGCGTCCGTTGCGGCGGAAACGGCAAGCAGGAAAGCCGGTGCATGGGCCGAAACGACATCGCCCTCCGCGTCGCCTTCCTGGACCAGCACGTGCGCATTGGTGCCGCTCATCCCGAACGCGCTGACGGCGCCGAGCCTGCGCCGGTCCATGCGTCGTGGCCACGGCGTGTTTTCGCGATTGACCCGAAACGCGCTGCGCGACCAATCGACGTAATCGCTCGGCTCTTCGCAGTGCAGGCTCGCGGGGATCGTTTCGTGGCGCATCGCCAGCACCAGGCTGACCAGGCTGACCAGGCCGGATGCCGCAAAGCTGTGGCCGAGATTGCTCTTGGTCGACGTCAGTGCGCAGTGACCCGGCGGCGTGCGTCCGTCGTTGAACACCTCGTCGAGCGCGGCGACTTCCACCGGATCGCCCAGTCGCGTACCGGTACCGTGGGTCACCACGTAGTCCACGTCCGCCGGAACCGCGTCCGCACGAGCGAGGGTCTGGCGGATGAGCGCCGCCTGCGCGGCACCGTTGGGTGCCGTGATGCCTTGCGTCTTGCCGTCGTAGTTGATGCCGCTGGCGACGATGATCGCGTGCACGACGTCGTCGGCGGCGCGTGCGTCCGACAGCCGCTTGAAGACGAGGGCGACCACCGCTTCCGCTGGCACCATGCCATTGGCGCGTCGATCGAACGCGAAACAGCGGCCGTCCGTCGACAGCATGCCCGCGGCGCTCATCCCGATGTACGGGTGAGGCGTCAGCACGAGGTTCACGGCCGCCGCGACGGCGGCATCGCAGTCGCCTGCGCGCAGGCTCACGCAGGCCTGGTGAGCGGCCACGAGGCCAGAGGCACACGACGCGTTGATGGCCATGGCCGGGCCGTGCAGGTCGAGCGAGTACGAAAGCCGTGACGCCAGGATGCCGTCATGGTTGCCGGTGAGACTGGCCTTGGCACCCGCGAGTAACTGGTAGTCGCCCTGCTCGACGCCCACGAACATGCCGACCCGGTCCCGCGCGAACTGGGCATCGCCGTAGCCGGCGTCTTCCAGCGCATGCCACGCCTCCTGCAGCAGCAGGCGCTGCCTGGGGTCCATGGCCGCGGCGTCACGGGGCGATATCTCGAAGAACAGCGGATCGAACTCGTCGATGCCTGGCATGGCCCCGAGCCACTTGCTCGCCATGGCCGGCACACCTTCGCGCCGTCCTTCGCCGAAGTGCCCGCGCCAGTCGAAACGGTCCAGCGGGATATCCGTGACCACGTCGCGACCTTCCACGAGGATGCGCCAGAGCTCGTCGATGTCGCGCGCCTGTGGAAATCGGCCGCTCATGCCGACGATCGCGATGTGCTCGTCCATCGGGGCGCGTTCCGCCGGAACGGCCGTCGCCGGCGCCGGGGCGGCCGGGATAGGAACTGCAGGCGGTTCAGTCGGCGACGGCAGGTCGCGGTCGCCGTAGACCTCGCGCAGACGTGTTTCGTAGTGCTTCAGCAGATAGGCCGCCACGTGCCGGATGGTCGGCTGGCTGAAAAAGATCGCGGGCGACAGCTCGATGGCGTAGTGGGTCGATACGCGACGGGCCAGCCGCGTCAACGTCATCGAGTCGAAGCCGAACTCCGTGAGGTTGCGATTCGGTTCGATCCGTTCGCGGGCCAGTTCGAGCAGCCCGGCGACGTGGTCGGTCAGTTCCCATGCCACGCATTGTTCGAGGGTAAATCCACGCAACGCGCCGCGTGCCGCGGGCAACGAAGGTTCCACGACGGGTGTCGCGGCGATCCGACCGACCGCCGCCTCCACGCGTGCGCGCAGTCGCGCGTCGTCCCCGTACAGCACCGTGGCGGCGCCCCGCGCCGTCACGAGCCGATCGAAAATCGGCATGCCCTGCACTTCGCCGAGCGCCCGCATGCCAGCGCCTTCCAGGTAGAGGTGCGTGCGTTGCGGATCGTCGTCGCTGCCCATCCCGTCGCCGTCCCAGAAGGGCCAGCCGATCGACGACACACGCCGATGGGACACGCTGCCCAGGTGTTCCGCGTACGCCATCTGGAAACGGTTGGCCACGGCGTAGTCGAAACTGCCGAAGTCGCCAAGCGTAGCCGCCGCCGAGGCGAAGCAGCACAGGAAGGCCGTCTCGTCGCCACTGCGCAGGACCTCGTCGAGCACGAGCGTACCCTGAACTTTCGGCCGCATCACCTCGCGCGCCTGCGCGGCCGACCGGTCGAAGAGCGTGTCGCGCGCTTCGATGCCTGCCGCGTGGATCACGCCGTGCAGGCTGCCGAAGCTCGCACGGATCTGTCGTACGCCCTGTTCCACCTGTGCCGCGTCGGCCACGTCCATGGAGAGGTAGTCCACCCGATGGCCCGCGCGTTCCAGTATCGCGAGCCGCGCCGCGACGCCGGCATCGTGGGGACGCCGACCGGCGAGGACGATCCGCTCCGCGCCACCGCGTGCCAGGTGCGCGGCAAAGCGCATGCCGAGCGCGCCGACCCCACCGGTGATCAGGAACGTTCGCCCCCGCCCCTCGAACGCGCCGGCGGAAGACGGCTCGGCGTCCGCCACGCGGATCACGTAGCGCACGCCGTCGGCATGGCAGGCGTTGCGCACCTCGGTGGCGAAAAGCTCATCGATCGTCGCCGGGAGGGCGGCCCGCCACGCCTGCGCGCCCTCCGCGCCCGCGTCCGAAACCAGCACGGCGCACGCCATGTCGGGCTGGATCACGCGCAGGGTCCGTTCGATGCCGATCCACGATTCGGCGTGGCAACGGCCGATCGCATCGGCGTACGTCGCACACAGGAGCAGCCGTGGGCAGCGCAGGCGGGACGCGTGCAGCGCGCGGAGCAGGTCCAGCGGTCCATGCACGGCGTCGGCGTCGACCGGCTCCAGCGGGTGACCGAGATAGACCAGCGCATCTACCTGACCGGCCAGCGCCGTCCATGCCGCGTTCAAACCGGTAGATAGCTCGTCCGTCGTGACGAAGCGAACGTCGGCCCGTCCTGCCGCGTCGGCGAAGGCGGCCCGCGCGACCTCGCCGAATCCGGCGTCGACGACGCATACGATCCGGCCGAGGTCCGCCCGCGCGATTCCGTCCACCGGTTCGGCGACCCACGTCTCGCGCAGCACCAGCGGGTCGGATGCGACCCCCGGTACCGCCGTGCCGCCCTTCGCCACGTGCTTCAGGCGCTCGAGCGCCACGTCCCTGGACAGTCGCCCCGCCTTGAGTTCACCCAGGATGTATTCGATGGAATCGCTCATTCAGGTCACCTCGTCCTCGACCGCCTGGTCGTCCAGGCCCCTGCCGGACACGTGCCGCACGCGCGCCGCGGCACGTTCGATGTCCAGCGTCCCGCGCATCACCGCGTCGACGATGTCGTCCAGCGGCGCGGTCGCGGCAGGCGTCGGCAGCCAGTAGGACTCGCGGGCGAAGGGATAGGTGGGCAAGGGAATCCGGCGGCATGCGTCCGCCGCGTACAGCCGCGCGTAATCGAGCCGATGGCCCGCCACGTAGAAGGCGGCGAGCGTCGCCAGGCGGTCGAGGTGATCCTCCGCCGTGGGCACCTGCGCGGCACGGTCGATGCACGAGGCGCCTCGTTCGAGCGCGGCCTCGTCGGTTAAGACACGCTCGGCGATGCCCGCGACCAGGCCGTTCGCCGCGCCGTCGGACGCCCACGTCCGCAGTGTCGCGCCGAGCTCGCGCACGCTCGCGACCACGCAGGCGAGACGGTGGCCGAAGTGCTTGCGACCCGTCAGCAGCGTGCAGGCGACATCGGCCAGCTCGACCTCGTGCGTATCCAGGTGGGCGGCCAGTCGAATCGCCTGTTCCTGCAGTTGCGAGGGCGTTCTCGCCGACAGCACCACGAGATGACCGGGACGCGCGATCGGCCGAACCGCCACGGGTGGCGCCTGCTCGATCACGCAGTGCGCGTTGGTGCCGCTGAAGCCGAACGAATTGACCGCGGCGGTGCGTGGCACGCCCGGAGGTGTCTCCCAGTCGCGCAGTCGCGTGTTCACGTAGAACGGCGTGCCGCGCAGTTCGATGTGTTCGTTCAATCGGTCGAAGTGCAGCGTGGGCGGCAGTTTCCGGTGCCGCAAGGCGAGCAGCACCTTGATCACGCTGGCCACGGCCGCCGCCGTGAGGGCATGGCCGATGTTGCTCTTCACCGAGCCCAAGGCGCAGTAAGGCGTGTCGCAGGGTTGGTCCGGATGCGCGGCACGAAAAGCGTGGACAAGCGCCTCGACCTCGATGGGGTCGCCCAGCTTCGTCCCCGTGCCGTGCGTCTCCACGAGGGTGATCGCGCGCGGATCGATGCCGAAACGCTCGTGCACCTCGCGCTCGAGGGCGATCTGCGATTTCACGCTCGGCGCGGTGATGCCGTTAGTCTTGCCATCCTGGTTTACGCCCCATCCGCGGAGCACGCCGAGGATGTTGTCGCGATCGCGCCGTGCGTCGTCCAGCCGCTTGAGCAGGATCACGCCGGCGCCCTCGGCGGGAACGAAGCCGTCGGCGGCCTGGTCGAACGCGGCGCAGCGGCCCGAACGCGAGAGCATGCCCGCATGCGAGGTGGTGAGGTGTATCGCCGGTCCGCACAGGATGCAGACGCCACCGGCGAGGGCGAGATCGGCCTGGCCCAGCAGCAGGCTGTCGCAGGCACTCGCTATGGCGACCAGCGACGACGAGCAGGCGGTATCGATCGCCAGGCACGGTCCCTTCAGGTCGAGGAAATACGAAATGCGCGCGGCAAGGATCGACGAGCTGCCGCCGATCAGTCCCTGCGCCGAGGCGGCGTCGCCGCCCATGCCGTAGTCGCCCGCGCCGCAGCCCGCGAACACGGCGGAGCGGCTGCCGGAAAGCGTCGACGGATCCACCGCGGCGTCCTCGATGCACTCCCAGCAGGCTTGCAGGAACACACGTTGCTGCGGATCCATGATCTTCGCCTCGGCCGGCGCGATGCCGAAGAATTGCGGATCGAATTGCGCCACGTCGTCGATGGACCCCATCGCGCGGCAGTAGGTCGTGCCGACCTCGTCGCCGCCGGGCGCGAAGAAATCGTCGACCCGCCAGCGCTCCGCGGGGACGTCGCCGACGCAGTCCCGGCCCGACGCGATGTTCTCCCAGAACGCCTCTGCGGTGGGCGCGCGAGGGAACCGGCCCGACATGCCGATGATCGCGATGCCCTGGCGCAGCGACGGCGGATCGAAAGCGTTTTCCGCAGATACCGGGGCGGCCGACGCGTCGGCCGATAAGTCCGGGGCCTCGTTCGCGCGGGATACCGGCGCGGGCGGTACCGGATCGGGTTCCGGATCGGGATCGATGGGTGACGGCGGGGACGAACGATCGATGGCGGCGTCCTGCGCCGGCGCGCCATGCTCGCGCAAGGCATCGCGCAGGTAGGCGGTCAATTCGGCGATCGTCGGGTAGTCGTAGAGACGAGTGGCCGGCAGGCTCAAGCCGAAGTGGCGGTTGATCACGTGGGTCCATTCCACGCCGATGATCGAATCCAGGCCCAGTTCGACGAAAATATCGTCGTGCCCGATGTTCGCCTCCTCGATGAACAAGGCCTTCGCCAGCGTCTCGGTCAGCACCGCGGCGATGGCTTCGGGCGACGGCAGGTCGGCCGTGGGGGCGGGTGGGGATGCCGGCGGTGGCGCGACGGTCTTGGCGACGGTCTTGGCGACGGGTGCCGCGACGGTGTCCGTCGGCGCCGGCGCGATGACGACGCTCGCCTTCACCGTGCCGCTCGTGCCACCGGAAAGCGTGCGCAACGCCACGGCGGGTTTTCCCGAGGTCTTGCGCACGGGCGCGAACGCGTCCTTCGGATCGCGATCCGCCGCCGGGACACGGGGTGCGGTCGCCGCGGCATGCATGCCGGTGGGATCCTCAATGGTGCCGAACCAATGCCGCTCGCGGGCGAAGGGATAGGTAGGCAGCGGACGGATGCGCGGCGACGTACCGACGTGCAGTTCGCGCCAATCGACGGCCAGGCCCTTGGTCCACAGGTCCAGCACCTTGGCGTACTTGCCGCGGGCCAGCCACTTGGCCACCGCCTCGCCCAGCTCCTCGTCGGCGCTGAAGATCGCCAGCGCGTCCTTGTGCGCCTTGACCTCGCCGTGGTGCAGCACCTCGCCCTCCGCATCGGGCGCGCCGGCTTCCCCGGCCAGGAAGCGTTGCAGGCTCGCCCGCAGCGCGGCCATCGACGTGGCGGTGAAGCCCAGCCGGTGTTCCATCGCCTCGCGGCCCACCTG
>NZ_JAEUYM010000011.1:0-21254 GCF_040900725.1 Luteibacter sp. CQ10 | reverse complement strand
AGGTCGGCCGCGCCGGCGTAGCGGCCGCTCAGGCCGACGATGGCGATCGCCCGCTCGGCGGGCGCGGGGCGTGGCGCAGGCGACGGAGTCGGCGCTGGCCGAGGTTCATGGTCGGCGCCCGGAGCGACCGGGGTCGCGTCGCCGGTCCAGCGCGCGCACGCCGCCGGGTCGCTGGCGACCAGGTGCGCGGCCACGCCGGCCAGGGTCGGGTACTCGTAGAACAGGGTCTTGGAGACCTCCTCGAACACGGTCGCCAGGCGCGCGTTCAACTGCATGACCATGATCGAATCGATGCCGTAGCTCTCCAGCGGCTCGTCCACGTCGATCCGCGATGCGCTCAGCTTGGTCACCGCGGCGAACAGCGCCTGCACCCGCGCAAGCACGCGCGGGCCCAGCGTCGCCGCCGGCGCCGCGACCGATGTCGATGTCGATGTCGAGGGCGGTACCGACGGCGACTGCGCCGGGCGCGTGGCGCCGTACAGCACCTGCACCTGCGCCTGGCCGCTCGCATAGGCCTGCGCGAACGCCGTCATCGCCGCCGCCGTCGGCATCGCCTCGATCCCCGATGCGCGCAGCTCCTCACGGCGCAACGCGTCCACCCGCATGCCGCCCTCCTCCCACAGCGGCCAGCCCACCGACAGCGTGTGCCCGTGCGCCTCGCCCCGGGCCACCGCCGCCGAGCGCTCCTGCGCGTACGCATCCATGAACGCGTTGGCCAGCGCGTAATCGCCCTGCCCCACGTTGCCGTGCGCCCCCGTCGCCGAGGAGAACAGCACGAAGCAATCCAGCGGCAGCTCGCGCGTGGCCCGGTCCAGCAACACCGTGCCGCGCACCTTCGGCGCCAGGACCGCCGCGTAGTCGGCCTCGCGCTTCTTCAGCAGGAATCCGTCGGCGAGCACGCCCGCCGCGTGCACCACCCCGTCCAGCCGGCCGTGGCGCGCCAGGATCGTCGCCACCAGCGCCGTCACGCTCGCCGCGTCGGTTACGTCGGCGCGCTCGTAGGCCACGCGCAGGCCCGCCGCGCGCAACGACGACAGCGTCGCCTCCACCGCCGCCGAGGCCGCCGAGCGTCCGCTCAGCACCACCGTCGCGCCCGGCGCGCGCGCGCCGATCTCCCGGGCGAACAACTGGCCCACGCCACCGCCGCCGCCGGTGATCAGATACACCCCGTCGCGCTTCCACGGGCCGTCGCCGGTCGCCGGGCCGGCCAGCGGCCGGTAGCTCCGCGCCTGTGCCACCTCGCCGTCGAAGCGCAGCTCCGCCGCCTCGCCCCGCGCCGCCAGGGCCAGGCACGCCGCCACCTGCGAAGCGTCGTCCAGCGAGGCCACGCCCAGCACCTGGCCGCGCAGGCGCGGCTGCTCCAGTCGCGCCGTCTTCAGTAAGCCGCTCAAGGCCTGGAACACCGGCGCCGCCGCCGGGACCACCACCTGCACGTGCAGGCCCGTGCCCGGCGTCGTGCGCAACCATGCCTGGACCCGCTCCAGCAATTGCCAGCCCGCCCGCGCCACGCGCGCGTCGAGACTGGCGCCGTCGTCGGCCGCCAGCACATCGACCCGCGCCGCCGGCAGCTGCGCCGCCAGCGCCGCCGCCGTCGTGCCCGCCGGCCAGCCGGCCAGCAGCACCCAGCGCTCACCCTCGACCGGCGCCGTCGTCGGGCCCGCCGTGAACGGCACCCAGTCCGGCGTCAGCAGCAGCGGACGCGCCGATGCGACGTCGTCGGTCGGTGCCGACGATGCATCCGGAAACCAGTGACGGACCTTGGCGAACGGATAACCCGGCAGGTTGACTCGCCGCGCGGCCGAATCCTCGTTCGCCCGAATCCAGTCGATCGACGCACCGCCCGTCCACGCGTGCGCGATCGATACGAGGTCGCCCTCACGCATCCAGGTCGTTGCGCGCGTCGACGCCCGTTCGTCGCGGGAGTTCGCGTTCCATGCCTCGCGGTCGCGCGTACGCTCGCCCGTGAACGACGATCCGTTGGCCTGCGCCACGCCGTCGCGTGCGAAGTCACGCAGGCGCCGCGTCAGTTCCGCCGTGTCGCGCACGATGAAAGCCAGCCGATGATCGAGCGCCACGCGTCCGACCTGGAGCGTGTAGGCGAGATCGTCCAGCGGTATGTCGACCTGCTCCAGGAACGTGTGCAGCCGCCAGGCAAGCGCGCGCAGCCGCGTCGCGTCCCGTGCGGACAGGACGACCAGCGCGGGTTCCCCGGAAGCGCGCCGCATCGCGCTGTCGTTGTCGACGTATTCCTCGAGCACGACGTGCGCGTTCGAGCCGGTGGCGCCGAACGAGCTGAGCGCGGCCCGGCGCGGTACCGGCGTGCCGGCGTCGTCCACCAGGGTCGGTGCCGACCATGCCTCCGTACGCGTCTGCACGACGAAAGGACTGTTCGCCCAGTCGATGCGCGGATGGGGCGTGTTCGCGTGGAGCGACGCCACGCGCGTGCGGTGCTTCAGCTGCAATGCCGCCTTGATGAGGCCGGCGATGCCGGCGGCACCCTCGGCGTGTCCGATGTTGGACTTCAACGATCCGATCGCGCAGAAGCCGACGTCGTCGGTCATGCGGCGAAACGCGCGGGTAAGTCCTTCGATCTCGATCGGGTCACCGAGCGACGTACCCGTGCCGTGGGCTTCGACGTAGCCGATGCTGCGCGCGTCGACGCCCGCCCTGGCGAGGCAAGCCTCGATCATCGCCGCCTGGGCGACGGGGCTGGGCACGGAGAAGCCACTGACCGCCCCACCGTGGTTGACGGCGCTGCCGCGAATCACCGCATAGATCGCGTCGCCCTCGGCCAGCGCGTCGCGCAACGGCTTGAGCAGCACGGCGCCGACCGCCTCGGCGGGTACGTAGCCGTCGCCACCCTCGCCGAAACTGCGGCAGCGTCCGTCGCTCGAGTGCATGTCGGCCATGCCGTAGCCGAGGTATTTCGCCGGGTGCAGGGACAGGTTCACGCCACCGGCGAGGGCCGCGTCGCATTCTCCGCGCCGCAGGCTTTCCACCGCCAGATGCACGGCCGTCAGCGATGACGAGCACAGCGTGTCCACGGTGATGCTCGGGCCGTGGAAATCGCACACGTAGGACACCCGGTTCGCGATCATTCCCGACGACAGCGACAACGGCAGCAACTGGCGGTCGCGCAGGCGCTCCACGCCCAGCAGCGCGTAGTCCTTGTGCATCGCGCCGGCGAAAACACCGACCGTCCGGGCCGGGCCGCCGGGCCGCGCCGCCGCCAGCGTCGCCGGCGTGTGGCCGGCATCCTCGATGGCTTCCCAGGCGACCTCGACGAACTTGCGTTCCTGCGGATCCATGGTTTCCGCGTCGCGTGGCACCACGTGGAAGAATTCCGCGTCGAAGCTGTCGGCGTCGGCGATGAAACCGCCCCACCGCGACATGGCCTTGCCGGAGGCCGAGATCACCGGATCGAGCAGGTGCCAGTCCCAACGCGAGGGAGGAACCTCCGATACGCAATCGCGACCGGCCAGGAGGTTGCGCCACAGTTCACGGACGTCGCTCGCCTCGGGAAAACGTCCCGCCATACCGACGATGGCGACGCCCTCTACGGATACGTCGTCCGTCGCGCAGGCGCCCGTCGCCGTCGCGGCGGTCGTCGTCGGTGGCTCGCCGCCCCGTTCGCGCAGGTGTCGGGCCAGCGCACGCGGCGTGGTGTGTTCGAAAAGCAAGGTCGGCGGCATCGGCACAGACAGGCGATCCTCAACGACCTGAGACAGTTCCAGCAGGGACGCCGAATCCAGGCCCATGTCGTAGAACCCACAATCCGCATCCACGTCGTCGGGGCCGACGCCCAGGTGCCGGGCGACGATCTCACGAACGAAGTCCTCCAGCACATGCACCGGGTCGAGATCGTCGGTGCCGCCGATGGACGCGGCCGGCGCGGCCACCGCCTTGGTGGACAGGTCGATGAGCTCGGCGACCTTGGCGCCCGTCTCATCGAAGAAGTCGAGCGTGACCGAACCCACATCGCCACGCATGCGCAGGGCATCGTGCCGGATGCGGGCCACGCAGCGTCCGTCCAGCGGGCGCGAAGCGCGGAACGCATCGAACGATATCGGCAGCAGCAGCGGCAACGGTCCATCGTGCTCCGCCGCCGTGGCGAGGCCGCCCGTACCGATGGCGCAGCTGTCGAGCAAGGCCGGATGGAACAGCAGCGCCATCCCCTCCGCCCGGCTTGCCGCGTCGACCGCGCAGTCGACGTAGATCGCTTCCGCCGTGCGATAGCGCACGCCGGAGGGTTTCATGAAGGCGCGATGGACCAATCCGTGCGCGACACACTGCGCGTGGATACGCTCCAGCGGAATACGCTCCACGCATGCTGCCGCTACCGCGTGCAGGTCGATCGTCTCGTCGAACCGGACCGGTTCGCCGCGAACGACCCTAACACTGCCGTAGCGCCGCCGGGGCTCGCCCGGCGGTGTGCCATGGATGTCGACCTGCCACGTGGCGTCGTCGATGCGGCGTCCATCGATTTCGACGTGTATCTCCTCGCCGGCTGATACGGACAGCGGGTGGTAGATGGAAAGGCGGCGCAGCGTCCACTGGCGATGGTCGAATCCATGCTCGCGAAGCAGTTGGTACACCAGATCCACGTAGGCCAGCCCGGGGAGCACGTGCCGCCCGTGAACGACGTGATCGCGCAGCACCGGATGCCGTGCGCTCAGGCGGAACTCGTCTCGCAAGGAATCCATTGCAATCGCTGCCTTTTCAGTGACTGGTCGCGGGCTCTTCTTTCCAGAAATTCCCCGTCGCACGCTTCGCCGGCACGTGGACGGCGGCCGGCGCGGGCGCGGCCAGGTCGATGCGGTTCAATGCGGGCGCCTGCAGGGGCGATCGCGTCGGTACGTAACCGGCGGCGTCGAAGGCCGACAGCACGACATGCGCGTTGGTACCGCCATCGGCGAAGGAGTTGATCGCCGCCGTCGGCAACGCTGATTCCCACGCACCGTGATCGCGGCAGAACGACAGCCCCGCCGCGTCGGCATCGAAATGCGCCAGGGGCTGTTCGGCCGAAAGAAACGGCACGCGTCGGCGATGGTGGAGCATGAGCGCGACCTTGATGAAGCTCGCGATACCTTCCGCGCAGAGGGGATGACCGATGTTCGGCTTCATCGAACCGAGCTCGCAGCGACGTTCGAAGCCGCCGTATACCGCGGCGATCGCCTTCAGCTCGAGCAGGTCGCTCACTGGCGAGCCCGCGCCGTTCGCCTCAACGTGGGTGACGTCTTCGGCGCGCAGGCCGCTGGCGACCAGCGCTTCGCGCATGACGTCGACCTGGGCATGCATGTTCGGCGCGCCCGGTCCGGCAGTGCGTCCGTCGTTGTTGATGCCTGTCGCCTTGACGACGGCGTAGACGGTGTCGCCGTCGGCGCGGGCCCGCTCGAGCGTCTTGAGCAGCACCATGCCGGCGCCCTCGCCGAGGATCGCGCCCTGCGCGCGTCGATCGAAGACGTGGAAACGGCCTTCCGGTTGCAAAAGGCCCCGCTGCCTGAACAACGCGAGCGCCGCGCCCGTCTGCAGTACGTTCACCCCGCCCACCAGGGCCGACCCGACCCGGCCCGAGCGCAGCGCCTGCACGGCGAGATCCGCGGCCACCAGGGCCGACGAGCACGCCGTATCCACCATGAGGCTGGGACCGCGCAGGTCGAAGAACTGCGAGACGTTGGCGGCGAGGTAGTTCTGGCCGGTAGCGAGGATCGGGTTCGGCGCCTGGCCCAGGCGTGCGTCGTCGGCCCGGTGCTGCGATCGTGCGCCGAGGTAGACCCCGGTCTGCGAGCCGCGAACCTCGTCGGGACGGTAACCGGCGTGGTACCAGGTCTTCAGCGATTCCTCGAGCAGGATCAGCGCCTGCGGATCCATCGCTCGCGCGTCAGCCGGCGCGAGCCGGAAATAGTCCGCGTCGAAACGCGCCGGGTCGTCCAGCAGCGCCGCATGGTCGTCACCGCCACCCGCCCAGCGTTGTTCGGCGAGCGGCCGGATCGACGAGCGACCGTCGCGCAGGAGTGCCCAGTACGCGTCGAGCGTGTCGCAACCGGCGAAGCGGCATGCCATGCCCACCACCGCGATATCGCCGTTCGCGGCTGCCGTGGATGGCGGGCGGGCCACCGCCAGGGTGGACGCACGAGCGACATCGGCCCCGGGCGGCGCGTCTACCGGCGCATGCGACGCGATGGCAATCGCCGCCAGGGCCTCGCCGTGATGACGTCGCAGCCAGCCCGCGAAAGCGGCGATGCTCGGATGTTCGTAGAGGATCGACGGATCCAGGACCTGACCGACCGCCTTGCCGACCGGTGCCAGGAGCTGGGCGAGCATGACCGAGTCCGCGCCGTAGTCGGACAAGGGCGCGAGCGGATCGATGCGGGACGGTTCGATGTCGAGGTGCCCCGCGGCGAGCGTCAACAGCCATGACTCGATGCCGGCATCGGTGCCGACCGGAACGCGCGGCGCGTCCACGGCGGCGGGACTCGGCGCACGGGTCGGCGGCGGCGCGTGGCGCAACGGACCGGCGGACCACCGTTCGTCGTCGACCCATGCGGGCAGGACGGCGCCGCGGTAGCCGGCGGCGAGCAGGTCATCGAGCAGGGCCAGGCCCTCGTCGTCGTCGAGGGTAAGCAGGCCACTCTCCCTGTACGGACGACCGTGCGCCGCGCCCATCCCGGTCTGTGCCCAACTGGGCCACTGCAGGCTGACGACCGGCTCACCGGCGGCCGCCCTCGTCACGGCGACGCTGTCCATGTAGGCGTTGGCGGCAGCGTAGTCGGTTTGCCCCACGGCCAGCGCCGGCAGCACCGCGGATACCGACGAGAATAGCGCGGCGAAGGCCAGCGGCTGGTCATGCAATCGGGCGAAGACATTGTTCAGTCCAGCGACCTTCGGTTGCAGCACGCTGGCGATGCCGTCGAGCGACTTGCCCACGAAGGCCAGATCGTTCGCATCGAGCCGCCCCGCGCAATGGATGAGGCCGCGGATGGGACCCATCGTATCGACGACCTGCTCCAGTTCACGAGCCAGGGCGGCTTCGTCGTCCAGCGGGACGCTCGACACGCGGATCGACGCGCCGGCGGCTTCGAGCGCCAACAGGTCTCGCACGCGCGCCGCGAAGGGTCCCGTTCCGGCGGCTACCTCCGGCCACTGCTCCCGGGCGGGGAACGCCTCGCGACAGCTGAGCAGAAGCCGACGCGCACCGTGACGGTGGACGAAATGACGTGCGCACAGGTGGCCCAGCCCTCGCGTTCCGCCGGTGATCCACAACACCTCGTCGGGTGCGAAGCGGTGCGTGCGGCCGTCTCCTGCACGGGGCGCCGGGGCGTCTTCCAGCGTCGCGACGTGGCGGACACCTCGCTGCCGTAGCGCCTGCACGTCGCGGGTGTCGGCGAGCCATTCGGCGTGGATCCACCCAGCCTCGCGTTCGACGTCGTCACCCACGGCGTCGAGGTCGAGCTGTCGGGTGGACAACCGGGTGTATTCGCTTTGCAGGCCACGTACCAGCGCGGCATGCCACGTCGTGCCGTCGTCGATGCGCGCGGCGTGCACTTCTTCGCGTCCGCGGGTTACGCAGAGTGCGCGACCACCGTGCGCGGCGCGCGCGCGGACCCATGCCTGCCAAGGGCCCAGCCGGCGCAGGGTGGCGTCGTCGGTGGTGGGCTCCAATGCAAGTTCGATGACGCCCTCGTAGTCGCCGATCGTTTCCGCCGGCATCGCCTGGAAGTCCGCCGGTGTCACGGCGTGCCCGTTGGGCAGGCGCGCGCGCAGGGCCGTGACCAGGCCAGCCGATGGGTCGTCCGTGACGACCAGCACGCGCTGCGTGGAAGGTGCGGCGACGGAAAGCTCCGAGGGTCGCCATACTTTCGAAAGAATGCGACGACGCCGGGCGGGCGCCGCGCCGGCCGCGATACGGTCGACGGGCCGGGCGATGCCCGGCACCCAGTAGTGTTCCGGCGCGAACGGATAGGTGGGCAGCGGCACGCGTCGCGGGGCGCGGCCGGCGTGCAGGCCGCGCCAGTCGACCGGCACCCCCTGCACCCACAGCGCGAGCAGCCGGCCGTACTTGCCGCGCTCGATCCAGCGGGCGAGCGCGTGCCGGAGTTCGTCGTCGCTGCCGAACAGGGCCAGCGCGTCCTGCCGGCGGACTTCGCCCTGATGCGTATGCGCGCCCTGCGCGCCGTGCGCGAGGTAGTCGCGCAGGCGCATGCGCAATTCGTCGAGCGTACCGACGACGAAGGCCAGCCGGTGGTCCATCGCCTCACGACCGACCTGCAAGGTGTAGGCGAGGTCGTCCAGGGCCGGGGTCTCGCGCTCGAGGTGGGCGAGCAGGCGCCGGACCTGCTCGGCCAGCCGCTCGCCGCTGCGCGCCGACAGCGGCACGACCTGCGGCCGCATCGGCGCGGTGGCGGCCGCGACGGCCGGGGCGATGTACTCGCGCACGATCAGGTGCGCGTTGGCCCCGCCGGCGCCGAAGGACGACAGGCCGGCGATACGTGGCATCTCCCGCGACTCGCCGTCGCGCTCGCCCCGCGGACGCGGCCAGGGCTCCAGCGTGCGCTGGACGCGGAAAGGCGTGTCCTCGAAGCCGATGTGCGGGTTGAGCTCCTGCGCATGCAGCGAGGGCACCAATTCGCCGTGGCGCATCTGCAGGAGCACCTTGGCCAGGCCGGCGATGCCGGCGGCGCTTTCCAGGTGGCCGATGTTGGACTTCACCGAACCGATCGCGCAGTACTGCCGGTCGGCGGTGAACTGGGCGAAGGCCTGGGTGAGGCCGGCGATCTCGATCGGATCGCCCAGGCTGGTGCCGGTGCCGTGGGCCTCGACATAGCCGACCTGGCGCGCGTCCACGCCCGCCTCGCGCAGCGCCTGGGCGACCACGCGCGCCTGCGCCTGCGGGTTGGGCACGGTGTAGCCGTTGGTCTTGCCGCCGTGGTTGATTGCGCTGCCGAGGATGACGCCGTGGATGTGGTCGCCCGCGGCGATCGCCCGTTCCAACGGCTTGAGCAGCACCGCGCCCACGCCCTCGCCGGGCACGTAGCCGTCGCCATGCGCGCCGAAGCTCTCGCAGCGTCCGCGGCTGGAGGCGAACTGGGCCTGGGAGATGGCCAGGTACTTGTTCGGATGCACCGACACGTTGACGCCGCCGGCGATCGCCGCCTGGCATTCGCCGGCGCGCAGGCTGCGGCAAGCCAGGTGGATCGCGGTGAGCGAGCTGGAACACATGGTGTCCACCGCCAGGCTCGGGCCGTGCAGGTTGCAGTAGTACGAGACGCGGTTGGCGATCGACGAGGCGCTGCCGCCCAGGGCGAAGGGCTCGCCCAGGGCCTGCGCCTGCGCGCCGTAGAGCTGGTACTCCTCGTACATGACGCCGACGAACACCCCCACCGCGTCGCCCGGGTCGTCTTCGCCGCGCAAGGTGTCGCGGGTGTAGCCGGCGTCTTCCAGCGTCGCGTAGGCGCATTCGAGGAAGAGCCGCTCCTGCGGATCGAGGAACTGCGCCTCGCGGGGCGAGACCTGGAAGAACAGCGCATCGAAGCGGTCGACGTCGTCGATGAAGCCGCCCCACTTGCTGTAGCTGCGGCCCAGGGTGCCCTTGTGCGGGTCGAAGAAGCCGTGCAGGTCCCAGCGTTGGGCCGGGATCGGCGTGATGCTGTCGCGCCCCGCGCGCAGGTTGTCCCAATAGGCGTCCAGGTCGACGGCCTGCGGATAACGCCCGCTCATGCCGACGATGGCGATGCCGGCGCTCGCAACCGGGGCGGCTGCGGGGAGCGCGTCGGCGAAACGGCGACGACGCGCGCGCGGTGCGGCCCCGGCGACCGGCGTGGCCGTGCCCGCGGCCGGCGCGAGAGGCGCCGGCGCGCCGGCCCACGGCAGTCGCGCGACCAGCGCCGGACGATGCCGTTCGATGAAATAGCCGGCCAGCGCGTCGATGCTCTGGTACTCGAACATCAGCGTCTTCGGCAGCGAGCCGAACGCCTCCTGCAGTGCCGCGACGAGTTGCACGGCCAGGATCGAGTCGATGCCGTACTGCTCCATGGGCGCCGCCGGATCGATGCGATCCGGCGAAAGCTTCAACGCCTGCGACAACAGTCCTTTCAGGTACGCCACCGTGCCGTCGACGAGATCGCCGGCATCGGTACCAACGGTCGGCGGCAGGTGTGGCGCACTCTCGTCATCCGTGGCGCCGGTATCCGCCGGCGTCCCGGCGACGACGGACGACGGCATGGGCGCGCCGCCGATGACCAGGACCTGCGCATGGCGCGTCGCCCACGCCTGTCGCAGGGCGACGAGACCCTGTTCGGTTTCCAGCGCGTGGATCCCCTGCCCGTTCAACTGGCGGAGTATGGCGGGGTCCAGGCGCATGCCGCCGTCGGCCCACAACGGCCAGTCGATCGACAGCGTGCGGCCATGGCGCGTGCCGTCGGCGACGCAGCGTTGCCGATGACGTGCGAACGCGTCGAGGAAGGCGTTCGCGGTGGCGTAGTCGCATTGGCCCACGCCGCCGACGATGCCCGCGACCGACGAGAAAAGCAGGAAGCAGTCGAGCGGGACGTCGCGGGTGGCAAGGTCGAGATTGACCGTCCCGGCCACCTTGGCCGACCACACCGCGCGGAGCTGCTCGACCGATTTGCGCAGGATGAAGGCATCCTCGATGACGCCGGCGCTGTGGACGATGCCGTCCAGGCGGCCATGCATGGCGAGGATGTCCCGCACGCAGGCATGCACGGCATCCGCATCGGCGACGTCCAGTGCCAGGTAGTCCACGCGCAAGTCGTGGCCGTCTGCCGCCAGGCTCGCGACGAGCCGTCGTTTCGACGCATCCAGCGCAGAGCGTCCGGTGAGCACCAGGCGGGCACCACGCACCCGTCGGGCGATGTCGCGTGCGACGATCAGGCCCAGCCCACCCGCACCGCCGGTGATCCAGTACACGCCACCGTCCTTCCATGGCCCGGCCGCCGCCTGGTCCAGCTCGACCGGCGTCTCGTCCAGCGCGAACACCTCGCGCCCGCCGTCGCGGTAGCGGACCTGGACCTCGTCCGCCGCAGCGGAAAGGTTCGAGCGCGAGGTCTCGCCCAGCGTCGCGGCATCGGTGTCCGTCGGCAATTCGATGACCTGGCCGCGAAACAGCGGATTTTCCAGCGTCGCGCTCTTGAGCAGGCCCGCGACCGAGCCCGTGAGAGACCCTTGCGACGCTCCCCAGGCATCGCCATGCCGGGCGATCATCAATTGCAGCGTCACCGTGTCGCGGGGCCCTCCCTGGAGCATGTCGCGAACGGTCTGGAAGACCGCTTCCCATGCATCCGCAAGCGACGCCACGTCGACGACCGGGGGCAACACGAGCCAACGCGACGCGGCATCTTCGGCGCGAAGCGCATCCAGGTGATGGGCGAAGGCGGCGTCGAGGACGATCCATCGCGCGGCTCGATCGACGGGTGCGTTACCGGCCGAGGCCAGAGCGCGTGCGTGCCACCGTGGCGTCATCAGCATCGCCGGACCGGTGCGCGGCCTCAGCACCTCGCCGGCCAGTCGACGCGAGGTGAGACCGCGCAGGCGGATCGCCACACGGCCCCGCTCGTCGCAGAGGTCGACGTCGACGACACGCGATCGCGCACCGTCGCCGTCGCGTTCGCGGATGAGCGCGACGGCGCGTTCGCCGCACGCGGCCCAGATCTGCAGCGAATCGAGCGCGAAGGGCAGCAGCGCGGCATCGGCGGACCCGTTCGGCGCGACGCCGTCCTCCGGCATCCACAGCCCCGCGATCGCCTGCAGGGCACCGTCCATGAGGCTGGGATGCAGGAGGTAGCGGTCGGCCGTGCCGCGCACCGGTTCCGGGAGTACCAGCGACGCAAGCACTTCGTGGCGCCCATCCTCGCGTTCGCGGATGCGCAGCGATTCGATGGCACGCATCGCCGGCAGGTAATCCAGGCCACCGGCCTGGTGCAGGGCGTAGCAGGCGTCGCCGTCGACGCGGCGCACATCGGCCCAATCGTCGAGCGCCACCATCGGCGCCTCGACGGAGCTGCGACGCGGCACGTTGCCCTGCGAATGCACGACGCGCCCGGACGCTCCCTCGCTGTAGATCTCGAACTCGATCTCGTCCTCGCCTTGCGGATACAGGGCGACGTGCAGGGCCACGTCGTCGGTATCGGCCACCGTCGGTTCACCCCACGAGACATGGCGCAGCTCGAACATGCCGGTGCCGTGCTCGCCGCCACCGTGTTCGATCGCGGCACGCGCCATCTCGAGGTAGGCGACCGCGGGAAGCAGGCGCCGTCCGTGCACGCGGTGGTCGCTGAGGAAGAATTCCTCGCCCGTGAAGCACGAGGTGAAACGCTGTTCGTCAAGGTCGGATGTATTTCGATGCAGCAGCGGATGGAGCACCGACTGCACGTCGTCGATGGACTTGCGCTTGCGCTCGTCTGGCGCCCAGAAGCGTTCGCGGTCGAACGGATAGGTGGGCAGCGGCACGCGTCGCGGGGCGCGGCCGGCATGCAGGCCGCGCCAGTCGACCGGCACCCCCTGCACCCACAGCGCGAGCAGCCGGCCGTACTTGCCGCGCTCGATCCAGCGGGCGAGCGCGTGCCGGAGTTCGTCGTCGCTGCCGAACAGGGCCAGCGCGTCCTGCCGGCGGACTTCGCCCTGATGCGTATGCGCGCCCTGCGCGCCGTGCGCGAGGTAGTCGCGCAGGCGCATGCGCAATTCGTCGAGCGTACCGACGACGAAGGCCAGCCGGTGGTCCATCGCCTCACGACCGACCTGCAAGGTGTAGGCGAGGTCGTCCAGGGCCGGGGTCTCGCGCTCGAGGTGGGCGAGCAGGCGCCGGACCTGCTCGGCCAGCCGCTCGCCGCTGCGCGCCGACAGCGGCACGACCTGCGGCCGCATCGGCGCGGTGGCGGCCGCGACGGCCGGGGCGATGTACTCGCGCACGATCAGGTGCGCGTTGGCCCCGCCGGCGCCGAAGGACGACAGGCCGGCGATACGTGGCATCTCCCGCGACTCGCCGTCGCGCTCGCCCCGCGGACGCGGCCAGGGCTCCAGCGTGCGCTGGACGCGGAAAGGCGTGTCCTCGAAGCCGATGTGCGGGTTGAGCTCCTGCGCATGCAGCGAGGGCACCAATTCGCCGTGGCGCATCTGCAGGAGCACCTTGGCCAGGCCGGCGATGCCGGCGGCGCTTTCCAGGTGGCCGATGTTGGACTTCACCGAACCGATCGCGCAGTACTGCCGGTCGGCGGTGAACTGGGCGAAGGCCTGGGTGAGGCCGGCGATCTCGATCGGATCGCCCAGGCTGGTGCCGGTGCCGTGGGCCTCGACATAGCCGACCTGGCGCGCGTCCACGCCCGCCTCGCGCAGCGCCTGGGCGACCACGCGCGCCTGCGCCTGCGGGTTGGGCACGGTGTAGCCGTTGGTCTTGCCGCCGTGGTTGATTGCGCTGCCGAGGATGACGCCGTGGATGTGGTCGCCCGCGGCGATCGCCCGTTCCAACGGCTTGAGCAGCACCGCGCCCACGCCCTCGCCGGGCACGTAGCCGTCGCCATGCGCGCCGAAGCTCTCGCAGCGTCCGCGGCTGGAGGCGAACTGGGCCTGGGAGATGGCCAGGTACTTGTTCGGATGCACCGACACGTTGACGCCGCCGGCGATCGCCGCCTGGCATTCGCCGGCGCGCAGGCTGCGGCAA
The DNA here is from genome assembly GCF_040900725.1 of Luteibacter sp. CQ10. Classification (NCBI taxonomy): domain Bacteria; kingdom Pseudomonadati; phylum Pseudomonadota; class Gammaproteobacteria; order Lysobacterales; family Rhodanobacteraceae; genus Luteibacter; species Luteibacter sp. CQ10. The sequence goes on along the minus strand of NZ_JAEUYM010000011.1, from coordinate 7,582 downwards.
GCCAGGTGGATCGCGGTGAGCGAGCTGGAACACATGGTGTCCACCGCCAGGCTCGGGCCGTGCAGGTTGCAGTAGTACGAGACGCGGTTGGCGATCGACGAGGCGCTGCCGCCCAGGGCGAAGGGCTCGCCCAGGGCCTGCGCCTGCGCGCCGTAGAGCTGGTACTCCTCGTACATGACGCCGACGAACACCCCCACCGCGTCGCCCGGGTCGTCTTCGCCGCGCAAGGTGTCGCGGGTGTAGCCGGCGTCTTCCAGCGTCGCGTAGGCGCATTCGAGGAAGAGCCGCTCCTGCGGATCGAGGAACTGCGCCTCGCGGGGCGAGACCTGGAAGAACAGCGCATCGAAGCGGTCGACGTCGTCGATGAAGCCGCCCCACTTGCTGTAGCTGCGGCCCAGGGTGCCCTTGTGCGGGTCGAAGAAGCCGTGCAGGTCCCAGCGTTGGGCCGGGATCGGCGTGATGCTGTCGCGCCCCGCGCGCAGGTTGTCCCAATAGGCGTCCAGGTCGACGGCCTGCGGATAACGCCCGCTCATGCCGACGATGGCGATGCCGGCGCTCGCAACCGGGGCGGCTGCGGGGAGCGCGTCGGCGAAACGGCGACGACGCGCGCGCGGTGCGGCCCCGGCGACCGGCGTGGCCGTGCCCGCGGCCGGCGCGAGAGGCGCCGGCGCGCCGGCCCACGGCAGTCGCGCGACCAGCGCCGGACGATGCCGTTCGATGAAATAGCCGGCCAGCGCGTCGATGCTCTGGTACTCGAACATCAGCGTCTTCGGCAGCGAGCCGAACGCCTCCTGCAGTGCCGCGACGAGTTGCAGAGCCAGGATCGAGTCGATGCCGTAGTGTTCCAGCGGTGCCCGTGCGTCGATCCGCGTCGGTGGCAGTCGCAACGTGCGCGACAGCAGGTCCTTGAGATAGGCGACGGTCCGCTCGTGCAGCTCCCCCGTGTCGTCGTCCGCGGTCGTCGCCTCGGCCGAGAGGGGCAGCGGCGTGGCAACGTCGACCGGCGCCGCTTCCCGGCCGTAGGCGCGCGAGGCGAGCCCGTCGAAGCGCACGCAGAGCCGTCCGGACGCGTCGCACAGATCCACGTCCAGCGTGTGCAGCGAATCGCCTGGTGCCGATGGGCGCAGATAGGCCCACCCGGTCGTCGGCGCGGGATGGAAGACGTCGAGACCGTCGAGCGCGAACGGAATCATCGGCTGGCGTGCGCGCGCCTGGCCACCGTCCCCGGCGACGTCGTCCGCGAGCAGCGCGATCGCCGCCTGAAGCGCACTGTCCATCATGCCCGGGCTCAGCGTGTAGCCGGAACCGGCGGCATCGTCATGCAAGGCGATCCGGGCCAACGCGAAAGGCCGTCCGTCGGCATCCGCGCCGACGTGCACTTCCTGCAGCCCGCGATGAGTGGGACCGTAGTCGATGCCGGCGGCGGCGAACGTCGCATAGCAGGTATCCGCATCGAGGATGCGTGCGCAGGCGGCCCGCAGTCCGTCGAGGTCGAGCACCGGCGGTTCGTCATCGGCGACGGCGGAGCGATGACACACGCGGCCCTGGACGTGGGCGACACGCTCGCCGGGCGGGCTGCTCGCGACGATGTCGAAGTCGACGTCGCCGTCGTCCCGCGCGCCGAGTTCGACGTGCAGCGTCGTGTCGCCGTCGGCGACCACCGGCCGCAGCCACGCCACGTCGCGCAAGCCGACCGGACGCTTCCCTTCCCCATCCGGATCGCCGCCGTAGGCGACGGCGGCCATGGCCATTTCAAGGGCGACGACGCCCGGCAGCATCTTCCGGCCGCCGACCACGTGATCGGCGAGGAACGGCTCCTCGCCGGTGAGTCGCGTGGTGAAGCGGAGCCCCAGGAGGTCGGAAGTGTTCTGTTGCAGCAGCGGATGCGGCGACGCCAGTCCGGCGCCGGGTGTCCGTGCATACGCGAGGAGCCGCATCGCCTGGGATCTGGTCAACCGCCCTTCCATGGTTTCCCGCAACACGAACTCCGGATACTTCATGAGTGGAGCCCCGCATCCATGCGTTCGAGCGTTCGCAGGGCATCGTCGAGAGTCAGGTTATGGCCCAGCAGTCCGTCGATCAGCGCCTCGATCGGACCGTTGCCGGCGCGCGCCGCCTCGTGCGTTGGCGCGGCGTCCGCGCCGTTGCTGTGTCGACTCTCGTGCAGGTTCACCCAGTAGCTCTCCCTCGCGAACGGATAGGTCGGCAGGCTGACGCGCCGTGGCGAGAGTCGTGCATGCGCGGCCGAACCGGCGTAAAGCCGATGCCAATCGATTGCGAGCCCCCGGGTCCACCTCTCCAGCATTCTGGAGTATTCGCCTTTTTGCAAGCCTGCATCGAGAGTGCCGTCGTCATCGCCTCCCGTCGACTCGCCGGGACGATGCGTCACGACGCCCACGGTTCCCCTGTGCGCGCGATCTGCCACGAAGCCGGCGAGTTCCCCGGCCAGTTGTTCCATCGACTCGACGACGAAGCCGAGCCGATGGTCCATGGCTTCCCGTCCGACCTGGAGGGTAAAGGCCAGGTCGTGCAGGTCGGGTGCGGAGGGGCCGCTCACGGCGGCGAGCAGGCGCTGCGCCTGCTCGCGCAGGGCGGCCGCCGTCTTCGCCGACAACACCACCAGGGCGGGCGCGCGCACGGGGGCGCGCGACGGCTCGGTCGCCTCAAAGGATTCGAGCACCACGTGCGCGTTTGAGCCGCCGATGCCGAAGCCGCTGACGCCCGCCCGGCGCGGGAGCTCGCGTCCCGCCGCGTCGACCGGCGCCGCCCACGTCACGGTCTCGCAGGCCAGGTAGAAAGGGCCGTCGTCCAGTTCCAGGTAGGGATTGGGCGACTTCAGCTGACCGTTGCCCGGTATGCACCGGTGGGCGAACATCAGTAGCACCTTGATCACGCCGGCGACGCCCGCCGCGGCTTCCAGATGGCCGACGTTCGTCTTCACCGAACCGAGCGCACAGTGGCGCCGCACGGTCTTTCCAGGACGACGCTCGCGGTGCAGTTCGTCGAAGGCCGCCTTGAGCGCGTTGACCTCCACCGGATCGCCGAGGGCCGTGCCGGTGCCGTGCGCCTCGATATATCCCACCGTGGCGGGGTCGATACCGGCGCCACGATAGGCATCCACCAGCAACTGGCGCTGGGCGAGCGGGTTGGGCGCGGTCGGCGACGATGCCCGGCCGCCATGGTTTTCCGCGCTGCCGACGATCACGCCGTAGACGTGGTCGCGGTCGGCCCTGGCGGCCGCAAGCGGCTTGAGCATGAGCACCGCCACCCCTTCGCCACGGCCATAGCCGTCGGCGGACGCGTCGAAGGTCTTGCATCGTCCGTCGTCGCTGAGCATGCCCGCCTGATGGGCGCGCATCCCGTTGACCGGGTTGACGATGACGTTGACGCCGCCGACGAGGGCGGCCTCGCACTCTCCCGACTGGATCGCCCGGACCGCCCGGTGCAGTGCCACCAGCGAGCTGGAGCAGGCGGTATCCACCGGTTCGCTCGGTCCGCGCAGGTCGAGCAGGTAGGAGAGCCGGTTCGCGATCATGAAATGGAACGCGGCGTCGCCGCCGAACGGCGACGACATGCCCGCGAGCTGGCAGAGGTCTTTGTAATCGGACGTGGATACGCCGACGAAGACGCCGGTCCGGCTGCCGGCCAGGCTGGTCGCGCGGTAACCGGCGTCTTCAACGCACGCCCAGGCGTGTTCGATGAACAACCGTTGCTGCGGATCCATCGCACCCGCCTCGATCGGGGTGATGCCGAAGAACATCGGGTCGAAGCAGTCGATGCCGTCCATGTAGCCGGCCAGGCGCACCGCGGCCGGAAGCGCCGAGCGATCGGCGACGAGTCCGCCGGTCAGGGCCACGCGTTCCAGCGGCATGTCGCCGATCAGATCCGCATTGTCCGCCAGGCGGGTCCAGAACTCGCCGACGTCGGCCGATCCGGGAAAACGCCCGCTCATGCCGATGATCGCCACGCCGTTCGACGTGTCTTCGACCGGCGCGGGCACGGACGTCGAGGGCGCGGACATCGAGGATCCCGACGTCGATGCCTGGGCCGTGCCGGCCCGTCGCGACGGGCGTGCCGGCGTGGGCGACGAAGCGCTTCGCGCATCCGCGGGCGCGGCCGCGGTGCCTGCGAAGGCTGCCGCGTGGCGCGACAGCAGGTGCCGGGCCAGCGCGGTAAGGTTGGCGCATTCGAAGAACACCGTCGGCATCAGCTTCAGGCCGTAGCGGCGATTGAGGTGGTTGGCGTACTCCGTGAGGTAGATCGAGTCGAAGCCGTAATGCGACAGCCCGGTCGACCCGTCGATGGCGTCGGCCTCCATTTTGAGGACGGTGGCGGCGACCCCGGCGAGTTCGCGCGTGAGCGATGCCAGGCGGGCGTCGTCCGTCGACGAGACAGGGGGAACGGCGCTTTCCGGATCCGTCGGCGTGGCCGACGGAGCGTCCGCGAACAATACGGCGCGCAGCGTATCCGGCCGCCCCTGGGCGACCAGGAGGCGTGGGGTACCCGTATTCGTCGCCCAGGCGAGGCTGGCCAGGGCCTCGGCGGTATCCAGCGGCTCCAGCCCGATCATGTGCCGGGCCTGTTCCTCGGTCTGCGCGTCGACGCGCATGCCACCTTCGCGCCATAGCGGCCAGTTGATCGAGCAGGTGTGGCCCTGCCGGACGCCCGCCTCCACCTGCGTTTCTCGATGCAGTGCGAAGGCATCGAGAAACGCGTTGGCGGCGGCGTAGTCGGCCTGGCCCGGAGTGCCCATGACGGCGGCGAGCGACGAGAACACGGCGAAGAACGCCAGCGGCGCGTCGCGCGTCGCCTCGTCGAGCACGAGCGTGCCGGCGATCTTGGGCGCGAGTACCTCCGCGGCCTCGGTGGAGGTCTTGCGGGCGAGCCACGCGTCGCGCACGACCCCGGCGGCATGCAGCACGCCGCGCAGTCGCCTGCCGCGGAACGATTCACTGGCGAGGGCGGCCTCGACCTCGTCGGCTCGCGTCACGTCGCAGCGGACGTAGCACGCATCGATACCGTCGGCGCGCAGCATGGAAAGCCATGCGTCGTCGGTCGGCGGCGTCCTGCCGCTCACCACGACGCGGACGCCCGTTTCCCTGCCGACATGGCGGGCGAGCAATCGGCCGATGCCGCCCGCGCCCCCGGTGATCCAGACCACGTCGCCGGGTTGGAGCATGGTTAAACGCCCGGCATGGGTCGTGGACTGCACGGGCGCCTCGTCCCAGCGAAGAACCTGGCGCGTACCCTCGTGGTAGCGGACGGCGCTCGCGTCGTCCGTCGCGTCCGCTTCGGCGACAAGCCAATGGCGGAGGCTTTCCGGGTCGGCGTGGGAGGACGCGGGATAGCGCAGCAACCTGCCGCGAACACGCGGATGTTCGTTGCGTGCCGTCTTGAGCAACCCCTCGATCGCCGCGTGGGCATGCCAGGCCTCGTCGTCGGGAAGCGGCAGCAGCACGTGCGCGTCGCGCCCCGCGCTGATGAGTTCCTGCACCAGGGCCATCGCGCGGAGGACGTTGTTCGCGATCGCCTCCGCCGACGTCGGCGGATCGAGCCGGACGACGCGTGCCGCAGGGAAGGCCTCGAGGATGCATCGATGCAGGGACGCCTGACCATGCGGGACCAGGAAGACCGGATCGTGCGTCGCATCGCGTCGCATGCCGGCAGCCTGCGGCGCATCCCGCCATGCGGGAACGGCGTGGATCACGTCGGGTCGGCGGACGGCCGCCGGCGATCGCGCCGTGAAGCCCTCCAATCGCACCAGGCACTCGCCGTCCGTGTCGAGCACGTCGATGTCGTAACGCCGGATCGCGCCATCGCCCGCCGACACCTGGCGTACGTGCGCGTGGCACGCCGACGGCAGCGTGCTCGCGTGGATCCACAACGCCTCGAGCGTGAACGGCAGGCGTAGCTGCCGTTCGCCGTCCTGGATCAGCGAGAAGCAAACGGCGGCCAGTACCGCGCCGTGCATCAGGGACGGATGCAGCACCCCGGCGTGAACCGGCAAACCCGATGCCGGCAGTTCGAGATGAGCGATCGCCTCGTATTCGGCGTGCCGGATCGAACGGATGGGGAACATCCGCGGCCCATGCATCACGCCGAGCAGCTCGTGGCATGCGCTGCCCTCGATCCGCGCCGGGCAACGCCGGACCACGCCGTCGAGGTCCGCGCGCGGCGGTCGTGGCGGCGCGTCGTCGGCGTTCGTCAGCAGGACGCCCTGGGCGCAGGTCGAATCCGGCATGGGCGTGTCGGTGGCCGATATCGTGAAGTCCACTCCGGCCGCGCTTGGCGCAAGATGGGTGTAGAGCGTGGTTTCGCCGGGAGGCGCGGCCATCGGGCTTCGCCAGACGACGTGCGTCATGCCGACGACGGCGTGCCCCTCGCGTCGCTCGGCGGCGGCGCGCGCGGCTTCCAGGAAGACCACGCCCGGCACGATGTGCCGGTGGTCGGCCAGGAAGAATTCGTCCCCGCGCAGGACGGTGGCGATCGGCTCATCCGCGGCCGTGCCGCCCGATCCCGGCGAGATCAGCGACAGGCCGCGTATCGCGACGACGACCTGCCCCTCCGCGTCGCATACGTTGACGTCGATGGTGGCCGTCCGCGCCGCGGCATTTCCGTCGACCTGCTCCGCGGGACGCATGCGCAGGTGGGCCCACGCCTCCGCGGGCATCACGTCCCACACGTCCACGGCGTCGGCGGCGAAGGGCACCGTTCCCGGCGTGGGCGCGCCGTCGTCGCCGTCGTGCCGGGTTCCGGTCGCCACGCCGAGCACGGCCTGCAACGCGCCATCGAGCATGCTGGGGTGGACGATGTAGCGATCGTGGGTATCGGCCACGCAGGACGGAAGGCGTAGATGGGCCAGCACGTAGCGGCCGTCGAGGTCGTCGCCGGCGTGTAGGGCGACGATCGACCGGAAAGCGTCGCCGTAGCGGAGCGTGCCATCGCCCTGCCCGGCCGCGAGGGCCTTGCCATCCCACGCCGGAGCGGCGTTCGCGCGAAGCCCGTCGAGGTCGAGCCGATCGGGGCGGCGCGCGGAGGCATCGAGCACGACGATGCTGCCCTGGGCCAACACGGTTTCGTCGCGGGTCGCCGCGTCGCGTGTGTGGATGTCGAACGCGACGTCACCCCCCGGCGAGTTCGTCAGTCGCGTATGCACGTCGGTGGCGGAACTCACGGCCAGGGGACGGATCCACGCGATGTCGCGCAGGCCTATCCCATGGTTCGCGCTCGTTTCTTCGGTCGAGAGTGTGGCGGCGCGGCAGGCCATCTCGATGTGGCAGGCGGCGGGCAGCGTCGGCCGGCCGTTAACCACGTGGTCGCGAAGGTAGAACTCCCGCCCGTCGAAGGTCGACGTGAAACGCTGCGCGGCCAGCGTCGAGGTGTTCCGGTGCAGCAGCGGATGGAGCATCGAGGGGGCCGACGGGGTCGTCCCGACCGCTGCGTGGCCGTCGACCCAGTGCCGCTCACGCTCGAAGGGATAGCCCGGCAGCGGGATGTGGCGCGGGGGCGGCGTGCCGAACAGGCGCGCCCAGGGCAGCGTGTAGCCCTGGCAGTGCAGGTCGGCCAGGGCGTGCAGGATCTC
>NZ_JAEUYM010000010.1:0-26408 GCF_040900725.1 Luteibacter sp. CQ10 | reverse complement strand
GAAGCCTGGGCGCGCATCGACGGTGCGCCGCGTCGCGCGGCGGTCAGTTCGTTCGGCTACAGCGGCACCAACGCGCACCTGGTGATCGAGGAATACGTCGACACCCGTCGCCCGGCGATGCACGAGCGGTCGACGCGTGACGCGTCCTCGCTGTTCGTGCTGTCGGCGCGCAGCGAAGAGCGCCTGCGCGTGCAGGCCGCTCGCATGCTCGACTGGATGGAGGCGCACGAGGCGCTGGACGTGGATGCGTTCACGCACACGCTGCAGGTGGGGCGCGAGGCGATGGAGCATCGGATCGCCTGCGCCTTCGACGGCGTGGACGGGCTGCGCGCGACGTTGCGCGCGTTCGTCGCCGGCGAGCGCCATGTCGAGGGCCTGCACCAGGGCGAGGTGCGCCGCCATCGCGAGACCGTGGCCGCCTTCGCCGCCGACGACGACCTGCACGGCGCGGTCGCCGCGTGGATCGCCAAGGGCAAGTACGACACGCTGCTCGACTTGTGGGTCAAGGGCCTGGACATCGACTGGAAAGCGCTGCGCAAGGATGCGTCGCCGCGAAAGCTCTCGCTTCCGGCATACCCGTTCCGCAAGCAGCGCTTCTGGATCGGCGGCGACACGCCGCCGCCCGTTCCGCACGACCCGCGCCCGAGCGTCCGCGGCGGCGATCGGCCGGTGGAACCTGCGTCGCTGACGACGTTCGTCCCGCGGTGGGAGGCGGTATCGCCCACGGCCACGGGAGCGGCGATGTCCGTGGCGGCCCGCGTGCTGGTCTTCGGTGCGAACGACGCCGACCGGCGCGCGATCCTCGAACGCCATGCCGACGCGCGATTCCTCGATACCGCCGACTGCGCCGACCTGGCGACGCTCATCGAGACGCTGCGCGACGAGGGCGTCGTCGAACGGGTGCTCTGGATCGCCCGCGAGTCCATGGACGGACACGACGAGGAAGCGATGCTCGCCGTCCAGGAAAACGGACTGCTGCCATGCTTTCGCGTGCTGCGCGCGTTGGCCGACCTCGGTTACGGCTCGCGTCGCCTCGACCTGACGGTGGTGACCTGGCGGACGCAGCGGGTGATCGCGGACGAACCCGTCCATCCGGGGCATGCCGGCCTGCATGGGCTGATGGGCTCGGTGGCCAAGGAATACCTGCTCTGGAAAATACGCTGCGCCGACCTCGACGACGAAGGCGACCTTCCCCTGGTCGAACTGGCGCAGCTGCCCGACGGAGCCGATGTCCATGCCCGTCGACGGGGCGAATGGTTTCGCCGGCGGCTCGTCGCGTTCGATGGCGGCGTGTCGGAGCGGACGGCCTATCGCGATGGGGGTGTCTACGTCATCGTCGGCGGCGCCGGCGGCCTGGGCGAAGTGTTCAGCGAACACCTCGTTCGCCACCATCGCGCCCGCGTCGTCTGGATCGGCCGTCGCGCCGAGGACGATGACATCGCCGCACGCATCCGCCGACTGGGTGCCGTGGGTCCGGCACCGCTTTACATTCGCGCCGACGCGCGCGATCGCGCGGCGATGGAGGCCGCGCGAGCTCAGGTCATCGAGCGCTACGGCGTCATCCACGGCGTGGTCCATTCGGCCATCGTGCTGCTCGACCAGGGCATCGCGGGAATGGACGAAACGCGCTTCCGCGCCGCGCTCTCGGCCAAGACCGACGTCTGCGTCCGACTCGCCCAGGTGTTCGCGGCGGACGAGCTCGACTTCGTGCTCTTCTTCTCGTCGCTGCAAAGCTTTGCGCGGCTTCCGGGGCAGGGCAACTACGCAGCGGGTTCGGCCTTCGAGGACGCGTTCGCCGACCGGCTGGGACAGCGCGGCGCGCAGCGGGTAAAGGTGGTCAACTGGGGCTACTGGGGAACCGTCGGATGCGTGGCGCTGGCCGAGTACGCCGAGCGCTTCGCGCGGCAGGGCACCGTGTCGATCGATCCGGTCGACGCCATGCGCGCATTGGACGGCGTGATGGCGGGCACGCCGTTCCAGGTGGCCATCACCGGACCACTGGGACTGGAACACGGGCAGGCCGGCTACATCGATGCGAGTGACGTGATCGAGGTCGCGCCACCGGCCGGCATGCGCGGCGCGATGTCCTTCGGCGAGCAAGCCCCGTCGCCGTTCCACGATGTGTCGGAAGGTCTCGTGGACGGACTGGATCGCCACCTGCTCGCCGTTCTTTTCGCGCAACTGCGCGCCATGGGGCTGTTCGGCGCGGAAGCGACGACGCTCGACGCTTGCCGGCGCCAGGCCGGCATCGTCTTGCGCCACGACGCCTGGTTCGACGAAACGGTGGCGTTGCTGTGCAGGCACGGCCTGCTCGCCTGGCGCGACGATCGCCTGTGCGTGGGCGAACAGGCGCCGGCCGGCGATCCGTGGCCGGCATGGCACGCGCACGCCGCCTGGTGGCGCGCCGTACCCGTGCTCCGCGGCCAGGTGACGCTGCTGGAAGCCATGCTGCACGCCTTGCCCGCCATCCTGCGCGGCGAACGCGCGGCCACCGAGGTCATGTTCGCCGACGGCATGGAAGGCGTGGTGGAAACGATCTACCGCGACCACGCCCTGGCCGACCATGCCAACGGCGCGATGGCGGCGGCACTGGATGCGTACGTCGAACGGCGGGTGGCGGAAGATCCCGCCGCGCGCATCCGTGTGCTGGAAATCGGTGCGGGCACCGGTGGCAGCAGCGGCGCGATGCTGGCCTCACTGGAGCGCCATGCCGCGAACGTCGTGGAATACGCCTTCACCGACCTCTCGGCGGGTTTCCTCCTCCGCGCGCGCGATCGTTTTGCCGGGCGTTACCCCTTTCTCGTCGCCCGGCCGCTCGACATCACCCGGGAGCCGGGCGCCCAGGGGTTCGACCATGGCGGCTACGACGTCGTGGTGGCGGCGAACGTGCTGCATGCGACGGCCGACATCCGCCGCACGATGCGCCATGTCAAGGCCTTGCTGCGAGGCCATGGCCTGCTGCTGTTGCAGGAGATGTCGGCCAATTCGCCGACGTCCCATCTCACCTTCGGCCTCCTCGATGGCTGGTGGCTCGTCACCGACCCCGCCTTGCGCCTGGCGGGCTGCCCGGCACTGTCGTTCGACGGCTGGAGTCGCGTACTCGCCGAGGCGGGTTTCGACACGCCGACGCTGCTCACGAGCACCGGCCATCCCTATGCGCAACAGGTCGTCGCCGCGCATGGCGACGGCCTGTTGCGCCGTCCGCGGGCGATCGTGGAAGCGCCGCTCCCGTCCGCGTCGGCCCCGGCGCCGGCGAGCGTTCCCGTCGCGGCGAGCGCCTTGCCGCCCGCAGGCGATCCGCTCGTGCGCGTGCGCGATACCGTCGCCGCATGCGTATGTGGCGTGCTGCGCCTGCCGGCGGCCGAGCTCGATCCAGACATCGCGCTCGTGCACTACGGCATGGACTCGATCAGCGCCGGGCACCTGATCCAGCGGATCAACGTGGCGCTCGACCTGTCGCTGGCCACCACCGACCTGTTCGATCACGGCAGCGTCGATCGCCTCACGGCCTACATCGGTCAGGCGCACGGCGAGGCATTGCGACGCGACGCGGTGCGGGAGCCACCCTCCGCACCGGCCGTCGCCCAACCGGTGCCCGCGACGACCGGCGCGGGGCGCGACGCGATCGCGATCGTGGGTCTCAGCGCACGGTTCCCGGGCTCGCCCGACGCCGATGTCCTATGGGAAAACCTCGCCAACGGTCGCGACCTGGTGACGCCGGTCGACCGTTGGCCGATGCCGCCGGCGGACGCGGCCAAGGGCGCGATCCAGCCGTTGCGCGAATGGCGCGGCGGCCTGCTCGAAGGCGTCGACGAATTCGATCCGTTCTTTTTCAACATTTCGGGCATCGAAGCCACCTACATGGATCCGCAGCAACGCCTGTTCCTCGAGGCATCCTGGAAGGCACTCGAAGACGCCGGCCATGCGGGGAGCTCGGTCCAGGGCAGCCGTTGCGGCGTGTACGTGGGCTGCAACGCGGAGGACTATTCGCGCCTGCTCGATCACGTGGAGCCCGCGCAGGCCCTGTGGGGCCAGGCGGTGTCGTTGCTGCCCGCGCGGATCTCCTACCACCTCGACCTGCAGGGACCGGCGATCGCGGTCGACACGGCATGTTCCAGTTCGATGGTCGCGATGCACATGGCCTGCCAGGGCCTGTGGGGCGGCGAGATCGACATGGCGCTGGCCGGCGGCGTGTACGTGCGTTGCACGCCGTATTTCTACCTCGCATCCGCGCGCGCGAACCTGCTGTCGCCGACCGGCCGCTGCCACACGTTCGACGATCGCGCGGACGGTTTCGTCCCGAGCGAGGGCGTCGCCGCGTTCGTGCTGAAGCGGCAAGCCGACGCGGTGGCCGCCGGCGATCACATCCATGCGCTGATCGTGGCCAGCGCGATCAACCAGGACGGCGCCTCCAACGGCATCACCGCGCCCAGCGGCGCCTCCCAGCAGCGACTGCTCGCCTCCACCTACGAGGCGTTCGGCATCCATCCGCGGCAGGTCCAGATGGTCGAGGCCCACGGTACCGGGACGAAGCTGGGCGATCCGATCGAGTACCAGGCGCTGAAGCGCACCTATGCGGATGCCGGCGTACCGCGCGGGCACTGCGCGCTGGGCTCGATCAAGGCGAATCTCGGCCATGCGATCGCCGCCGCCGGGGCCGCGGGCGTGATGCGCGCATTGTTGTCGCTGCGCCACCGCCGGATCCCGCCCGCCGTGAATTTCGAACGGCCCTCGTCGCATATCGACCTCTCCGACGGGCCTTTTTACGTCAACACGACCCTGCGCGACTGGCCCGTCGCCGATGGGCAACGAAGGCTCGCGGCGATCAGTTCGTTCGGCCTCAGCGGCACCAACGCGCACATGGTGCTCGCAGAGGCGCCGGAGCCGGTCGTCGTGGATCGCGAGGAACGTTCCGCATGGCTCGTGGTGTTGTCGGCGAAGACGCGGGCCCAGCTTGTCGAACAGGCGCGGCGCCTGTCCGAGCGCCTGTCGCGCGACCCCGAGCACATCGCCGACGTCGCCTTCACCCTGCTGGCCGGGCGCAAGCACTTCGAACATCGCCTGGCATGCGTGGTGGCCGGCACCGGCGAACTGGTCGACCGGCTCGACGGCTGGCTGCGGCAGTCCCCGGAAAACGAGGTGCGCAGCGCGCACGTCACCGACAAGCGCGTCCGCGACGACGTACTCGCGGAGGGCGCGGCGGCGGCGGCACGGTGTCACGCGGCCGTCGGAACGGATGCGTGGCGGCCCGGCCTGGTGGCGCTGGCGGCGGCATACCTGAGCGGCTACGTGCCCGATGCCGATGCCGCTGCCCTGCGCGGCGCCGGGCGCCGGATCCCGCTGCCGACCTATCCGTTTGCGCGCGAGCACTACTGGGTGGGACATGCCGACCCGTCCCTTCCCGTGGCCGTTATGGCGCCGAAGGTCGCGGCACATCGCCCGATGCTGCGTGGCGTCGCGCCCGCCGCGGACGGATCGACGTTTGGCGGCCGCCTGGACGGGAGCGAGGTGTTCCTGCGCGACCACGTGGTGAACGGTGCGCGGGTCATGCCGGCCGTGGGCTACGTGGAGATGTTGCGCGACGGGCTGTCGAGGGCACAGGCGCCAGCCGATCGCGCGGAGCGCTTTCTGCGCCTGGGCCATGTCGGCTGGTCGCAGCCGTTGGTCGTGGGCGACGTGCCGGTGGACGTGCGCATTTCGCTGGACCGACGCGACGAGGGCGGCTTTTCCTATGAAGTGCGCAGCCTGCCCGACGGGCAGGGCGGCGAATCGCGCCTGCATTCGCGCGGTACCGTCGACTGGGTGGCAGGCGAACCGGCCGCGTCGGTGGACCCCGCCGAGCTCGATCGGCGCTGCGAGCGGAGCCTGGACGCGACGGCGTGCTACGACGCGTTCGCCGCGCGAGGCGTCGACTACGGCCCCACGCATCGCACGTTGCGGCGGGTAGGCATGGGCCGCGATGACGCCGGACGGCCTTACGTGCTGGCGACGCTGGAGGCGGCGCCTGCACCGCACGACGACGAGGCGAACTTCTTCCTCGATCCGGGCCTGATGGACGGTGCGCTGCAAGCCACCATCGGCTGGTCCCTCGACGACGACGCGACGGGCACCCTGCTGGACGCGGGCGTGGCCTGGGTGCCCTACGCGCTCGATCGCGTCGAGGTCCTGGGGCCGCTGAACGGCCGCGCCTACGCCGTGCTGAGGCGTTCGGCGTCGACGCAGGCCGATCTGCCGACGTTCGACATCCGCCTGCACGACGCGGACGGGCTCGAGCGCGTGCGCATCGACGGCTGCGTGATGCGCCGCGCCGGCGAGCGCACGGTCTTGCTCGCGCGCGAATGGCGCAGCGACGCCGGTGCCGTCGTGACGACCGGCGGCGGCCTGCGCCACGTCATCGTCTGCACGGGACGCGACGACGACGGCGAACGCCATTCGCGCTTCGCCGCCGCGCTCGATGCACTTGCCGGATGTCGCGCCGAACACTGGGACCTGCCGTCCGCGGGGATGGCGGAACGATGCGAACGCTACGCCTGGCGGTTGCTCGAGGCGGTCCGCGCGCTGTCGGCGGAATCGTCGCGACAGGACGTGCTCGTGCAGGTGGTCGGCGGCGACGGCGAATTGCTGCGTGGGCTGGCCGGCCTGCTGAAGACGGCGCACATCGAACATCCGGGACTGCGTTGGCAGACCATCGAGGCCGACGTCGCGGACATCCAGGTGGACTGGATCGATCGCTTGCGCGCCGACGCCGAGCGTGGCGTCGGCGAGATTCGCTACACGGCGCGCACGCGCGAAATCGCCACGTGGACGGAAACGGTGCCCGTGGCGGCCGCGGCGCTGCCGTGGCGCGAGGGTGGCGTCTACGTCATCACCGGCGGCATGGGCGGCCTGGGCATGGCGTTCGCCGAATACCTCGGACGCCATGTGAAGCATGCCCACGTGGTGCTCGTCGGTCGCTCGGAGCTGGACAACGAACGTCGCAGGCGCCTGCAGGCCTGGCTCGCCTCCGGCTATGCCATCGAATACCGCCAGGCGGACCTGGCCGACGAAGGCGCCGCGGTGGCACTGGTCGACTACGTGCTGCGTCGCCATGGCGCATTGCACGGGGTGCTCCACGGCGCGGCGGTCGTCCGCGACAGCCTGCTCGCGCGCAAGACGGCCGAGGATTTCGCCGCGGTGTGGCGCTCGAAGGTGCATGTCGGCACGCGGCTCGACGACGCCATCGGCGGGCGCGCGCTCGACTTCTTCATCGTTTTCTCCGCCGCCGCGGGCGTATGGGGCCATCTCGGCCAGGCGGACTACGCCGCGGCCAACGCCTGCATGGACGGCTTCGCCCAGGCGCGTCACGCACGCGTCGCGCGCGGCGAGCGCAAGGGGCGCAGCCTGGCGATCGCCTGGCCGCTGTGGGAAGAAGGCGGTCTGCGCATGTCAGCTCCCGCGCGCGAACGCATGGAACGCCAGGGCTTCCGCGCGCTGGCCACCGCCGAGGGTATCGCCGCGCTGGAGCGCGCGTGGGCGACGCCGCATGCCGGCGTGGCCGTGGTGCGGGCGAGTGCGGACTGGCGGCTCGCCGAACCCGCACCGGCGGGCGTGACGCCCGTGGTCGATGCGCCGGTGCCCGCGGGCGACGCTCCGGCGACGACCTTGGTCGATACCTCCGACATCGCCGGGAAGACGTTCGATTTCCTCGCCCGGATGCTGGCCGAGGAAGTGCGCTTCCCGCGCGATCGCATCGATGCGACCGAGCCCTTCGAGTCCTACGGCATCGACTCCACGCTGGTCATGCAGATGACCGCGCGCCTGGAAGACAGCTTCGGCGCGCTGTCCAAGACGCTGTTCTTCGAGCACCAGAACCTCGGTGAGCTGTGCGACTACTTCCTGCGCTCGCACCTGGCGCGACTGCGCACGCTGCTGGGTGTCGCCGAGGCGCCGCCACCGGTCGCACCGGTCGCACCGGTCGCGGCGCCGCCCGCACCGGCGCCGGCCGTGGCCGCACGCGCAGCCATGCCGACGCGCACGGCGACGCCGGAGCAGGCATCGCCGCGGGGCGAGGGTCCCGCGGACATCGCCATCGTCGGGCTGGGCGGACGCTATCCCCAGGCCGACACGCTGGAAGAGTTCTGGAGCAACCTCCGCGACGGCCGCGACGCCGTCACCGAGATCCCCGCCACGCGCTGGGACCATGACCGCTTCTTCGATCCCGAGGTGGGCAAGCCCGGCAAGAGCTATAGCAAGTGGGGCGGGTTCATCTCCGGGGTGGACGAATTCGACCCGCTGTTCTTCAACATGTCGCCGCTGGAAGCGCGCCAGACCGATCCACAGGAACGCATCTTCCTGCAATGCGTCTACCAGACCCTGGAGGATGCCGGGCACACGCGGGAGAGCCTGCGCCACGCCGGTCGCGTCGGGGTGTTCGTCGGTGCGATGTACCAGGAATACCAGTTGTACGCCGCCCAGGCTCAGGCGCGCGGCGAGGCGCTGGTGGTGGGCGCGAGCCTGGGCTCGATCGCTAATCGCGTGTCCTACTTCTGCGATTTCCACGGCCCGAGCCTTTCGGTGGACACGATGTGCTCGTCCTCGCTCACCGCGCTCCATCTGGCCTGCCAGAGCCTGCGCACCGGCGATTGCGAGGTGGCCATCGCCGGCGGCGTGAACGTGTCGGTGCATCCGAACAAATACCTGATGCTCGCCCATGCGCAGTTCGCCTCGAGTACCGGCCGTTGCACCAGTTTCGCCGCCGGCGGCGACGGCTACGTGCCCGCGGAGGCGGTGGGCGCGGTGCTGTTGCGACCGCTGGCCGCGGCGTTGGCCGACGGCGACCAGGTCTACGGCGTCATCAAGGCGATCGAGGTCAACCACGGCGGTCGCACGAACGCCTACACCGTGCCCAGCCCGAAGGCCCAGGCCGAGCTGATCGCGCGGGTCATCGAGCGCGCGGGCGTGCCGGCGTGGGCCATCAGCTACCTGGAGGCGCACGGCACCGGCACCGCGCTGGGCGATCCCATCGAGATCGCCGGCCTCCAGCAGGCCTTCTCGCGCGATGCCGATGCGCGCGGCGTCTGCGCGATCGGCTCGGTCAAGTCCAACATCGGCCACGCCGAGAGCGCGGCGGGCATCGCCGGCCTGACCAAGGTGCTGCTGCAGTTGCGCCACGGCGAACTGGTGCCCAGCCTGCATGCGCGCACGCTGAACCCGCACATCGATTTCGCCGGCTCGTCGTTTGCCGTGCAGCGCGAGCGCGCGGACTGGACCCGACCGACGCGGATCGAGGCGGGCAGCGTGCGCGAGTACCCGCGCGTCGCCGGCATCTCGTCGTTCGGCGCGGGCGGCTCGAACGCCCACATGATCGTGGCGGAGCATCGCGTCGACGACGTCGCGCGCATCGGCGATCCGTCATGGCCGACGCCGATCGTGGTGCTCTCCGCGCGCAAGGAGGACCGGCTGCGCGTGCGCGTGCAGCAGTTGCTGGCCATGCTCGAACGTACGCCGGAGGAGGCGCTCGACCTGCACGACGTAGCGTTCACGCTGCAGGTGGGACGCGAACCGATGGACCATCGGCTTGCCGTGGTCGCCGCTTCGCACGCGACGCTGAAGGAGGCGTTGCGCCGTTACCTCGACGGCGACCGCGACGTCGAGGGCATGCACGTGGGCGCGGTACGCCACGATCGCCTGGCCCAGTCGCTTCTTTCGCCCGACGAGGACATGCAGCGGACGACGGAAGCGTGGCTCGCGAAGGGCCGATACGCCAAGCTGCTCGACCTGTGGGTGCTCGGACTCGCCGTGGATTGGCCGCGCCTCTACGGCGCCACGAAGCCGCGCCGGATATCCCTGCCAACCTATCCATTCGGGCGACAGCGCTACTGGCCCGACGAGCCAGTCGTCTCCGCGTCGCCGATGGTGCCGCCGCCGACCACGGCGGCGATGCCGTCGCCCATCGACGATGGCGGCGCGCTCATGCTCGCACCGGTCTGGGAGCCGCTACACGACGCGTCCTCCACGTCACCCGTCTTTTCTGGGCGCACGGTCGTCATCGGATCGCCCGGCGAGCATGCCGCCGCGCTCGATGCGTTCCTGGGCGACGCGGAACGCCTGTCGCCGCCGCCGGGAGCCTCGGTCGAGGATATCGCCCGTGGTCTCCGCGGCGAGGCGCGGGTGGCGCGCGTGGTCTGGTTCGCTCCCGCTCGGGACGCTGCCGATATCGACGATCCCGACGACATGGTCCGGGCGCAGGAGAGCGGGGTGGTCGCGTGCTTCCGCCTGGCCAAGGCTTTACTTGCCGAAGGTTACGGCGACGGCGACCTGGATTGGACCGTCGTCACCTGGCGGACGCAGTCGGTCTTCGCCGCCGATGAGGTAGACCCCGCGCACGCCGGCGTCCAGGGGCTGGTCGGCGCGATCGCGCGCGAATACCCGCGCTGGCACGTGCGGGGCGTCGACCTGCCGCGTGACGACGCCGACGCGCTGCGCGCCCTGGCCACGGTGCCGGACGAGGTCCGGGGCGCCACGCTGGCCTGGCGCGACGGCGCCTGGCATCGTCAGCGATTGCTGCCGTATGCGACCCGGCGGGAAGCACCGGCGTTCCGCCAGGGTGGCGTGTACGTCGTCGTCGGGGGCGCGGGCGGCATCGGTGCCGTACTCACCGAACACCTTGTTCGCCACTACCAGGCCAGGGTGTGGTGGATCGGTCGCCGCGCGGAAGACGACGACGCCATCCGGAGCAAGCTCGCCGCCTTGTCGCGCCTGGGACCGGCACCGATCTACTGCCGCGCCGACGCGGCCGACGCCAACGCGCTGGAAGGCATCTGCAAGCGGATCGAGGCCCAGCACCCGACCATCCACGGCGTGGTGCACTCGGCCATCGTGCTCGACGACGCGAGCGTGGCAAGCATGACCGAGTCGTCGCTGCGCGCCGCGCTGCGCGCCAAGGTGGACGCGAGCGTGCGTACAGCCGAGGTGTTCCTGCCGCGTTGCCAGGATTTCATGCTGTTCTTCTCATCGATGCAGAGCCATTCGCGCAGCGCGGGGCAGGGCAACTATGCCGCCGGTTGCGCCTTCAAGGACGCGTTCGCCCAGCGACTGGCCATGCGCGGCACGGCGGTGAAGCTGATCAACTGGGGCTATTGGGGCAGCGTAGGCGTCGTCGCCGAAGCGGGCTACCGCGACGCGATGGCTGCCCTGGGCATCGGCTCGATCGAACCGCTCGAGGGCATGGCCGCGCTCGAGGCAGCGATGGCCGATGGCGCGCGCCAGCTCGCCTTCGTCCGGACGACGCGTCCGGGTGCGCTGGGCGATCTCGTCGGCGACGATCGCATCGAACGCCTGCCGCCGGGCCTGCCGTCGCTTCCGCCCGCGGCCATGGACACCGAGGCCGCCACGCCGGTGCCCCCCGCCGACCCCTTGACGCTGGAGCGATCGCAGGCAGTGCTGCTCGGTGTGCAGTTGCGCGAAGCGGGCCTGTGGAAGGCGCGCGACGAGCGCCTCGAATACGCCGCGATCCGCCGCTGGCAGGCGGAGCACGCCTGGGCGCCGTACCACGCGCGCTGGCTTTCGCGCAGCCTCGACCTGCTGGCTCGGCATGACGTGTTGCGCGCGGAGGCCGACGGGTACGCCCTGCCGGCCGCGGCGCACGAAGAAGCAGCCGTGGCCTGGGCTCACTGGCACGCGGAACGACAGGCATGGCGAGAGCTGCCTTCCGCGAACGTGCAGGCCGATCTCGTGGAATACACGCTGCCCGGCCTGCCCGACGTGTGGTCGGGACGCCGCAGCGCCACCGACCTGCTGTTTCCCGACGGGTCGATGTCACGCGTGGCGCCGGTCTACGCGCGGAACGCGGTCGCCGACCATGTCAATGCATGGCTGGTGGCGCGGCTGGGCGCCTGGATCCAGGCGCGCCGGGAGGCGGACCCGGATGCCCGCTTGCGCATCCTCGAGATCGGAGCGGGTACCGGCGGCACGAGCGGCGCCGTGCTCGAATTGATCGACCGGCATGCGGCGGCCCTGGAGGTGTACGACTACACCGATCTCTCGGGCGCGTTCCTGCAACATGGCCGTGACCATCATGCTGCGAACCGCTCTTACATGCGTTTCCAGCGTTTCGACGTGGAGAGGTCGCCATCGTCCCAAGGCATGGCGGTCGGCACGTACGACGTGGTCATCGCCGCGAACGTGATGCACGCCACGGCGGACGTGCGCCGCGCGGTGCGTCACGCGAAAGCCCTGCTCAGGCGTCATGGGCTCCTGCTGCTGAACGAGATCGGCGATGCGGGGCTGTTCGAGCAGCTCAGCTTCGGATTGCTCGAAGGATGGTGGCGCCACGCCGACGACGGTTTGCGGCTGTCCGGTACCCCGGCGCTCACCGCCGAGCGCTGGACCGGGGTGTTGCACGCGGAGGGTTTCACCGACGTCCACGTGGACGCGCCGGCAGGACATCGCCAGCAAGTCATCTGCGCACTGAGCGACGGCTGGCTGCGCCAGCCGGTGGAGGGCGGCAAGGCCTCGCTCTCGGCGGAGCACGTCGCCGCCCCGATGCCCACCACGGCGGACAGCTTCGAGGACGCCGTGGCGAACGCGCTGTCGCGGCTTACCGGTGTCGCCGCGGGGGACATCGATCCCGACGCGCCGCTGGGCGAATACGGCGTCGACTCCATCGTCTCGCGACGCCTGGTGCAGGAGATGGAGCGCGCCTTCCCGGTGTCGCTCGCCGGCGGCGCCTTGCTCGAGCACAACAGCGTCCGCAAGCTGGCCGCGCACGTGGCCCACCTGGTGGCGACGCGAAACGACCTCGCGGCCGTGCCGATCGAGGAAGCCCTCGAACATTTCCGTGGTGGCCAGCTCGACATGGATGCCATCGAAGCGCTGCTTGACGAAGGCATGAGCCGATGAGCCGAAGGGAACTGTTGCTGGCCTACAAGCGTGGCGCGTTCGACACCGAGACGCTGCTCCGGCGGATCGCCGCGTCGAACGCCGTGACCACGTTTCCGCTGGCCGAGGGACAGCGTGGCCTGTGGATGCTCGAGCGCAGCGCGAACGGTGGATACAACGTGCCGCTGGCCTTCCGCATCCGCGACCCGCTCGACGTGGAGTTGTTGCGCGCCGCGTGGGCGCTGACGCTCCAGGACCATCCCTTGCTGCGGGCGACGATGCGCACGCATGACGGTGCGCTGGTCCAGCGCATCGCGCCGCCGAGGGAGTTGCCGTTCGAACGCCTCGACGTATCCGCCTGGACCGAATCGCACATCGAGCAGCACCTGTTCGCCGTGGCGAAGCGGTCCATCTCGCTCCAGGACGGGCCGCTGGCATCGCTCCACGTGCTCTCGCGCGACAGCCGCGACCACGTGGTGCTCCTGGTCGCGCACCACATCGTCTTCGACGGGGGATCGGTCGAGCCGCTGGTCGGCCGCCTGCTCGATACCTACGACGCGTTGTGCCGCGGCGTGCCCATGGGGCAGGTGCGGGACGGCGCGTTCGCCGATTTCGTCGCCTGGGAGCAGTCGTATCTGGCCGGGGCGCAGGGCGCCGCCGACAGGGCCTACTGGCTGCGGCAACTGGACGGTCCGCTGCCCCGCCTGGAGGTGCCCGCCGACCGAAGCCGCGCCACGCGCACGAGCATGGCCGGGCGCACGCACGCGCAAGCCGTGTCCGAGGCCCTGGCCGCTCGCGTCCACCGCGTTAGCGGCGCGCTGAAGGTGAATCCCAGCGTGATCTTTCTGGCCGTCTACAAGCTCCTGCTGCATCGCTACACGGGAGAGGTGGACCTCATCGTCGGTGTGCCGACCTTCGGCCGCCCGGAGCCGCGCTTCGAGTCCGTCGTCGGGCTGTTCACCAACCCGATCGCACTGCGCTCTCGCCTCGACCCGGCCCAGGGCTTCACCCGCTGGGCGCGGCAGATCCAGGAGTCGCTGCTCGAAGGCTCCCGTCACGCCGCCTATCCGTTCGCGCGGCTGGTTCGCGACCTCGACCTCTCGCGCGACCTCGAGCGCACGCCGGTCTTCCAGGTCGCCTACGAATACGAGAGCGGCGGCATGGCGAACGTGCAGCGCCTGACCCGCCGTTTCGAGCGCACCCTCCACGTCGAGCCGGTCGAGGGACCCCATCAGGAGGGGTATTACGAGCTGGTCTGCGAGATCCTCGAAAGCGGCGGCCAGTTCCGCGTCAACCTGAAATACGACGGCAATCTGTTCGACGCCACGACTGCCGAACGCTTCGTCGCCGCCTACATGCACCTGCTCGAACAGGTGGTCGAATACCCGGACGCGGTACTAAGCAGCTATTCGGTGCTTCCGGCGACCGAGCAACGACGCCTGGTATACGACTGGAACGACACCGCCGCCGACTATCCCCGCGGTGAGCGGGTCGACACGTTGGTCGCGGCACAGGCCCGGCGCACACCCGACGCGATCGCTTTGGGACATGAAGGCGACACGCTGAGCTATGCCGCGCTCGACGCCCGCGTCGACGCACTCGCCCGCCAGCTCGCCACGCACGGCGCGCAGGTCGGCAGTCTCGTCGGCGTCTGCGTGGAGCGATCGCTGGATACCACCGTCGCGCTCCTGGCTGTGCTGCGCACCGGCGCGGCCTACGTGCCGCTCGATCCCGCGTATCCGCCCGATCGCCTGCGCTACATCGTGGAGGACTGCGGAACGCGACTGGTGGTCACCCAGGGCCGCCTGCTGCCACGGGTTGTCGACCTGATTCCCGACGACGCGACGGCCGTCTGCGTCGACGTCGGCCCGCGGGCGACCGGCGACGCCCAGGAGCGTCCCGATGCGACGCCGAACGTGTCGCCGGACCACCTGGCCTATGTGATCTATACATCCGGCAGCACGGGGCGACCCAAGGGTGTGGCCGTCACCCATCGGTCGCTGGTCAACTTCCTCTGCTCGATGCGCGAGACGCCGGGCATGGTCGGCGGCGACCGCATGCTGGCGGTGACGACGTGCAGCTTCGACATCGCCGCGCTGGAGCTGTTCCTGCCACTCATCGTCGGCGCTCGCTGCGACATCTGCCCCACTGCCGACGTGCACGATGGCGCGGCGCTGCTGCGCCGGATCGAGACAACGTCGCCGACCGTGATGCAGGCCACGCCGGTGACCTGGCAGATGCTCATGCAGGCCGGTTGGCGCAACCGGTCGGGCATGAAGATCCTGTGCGGCGGCGAAGCCCTGCCGGATGCGCTGTGGGACGCGTTCGTCGCTAACGGCTGGGACGCGTGGAACCTGTATGGACCCACGGAGACCACGGTGTGGTCGAGCGTGGCCAAGGTCGATGCCGGTCGCAAGGGTTCGATCGGCGCAGGTATCGCCAACACACAGCTCTACGTGCTCGACGAGGCGCTGAAGCCGGTTCCGGTCCTGGTCCCCGGCGAGCTGTGCATCGCGGGTGACGGCCTGGCGCGGGGATACCTCAACCAGGCCGCGTTGTCGGCCGAGAAGTTCGTGGCCCACCCGCTGGCACCGGGCGGCTGGATCTATCGCACCGGCGACCTCGCGCGCTGGCATGCGGACGGCTGGCTGGAATACCTGGGCCGACGCGATACGCAGACCAAGGTGCGTGGCTACCGCATCGAACTGGGCGAGATCGAGGCCGTGCTCGCGACCCATCCCGGGGTGGCGGAATGCGCGGTGCTGGTCGCGGCCCACCGTGGCATGCGGCAGCTCGTCGCGTTCCACGTGCCTGTGCCGGGAACCCCGGCGGCTGACGCCACGTCGCTGCGCGATCACCTGCGGCAGATGCTCGCGGCGTACATGGTGCCGGCGCGGTTCATCGTCGTGGACGCGCTGCCGCTCACGCCCAATCGCAAGTTGGACCGCAATCGCCTGACGCAGATGGCTGAACAGTCGACGGCGGACGATCGCGCAACGGGTCCGGCCGCCACCGGCGAGGTCGGCGTCGAAGACGCCATGGCCTCGATCCGCGAGGCTTGGCGCGACGTGCTGGGCACCGCGCAGTTCGGCGACGACGACGGATTTTTCGATGTGGGCGGCGATTCGGTTTCGGCGATGCTGCTCGTGGAACAGGTTGCCGCCCGCTTCGGCTGCGACGTCCCGGTGATCGACGTTTTTCGCCTGGGCTCGATCCGGCGGCTGGCCGCGGAAGTGGCCGCGAAGGCGACGCGTGCGCCGCAACCCGCTGTCATCGCACCGCTAGCGCAGAGCATGGAGGCGGCCGTCGCCGGCGCGCCGGTTGCCGTCGCATCGGAGGCGGTGCTTACCGATCTGGCCGGCAGCGTCGCGATCATCGGCATGTCGTGCCGACTTCCCGGTGCCGCGGACCATGAGATGTTCTGGGAGAACCTTCTCGACGGCGTGGAGAGCCTGGATACGCTGCCGGCGACGGACGGAGCCAACGCGCGCACGGGGCACGGATACGTCGCGGCGTGGGGCAACATCGAAGGCAAGGACCGTTTCGACGCCGAATTCTTCCGCGTCGCGCCGCACGACGCGTACCGAATGGACCCGCAGTTGCGCCTGCTGCTCCAGCACGCATGGAGCGCGGTCGAGGACGCGGGCTACGTGCCGGCCGATATCCCGGATACCGGCGTCTTTACCGCCAGTAGCCACAGCGATTACGCGAGGCTACTTGCCGCCGGCACGCCAACCGCCGATGGCATCGTCAGCGATGCCGCGCAGTACGTGTCCTGGCTGATGGCGCAGAGCGGCACCATTCCCACGATGATTTCCCATCGACTCGGCCTGACCGGGCCGAGCCTGGCCGTGCACTCGAACTGCTCGTCGTCGCTGGTGGCGATGCACACCGCGTTCCGCAGCCTTCTGTTCGGCGACACACGGCAGGCGCTGGTGGGCGCCGCGACGGTGGGTGGCACGACCATCCGCGGCTACGTGCACCAGGAGGGCCTGAACTTCTCCCGCGACGGCCGCGTGCGCGCCTTCGACGCCACCGCCGACGGCATGGTGGGGGGCGAGGGCGTCGCCGCGTTGCTACTCAAGCGCGCCGATCTGGCGGTCGCGGACGGCGATCACATCTACGCGCTGGTGCGCGGTATCGCCATCAACAACGACGGCGCGCAGAAGGCCGGATTCTACGCGCCGAGCGTCGACGGCCAGGAGAGCCTGATCCACGGCCTGCTGGCGTCGATCGGCGTGAATCCGGAAAGCATCGGTTACGTCGAGGCGCACGGTACCGGCACGACCTTGGGCGATCCGGTCGAAGTGGCCGCGCTGACCTCGGCATACCGCCGCTTTACCGCGAAGATAGGGTTCTGTGGCATCGGCTCGGTGAAAACCAACATCGGTCATCTCGATGCGGCCGCTGGATTGGCCGGCTGCATCAAGGTGGCGCTCAGCCTCAGCCGTGGGCAACTGCCCGCCAGCCTCAATTTCCACGAGGCCAATCCGCGGCTCGACCTGGACGGCTCACCGTTCCGCGTGGTCGACGTCCGCCGAGCCTGGCCGGCCGGCGGCGCGCCACGGCGAGCCGCGCTGAATTCGCTCGGGATCGGCGGTACCAACGCGCACGCCGTGTTCGAGGCCTACGACGTCACGCCCGCCGCTTCGACGGAGGCTGGGCCGCAGGTGGTGATCCTTTCCGCCAAGGACCGCGCGCAGCTTCGCATTGCGGCCACGCGCTTGCTGCATTGGCTGCGGCGGCGCCGGCGTGACGACATCGCCGTGTCCCTCGCTGACCTCGCCTACACGCTGCAGGTGGGACGTGTGGCGATGTCCTGCCGTTTCGCGACCGTGGTCGACGACCTCGCATCCCTGGAAACCGGGCTGGCGATCTTCGCCGACGGCACGCTGCCCGCGCACGACGCCTGGGCGGGCGAGGTCCCGGACGACGCGGTGGTATCCCGGGCCGGCACGCTCGCCGCCGATACCGCACCGACTCGCGAGGGGTGTGCCGCGCTCGCCGCGCGCTGGGTCCGTGGCGAGGCGGTCGGCTGGCGCGCCCTCCATCCGGGCGGTCGGGCGCGGCGCGTCTCCCTGCCGAGCTATCCGTTCCGGGAAGACCGCTTCTGGCCCGAGGCGTCCCGTGCGACACCGGCGGCTCACGAACGCGCGAACGTGTCGGAGGCACTGCATCCGCTCGTCCAGCGCAACACGTCCACGCTCGACGGCCAGCGGTTCACCTCGCGGTTCACCGGCGACGAGCACTTCCTGCGCGACCACATGGTGAGCGGCACGCCGGTATTGCCGGGCGTGGCCTACCTGGAAATGGTCCGCGTGGCCCTGCGCGAATCGAGCGATGCGGGCGCGTCCACCGCGATGGCCTTGCGCAACGTGGTCTGGCTGCGGCCACTGGCCGTCGCGGAGGCGACGACGGTGCACGTCACGCTCGTTCCACTCGACGATGGCGGATGCGACTACGAGATACGTCAGGCGGAAGCATCGGGCGGAACGACCGTGCACGGCACCGGTCGGGTCGTGCCTGCCACGGACGGCCGCGCGCTGCCGACGCTCGACCTGGGCGAACTGCGGCGGCGCTGCGACCGGCGCATGGACGCGGCGGAGCTCTACGGCCAGTTCGCCGCGATGGGGATTCGCTACGGTGCTGCGCACCGCGTCGTCACCGAGCTGCACGCGGGGACGAGCCCCAACGCCGACCGCTACGTGCTCGCCCGTCTCCGACTGCCGCCGGCGTTCGCGGATACCGCGCCCGACTATGGCCTGCACCCCAGCCTGTTCGACGGCGCGCTGCAATCGACCCTGGGCCTGGTGCTGGACGCGATGGCCTTGCCGGACCAGCCGATCGACACGCGACCGCACCTGCCGTTCGCCATCGACGACATGGACATGTTCGCGCCGCTGCCGACCGAGGCCTGGGTGCAAGTTCGCGTCCAGCACGGCACGGCGGGCGGTGGACTGCGCAAGTACGATCTCGACATCTGCGACGACACCGGCCGCGTGCACGTGCGCCTGCGCGGTTTCGCCAGCCGCGTGCTCGAAAGCGAATCGAAGGCGCCCACCGCCGCAGACACCGTCGCGGACGACGGGGAAGCAGGCCTCATGCTGCTGCCGCGCTGGGACGCCACGGTGCCCGAATGGCTCGTCGATCCCTCGCCGGCCCCGCACGACGCCGTGCTGGTGGTGGGTGCGGAATCGACTTGGGAGCGCGAGGTGGCGGAGCGTTTTCCGATTGCCTTGGCGCTCCCCGCCGAGGCGATGTGGAGCGGACCTGGGAGCGACGAGCTCGCGACCATCGACGCGGCGCATATCGTCTGGTTCGCGCCATCCGCCGAGAAGGACGACGTCCCGGCATCGGCGCTGCTGGTGGCGTTCCGCGTGGTCAAGGCGGTGCTCGCCCTCGGGATGGGTGGACGGCCGCTGGCCTGGACGATCGTGACCGCCGGTGCGCAGGCGCTGCGCACTGGCGAAGCCACGGTACCGATCCACGCCGCGCTGCATGGACTTGTCGGCTCGATGGCCAAGGAGTATCCGCACTGGCGTGTGCGGCTGGTCGATTTGCCCGTGGGCGGCGACGTGCCGTTCGACGAGATCCTGCGCCTGCCACCGATACCCTCCGGCGACGCCTGGGCGTGGCGCGCGGGCGAATGGCACCGTTTGTCGTTGCTGCGTTCCGAGATGCCGGCGACAGGATCGCTGCCATGGCGCGAGGGAGGTGTCTACGCGATCATCGGCGGCGCGGGCGGCCTGGGCGGGGTGCTTACCAGGCACCTGGTGTCGGGTCACCGCGCGCGAGTGGTCTGGATCGGCCGTCGCCCAGCGGATGAGGCCATCGAGGCACGCCGCGAGGCATTGGCGCTCCTCGGCCCGAGACCCGACTACGTGCAGGCCGACGCGACGGATCCGGAGGCCCTGGGCGAGGCGTGGGAACACATCCACCGCGTTCACGGTCGCATCGACGGCGTCATCCACGCCGCCGTCGTGCTTGCCGACCGCAGCCTGGCCGAGATGGACGAAGCCACCTTCCTCGACGTGTTCCGCGCGAAGGCCGACAGCTGCCTCGCGCTGGCGGCGGCGTGCGAACGCCGACCGCCGGGATTCATCACCTTCTTTTCCTCCGTGCAGGCGTTCTCGCGCAGCCCGGGGCAGGGCAACTATGCCGCGGCCTGCGCCTTCGCCGACGCCTTCGCCGCGAACCTCGGCGCGCGCACCGGCACGCCGGTCACGATCGTCGACTGGGGTTACTGGGGCAGCGTCGGCGCCGTCGCCTCCGCCGACTATCGCGAACGACTGGCGAGCCAGGGCATCGCCTCGATCGAACCGGAGGAGGGCATGGCGGCGCTGGACGCCATCCTGCGTTCGTCCGCGCCACGCATGGCCTACGTCCGGGCGCACGCCTCGTTGCTCGACGCCTGGTCGCGCGATGCGGAACGGATCGTCCCGGCGTCGCCCGGAAGCGTCTTCGCCACGGGCGGCGATCCGGCGATCGCGGCACCCGCGCTACCGGAGGGCTGGGCCGAAGTCACCGCCGCGCTGCGCGACATGGAAGACCGCATCGCCGAACGGCTGGCGATCCTGGTCGGTACCGCGCAGGGCCTTTCGATCGCCGCCGACGCACGGTCCGACGCTCCGACCCTGCGCCGATGGCTCGACGCCACCACGCGCATGCTGCACGACCGCGGTCTGATCGACACCGCATCCAGCGAATCGCGTATCGTCGCGGGTCTCGTCGCCGAGGACGTCGATCGCGCGTGGCGATCGCGTTTGCCGGTCTGGATGGCGGACTCGCGCACACGGGCACACGCCAAGCTTGCCGAAACGATCCTCGGCGCGCTGCCGGCGGTCTTCGCGGGCGAACGCCCGGCCACCGACGTGATCTTCCCGCAGTCGTCCCTCGACCTCGTCGCCGGCGTCTACCGCAATCATCCGGTCGCCGATCACTTCAACGCGATCCTCGTCGCGTCGCTGCTGTCGCTCGTGGAAGCACGCCGACGGATCGATCCGGACGTCCGGTTGCGCATCCTGGAGATCGGCGCGGGCACCGGCGGCACCAGCGCGGACGTGTTCGCCGCCCTGGCCCCGCATGCGCAGCATGTCGCCGAATACTGCTACACCGACGTGTCCCACGCCTTCCTCCTGCACGCCCGGCAATACGATGCCGTGGCGCCCTACCTGACCCGGCGGCTGTTCGACGTCGAACGCCC
This sequence comes from Luteibacter sp. CQ10, assembly GCF_040900725.1. NCBI lineage: Bacteria > Pseudomonadati > Pseudomonadota > Gammaproteobacteria > Lysobacterales > Rhodanobacteraceae > Luteibacter > Luteibacter sp. CQ10. Next base: position 5,347 of record NZ_JAEUYM010000010.1, on the reverse strand, counting down.
TCCGGCCGGGCAGGGCATGCCGACGGGCGGCTTCGACATCGTCATCGCGGCCAACGTGCTGCATGCCACGCGCGACATACGCCGCACCATCCGTCATGCGAAGGCGACGCTGCGCCAAGGTGGCGCGCTGCTGCTGAACGAGGTGAGCACCGCGAGCCTCTTCGGCCACCTGGGTTTCGGCTTGCTCGAGGGCTGGTGGCGTTACGCGGATGCGGCCGTCCGCCTGCCGGACTCGCCCGGCCTGTCGCCTTCGGGCTGGACCCGCGTGCTGGAAGACGAGGGATTCGAAGCGATCCGGTTCCCCGCCTCGCCATGGCATGCGCTCGGCCAGCAAGTGGTCGTCGCGCGCAGCGATGGACAGGTGCGCGAGGCCATCCGCGCCACTCCGACATCGGTCCCGGAACCGTCCGCCTCGGACGACGCGAGCCGGATCATGTCGGTCGCGCCTGCGTCGCCGTCACCGTCGCGATTGCGCGATCGCGCCGTGCTGGCCTTGCGCAAGCTCGTCGCCGTGACGCTGGAGATGCCGTTGTCCCGCGTTTCGGCCGGCGAACCGATGGAGAAGTACGGCATCGATTCCATCCTGGTCGTACGCATCTGCGCCGCGATGAACGCGGTATTCGTCGATCTGCGCACGACGCTGTTCTTCGAGCACCGCACCGTCGACGCGCTGGTCGATCACCTGCTGCGCGAGCGGCACGAGCAGGTCGTGCGCTGGGTCGGCGACGACGCATCGACCGCCGTCGACGACGTGCCGACGAGGCCGGTCGCGCTGCGCGCGGACGTGACATCGCCGTTCCGGGTCAGCCCTCGCGGGCGGCGTCCGTCGGGCGGCTCGCTACCCGTGGGCACCGACGGCGCGTCGACGACTGCCACCGCCGACGTGGCGATCATCGGACTGAGTGGACGTTATCCCGGCGCGCCCGACGTCGAGGCGTTCTGGGAGCAGTTGGCGGCTGGACGGAGCGGCATCGGCGAGATTCCCGCCGAGCGCTGGGACTGGAACGCCTACTACGACGAACGCAAAGGCGCGATGGGCTCCATCTACACGAAATGGGGCGGCTTCCTCGACGGCATCGACCTGTTCGATCCGCTGTTCTTCGACCTCTCGCCCCGCCAGGCGGAGCACATGGACCCGCAACAGCGCCTCTTCCTCGAACAGGCCCATGCGAGTATCGAGGATGCCGGCTACACGCCCGGCGATCTCAGCCCGAGCAAACGGGTCGGCGTCTACGTGGGCGTGATGAACAGCACCTACCTGCGCGTCGCCAACGACTGGTCGGTGGCCAACCGGGTGTCTTATCTGTTCGATTTCCATGGCCCCTCGATGGCCGTGGACACGGCGTGCTCGTCGTCGCTGACCGCGATCCACCTCGCCGTGGAAGCGCTGCGCAACGGTTCATGCGATCGCGCCATCGCCGGCGGCGTGAATCTGATCGTCGAGCCGGTGCACCTGCAGGCCCTGTCGGCGATGACCATGCTCAGCGCAGGCGACCGGGTGCGCGCGTTCGGCGACGACGCGGACGGCTTCGTCGACGGGGAAGGCGTCGGCGCGGTGGTCCTCAAACTCCTGGACGAAGCGGTTCGCGACGGGGACCACATCCACGGAATCATACGGGCGAGCAGCCTCAACGCGGGCGGACGCACACATGGGTACACCGTGCCCAATCCGGTGGCGCAGGCCGCCGTGGTCGCCGACGCGCTACGTCGCGCCGGGGTGCATCCGCGCACCGTTAGTTACGTCGAGGCGCATGGGACCGGCACGCAACTAGGCGATCCGATCGAGGTCGCCGCGTTGACCACCGCGTTCCGCCACGGCACCGGCGACCGGCAGTTCTGCGCGATCGGCTCGGTGAAGAGCAACATCGGCCACACCGAGAGCGCGGCGGGTATCGCGGCGCTCACCAAGGTGCTGTTGCAGATGCGGCACGGAAAACTCGCGCCGACGCTGCACGCGGAGCCCGCGAACCCGCAGATCGATTTCGCCGGCGGTCCGTTCGTCGTGCAGCATCGACTGGGTCCGTGGCAGCGGCCGGAGGTGGAGCTCGACGGCGAGCGCCGCGCGTATCCGCGTATCGCCGGCATCTCGTCGTTCGGCGCCGGAGGCGCGAACGCTCATCTCGTCGTGCAGGAATACACCGCCGACCATGCGGCGACGCCGCCGCTCGAAGGCGGCCAACCCGCGCTGCTGGTCCTTTCGGCGAAAAGCGCCGACGCACTGCGCGACCGCGCCGGCACGCTGCGCGATGCGATCGCCGCGCAGCGGTATCGCGACGCGCAACTGGCCTCGATCGCCTACACGTTGCAAGTAGGGCGCGAGGCGATGCCCTACCGGCTCGCCTTCACTGCGGCGACACTCGACGAGGTAGCCCGGAAACTGGCCGCCTTCGTCGACGGCGCGGGCGACGAGGAGGTGCATGTCGGCGAGTCCGCCGAGACGCGCGGCCTCGACGAGCTGCTCGCGTCCGACGACGACATGCGCGAGGCCATGGCCCGTTGGATGGCTCGCGGCAAGCACGATAAGCTGCTGGCGCTGTGGGTCAGGGGCGTGGCGGTGGACTGGAATGGCCTGTACGACGGCACCCGGCCGCCGCGCATCTCGTTGCCGACCTATCCCTTCGCCAGGATGCGCTGCTGGATCGATGCCTCCAGTTTCCTTTCCGGTGCGACAAGCCCGGCGATCGGCGCGTCGCGCCTGCATCCGTGGCTGCACGAGAACACGTCCACCCACGCGGGCCTGCGCTTCACCACGCAATTCAGCGGCAGCGAGCGCGTACTGGCCGATCACCGGGTCCACGGGCATGCGGTGATGCCCGCGATGGCCTACCTCGACGTCGCCTGCGCCGCCATCGCATGGGGCGCGGGCGACGGCCGTGCCGCGGAACGCGTGTCGCTGCGTCACGTGGCGTGGATTTCGCCGCTGGTCGCCGACGGCCCGCTCACCCTGCACGTGGATGTCCATCCGCCTGCGGGCGACGACATCGGCTTCGAGATCTATACCGAACCCGCGCCAGGCCAGCGACGGGTGCACGCGCAAGGCTACGGCCGCTGGGACGACGCCGGCCTGGCGGAGCACCTGGACATGGCCGAATGGGAAGCCGGCCGGGATCGCCTGATCGACGTGGACGATTGCCACGAGCGGCTGGCCCGCGACGGGATCGAGTATGGCCCTTACTACCGCGGCCTGCGCGAGGCGTTCTCCGGCGTGGACGCGAACGGCGACCGATACGTGGTCGCCCGCCTTGCCCTGCCGGCGACGGCGGCGACGTCGGCGTCGCACGTGCTGCATCCGTCGTTGCTCGACAGCGCGCTGCATGCGGCGGCGGCGCTTTCCCCGGCCACGGACGACGACGCGCCGTGGGTGCCGCATGCCCTCGCCGGCGCGACCGTCTACGCCTCGGCGGGCGACATCGCCTTCGCGGTGCTCACCCGGGCGATGGAAAGCAGCGACGCGAACCTTCGCCGGCTGGACGTACGCCTGTGCGACGCCCGTGGGCGGGTGCGCGTGCGGCTCTCCGGTCTGAGTGCCCGGCGGATGCCGCCAGGCGCGGGCCCGGGGGGCGGTGCGCCGACGACAGTGCTTTCGACGCGCCGCTGGCAGGCGGCGCCGGTGCTCGCCCAAGGCCACGATAGGGAAGCCCGCCTCGTCCTGTTGTGCGGGCACACTGGCGACGAGGCGGCATGGAACGAGCTCGCGCGGCGCTTGGCGGACGACGAACGCACGCGCTGCGACGGCGCCATGGGGACGGCAGCGGACGATGGCGACGTCGCAAGCCGGTACGAACGCCTCGGCTGGCACGTCGTCGAATGGTTGCAACGCTTGCTGGAGGGACGCGTGCGCGAACGCGTGCTCGTGCAGGTCGTCGTCGGCGATGCGCCGGAAGACGCCCTGGCCTCCGGTATCCTCGGTCTGCTTCGCTCCGCGCGCCTGGAAAATCCTTTGCTGCGTGGACAACTGGTCTCGCTCGACGCGTCGGCCGGCGTCGAGCAGTGGCTGGAGGCGCTGCGCGAAACGGCCACGACGGCCGACGAGGAGATCCGCTATCGGGGCGCCGTGCGTGAAAGCGCGGCGCTGGTCGAACTGCCACCGACGACCGCTGTTTCGGCATACAAGGCCGATGGGGTGTACGTCGTCACGGGCGGCCTCGGCCGCCTCGGGCTGGCCTTCGCCCAGGACATCCTCGACCACGCCCCGCGCGCGCGCGTGGTGCTGGTCGGCCGTGGCGAACCCGACGTCGACGCCGCGGCGCGACTGCGCGCATGGACGGATGCGGGCCACGTCGTCGATTACCGCCGGACCGACTGCGCCGATCCGGACGCCGCCGCGCGACTGGTCGGCGAGGTCGAACGGACCCACGGCGCGCTGGATGGCGTGATCCACGCGGCGGGCGTGTTGCGGGACGGGTTCCTTCTGGCGAAGAGCCGGGAGGATTACCGGGCGGTGATGCGGGCGAAGGTGCATGGCGTCGTGCAGCTGGATCGGGCGATCGGTACCCGCGCACTCGATTTCTTCGTGATGTTTTCCTCGGTGACCGGCACGTCGGGCAACGTCGGCCAGGGCGATTACGCGGCAGCGAACGGTTTCCTTGATGCTTATGCCGCGGACCGCCAGGCGCGCGTGCGCCGCGGCGAGCGTCACGGACGCACCGTCTCGATCGGCTGGCCGCAGTGGGAAGAAGGGGGCATGCGCGTGCCGGCCCTGGTCGGCGAAATGCTGCGCGCGAGCGGGCAGCTCGCCCTGTCTACACCGGATGGCCTGGCGGCATTCCGCGCGGCGCTTGCCTGCGACGCGGCACACGTGCACGTTCGCCGCAGGCAGGCAGCAACTGTCCCGATGGCTCCTGCCGAGCGTACGACGAGGGCGATTTCGCCGCCGGACGCGACGACGGTCGGCGATACGTCGCGGCGCCCGGCCATGGACCGGCTGCGTGAGGTATTGGCCGCGCAGCTCAAGATCGCGCCCGCACAGATCGATCCTCGCGCCCCGTTCTCGCGCTACGGCGTGGATTCCATCCTCGTCATGCAGTTGACCGCGGCGCTGGAGAAAACCTTCGGTCCTCTGCCGAAGACGCTGTTCTTCGAGTACCCGACGCTGGACGGCTTGTACGCCTATTTCGTCGATGCCCACGCCGACGCGCTGTCCCGCTGGGTCGACGCGGACGTCGCGCCGGCACCACCGGTCGCGGCTGCGCGCGCGAGCGGCTTCGCGCCGGCGGTCACGCGTGCGCCGGTCGCCCCGGCCTCCGAGCTCGATAGCCGCATCGCCATCGTCGGCATCGACGGCCGTTTTCCCCAGGCCGCGGACATCGAACGATTCTGGGAGAAATTGCGCGCGGGGGCGGACTGC
>NZ_JAEUYM010000009.1:0-30078 GCF_040900725.1 Luteibacter sp. CQ10 | reverse complement strand
TTGAACCTGGGTTTCCCAGGGCAGTACTTTGACGATGAGACGAAGACGTGGAACAACGGGTTTCGGGACTATCGGGCGGATTTGGGGCGATACCTTCAAAGCGACCCGGCGGGGTTGGTTGGTGGGAACAATCTATATGTATATGCTGACGGAAGTCCGCTTAGCAACGTTGACCCACTCGGTTTGCGATCGCTGACTCTGTGTGAGGGAGTTATCCTGTCCAAATATTTTCCAGGCAAGGATCTGGGTAAAATTGATATTAAGCAGGGCATTCCTTATCTCGCTAGGAAAGCTGGTGCGGAAGGCGCCGATGCGTGGACTTTCAAAAACACAATCTATTTGGGTATCCCAGATGCACCTGATACGGTTGCAGGTGTTGCGTTGATCGGTCATGAAGTTGTGCATTCGATCCAATACGACCAGTACGGCGTCATTGGAATGGCCCGCCGTTATAAAGCGGCATATAACGAGAATCTCAAGGCTGGAATGTCTGAATACGATGCGTACAGAAACAATCCTTTTGAGATTGAGGGATTCAATATGGGCGCGAAAATTCTCGACCAAGTACAAGCTCAGGGAGGTAGTTCTTGTGGATGCGCGAAGTAAGCTTTTTCTTGTGTTGGCCTCAATTTCAATTAATGCTTACGCCGGCGAGAATGCTGGCGACAAGTTATTGGAAATTCGCCAGCTTCCTAGTGATGAGATGGAGCTCGCATTTCGTAAGCTGGACTATAAGGAAAAGATCGAATTGTTCTTTGAAGCTAATAGACGGCATCCGCCATATAGCGGCTTGAATGATGCCTTCGGAAAAGAGGGTAAGCCATTTCTGGTGTCATTACGTCGTGAGCTGGACAGTCGTGGGGGAGTGCCCGAGGTGCTGTCGTTCTTGGTGATTTTGTCGAAGTTAAAGCGTCAAGGTGACCTTTCCAGTGAGGACATGGGCGAATTACGAGTGAAAGGAATATGCCAGCTTGCCCATCAGAGCCGGTACTGCCCGGAGTTGGAGGGTAAGCTACTGGCGCCAAAATAAAGTTGAATGGCATGCAGGCCGGGCTCGGGTTCTCCATCGCCGACACGTGGTATGGCCCGGGCTATGTCTATGACGGGTTGGGCCGGTTGAGCGCCGTGGTGGACTCAGGCGCAGGCAGGTACCTCTCGTCTGGGATTATGGAACCCCGTTGGGAAGCGCGCCCTATGGCGATGATCCCGCTGATCAGCAACAGATTAATAATGGTATATTGCGGTATCGCAATTGTTGTGATTATTTCATAAATAATTGTTGATTCTCGTCATTCAATACTAAGCATCAGAAAGTCATGAAGCATTTAATGTTTGGTCTAGTCCTTTTCAAGACCCTTGTGATTGCCTCGCTCACATTGCTGGCTGGATGTAAACAATCATTTGAGGCGGCTCGGGTTACCGGCCCTGATGGTCTTTTAGACGCCGTCGTACTCGAGTCGGACGCAGGCGCAACCACTGGTTATACTTACAGCGTTTGTATTGTGGTGCGTGGTAAGCCATGCGTCGCCAATGCTCTTGTCGCGAGATTTGACGAAGCGGCAAGGAGCCCATCTTCTTGGGGTGTTGACGTGGTTTGGCAGTCACCAAAGCATCTTGAAATACGTTACCTGCGGGCGAAATCAGCTGAGTTGATCGATCTGGAGCAACCATCGAGCTCGACGACACGTGTGACTCTCAAGGCTGGTGTCGATAATTTGGCTGCTCCGCATGGACCTATGGTTAAGTCGAATTGAGATCAGGTCGCCAAGGCGAAAACCCAGGAATAGGTAGCTGTAGCGTAAACTCTGCTGGCTTAGCGATACTCTTTCATAGATCACGAGTGTGCAATGGCTGTCGACGCAGCGCTTTGATGTGGCGGGCATTGGCGACGAACTTCTTCAATGTATATATCAAGCACGCGGTACATTGCCTACAAATCGTCCTTCGACATCGGGCACGCTGGCTCGGTCGGTTCGCGCAGCATCGATGATTCAGATACCTCAAGGAGGAAGTATTTCATCATTTTTCGATTCGTTTAATCCAGGAATGCAGCCATGAGGTCGAGAGCGATCAAGATTCTGGTTTTCATATTTTTTCCTTTGGCTGCGGCATTGGCTTTCTATCCAATGCTTAAGCAAAAGTTGCTCGCAGACAAAAACTTTCTTGAGCTTACGCAAGCCTCTGTTTGGGCTGATCTTCAAGGCTTGGAATACACTCACAGATCGTTGCCTGGATTGAAGATGCCTATGCTTCTCGAAGGCGCGATTAATTCATCAAAATACAATGTACTTGGCGTGAGGGGACTGAGCGAAAGGACTCCATATGTATGGATAGTTCTCAATGACAATGCAGGGGCTAACGGAGTCTACGCAATGCCGTCGAACGTGAACTTCCATCTTTCATGCATCTATTTGAAAGAACTCGAGTCAAGAGAAGATATTGACAGCGTTGCCGACCAATTCCTTAAGAGGCGTTGCATTGACTGATACGGAAATTTCCCTCTCCGCGCGACCGCGGCCTACTAGGTGAACCCGCAGGGGCAGCGACCGCGCAAGGTGGGCACGCTCGGCACGACCTCCTTCGCCCCGGATCGCGGCGGCCCGCTGCTGGCGGAGTACGCCAATGGCGGGTGGGTCGATTACGTCTGGATCCATGGGCGCCTGATCGGGCGCGCGTCGGTTGTCGAGCGGGCTCCTATGCAGAAGGGGGAGGTTCCATAGCCCAGACGGAAGAATGGATGCTGTTGTTCTCGAAGGCGGTGTTGACGCTACAAGCCCCTATAACTATAGGGTGTGTGTTGTTTCTAAAAATCGGCCATGCGGTACCGATGATGTGGTCGCAGAGGTTTTCGGCGCTGCAAGAAGTGATTTCGATCTTTCATGTGCCTATCTTAAGGACCCCGAATCGAAGGAAGACATCGACGACGCTGTCGATAAAGTCCTTAGAGAACCTTGCATGAAGTAGTTTCGCAGGCAGTACTCATAACGCACTCCCGCTGTGCCGCTCACTAACGAAATTCGCTCTTTCTACATCCGAACCATCGGCTGAAGCATCCGTGCCAGCCATCCGGAGAACACCAGCGGCGCATCGGTCGCCGCCACGCAGATGCAGGGAATGCCCGGCGCGGTGACGGGTTGATGTTCCGTGTCGTTGTCCAGGTCGGCGACGTCGCCGGGCGCGAAGTGGCCCAGCGTGTCGTCGTAGGCGCCGCGCAGGATCATGGTCAGTTCGCTTCCGCCATGGGTGTGCATGGGCAGGCTGCGGCCCGGCGCGACGCGCAGGAGCATCAGGTGGTCGGGTACGCCTTGTGCGCGGATGTGGTGGATGCCGGGGCCGATCCACTTCCAGGACAGCTCACGGTACGAGCGGCCGAAGTACGGCCACAGCGGTGTCGGGAGGAGGTCGGGATCGTGCCGGCCCGGTGCGTCGTGAGGTTCCCGCATCGCTGGGCCGTCCTCGTTCAATCTCGACAGGAGTCGTTCCGCGGCATCGGAGGAAAGGGGGATCCCTTCCTGCTGGCTGAGCAACTGGCCGCCGATGGCATCCATGTCCCGCAGGCACTCCCGGCAAGCGTGGCAAACGCTGAGGTGCGCGGAGACGACGGCCGAGAACGCGCTCGACAGCGCGCCGGCCGAATAGGCCATGAGCGTGGCGACGTCGGGATGGTGGTGCGGCTTCATGGTGCTTTTCTCAGGGTGGCCTGCAGCTTGGCGAAAGCCCTGCGCAGGTTGGACTTCACCGAGCCCAGGGGCTGGCCCAGTTCGCGGGCGATCTCGCCGTGGCTCCTGGCCTCGAAATACGACATCCGGATCATCCGGGCCTGTTGCGGCGGTAACTCGGCGATGGCGCGGTCCAGGCCCACGCCGTCGGCGAAGGATTCGGTGGAGGTGACCCCGTCGTTCGGCGGAAGGTCGTCCAACTGCTCCAGGTCGTCCTGGATCGCGAGCCAGTGCGGCTCGCCCCTGACGCTGTCGATGTAGAGGTTGCGCGCGATGCGGAACAGCCAGGTGGACACGTTGGCCCGGGACGGATCGAACTGGGCGGCGCGGTGCCACAGCCGCAGCATGGTTTCCTGGACCAGTTCCTCCGCTTGCGCCGGTACGACGCCCATCCCCACCAGATAGCGCTGCAGGCGCGGGCCGAAGTGGGCGAACAGGCGCATGAACGCATCGACGTCGCGGCGCGCGCTGACCGCCGTCATCTGCGCGGACCAATGAGCGGCGTTATCGGTGTCCGGGCATGCCCGATGAGCCATGCGTCGCACCGCCTTGACGGAGTGGGGAAGGGGAGTGGCGTCCGGTCGCATCATACCGCTTCGGCGAAGTCCATGAGGCGAAGGGCCGTACTCGTCAACGGGCCGACGCTTCGGGCCATTGCTGGGGCACCTTGCGCAGTTTCGCGGTGTCGTAGCCCATCGCCGCCACGCGCGCGACCAGCGCTTCGTAGTCGGCGTCGGACATCGTGGGCGTGCGCGACATGATCCAGACGTAGTCGCGCTTGTCCCGTGCCACGATCACCTGCCGGTACGCCGGATCGAGCCAAGCGATGACGTACTGGGCCTTGATGGGCCAGACGAACTGCATGCCCCACACCGCATTGCGCGTGTCCGCGTGAGCGAATCCCTTCGCATGCATGGTCTTGAGTTCGCCCGTGGCTTCCTTCTTGCGATAGCGGAAGTTCGTTTCGATGGTCCCGTCCGCGGTGAGCCGATAGGACTCCACGGCATTCACCGCCTCCTTCTCGAACCGCGTGGGGATCGAGGCGATGACGTACCAATCGCCCGCGTATCGGGCGACGTCCACGCTGGAGGCGCGGGGTACGGGTGGTTGCGTGGAAGCACAGGCGGTGAGCGGAAGCATGGCGAAGGCCACGCCTCCCAGGCGCGAGATCAGGGATTTCATGGGCGTCGTCCTCCGTCGCGGTTCGGCACGAACCGGTAATGCGAAACCATCCATTCCTGGCCGTCGGCATACCCGAACAGTTCGGCACAGGACATCCAGAAGATGCGCCACCGGTGGAACCAGAGGCGCGCCAGCGAATCGGAGCGGTAGGCATCGGACAGCACGCGCATGACTTCGTAGCGATGGCGGTCCTGGTTGGCGAGCCACGCGTTCGCCGTGCGCTCGTAGTGCGTGCCATCCACCAGCCACTGCCCTTCGATGCGCAGGTCGCGCTGGAACCACAGCAGCGTGTCCGTGGCCGGCATCATGCCGCCGGTGAAGAAATGGCGTCCCATCCAGTTGTCTTCCCCATCGGTGTCGAAAAGATAAGCCGAGCGACGGTGCGCGAAGATGTGCACGAAGAGGGCGCCGTCCGGACGCAGCCACTCCGCGATGCGTCGCATCAATGCCTGGTGGTTGCGTACGTGCTCGAACATCTCGACCGATACGCATCGGTCGAACGAGGCGGGAGGCAACGCCAGGGTGTTGATGTCGCAGGTCACGACGCGGACGTGCGGCAACCCGCGCCGCCGGGCCTCGGCTTCGATGTGCGCGCGCTGCGAGTGGGAATTCGACACCGCGGTGATTCGCGCGTGGGGATAGCGCTCGGCCATCCAGAGCGTGAGCGAGCCCCAGCCGCAGCCGAGTTCGAGGATGTCCTGGCCGTCGGCGAGCTGCGCACGCTCGGCGTAGAGACGGAGCATCGCTTCCTCGGCTTCGTCCAGGGTTTCCCCGCCCGTCGGGAAGTAGCAGGACGAATACTTCAGTCGCGTCCCCAGGCATCGCTGGAAGAACCCGGTGGGCACCTCATAGTGCTGCGCGTTGGCCTCGTCGGTGTGGATGGCGAGCGGGGCCTGGGCCACGGCCTGCAGGAGCGTGGCGTGGCGCGTCATGTCGGCTTCGGCGCCTCCGCGGCGGCAGTCGTCCAGCCGTTGCGCGCAGAGGCGCCGGATGCCGAGGCGGATGAGTGGATCGGGAAGCAGGCCGCGTTCGGCCAGCCCGAGCAGACCCGGGGCGGCTCGGTCGGCGGGCAGCAACGCGTGCTCAGCGACGGTCGTGTTCATGGGTGTCTCCGGAAGAGGAGGAGGAGGGAAACCACGGGATCAACGCGGATGTGGTGCGTTGGTAATCCCGGTAGTCGTCGCCGCGCGTGCGGACGGCTTGCGCTTCGGTGAAGGGGACGCCGCTGAGCCAGCGCACGAAGACGTACATCACGATCGGGCCCACCCAGGCCAGCCACCCGAAGGGAGAGCCCACGGCCAGCGCTACGTACGCGAACCAGTGCAGCCATTCGAAGAAGTAATTGGGGTGTCGCGAATAACGCCACAGGCCGCCGCGAAAGGTCCTGCCCCGTTGTGCCGGTTGCGCGCGGTGCTGGGCCAGTTGGCGATCGGCGACGGCTTCGCCGATGACGCTGGCCGTCCAGATGACGACGGCGAGCACCACGCCGACGGGACGTGGCGCGGGGTTGGCCGCGGCGGCCATGAACGGCAGGGCGAATAGCACCACGATCGCCGCCTGGGCCTGGAAGAACGCGAAGAACTTGCCTTGGTGGCCGTGCCAATGTGAACGCAGGTAGCGATAGCGGCCGTCTTCCGATTCGCCGCGCACGCGCTGCCATAGGTGCGTGGCAAGGCGCGCGGACCATGCCAGTCCCATCGCACCGGTCAGCAGGCGTGCCGTCGCCGCACCGTTCGCCGTGGCGGCCATCAGGAGGGCGGCCAGCCCGACGCCGGCCGTCCACAGCACGTCGACGATGCCGGCATTGCGATGGCGACGCTGCCACGACCATCCGACGGTCATCAGCACGATCATGACCACGGCCAGGACCGCCAGGCTCATGAGGGCGGCCGATCCGTTCATGCCGTCCAGCCCTGTGCGGCGGGACGCGCCTGCGGACGCGCCAGGAGCAGATGGCACACGCCGATGGAGCGCTCACGGAAGCCGCCTTCGCAATAGGCGAGGTAGAACTCCCACAGGCGCGCGAAACGCTCGTCGAAGCCCTGGCCATGCACGTCGTCGAGGCGCGAGAGAAAGCGCTCCCGCCATGCCTCCAGCGTGCGTGCGTACGACAGGCCGAAGTCTTCCTGGTGCACGAGGGCCAGGTCGCTCGATCGCGTCTTGGCGGCGAGCATCGCGCTGACCGAGGGAATGAAGCTTCCGGGGAAGACGTACCGCTTGATGAAATCGACGGCGGCCAGGGCCTGCTCGTAACGGTGGTCTTCGATCGTGATGGCCTGGATGAGCGCGACGCCTTGCGGCGTCAGCAAGCGGCCGATCTTGGCGAAATAGGTGTCCATGTACGTCGCGCCGATGGCCTCGATCATCTCGATGGACACCAGTCGATCGAAGGAACCTTCCAGGTCGCGATAATCCTGCTGGAGCACGGTCACCCGGTCGCCGAGCCCGGCTTCGGCCACGCGCTCGCAGGCGAGGCGGTATTGCTCGGCGGAGATCGTGGTGGTGGTGACGTGGCAGCCGTATCGGGATGCCGCGTGTATGGCGAAGCCGCCCCATCCGGTGCCGATCTCCACCACGCGCATGCCCGGGGCCAGGCCCAGCTTGCGGCAGATGACGTCCAGCTTGCGCGTGGAGGCGATCTCGAGCGTGTCCGTGGCTTCGGTCCACATCGCGGACGAGTACATGAGGTCGTCGGAGAGAAACAGCTCGAAGAACGCGTTGCCCAGATCGTAGTGGGCGGCGATGTTGCGCCGGCTTCCCTTGCGGGTGTTTTCGCGCAGCGCGTGCCACGCGCGCATGGCCATGCCGCCCCATCGGGCGAGGCCGGTCTCCATGCCGTCGAGCAGATCGCGGTTGCGTACCAGCAGGCGGACGAGCCCCACCAGGTCGGTGCAACGCCAGTAGCCTTCGATATAGGCCTCGGCGGCGCCCACGCTGCCATGTGTCGCCATCAGCCGATAGAAGCGCGCATCGCGCACATCGACATGGATGTCTTCCTCGGCAGGGTCGGCGGAGGCGGTGCCCAGCGTTTCCGTTCCCCAGGCATCGCTCACCACGAGGCGGCCGCGTTCGAGCGTCGCAAGCGAGCCGAGCAGTTGCCTGCGAAGGAATCGATCGAGCGAAGACCCTTCGCTGGTGCCATCCCGGAGCGAGTCGTTGGCGAGTTCGTTCATGGTGAATCTCCATGGTCGGCACGAGCCAGGCGCGCGTGGCCCGGATGGTCGTGCACGGGTGTTTTCTTCAGCCAAAGGCGCAAGGCCTGCCAGTGAATGGCGCCGATGACCCGTGCCGTCATGAGCGGGTAGCGCCACAGCACGCGGGCCAGGCCGGGGCCGTTTAGCGGATGGCGGGCGAGGGCGAGCGTGGCGTCGAATTCGCAGGCCTCGTCGCGATGCACTTTCATGTGCACGCGCAGATCGTCGCCCGGGGCGGTGAAGCGCCAGTCGTAGCGGCGCTCCATGGCCATGAAGGGCGATACGTGGAAGTCCTTGTCGAAGGCCCACGCCATCGCGCGGCCGCGTTGGACGGCGCGATCCACCGGAAGCACGTAGGCATGGCGTTCGCGCCACGGCGTGTTGGTGATCTCCGCGACGATCGCTTGCAGGTCGATGCCGTCGTCGGCGTAGCAGTAGTAGAACACCACCGGATTGAAGACGTAGCCGGCATAGCGCAGGTGGGCGAGCATTCGTATCGGGCCGGTGGGACGGTGCCCCGTGTATTCGCGTACCCGTTCACGGATCGCCTCGTGCAGCGGCATCGCGGGCGAACCCAGGTAGTCGCCGCGCCGAAACTGGGCGAGGTTGGCGCGGTCGACCGACCACAGCCATCGGTCATGAAACACCCTGTCCAGTTCGTCGAGGTCGAGGTAGAGCTGCGCCATCCGATAGGTGAACGCATGCGGCCGCGGCAGGTGGCGCCGATGGGTGACGGTTCCCTCGTAAATGGCGCTGGCCGGGGATGTCATGCGGCCACCCGCCCCGCCTCCGGCGCCGCCACGCCGTCGGCACGTTGCAAGGCGGACACCACGTCCACCGCGCTGCGCATGCCGTCTTCGTGGAATCCCCAGCCCCAGTAGGCGCCGGCGAACCAGGTGCCCCTCATGCCCTGGATCTCCGCCTTGCGCGACTGGGCGCGCACGGTGGCCTCGGTGTAGACGGGATGGGCGTAGGTCATCCGGCGAAGCACGTGGGCGGGATCGATGGCCGCCGTCTGGTTGAGGCTGACCACGAGGGGACGCGCCGACGCGATGCCCTGCAGCAGGTTCATGCAGTAGCTGACCGTGCACTGCGCGCCGGGCGTCGCGGGGATGAGCGCGTTCCAGGCCGCCCATGCCTTGCGGCTCCGCGGTAGCACGCTGGCGTCGGTGTGCAGCACGGTGTCGTTGAGCTGGTAGGGAATCGCGCCGAGGATGTCGCGCTCCGCCTCGGTGGCGTCGCCGAGGAGGGCCAGCGCCTGGTCGCTATGGCAGGCGAGGATCACCTGGTCGAACGATTCCTCGCCCGACGCGGTATGCACCCGCACGCCGTCGGCGTGACGCGTCACGCGTCCCACCGGGCAGGCCAGGCGCTCGTCGATCCGCCAACGGCTGCGCATGGCATCGACGTAGGTCCGCGAGCCGCCGTCGACGACCTGCCACTGCGGGCGGTCGTCGACCTGGAGCATCTGGTGATTGGCCATGAAGCGCACGAGGTACTGCACGGGAAACGCCAGGATCGCCTCGGCCGGCGACGACCAGAGCGCGGACGCCATGGGCACCAGGTGTTCGTCGCGAAACGCCGCGCCATACCGATGTTCCGCGAGGTAATCGCCCAGGCGTTGATCCGTCGCCGCATCCAGCACGGCGGGCGCTTCCCTGTAGAACCGCAGCAGGTCCCTCACCATGCCGAGGAAGCGGGGCGAGAACAGGTTGCGTCGCTGGCAGAACAGCGTATCCAACGTCGTGGCGTTGTATTCGAGGCCGGAGGCCGCGTTGCGCACCGAGAAACTCATCGTCGTGGATCGGGACGCCACGCCGAGTTCGTCGAACAGGCGATTCAGGAGCGGGTAGTGCACCGGGTTGTGCACGATGAAGCCGGTATCCACCCGATGCCGTTGCCCTTCGATCTCGACATCGTGGGTGTGCGTGTGGCCGCCGAGGTAATCGTTGGCCTCGAACAGTACGACGTCGTGCTCGTTGCGCAGCATCCAGGCACACGCCAGGCCGGAAATACCCGAACCGATGACGGCGATGCGCATGTCAGCGTTTCCCCTTGGCGCGTACCCACTCGGGAACCGGTTTGAGGTCCCACACGAGGCCACAGGCCTGCATGGCCTTCAGGCCATACCAGGTGAGATCGATTTCCCACCAGCGAAACCCTTGCCTGGCCGAACCCGGGAAGAAATGGTGGTTGTTGTGCCAGCCCTCGCCGAAGGTCAGCAGGGCTAGCCACGGATTGTTCCGGCTGTCGTCGCGGGTGGAGAAGCGCCGGGAACCGAAGCGATGGGCGAGGGAATTGATGGTGACCGTGGCGTGGAACAGTACGACGGTCGAGACGAAGAACCCCCATACCAGCAGCTGGGCACCACTCGTTCCCCACGACGGAACGAACGCATTCAGCGCCGCACCGAGAGCGAAGAGAAAGACTGCGAGGGCGACGGGCACCACGAGGTCGTAACGGTCGAGCCAGCGCAGCTCGGGGTAATCGCGCAGGTCGGGCAGGCGATTTAGGTCGGTGGCGAACGCGGCGGGGGTCAGGAACCACCCGGCATGGCTCCACAGGAATCCGTGGACGCGCGGCGAATGCGGGTCGCGTGGGGTGTCCGCGTGGATATGGTGGTGTCGATGATGCGCCGCCCACCACAGCGGACCGCGCTGCACACAGGCGGCACCGATCACGGCGAACACGAACTGCACGGCGCGGGAGGTGCGGAACGCGCGATGGGAGAAATAACGATGGTAAAAGCCCGTCAGCGCGAACATCCGCACGGCATAGAGGAGGATGGCGACGACGATCGCCACCGGGGAGACGCCGACCCAGATCACGGCGACGCAGGCCAGGTGCATGGCCAGGAACGGTGCGGCGCGCCACCAGTCGATACGGTTATCGTCCGCCGCGACCGGGGCGGCCTGACCGTCGAACCACAGGCGAAGGCTGCGCAGGCGGGACCGGCGCGGCGGCGAAGCGGGAGAGGGGGCGGCGGGGTTCATCGAAAGGTTCCTGACCTGTCCTCAATCGCTTACGTGGAAAACGGGCGATTGGATGCACTGTCGGGCAGCGTTAACTCTGGCACTGACTTACTTGCCTGATTCCCTTGGCTTATTTCCGGGCGTTCGCTCGACGCCCCCCCCCCCGATGTGACCAGCGCACCGGTTTGGGTCCAATCCCCCACACGAAGGAGATCGGACGTGAAGAAGCGTTTTTCCCAAGAGCAGATCATTGGCTTCTTGCGTGAAGCGGAAGCCGGGATGACGGTGAACGACCTATGCCGCAGGCACGGCTTCAGCGAGGCCTGCCACTACCTGTGGCGCAGCAAATTCGCCGGCATGAGTGTGCCGGACGCCAAGCGCCTGACGGAGTGGGAGACCGAGACGGTCGGCTGAATCCGCATATTCGAATTCCCCGAAATACACCCTGCACCATCGGCTTGACAGTGCGGTGTTCAAGGATCCTGATTCGACCCGCATCGTCATCGCAGAGGTGTGGCACGATAGCCTCCCGCGACCGACCCGGGCAAGAATCTGCCTTTCATCGAGTACGTATGGATATTACCTGCGCGATGCATCGCGGCATGTGGCGATCGCATGCTCGATCGCCTCGACGAGATCGGCCACGCGCATCGCCTGATACATCTCGAGGATCTGCGACGAGAGGAACGCCACGTCATGTTCGGCTTCCGCTTGCAAGACGACCGCGGTGAGTCCGAGCGAGTCGAACTCGATGTCGTCGAGCAGCGTTTCCATGTCGATCGGACCATGAGCGTCGCCATACGCGCCGCGCAACGCGTCGAGCACCAGCTCCTTGACGGTGAGCGTCGGTTCCATAGGCTGCGTCTCCCCTGGTTGCGTCGATGCGCCTGGCGAGGCCATGCCTCGCCAGGCGGCCTCGGCTGATGCTAGCATCAGCCGCAGCCTGCGGCAAAGCCACCTTCAGGTGAGCCGTGTACCGGTCGAGGGGGTTATCGACGCATGAGGATCGATCCACGAACGCCGCTGGATATCGTCGTGACGTCCGACATCGTCGACGTCGACATTGACGATCTGGTGCGTTTCAGTGAACTGGCCTGGCGACACAACTACAAGGGGCGGCTACGCGTCGTGTACGACGCCGCATTTTATGCGTGGTTGCTGAGCGGCAAGGATTGGTTCGCGGTACTGGCACGCAACGGCGAGGGGCGCATCGTCGGCTGCATGTTCGCCCTGGTGCGCGATCTCTACAGTCGCGGCGAGTCGTTTCCCGCGGTCTATTCGACCGGTTGGGCGGTGGATCCGGCCTATCGACGCACAGGCGTGTCGCTGCGGCTCTGGCAGGCCCTTCACGATCGCGTCCGCGAAAGCGGATATGTGTCGATCGGTGCATCCCACGCGGGGCTCTCCGGAACGCGCGGCGATGTCGTGTTTCGCGACGACGCCGAGGACCGCGGCAGGATCGTCGCCCATCACGGCTCTGCCATCTGGAGTCGCCCCGTCGATGGCCCGGCCATCGCGCGCGCGCGGGTCGCCATGCAACGGCTTTGCTTCGTCGATGGCGAGCACGCGCTGGAATACGCCGACACGCCCATCGACCTTGCGACGCTCTCCTCGTCGCTCGCCGCGACCGGGCGGCTCGCCTTCGCGCCGTCGCGGCACTTCCGGCACATCTATCTCAACAGCGAGTTCACCCGTTCGGGAACGATGTGGGTCGAGACGGAGGATGGCGCGCGGTGTGCGGTGGGATTCGCGATCTTCGCCCTGGCGCTGGACGATCTCCCCGTGGGTACGATCGGTCGTATCCAGTTCTTTCTGCCGTTCGACGGCAGCGAGGTGGGGCAGGTCGATGCCCTCGACGCGATGTGCGCGTTCCTGGCGCGCCAGGGATGCTCCACGGTATCGATGGTCGAGCAACCGGCGCCTGGGCCCGCGGTGATGGAGCGATGCGGGTTCACGAAGGCCGCCGACAGCGTCACGTTCAGCGTGCGCAGTCCGGCCACGCTGGCGCACCGATTCGATGACGCGTCATCCTTCGCGCTCGATTTCCTCTAGGGTCAACGATGACGGTTGACGTGGGCAATACCGACGATAGCAGGCTGGCCCGGGTTGCCGCCCTGCTGCGGGATCGTGACACGCTCCGCTCGCGCTTGGACGCGGTGGTGAAGCGCAAGGGCCTCGTGCGGGCGAGGATGGCCGCGTGGATCGACGGTGAGCACGTGGTCATCGGGGACGCATGCGGCGAGGTCGTCGCGGGTTGCCTGGCGAAGATGTTGACCGGGATGCTCGTGGAAGAGGCGGTGGCCGCCGGTCGCATCGACTGGACGGATACGCTCCCGCACGTGTTAGCGCACCATGGCGAGCAAACGACGGCGCGGCTGTCCGGTATTACGGTGGGCCAACTGCTCGACCACACGCACGGCCTCGACGTGTCGCGGCTGGCGGGTGTGCCGCTGGACGACGCAGGCTACGTCGATGTGTTCGCATTATGCGAAAACGTGTCTCGCCGGCCCTTGCATGCCGCGGGTGGGATGTACAGCTATGGCCACGTCGGCGCGTGGCTCGCCGCGGCGGTGCTCGAACAGGTGCGCGGCATGCCTTACACGACGATGCTCGCGGAGCGAGGCTTCGCCGGTGAAGCCGCGTCGGTGCAACGGTCGGCGATCTGTCCCGCGACGGGCGGCGATCTGTCCCTTGGCATGGAGCGCTGGCTGGCGTTCGCCCGGGAAGCGATCCACCGGCATCGCGAGGCGCCGTCGTCGCCGATCGGGCTGCCCGGCTGGCACCCGTCCGAGCGTGCGGTGTGCCGTGGATGGAAATGCTATGGCGACGGCTGGATGGGCCATAACGCCAATCTCACCACGAGTTCGGCGATATTGCGGATCCATCCGGAAATGAACGCGATTGTGCTGGTCGCTACGGACGACGCGAACGGTGCCGCGGTCGCCGCCTCGGCGGTCTTCGGGGAGATCCTGCCGGAGTTCTACACGATGCGCCCGCCGCGCCTGATGAAGGCGGCGGACGTCGACGTGGCCTCGGTGGCCCGGCACGTGGGTCGTTACGTCCAGGCGCAAGGCGAGGTCGAAGTAACCCTCGACGAACAGGGCGTCCTCTACCTCAGGCCGACGTTCGCGGGGGATGCCACCGTGTTTCCGCCGCGGCGGCTGCGGCCGGCGGAGCAGGGCCTGTTTCTCTCCGAGTCGGGCGGAAACGCCCAATTCCTGTTCGTGCAGTTCGTGCCCGATGGGGCGTCGAACGATTCCGCTTTCCTGTGGAACGGAAAGCAGGTGTGGCGTCGCGTATCGACACACGACGCAATGTGACGACGGTGCCGGCGACCCCTGGCGGGCGCGCACCGTGCCGTGTTGACATCGGTGCTCGGGTCCATCGATAGTTGGAATCGTCAATTCCATCGGTCAGGGCGACTATCCGTGGACACCGAGACGCCGGGGCAGCTGCCGCTGCTCCAGAATTTCCCCGTGGACGGACCCCGGCTGGCGAAGGGGGCTCCACGGTATTCCCGGTTCACACACGTCATTCCCACCGACCGGATCGATCGCCTCGCCTCGCTTTGCGAGGAGGGCCAGGCCGACGTCGTCGGCGGCCTGCACGCGATCTTCGCCTTGCTTCTCATGCGCTGCAGTGGCGAAACGCAGGTGCGCGTCGCCACCTCGGCGACGGAAACCATCGGCCCGCGTCTTTCGTCCATCGACGCGCCGCCGGGATGCTCCTTTCCGTTCATTCTCGCCCAGAGCGCGGCCCAGCTCGGTCGCCTGCGACAAGCCTCGTTCCACGTCGACGTGGTGGCTCGCGAATGGGGCGGCGTTGCGCCCCCCGGTGACTACGTAGGCGACCTCGCGCTCTTCGCGTCACCTGAAGCGTACGGCGTCGAACTGACCTGGGTGCATGCCGAAGACGTCCTCGATGCGACTTCGGTCGAACGCATGTCACGCCGCTTTGGCGTATTGCTGGATGCGGTCGCGACGGACGCGGACACCGACGCCTGGCGTCTTCCGGTGATGGACGCCGACGAACGGCGCATGGTGTTGAACGCCTGGAACGCGACCTCGTTGCCATGGCCGCGAAGCACGTTACACGCGCTATGCGCTGAGCAGGCCGCGCGCACGCCCGATGCGATAGCGCTTTGCTGGCGCGATGAGCGATGGACCTTCGCGGAACTGGACCGTCGCGCCAACCAGCTCGCGCACGTGCTGCGCGCGCTGGGTGTGTGTGACGGTCACGTCGTGGCGGTGTGCCTCGAGCGCTCGCCGTCGATGGTGGTCGCGCTGTTGGCCGCGCTCAAGGCAGGCGCGGCCTACGTGCCGCTCGATCCGCATTATCCTTCCGATCGCCTGGATTTCATGGTGTCCGACAGCGGCGCGGCTTGGATCATCGCGCAGTCCGGCACGGTGGAACGGCTGAGCGCCACGGCCCATCGCCTGGTGCTCGACGATGCCGTGTGGCAGGCGCGCATCCAAGCCAGCCCGGCGGATGCGGTGCCGCTCGTGCATGCGGCGGCACCGGACGCGCTCGCCTACATCATCTATACCTCCGGCTCGACCGGCCGTCCCAAGGGTGTGTGCATCGAGCATCGACAGGCCGTCGCCTTCGTCGCCTGGGCGCGCGAGGTGTACGACGCCAAGGCGCTGGACGGCGTGCTGGCGGCCACTTCGATCTGTTTCGACCTTTCCATCTTCGAGCTGTTCGTCCCGCTGGCCAGCGGAGGGCGGATCGTGCTGGTCGATAGTCCGCTCGATTTCGAGGGCATCGCGCGCGCGCCGGCGCTCAGGCTGATCAATACCGTTCCTTCGGCCATCAAGGCGCTGGTCGACGAGGATGCCGTGCCGGCCTCGGTGCGCATCGTCAACCTGGCTGGCGAGCCGTTGGCTGAGGCGCTCGTTCGCGACATCTACCGGCGCACGTCGGTCGAAGCCGTCTACAACCTCTACGGTCCATCGGAAGACACCACGTATTCCACGTACGCGAAGATCGAACGCGATCGGCCCGGGCCGCCGTCGATCGGCGCTCCGATCGCGAACGGCCAGGCCTACGTGCTCGATCGCCACATGGAACCGGTACCCATCGGCGTGGTGGGTGAGGTGTACGTCGGTGGCGCGGGTGTCGCACGCGGGTATTGGCGACGACCGTCGCTGACCGCGGAACGCTTCGTCCCCGATTCCTTCCACCCGGCGGCGGGCGCACGGTTGTACAAGACCGGCGATCTCGCGCGCTGGTCGGCCGACGGCCGGCTCGAATACCTCGGTCGTGTCGACTTCCAGGTGAAGCTGCGCGGCTTGCGCATCGAGCTGGGCGAGATACAGGCGCGCCTCGTGGACACGCCCTGGCTCGACGAGGCCGTTGTCACGGTGTACGAGGACGAGCGCGGCGAGAAGCAACTGGTGGCCTACGTCGTCCCCACGCCATCGGGGCGAACCACGCCGGGTCTGCCCGCCGAATGCGCGAGATCCTTGGCGGAACACCTGCCGGACTACATGATTCCCGCAGTCTTCGTCGTTCTCGATGGGATGCCGCAGACGCCCAACGGCAAGATCGATCGCGCGGCGTTGCCGCCACCACCCCGGGCGACGGGTCCGGCGTACGAGGCGCCTGCCAGTCCCCTGCATGACCGCATCGCACGGGTCTGGCAGGATGTCCTGGGCCTGACGTCGCCGGTCGGCATGCGTGCGAACTTCTTCGACCTGGGCGGTAATTCGATACTCGCCATGCGCGTGCAGGCGCGCCTTCGCCTCGACCATCGCATCGACGCGTCCTTGGGCAGCCTGTTCGAGTCCGCCACGCTCGACGACTTCGCGCTATCCATCGCGCGGGACGCGTCGTCGCGGCAACCGCCGCTATCGCGTGCGGCATCCGGCGAGGCCGTGCCGCTGTCGTTCGTGCAGCAGGGGTTATGGCTGGTGGACCAGTTGGGAGGCGGCAGCGCTCAATACCACGTGCAGCTCCGTTTCCTGCTGGAGGGCGAACTCGACGTGCCGGCGTTGCGGGGCGCGCTCGAAGCCATCCTGCGTCGTCACGAGAGCCTGCGCACCGTCATCGCCTTCCGCGACGAAGCACCCGTGCAGCGCGTGCGCGACGACCTCGCGCTGCCTTTCCTCGAGGTCGATCTCAGCCATCTTCCGTCGGCGGAGCGGGAGAGCGCGTTGACGGCGGAAGTCAGGCGAGACGCGCTCGCGCCGTTCGCGCTCGATCGCGATCCCATGCTGCGCGCCGTGCTCGTCCGGCTGGGGCCGGGGCGCCACGAGTTGCTGATGACGATGCATCACGTCGCGACGGACGGCTGGTCGATCGACGTACTCATCGACGAGCTCGGCGCGTTCTACGATGCCGGACTGCGTGGCGTGTCGCCATCGCTGCCCGCATTGCCGTTCCGCTACGTGGATTATTCCGCCTGGCAGCGCGAATGGCTTCGTGGCGGCACGCTCGAAGCCGAAGCCGCGTACTGGCTGGCCCAGCTCGCGGATGCACCCGCCACCCATTCGCTGCCCCTGGACAGGCCCCGTGCGGAACGGGAAGAAATGGCCGCCGACGTGCTTCGCACGCATCTGGACGGAGCGACCGCGAAGGCGCTCTCCGACGTGTGCCGAGCCGCGCGGGCGACGCCGTTCATGGGGCTGCACGCGGTGTTCGCGCTGCTGATGGCGCGCGCAAGCGGCGAGGAGGACATCGTCGTCGGCACGCCCGTGGCCAATCGCGAACATCCCGAACTCGCCTCCATGATCGGCCTGTTCACCAACACGCTGATCCTGCGCAGCCGGGTCGGCCCCACCGCGACGTTCGACGACGTGCTCAGGCAAAGCCGCCAGCTCGTGCTCGACGGTCAGGCGCATCAGCACGTGCCGTTCAATTACCTCGTTGAACGGTTGCAGCCGTCGCGGTCGCTGGAGCACGCGCCGCTGTTCCAGGTGATGATCTCGCTGCAGGACACGGGACGTACGCCACTTCGGCTGACCGCGGTGGACGCGACGGCTCGCACGGTGCGTCCGGAACTCGCGCTCGTCGAGCTGACCCTCGAGGTGACGGAGACCGACGACGGACTGCTGCTGGATTGGGTCTACCGCAAGCATCTCTTCGATGCCTCCACCATCGAACGGCTGGCGCGAAACTTCGAGGCGCTACTGAGGCAGGTCGTGGTCGAACCGGGCAGCGAGGTGTGGCGTCTTCCCGGCACGGGCGACGGTATGCGCTCGTACGCGCCGCGGAGGCCGGCGTCCCGTGCCGGTGACGTGCTCCCCTCGCACAGAGCCGCGCCGGCGCGTGCAATGGACGATGCGGAATCCGCGCTCCACGACATCTGGGCCCGCCTGTTCCAGCAGGCGTCGGTGGATATTGACCTGAACTTCTTCGCGGCGGGCGGCAATTCGCTCTTGCTCATGCGAATGGTACATGCCATCCGCGAGCGTCTTGGCGTCGAGGTGGCTATCGCCGATGTCTTTCGAAGTCCCACGATCCGCCGCCTTGCCGCCGTGGTGAAGGCCGCGGGGGATACCGCGCCGGAGGTGGCATCAACGCGGCGCGACAGGTCGGGCCTTTCGCTCAGCCAGTTCCGCGTGTGGTACATGGAGCAGCTGCGTCATGGCAGCGAGCACAACATCCCGTTCGTGTTGGCGTTGCGTGGGCGGGTCGATCGGCAGACCGTTGAGCGCGCGCTCAACCGGCTGGTCGCCAGGCACGAGATGCTGCGCACGCGTTTCGTGCTGGACGACGACGTGCCCGTGCAGGTGATCGAGCCGGCGGCGGCGGTCTCGCTCGAGTACAGGGACCTCTCGACGCTCGACGCGGCGCAGCGCGAAGCGAGCCTGAACATCCTCTCGGTGGGCCACGCGACACGCCGCTTCGATCTGCACAAGGCACCGCAGATGTCCGCCATGTTGCTTCGCCTGGCCGACGACGATCATCGCCTGCACCTGAACTTCCATCATCTGGTATTCGACGGCGGGTCGTTTGCCATTTTCCTGGACGAATTCCTGCTCGTCGCCGAAGCCCTCGCGAACGGTGTCGAACCCAGCCTCGATCCGATCGACCACAGCTACCTTGATTTCGTCGCCGCGCAGGAGCGCTGGCTCGCGTCGGACGCTGCCGCGGAAAAAGCAGCTTTCTGGCGAGGCTACCTCGACGGCTGTCCGCAACACCTGGCGATGCCACGTCAGCACGACTGGCCGACGGACCCGGAGCACGCTCGTCGTCACGTCGCCGGCGTGCCGCGGGACGTCCGCGAACGGCTCCATCGCGTGGCACGCGAACACGAAGGTACGCTCTTTGGCGTGCTCTATGCCGCGTTCGCGCTGCTGCTGGGGCGTCTGGCCGGGCAGGACGACCTGGTGGTCGGCGTACCCGTCAGCGGTCGCCACACTGGCTCGGCCCGGGGCTCGATCGGCAACTTCCTCAACAATCTTCCGGTACGCACGCGCTGGCGGCCGGAAGACCGATTCGGCGACTACCTCGCTGCGCAGGTGCGGAACGTTACCGAGGTGTTCTCGCATCAGGATTACCCGTTCGAGAAGATCCTCGAACAGGCACCCCAGTTGCGTGGCACCGACGGCGTGCCGGCGCTGCAGGCATTCTTCAACATGCAGACCGTGCCGCCTCCGGCGCAGCCGCGCTACCTGGCGGCCGAGCGCGTCGAGGCGGCCGAGGTCGAGGCCAAGTTCGACCTCACGCTCTACGTCGAGGACGACGGCACCGACGTGACCCTGACCTGCCACGGCAAGGCCGCCGTCTTCGCGCCCGCGGCGCTGACCCATCTGTTGCGCCAGTACGTTCTGCTCCTCGAACAGGTCGCCGCCGACCCGTCGCTGGCCTGCGGCGCCTACTCCCTGCGCGCCGACGAGCGCCAGGCGGCGTTCGCGCCCCGAAGGTTCTGGCCCGGACCGGTGCACGCGCTGTTCCGGGATCGTGCGCTGGCACAGCCGGACGCGCCGGCCATCGTGGAAAGCGGCCAGACATGGAGCTACGGCGCGCTGCTGGTCGCATCGAACCGGCTCGCAACGGAGCTGCGGGATTCCGGAATCATGCCCGGCGACGTCGTCGCGATCGTCGCCAGCCGCCAGGCGGCGCTGGTGGTCGCGGTCATGGCAGTGCTGCAGACCGGCGCGGCGTTTTCGCTACTGAATCCGGAATACCCGCTCGAACGGGTCGGGCAACTCGTGGACATCGCCCGACCCGGTCGCATTCTCTTCGCCGGCGAGCCGGGACGGTTTCCCCACGCGCTGGTCGACACGCTGGACGCCGTCGCGGCGACCTCTTTCGTGTCCACGCGGGCACCGCGCGACTACGACCTCGCGGAGGTGACCGCGATGGCCGAGGTGGAGCCGCGCCAACTGGCCTGCGTGACCTTCACCTCGGGCACCACGGGCGTGCCCAAGGCCGTGGCTGGCACGCACATCGGACTGGCCGGTTACCTGGGCTGGGTGCCCGAATGGTTGCACCTGTCGCCGTTCGACCGGTTCGCCATGCTGTCGGGACTCGGACACGATCCGCTGCAACGGGAAATATTCACGCCGTTGTGCCTGGGCGCCACACTGGTCATTCCCGACGCCGAGGCGATCGCACCCTATCGCCTGGCCGAATGGCTGGTCGGGCAGGCGATCACCTTCGCGCACCTGACGCCGGCCATGGCCGAAGTGCTGTGCACCACCGACATCGTCGGCTTTCCCTCGTTGCGCATCGCGTTCGTCACGGGCGACAAGCTGGGTGGCGCGACGGTATCCCGGCTGCTGTCGCACAACAAGGCGATGCGCGTGCTCAACTCGTACGGCACCACTGAGACGCAGCGTGCCACCACGTATTTCGAGATGTCCGGTTCGAGCGCGGTAGGCGGGGTCGTGCCGGTGAGCGAGACGGCGCCCGATACGGTCGTTCGTGTGCTCAACACGAAGGGCACGGCATGCGGCCTGGGTGAAACCGGTGACATCTTTGTCGAAAGCGATGCGCTTTCGCGTGGCTACCTCAACGACCCGGCCCTGACCGCGACGGTCTTCACGACGCTCGAAAGCGGGCGTGGGCGCTATCGGACCGGCGATATCGGCTATCGGCAGCCTGACGGCACGATCCGCATACTCGGTCGCAAGGACAGCCAGGTGAAGATCCGGGGTTTTCGCATCGAACCCGGCGAAATCGAGGCCAGGCTGCGTGCGCTGGACGGAGTGACCGATGCGGTGGTGCGGGCGATGGACGGTCCCGGCGGCGAAAAGGCACTGGTCGCCTATGTCGTCACCGGATGCCCGCCGGGCGACCAGGGATCGTGGCGCGCGCGACTGCTGGACCATCTGCGCGCAACGCTGCCGGCCTACATGCTGCCGTCGTCCATCGTGGCGCTGGGCGCGTTGCCGCTGACGCCGAACGGCAAGCTCGATACGCGGGCCTTGCCGGAACCGTCCTGGGGCCAGGCGACCGTCGCCACCGACGCGAGGGACGACATGGAAGCCGTCATCGCGACCCTATGGGAGGAGGTGCTGGGCGTGGATCGGGTCGGAGTCGACGACGATTTCTTCGAACTCGGGGGACACTCGATGTTGCTGGTGCTGTTGCTGAACCGGATCCGCGAGCGTCTGGATTTCCGCGGGAACATTACCCGCATCCTCGCCTGCAACACCGTGGCGGAGCAGGCCAGGGTGCTGTCGTCGATGCGCGCGGGCAGCAAGGAGTGAGAGCCGCCCCGGTAGGTATTGTCGGCCTCGGTTACGTGCTGGGCGAACACTCGTTGCCGGTCGACGGAATCGACGGTCGCATGGAGGTGATGCGCGAATACCGGATGCCCGATCGACAGGCCCTGTGGGGCTGGGATCGCTTCCGCCGCACCGAGCGAAGCCGCGCGGACCTCGCCGCCGAGAGCGCGGCGGGTACCCTGGCGCGCGGCGGAATCGATCCAGGCGAGGTCGACGCGCTCATCGTCTGCTGTGGCGACGGGCTCAACTACCATGCGCAGAACCTCCTCACCGGCGAGCTGTCGAAGCGCCTCGGCCTGAATTGCGAATTCGTGTCGTGGGTCGGCGGCGCCGGCTGCGCGTCGCTGTTCTCCGCTGCGCGCCTGGCGCGTTCGCTGGTGATCGCCGACGCGTTCCGTAACGTGCTGGTGGTCGGTGTCGACAAGGTCGACGACGAGGCGATCCGCTTCCAGCGCTACGGCGTCTTCAGCGACAGCGCGTGCAGCTTCGTCATCCGCGGCGAGGGCCCGGTGGATTTCACCGTCGCCGGCATCGCGGTGGCGTCGTCGCTTTCGTCGCTCAACGGAGCCGGGCAGGACCTCGCGCAGAAATGCGTGCTGATCCAGTCGGTGTTCGAACGCCTGGCCCCGGTGAAGGGCAATTTTCCCTATGCGGGCAGCGTGTTCTTCGGCAGCAACGTGTTCCTGCCCATCCAGGACCTCGAACGATCCGTAATGCCGGTGGACGGACTCGTCCACGAACGCGGCAACGTCGCGTCCTATGGCCACTGCGCGGGCGCCGACCCGTTCATCAACCTGGTCGATTTCTACGCCCGCGGCGACAACGACGGCGTGACGCGGTCGGTGCTGGGTTCGAGCGCACACGGTCACTTCGGCGTGATGCTGCTCGAACGGCGGCGAACGGAAGCGGTGTCCTAGGACATCACGTCCTGGTCGCCCGGAAGACCGCCGCGAGGTCGGCGACGGTGGCGCATTGGAACGCCTCGATGACGGCGGGCGGCTCGAGCCGCACCTGCAAGGCGTCCTGGATCTCGGCCATGGCGATCACCATGCCGATGGAATCCAGCAGGTCGAGCAGCGCCGTGTCCGCCGTGACGGGCTCGGGCGGATCGAACGTATCGCTGAGGATGCGCGCGATGAGTGCTTCGATCGATTCCACGTGGTCCGGCACGTCGTATTCCCCTTGCGCGAAGGCTCTCGTCGCGCGGCCGCTGGCTGCCGCGCCCTCCGCCCCGATACTAGCCCGCGCGCGGGGGCGGCACAAATCGCATTGCGGCGCGGCGGCCGCCACATGTATGCTGCCTCGGCATCATCGCCGGCCGTTGGTACGACGATCATCGCCGAGCATCACGCGCACGGGGGCGCGCGCGGAATGGGGGGCGGCCGGCGCACATCGATCTCTGCATGTCGCACGACGACCGTCGTTTCCGGCGGTGCACGGGGAAGCTTATCCGTGTGTACGGGCTCCGCGCGAAAGGGTTGGCCCGGCATCGTGTCGCACTTGATTCTTGACACCAAGACCAAGGGTTGGGCGAAATGGATGTTAGCGCGGCGCAAGCGGAATACCTCGATCGACTGTTGGCGGATCTGCTGCGAGCGCAGTTGCAAGGTATCGACCTCTTTGCCGGACAGTCGCTCGATCGCGCGGACGTCGCGCGCTGGAAGCAGGCGTGCGGGGTCACGCCGGCGCAGTCCCGCTGGATCGACGAATCGCTGCGCCAGCTCACCCTCGCCGGGCACCTCAAGCGCGTGTCGCAGGGGTGGCGCGTCGAGCGTGCATGGTCGTCCACCGATACCGATCGTGCCTGGGATGCCTGGGCGAAGGTTCGCGACGAACCGGCAGACCCGGGAAGCGCGGCGCAGTTCCAGCTGCTAGACGGCGCCCTGCGCGCCTTGCCCGATCTGCTGGCACAGCGCCGTCGTCCCACCGAGGTGCTTTTTTCCGGTGCGTCCACGGCGCAGGTCTCGGGGGTCTACGCGAGCCACCCGGTCGCCGATCACTTTCATCGCGTGCTGGCCGAAAGCGTGGCCGCATACGTTGGTGAACGGCGTCGCCTCGATCCCGCCGCCTCGCTGCGCATCCTGGAGATCGGCGCCGGCACGGGCGGTACGACCGCCGCCGTGCTCGACGCGATCGCCGCGCATGGCGAAGCGGTCGCGGAATACTGTTTCACCGACATTTCCGCGGCCTTTCTGATCGAGGCGAAGGAGCGCTGGTCGGCATCCCACCCGTTCGTCAGCTACCAAATCTTCGACGTCGAGAAGCCGCCGCGGGACGCCGGCATCGACGAGGGGCGATTCGACGTCGTCATCGCGGCGAACGTGCTGCACGCGACGCGCAACGTTCGCCGGACGCTGCGGCACGCCAAGGCCGCCTTGCGGCGCAACGGCTGGCTGTTCCTCAACGAGCTGTGCCAGGGCAGCCTGTCGATGCATCTCACCTTCGGGTTGCTCGACGGCTGGTGGCTGTTCGAGGACGATGCGCTGCGCATCCCTGGTTCGCCGCTGCTGACGCCATCGGCGTGGCACCAGGCGCTGCGCGCCGAGGGCTTTCGCCAGGTGCTTTTTCCCGCCGCGGATGCGCGGGCGCTCGGCCCGCAGATCATCCTCGCGGAAAGCGATGGCGTGCTGCGCCGGGAACGGAAGCCCCGGGGTACGGCGCATCCCGCAGCCGGGGTGCCCGCTCCGGCCGGGCCCGCCACACCGGCGGCGCCGGCGTCCTCGCGGCCACGGGCGCGGGTCGGCCACGTGGCGAGCGACGACGCGCTCCTCGATGGCGTTCACGACGTCGTTCGCGAGTGCCTCGCCGAGGCGGTGAAGATCGAAGAGCGGCAGATCGAAGACCACCGCGACTTCCCCGCTTACGGCGTCGACTCGATCATCGCGATCAGCCTCATCAACCGGATCGGCGCGCGGTTCGGCGTCACCTTGCCGGCCACGGTCGTCTTCGACCACAGCAACGTGAGGGAGCTGGGTCGTTACCTCCTGGACGGCCACCGGGACGCGGTGCTGGCCTGGCATGGCGGCGCGACGGACGAACCGCAAGCCGCGCCGGTCCCAGCCCCCGTGCCCAGGGACACACCTGCCGCGACCCCGCCGACCCGGAAAGCGTCCCCTCGACCCGCGACGTCGGCCGTCGTGGCGCCGGCCGTCCCTGGCGCGACGCCCGGGCACTACCTGCGTGCGCTGGTGAGCCGTCCGGGCACGGTCGACGACCTGCGGATCGTCGAAGCACCGCTCGGTCCCCTGGGGCCCGGCGAGGTACGCGTGGCGACCCTGGCCCTCTCACTCAATTTCGGCGACCTGCTCTGCGCGAGGGGCCTGTATCCGACGATGCCACCGTTTCCGTTCACGCCCGGCGTCGAGGCGTCCGGCGTCGTGGTCGAAGTGGCGAGCGATGTCCGCGACATCCGCGTGGGCGACGACGTGGTGGCCATGACCGGTCTCGCCTTCGGCGCGCACGCCACCATGCTGGTCTGCCACGCGTCCCAGCTCTGGCGCAAGCCGCCGGGCCTGAGCCACGAGGAAGCGTGCGCGTTGCCGGCGGTCGCGATCACGATGATCGACGTGTTCCGCCGCGTGGGGCTTAGGCGCGGGGAAAGCGTGCTGATCCAGACCGCGACGGGCGGCACCGGCCTGATCGCGCTGCAGATCGCGCGACACCTCGGTGCCGATATCTACGCCACGGCAGGTTCGCAGGCGAAGCTGGATTACCTGGCGGGGCTGGGCGTGCCGAACGCGATCAACTACCTCGAGCAGGACTTCGAGGCCGAAATCGCACGGCTCACGGGCTCGCGTGGCGTCGACGTGATCATTAACACGCTCTCGGGCGATGCCTTGCAGAAGGGGCTGCGCAGCCTGGCACCGGGCGGTCGCTACGTCGAGATCGCCATGACCGGGCTGAAGTCGGCCAAGTCGATCGACCTCTCCGTGTTGGACAGTAACCAGACCTTCCACAGCGTGGACCTGGGTCGCCTCGGATTGCACGATCCCGAACGGCTGCGCGGCGACCTCGCCGAGCTCGACCGCTGGGTCCGCGACGGCGTGATCCATGCCACGGTCAGCGAGGTCTTTCCGTTCGACCGGCTCGCCGACGCCTATCGGCGGCTGGAGCGACGCGAAAACATCGGCAAGGTGGTGATCGCGGTCGGCGAGGCGCATCGTTTCAGCCTGCCTGGCGGATCGCTGCCGGCCGCCACGGCGGTCGACGGCGACGCGATCGCCGTCATCGGCATGAGCGGCGCGTTCCCGCGTTCGGGCGACCTGGACGAACTCTGGGATCACCTGGCGAACGGTCGTGACCTGATCGAGGAAGTGTCGCGCTGGGACCTCGATCGCTACCTGCCGGCGGACGCCGATCCCACGCAATTCTGCCGCCACGGCGGATTCCTCCAGAATATCGATCGCTTCGATGCGCTGTTCTTCAACATCAATGCCGCCGAAGCCACCTACATGGACCCGCAGCAACGGCTGCTGATGACGCACGCGTGGCAGGCGCTCGAGCATGCCGGGTACGTGGGCGATGGCATGGACGGCTCCCGCTGCGGCGTCTACGTGGGCTGCGCCCAGGGCGACTACACGGGACTTTTCGTCGACCGGCCGCCACCGCAATCGTTCTGGGGCAATGCCACGTCGGTGATTCCCGCGCGGATCGCCTATTACCTTAACCTCCAGGGCCCGGCGATCGCGGTGGATACCGCATGCTCCAGCTCGCTGGTCGCGATCCATCTCGCTTGCCAGGGGCTGTGGCGGCGGGAGACGACGATGGCGCTCGCCGGCGGCGTGTTCGTGCAGTCCACCGCCGCGTTCTACCTGCAGGCGCGCAGTGCCGGCATGCTGTCGCTCACCGGCGCCTGCCATGCCTTCGACAGCCGCGCGGATGGCTTCGTCCCGGGCGAGGGCGTGGGCGTGGTCGCGCTGAAGCGGCTGGACGACGCGCTGGCAGACGGCGACACCGTCCACGGCGTCATCCTCGGCATCGGCATCAACCAGGACGGCACCACGCAAGGCATCACCGCGCCGAGCATGGTCTCGCAGCAGCGCCTCGAGCGTCAGGTGTACGACACGTTCCGCATTGACCCGGCGCGCATCCAGTACGTCGAAGCCCACGGCACCGGCACGCGGCTGGGCGACCCGATCGAGTTCCAGGCGCTCACCGAAGCCTTCCGCCAGGACACGTCGAAACGGGGTTATTGCGCGATCGGCTCGATCAAGACCGCCATCGGCCACACCGCATCCGCGGCGGGCGTGGCCGGCGTGTTGAAGATCCTGCTGGCGCTGCGCCACCGGCAGCTGCCGCCGTCGCTGCACTTTCGCGAGGGCAACCCGCACATCGACTTCGAGAACAGCCCCTTCCACGTCAACACGGTGCTGCGCGAATGGACCGTCGCGCCGGACGAACGCCGCTGCGCGGCGGTCAGCTCGTTCGGCATCAGCGGTACCAACGCGCATGCGGTGATCGCCGAGGCGCCGACTTCGACGCGTCGCCACGTGCGGCGCCCTGCCTATCTCTTCGTCTCTTCGGCGCGCACCGGCGACCAGTTGCGCGCGCAGGTGGAGCGCTTGCTGGTGTACTGCCGTGATGCCGAGCATGCCGCGGACATCGGCGACATCAGCTTCACCCTGCTGATGGGGCGCCGCCATCTGCGACACCGGCTCGCCTGTATCGCGGCCAGCCGCGAGGAACTCGTCGGCTCGCTGTCGCGATGGCTGGAGAAGGGGCGAAGCGCCCAGGTCGTGGTCGGCTCCACCAGGCCGAGCGAACTTCGCGAACAGGCATCGATCCGCCGCCATGGCAACGAGTGCATCCGGGCGAGCAGGGAGGCACCGTCGCGGGAGAGCGTCGTCGAGCATCTGTCCACGGTGGCCGACCTTTTCCTCCAGGGCTATGCCCTCGACTACGCGAATCTCTTCGCCGGGGACGGTTACGGCCGGGTGCCGTTGCCGACCTATGCGTTCTCGGACGATCGCTACTGGGTGCCGTCGAACGGCCAGGCGATGCCACCGCCGCCCGCGCAGACGTCGCTCCCGGCGGCGGAAGCCTTCACGAGCGAGGAGAGCCATACCCTGCTGATGACACCCACGTGGTGTCCCAGGGCCGCGGGCGACGACGTCGTGGTGGCCGGGCATCGCGTGCTGATGCTGGGCGACGGCACCGACGCCGGCGTGCACCGGGCGTGCGCGGCAGCCCTGCGCTCGCACGACGTCCGCTGCGATTTTCGGGTGGATGAGTCGACGGATGTGGCCGCGGCCTACGAGGAGGCTGCCTGGTACCTGTTGCGCTACTTCGACGACCTTCGCGAGGAGGGTTCGTCGAGGCAGGTGCTCGTCCAGGTGCTGGCGGGGAAGGGCGCGGGCAGCTGGCTGGAGGGTCTCGTGCCGTTGCTGGCGACGGCGAGCCGGGAAATCGCGAACCTGCGCGTGCAATGGGTCGCGGCGGAGGACGACGAGGACGGCGAGGTCCTGGCCGCGCGTCTTCTGCGGGACGCCGCCAGCGGCGATCTACACGTGCGTTATCGCCTCGGCGTGCGCGAGACACGCCAGCTCGAACCGGTCGAAGCCGCGCGGGAGGCGATGCCCTGGAAGCCCGGAGGCGTCTATCTCGTGACGGGTGGGCTGGGCGGTCTGGGCCGGCTCTTCGCCGAGGAGATCCTCACGCGCGCGCCCGGCGCGCGCGTCGTCCTCGCCGGCCGGTCCGTGCCGGACCAGGCGTGCGCGGTCCTGCTTCGCGACTGGGCCGCCGAAGGCCACCAGGTGGAGTATTTCGCTGCCGACGTATCGCGCCGCGACGACGTGGAAGCCCTGGTCGGGCACATCCTGGATCGGCACGGCGCCTTGCACGGCGTGATCCATGCCGCGGGCGTGTTGCGCGACGGCTTCATCGCCACGAAGACTCGCGATGACCTCGCCGCGGTGCTGGCGGCGAAGGCACACGGCCTCATTCACCTGGACGACGTGCTGGGGGCGCGGGAGCTGGATGCCTTCATCGTGTTCTCGTCCACTTCGGCCGCGTTCGGTAACGCCGGACAAGCCGACTACGCGGCGGCCAACGGTTTCGTGGAATGCTTCGCCCGATGGCGGCAGCGGCGCGTGGAGCAGGGTGAACGTCACGGCCGCACGTTGTCCGTGGGCTGGCCGCTCTGGTCGGACGGCGGCATGCGCATTTCCGCCGAGCAGCGGCAGCGCCTGCGGAAGGAGCAAGGCATCGTACCGCTGGATACGACCCACGGCATGGCCGCCCTGTATCGCGCATGGAGACAGGACGCACCCTGCGTGACCGTGTTGCGCCTGACGTCCGAGACGGTGTCCGATATCGACCCACCGCGTACCGACGCCCTCCCGGCCGACCTGGATCCGGAGCGGATCGCCGCGCTGACGCTGCGCGAACTGACGGCGGTCTTTTCAGCCGTGACGCAGCAGCCGTCGGGGCAGATCGACGCCACCGAGCCGTTGGAAAGCTACGGAGTCGATTCGCTGGTGATCACGCAACTCAACGCGCGACTCTCCGGCGTATTCGGCAAGCTTTCCGCGACGCTCTTTTATGAGTACGCGACGCTCGGCGACGTGGCGTCGTTCCTCGTGCGCGATCATTTCGATGCATGCGCGCGCTGGACGGGAGAGGCGACGAAGCTCGTTCCCGGCGCCGACCGTGAACATCGGGCAGTGCCGGCACCGTCGCCCACCCAGGCGCCGGCCACGTCGCCCGCGCCACGCCCCGCGCCCGCCGAGCGGGCGATCGCCATCGTCGGCCTGAGCGGCCGCTACGCCGGCGCGGCCGACCTGGATACGTTCTGGGACAACCTGGCCGCCGGTCGCGACGCGATCGGCGAGATTCCCGCCGAGCGCTGGTCGCTGGACGGCTTCCACGAGCCGGACATGGAGCGGGCGATCGCCACCGGCCGCAGCTACAGCAAGTGGGGCGGCTTCCTCGACGGCTTCGCCGAGTTCGACGCCCGTTTCTTCAACGTCTCCCCGCGCGAGGCGATGAACCTCGACCCACAGGAGCGGATCTTCCTGCAGGCCTGCTGGGCGGCGATGGAACACGCCGGCTACACGCGCGAGCGCTTCGCCCGCGCGCACGGGCGCCGGGTCGGCGTGTTCGCCGGGATCACCCGGACCGGATTCGAGCTGCATGGCCCGGCTCTGTGGGAACGCGGTGAACCGGTCATGCCGCATACCTCGTTCGGCTCGTTGGCCAACCGGGTGTCCTACGCGCTGAACCTGCAGGGCCCGAGCATGCCGGTCGACACGATGTGTTCCTCGTCGCTGACCGCGATCCACGAGGCGTGCGAGCACCTCCTGCGCGACGACTGCGAGATGGCCTTCGCCGGCGG
>NZ_JAEUYM010000008.1:0-46048 GCF_040900725.1 Luteibacter sp. CQ10 | reverse complement strand
CTCCCCCGGCACGAAACCGTTCGCACCGTCGTCCATCGTCTTGCAGCGCCCGTCGCTGGACAGCATGCCCGCCGCGCTCATGGTCACGTAGAGCTCGGGCGCGAGATAGAGCGTCACTCCGCCGGCGAGCGCCATGTCCACCTCGCCGTGGCGCAATGCCTGGCAGGCCAGGTGCGTCGCCACCAGCGACGAGGAGCATGCGGTGTCGATGGCGATCGCCGGACCTTTCAGGTCGAGCAGGTAGGCGATGCGCGCCGCGGCGATTGCGCCGCTGTTCCCCGTGCTGTCGGCCGTGCCACCGTGGCGCTGGATGATCTGCGCGTATTCGTTGCCCATGATGCCGAGGTACACCCCGCAGCGGGCACCGCCGAGATCGCCCGGGTGACAGCCCGCATCGTCGAACGCGCGCGACGCCTCCTGGAGAAAGAGCCTGTGCTGCGGATCCATCAGCTCCGCCTCGGCCGGCGATATGCCAAAGTACAGCGGGTCGAACGCGTCGATGTCGTCCACGACACCCAGCCAGCGGCATGCCACGTCGGCGCGATCGGCGGCCCACCGCTCGGGCGGCACCTCGGTCACGCAATCGACGCCGTCGGCGAGACGGTTCCAGAACGCGTTGAGGTCTTCGGCTCCGGGATAACGTCCCGACATGCCGACGATCGCGATCGGCTCCAACACGACGTTCCGCGCACGGCCGATGTCGTCGTGCACGGCGGCATCGGCCGCGCGCGGCGGCTCCGGCGGCGCGGCAGCGGCGGATGCGATGTCCTCGCGCACCGCGTCGCCCACCGTCGGTACGGGCGTCTTCACCGCCATGGGCTCGTCCTGCCGTTCCAGCACCTGGACCACGTGCGCGGCCATCTGCGCCAACGTCGGGCAGTCGTAGATCTTGGCGGTGGGCAGGCGCAGGTGGAAATGCGCATTGACCGCGCGCAGCCACTCGACGCCGATGATGGAGTCCAGGCCCAGTTCCGCGAACGGTTTGCGCGGATCGATGTCCTCCGCCTCCATGTACAACGCGCGGCCCAGCATCCGGCCAAGTTCGGCCTCGATCGCCCGCGGATCCCGGCGATGGACGGGTGGCGCGGCGGCGGCCGCCGTGTCTGGCGCGGCCATCGCGGTGGACACGGGCATGGGGGGGGCGGGACGGACGGGCGAAGGCGTGGGACGTTCCGTCCGGCTCGTCGCCTCCGCCGAGAGCGCGCGCAGCGCGATCGCGGTGGGCTTGCCCGGCGCCCCATCGCGCATCGGCGCGGGCAACGGCGGGGCATCGACGGCCGGTGCCGCTCCCAGCGCCCGCGGCGCGATCCAGAAACGGGTCCGTTCGAACGGATAGGTCGGCAGCGAGCGACGGCGAGCGGTGGCGTTTTCGGGCACGACCCGCCAATCGACAGGCAGGCCTCCCACCCATAGCTCGCAGACCTTGCGATAGTCGCCGTTCGCGAGCCAGGCCGAGGCGAGGCGTGCGACGTCGGCAGCGTCGACCAGCGCGGCGAGTCCGTCGGGAACGGCTGTTCCGTCACCCAGGTACACGCCGTCGACGGACTCGCCATCGACGATGGCCCGCAAGCGCTGGCGCAAGGCGTCCATCGAGTCGACGACGAACGCCAGCCGGTGCGACATCGCCTCTCGACCGACCTGCAGGGTATGGGCGATGTCGTGCAGGTCGCCATCGTCCAGCCGGTCAGCCTCGATGGCGTGCAGCAGGCGCGCGGCCACCTCACGGCGCGCGGCGACGCTTTTCGCCGAGAGCACGATGATCGCCGGCCGCGGCGCGGTCGATGCGGTCGGCTCACCGGCCGGTACCACGTACTCCTCCACCACGACGTGCGCGTTGGCGCCGCCGGCACCGAACGACGACACGCCGGCGCGACGCGGGCGTTCGTACGCCGCGCCGTCGATTTCCACGCGCTGCCGGGGCCACGGCGCAAGGCGCGATTGCACGAAGAACGGCGTCGCCGCGAAGTCGATGTGCGGGTTGGTCTCTTCGGCGTGCAGGCTGGGCGCGAGCGCGCCATGCTTCATCTGCAGGAGGATCCGGGTGAGACCGGCGATGCCCGCGGCGCTTTCCGCATGCCCGATCATCGTCTTCACCGAGCCGATGGCGCAGAACTGGCGATCGGCCGTGCTCCGTTCGAAAGCCTGGGTAAGACCGGCGATCTCGATCGGATCGCCCAGTTCGGTGCCGGTACCGTGGGCCTCGATGTAGCCGATCGAGCGCGCGTCGATGCCCGCCCGGTCCAGCGCGGCGGACACCAGGTCGCGCTGCGCGAGCGGGTTGGGCACCGTGTAGCCGTGCGTCCGTCCACCGTGGTTGATGCTGGTACCGAGGATCACGCCATGGATGGGATCGCGATCGGCGATCGCCGTGGACAGGCGTTTGAGCAGCACAGCGCCGCTGCCCTCGCCCGGCACCATGCCGTCGGCACCGGCACCGAAGGTGCGGCAGCGCCCGCCGGGCGACAACATGCGCGTCGCGCACATGTAGACGTAGCTCGACGGATGCAGGTAGAGATTCACGCCGCCAGCAAGAGCCAGTTCGCATTCGTCGCGAAGCAGGTGCTCGCATGCCTCATGGACGGCGGTGAGCGATGCCGAACACATCGTGTCCACGGGCATGCTCGGACCTTGCAGGTTCATCACGTACGACACGCGGTTGGCGATCGAGGCGAACGACGTGTGCAGGGTCAACGCCTCGCCCCGGCGCCAGAGCGCGGGGCCGTACAGGTCGAAGCCGGTCTTGGTGACGCCCGCGAACACACCCACCGACCGGTGGTGCCGCGTGTCGAGGGATTCGCGCGTATAGCCGGCGTCTTCCACCGCTTCCCAGCAGGTCTGCAGGAAAAGGCGTTCCTGCGGATCCATCATGTCGGCATCGCGGGGAGCGATACCGAAGAACAGCGCGTCGAACTCGCTGAATCCTTCGATGAAGCCGCCCCACTTGCCGTAGCTGCGCCCGCGCGCGCTGGCCTGGAGCTCGTCGGGATCGTAGAAACCCTCCAGCGACCAACGCTCGGGCGGAATCTCACCGATGCAGTCGCGTCCCTCGCTCAGGTTCGTCCAGAACGTGCGCAGGTCGCGCGCGCCGGGATACCGCCCGGCCATACCGATGACCGCGATCGGTTCCCGCGCGGCGGCCCGCGCGGCAGGCGTCGCACCGACGGACGGAGCCGGGCCGGCGACGGGTGTCGCCGGGGTCACGGGCGCGACCTGGCACCAGCGTGAACATGCTTCCGGGTACCGGGACAGCAGGTGGTCGCGCAGGGAACGCAGCGTCGCGTGTTCGTAGAGCACCGTCTTCGACAGCCGCTCGAAGACGGCGCCCAGGCGCTTGTTCAACTGCAGCACCATCATCGAATCGATGCCGTAGCGTTCCAGTGGCGCGATGGGATCGATGCGCGCGGGCGACTGCCCGCTGACCTCCGCGAGGAGATGTTTCAGGCGTTGCGTCAGGTTCTCGGCGAGGGCCGGCGCATCCATCGCCGGCACCGGCGGCTTCGGCCCGGTCGCGACCGGCGCCGGCGCAACGAACGACGCCGTGCACGGCGCCGCGATGGCGACCGTCGCTGCGCGGCTGCCGAGGGCCAGGTAGAACGCGGCGATGCCGTCGTCGGT
The DNA here is from genome assembly GCF_040900725.1 of Luteibacter sp. CQ10. Lineage (NCBI taxonomy): Bacteria > Pseudomonadati > Pseudomonadota > Gammaproteobacteria > Lysobacterales > Rhodanobacteraceae > Luteibacter > Luteibacter sp. CQ10. Next base: position 42,433 of record NZ_JAEUYM010000008.1, on the reverse strand, counting down.
GTCCAGCGGCGACACGCCGAGCGAGCGCAGTTCCTCGGCCGTGGCCTCCGGTATGCGCATGCCACCGACGGACCACCATGGCCACGCGATGGACAGGGTCTGGCCATGGAGGTCGCCCTCGGCCACGCGACGCGCGCGTTGCCGGGCAAACGCGTCCATCGCGGCGTTGGCCGCGGCGTAGTCGCCCTGCCCCGGATTGCCGTCCGTACCGGCCACCGACGAAAACAGCACGAAGAAGTCGAGCGGTCGCGCGCCAATCGCGGCATCGAGGTTGAGCGCACCGTGAAGCTTCGGCGCCATCACCTGCGCGTATTCCTCTGGCGTCTTGCGCAGCAGGTAGCTGTCGCGGATCACGCCCGCGGCATGCAGCACGCCGTGGAGCACGCCATGCGCACCCTCGATGTCGCGAACCAGGGCGATCGTCTCGTCCCGCCGAGCCACGTCCACCTGGCGATAGGCGACCGATCGACCCGACCTCTGCCACGCGGCCACGCGCGCGGCGGCGTCGCCGCGCAATGGCGAACGGCCGGCGAGGACGACGTGGGCCGCCGGCGCGCGGACGAAGAGTTCCTCGACAAAGGCGAGGCCGAGACCACCCGCACCGCCGGTGACGAGATAGACACCTTCCGGGCGCCACGGCATCCGCGCGACCACGCCGTCGAGCACGCTCGACCGTCGCGCCTCCAGCACACCGCCGATGCGACGCAACTCGACCGCCGCCATCCGCGATCCGGTGTCGATGGCGGCGACCCACGAAGGCGCGTCGTCGTTCGCCTCGCCTTGGATCAATTGCACGCCGATGCGCGGGTTCTCCCGTTGCGCGGTCTTCAACAGTCCGCCCAGGCCGCTAAGCAGTGTGTCCGGCGAGCCCGCAAAAGCCACCTGGACGAGGATCTCGCTCCGCGGCGAACTCACCAGGAGGCGCTTGAGGTAAGCCAGCAAGCGCCAGCCGAACCCTTCGAACGCTTCGCCCGGGTCGTGCGTTTCGGCCACCCAGCGATCGCAAGCGATGCCGTCACGCCCCTGGAAGGCGGCAGCGACCTGCGCGAACGGCGCGCTGTCGTCCATGCCCTGGAGCAGCAGCACGTGGCGTTCGTCCGCTTCGGCGCGTGCGTCCACCGGTGCGCGCGTCCAATGGGCGTGGCTGAGCACCGGAACGGGATGCGTCGCGGCGGCGCCGTCGTCGATCCAGTGGCGCGTGCGCGCGAACGGGTAACCGGATAGTTCAATACGCCGCCCGGGCGACGCGTCGGGATGCGTGTTCCAATCCACCTCTTCGCCTGCGAGCCAGCGGCCCATCAGCGCGTCGCCGTGGCTGACTTCCGTCGAGGCGGCCATCGCGTCGTCGTCGGCCAGCACGGCGTCAAGCCGCCTCCGCGCGTCGGCAAGCGACGTCGCCGTCACGACCAGGCGCCGCTCCATCGGTTCGCGACCGTGCTGGAGCGTCCAGGCGACGTCGGCCAGCCGCGCGTCGTCATCGATCCGGTCGAGATCGGCGCGCAGCGCGGCGACCCTGCCCCGCAGCTGCGCCTCGTTGCGCGCCGAGAGCACCAGGTGATGCGAAGGGGCGATCCGGGCCGTTTCGTGATGCGCCGGGATGGGCGGTTCGGCCAGGATGGCATGCGCGTTGACGCCACCGAAACCGAAGGAACTGACCCCGGCCACGCGTGGCGCTTCGCGACCGTCGGCACGCACGCGACGCGGCCACGGCGAAGTAGCCTCGACGACGCGCAGCGGACCGTCGCCCAGGCCCAGCCCCGGATTCGCGGTCTCGAAACCGAGGCTGGCAGGCAAGGTGCCGCGACCCATCGAAAGCAGGACCTTGACCACCCCGGCGAGACCGGCGGCGCCTTCCAGGTGTCCGATGTTCGTCTTCACCGAGCCGATGGCGCAGGTGGACGCCACCTCGCCCGGCCTCCGGTTCAGCGCATCGCGCAAGCCGGCGATCTCGACCACGTCACCGAGCGGCGTACCGGTGCCATGCGCTTCGACGTATTGCAGGTCGTCGGCGCGCACGCCCGCATCGCGCATCGCCTGCTCGATCACGGCGGCCTGCGACGCGGGCTTGGGCGCGGTCAGTGACGCCGCGCGGCCGCCATGGCCGACCGCCGTGCCAAGGACGATGCCGTGGATGATGTCACCGTCCGCCATGGCATGCCGTAGCGGCTTGAGCAGCAGCACCACGGCCCCTTCGCCGCGCACGAAACCGTTGGCCGCCTCGTCGAAGGCCCGCACGCGGCCCGTCCTGGAGAGCATGCCGGATTCGTGATAGGCCACGCTGTTGACTGGGCTGCACAGCAGGTTCACCGCACCCAGCAATGCGATATCGCATTCGTCGCCACGCAGGGATTGGACAGCGCGATCCATCGCCACGAGGGCGCTGGAGCACGCGGTGTCGATGCACACGCTGGGACCGTTGAAGTCGTAGACGTAGGAAAGCCGGTTGGCCAGCATCGACGGTGCGCTGCCGGTGCCGATGTAGGCATCGCCGGCGCCCGGCGCGCGCGCGAGCAGGTCGCGATAGTCGCTGTGGCAGGCGCCGACGAAGACGCCGGTGCGCCGGGCCGCGAGTTGCGACGGACGGTAGCCACTGCGCTCCATCGCCTCCCAGCCCAGTTCCAGGAGCAGGCGCTGCTGTGGATCGAGACGTTCCGCCTCGTGCGGCGAGATGTGGAAGAAGTCGGCGTCGAAGGCATCGATCCGATCAAGCAGTCCGGCGCGGTCGATTCCGGCATGCTCCCCGTCGAGGTCGACGCCGTCGGGCCAGCGCCATCGCCCGTCGAGCGAAGCGATCGCATGCCGACCGTCGCGCAGCAAGTGCCAGAACGCCTCGGTGGTGTTCGCTCCAGGCAGACGGCAAGCGATACCGATGACCGCGATGGCGCGCTCTTCGCCCGGCAGCGGTGCCTGCACCGGCGCGGCCGACGCCTCGACCGGCCGTGGGTTCGGCGCCATGTCGGCGAGCGCGGCGGCCACCTTGGCGGCGGTTTCGTTCTCGAACAGGAAGGCGGGCGCGAGCTTGACCCCGATCGCGCGACCGATCGCTCCCTTGAGTTCCACCAGTTCGACCGAATCCAGGCCCAGTTGCATCAGCGGCCGGTTGGCGTCGAACGCCGCCGCGCGGCGTTCGCCGAGGATGTCCATCACCTGGTCGCGAACGAGGGATGCGAAGGCCGGATCGACGGCGGCGGGATCGGGCTCGGGCGATGCCATGGACTGCGTATCCTCGTGATCGGGGACCGGGTTTGCGGCGCAGGCCGGTGCGAGGGGGGCGGGTCTGCGCGACGCCGTGTCCGGCGCTCGGCACGCGAAGATGGTGTGCCCGGATGCGTCGACGGAAGGCGCGGAGGGCAGTCCGAACGCCGACACGGCGACGAACCCGGCTTCGGCCAACTCGTGACGCCACTGCGGCACGCCGAGCAGACAGAAATCGTCCAGCCGCTTTGCCCCGTCCTCGAATTGCCAGGTGCCGTGCAGCAGTCCGCCGCTGAACAGCAACCATGTCTTGGCCTCGGTGTATTCGGCCAGGAGCAAGGTGCCACCCGGCGCAAGCAACTCGCGCACCTGGCGAAGGGTGAATGCGATGTCGCGGGTGTTGTGCAACACGTTGGCCGCGATCACCACATCGTAGGTGCCAGCCGCCACGTCCTGCGTCGCGAGGTCGCCTTCGATGTCCAGCACGTGGAAGCCGACGTACGGATAGCGATCCGCGAGCGCCCTTTGCGCGCGGCGCAGGAAGGCCGGCGAGAGATCGGAAAACACGTAGGACACATCGGCGGACGCGCCGAGCGCGCGCAGGACGGATATCGTCGTACCACCGGTTCCCGCGCCGATTTCCAGGATACGCAGTGGCGCACCGGCGCGGGCGGCGTGGCGCGCGCCCACCGCCGCGGCGATCAACTCGTTGATGTAGTCCGCGATCGGCTCGCCGTGGAAGATGCCGCCGAACGCCTGCATGTCGCCGTCGGGGAACATGGCCGACGCAGCCGCGACCCGCCCGGCGAGCACATCGGCGAAGTGTCGGAGCGGCCCGAGGATGAAATGCAGATAGGCCGACGCGTGGGGGTGGCGCGCAAGGAAATCCCGAGCGAAGTCGTCGACGTCGTCGATGCCGGCGTTACGCGCCGACGCCGTGAGGGCGATGGTGTCGCCTTCGCTGCGCAGCAGGCCCCGCGCGTCCAGTCGCGACAGCAGCGCGTCCAGGTAGCGGTGATATTTGGACAGCACGCCCAAGTTCGCGATCACGTCGGCTTTGCGCCGCGAGTCCCCACGAGCCAGGCCGGCGTCGCCATGCAGCCACGCCACGACGCGGCGCAGGGCGAAATCGGTCAGTTCGGCTTCCCATTCGCGGGAATCCAGCCCGGGCTCGTCGGCTCGTCGTGCCGCGGCGGCGCGCACGGCGGCAAGCGTGTCGGCCCATCCGTCGTGCGGCGCATCGCACCATGCGTCGAGAGCGGCACGGCAGGCGTCGACGCCCTCCAGCGATTCGAAGGACTTGTCGACCAGAAGGTAATGTCCGGCGAACACCAGCAATGCCGCGAGGTCGTCGCCACGACCGCCCTCGCCGGACATGAGCCACCCGCCCTGCAGGTGGGCGCGGCGCCCCGGGGTGGCGACGGCCGGTTCGTCCTCGCGCCACGCGAGCGCGGCACGGATTCGTCCGTCGCGCACGAGGACGAGCGTGGTATCCGCGAGCGTCGCCGGTGCCGGCGCATCGTTCACTGCTTGCCAGACCGGGGTGGCCGCCGAGCGGTCGAGGTCCTCGCCCAGGTGCAGGTGACGCACCGTGTGCGGACGGCGACGGAAATGGTTCACCGTGATCCGGGTAAAGCCCATGCGTTGCGGATAGCTCTGCCATTCGCCGTCGGCGCAGAAGAGGCCGGCCTCCGCGGCGGCGAGCACGAAGCTGCGTGCGTCGAGGAGAAACTGCCTCGACATGCTGTGGTAGGCATCGAAATGCAGGCTCTCGGCTTCGTCGATGAACGCCGCGCCGATCGCCGTCGGCAACGAGTGCACCTCCAGCAGCAGCAGCCCATCGCCGCCGACCACCTCGCCCCAGCGTCGAAGGTGCTCGACCGTGCTCTGCATCACGTCGCGCGCGGGGATGCGTCCACCGGCGTGGTCGACGAAGACGCCGTCCACGCCGACGACGCGGCGAGCGGCCGCCTCCCCGGCATCGACCGGCGGACGGTAGGGGCGATCGTGGTCGAGGAACGAACGCACGTGGAGCACGTCGTCAGGCGTTCCGATGCCCAGGTCGTCGAGGTCGGCGACAATGCCCGCCGGGTCGCCGATGTCGCCCTTGATGGCCGTGTGCGGCGTGCCGGCCAGCGTCAGCGCCGACTGCCGCAACGCCTTCACGTTCCAGTCGATCGCCGCCAGCCGCAACGGATGCCGGTCGATCGCCGCGCCGCGCGTCGTCTCGGCGAGCACCTTGTCGTAGAGCGTGCGCAACAGCGTGCCGTCGCCGCATCCGGTGTCGGCCAGGCACGTCGGCTGCGCGGCGACGTCGTCGGTATCGAAGCAGCGCAGCACGAAGCCGGCGAGCGCGGCGAAATACCGCTGGTGCTGGAAGCCGCTGCCCACCACGTTGAGCGTTCGGTCGAGGTGCTTTTCGTGGCCCTTCCCGTCGAGCGCGAACACGTCGTCCGGCACACCACCCAGCAACGTCGCGGTCTGCGCGAACATCGGCCGGTAGGACGCCAGCGCAGCCGTGGTGCGGATCCGCTCAAGCATCGACTGCCCGGAGGGCAGCAGGCATAGGCCCTCGGCGTCGCGCCGTATCCAATGCTTCGAAAGCAGCCACGTCTCGATTTCCCGTCGCGGCCCCTCGGCCAGGTCGAGGTCGAGCGCCATGCGTCCCTGCGCATCCGCCGTGCCCCGGCGCACGCATTCATGCTGCTCCAGCGCGAGCAGGAGCGGAATCGCGAACACGCCGTCCAGATAGTCGCGCAGGCGTTCGTCGTCGGTCGCCCAACCGTCGGCGGACCGTTCCAGCCAGCGCCGCAGCGAGCGTTTCGCGCTGCCCCTGGCGTAGCCGTCGAAGGGAAAGCGGTATAGCTCCATGATCCGGTCGGGAATCGCCGCCTGGGCATCGAAGGCACCGGTGACGCACCAATGGTCCTCCCCCGCCGCTTCGATCCAGCCTAGGGTCCGGAACATGCGCAACGCGACGGCCACGTAGCCCTCGTTGAGCGAGAAGCGCCCACACAGGGAGGTAGTGGAGAAACGGCCAGACGACGCCATGTGCGCCAGGCACCCCTGCCTGCGCATGGCGTCGACGAACGGCAGCAGCACCATGCCGTGTGCGTAGCGGTTCAGGACCTCGAGCATCCGGATCGGCCCCCCTCGTTTGGCGCTTCCTCACCCCTGCGCCGGCGCCCCCTCGACGGCCGGCCGGGGCACCCGTTTTGTCTTAGATCTCCCTCAACGCGACCGTGACCGGTACCCGCGCCGCCGTCAACGCCGGGAAGAGGCTTCCCGCCACGCCGATGACCAGCGCCACCGCCACGCCGATGAGCGCGGTGCCCAGCGTCATCCTCACGTCGAACACCAATTGCGTGTTGAGTCCGCCGAACCCCGTGCCCAGTTCCTTGCCGTTGAGCAAGAGCCAGGCGAGGCCCAGGCCCAGCAGACTGCCCACCAGGGTCAGCGCGAGGGCTTCGAGCAGCACGGACAGCACGATCACTCCTTCGCCGTAGCCCAGCGCGCGGAGGATCGCGATCTCCGACGCGCGGACGCTCACCGACGCATACATGGTGTTGAGCGCGGCGAACATGGCACCGATGGCCATGATCGCGCCCAGAACGTAGGCGGCCACGAAGACGAGTTTGCCGATGTCCTTCGACTGCTGGCCGAAGAACTCCGATTCGCGCATCACGTCGACGTTGAGCCCGGGATTGGCGCGCAGCGACGCCTGCAGCGTATCGAGCGCCGCCGGCGACTCCAGTTGCACCAGCACCGAGTTGTAGTGACTCCAGCGCAATGCGTTCGCGAGCGTGTCGCGGTCGGTCATGAGTTCGGATTCATGCGTGTCCCCGGCGCTGCCGAACACGCCCACCACGTCCCACCGCGCTCCGCGAAGGGTGAGCGTGTCGCCCACCTTGAGTCCCTGGAACCGGCGTGCGGCCGTCTGGCCGACGATCAGTTCGTACTTGCCCGGACGGAACATGCGCCCCTGCAGCAGCTTCATCTCCGGGCGCACGGTCATGACCTGCGGCCCCACGCCGCGTAACGCGATGGTCACGTTCTGGGCATCGCGCCCGGTGCCGCGCGTGACCGAGGCGGGCGCTAGCAGTTCCGCCGAGGCGATCGGTTGCCCCGAGGCGTCGTGGGCGATTCCGGCGCCGGTGAGGATAGTCAGCACGTCGTTGCGCAAGAGCACGCTGGTCGCGTCGGTCGATGCGCCGCCTCTCAGGACGATGGCGCGATCGGGCCGGCCGGTCTCCGCCACGGACCGGGTCAGCCCGGTGGCCATGGCCAGGATGGCGGCCAGCACCGCAACCACGGCGGTCACTCCCACGACGATCACCAGCGAAGATCCCGCGCGACGCGGCAGCGTGAAGAAGCTGGCGGTCATGACGGCGGCGATCTGGCGAAATGGTTTGGACATGCGGTCGGTATCTCGTGAAGGGAGTCCGGAACCTCAGCGGCGCAGCGCGAGGGATTCGATGATGCTCAACCGTCCTGCCTTCCAGGCCGGCATCCCGCCACTGACCAGCGCCATCGCGAGGGCGATGCCGAACGAGGCCAACCACAGCACCCAGGGAATGCCCGCCCTGGCGAACAGATCGCCGGCCACGGCGAAGACGCCACGAGCGACCAGCAAGCCGATGCAGGCCGCGAAAAGACAGAGGAGTACGGCCTCGGCGATGACCAGCGCGACAACCCCCGCGCGGGTGAAACCGACCGTCTTGAGCACCGCGAATTCGGGCCGTCGCTCGCGCACGGACTGGCTCATCGTGCTCGCGGTAACGAACAGAAGCGAGAAGAACGCCGCGCCCACGATCGCGTTCACCAGCAGGTTCAGGTCGGCGATCGTCGTCATCTGGCTTTGCAGCAGCGCCTGTTCGGTCATCGTCCGCGTCTCCGCGGGTGAGTTGGCGAAGCGCGCGTCGATCGTGTCGATGATTCCCTGCGCAGCCTTCGGATCGGCTATCTCGGCGATGAAGAACTGCACGGTGTCGGGCAGGAACGCGCGCGACTCGTTGAGGTATTCGTAATTCATGAAGAACGCGCCGGCCAGGCCCTGGGTGGCGCCATCGGTGCTCTCGAAGATGCCCACGATCTGAAACGGATAGCTCGACGTGCCGTCTTTTTTCGTCCAGATGGAGCTACCCAGCGTCACGCTGTCGCCGAGTTTCCAGCCGAAGCGGTTGGCCAGCGACCTGGCGACGATGGCTCCGGAGCGATGCGTGCGCATGGCATCGAGCTGGTCCGCCGGCACCTTGAACAGCGAATGGTAGACGCCGAACATGCTCTTGACGTCGGTGGCATACACCGGCACCGCATTGCGCCGGTCCTGGAAATAGCCGCCGAAGAAGGTCATGTGCGATACCTCCACTACGCCGGGCGTCTCGGCGATGCGGCCCTCGTAGCCGAGCGGCAATTGCTCCTGGGCGTATTTGCTGGAAACGAACAGGCGATCGTTGAGATTGGAGAGTGCCGAGTTGAGCACCACGTTGAACCCGATCAGCACGGCGAACAGCAGGAAGGCGACCGCGACGGAGATGATCGCGAACCAGGTGCGCTTCGGCCGGCGCCACAACTGCGCCCAGACCAGCTGGAAATACTTCACGCGGCGCTCCTGTGGTTGCCGGACGCCTCGCGCGTCCGCGCCTTGCCCACCGGGATGACCCGCGTGGTGTGCTGGGCGGCCTCCGGATCGTGGGTGGCCATGACGATCGTCTTGCCCTGCTCGCGATTGAGCCAGGCCAGCAATCCGAGCACCATGTCGGCGTTTTCGCGATCCAGGTCGCCGGTGGGCTCGTCACAGACGATCAGCGCCGGATCGGTGACCAGGGCCCTGGCGATGGCGATGCGCTGCTGCTGGCCGCCTGAAAGTTCCTCGGGTCGCCGGTGCAGGTAGTCGGCCATGCCCAGCACTTCGAGCACGTCGCGGACACGCTTGCGGCACTGCGCCGAAGGCATGCCCGTCAGCAGCAGCGGCAGCATCACGTTGCGCTCCACCGACATCACCTGGAGCAGGTGGTAGAACTGGAATACGAGTCCGACGTGCCGGGCTCGCCATTGCGAAAGCTGGCGGTTGGAGAAGGTATGGAGTTCGCCGCCGGCCACCGAGACGGAGCCACGTTCCACCGTGTCAAGACCGCCTATGATATTGAGCAGCGTCGTCTTGCCGGAGCCGGACGGCCCCATCAACGCGACGAATTCGCCTTGCTCGATGGTCAGGTCTTCCTCGTAGAGCACCTCGATCATCGTGCCGCCGAGCTTGTAACGCTTGGTCACCTTACGCAACGCGATGAAACTGGTCATCCTCTCCCCCCCTGCCTGCCCCGGCCGGCGCCGGGCGCAAATGGTCAGTTTCCGAAAAGCCGCTCGATCCGCTCCCTTACCTCGGGCTGCGAGAACGTCACGTCGTGCATCGCCAGCTCCTGCTCGATCACGGCCGGCAATTCGCGACGCATGCCGCCCACGAGGTGGTCCTTCAGCGTGACCAGCGCCCCCCGGGGCTTGTCCGCCAGATCCACCGCCAGCTCTCTGGCGTACCCTAGCACATCGGCGCGCGGCATCACGGGGAACGGCACGCCGCGCTTGGCGAGGTCGTCACCGCGGTAGCTGCGGGCGCTCATCAGCATTTCGTGGCCGAGCGGAATGCCGAGCTTGCGCGCCAGGATATAGGTGGCGCCCATGCCGGGGGTGAAGCCGTATTTCATGAAATTCGTGGTGTAGACGCTCTCCCGGCTGAGCACCACGAAGTCGGCGAACAGCCCGAACACGAAGCCGCCGCCGATGCCATGGCCCTGCATGGCCGAGATGACCGGAACCCTGCAGTCGAGCGCCAGGCTGTAAAGGTTCACGTCGGAGAACTTGCTGCGTCCCTGCTGGATGCTGTGCAGGCCTTCCTTGGTGCCGCCGGAGGCGAAATAGGTGTCATAGCCGGTAAGGATCACCGCCCGGTAGCCCGGATTCGCCTCGATGTGGGCGAAAGCCTCGACGAGCCCCTGCATGAGCTCCGGCGAAAACGTGTTCTTGTTCTGGCGATCCTGCATCGTGACCTGCAGGACCCCCGGTGCCACTTCGCTCAAATCGACGACCGATGTCATGGGGATGCCCTTATCCGTGGCGCGTCATCTTCTTCACGGTAAGCAAGGTCAGCCCGACGGTGAGCACCGCCAGGAAAAGCACGTGGAACCATGCTCCGCCGATGTAGATGTGCTTGGCGCCACCCACGCCCAGCACCAGCTGGTTCAGGTAGAACGGCGGCATGAACAGCGCGATCCAGCCGATGGCGGCCGGCAACGGGAAGAACAGGCCGGAAAAGTACAGCTGCGGCATGTACACGATGGTGGTGATGCCGTTGGCCACGTGCGCGCTGGCACGGGCACCGATGAAGAAACCGATGGCACAGAACGGTAGCACGCCCAGCCACAGCACGAGGCCGACCATGATCGCCTGGGTCGCGTTCAGCGAGATGCGGCCCATGACCAGTCCGACCGCGATCATCACCAGGATCACCATCGCCGCGTAGGCCATGGCGCAGACGAATTTGCCGATCAGGTGCGCAGCCGCCGGCATCGCGATGGCGCGCTTGAACTCCAGCAGTTTGAACTGTCGCTCGCCGGCGAGGATGGCGCCGAAACCGAACATCGCAGGGCCCATGATGCCGAGAATCGCCATGCCGCTGAACAAGCCTAGCCGCATGTCGGGATCGGCTTTCTGCGGCGAACCCAGCGCGCTGAACACGAGGAACAGCACCACCGGCATCACCAGGAAGGGAAAGCCGAATCCGGGATTGCGCAACGAGCGGATGAATTCGTACTTGGCCTCCAGGTAATAGATGCGCAATACCTTCAGGCGAGACATCCGCTTGCGCTGGATCGTCGCGGTGTCCAGTTCGGGAACGGTCGAATTCACAGGCGGTTCTCCTGGGTGATCTTCACGAAGGCATCGGCCAACCCCGCCTGGCTGACGGACAGGTCGCCGAGTGTGTTGTCCCGTTCCAGCAGGCGGCTCACCGTGGATTCCAGTTCGGCGTGGTCCACGGTCAGCTTCAGGGATCCGTTCTCGACCACCGCGATCGCCACGCCCGGCCAGCTCCCGACCTCGTCGGCGGTGAGACGGCTGGTGCAGGTGATCCGGCGGGTGGAAATCGATTGGGTCACTTCCTTGACGGTGCCCGACTTGACGACGCGCCCCTTGGCCAGCACCACGATACGGTCGGCGAGCGCCTCCGCTTCCTCCAGGTAATGGGTAGTCAGAAGGATGGAGCACCCGGCGTCGACCTGCTTGCGCACGATGTCCCAGAGGCCTTGCCGGGCCTGCACGTCGAGGCCCACCGTGGGTTCGTCAAGGAACAGCAATTCGGGTTTGCCGCACAACGCGATGGCGAATTGCACCTGTCGCTTCTGTCCGCCCGAGAGCAAGCCGTAGCGACGGTCACCCAGCGAGTCAGTGTTGGTCATCCGCAGAATCTCGTCGGGATCGTGACCGTCGGGGTAGTAGCTGGCGAACAGCGTGACCAGTTCGCGCACCTTCAGTTCCGGCGCCATGAAGACCTCCTGCAACATGACGCCGAGGCGTCGCCTCGCCTCCATGTCGCCCGGCGGCAGGCCGAACATGCGGATCTGTCCGGCATCGGGTGTCTGCAGCCCCAGCATCAGGGAGATGGCGGTGGTTTTGCCGGCGCCGTTCTCGCCGAGCAGCGCGACCAGCTCGCCACGACGTACGCGAAGGTCGAAACCGTCCAGCGCGGTGGTGTCTCCGAAGCGCTTGTAGACGCCTTCCATTTCAGCCAGATCGACGCTTGCCATCATGTTTCCCTGATTTCGTGGGTTGACTGGATGTAGCCGGTGCGACGAGGGGTCAATGCGATGGCCCCTGTCCGGAAAGGCTCGACAACGACGCCTCGAACGAATCCGCGATGCCCTGCAGCGTATCGCGAGAGTACCTGCTGCTGACGAAATTTACACACAGGCAGCCGTCCGTGATGTTGCTCATCAACGCCATTTTCCATGGCAGCGATACCTGCTCCAGCACATCGGCGTACTCGCGGTTGTCGAAGTGCGTGGTGAAAAGGCTGCCTGTCGCCGCGCCGCCGAGCACACCCTGGTGGTTGAGCAGCACGTCGATGGGCGCGGGCGCGAGGCGTCGCGAGACCTCGCCCAGGTGCCGCAGCACGCCGTAGCCGAGACCTTCGTGCGGCAGCTTGCGCAACCGCTGGCGCACGCCTGCCAGCGTCGCGTCCATCGAGGAGTCGGCCGCCAGTTCGAGCAGGCACGGCACCGGCGTGGAGAACCAGCCGAGCGTACGCGACACGTCGAGGCCGCCGAAGCCGGCGACCCGGCCGTGATGGTAGACGCCGAGCGCGAAACTCGTTCGCCCCGACCATCGCCACAGGGCGCGCACCAGCGCGGCCAGCAGCAATTCGGCCGTTTGCGCCGCATGCACGCGCGCGGCACGTGCCAGCAGCTCGGACGTCCGCCGCGCATCGATGCGCAGGGTGACGCATTCGGAACGGTCCGCATCGCCGCCCGCGTCGAGCTCCACCGGCAGCGGTTCGTGCGCGGCCCATGGCAACGCCTGCCAGAAGGTCCGGTCCGTCTCGGCGGCCGGCGATGCGGCGTAATCCTCCAGGGCCACGGCCCATTGCCGAGCGGAGGCGCCCTTGATCGGCAGGCGTACCGGCAGGCATGCCTCGAGCTGTTCGTATACGGTCTGCAGGTCCTGCAACAGGATGCCCCACGAAAGTGGATCGATCGCGAAGTGATGGACCGCCAGCAGGAGCACCTGGGTCGAGGTGTCCGCGGTCTCGACGAGGCTGGCCTGCAAAGGCATGCCGGCACCGGCGTCCACCCTTTCGCGCGTGCGTGCCAGGGCCGCCGCGACGGCCTCGCCGACGTCCGCACCCTCGCTCAACCGCTCGACGTCCAGCAACTCGCAGCCGGCCAGCGTGGCGGCGTGCGCGATCGCCTGCGTCCAGCCGCCATCCGGCGTGCGCGCCACGCGCAATCTCAGCGCATCATGATAGATCGCCAGCTTGCGCAAGGCGGCGCCCAGCAGCGCCGGTGACAGCGGCCGGCGGCACGCCAGTACCTGTGACGACACGATGTGCCGGACCGCCTCTTCGCCCTGTGCGAGCGTCCCCTGCTGGATCGGCGTGAATGGCAGGTCGCCGCTCTCCGCGCCGCGCTCGGGGGCCTGCAGCGCGTCCGCGCGCCCGGCGTCGCGCGGCGCTTCCGCGACCGACGCAGCATCCGCCAGCGTCGCCGCGAGGCGGGCCACGGTGGGACGCTCGAATAGCGCATGCAGGGTCAGGCGCAGGCCCGCGCGACTCGCCCTTCCGATGATCTCGATCGCACTGATGGAACTGCCGCCGAGCTCGAAGAAATTGTCGTCGCGTCCCACGTGCTCCACGCGCAACGCCTCGCGCCACACGTCCGCCAGCGCCGTCTCGACCGGTCCGCGGGGAGGCGCGAAGGGACGATCGTGCCCGCGCGGCGGAGGCGGCAACGCGCGCCGGTCCACCTTGCCCTGGAGGTTCATCGGCAACGCGTCGAGGATGACGTACGCGGCGGGCAGCATGTATGCGGGAAGCGTCTCGCCGATCCGCTGGCGCAAGGTGCCCTCGATCGTCGCGCGATCGGCGTCGGCGCAGCTCACCCATGCCACAAGCATCGGCTCGCCGGCCGCCGACCGGTCGACGCCGACGACCGCCTCGCGCACCTGCGCGACCGCGCGCAGGCATGCCTCGATCTCTCCGGGCTCGATGCGGAAGCCGCGCAGTTTCACCTGGTCGTCGTTGCGGCCCACGTAGGCGAGATCGCCGCCGGGAAGCCAACGGGCGAGATCCCCGGTGCGGTAGATGCGCCCGCCCTCGACGAAGGGGTCCGCGACGAAGCGGGCGGCGGTGAGGTCGTCGCGATGCAGGTAGCCGCGCGCGACGCCGGCGCCTCCGATGCACAGTTCGCCGACCACTCCCGTCGGCATGGGATGCCCGTGCTCGTCGAGCACGTAGACCCGCGCGCCGTCGATCGGGCGGCCGATGGCCACGTCGTCGAGCGAGCCGGTGTCGTCCGGTACGCGATACGCGGTGCTGGTGACCGTCCCCTCGGTCGGGCCGTAGGTGTTGAGGCAGGCGATGCGCGTCCCGGCGAGCGCGTGCCAGCGTCGCAGCGAGGCCAGCGACACGCGCTCGCCGCCGACGATCACCAGGCGCAACGAACCGGTATCGACCGTCGTATCACCCAGCGCCTCGACGAACGCGTGCCAGTACGCCGTGGGCAGGTTGAGCACCGTCACCCGTCGCGCGACGATGCCGTGGAGCAGTTCGGCCGCGGTCGGCACGCCGGACGCGCGCAGGACGATCGCCGCACCGGCGGCGAGGGTGGGAAAAATTTCCTCGACGGAGGCATCGAAGCTGATCGACGCGAACTGCAACGCGCGGTCGGTCTCGGTCAGCGCGAACGCCGCGCATGCCCATCGGGCGTGCGCGACCACGCTCGCGTGTTCGACCACCACGCCCTTCGGTTCGCCCGTGGAACCGGAGGTATAGATGACGTAGGCGGCATCGGCGGCCCCACGGGTGGCGGCATGCGTCGCCGGGTTCGTGGACGGCAGGGACATCGACGGATCCGCGTTGCCGTCCATGGCGAACACGGGCGCGGCGGCGCGCGACAGGCGCGCGGCCAACGCCGACTGGGTAAGGATCGCCACGGGACGTGTCTGGCCGAGGATGTGCCCGAGACGCGCGTCCGATGTCGCCGGGTCCACCGGCACGTAGGCCGCACCCGCCTTTAGCGTTGCCAACAAGGCCACTATCAGCGCCGGGCTTCGCTCGACATACACCAGGACCCGGCTTTCCGGACCGGCACCCAGCGAACGCAGGTAATGGGCCAGCCGGTTGGCCCGGGCATTGAGTTCGTCGTAATCGATCTCGACATCGCCATCGACGATCGCGACGGCGCGGGGGCGTCGCTCGACCTGCGCCTCGAAGAGCGCATGCACCATCGCGGCGGACGCGGATACTTCCGCACCACGGGAGAAGCGCAACGATTCCTCGCGGCCAGCGCCGCCGGCTAGCGGCAGGTCGGCCAGGGGGCCGTCCAGCGCGACCGGATCGACCAGCCGCGCGAGCAGGTCGAGCAGACCATGCGCATGGGCCTGGACCTCCCAGGTCTCGAAATGCCGGGCATCGGCGCTCCATGCCAGCCGAAGCTCGCCGTCCAGTCGACAGCGCACGTGGAGTTCCGCGTCGTCGGCACCGTCGGTGGCACCGGCCACGTCGAGCACGGTGCGCCAGGCGGCCGGTTGCCGTTCGTGGCCGTCCACATGCACGGCGGCGGCCGTGCGCGTCGCGCAATCCCGGATGAAGTCCGCCGTACGCAGGGATGCCCGCGCGGCGTACGCCACCGCCGCGAGGCCGCCCTGGGCGGATACCTGCAGGGCCACCCTCACCTGTTCCGTGTGCAGGGCCTTGCAGAGATAGAGCACGGCGGCGGCGACGAACACGTCGGCGACGGCGACGTCGCATGCGAGCGCGGCGGCGTGCAGCGCATCGAGCGTACCCTCCCGCGCGACGACCTCATGGCGCAGGCGCCCCGACCCGGCGTGCGAGCGCATCGCCACGCAAAGACTGGCCGGCATGCTATCGCTCGTGGAGGCGTCGGCGCCGCCGTCGATGCGGTGCGCGCGAAATCGTTCGTCGCGCGCCGGCGACTCACCCAGGTCCAGGTCCAGATCGTCGAGCACGATGTCCGGGCACGCCGCGACCTGTCGAACCACGGCGACGAAACGCCGGCCCAGATCCTCGACGGTCGAGGCGTCGAAGAGATCGGTCGCGTATTCGAACGCCCCGTAGAACGCGTCGGCCGCTTCCTGGATGCTCAAGGTCAATTCGTTCTTGGCCGTCGTCCAGGGCAGGACGACCGGCGCCATGGTCGCATCGCCGAGGGTCGTCTCGCCTGCCGCTTTGCCGTGCATCGCGAACGCGATCGTGCCCAGTGCCGGCGGCGCGCCGCCGGCGTCCGCGCGCAATGCCGCGACCAGTTCCTCGAAGGGCAGGTCCTGGTGCGCATAGGCATCGATCACGATGTCGCGCACGTGGGCCAGCCACTGGCGAAAGCTCGTGCCTTCCCCGGCCGCGGCGCGCAGCACGAGGTTGTTCACGCACAGGCCGACGATGGCCTCGGTGCCCGGGTGGTTACGACCGGCAGCCGGCGTGGACACGACGAGGTCTCGTTGCCCCGTCCAGCGGCGGAGCAGCACGTGGAACACGGCGAACATCGCCATGAACGGCGACGCCCCCGTCGAGACGGCCAGGGCGCGCAGCGCCGCTCCGTCCTCTGCGGGAATCGCGAAGCCATGTACCGCACCGCGAAAGCTCGGCACCACCGGTCGCTCGCGATCTACCGGCGGCACGACCGCACGAAAACCGTCGAGCCGGCGCGTCCAGTGGGCGAGAAGCGCTTCCAGCACGGCGTCCCGCAACCAGGCCCGCTGCCACCGCGCGTAATCCGCATAACGCAACCGCACCGGCGGCAGGGGATCCGGCGCACCGGCACGGAACGCTTCGTAGAGCGGCACAAGCTCGCCCCAGAGCAGTTGCGACGCCCAGCCGTCGCAGACCACGTGATGCAGCGTAACGAAGAGGACGTGATCCTCCGTGCCCATCCGGATCAGCGTACCGCGCACGAGCGGTCCGACGGCCAGGTCGAACGGCAACCGGAGCTCATCCCCGAGCAGACGGTGGAGGCGCTCCTCCGCCTCTTCCAAGGCACCCGTCGACAAGTCGGCCTGGCGCAGGGCGAATCCGCCGGGATCGCCCACGTGCTGCATCGGCGTGCCATCGACGAGCGACAGCGTGGTGCGAAGTATCTCGTGCCGTTCGACCAGGGTATCCAGGGCGCTCCGCAATGCCGCGACATCGAGCGGACCGCGCATGCGTACGGCCGACGGCACGTGGTAGCGCGCCGCCCCGCGCGGACCGGCCAACTGGTCGACGATCCAGAGGCGCTGCTGGGCGAGAGAAAGCGGGGCCGGCCCGTCTCCGGGCGAGGGCACCAGCGGTGGCGGAGCCACGCCCTGCCCCGGTCGACCGAGGAAGGCGAGGATCTCGGCCTTGTGCGTACGCAACCGGGAAATATCCTCCTCGCGCAGTGCGCCGCGCGGCGCGTCCACCGCGAGTTCGCCGTTCTCCACCCAGAGGCGAACATCCCTGGCGCGAAGGCCAAGGACGAGCCGGTCGATGGAAGGTTCGACGCTCACGGCGGCCGATGTCCGCCCGGCATGGTATTCATGCCTCCCACGGGAAGACCCCCCGCTCGACGAAGCGGACGATACCCTCGACGTTGCGGGGATCGGAAAACACCTCGGCGTTCACGTCGATCGCAGCCTGACGTTGCGCCTGGAGCCCGCCGGCGAGTTGGTTGGCGTATCGCTTGTAGCGCCCGATCGCAACCGGGGAGAGCCGGCGCAGACGCAGCAGGTGCTTGCGCAGCAGGGCATCCGATTGTGGCTCGAGCGCATCGATGAGTCCCCATGAAAGCGCCTGCGACGCTTCGATCGGGTGGGTCATCAGGGTAAGGTAGTGCGCCCTCTGGAAACCGATGCGTCGGATGAGGAACGGCAGCACGCAGGCGGGAATGAGGCCGAAGAGCAATTCGGAAAGGCTGAAGCGCGCCGTCTCGTCGGCCAGCACGATGTCGCTCGCCGCCACGAAACCCATGCCGCCGGCGTTGACCTTGCCGCGCACGTGCGCAACGCAGAGGAAGGGGCTGGTCGCCATGCGCAGCCAGAGGTCGTACAGCCGGTCGGGGCCGGCCTCGGGGGCCTCGGCACCCGCGGACCGATCGCGGATGTCCGAGAAGTCGGCACCGAAGCAGAACGTCTCCGCATTGCCGCTCAAGACCACGGCTGTCGCGCTGCCCTCGCATTCGTCGAGGACGCGATGACAGTCCTCGACCAGCCTGGCATTGATGGTGTTGTTGGCTTCGGGACGATCGAACTGCAGGAAGCAGATCGAATCCTGGAAGCGCACCTGCAACGTCTCGTAGCTCACGCGGTCCACTCGTACTCGCGATGGAATTCGCGAATCTGGCGCAGGTACATCCGCGGGCGACCGGCATGATTCATGCTTGCCGCCCGTTCCCACTGCTCGTGCAGCGCAACGTTGCGCGTGCCGAACCTCACGATGGCGCTTTCCCTGAGCAGGTCGTCATACTCGCCCATCGAGAGCGAATGGCGCGCATCCAGGCCGCCCTTGATGTCGAAGCGACGCTGCCGTTGCTGTCCTTCGCCGGTCACTACGCCGCTGTAGAACTCCGAGCAGCAGCCCGAGCCGTAGGAAAAACAGCCGATCCGCTTTGGCTGCGCATAGTCGCCGGTGTCGATGGTTCCGGCCAGCGACATGAAGACCGTGCCGCCCATGATATTGCCCACCCTCTGGCAGTACGACATGCCCGGGGTGACGCGGCGCTGGAAATCATCGTCGATCTCGTTCGGTCGCGCCTGCGCCACCTTGCGCATCATCGTGCGATGGGCGCCCTTGACCATCCCGCCGAACGGCGTATGGAAGGTCAGGTACTGAAACGAATCGCGGTAATCCACCCCTTCGACGCGCCGCTGGTACTCACGGAACGCGTTTTCGCAGCAATCCAGGTACGAAAGCAGGGAAAGATCCGCGTCGCCCGCTTCGCTGTCGGCCACCGGCCGACAGGTGTCCATTACCTCGTAGCCGTAGTAACCGTTGGCTCCGACGTCGACCTGGAACACTTCCGGATTCTCGCCGATCAGCATCGCCACCGCGCCAGCGCCCGAACTCGGTTCGGCGAACGACCAGTCCTGGGTCAGGGCCTCGCCGGCATCGACGGCCATGAAGCGCGAGATGTCGGTCGCCACCACAAGGGCCTTTGCCCCGGGGGATGCCTGGGAAAGGATGAAATTTACGGCCATCTGGAAACCGGCGGTGCCCGAATAGCATGCCTGCTTGATCTCGAACAACCGGCAATTCCGGTTGAGTCCGAGATGATGGTGGATGTACGTGCTCATCGACTTGCCGAAGTCGATGCCCGACTCCGAACAGGTGATGAGCAGTTCGATCCGGTCGCGTTCCGCCTCGTCGAGGTCGTCGACGATGGGCTTGGCTGCGTTCACCGCGAAGGTGATCGGATCCTCGCAGGGCAAGGCGACCGCTTTCTCCTTCATCAGCAGGTTCTCAAAACGCGTGGTGTCCAGCCGCCGGTGCTCGGCAAGTTTGCCGACGTCCAGGCACGCAGTGCCGCCGAACACGTTCAATGCCTCGATACCAACCAGCATTCCACCCTCCCCTGTCGACAGGCCCGCGGCCCGTGATCCTTACCAGACCGCCATGTCAGGCGGATTGCAGCTTGCCCAGCAACAGCTCGGCGAGTTCGCCGATGTTGCGCGGACCGAACAGTTCCACGCGCGGGATTGCCAGGTTCAGTTCCGACAGCACCTCGGCGAGTATCTCGGCGCGATCGATGGAATTGGCGCCCAGGTCTTTCAGGCTGTCCTCGGCGACGAAACGATGATCTTCCAGGGCGGGAAGCACTTCCGCCGCCTTGGCGCCGATGACTGCGACGATGTCGTTCTTATCCATCAAAGCCTCACGATGGCAGTCCACCGACCGCCCTCAACGATTCGGGTTCAGACGCGTGGCCGGCGCGTTGCATCGACGCCAGTTCCGCGTAGCGTTGGCCCAGCAGCTGTGCCGCGCCCTCCATCAGGCGCACGCCGATGTCGGCCACGCGCCGGTTGCGCCAGGGCACGAGCGACGTGTCCTTGACCCACTGGTTGAATGCGCCCAGGGCCGGCCCGCAATGGATCTGGTAGTCGACCTTGCCCTCGGCCACGCCCTGCATGGCCAGTCGCGTGGTGTGCACGAAGTACCACTTGAAGATAAGCGCCATCTTGTGCCGAGGATTTCGCTCCATCTCGCCGATCCTGTCCGGCATGATGCGGGCGTAATACGCCATCGTCTCTTCCCAGACCGCCTCGAACGAGCGCTGGAAGTACTTGTCCTGGATCTGCTGGCGCGTCTGCGCGTCGATGTCCTCGATGGAGCCGAAACGCTGGTACAGCTCGTAGAGCTTGTTGGCGCGCGCGGGGAAGAACAACCCGCGCCGGGCCACCTGTACCCTGGCGCCGAGTTCGAACATATCGCCGGCCGGGGCATAGCAGGTGTCCTGCACGTTCAGCTCCTGCAGGATGTCCTTGACCGCGTCGCTGGTGCCCGCCTCGACGGTGCACTGATTGACCGAACCGGTCATGACGAAGGCCGCGCCCATGATGAACGCCGCGGCGACCGCATGCGGCGTACCGATGCCGCCCGCGGCGCCCACGCGGATGCGCCAGCGGTAGCCATGCTCCTTCATGGCCACATCGCGCAGCGCGAACATCGCCGGCAACAGCGCGAACGCCACGCCCTGGTCGGTGTGTCCGCCCGAATCGGATTCGACGCAGATGTCCTCGGACATCGGGATGCCGGCGCCGATCTCCGCCTCCTCCGCGGTGAGGCGGCCGGCGGCGACCAGGGCACGGACGATATCTTCCGGCGGCGGGCGCATGAAGGCCGAGGCCACTTCCGGGCGCGATACCTTCGCGAGAATGCGTCGTGGCGACACGGCACGGCCCTGGGCGTCGCGCCGGATGCCGTGCAGGCGAAATCTCACCAGGCTAGGCGTGATGCGCATGAATGCGGCGGCCTCGACGAAACGCACGCCGTGGCGCAGGTACATGTCGACGGTGTGGTCCTCGATATCCGGCCGATCGAGGCTGCACAGCAGGTTCATACCATAGGCTTCGCCGGCCGAAAGCCGCTCGCGTATGCGAACCAGCGCTGCCTCGAGTGCGTCGAAGGTCATGCCACCGGCGCCGAGGTAGCCGAGCATTCCGGCGCGCCCCATCGCGATGACGAGGTCGGCGGAAGAAATGCCCTTGTACATCGCGCCGGCCAGATACGCGTAGCGAAGGCCGTGGTCGGCCCTGAAACCTTCGTCACCCAGCGAATCGGCGGCGATGGTCAGCATGGAAGGCTCCGGCCTGATCGTCGCTGCGCCATTTCGCTCACCCGGCGTCTCGCGTCTGCGTGGCCGCGCGCGGGTCGTCGGCCACGGGCACGACGAAGATCGCGATCAGGTAGAGGATCACCAGCGCGCCCCCGCTGAACACGCCGAGGATGATGAAGATGGAGCGCATCCAGGCCACGTCGACCTTCGAGTACACGGCCAGCCCGTTGCACAACCCGGCCAGCCATTGGCCTTCGCGAATGCGGTACAGCCGACGCCCTTCTTCCCGGAGCGGCGGCGTCGCGGCGGCGGACGGCGTTGCGGCGACATCGCGCAGGATCGCGTCGATCTCGGTCGAGGTGACCACCGTCTTGGTCGCATCCACGCACGCGGCCAATCGCCCGGCCAGCACGCGCTCGGTAGCGTCCCTGTCGGTGGGAGCCAGCGAATCCAGGTACTCGCGCAGCTTCCGGTAGCCGTCTTCCTCCACCTGGAATGCCCTGCCGCGAACGCTCAACGTGACGACTGTTTTCACGGGATACGGTCCTCAGCCGGCGGTGGCTCGCGCGGCGTCCTGAATCTGTTTGACAAGCCGGGTCAATACGTTGCCCGGACCCACTTCGCGGAAGTCCGTGACGCCCTGCGACAGGAGATACTCGACGCTTTCGGTCCAGCGCACCGGCTGGGTGATCTGTTTTACCAACAGTTCGCGAATGCTCGCCGCATCGCCCGGATAGGGTTTCGCCGTGACGTTCGCCACCACGGGAATCCGCGGCGAAGCGAACGCGAACGAGGCCAGGAATCCCTCGAACTGGCGGGCATAGGGTTCCATGTAGCGCGAATGGAACGCCGCGCTCACCGGCAGCGGCACGAATAGGGAGGCCCCGGCGGATTCGAAGATCGGGCCGAGCCGGGCGATATCGGTCGTCGGACCGGAGATTACCGTCTGCGAAGGCGAGTTGTAGTTGGCGACGTCGATACCCTGGATACCCTGGTCGTCGATCACCGTGCGGATCCGCTCGGGCGACAGGCCGATGACCGCGCCCATGCCGCCATCGCGCGCCTGGCCCATGAGTTCGCCGCGTTTGTGCACGAGGCGCAGTCCGGTCATGAAGTCGATGACGCCCGCTGCCACGAGGGCGCAATACTCACCGAGGCTGTGCCCGGCCGCATAGCGCGGTGCCTGGCCCTCCTTCACCGCCTTGAGCATGTGCAGCGAGCAGACCACGTACAGGGCCGGCTGAGTGTACCGGGTGTCCTTCAACAGGCCATCGGCATCGTCGATGCAGAGTCCGCGCATCGAATAGCCGACGAGCTCGTCGATGTCCTTTTCAACGGCGCGATATTCGGGCAGGTCGAAGAGATCCTGCCCCATGCCTTTTTGCTGCGACCCCTGTCCGGGAAAAACGAATGCAGTCATCAACGTCCTCCGCTTGCTCCCTGAACGTCGAGAATGCTTCGACGTAGCGATACTCACGATGGTCACCGGCATCGTGAGATCCCGGACAGCCGGTTATGCGCGTGCTTTCGTAGCCGAACCCGCATGCGAGCGATGGACGGCGGTGTACGCCGTTGCACATGCAGGAAAAACCCAGCCTCGCACCGATAATTACCGATTTCCCAGGGGACCGCAACCCTGTTCGGACCGCTCCCGCGCGGCGTGCCGGGTACATGCTAAAGTGCTTCGGGCGGCGCTACGCCGTGCCGCGGACCGCCCTGCCATGCGAGTGTTTGCGCTGTCGGATATCCACGTGGATTACGAGGTCAACGCGCGCTGGGTCCAACGGCTTTCCCACCTCGACTACCGCGACGACCTGCTCATCCTGGCCGGCGACGTCACCGATCGGCTCGACCTGCTCGCATGGTGCGTCGCCGAGTTCGCGAAGCGCTTCCGGCGGGTACTGTTCGTGCCCGGCAACCACGATCTCTGGGTGATTCGCGACGCGCCGGGCAAGACCTCCTGGGAGAAGTTCGACGACGTGGCCGCCTGCGTGAACGATGCCGGCGCCAGCATGCGGCCCTTCCGGCATGGCGGTCTCCACGTCGTTCCCCTGCTGAGCTGGTACGACTACTCCTTCGGCGAGCCCGACGAAAACCTGCGCTCCACCTGGATGGATTTCGCCGCGTGTCGCTGGCCCGAGGGCACCGACGTGGACGAGGTCAGCGAACGCCTGGCGGCGATGAACCCGAGCGAGCCACCGACCGGCGCGGAGCGCGTGGTGACGTTCTCGCATTTCATGCCGCGCATCGATCTCATGCCCGCCTCCGCTCCCGCTTCGGTGCGCATGCTCTTTCCCGTGTTCGGGTCGACGCGCCTCGACGCGCAGCTTCGCCGACTGGGCGCCGACACGCACGTCTACGGCCACAGCCATCTCAACCGGACGAAACGGATCGACGGGGTGACCTACGTCAACAACGCCTTCGGCTATCCCTACGAAGAGCACATCGCCGCCAAGCGCCTGGTCCCGATCGTCACCGAATGAGTACGCGATCGCTCCTGCCCGGCGAGGTGCACCTGTGGATGGCGCGCTACCCGCAATTCGACGATCCCGTCGCGCGGGCCAGATGCGACGCCGTCATGAGCGACGAGGAACGGTCGCAAACCGAACGCTTTTACTTCCCGGACGATCGCCTGCGTCACCGGGTCACCCGCGCGCTGCTACGCAATACGCTGTCGCGGTACGCGCCGGTCGAGGCCGGCGCATGGCGCTTCACGGTCAACGCCTACGGACGCCCCGCGATCGACCCGGGCCACGGCGAGGCCCGGGCCCTGTCGTTCAACCTGTCGCATACGCGCGGACTCATCGTGCTGGCCGTG
This sequence comes from Luteibacter sp. CQ10, assembly GCF_040900725.1. Taxonomy (NCBI): domain Bacteria; kingdom Pseudomonadati; phylum Pseudomonadota; class Gammaproteobacteria; order Lysobacterales; family Rhodanobacteraceae; genus Luteibacter; species Luteibacter sp. CQ10. Next base: position 18,409 of record NZ_JAEUYM010000008.1, on the reverse strand, counting down.
GCCCGGGACATCGATCTCGGCGTCGACGTGGAAAACATCCGCCATCGCGCCGCGCCGCTGGACATCGCCGATCGCTTCTTCTCGACCGAAGAGGTCGCCGCGCTCGCCATGCTCGAGGCTGAGGCGCGACCGCGCCGCTTCTACGAGTACTGGACCCTGAAGGAGTCGTACATCAAGGCGCGGGGCATGGGCCTTTCCCTGCCTCTGGACGGCTTCGCCTTCTCGTATACCGCCACGGATGCGATCGCGCTCGCGATCGACCCGGCCCTCGCCGACGACCCTGAACGCTGGGAGTTCTGGCAGTGGCATCCGATCGACGACTGCCTCATCGCCCTGTGTATCCAGCGGCGCGGCGACACGGTCGCGCGCATCCAGGCACGCCTCGCATTGCCGGAGGGGGATGCGCCGATACCGCTCGTGCCGCTGCGCCGATCCCCCGCGCCCGTGCTCAGGCCGCGGTGACCTGGTCGAAGCTCTTCAGTTCGCCGCCCAGCGGCGAAAGCACCTTGCCGATGCGCGAAGCCGAACCCGACGGCAGAAGGTAGCGCAGGAATGCGGCGAGCGTGCCGGATGGACCGATGTCGAGGTAATGGAACGGCTCGCGGGCTTCCAGCCGCTGGACCGCTGCCGGAAAGGCGATGGGATCGCGCACCACGTGCCAGAAGAAGTCCCCAGGCAGCCTCCCGTACTCGGTGGCCCGGGCGCAGCAGACCACCGGTACGCGGGCCGGACCCATGGGCAACGCGTCGAAGCACGCCCGCAACGGCTGGCCTGCGGCGTCGATCCAGCGCGAATGGAACGCGTGGGTGACCGGCAGTCGCTGATACGGCACGGTGCGCGCGTCGAGGAAACGCTCGACCTCGTCCAGCGCGGCGTCCAGTCCGGCCACCACGAAATGGGAAGAGAAGTTGACCGCGGCCAGGTCCGCGCGCGTGGCGATTTCCGGCATGTCGTACAGCGACGGGTCGGCGACGACGGCGAGCATCCCGCCGGGCGGGCAATGCTGTTCCATGACCCGCGCCTGGCGCAGGATCGTCGCCAGCGCGTTCTCGGGCGAAATCGCACCGGCCACGGCCGCTGCCGCGTAGCTGCCCAGGCTGGCGCCCAGGGTGAGGTCGGCATGCACGTGGGCGGCCTCCAGGGCCTTCGCCATCGCGTACTCGACCATGAAGATCGCCAGTCCGCTCAGCGGTGTGCGAGCGAACGTGTCCGACCGCGACCGGGCCGGATCGTAGACCAGGCTGACGATCGAGCTGCCGCACAGCACGCGGGCGTGCGAGTCGAGGCGGTCCATCCAGTGGCGGAACACCTCGTTGCCCTCGTACAGCGGTTCGCCCATGCGGTAGTACTGCGAGCCCTGCCCGGAAAACATGAAGATCGTCTTGAGTGGTTGCATGGAGCCTCAGTCGGAGGATGGGTGCGACATGCCCGGAGCCGACACGGCCGCTCCCGGAGGCGTGGTGAAGAATCGGCTCGGCCAGGGGCGCCCGATGCATTGCGCCAGCCAGCGGCGCACTTCCGGGAACGCGGCCAGGTCGATCGACGTGGCGCGGACCGAACTGAGGATGCCGGCGACGTTTACGTCCGCCGCGGTAAACGTTGGGCCGAGCAGAAAGCGCGAGCGCGCAAGTGCGCCATCGAGCACGGCCAGCGGCGCGGCAAGGCGCCGGGCATGCTCGCCGGCTCGGGCGGGGCCATCGGCGAGCGCCGCGACCACATGAGGCTCGATGTCGCTGACGGCCCAGAAGCTCCATTGCAGCACCGTCGCTTGCCGCGCCGACGCGGTCGGCCAGAGCGGACCGCCAGCTTTCTTCGCCAGGTAGAGGTTGATCGCGATCGACTCCCACAGAACCAGGGCGCCGTCACGCAGCACGGGCATCCGGCCGTTCGGGTTGAGGGCCAGGTACGCCGCGGATTTCATGTCGTCGGCGCTGGCCCCTACCCACTCATATGCCAGGCCCAGCTCCTCGAGCATCCACAGGCAACGGAACGCGCGCGACGGCAGCGAGCCGTAGAGGATGGGCACCGTCGCCCCGGCGGCCGCATCGTTCATCGATCAGTCGCGGGCCGGAAGGAATTTCGCCACGAATCGCTCCGCGATGCGTGGGTCGATGCCATGCGCGGCCGGCTCGACCGCGAAGCGATGCGCGAGCCCGGCCACCCTGCGGTATTCGGCCGGATCCGACATGCAATGCTGGAACAGGTCGGCGGTCTGGGCCTGCAGTTCGCTTGCCTGCTGGAACACGCGCGGATCGAAACGGGGCAGCGCCGAGAACGCTTCGGCCGGCACCGCGTCCTGCCGCCAGCGGAACATCAGCGCGCTTCCGTTATGGCCTGCGGTGAGCGGCAACGCGTCGCCCTTCGCCACGCGTATTTCGGGGAGGAATTGCAGCCCCTGCTTCCAGTGGTAGCCCGGCGCCTGGCCGGGCTCGTTCGAAAGCCAGCGCCCGGGGGTCATTTCCAGGTCGAACCAGAAGAGCACCGCGCCACCGATGCCATCGGCCACGGCAGCCATGTCGATCTCACGCTCCTGCGGGGACGGATCCGCCTGGGCGAAATCGAATGCGAACACGTCGAACGGCTCGCTCAGCGGACGGTAGTCGATTTCACGAGCGTCGACGTTGCTGAACTCGGCCGTGAAACGATAAGGATTGAGCAGGTTGACGTCGACGTCGAGGATGCGTTCGAGTCGATACTCGACGACCATCGCGCGCAGGCGCCCTGCCATCGGCAGGTAAGTCGCACCGTCCGCCAGGAGATGCTCCCGCGCGTAAGCCAGGAAATGCAGCACGCCCTCGCCGATCAGGCTGCAATCGAACAACTCGAACACTGCCAGTTCCGCGCGCTCAGGCAGCGATGCCGGCACGGTCAGCGCGCGGCAATCCATGGCGAGCACCTCGACCCGCTCGTCCACCGCGTTGGCCGCGGCCACCTCGCGAGAGACACGGGCCAGACGCGTATCGACTTCGCACGCATGCACGCGTGCGCCCAGTTGCGCCGCCATCACCGAAAGCAAGCCGCAGCCGGCGCCGATATCCAGCACCCGCGTGTCTTCGGCACCGTCCAGGAACGAGGCGAGCGCGTCGCGATAGGCCCGGTTGCGGGCGCCATCCAGCACCATCGGCACGTACCACGACGGCAGCATGGCCGTTCGCGGCATTCGCGCGGGCGGCTCGGTGGTCACCGCAAGGCGCGTGGCTCCCAGGCCGACGCCCAACGTGAACGTGGCGCCCGACGCCACGTCGACGGGATCGACGTAGTGCGCCGCGGGCCGCAGACAACGCAGTCCGCCGTCGATGCCGGTATCCAGGCGTGCGTCGCCCAGTTCGATCGAAAACCAGAAGAGGATCGCCTCGACCGTGCCATCGGCCGTCACCGCGAGTTCGCACGTGCGCACGCCGGATGCGAAGTCGCCCAGGTCGATCTCCCCCAGGTCGGCCGGCGCGGTCAGCGCCGTCCACGCGTCCGCGGGCGAGGAGACCGCCAGCGGGTACGGACTCCAGCGCAAGGAGGACAAGGGACCGATGTCGAGGCCAGCTCCCGGATAGCTCCACTGCACCGCCATCGCGAAGACGCGGGCACGCCCCGGGAGCACGCGCAGGTTGGGTGCGCCGCGACGATAGCGTTCGACGATGCGGACGATGCCCGTACCTAGCAGCGTATGGTCGATGTCCGGTACCACGAGCCAGTCGTAGGTCGCCGGCTGCAGGGACGCGTCGTCCTCCGGCAGCACGTCGACGTGCGCGGCGAAGGCTTCGAACGAGCTGCGTCGTTGCTCGTCGCTCCATCTCGCGATCTCCTCGCCGTGCGCGGCGTGCCAGGCCGTCAGCAAGTGCTTCTGCACCACACCGGAAGCGATCCGCGCGTCGATCGCGGACGGCTCCACGATGGTGACGTGCGCCGCGCCGTGGACCAGGGCGCGCACGGCCAGTACGCCCAGTTCGCTGCCGTGCATGAGCACCCGCTTGCCGGCCGTGATACGCAACGCCCGGTCCCAGGCGGCGACCCAACCGGCATCCTCCAGCCGCGCGAGCGCATTGCGCGACGACTGATGCGTGCCGTAGCGGACCAGGTGCTGGCGAAGACCGCCCACCATGGCGGCGTTCATCGATTCGGGAATCGCCGGATCGCCGAGCAGGACGGGGTCGAAGGGCACCGCGGGAAGCGGTTCGGGCTTGCCGGGCGATGCTTCCGCTGCTTCCGGATCGAGCGCCTGGCGCAGGATGTCGTCCTTGCGCAGTTGGTCCTGCAGCCGTTCGATGCGCTCGGCGACGCCGCTGTCGTCGGGATCGAGCGCCTGCACGCGAAGATAGGCGGCCAATGCAGCGGCGCGGTCGCGTTCATTGTGATATGCCTCGGCCAGCAGGCGGTGACCCACCACGGAATCGGGATCGATCGCGACGATCCGCGACGCGTCCTCGATCACGGCGCCGGGCTCGTCGAGGCGCAGGTTGACCCTCGCGCGCTCCGCGCGCCAGCGCGCTTCGTCGGGCTCGATCGCGACGAGTTGGTCGAGATAGGTCAGCGCCTGCTCCAGGTCGTTCTTGCCGAGCGCGTCGTCGGCCATGCGGGAGAACACCGGGACGCCCTCGCGCAGCACGTCGTGCGGCACGCGTTCCAGCGCGGCCTTCATCCCTGCCGGATCGCCGCTGCCCAGGGCGCGCGCGAGTTCATCCTGCCAATCCACCATGATCGCGAGGCTCCCCTGCTTCATCGCAAGTCATAGTACGAACCGCTCCCGTTCCTTGGCAACCTCCGAACCGGCCGACGCCGCCGCATCGCGCGACCAGCGGATCGTCTCGATCCGCTTCGCCAGTTCGTGCAGGTCGCGGCATTCGAAGAGGGCCTCGAAGGGAAGATCCACGCCGAACCCCGTATGCACTTTCGCGAGCACCTGTATGCCGAGCAGCGAGTGCCCGCCCAGTTCGAAGAAGTTGTCGCGACGACCGACCGCGCGCACCGCTAGCACGTCCTCCCAGATGCGGGCCAGGGCTTCTTCCGCGTCGCCGGTGGGATGGCCTCCGTTCGGCTCGCCGGTGTCCCGTCCTTCGGGCAGCGGCAGCGCGTTGCGATCGAGCTTGCCGTTCGCCGAGAGAGGCCAAGACGAAAGGCGCACCACCGCCGCCGGTACCATATGCGGTGGTAGGTGTGCCTTGAGATGGTCGCGCAAGGTCTCGGTCGCGATCGCCTGGTCGTCCACGCTCGTGACGTAGGCGACCAGGCGCCGGTCGCCTGCGTATTCCTTCACCACGACCACCGCATCGCGTATCGACGGATGGGCAGCCAGCGAGGCTTCGATTTCGCCGGGCTCGATGCGCACGCCACGCAACTTCACCTGCTGGTCGCGGCGGCCCAGGTAGTCGATCGTGCCGTCGCCGCGACAGCGGGCCAGATCGCCGGTCCGATACATGCGCTGGCCCGGTTCTGTCGCATGGGGGTCCGGGACGAACCGGTCGGCGGTGAGGTCCGGGCGGTACCGGTATCCGCGGGCCAGGCCGATGCCCCCGATGTAGAGCTCGCCGGACACCCCGGGTGGGACGGGATCGAGCCGATCGTCGAGCACGAGCATGCGCGTATTCCAGATCGCCCGGCCGATGGGCACGCGATCGGGCACGTCCCCACGAGCGCATTCGAACGCGGTGACGTCGATCGCCGCTTCCGTGGGCCCGTACAGGTTGTGCAACCGCGCGGTGGGATGCGCGACCAGGAATCGGCGGGCGAGATCGGCGGGCAAGGCTTCACCGCTGCAGATGAGGTGCCGCAGCGCGGGCGCCTCGACGACATCCACGCGAGCGAGGAAGGCGGCCAGCATCGACGGCACGAAATGCGCCACGGTGATGCCCTCGTCTCCCAGCATCCGATGGAGCTGGTCGACGTCGCGGTGGCCGCCGGGGCGAGCGAGCACCAGGCATCCGCCACACATGAGCGGCAGCAGGAATTCCCAGACGGAGACGTCGAAGGTGTACGGGGTTTTCTGCAGGATGCGGTCGTCCGGTCCGATCGCATAGGCGTCTTCCATCCAGCGAAGCCGGTTGAGCAACGCGGCATGCGGGATATCCACGCATTTGGGCATGCCAGTCGATCCGGACGTGTACATGGCATAGGCCGACGAGGCGCCGTCCACCTCCACCGCCGGCGCGGTGGCCGGGAAGTCGGCGAACGCGGCCGCATCGACGACGCATGACGGCGTATCGCCGCGCAACGCAGCCAGCCGCGCGTGAAGGCGCGAGTCCGTCGCGACGAGACCGGGGCGCGACTGACCCAGAAAATATTCGAGCCGAGCGTCGGGCGAATCCGTGTCCAGGGGCAGATAGGCCGCGCCGGCCTTGAGGACGCCAAGCATGGCGACCACCAGCGCGACGCAGCGTTCGAAGAACAGGCCGACGAGCGCTCCGGGGCCGATGCCCGTCGCGACGAGGTGATGCGCGAAACGGTTGGCGCGCTCGTCGAGTTCGCGGTAGCTCAGCGTCTCGCCCTCCGCGCGCAGCGCCACGGCTTCGGGCGTCGTCCGCGCGTGACGGGCGAACCGCCGATGCACGGGAACCACGCACGCGGTGTCGGTGATGTCGCCGGCGCAGCGTTCGAGCAACGTCGCCCGCGCCGCATGGCCGAGCAGCGTGAGCGCGACCGGCGAATCCGTCGGTCGCTGTCGCGCCGCGCCGTCGAGGAAATGCGCGAAGGCTTCCAGCAATGCCTCGCGCTCCCACGATGCCCCCGATGTACCGGGAACGTCGAACCGCAACGTCGGACCCTCGGCGGGACCGCGCCAAACGATGCGGATAAGCGACGCCCCTCGCGTGGCCAAGGCGACTGCGGCGATCGGCGCATCGTCGTGCACGTCGACGACCACGCGGAAGCCGGCTCCCCCTTCGTCGTCCAGCAACGCCTGCATGGAGGCGACCGCGGCCGGGTCCGCCAATGTGCGCGAGCGGTTCGCGACGATGCGCATGACGGCGTTCGCCATGTCCGCGGTGTCGTCTTGCCGGAATGCCACCGGAACGATCGCTTCGCGGGGTGTCCGGACCGGCGCGCCATCCGCGTCGCCCGCACGCAGCACCGCGCCTAAGCGCAGCAACGGCATGCCACCGAGCCGGTGCAGGAAAAGCACGGCCCAGGCGAAGAGTACGTCGTGGGGAGAATGCCCCAGGCTCGCGGCGCAGGCGTCGATACACGCGGCGAAGCGCGGCGAGAGCCTGCGCTCCAGGGACGATCGTCCACCCTCATTGCGATCCTCGGCGAAAGCTTCCGACGCGGGAAAGGGATCCACCGGTACGGCGTCCATGAGATCGGCCAGCCGTGCCCGCGTCGCCGCCGCGGCACGCGGCGCGTAGGCCGCCTCGCGCCAGGCGCGCAGTTCGGCGACGAACGGCTCCTCGTCGGAAACGGCAGCGGCGCCATCCGACGCACGGCACCCTTCCAGGCACCGCCGCACGATCGCCGACGCCTGAGCCTCGTCCACCGCCAGGGGATGGAAACGCACCTGCAGCTCGGAGGGGTGTCCCGGCTTCGGCACGAGCAGGCAGCGCATCGCCGGCATGTCCAGACCGGTGGACGCGACCTCGGGGGCCGCGCGATCCTCCACGCGCACCTCGACGTGCGCCGACGACAGGATCGTCTGCCACACGCCATCACGCGCGTTGCCGGCAAAGGACAGACGCAGGGCGACCGTGGTGTCGGTCACCGCGTTCACCGCCCGCTGCAATGTCGCGACATCCACGTCGGCCGGCAGCGTCGCGACGATCAGAAGCGGATCCAGCCCCTGCCCTCCACGCCGCCGAAAGTCCGCCCAGCGCAGGCGCTGGATGGCGGTCAACGGATAGCGAGAGCGGGCAACGCCGTTCGAAAGGCGCATGTCGATGTCGCCAAGCGACGCGTCGGGCGCCTCCGCCACGACATGGGCGACTCGAAGGAAACGCTCGGCGAAGTCCTGGACGTCGTCGGCATCGAACAATCCGGTGGCGTAGACGAATTCGCAATCCAGCCCCCTCGCGGTCGGTTGGGCGACGAGGGTGAGATCGTTGATCGCGCCGGACGGCGCGCCCTGCACCGGGCTGATTTTCAGGCCCGCCACGCCGTCGCCGTCGTGCTGCGCGTCGCGCAACACGAAATCGACCTGCGCGATCGGCTCGTGCGACAGGTCGCGCCGACCCGCGCGCTCGGCCACCAGCCATTCGTACGGGAAGTTCTGGTGCCCGAATGCCTCGAGCGCGCGTTCGCGCACCCTAACGAGGTGGGCATTGAACGACGATCCTTCCTCGACGCGCGTGCGCAGGGCGAGCAGGTTGACGAACAGCCCGATGACGCCACCGATCCGGGGATGCGTGCGTCCCGAGGATGGCGTCCGGACGACGATATCCGGCATGTCGCACAGGCGCGCGAGAAACACCTGGAACACGGCGAGCAGGGTCATGTAGAGGGTGGCGCTCGCGGCGCGACCCAGGGCGTCCAACCGGCCCAGCGTCGACGACGGAAGCTGGAACCGATGCGTGGCGCCGCGAAAGTCGCGTCGTGCTGGCCGTTCGCGCGCATGGGGCAGGCGCAGCAGCGCCGGCGCGCCGTCCAGGTAATCGCGCCAGAACGCACGTTGCGCCTGCAACGCCTCGGCGGTGAAGCGGCCGCGCTGCCACGCCGCGAACTCGGCGTAGCTCATCGACGCCTCGCGCGGTGCCGAAGGCGGACGTCCGGCCCGAAAGGCCGCATACGCGTCCATGAGTCCGGCGACGAAGATCTGCGACGACCAGCCATCCCAGACGATGTGGTGCACCACCCAGACGAAGATGTGGGACGTCGCGGCCCGATGCAGCAGCGACGCGCGAAACAAGGGGGCGACATGCAGGTCGAAGGGAAGCTCCGCCCGTTGCCGCACGGCGTGCCGACAGGCCTCGTCGTCGGCACCTTCCAGGTCGACGCGCTCGACGGGCACCGGAAGCGCCGCTTCCGCGACCTGGCTCGCGCTGCCGTCCGCCGCGGTGACGATGCGCATGCGCAGCGCGTCGTGCCGCTCCACCATCCACGCCAGCGCCCGCTGGAATGCGTCGGCATCGAGCGGACCGTCGATGCGCAGCGCCACCGTCTCGTTATATGCCGTGGCCTCGGTGCCAAGCCGTTCGACCAGCCACAGGGCCTCCTGCGCGTAGGTCAGAGGCGCCTGCGTTCCTGACGCGCGAACGGGTTCGGCGGCGCCCGCCCCGCGTCGTTGGCTTAGCAGGCGATTCGCCAGCGCCTGCAACTGTTCGGGCGAGAGAGCGGAGATGTCGTCCGGTTCGGAAGTCATGCGGCTTTCCTTCATCCATCGCTTTCGGCGGCGACCTGCCTGGCCAGTTCCATCACCAGCAACTCACTGAGCCGCGCGATCGTCCCGTCCGGCCGCAGCAGGGCCGGCACCTCGATGGTTACGCGGTAGTGCTCGTCGATCATCGCGACGACCCGGGCGGCGAGAAGCGAACTACCGCCCAGATCGAGGAAGGTATCGAAGATGCCGATGGAGGAAAAGCCGAGTGCTTCGCGCCAGATGCCGAGCAGTGTCGTCTCCAACTCGTTGCGCGGCGCCGCCACGTCCCGGTGTGACAGGGCCAGCAGCGACGCGCTGCCGATCGCGTATCCCCCCGTCGCCGCGTGTCCGTCCGCCTCCGCGTCGCGAAGCGATGCGCCGGCGCCGTCGCGAACGCCGCGGCAGCGCGCGACCCGGACGCCCGCGGCATCGAGCAGGTCGATGTCCACCACGACGGCCTGGCCGTCGCCCGCGTCGCCGCGGCGGATCCACGCGGAACGGGCCTCGGCGAGGCGCCCACCCATCCACAGATCGCGACAGGCGAGCGCGGCGGGCAAGACGATGGTGCGCTCGTCCTCGCCGCTGCGCGCCACCTGCAAGGCAGCCGCCTGCAAGGCGATGTTCATCAACGCCAGCGGGAGCCCGAAGCCGGCGTCCACGGCGGCGACGATCGGCGGCATCGGGATGTCCACCACGGCGTAACGGCGGTCGCCTTCGTCCGCGCCGCTGGCTACCTCGCCCTCCCGCTGGTAAGGCTCGCCGAATGCCAGGCCGATCCGTCGCATCATTGCGATCCATTGCGGCGCCGGCATGCGGTTGGTCGCCCGATCGCGCCAGGGCGCGAGGTCGTCGCCCTTCTCGGCGGGATCGTCGGCCGCCACCGCCATGCAGCGCAGATGCGTCCGCCGGGACCCGTCGCCGTCGCCCGGAGTCAGCGAATACACCTCGACGTCGAGCCGCCCCGCCGCGGCGGGGCGCATGCCGACGTGCACGGTCACCGGCGCGGAGGCGATCTCCACTGGACCGTTCCAACGCAGGTCGAGCAGGCGCACGGCGGTGCCGGGCCCGCCCGTCAGGCGCTCCACCGCGGCGCGGAGCATCTCCAGGCAAAGCGCATCGGGCAGCAGGCGCAGTCCGCGCACCTCGTCGCGCGCGGCCCAGCCTTCCTCGCCGGAGAACGTGCTGCTGAAGCGGTACTCCCCGATGTCGGAGCTGTTCACCTGCAACAGGGGGTGCAGCACGGGCACGCTTCGGCGGCCGTCCGACTCGATCGTCTCCACCCGGCGCGGCGCATCGGGACGCGTCACGGCGGGCACCTCGGCCGTCGACGATGCGGACGGCAACCAGTGGCGCTCACGGGCGAAAGGATAGCCCGGCAGCGTAAGGATGCGGCGCCGGCGGGGATGCAACCGGGCCCAGGGCACCTTGCCGCCGCGCGCCCAGAACATGGCCAGTTTCTCCGCGTCCGCTTCGCGCAGGAATGTCTCCAGCAGCGCGGTTCCCGCGCTGCCGCTGGTGAACGACTGGAAGGCCGCGGCCTCGGCCGGGCCACCGTCGAAGACGATCGCGCCGGGCACCGGCCGTTCGTCGCCAGCGAGCCAGGCATCGAACGCCGCACGCAGGGCCGCCCGATCGCCGACCACCAGCGCGAGCCGCTGCGCCATCGCCTCGCGGCCGCATTGCAGCGTATAGGCCAGGTCGCCCAGGCTCATTTGCGGATCGGCATCGATGGCGTCCACGAGCGCGCTCACGAGGGCGCGCAGCCGTTCCACGCTGCGCGCCGAGACGACCAGCACATGGCGATCGGCGAACGGTTCGACCGGTACGGCGTCCACGGGGGGCGACGCGTATTCGGATACGACCAGGCAGGCATTCGAACCGCCGGCGCCGAACGAGTTGATCAGGGCGGTACGCCCGCGCTCGCGTGGCCATGGCTCCACGGCCCTCGGCAGGCGGAACGGCGAGCCGTCCAGGACGATCGCCGGATTGGGCGGCTCGGTCTGGATCGTCGGAACCCATTCCCCGTGGCGCATCTGCAGCAGCACCTTGGCAAGCTGGGCCATGCCCGAGGCCGCCTCGGCATGTCCGATGTTCGATTTCACCGCGCCAATCGCGCAGCCATGCGCGGGCAAGCCGGAAAACACGGTGCGCAGCGCGGCCAGTTCGATCGCGTCACCCAGCGGGGAGCCGTTCGCCGCCGCCTCCACGTAACCGATCGACGCCGGGGACACGCGCGCCTGGCGCAAGGCGCTCCGCATGACGGCGGCCTGCGCATCGGGGTTGGGCACCGAATAGCCGTTGCTCCGGCCGCCGTGGTTTACCGCCGATCCCCCGATCACGCCGAGGATCGTGTCTGCGTCCTCGATCGCGCGAGACAGCGGCTTGAGCAGCACGGCGCCAACGGCCTCGGCCGGCAGGTAACCGTCGGTTTGCCCGAAGCTTCGTCCGCTCGACTGGCTGGCCAGCATCTGCGCCTGGCCCAGCGTGATGTATTTCTTCGGATGCACCGAAAGGTTCACGCCGCCAGCGATGGCCAGCGGACACACGCCCGCGCGCAAGTCCATGCATGCCATGTGGATGGCGGCGAACGCCGACGAACACATGGTATCCACGGCGATGCTGGGGCCTTGCAGGCCGAAGAAATATGAAACGCGGTTGGCGATGGCGGCCTGCGGCGATGTACCGAGGGCGTCGACGCCTTCGTCGTCGCTCGTCGCGCCGTACTGGTTGTACATCGAGCCGACGTAGACGCCCACGTTGCCGGCGTATTCCTCCCTCAGCGCGTCGCGCGTGTAGCCGCTGCCTTCCAGGAGGTTCCAGACCGTCTCCAGGTAAAGACGCTGCTGGGGATCGGTGAATCGGGCCTCCACCGGCGTCATGTTGAAGAACAGCGGGTCAAAGGCATCCACGTCGTCGAGGAAGCCGCCCCACCGGCAATAGGTCTTGCCGAAGACGGCCTTGCGCGGATCGAACCGGGCGGCGTGATCCCAGCGTTCGGCCGGGATTTCGGTGATGCTGTCGGTGCCCGCGCGCAGGTTGCACCAGAATGCGTCGAGGTCCGCGGCCTGGGGAAACCGGCCGCTGAAACCGACGATCGCGATGCCCTCGTCGGGCACGGCATGGCCGTCGGGAATCGACGGCACCGATGCCGTCGCCCGGGTCGGACGCAACGGCGCCGCGACCGCCGCCGTGGCCGCGGTGGGCACGTCCGCTCCCACGCCGAGCAGGCGGGCCACGGCCGGACGATGCTCGCGCAGCAGGTAATCGTTGAGCGAACCCAGGTCGTGGTACTCGAAGAACAGCGTCTTCGACAACGAACCGAAGGACTTCTCCAGCTCGTTGGTCATCTGCATCGCGAGGATCGAATCGAAGCCGAAATCGTCCAGTGGCGTGTCGGCCGACACGCGATCCAGTGGCAGCTTTACCGCCTCGCCGAGCAAGGTACGCAGCGCACGCAGCATGCGCGCCGCGAGCGGATCGGACGACGGCGCCGGCATCACCGGCGATGCCGGGCGAGCCGCGGGCGAATCGACCCCCACGCCGGCCGATGCCAGCAAGCGGCGCAAGGGGCCGTCCTCGCCGGCCAGCACCAGGTGCACGCCGTGGTCATCGCCGAGCAGGCGCTCGAGCAGGTCGATGCCTTCCGTCGTCTCCAGGACGCGCTGCCCGCTCGATGCGAGATACGCCGCCGTCGCTTCGGCGTCGCCCATGCCCAGGCCGCCGTCGCGCCACAACGGCCACTGGATGGCGACACGCCGTGCACCCGCTGGCGCTGCGGCGGCGCATGCGGATTGGAAGCGGTTCGCCACCGCATAGGCGCACGCGCCGAAATCTCCCAATACGGCCGACGACGACGAGAAATGGCAGATGAAATCGAGCGCGTGGCCGGCGAACGCTTCTTCCAGTGCGAGCGTTCCCGCGACCTTCGGGGCGAGCACGCGTTCGATCGCTTCCGGCGGGCTGTCGAACAGGCTGCCGGTGGCGCCGATGCCGGCGGCGTGGAAGATGCCGTCGATGCGCCCGCCGATTTCCGGCGTGGCTTCGACGGCCGCGCGCAGCGACGCGACATCGGCGACGTCGGCGCGCGCGTGGACGACCCGCGCGCCGTTCGCCTCCCATTCGCGCATGCGTGCCTGCGCCGCCGCGTCGGGCGTCGATCGGCTGATCAGCAGCAAGGTGGCCCGGTAGCGTCGCGCGAGATACGCGGCGAGGTGCCCACCCAGGCCACCGAGCCCGCCGGTGACGAGGTAGGTGCCGCCTTCGCGCAGCACGGGCCGCGCATTCGTTCGCGCCGTCGGCACCATTCGCCGCACGCGGCGCATGCCGTCCTCGTGGAACACGCTCGTCGCCGCCGGGTCGGCCAGTTCGCGTAACGCGTTGCCGAACGCATTGCGCATGGCAGAGCGCGTGTCCGCGTTCGCATCCACCACGCTGCCGACGATCTGCAGCGTGTAGGGCGCGATGCGTCGAAGCGACGGAACCAGGGCGATCCAGGCATCCACGCACGCACGCTCCATCGGCGTGCGGCACAGCGCGGCCAGCACGATCCGCGACGGCGGCGGGTCGGCCAGCGCCGCTGCGCGCAGCAACGCGATGAGCGCAGGCATGTCTGCCGGGACGGGCGGACGCTCCACCGCCCACAGGACCACGAGCGCATCCGCCGCGCCCAGGTCCTCCGGATGCGGTGTCGCATCGTCGGGCAGGACGCGAAACGCCACCGTCGGGTCGGCGCCGTCGAAAACGTCGCGCGACGTCGCCAGCGCGTGCACGCAGACGATGCGACCGGACGGCATCGCGTCGGTCGGCGGCGGCGCTTCGTCCCAGCGTTCCTGGAACGTCAGCGGCTCGGTCGGGGCCGCGGCGCGGTCGCCGCCTTCCATTCGGCGCGCGGCGAACCCACGCATCCGCACGAGCACGTTGCCCACGTCGTCGCACAAGGTCACTTCCAGCTTGCGCAGCGCGGCACCACCTCCGGCGCCGTTGCGAATCACCGCATAGGCGGCGCCGTGGCAGGCGGCAAAGACCTCGAGCGTTTCGAGGGCATACGGTACATAGGGCGTCATTCGCGCCGACGCGGCGGAAGGGTCGCCAGGCACGCGCATCAGGCCCAGCGATGCCTGCAAAGCGCCGTCCAGGATCGCCGGGTGCAGTTCGAAGCGATCCGCGTCCGGGCGCACGACTTCGGGCAGTTCGAGCCGGGCGAGCACGACCGGCGCCCGCTCGGCCTCCTCGCCCATCCACACCCGGCGCATGCTGCGAAACGCGTCGCCGTAGCGCAGACCGCCTGCCTCCAGGAGTTCGTAGCATTCCGTCACCGGCAGTTCGGCGTCGCAGCTTGCGCGAAGGGCGTCCAGGTCGATTCGCGGTGGCGCGTCCGCGCAAGGGGTTGCGGCGCATTGGAAGTGGATCGTCCGCTGCGCGCCCTCGCCGGCGAATATTTCGCAACCCAGTTCGCCCGACGGCATGCGATACACCCCGACGTGCACGGCCGCGACGCCGCCCGTGGCGATTATCGGCTGCGCCCAGATCGCATTGCGCAGACGCCAGCGTGTCGGCGAGGCGTCGCCCGTCGCGCGAACGAGCGCCGCGTGGGCCATTTCCAGGTAGGCAACGCCCGGCAGCACGGGCGCGCCGTTCACCACGTGGTCGCGAAAGAAGAACTCGGTGCCGTCGAAACGCGAGGTGAAGCGTTGTTCGTCGAGGCTGGACGTATTCTCGTGCAAGGCCGGATGCAGCATCGATCGTGGGCCGGCGGCGCTTGGGCCGCGGCGTGGCACCGCCGCGCTTTCCTCGACCCAATACCGCTCGCCGGCGAACGGATAGGTCGGCAGGGAGAGCCTGCGCGGCGCGGGATCGGCATACACGGCGCTCCATTCCACCGTATCGCCGGTCGTCCACGCGCGGGCCACGTCGGCGTAACGGCCTTCGGCAAGCGCACTGCGGATGCCCACCGGCGACGACACCGTCCCGCCACCGTTGCCACGACCGGACGGCGAGACCGCGCCCTCGAACACCTCATGGCCGTCCGTCGCCTCGTCGAGGAAGGCACGCAACGCCTGCCGCAGCGACGCGAGATCACCCGCGACGAAGGCGACGCGATGGGCGTGCGCTTCCCTGCCCCGCTGCAAGGTGTGAGCGAGACGATGCAGGTGGTTGCCCGAGACAACGGCGTCGCCGTCGGCCAGGTGGGCCAGCAGGCGTCGCGCGCTTTCGCGCAGCTGCGCCGGTGTCTGCGCGGAGAGCGGCACGATGGCGGGCATCGACGGCGGTGCGCGGAACGGGTCGTCGCGCTCGATATGCTCCTCGAGAATCGCGTGGGCGTTCGACCCGGCGGCGCCGAACGAACTGACCGCGCCGCGCCGGGGCAGCACCGTCTCGACGCCATCGACGGGCAGGCGCGGCGGTTCCCAGGGCGCGGTGCGCGTCTGCACGACGAACGGGGTCGTCGCCCAGTCGATGTGTGGATTGGGCCGCTCGCCGTGCAGGGACGGGACCAGCGTCGCGTGGTGCAGCTGCAGCGCGACCTTGATGATGCCGGCAATGCCCGCCGCCGATTCCGTATGCCCCATGTTCGACTTGATCGAACCGATGGCGCAGTAGCCGACGGCGTCGGTGCCGGCGCGGAACGCCCTGCCCAGCCCCTCGATCTCGATCGGATCGCCGAGTGCGGTACCCGTGCCATGCGCCTCCACGTAGCCGATCCCGCGTGGGTCGACGCCCGCCTTCGCCATGCAGTCGGCGATCAGGTCGGCCTGGGCCACCGGGCTCGGCACGGAGATGCCGCTCACCGCGCCCACGTGGTTGACCGTGCTGCCGCGTATCACGGCATAGACGTGGTCGTTGTCGGCGACCGCGCGCGCCAGGGGCTTCAGCACGACCACGCCGACGCCTTCGCCGGCCACATAGCCGTCACCGCCCTCGCCGAAGGTTCGGCAACGACCGTCGCTGGAATGCATGCCGAGCAAGGCGAAGGTGAGGTACTTGCCCGGGTGCAGCGAAAGGTTGACGCCGCCGGCCAGCGCCACCTGGCACTCGCCCTGGCGCAGGCTTTCCGTGGCCATGTGCACCGCGGTCAACGACGACGAGCACAGCGTGTCGACGACGACGCTGGGGCCGTGGAAATTGCAGAAATAGGACACCCGGTTGGCGATCGGGGCGTTGGACATCGCCAGCGACTGCAACTGCCCGTCGAACAGGCGCTGCGCCTGCCACAGCAGGTAATCCTTGTGCATCACGCCGGCGAATACGCCGACCGGCCGACGCTGGCCCGCGCCGTGCGGCGGCACGAGGTTGCGCGGCGTATATCCCGCGTCCTCGACCGCTTCCCAGGACACTTCGAGGAACAGGCGCTCCTGCGGATCGATCGCCTCGGCCGCGCGAGGCGTAACGCGAAAGAAACGGGCGTCGAAGCGGTCGACGTCGGCGACGAATCCACCCCAGCGCGACACCTGCCTGCCGGCGATCGCCTCGATGCCGTCGAACAGATGCCAATCCCAGCGGTCCGAAGGTACTTCGGTGATGCAGTCCTTGCCGGCTTTCAGGTTCTGCCAAAGCTCTCCGATGTCCTTGGCCTGCGGGAAGCGCCCAGCCATGCCGATGATGGCAATGGGCTCGTCGCGCATCGGATCGCGCGCGGACGGACGAGGCCCGACCGCTGCACCGGTGGCGGCGGCCGCGATCGCGACCGGTGCCGACGCCCCGGACGGCGCGGCGGCGAGCGCGTCGCCGTAACGCTCCATGAGGTGATCGGCAAGCTCGTCGATGGTGGTGTATTCGAAGAGCAGCGTCGGGGACAACGACATCCCGAAACGCTCCTCGAGCAGCTTCACCAGATGCAGCAGGCCGACCGAATCCAGGCCCATCTCGTAGTAACCCACGGCGGGATCGATGTCGGCCGCGGACACGCCGAGCCGGTCGGCGATACCGCTCGCGATCAGTTCGCGCAGCGAGGCCGTCGCGTCGTTCGGAGTGTCGTTCGCGACCGGGGCTTTCGTCACGGACGTCGGCGCCCTGGGAACGCGGTTGCCGCTGGCCAGGCTGACGATCGCGCCGTCCTCCGTCGTGGACTGGCCCGATGCCTCGCTGATCGCGTCCTGGCGGCGTAGGGCCTTCAGGGCGAGGTTGCGCAGTTCTGCGATCTTGCGACCGCCCTCGTCCAGGAAATCGATAGTGACCAGGAACAGGTCGTTGCGCCGCCGCAAGGTCGAATGGTCGATACGCGCGATGCAACGGCCGCGAACCAGCGACGTGGCTCGAAAGCCGTCGTAAGAAAGGGGAATGTACAGGCCGCCCCCCGGCGAACCGTCGTCGATGTCGGAGCCGGGCAACATGCCCGACGCGCAGGTGACGCCGCCGTCGAGCAAGGCCGGATGGAACATGTACTGCGCGTTGCTGTCCTTGGCTTCGTCGCTGAGGCCGACCTCGGCGAATGCATGGGTCGGCGTGGAGAAGCCCACCCCGCGAACCTGCATGAAACCGCTGTGCACCAGTCCGCGCGGACGGAACGTGGCGTAGATGTCGTCCGAATCCAGCCGTCCCTGCGGCATCGGCGGCTCGGCCTGGTCTTCGTCAGTATCGAAACGCACCTCGCAGCGATGCATCTCCGCCATCGCGTAACACGCCTTGTCCGCGACCGCCCGGCCGTCCTGTTGTCGCGTGCCCTCGACCATCACCCGCCATACGCCCGGACGGATCTCCGGGGCCTGGATCTCGACCAGAATGTCGTCGTTGCCAGGCAGCACCATGGGTTGGTGGATGGCCAGGTGGCGCAATTCGAGTTCGTCGAAACGATGACCGCTGCGCCGGAAGAACTGGTAGATCAGGTCGATGTAGGTCAGGCCCGGCAACACCTTGAAGCCGTGCACCTGGTGGCTGGCCACGACTGGGTTCGAGTTTCGTACGAGGAACGTCACATCCATGCCGAGGCCATCCGTCGTTGCGCTGTTCGGTACGTCATTCCCACGCTCCTTCCACTACGTCTGCCACGGCTTCCGTACGGTCGGTCGCCGCCGGCGTCGATTTACGCGCGTCGGCATCCGCCAGGTCGACGCGCCGGAACCGTGGGGGCTCCAGCGGCACGCGTGCGGTCGCATCGGCGGCCGGGGCGGCTTCCACCAGCACGTGCGCGTTCGTGCCGCC
>NZ_JAEUYM010000007.1:0-132163 GCF_040900725.1 Luteibacter sp. CQ10 | reverse complement strand
TCGACGAACCCCGCATCATCCCGTCACCGATGCCGAATCCGCTCACGCCGGTTTGCAAAGCGGGCGTCGAAAACCAAGGCATGACGCGAAGGAGGGCGGACCGACGAGGACGCCCGAATCATCGCCTACAGCCGTGACCCGGACGACGTTCATTGCAACGCATGCTCGATGGATGCCGCGCAGGCCATGACGGTGCCGTATGAGCGATCGTACGAGGAATTCGTGGTGAGCAAGCGCTTCGCGGGACTCGCCGATACGATCGGCTCCCACCCCTCGGTCGCCGGGCCGACTCGCTACCGGAGGGTGGGAGGGGGCCGCGTCCGCGATTCCTGCGAAGCGAAACGCCTTAGTGCGCTTCGTCCCAGTTCGCGCCCGCCCCGATGCTCACCTCCAACGGCACGCTCAGTTCCGCCGCGCCGGTCATGAGCCTTTCGATGTTCGCGCGAACCTCGTCGACCGCATCCTCGCGCACTTCGAATACCAGTTCGTCGTGCACCTGCATGAGCAGGCGCACGTCGTCGCGCGGTTCGATCCAGGCGGATACGGCGAGCATGGCGCGCTTGATGATGTCGGCCGCCGTGCCCTGCATGGGCGCGTTGATGGCCGCGCGTTCCGCGCCGGCGCGATGGGCCTGGTTGCGGGAGCTGAGGTTCTCCAGGTACAGGCGACGGCCGAACAGCGTTTCGACGTAGCCATTTCGGTGCGCGCTGTCGCGGGTGTCGTCCATGAACTGGCGCACCCCCGGGTACCGCGAGAAATACAGGCCGATGTAGTCGGACGCTTCGCCGCGGTCCACGCCGAGCTGGCGCGCGAGGCCGAAGGCGCTCATGCCGTACATCAGGCCGAAGTTGATCGCCTTGGCCGCGCGCCGCTGGTTGGTGGTGACCTCCTCCGGCGGCACGCCGAACACCTCGGCCGCGGTGGCGCGATGCACGTCGCCGCCTTCGGTAAAGGCGCGCACCAGGCCTTCGTCCCGCGACAGGTGGGCCATGATGCGCAATTCGATCTGCGAGTAATCGGCCGCGACGATGCGCCAGCCGGGCGGCGCCACGAATGCCTGGCGGATGCGCCGGCCTTCTTCGGTGCGCACCGGGATGTTTTGCAGGTTGGGATCGGACGAACTGATCCGCCCCGTGGCGACGGCCCCCTGGTGATAGCTGGTGTGCACGCGGCCGGTGCGCGGGTTGACGATGCCGGCCAGCTTATCGGTGTAGGTGGAGCGCAGCTTGGCGAGGCCGCGGTAGTCGAGGATCAGGCGCGGCAGCTCGTGCGCGTCCGCGATGGCTTCCAGGGCTTCCTCGTTGGTGGACGGCTGGCCCTTCGGTGTCTTTACCTTCGCGGGTAGGCCCAGTTCGTCGAAGAGCACGGCCTGCAACTGCTTGGGCGAATCGAGATTGAACTCGTGGCCGGCGGACGCGTAGGCCTGCTGCTGCAGTTCGAGCATGCGCTTGCCCAGGTGCTGGCTCTGCTTACGCAACTCGTTGGCGTCGATGAGCACGCCGGTTCGCTCCATCTTCGCCAGCACGGGCACGAGCGGGATCTCGATGTCCCGGTACACCGACTGCAACGACGGCACGGCTTCGAGTTGCGGCCACAGGGTCTGGTGGAGGCGAAGGGTGATGTCGGCGTCTTCGGCGGCGTAGCGGCAGGCCGTATCGCAATCGACCTGCGAGAACGGAATCTGCTTCGCTCCCTTGCCGGCCACTTCCTCGTACTTGATGGTGGTGTAGCCGAGGTACTTCTGCGCGAGCGAATCCATGTCGTGGCGCGTGGCCGTGGCGTTGAGGCAGTACGACTCGAGCATGGTGTCGTGGGCGAGGCCGCGCAGGGCGATGCCGTAGTGCGAGAGCACGTTGATGTCGTACTTGCCGTGCTGGCCCACCTTCGGGCGATTCGGATCTTCCAGGATGGGTTTGAGCGCGCCGAGCACGTGATCCATCGACAGTTGCGGCGGCGCACCCGGATAGTCGTGCGCGAGCGGCACGTAGGCGGCCTTGCCCGGTTCCACGGCGAGTGACAGACCCACGATGTCGGCCATCATCGCGTCGATGCTGGTGGTCTCGGTATCGAAGGCGATCAGCGGCGCGGTCTCCAGCTTTTCCAGCCAGGCCGCGAGGCGCTCTTCCGTGGCGACCAGTTCGTATTCGACGTGCACCTCGGCGGCCGGGACGAGCGGTACCTGCGCGGGCGCCGCGGCAGGCGATGCCGCGGGCGCGGACGGCGCGGCGGCGTCCAGATCCCTCAGCGCCGCCTTGAAATCGTAGCGTTCGTACAACTCGCGCAGCGCATCCACGTCGCGTTCGCGCATGGTCAGGTCGGTGGGCGCGTAGTCGAGCGGCACGTCGGTGCGGATGGTCACCAGTTCGCGCGACAACGGCAGGCGCGGCAGGGCGGCGCGAAGGTTTTCGCCGATCTTGCCGCCGATGCGGTCGGCATTGGCCATGAGCGCGTCGAGGTCGGTGTATTCGGCCAGCCACTTCGCCGCGGTTTTCGGGCCGCACTTTTCCACGCCGGGCACATTGTCGATGGAATCGCCGGTGAGGGTGAGGAAATCGACGATCTGCTCCGGGCGCACGCCGAACTTCTCGATGACGCCGTCGATGTCCATCGTGGTGTTGCTCATCGTGTTGATGAGCACCACGTGCGCGCCCACCATCTGGGCGAAATCCTTGTCGCCGGTGGAGATCACGGTGTCGATGCCGGCCTCGCGGGCCTTGTGCGCGAGCGTGCCGATCACGTCGTCGGCTTCCACGCCCGGAACGCAGAGCATGGGAAAGCCCAGGGCCGACACGATCTTCATCATCGGTTCGACCTGCGCGCGCAGGTCGTCGGGCATGGAAGGGCGATTGGCCTTGTAGTCGGGGTAGAGGTCGTCGCGGAAGGTGCGCCCCGGCGCGTCCAGCACGAAGGCCACGTAGTCGGAACCGGCCTTCATGGTGGTGCGCAACATGTTGACGATGCCGAACAGCGCCCCGGTGGGTTCGCCGTGGGCGTTGGTCAGCGGAGGGAGCGCGTGGAACGCGCGATACAGGTATGAGGACCCGTCGATGAGGGTGAGCGTAGGCATGCCTCGATTCTCGCATGGAGGGGCGTCGACCGCCCGTTCACGTGGCCGCGGGGCATCGGCTTGGTATGCTCTCAACCCCGTACGGAGACTCCCTCATGAACCGCTCGCATGCCCTCGTCGCCGCGCTCGCCCTCGCCCTGGCGTTGCCCGCCGCGGCGCAGTCCGTCAAAGACCCTCAGCTGAAGACCCTGCCGCCCCCGGCGCTGAACGATCCGGGCGTGAAGCCGGGCGAGCCGGATCGCTCGGGGCAGAAGCCGGTGGAGCGCCCGGTGCCGTACGACCAGGCCGAGGAGACGCAGTCGACCCCGGCCACGTCCGATGCGATGGGACGTACGGTATCGGCCGACAACCTTCCCGCGATGGATGCCCGTGGCAACCCGCCGCCGGAAGTCACGATCCACCAGGAAGGCGACAACCGCGTCGAGGAATACCGCTCGGGCGGCAAGCTCTTCCAGGTGGTCGTCACGCCCAAGAACGGCGTGCCGCAGTACTACTCGGTCGACGACGACGGGCGTCGTCATGCGGTGGGTGGCCGGAATGGGCCGGTGAGCCCGACGCAGTACAAGGTTTACGAGTGGGGCAATGCGCCCAAGCCTGCCGACGGGAACTGAGGCAGCGTGATTCGCCGATACGATCGGCTCCCACCCCTTCGATAGCCGGTCTCCTGCCGAAGGGGTGGCCATCAACCGTCCAGCTCGGCGTAGTGCCGGAAGATCCCCGTCTCGTTGAACGGCACGCGCCGTTCCGAGGCGAGGTAGGCGGCGACGTTGGGCCGGTCGGCCACGCGTTTCGCCAGATCGCGCAGCAATGGAACCTTCTGCTTCGCCATCGCCTTGGGAAAGGCGTATTCCAGTCCCGCCATCACCTGGAACAGCGACAGATCCACGTAGGAATGCTCACGTAGCGGAAACCGTCCGCCGCCGCGCTCGATCGCTTGCACGAAGTACCCGAGGAACTTCGGGATGCGCGATTCGCGAAAATCCTTCGAGCGTCGTTTCGCCTCGTCGCGCTGGTCTTCGTAGTACAACCCGCTCGCTACCGGATGGTGCGTATCGTGCGCTTCGGCCACGAGGTCGGTGATGGTCAGTTCCAGCTGATGGGCGTAGATGCGCTTCGATTCGCTCTCAGGCACGAGCCCGTGGCGGGGCCCCAGGTACTGCAGGATGTTCGCCACCTGCGCGATCACCAGCCGTCCGCTCTTGAGGAACGGCGGCGCGAAGGGAAGGGCGCCGTCCTCCTTGCCGTCGAGGAACGGCATCATCACGTCGTCGCCCTCGATCCGCGCCACGTCGGTATACGCCGCGCCGGCATCCTCCAGGCAAAGGCGCACGAACTCACCCCGTCCCTGCAATCCGGTCCAGTAATACAGCTGGTAGCTCATCGAAGCACCCCGTGGTCGGAAAGACACGAGCTTGGCGGACGCGCGTTCAAGCGAGTGTGAGCGCGACCTCGCGAAAGGTGTCCCAGACGGTTTGCGCCGGTGGCGACAGGGAACGGGCGCGGCGGCGCAGCAGGGTGACCTCGCGCCGTACCTCGGGCTCCAGCCGGCGCACGGCGAGTCCCGGTCGCAAGGCGTCCAGGGACAGCGCGGGCGTCACCGTCACGCCGAGCCCGGCTTCCACCATGCGGAAGGCCGTGTAGGGATGCCCCACCTCGAGCGCGACCCGCATGGACAACTGCCGTTCGGCGAACGCCGCGTCGATGAGGCGGCGGCTGCCCGAGGCGTGGTCGAGCAGCACGAGCAGCTCGTCGGCCAGCATCGGCCACGTCGCGGACGGTTGCGCGGCGAGGGCGTGATCGTCGCGGCACACGAGGCGGAACGGATCGCGCAGGATCGTTTCCGCTTCGAACTCCTCCCGGGTGGCCGGTTCCACCGTGAGCCCGAAGTCCACCTCGCCGCCGCGCACGGCGTCGAGCACCTGGGCCTGGTTCTGGTCGCGCAGGAGGATGTCCAGCGAGGGGTGGCGCGCCGCACACAGGGCGATGCCGGCGGGCACGAGCCCGGCGGAGACCGTCGGTACCGCGGCGATGCGCACGCGGCCGCGCAGCGGGTCGGCTTGCGTCCGCGCGTGGGCGAGCACGCCGTCGAGCTCGTCGAGTACGCGGGAGAGGGCTTGCTCCAGGTAGCGGCCCGCCTCGGTCGGCACCACTTCGCGGGTGCTGCGATCGAACAGGCGTACGTCCAGTTCGGTTTCCAGATCGGCGATGAGCCGGCTGACGGCGGGCTGGGTCAGGTGCAGGGCGTCGGCGGCACGCCGGAAATGGCGATGCCCCGCCACGGCGAGAAAGGCACGAAGCTGACGCAGCGAGACATTCATGCGATTAATCTATCACCGAATCAGATAAAACGATTTGTCTTATGAGTGGCTTGGCGGTGCAATAGCGGTATCCCTCGAACCGGCTTTCCCGTCATGCGTCGCTTCCTTCCCGATGGATTCACCCTGTCACTCATCGCCACCGTGGTGCTGGCGAGCCTCCTGCCCTGCCAGGGCGTGGCGGCCCGGGTGTTCGACGTGGCGACCGACACCGCCATCGCCCTGCTGTTCTTCCTGCATGGCGCCAAGCTGTCCCGTGACGCCGTGGTGGCGGGCATGACCAACTGGCGCCTCCACCTCACGGTGCTGGCGAGCACCTTCGTGCTGTTTCCCCTGCTGGGCCTGCTGCTCAAGCCGGTGCTCTCGCCGCTGGTTACGCCCGATCTCTACCTGGGCATCCTGTTCCTGTGCACGCTGCCTTCGACCGTGCAGTCGTCGATCGCTTTCACCTCGATCGCGCGGGGCAACGTGCCGGCGGCCATCGTCGGCGCGTCGGCGTCGAGCCTGCTGGGCATCTTCGTCACGCCGCTGCTGGTGGGCCTGATCATCGCGAACTCGGGGCACGGCGGGCTCTCGTGGCATGCGGTGGGTGCCATCGTCGTTCAGTTGTTCCTTCCCTTCGTCGCCGGGCAGGTCGCCCAGCGCTGGATCGGCGACTGGGCGCGCCGTCGCGCGACGCTGCTGAGCTATGTGGATCGCGGTTCGATCCTGCTGGTGGTGTACACCGCGTTCAGCGCGGCCGTGTTGCAGGGGCTGTGGCACCAGCTGCCGTTGCCGGTGCTCGCGGGCCTGCTCGTGGTGAACGCGGTGCTGCTCGCGCTGGCGCTCTTGGCGACCCGTTACGGCGCGCGTGCGCTGGGCTTCGCGAAGGAGGACGAGATCACCATCGTGTTCTGTGGCTCGAAGAAGAGCCTCGCGTCGGGCGTGCCGATGGCGAAGGTGCTGTTCGCCGGCCATCCGCTGGGGCTGATCGTGTTGCCGATCATGCTGTTCCACCAGATCCAGCTGATGACGTGCGCGGTGTTGGCGCGGCGGTATGCGGTGCGGCGGGAGACAGCCGCCTTCGCACGCTGATTCGCCGATACGATCGGCTCCCACCCTTCGGTAGCAGGGCTTTCGCGATCCTGCCTACCGAAGGGGTGGGGGCCGATCGTATCGGCGAAGGATGTTCGTCAGTGCCTGAAGTGGCGAATGCCCGTAAACACCATCGCCATCCCATGCGCGTCGGCCGCTTCGATCACTTCGTTGTCGCGCATCGAACCGCCCGGCTGGATCACCGCCACGATACCCGCCGCCGCGGCGGCATCGATACCGTCGCGGAACGGGAAGAACGCATCGGACGCCATCACGCTGCCCGGTACCGCGAGTCCGGCTTCTTCCGCCTTGAGGCCCGCGATCTTCGCGCTCACCACGCGGCTCATCTGGCCGGCGCCGATGCCGACGGTGCGATGGTCCTTGGCGTAGACGATGGCATTGGACTTCACCATCTTCGCCACGCGCCAGGCGAACAGCAGGTCGTCGAGTTCCGTCGGCGTCGGCTGGCGCTTGCTCACCACTTTCAGTTCGTCACGCGCCACCTGGCGATGGTCGGCGGTCTGCACCAGCAGGCCCGAGCCCACCCGCTTGACGTCGTGCGTGTTGCGGCCGTCGCCCATCGGGATTTCCAGGACGCGCACGTTGGCCTTCTTCGTGGCTTCTTCCACCGCGCCGGCTTCGACGACGGGGGCAATCAGCACCTCGACGAACTGGCGCTTCAGGATGACCTTCGCGGTTTCCGCGTCGAGCGGGCGATTAAAGGCGATGATGCCGCCGAACGCCGAGGTGGGGTCGGTGGCGTACGCCAGTTCATAGGCGGCCAGCGGATCGGCGGCCACGGCCACGCCGCAGGGATTGGCGTGCTTGACGATGACGCAGGCGGGCGCATCGAACTGGCGCACGCATTCCCACGCGGCATCGGCGTCGGCGATGTTGTTGTACGAGAGCTCCTTGCCCTGCAACTGGCGGAACGTGGCGAGCGTGCCCGGCGCGGGGTAGAGATCGCGATAGAACGCGCCGGCCTGGTGCGGATTCTCACCGTAGCGCAGGTCCATCACCTTCACGAAGCGTCCGTTCGATTGTTCGGGGAATTCGGCGTGTCCGGCGATGGCGGTATGCGTATCGTCGAGGCTGAGCCCGGACAGGTAGTCGCTGATGGCACCGTCGTAGTTCGACACGCGGTTGAACGCGGCCACCGAAAGGCGGAAACGCGTGGCGCGCGAGAGGCCGCCCTTGCTTTCGATCTCGGCGAGCGCGTCGTCGTACTGCGACGGATCGGTGAGCACGCCGACGTCGTTCCAGTTCTTCGCCGCGGCGCGCAGCATCGCGGGGCCGCCGATGTCGATGTTCTCGATGGCGTTCTCCAGCGTGCACGACGGATCGGCCACGGTGCGTTCGAACGGATAGAGGTTCAGCACGAGCAGGTCGATGGGCAGGATGCCGTGTTCGGCCATCACCGCGTCGTCGGTGCCGCGACGGCCGAGCAGGCCGCCATGGACCTTCGGGTGCAAGGTCTTGACGCGGCCATCCATGATTTCGGGGAAGCCGGTGAGGTCGCCGACGTCGCGCACGGGAATGCCGGCGTCGCGCAATGCTTTCGCGGAGCCGCCGGTGGAGAGGATGTCGACGTTGGCCGCGACGAGGCGGCGGGCGAGTTCCGTCAGGCCCTGCTTGTCGGAAACGCTGACGAGCGCGCGGCGGACGGGAACGAGATCGGGCGAGGGCATGGGCGCTTCCGGGGTGGAAAGCGCGCCATTATAGCCGTCCGGACGCCCGAGGGCGGCTCAGGAGATGCCGTGGGCGGCGAGCTTCTTGCGCAGCGTGGCGCGGTTGATGCCGAGCGCGGCGGCGGCACGGCTCTGGTTGCCTTCGTGGAAGGCGAGTACTTCGCGCAACAGGGGGCCTTCGACCTCGCGGATGACCAGGGCGTGCAGGCCTTCACCGCACTCGGTATCGCCGATATCGGCTAGGTAACGACGTACGGTGCGGCTGACGCATTCGCTGAGGGCGCTCTGCATGGAGGTCTCGTTGGCGGCCTCGACGGCAGTCAGTCTCACAGCGTTCAAGGCATTCCCCTCTCGCAGCCCGGAACAGGGCTCCGGTCAGTTCTTGTTCTATTCGATGGTCACGAGTGCGATACGGCCACGCCGTCAGTCGGCCGCCGAAAGTCGCGAAGGGGACCGAGTGTACTCGCCTCCGAAGGCGAAGTGCAGGCTTGCAAAAAGAAATTTTTTCGAACGGTCAGTCGAAGCTGAAGGCGAACGCGACCGCGCGCTGGCCCGGGTCTTGCACCTCGAACACCATGGCCGTGGTCGCCCCCGCCGCCAGCCCGCGCGTGCGGATGGCGGTATCGCCGACGTAGTCCTCGGGCCGGAAGCGGCGCATCGCGAGCTTCTGGCCCTGCGCGTCGGAAAGCACGATGGTGACCACCGGATACGGCTGCCCGAAAGCGGCATCGTTGCGTACGCTGGCAGTGATGAGCAGGGCATCGCGCACGGTGGGATGCTGCTCGACGTCGCGCGCCAGCAATCGCAGGCGGTCGGGTGCGGCGACGAGCGGGAGCCGGCAGCCGAGCAGGTCGCACGCGCGCGCCAGCATCGGGCCGGCGGTGGCATCGGCGACCAGCACGTCGCGCTCGGCCCACGCCAGTTGGGCCAGCAGGCCCAGCAGCAACACGCTGCAGACGGACACCCAGGCGAAGGTGCGCCACGAGCGCCGTCGGCGCCGCGCGAACGCCGGGGTGAAGGTGAGCTGGCTGAAGTCCTCGCCCGCCGGTGCTTCCGCGGCCACGGCCTCGTCGACGACGAGCGGCGGCGGCCCGGGTTCGGGCGCCGGCGGACGGGGGCGGAACACGGCCACGTCGGCGAGCGGCGGGTCCTGGTCGAGCGCGTGCTCGGGCAGGCGCGTGAACGGCTCGGGCGGAAGCTGTTCGGCGAGCGTGCCCAGCGCGTTGAAGACGGTATCGCAGCGGTGGCAGCGCACGCAGCCGCAGGCCGGCACCAGCAGCCGGGCATCGAGCTTGTAGACGGTGAGGCACTCGGGACACTGCGTGTACATCGTTCGATCATAGCGTGCGGGGCCGCTAGAATCGTGGTCCTCTTCCCCTTTGCGTGATGCCACGATGCCCTGGCTCGAACTGTCCCTCACCATCCGCGCCGCCGAGCAGCCCCGCGTGGAAGCCGCGCTGGAAGACCTGGGCGCCCTGTCGATCACGTTGCGCGACGCGGACGCGGAGACGCCCGACGAGGAGGCGATCTTCGAGCCCGGCGTCGGCGAGATCCCGTTGTGGAACCAGATCGTGCTCCACGCGTTGTTCGATGCCGACGCCGACCGGCGCGGGCTCACCGCGGCGATCGCCGACGACCTGCCCTTCATCG
This sequence comes from Luteibacter sp. CQ10, assembly GCF_040900725.1. Classification (NCBI taxonomy): domain Bacteria; kingdom Pseudomonadati; phylum Pseudomonadota; class Gammaproteobacteria; order Lysobacterales; family Rhodanobacteraceae; genus Luteibacter; species Luteibacter sp. CQ10. The sequence goes on along the minus strand of NZ_JAEUYM010000007.1, from coordinate 122,369 downwards.
AGCCCGCGCACATCGCCTGGCGCGAGGTCGAAGACCAGGATTGGGAGCGGGCCTGGATGGACCAGTTCAAGCCGATGCCGTTCGGTCGCCGCCTGTGGGTGTATCCGTGGAACATCGAACCGCCCGCTGACGGCGGCATCGTCGTGGTGCGGCTCGACCCCGGCCTCGCCTTCGGCACCGGCACGCATCCCACCACCGCCATGTGCCTGGAGTGGCTCGACGGCCAGCAGCTGGCGGGCAAGCATGTGCTCGACTACGGCTGCGGTTCGGGCATCCTCGCCATCGCGGCGCTGAAGTTGGGGGCCGCGCGGGCGGTGGGCATCGACAACGATCCGCAGGCCTTGCTCGCCTCGCGCGACAACGCCGAGCGCAATGGCGTGGACGGGGATCTGGACGTCTATCTGCCGGGCGAGGCGCCTTCCGGGCTTGCCGACGTACTCGTGGCGAACATCCTCGCCGGGCCGCTCGGCGAGCTGGCACCGACCTTCGCCGCCGCCGTGAAGCCGGGTGCGCCGTTCGCGCTGTCGGGCATCCTGCAGGGACAGCACGAGGAGTTGCTCGTGCGCTATGCGGAGTGGTTCGAGGGGCTGGAAGTTCGCACGCTGGAGGATTGGGTGCGGATCAGCGGCGTGCGAAAGCGCGATTGAGCGATATCGTCCCTTCTGACACCGGGCGCTGGGTTCCTGCGTGCGCAGGAACGACGAGCTGCTATATCAAACGTTACAAACAAAGCAACCTCACGTCGCTCCCGCGTGCGCAGGAACGACGAGCTGCAAGATCAAACGTTACAAACAAAACAACCTCACGTCGTTCCTGCGCACGCAGGAACCCAGCGCCCGAAGACCGGTTTTCGCGTCAAGCCCGCTACGCAAAAAAATCCCGCCTCTCGGCGGGATTTCTTCATCACTCGGCCGAAGCCTGCGCTTTCTCTTTCTGCTCGGCCATCCGTTTTTCCAGATAGTGGATGTTCTGTCCACCTTGCTGGAAACCCACGTCGGCCATGATCCGCTGCTGCAGCGGGATGTTGCACTTGACGCCTTCGATCACCGTCTCGGTGAGCGCCATGCGCATGCGCGCGATGGCGGTGGCGCGATCGGGGCCGTGCACGATCAGCTTGCCGATCATCGAGTCGTAATTCGGCGGGATGCGGTAGCCGTCGTACAGGTGCGTGTCCACGCGCACGCCGGGGCCGCCCGGTGCCTCGAAGCGCTTCACCGTGCCGGGACTCGGCATGAAGGTGTCGGGATCTTCGGCGTTGATGCGGCACTCGATGGCATGGCCGGTGAGCACGATGTCTTCCTGGCGGATCGACAGCTTGTGGCCGCTGGCGATCAGCAACTGCTCGCGCACGAGGTCGATGCCCGTGACCAGTTCCGTCACCGGATGCTCCACCTGGATGCGGGTGTTCATCTCGATGAAGTAGAAGCGGCCGTCCTCGAACAGGAACTCGAACGTGCCCGCGCCGCGATAGCCGATGCGGATGCAGGCGTCGACGCAGACCTTGCCGATCTGTGCGCGCAGCTCCGGCGTGATGCCCGGCGCCGGGGCTTCTTCCACCACCTTCTGGTGGCGGCGCTGCATCGAGCAGTCGCGTTCGCCCAGGTGGATGGCGTTGCCCTGGCCGTCGGCGAGCACCTGGATTTCCACGTGGCGCGGGTTCTCCAGGAACTTCTCCATGTAGACCTGATCGTTGCTGAAAGCCGCCTTGGCTTCCTGCTTGGTCATCACGATGGAGTTGGCCAGGTGGGCCTCGGTGCGCACCACGCGCATGCCGCGACCGCCGCCGCCGCCCGCGGCCTTGATGATGACCGGATAGCCGATCTCGCGGGCGATGCGCAGGTTTTCATCCACGTCGTCACCGAGCGGGCCGCCCGAGCCCGGCACGCAGGGCACGCCGGCGGCCTTCATGGCGCGGATGGCCTCGACCTTGTCGCCCATCAGGCGGATCACGTCGGCCGTGGGGCCGATGAAGACGAAGCCCGACTTCTCCACCTGTTCGGCGAAGTTGGCGTTCTCGGAGAGAAAGCCGTAGCCCGGGTGGATGGCGCCGGCGTCGGTGATCTCGGCGGCCGCGATGATCGCCGGAATGTTGAGGTAGCTGTCGGCCGATGGCGGCGGGCCGATGCAGACCGATTCGTCGGCCAGGCCGACGTGCTTGAGGTTGCGATCGACGGTGGAATGCACCGCGACCGTCTTGATGCCCAACGCGTGGCACGCGCGGAGTACCCGCAGCGCGATTTCGCCGCGATTGGCGATGACGACCTTCTCGAGCATGGCGAGGGCCTCAGGCGATGACGAACATCGGTTCGTCGAATTCCACCGGCTGGCCGTTCTCGACCAGGATGGCGACGACCGTACCGGAGACATCGGCCTCGATCTGGTTGAACATCTTCATCGCTTCGATGATGCCCAGCGTCTCGCCGGCCTTGACCTGCTTGCCGACGGTGGCGAACGCCGGGGCACCCGGCGTGGACGAAGCGTAGAAGGTGCCGACCATCGGAGCCTTCACCACGTGGCCCGCCGGCAGGCCGCTGTCGGCCGGTGCGGCGGCGGGCGCCGGAGCGGCGACGGCCGGTGCGGCCGGGGCGGCAGCCGCCGGCGCGGCGATCATCTGCGGCGCGGCCACGGTCACGCCACCCTTCGGCACGCGCGACAGGCGAACCACTTCCTCGCCTTCCTTGATTTCCAGCTCGGCGAGGTTCGATTCCTCGAGCAGGTCGATGAGCTTCTTGATCTTGCGCAGGTCCATGGGACAAACCTTTACTGGTGGTGGGACGGGCGCCCCCCGGGGCGCCTCCAAATCGAATCAGGCGGACGGGACGGTCAGCCGCAGCAGGGTGGCTTCGAGCGCCAGGCGGTAGCTGTCGCCGCCGAAACCGCAGATCACGCCGGCGGCGAGATCGGACATATAGGAATGGTGGCGGAACGCCTCACGCGCGTGCGGGTTGGACAGGTGGATCTCGATGAACGGGATCGCCACGCCGGCCAGCGCATCGCGGATAGCCACGGAGGTGTGGGTGAACGCGGCCGGATTGAAGAGGATCCATGCCGTGCCTTCATCGCGCGCCTGGTGGATGCGGGCGATCAGCTCGTGCTCGGCGTTGGACTGGAACCAGCTCAGGTCGTGGCCGGCCGCCTGGGCACGGGCCGATAGCGTCGCGTTGATGTCGGCCAGGGTCTCGTGACCGTAGACCGACGGCTCGCGCACGCCGAGGAGGTTGAGGTTGGGTCCGTGCAGGACGAGGATCCTGGCCACTGTTCACCTGTGCCGTGGGTCCGGGATTCCGGAACGCCGCGCAGTGTGCGCCTGTCCGGCGAGGTTGTCCAGTTCGGTGACGTTCGACGCAGTTCGCTGGAGATCGTGAATTTCCAGACGGTACCGTATGGTGGAGGCCTGATTCGCCGATGCGATCGGCTCCCACCCTTCGGTAGGAGATTCGCTACCGAAGGGGTGGGAGCCGATCGCATCGGCGAACCCCGCAAAGCGGACGCTTCAAGGCTCGAACAGCTTCCGCCATCCCTCATGCCCCAGCTTGTCCAGCGTCGCCATGTTCGCCTCGAAGATCGCCGACGCCTCCGGAAAGGCCGCCACGGCCTTGTCGATGCTGGCCTCGCGCAGCAGGTGCAGGGTGGGGAAGGGCGAGCGGTTGGTGTAGTTGGTGATGTCGTCGGGGGCCGTGCCCTCGAACTGGAAATCGGGATGGAAGCTCGCCACCTGGATCTCGCCCTCCAGGTCGAGATCGGCCACGGTGTCGTCGGCCACCTCGAGGAATTCGTTGAAATCCTCGAAGTCGGCCAGTACGCGCGGGTGGATCAGCAACGTCGTATCCACGGCCTCCGGATCGGCGTCGCGCAGGAATTCGAGTTCGCGCACCAGGTCGGCATGCAGCTGCAACGGCTGGTCGGCATCGCTGACCACGTAACGCACCTGTCCCTTACGTTGCACGGCCTTGGCGAACGGGCACAGGTTGAGGCCGATCACGGCGCGCTCGAGCCAGAGGCGCGTCGCGTCGATGGCCTCGTCGTGGGTGGGCTGGGTGTCCATGGAAACTCTCAGGGGCCGAGCCAGTCGTCGAGCTCGGTGGCGGTGAAGGTGCCGACCTTGCGGCGCAGGATGCGACCATCTTCGCCGATCAGCACGCTGTACGGCAGCACCCGCAGCGTATTGCCGAACGACAGCGAGCCGCCGGGCGCGTCCGCATCCGCGATCACCACCGGGTAATCCACGGGGCTGTTGGCGAGATAGCCGCGCACGCCCGCGGCGGTGTCCTCGGCCACGCCGACCACGGCCACGTCCCGGTCGCGATGGCGATCGTAGGCCTGGCTGAGCAACGGCATCTCTCGACGGCAGGGCGCGCACCAACTCGCCCAGAAGTTGAGCAGCACGCGCTTGCCGCGCCAGTCGGACAGGCGGCGAGCCTTGCCGTCCAGGCTCAGGAAGGTGGCATCGGCGGCCAGGTCGCCCACGTCGGCCACGGTCACGCCTTGCGGCGGCGGTGGGTGCAGGCGGCGGTGCTCCACCCACAGGCCCGCGGCGGCCGCGGCCACCGCGAGCCCTACGATCCAGAACGTCGGGCCGCGCGTCATCAATGCGTGGCGGCGGCCAGGGCCTGCTCGACGCGGTCGTAGGTGAGCACCGTGGAGAGCTTGCGCCCGTCGCCGCCGCCCTTCGGGTACACCACGTAGAGCGGCACGCCCACCGAGTGATACTGCTCGAGGAAGGCGCCGATGGTGGCGTTCACGTCGGTCCAGTCGCCCTTCATGTAGACGGTGCCGGTCTTCTTGAGCAGGTCGCGGAAGGCCTGGGTGTCGAGCACGGCGCGCTCGTTGGCCTTGCAGGTGATGCACCAGTCGGCGGTCATGTCGACCAGCACCGGCGTACCGGCCGCGCGCAGTTCGGCGAGCTTCGCCGGTGAGTACGGCACCGAGCCGTCGGCGGCGGTGGTGGCCGACGCGGCCTGCGCCGGCAGCCCGTGCACCGTCCACAGCGCGAACGCCGCACCGGCCGCGAGCGCGGCGCTGAAGATCCACGACAGGCCGCCGCGACGGCGTCCATACCACCACAGCGCCATGGCCAGCAGCACGCCACCGGCCAGCACCAGCGCCGAGGCGTCGGCGCCGCGCTGCTTGGTCAGCACCCACAGCAGCCAGACGGCCGTGAGGTACATGGGGAAGGCGAGCGCCTGCTTGAGTGTTTCCATCCAGCGTCCCGGACGAGGCAGCAGGCGCGCCACCGCGGGTACGAAGCCGATCAGCAGGAAGGGCAGGGCCAGGCCAAGGCCAAGTGCGAGGAAGATCAGGAAGGCCACGCCGATCGGGGCGGCGAAGGCGAACGCGATGGCCGAACCCATGAACGGCGCGGTGCAGGGGCTGGCCACCACCACGGCGAGCACGCCGGTGAAGAAGTCGCCGGAGGGGCCCGAGCGCGAGGCGAGCCCGTTGCCGATGTTGCCCAGCGAACCGCCGATCTCGAACACGCCGGACATCGACAGGCCCACGGCGAGCATCACGTAGACCAGCAGGCCCACGGCCACGGGTTGCTGGAACTGGGCGCCCCACTGCACGCCATGGCCGGCAGCGCGGATGCCCACCACCACCAGGCCCAGCGCGGCGAAGGCCACCAGCACGCCGGCGGTGTACCACAGGGCATGACGGCGCGCGGCGCCCGGGCTCTCGCCGCTTTCCAGCACGGTGATCGCCTTCAGCGAAAGCACCGGCAGCACGCAGGGCATGAGATTGAGCACGAGGCCGCCGAGCAGGGCGAGGCCGATCGCCGCGACGATGCCGACCTTGGCCTCGTCGGCGGGCTCGAGGCCGGCCGGCGGAGGCGTGGGCGCCACCTCGGCGGGCGCGTCCTTCGGCGCCGATTCCGCGGGTGAGCCGATCTGGACCGCACCGCTGCCGAGGTCGGCACTCAGGTGGCGGGTCATCACCGGGTAGCAGATGCCGTTCTCGAGACAGCCCTGGTAGGCCACGTCGAGCTCGACCTTTTTCGCCGCGTCGCCGACGCCCTTCAGGGCCACCGGCACCTCGACCTGGTCGAAATAGACGATGGTGTCGCCGAAGTGTTCGTCGTGGTGCGCGATGCCGCTGGGCCAGTCGGGCTCGCCGGCGGAGACGCCCGACGGCGAGGTCACCGTGATTTGCGTCTTGTCGCGATAGAGGTAGTAGTCCTTCGGCATCGTCCAGCGCAGTACGAGCGTCTTGCCGTCCTTCGCCAGCGCCTCGAAGCGGAAAGCCTGGTCGGCCGGCAGGGCGGCGCCCTCGGTACCGGGGGCGGCAGTGGGCGCGCCGAGCAGCGACGCACCGTCGGCCGGCGGCGCGGCAGCCGTTGCCGAAGGTGCGGCGGGCGAGGTCGGGATGGTGGATGCGCCACCGACGGTGAGCTTCAGGTGCTCGGTGTTCGGCGGGTAGCAGATCTTCGGCTCCACCTCGTGGCAGCCCTGGTACTGCACGTCGAGGGCGAGCGTCTTGTTGGCGGCATCGGCGAGCGTGTAGGGCACGGTGGCTTCGATGTCGCCGTGGTAGATCTCCACGTCGCCGAGGTATTCGTCGTGCTTCTTGATACCGTTGGGCAAGGCAGGCTGGCCCAACGTCACCGCCGACGGATCGGCCGCCTTGATCTTGATCCGGCCCCGGTAGAGGTAGTAGTCCGGCGCGATGCGCCAGTGCAGCTTCACCGTGCCCGGCTGGCTGGGGTCGGACGTGAGGTGGAAGGCCTCGGTGACCGGCAAGAGGTCGTCGTCGCTCTGCGCGAAGGCCGGCAGGGCGAAGAGCATCAGGGTGGCCGTGGCGGCCAGGTTCCGCGCGAAGCGGGCAAACGACGACATGGTGGCTCCGTGGATCGGGGGCGTCGGTGATTATGACCGGGTGAGTGCCGCGTGGCTTACGTCGACGTTGCTTTCCACCCAATCGAGGTACGGGGCGTGGCCCGCCACCACGGGCAGCGCCACGATTTCGGGTACCTCATAGGGATGGCGACTGGCCACGAACTCCGCCAGCGCCGGGTAGGCCTCGCGCGTGGTCTTGGCCATGAGCAGGGCCTCCTCGTCACAAGTGACCTCGCCCCGCCAGCGATAGGTGGACCGTACGCCGGGCAGTCGGTTCACGCAGGCCGCCAGGCCGGATTCGACGATGCTCCGGGCGAGGGTGTCGGCGGCGTCGCCCGCGGGGCAGGCGACGAGGACGACGAGGCAGTTCGTATCGGTCATGGACGATTACTCGGAATTTTTGAACCGCCAGCCCTTGAACCGTTCCGCCGCGGCGCCATCTGTCGGTCAGCGCCAGGGCCTTTACGTTTCGGGACGGGCTTTGGCAGAATTCTGGCACTCACCCCGGCCAAGTGCTAACAGGGTGTAACTTTTTCCTTTTCCATCAACCACCTGCTTGGAGTAGTCATGAGCAAGCTGAAGCCGTTGCATGATCGCGTCATCGTCAAGCGCCTCGAAGAAGAGCGCGTTTCCGCCGGCGGCATCGTCATTCCCGACAGCGCCACCGAGAAGCCCACCCGCGGCAAGGTGATCGCCGCTGGTACCGGCCTGACCCTGGCCAGCGGCACCGTCCGCGCCATGGGCGTGAAGGAAGGCGACGTCGTCCTGTTCGGCAAGTATGCCGGCCAGGAGATCAAGGTCGACGGCGAAGAGCTGGTCTTCCTGAAGGAAGACGACATCGTGGCGATCCTCGAGGGCTGAGCTTCGCTCGCCTGACGCCTCAATCCCCATTCAACGCATTACTAAGGATTCGTTCTCATGGCAGCTAAAGAAGTCCGCTTCGGCGAAGACGTCCGCGCACGCATGCTCAAGGGCGTGAACACCCTGGCCAACGCCGTCAAGGTTACCCTCGGTCCCAAGGGCCGCAACGTCGTGCTCGAGAAGAGCTTCGGCACCCCGACCGTTACCAAGGACGGCGTCTCGGTCGCGAAGGAAATCGAACTCGCCGACAAGTACGAGAACATCGGCGCCCAGATCGTGAAGGAAGCCGCCTCGAAGACCTCCGACGTGGCCGGCGACGGCACCACGACGGCGACCGTCCTCGCCCAGGCGTTCATCCAGGAAGGCCTCAAGGCCGTGGCCGCCGGCATCAACCCGATGGACCTCAAGCGCGGCATCGACCAGGCCGTCGTGGCCGCCGTCGGCGAGCTGAAGAGCCTCTCCAAGCCCACCGCCGACGACAAGGCCATCGCCCAGGTCGGCACGATCTCGGCCAACTCCGATGCCAACATCGGCGACATCATCGCCAATGCGATGAAGAAGGTCGGCAAGGAAGGCGTGATCACGGTCGAAGAGGGTTCGGGTCTCGAGAACGAACTCGACGTGGTCGAGGGCATGCAGTTCGACCGCGGCTACCTCTCGCCGTACTTCATCAACAACCAGCAGTCGCAGCAGGTTGAGCTGGACGACCCGTTCATCCTCATCCACGACAAGAAGATCTCCAACGTCCGCGAGCTGCTGCCGGCCCTCGAAGCCGTCGCCAAGGCGGGCAAGCCGTTGCTGATCGTGGCCGAGGAAGTGGAAGGCGAAGCGCTGGCCACCCTCGTGGTCAACACCATCCGCGGCATCGTGAAGGTCGCCGCCGTGAAGGCGCCGGGCTTCGGTGACCGCCGCAAGGCCATCCTCGAAGACATCGCCATCCTCACCAACGGCGTCGTGATCTCCGAGGAAGTGGGCCTGCAGCTCGACAAGGCCACCATCAACGACCTCGGCCGCGCCAAGCGCGTGGTGATCACCAAGGAAAACACCACCATCATCGATGGTGCGGGTGAAGCCGAGAAGATCCAGTCGCGCATCGGCCAGATCAAGGCGCAGATCGAAGAGACCTCGTCGGACTACGATCGCGAGAAGCTGCAGGAGCGCGTGGCGAAGCTGGCCGGCGGCGTGGCCGTCATCAAGGTCGGCGCCGCGACGGAAGTCGAGATGAAGGAAAAGAAGGCCCGCGTCGAAGACGCCCTGCACGCTACCCGTGCGGCCGTCGAGGAAGGCGTGGTCCCGGGCGGCGGCGTCGCCCTGATCCGCGCGCTCAAGGCGCTGGAAGGCCTCAAGGGCGCCAACCAGGACCAGGACCTCGGCATCGCGATCACGCGTCGCACGCTCGAAGCCCCGCTGCGCGCCATCGTCACCAATGCCGGCGAAGAAGCCTCGGTCGTGGTGAACAAGGTAAAGGAAGGCAGCGGTAACTTCGGTTACAACGCCGCGAACGGCGAGTTCGGCGACATGATCCAGTTCGGCATCCTCGATCCGACCAAGGTCACGCGCTCGGCCCTGCAGTTCGCCGCCTCGGTGGCCGGCTCGATCATCACGACCGAGGCCGCCGTCACCGAAGTGCCGAAGAAGGACGAAGGCCACGCCCACGGTGCCCCGGGCGGCATGGGCGGCATGGGTGGCATGGACTTCTAAGTCCGGCTTTCCTTGCGTTCGTCGCAAACGAAGGAGCCCTGCGAAAGCAGGGCTCTTTTTTTTGTCGTGAAAGCCGATGGGGCGGTGTCGCTCGCTCATAGCCGAGGCGCCGGGTTCCTGCGTGCACAGGAACGACGAGCTACGAGATCGACGGTTGCGCACAAAACAACCTCACGTCATTCCTGCGCACGCAGGAACAGCGCCTGTCGTCCGAGGAGGCGAAAGCGTCTCGACGATCCTTCAGTACGAAATCGTCGCGCTGGTCGCCGTCGTGCTCAACCCATACCCGCACTGCGGATTGATCCCCGACGTATCGCTTCCCTGCCACGGTGGATTGGAAACGCGCGTGTTGTTGCGGTCGTACACCTGGATGTTGCTGAAGGTGATCGGCCCGCCCGGGTATTGGCCGCACGTCGCCACGCTGTACACCTCCAGCACGCCACCGAACACCCAGGTCAGGTCGGCATAGGGATTGGTGGTGAGCGTCGAGGTGCGACCCGTGGTGGTGTTGCGCGAGTCGATCTTCCACGTCGAGCATGCTTGTCCGGCCGCGCAGGTGGAATAGGTGTCGCCGACCACGACGTCGCCGGCCTTCGCCGGCACCGGATCGCTGTGGAAGGTGGTGCCGTCCACGCAGCAGTTCCAGCTCGCCAGGGTCCATGCCTTGTCGTTATAGCCGTTCCAGCCCAGAACCGGTTGCAGGATCGACTGCACGGTGGGCAGTTGTTCCAGACCGGGGAAAAAATAGATCACCTGGTTGCTCTTGGTCGACGGCGCGGTCGGCACCGTCCATGTCGCGACGATGCGTCCGATCGGCTTGCTGCTGGTGTAGTTGGCCGCCTGGACCCAGCCGCTCTGCTCCGGCGGCGGCGTGTTCGTGAACGTATGGCGTCCATTCGCCTCGATGCGCTGGCCTTGCAGCGTGAAGTTGGCCTTGGTGCAGACCGGCGCCCGTTCGACGGCGCCGGAGGCTCGATGGATGACGCCGTCGGTTTGCACCTGGTCGCCTTCGTGCACCGTGGCCACGCAATCGGGCGAGAAATAGCCGTTGGGCGTAACGACGTAGTCGTCCGGAATGCCCGACGGCTTCGCCGACGTCGGTAGGCTGCCGACCCGGGTGAGTTGCATGGATGTCGAAAGATCTTGCGATTCGGCGGCGTGCGCCGCGATCGCTAGGGAGAACATGGCCGCCATGATGCCCGCGTGCGCCACGACCCTGCCGAGTGAAGCGAACCTCTTCATGCGTACGACTCCTGCCTTGATGTGGAAGAGTGTCCATGAAGTGCCGACCGGACCCGGTCGGCACGCGCCCCCGTGTTCCTCCACCTGCATGAGGTGGAGGAACGAGGCTAGCGGTGGGATAGGCGTCGAACTGTGACCTGCGTGGCGTTCGCGTGGTTCTTGCCGTTTACTGCTCGGCGCCGGCGGCGGCTTCGTGTTCCGCGCTGCCCGGTTGGCGGGCGACCATCGACATGTCGGGCGTGGCGTACTGGGCCATGATCGGATCGAGCTTTCGCTTCATGCGCAGCAACGCGACGTTGCCCATCGAGGTGTCGGTGGCCTTCTCGACGTTGTCTTCCGCCGGTGCGGGCGCATCCGGAGCATGGGTAAGCGCGGCGAGCCGGGGACCGATCACCTGGGTGAGCGCGAAGTAGGGGTCGTCGTGGATGCCTGCACGTTCGAGCAGACGCCCCGGAAGCATCCATGCGGCCACGTCGTCGCGCTGCGGCGCGGGGCCGTCGCCGTGCGCGTCGACGAGAATGTAGGGCACCGTCTGCGAGAGCATGTTGCCGCCATCGACGAAGCCGAGCTTGTCGTAGGCTTCCGTCAACGCGGGCAGGTGGTCGCCGTAGAACAACAGCAGCGTGGGGCGCTCGCGTTTGGCGAGCAGGTCGGCGAGGCGGCCCAGTTCCGCATCGGCGTGGCGCATGTGGTAGACGTAATTGCGCAACTGCAACTTCGCCGCGTCGCTCAGGCCGTCGGGCACCGCGATGGCGTCGCGTTCCGCGACATCGACGTTGGGCGATTTGTCGTAGGGACCGTGCGCCTCCATGCTGATCGCGAAGACGAAGCGCGGCGGCCCGTCGCCCTTCAATTGGCTCATGATCTCGTCGGTCATGGCGCTATCGGCCATGTATTCACCGCTTCGCGCGAAGTCCTTCGGGAAGTCGGCCTGCGATACGAAGCGATCGAAACCGAGCGACTTGAAGGCGCTGGTGCGATTCCAGAAGCCGGGGTCGTTGCCGTGCACGGCGATGGTCTCGTAGCCGTGCGAACGCAATGTGCGGACCATGCCCGGCATCACGCCCGAATGCATCTGCAGGTAGGGGAACTGCATGGTCGGGAAATAGCGCAGCGACAGGCCCGTGAGCACCTCGAACTCGGTGCGGATGGTGCCGCCGCCGAACGTCGGCACGTGCAGCCGGCCGAAGCTCGCGTGCGCCGCGAGACGATGCAGGTTGGGAGCCAGGTCCTGTCCTTCCATCCCGCGGATCACGGAGGGATCGAAGAACGACTCGCTCTGCACCACGACGATGTCAGGCGTCTGCCGGTGGTTGGTCGCCGCTTCGTTCATGTGTTCGCGCAAGGCGCCGTCCGTACTCGCGATGAAACGCGCGGCGCCGTCCGGATCGGCTTTCTGCTTCTTGCCGGCGTCCTGCAAGCGGAACTGCATGATCGTGGTGACCACGCCGTTGTAACCCGCGTTGGCCGCGGCGGACCAGGGCTGCATGCCGAGGCGGTCCTTGTCGTACATCTTCGACCACGCGGGGACGCCGGCCATCAGCGTGCCGATCAGGGCGAACAGAGCAAGCCCGCTGACGAGGCGGCGGCCATGCGTCCTTCGGTTGAACAACGGCGGCTCGATGCGCGCGGCCAGCACCACGAGCGCGATGGCGGCAGCGATGCCGAGGTAAGGCAAGGGACTCGCCGGCAGGTAGCTGCCCAGCAGGTGCAGTCCGCCGTTCTTCAGCTGCCCCACCATGCGAAAGTCGGCGGGCAGCAGCGGCGAGCCAAGGTTTTTCATCTTGATGGCGCTGACCGCCAGCACGAGTCCCTGCGCGACGAAGGCCAGCCCGAACGATAGCCAAGCGCGCCGGGTAAGCACCAGCAGCAGGGCTGCGGTGAGGAGGCCCGGAAACGCGTTGACGAACATATGCCACGGCCGGTCGGCCCATTGCGCGCTGGCCACACCGGGGTTGCCATCCATGAAACCCGTATACAGCACGAACGCCACCGCCAGCAGCAGGGGAAGGGCGATGCGCGACGCCATATCACGGTGCGGTGAGACGTTTCGGAGCATTGCGGTCTCTGTGACAGCCTGTCATCGAGGGGATGGTGACTGTAACCGAACGGACATGAATCGGCGGGCAGGCCTGATGTTCCAACGGTGTGAAGGGCCGCAAGCCCCTGCCGGCGCGCCAGCGTCCGCGAGACGCGGTGATAACGTGGCCGCGGGGAATCAGGATCGATCACCCGAACCCTCGAAAAGGAGCTTTGCCTTGACCCAACGTAAGATCCTGGGCACCGCCGCTGCACGTATCGTCCTCGCCGCGGCCCTGGTGGCCGGAGCCGGTGCGGCCGAAGCGGCCGGTGCTCGCTATTTTTCATTCATCACCCATGACGGCCCGCTGACCTATTCACCCAACGAATTCGTCGTGGAGGTTCGCGATCCCGCCTTGGCGGACCGGTACACGCGTATCTTGCGCGGCGACGAAAAACAGCGCTCCGTCCCCTTCGTCGCGAAGGTGCTGGCCGGCCGGGCGCCTTATAACGAAGGCTGGTCTTTCCATGTCGACCCCGCGACGCTGCAACCGCCGGCGGATGCCTCCTTTCAAGAGTGCTCCTTCAGCGCCGAAGACGTGGAGGACCACTGGTGGGCGGTGGATGATCAGATCCTGCCTGACAGGACGTGGTGCCCATGGACCATGCGTCTGTCGCGTGAAGTGAAGCGCTGACGGAGGCGGGCGGAAGGTTCGCCCTTCCGCCCTCGGGGCGTGTGGGTGCCCGCTCCGTTGAGGCACAATGGCCGGGATGACCACTCCCCAGCCGGCCCGGCGCGAAAGTGCGGAACTTCGCGCCCTCATCGACCAGCGCTACGCCGACGTGATGGCGGCCTGCCGCGCGGCCAGGATTCCCCTTTACGACGATGCGGGCGTCGCCGAACGCATCCGGCGCACCCTCATGGCGTCGGACTTCGCCTTCGACGTCTTCCGCCGCCAGCCCGACCTGCTCGCGCCCGCCGGCCTGGAGCGGCTTCGGGCCAGCGCCGACGCGGGTTCGCGCGGTGCCATGCTCGACCTGCCCGCCGACGAGGACGGCTGCATGCGGGTGCTGCGCCGCTTCCGCCACGCCGAGGCGGTGCGCCTGGTGTTCCGCGACGTCAACGGACTGGACGACCTCGACGAAACCCTCTCGTCCACGAGCGTGCTCTACGAGGCCCTGCTCGGTGCCGCCCTGCGCTGGTCGGAAAGCGCACTGCGCGCGCGCCATGGCCATCCCCGCGATGTCGCGGGCAACGAGCAGCGCATGGTCGTGGTGGGCTTCGGCAAGCTCGGCGGCAACGAACTGAATTTCTCGTCCGACATCGACCTGGTGCTCGCCTATGCCTCCGGCGGCGAAACCGACGGCGCGAGGCCGCTCGACAACGGCGAATACTTCATCCGTGAAGCGCGCCAGCTGGTGCGCCTGCTCGCCGAGCCCACGGTGGACGGCATCTGCGCGCGGGTGGACCTGCGCCTGCGCCCGTTCGGCAACGCCGGTCGCCTTGCCCTGCCGTTCTCCGCGATGGAGCAGTACTACCAGCGCGAAGGCCGCGACTGGGAACGCTACGCATGGATCAAGGCCCGCCCCGTGGCGGGCGATCGCACGGCGGGTCGTGAACTGCAGGACATGCTCAGGCCCTTCGTCTATCGCCGCTATCTCGATTACACGGCCTTTGCCGGTCTGCGCGAGATGAAGGCCCTGATCGACGCCGAGGTGGCGCGCAAGGACCTGGCCGGCAACCTCAAGCTCGGCCCGGGCGGCATCCGCGAGATCGAATTCGTGGTGCAGCTCACGCAGATGATCCGCGGCGGGCGCGATCCCGCCCTGCGCGTGCGTGGCCTGCTGCCCGCCCTGCGTGCCTGTGAATCGAGGGGCTACATTCCCGCCGGACGGGCGAAGTCGCTTCGCGCGGCCTACGTGTTCCTGCGCCGGCTGGAAAACCGCGTGCAGATGCTGCGCGATGCGCAGACGCACGATATCCCCGACGACGCGCTCACGCGGGAGCGCCTCGCGCTCGGACTCGACTACGACTCATGGGACGCGCTCGAGAGCGAGCTCGCGGCCCATCGCACGGCCGTGTCGGCGGAATTCGCCGCCGTGCTCGTGCCGCATGCGGGACACACCGCCACGCCGCCCGCGGCCGACGTCGAGCTGTGGACCCATGCGCGCGACGGCTCGCTGACGGCGGCCAGCATGGACGCGTCGGGTTTCTCGCCTGGTGCCGAGGTGGCCGAGGCGCTCGGCAAGCTGCCGCATGCCGCGTCCGTGCGCGCGATGTCGGCGCGTTCGGCCGAGCGGCTCGAAAGACTCATGCCGCAACTGATCGGCGCGGCGCGTTCGAGCATTTCGCCCGCCGCGAGCCTGCTGCGCATGCTCCGGCTGGTGCAGGCCGTGGCGCGCCGCTCGTCGTACCTGGCCTTGCTCGACGAGCAGCCCAACGCGCGCCGGCGTGTCGCCGGCGTGTTCGCCGACAGCGCCTTCCTCGCCGAACGCGTGATCGCGCAGCCGCTGCTGCTCGACGACGTGCTCGACCCGCGCATCGACCAGCTGCCGCTCAAGCGCGCCGACATCGTGGCCGAGATCGCCCGTACCCTGGGCGCGCTGGACGAACGCGACGCCGAGCGTGAGCTCGAGCGCATCAACGAATTCCGCTCGAGCATCGCCTTCCGACTCGGCCTCGCGTTCAACGACGCGCGCGCCGACGCCACGGCCACGGCCCGTCGCCTGGCGGGGTTGGCCGAGGCGGTGGTCGGTGCCGTCCTGGCGCTGGCCACGCGCGAACTGGCGGCACAGCATGGACGGTTGCCGGGAGACGGCGGCGGTTTCGCCGTGCTGGGCTACGGCAGCCTCGGCGGCGAGGAACTGGGCTTCGCCTCCGATCTCGACCTCGTCTTCGTCTACGACGGCAGGCGGGCCCAGGTCATGAGCGACGGTCCGCGTCCCGTCGACGGCACGCGCTGGTACCAGCGCCTGGCCCAGCGCGTGATGCACTGGCTCGACGTGCAGACCCACGCCGGCAAGCTCTACGAAGTCGACACGCGGCTGCGCCCCGACGGCTCCAAGGGCCTGCTGGTGGCCAGCGTGGATGCCTTCGAGGCCTACCAGCGCGACCGCGCGTGGACGTGGGAGCACCAGGCCCTGCAACGCGCACGGATGGTGGCGGGCGACGAGCGGGTGGGCATCCTGTTGTCGGACATTCGCCGCCACATCCTGGCCCAGCCGCGCGACGCGACGCGCGTCCGTTCCGAGGTGAGCGCGATGCGTGTGCGCTGGCGCGCCGAGCGCGACCGTTCCGACGAGGCGCGGATCGATCTCAAGCAGGGCAGGGGCGCCCTGATCGACATCGAATTCATCCTGCAGGGCATGGTGCTCGCCCACGCGGCCACGCACCCCACGATCCTGGACACCACGGCCAGCAGCACGCTGATCGACGTGCTGCGCACCGTCGGGCTGCTCACCCAGGAGCAGGCCGACACCTTGCACCTGGCCCACGCCGACCTGCTCCAGGCGGGCCTTGCCTGCACGCTCGACCTGCGGCCGCGTGTGGCGATGCGCACGCCGGAGCTGGATGCCTGCTGCGAGGGCGTGTCGCGGGTCGCGGCCGAGCTGGGCTTTGACTTCGACGCGCCTGCGGCCGACGAGCGGCAGGCTGTCTGAAGGCGTCGCGCGGCGCTATGCTGTCCGGCCGATTCAAGGCGGTTTCACGATGACCCGACTTCCCCTGCTGATCGACACCGACCCCGGCGTGGACGACGCCCTGGCCATCCTGATGGCCCACGCGCACACCGACGTGGCGGCGCTCACCGTCGCCGCCGGCAACGTGGGCCTCGGTCACACGGTCCGCAACGCGCGTACCTTGGTCGACCTGATCGGTGCCGCCACGCCGGTATTCGCGGGCTGTCCCTCGCCGCTGGTGCGCGCTCCCGAGGAAGACGCGGCATTCGTGCATGGTGAAGACGGCTTCGGCGACGTCGGCTTTCCGGAGCCTCGCCATCCGGCCGAAACCGAGCATGCCGCGCTGGCGCTCATCCGCCTCACCCGCGAGCGCCCCGGCGAGCTCACCCTGGTGGCCCTGGGCCCGCTGACCAACCTCGCGCTGGCCGTGCGGCTCGACCCCTCGTTGCCCGAGCGCGTGAAGCGGCTGGTGATCATGGGCGGTGCCGTCACCGGTCATGGCAATACGGGCAAGATTCCGGCCGAATTCAACATCGGCTTCGATCCCGAGGCGGCCCACGTGGTCTTCGAAGCGTTTTCCCGGTTCGACCTGGTCGACTGGGAAGCCACCGTGCGCCATGCCTTCCCCGACGCCGACTACCAGGGCTGGGTGGCGGGCGACGGCGAACGCGCCCGGTTCTTCGGCCGGATCTTCGAGACGGCCCGGCGCTTCAACGCCGACAACGAACGCACGGGCTTCATCGCCGCCGACGCGCTGGCCATGGCCGTGGCGCTGGACCCGGACATCGTCACCCGCGCCGAAACCCGTCACGTGGGCATCGAACTGGACGGCCGCCTGACCCGTGGCGCCACCGTGGTCGACTGGCAGAATCGCCTGGGCGGCCGGCCGAACGCGCGGATCGTGCTGGAGGTCGACCAAGCCCGGTTCGGGGCGATGATCGCCAAGGCGCTGGGGGCTTAGCCCGTCGTACCGGCGTTTGTTTGGTTGCCAAGTCGCCGGTCCCCGGCTACAATGCCGCTCTTTTCACCCCGCTATCAGTCGAGTCACGACCATGAAAGAGAACATCCATCCGAATTACAAGCCGGTGGTCTTCCAGGACCTCTCGTCCGACTTCGCTTTCCTCACCCGCTCGACCATGAGCAGCAAGGAAACCGTCAAGTGGGAAGACGGTAACGAATACCCGGTGATCAAGCTCGATATCTCCAGCCACTCGCACCCGTTCTACACGGGCAAGCAGAAGACGCTCGACGTCGGCGGCCGCGTCGACAAGTTCCGTCAGCGCTACGGCAAGAAGTAATCCCTCGACATCCGCGCGCCGCCTGCGGGGTGGCGTTTCGCGAGGATCGACGGACACGGGGCAGGCCCAGCGCCTGCCCCGTGTCTTTTTGCGTCCGCGATTAAATTTTGTCTAACGGACGTTCGAATCGGCTCTATGCGATAATGGGGAACTTCGGTCGCACATGGCGGCCGGTACGGTGCCTTCCCCAGGTGCCGTTTTCCCAACAGCGCCGCGCCGCTCCAACCTCCGGGACGGCGAGCATCAGCTAGAGAAGAGGAGACCGCCGTGTCCGACGCCAAAACCGTCAAATTGGTCGATGAATCCAACAAGCCCGTCAGCGAACTGCCCGTCATCGGCGGTACGCTCGGTGCCGAGTGCGTCGACATCGGCACGCTCTACAAGGACACCGGCTACTTCACCTACGACCCGGGCTACGGCAGCACCGCCAGCACCAAGAGCGCCATCACCTATATCGACGGCGACAAGGGTGTGCTGCTTTATCGCGGCTACCCGATCGAACAGCTGGCCGAGAAGTCGACCTTCCTCGAAACCTCCTACCTGCTGCTCAACGGCGAGCTGCCGAGCAAGGCCGAGTTCACCAAGTTCGAGAACGAGATCACGCATCACTCGATGATGCACGAGAACCTCAAGGACTTCCTGAAGGGCTTCCACCACAACGCGCATCCGATGGCCATGCTGGCCGCGTCGATCGCGTCGCTCTCGGCGTTCTATCACGACGACCTCGACGTCGATAACCCCGACGACCGCAAGCTCGCCGCCATCCGCCTCATCGCGAAGATGCCGACGATCTCCGCCGCCATCTATCGTCATTCGATCGGCTGGCCCACCCGTTATCCGCGCAACAACCTCGAATACGTCACCCGCTTCCTGCACACCATGTTCGA
Organism: Luteibacter sp. CQ10; assembly: GCF_040900725.1. Lineage (NCBI taxonomy): Bacteria > Pseudomonadati > Pseudomonadota > Gammaproteobacteria > Lysobacterales > Rhodanobacteraceae > Luteibacter > Luteibacter sp. CQ10. Next base: position 103,853 of record NZ_JAEUYM010000007.1, on the reverse strand, counting down.
AGTGCCGAGCGAGCCGCTCGAGTTGAACCCGGTGGTGGCCAAGGCGCTCGACCTGCTCTTCATCCTGCACGCCGACCACGAGCAGAACGCCTCCACCTCCACGGTGCGCCTGGTGGGTTCCACCGGTGCCAATCCGTACGCTTCGGTGGCGGCAGGCATCACCGCGCTGTGGGGTCCGGCGCACGGCGGTGCGAACGAAGCGGTGCTCAAGCAGCTCGAGGAAATCGGCTCGGCCGACAAGGTCGAAACGGCCGTCAAGCGCGCGAAGGACAAGAACGACTCGTTCCGCCTCATGGGCTTCGGCCACCGCGTGTACAAGAACTTCGACCCGCGCGCCAAGATCATCCGCGAGATGTGCCACAAGGTGCTCGAGGAGCTGGGCGTCAACGACCCGCTGCTCGACGTGGCCATGAAGCTGGAAGAAGCCGCGCTGAAGGACGACTACTTCGTCGAGCGCAAGCTCTACCCGAACGTCGACTTCTATTCGGGCATCATCTACAAGGCCCTGGGCATCCCGACCGAGATGTTCACGGTGATGTTCGCCATCGCCCGCACGTCCGGCTGGATTTCGCATTGGATCGAGCAGCACGAAACCCCGGGATCGCGCATCGGCCGTCCGCGCCAGATCTACACCGGCGCCGACGTTCGCGATTACGTGTCCGGCGACAAGCGTTGATGCACCGATGAAGAAAAGCGCCCCGCTCGTCGGGGCGCTTTTTTTATGCCTATACGGAGAGGGATCGGGGGGTGCCCGTATAGAGGTCGTGCACGTCGGTCAACGACGACGGCCTGAGGTAGACGAAGAGCGTTTCGTCGTGCTCCCGGGTGGTGACGACTTCGAGTGGCGTGTCTGGGGCGACCGCGACGTGATCCGCCAGAAATCCGGTCGAGAGATTCTTCTGCGGCACCTTCTCGTCGAACACGAACACGACTTTCTGGTCTGTCGACGGCACCCCATCGTTTGCCCATGTCCTGTGCCAGTCATGCGCGTTGATGGGTTGGGTGGATGCCGACTGTACGCCCCTGTCGGAGAAAGCTCGGGGCTCCGGGCTCTTCAGCGCCTCGACCGCTTCCGGAGTAACGTACGCCGAGCGGTATGAACGACCGTGATAGTCGGAAAGCGACATGAACTCGTCGAGGAATCCACGTGTGTCGTCGGAGATCGATCCCGAACGAAGTTCCTGGTTATATGTCTTGCTTCCCGCCTCGATGTAATCCACGACATGGGGTTTCTGTTCGGCGTTGGATTTTTGAATGAGGGGCAGCACCTCGCGGTGGAAGCGTTCACGGGTTGTGTCGCTGAGTGGGCGGCTCGGATCGTTGAGGCTCTCACTTTTGGCCCTGACCAGATCATCGAACTCCATCCTCGCGGACTGAATCGCAGGAGAGGACGAGGGGCCGGATCCCGATCCCGCGACGTGTGACGGAAGCGCATCGCTTACCGTGCCGGACGCCGTCGGCGTGGGTCGCCCACGCGCCGCCGCGGGTGTGGCAGCTGGACTTTGCCGGGATAGCTTAGGTGCCTTCACTCCCTTCAGCGCGGCGAAGCCATCCAGCGCGCCGAACGCCACGTCCACGCCTCCGGCGATGATCCGCGACGTGCCGTCCGGCTCGCCCTTGATCGCATCGTCGATGCCGACGCCGACGTTGGCTGCCCCTGCGATCGCGCCCAGGGCCACGCCGAAGGGTGGATAGACGATCCCGAGAGGCAGCAGGGCAAGGGAGGCGACGTTGAGGGTGTCGAGAGCCGACTGCTTCGTGTAGTCACTATTGCTGGTGATGGCGGTGCGGCCGTCGGCGTAGGTCCGGTCCTTCATCCGGCGAGCCATTTCGGCGAAGGCGTCGCCCTTTATCGCATGAAGCTCGAATGCAATATCCGGGGCGATGCTGGTGGTGGTATTCGTGGGAGCGACGCTGTACTTCTCCGACCCCGTGGAGGGGTCGATGCTGGGTTTCACCTTGGCGATGTATTCGAGTTTCTCATCCAGTCCCGGGTAAAGTCCCCCGTTTCGACGATCCGCGAGCTGGAAATGGGTGGCAAGCTTGTCTCGGTCGACCGAGGCGAGGTAGTTCACCATATCGGACCGGCTGTCGAATTCCCTCAGCGGCGAGGTGCTGTCCGTGTGCCAAAGGAGAAAACGGTTCGTCCTGGTGTCCCGTGCGTACATCAGGTCCGACGAATCATAGTGGTATGCGCCGACGAAGCCGAGCTGCATGCCAGGATCCGTGGGCGACGGCCGGATGTCGTCCGGCATGATGTCTTCCATGTCGCGCCCGGCGATCCCCAGGACACGCTGGGCCATTTGCCTCCCTTCGTCCGAAAGCGGGCTGTGCCGCATGCTTTCGAAGTACGACATGCTCAATATCCGAGGCGTCCGCTCTTCCGTTTTATCCCAGAAGTTGTTCAGGTACCTTTCGTGGATATCGGTAAACGACGTGTTCCATACGATCGACTTGAATTCTTCCACGCCTAGCGGGAGCTGTCCTTCGAGGAAGCGATCCGGATCGCTGACGGACGATATCATTTGATCGCTGCCCCATGGCGCGCGCCCCATGTTCCGCTTGGCCGCCTCGGTGAGGGTCAGGCTGTCCGACAACACGCGATTGCGGTGACCGAACGTCACCAGGTGCGCCTTATCGGGATCGACGTCGATACCTCTTGCCTTGAATTGCGACCGGAGTTCGTTCGCTACGGTGAGGTCGACGTTGGGAACGCTATCTCTGAAGCTTTCGAAGCTTGACTGGAACGCCGGATGGATCGATCGAGTCGAAGACGTGGTCGACATCGGCATGGACGATGGCGATTCTTGCGTGCCGCTTTGGCGTCGGGACCTGTTCAAAGCGAACTGTGTCGAGGCAGGTGAATCGGTCCCATGGGAAGGTTCCGTGGACGTCGCGTGGCTCGCGGTCGCCCCGGCGGTAGCGTGTCTCGTGGGCGCAGGTGCCGGTGACGGATGCCCGGAAGTGGCTTGTTGTTCGTCTTCGGTGAGGCCAGGCCATGGGCGGCTGAAGGGGGATGCGACTCGCATATTGGCGTGATCCATGTTGTCCATGGATGAGCGTGTACGAGATCGGGTGGCTCCGGGTGTTACATACCGCTGTCGTCCGGAATGCGGGATGGCGTTTCCTCGTGGGATCGTCGTGACACCGCGGAACCATCCGGGCGGTCGACGAAAGGTTCCGATCCTGCGACGAAGTGACGTCATGCCGCATCGATGGAACGTCGGCCAGCGTTATCTACCACCCGGGATCACGCGTGGCGGGTATGGTCGCCGTGGACCACTTGCGCACGTGACACGCGATGCAGGTGGCGATCATCCGCACATGAGGACTATCACCATGAATCCGTTATCCGCCGTCACGCCTTCGCCCTCGACGTCCTTCGCGTCTTCGGTTGCCGGTGCGACGGATGCGCAGTCATCGATCGTCTCCCGCTCGCCGGAAGACGCGTCGTTCGGTCAGGGCGGAGGCATCCCGCAGGGAAGCGCGGAAGCCGAAGGAAAGCTCACGCCCAAAGATTGGATGGGCTTCTTCCAAAAAGGCATGGACTTCATCCAGAACGTCGTTTCATCCATCGCATCGGCGGCGGGAAGTATCGCATCGGCGGTGAGCTCGGTCGCAGCGAAGATTCCGGGTATGTAACGCGAGGCGGAATGGCATTCCGCGATGATTTTAGGAGTTCACCTCATTCCGGGTCATCACGTTGGGATCGTAGTATTCCGTTTGCCGGAGGGCAGTCGGGGGACGGGATTGAGAGGCAAGGATGGCCTTGGTACCTCACAAGAACGATCTCTGGTGACTGAATGAACGATACATCGGTAGTTGGACGGCTCGCCGTTCGCGACGTCCTTTCGCTCGACCGGTTCGACATGGCATTGGCGGAGCCCGTCGCCCGCTCCTTGCGCCTGAACGGAAAGTCGACCTGCATTCGCCTCGAGCGGATTTACTGGTCCTTGCTCGATTACACGGCATCGATCCACGGAGCTTCACCGGGAAAGATTCTTTCCGAGCTGGACCGTGAAGTGCAATTGCGTTTCGGTGGCGTACGCAATTTTTCCTCGCTGGCACGCGTCGTGGCGGTAGCGCAGATCGTGAAGATTCATCCTGGCGTGATCTCCTGCGTGCAGGGGATCGTGACATGATCGAAAGCACTCCCCGTGGTACGAATCGATGTTGCCGATGTTCTCGCTTCGCCGTGTTCGTCGCGCTATGTCTCATGCCCTTGCTTTCGAGCGCGGTCGAGGTGCCTTGGAAGCACTCGTCGATGGTCTACTCCGCTAAGGGAAAGCCTGTTCGGCAGATGCTCCTGGACATCGCCGCGACGCAGCCCTTCTCGGTGGTGGTCGACGGCGGTGTTCGCGGCGAGGTAAGGGGCGATTTCAACGATCCGGCGAGGCGGGTCTTCGAGAGCATCGTCGATGCCTACGATCTCGTGTGGTTCTTCGACGGATCGGTTCTCTACGTGAGTGCGGCGAGCGACTCGCGTGCCGAAGTGGTGCAGACGGTGCCGCTTGCACCCGCCCAGGCATTGCAGTCGCTGCGTCGCCTGGGGCTGGCGGATGCGCGCTTTCCCATCCGTGTATCGAGGGGCGCACTCCTGGTGACCGGGCCGTCACGCTATATCGATCTGGTGTCGAAAGCGGTCGCCGCCGAAAGGGGGTATGCCGACGCCGAAAATGAGTCGAGGCGTGTTGCGTCGGCCGATGGCCTCTCGGGCGCGAGCGGCGATATCGAGCGTCGCCGCGTCATGGTATTTCCGCTGAGCCACGCGCAGGCGGCCGACACGGTATTGCATGCCGGGGACACCGAACAGGTCGTTCCTGGCGTAGCGACGATCCTTCGCTCGTTGCTCGATGGCGAATCGCCTTCATGGCGAAGCGACATGAAGGATGGCATGGGCCGATCCAGGGAACGCCGTCGCGTGCACGGCGTGCTTTCGGAAAACGAACCCGTCCAAACGGTGCCGCAACCCATGGCGCAGCGCACGGATGGCGCGCGAGTCGAACCCGATCGCCGAACCAATGCGGTGCTGGTGTACGACGTGCCTTCGACGCGTGCTTATTACCAGGAGACGATCGCGGCGCTGGACCGTCCGGGGCGGCTCGTGCGCCTGGATGTGGCGATCATCGACATCGACAGCGCGGCGTTGCGAGACCTCGGCATCGACCTGGGTATCAGCAGCCATCGCTGGAACGGCCAGACGGTGCCGTCGCTCGGATCGGGTGGCGCGCAGTTCCAGGGTGTCATCGGCGGTGGGGCGACGAAGCTGACGGCGCGGCTGGCAGCGCTGGAGCAGGTGGGAAAGGCGAAGATCATGTCGCGGCCGTCGATCCATACGCTCGACAACGTGCCGGCCGTGATCGGCAACCAGTCGACGGCGTATGCGCGGGTTGCCGGGGCGTACGCGAACGATCTGTTTCCCATCACGGCAGGCCTTCGGGTCGACATCACGCCGCAGATCGTGCCGGGCGAAAGTGCGCGACGCCAGGTTCGGCTTGCGATCGACGTGCGTGACGGGCGACTCGGTCAAGCGGGCGAAGTCGACGGGCTACCGGTTTCCACGGACAACTTCGTTTCTACCGAGGCACGCGTCATCGACGGCGATACCCTGATGTTCGGCGGATATCGATACGAGCATGAAACGCACCAGCAATCCGGTGTTCCGGGCTTGCGTTACATGCCCGTGATGGGTGGCCTGTTCCGCAAGACCTTGCACCAGAAGGGTCGATCGGAGCGATTGTTCCTGGTCACGCCGCATATCGTGGACGAATCGCGCCGTGATGGCGTGGACATCGACGCCATCGAAGCGTCCGATCCCGGGCTTGCATTGCCCCGAAGGCCGTTCTCGGCAAAACCCGAGGCCAGGGTGGAGGCGAAGCGCCGATGAACGGTTGGAGGCTTCGGATACTTTCCGGCCTTCATGCCGGTGCGGTGGTGGAGCTGGATGCGCATGACGCGTGGCGGGCCGGCAACGGCATCGACGACGGCATTTTCCTCGCCGATGGCGGCATCGATGCGTCGAGTTTCGTACTCGAGCGGAGCGGCGCGCGGCGTTGGCGGTTGAGTGGGCGAGGGCTCAGGCTCTATGGCATCGACTTGCCGATGGAAAAAACCGTGGATGTATGCGCCGGTGCGCGATGGTCCGCGAAAGGTGTCGACCTCCTGCTGGATAACGACGTAGTCGAAGGGGACGAGGCGGCCGCGAGGCGACACGTATTGCGTCAGATCGATGGGAAAGGCTTTCTCCGTGCCTGGCTTTCGGACGTGCGGCGCCATGTGTGGGTCGTGTGCCTGCCGTTGCTCCTGGGTGCCGCATTGGCCGTGGCAATCGTCGGCTCGAATGGTAGCCCCCGTACCATCGACCGGCAGGGAACATGGGCGGATTACCTTCGCGAGCGATTTCCCTTCGTTGAGGTGGAACTGGACCCCGCGAGCGGGATCGCCACCTACACCGGTTACGTCGAGTCGCAGGGCGAGCTCGATCGCCTGCGCAATCTCGCGGCGGCCGCGGACCGCGGCAAGACCTTCATCAAGGTCGTCCCCATGGATGCACTGGTACTGCAAGCGTCGCTGTTCCTGGAGGAGTTCTACGTGTCCACGGACGTGAAGTCGGTCGGGCCGGGCAGGCTGAAGGTGGATATCGACGGAGCCCAGGCCATGAAAACGCTGTCGTCATGGGATTTCGGCGGCATGGCCGCGCGCGTCAGGCGTGAGATTCCGGATATCTCCGAGGTGGACATCGCGCTGACGAACCGTGCGCCGGCAAGGGTCGACATCCCGTGGTCGCGAGCGGGATACAGCGTCCTTCTGACGCCGGGGTCGATTCCCTTCGCGGTGGATGCCAACGGGTTCCGGCTGTTCGAGGGTGCCAGCGTCAACGAAGGTACCCTGCGGCGCATCGATCGCTGCGCCATCGAGATCCAGGCTGCCGACGATTCGGCGCGTTTTCGTTTCGTCGAGGGCGACGACACGTGTGCGTCGAATACGCGGGATGCCCACTGAAGAGAGGCGGCCCCAGCTTCGCGTTGAACGAATATGTACCACCTGCCTCGGGCACCGAGCCCCTACATTGGAGCCTGGTTCAAAGAGCCCGTCTGGGCAAAGGTAAGTGACACATGTCGATCAGTGCCATCGCTTCGGCGACGAATGACATCTATCGTTCGCTCGGCAAGGAATTCGGTCAGCAGGACATTCGTAACCAGCGCTCGCGCCTCTCTGCGGCGGCGTCCTCCAGTGCTGGCGGCATCTCGGACATGGCATTCGCGGCGGCGGCGGGAAGCATTTCCGATAGCCTTCGCCAGGATGCGATGGCGAAGGTGAAAAGCCTGACGAAGGATTCCACTCCGTCGGAGACGATCCTCGCCAACGCGGCCATGCAGCAGAGCCAAACCAGCTACAGCTCGCTCGCCGAGACCAGCAAGAACATGTTCAAGGACAAGAAGGAAGCCATCACGAACCTGCGCTGACGACACGTCGGCGCGGATCGTCGGTCCGGCCGCGGGATGGAGCGCACCCAGGCGCTTCATCCCGCCATCCGGCGAGGGCGGACACGTCGCCGGCACATCGGCGGACATCGATATGATTACATCTAGCCACATGCCGGCGCCGCTGCTATCGCCGGTGGCGCATTCCCTTCCGGACGACGGCGCGGCCAACGGTCTCGCGCGGGCCGAATCGCATCCCTCCATCCTCGACACGCTCTACCGCGACATGGTGTCGAGTCGCGTCGACGCGAAAGACTGGCTCGACCTCATGGCGGCCGGCGGCGAAGGCATGACCCCGGGACGCCTCATCGTCGCGACCTACAAGCTGGGTTCCATGGGCGTGAAGATGGCCGCGGTGACGACCATCGCTTCCAGCGCCAAGAACTGCCTCAACGAGTTGAAACAGAATGGCTGACCGGTTCGCCCTTCGTTGCGTCGTGCTCGGCTTCGCCGCCGCCCTCGCGGGATGCGAGTCGCCGTTACGCAGTGGGCTCGACGAACGGCAGGCCGACCAGGTCCTGGCGTCGCTGCGTCAGGAAGGCGTGTCGGCACGTCGGGAACGCGCCGCCGACGGTACGTGGTCGCTGGTGGCCTCCGAGCGCGACCCGCAGGATGCCGAGCGAGTGATGCATCGCTATGAGCTTCCGCGGGATGAGCATCCCCGTGTGCCCGAACTGTTTCCAGGCACGGGACTGATGCCGAGCGAACGGGAAGAACACCTGCGTTACCAGTACGCGATCGGGCAGGAACTGGCCGCGACCATCGAGCGCATCGATGGCGTACTGTCGGCCAGCGTCCAGGTGTCGATTCCGAACGAAGACAAACGTGGACGGGAATCGCCCCCTCCGAGCGCGTCGGTGTTCGTGCGGTATCGCAGCGACCAAAGGGTGGACCTGATGAAAGCCCAGTTGCGCACCATGGTGGCGCATGCGCTTCCCGGTGCGACGGTCGAGAACGTGGCGGTGTTCACGCTGCCGGTCGCGCCGGCACTGACCGACAGGGAAACCGATCGCCTGGGTTCAGCCCTCTCCGCGGCGCATCGCCCGGGTGCGTGGCCGGCGTTCGTCACCCTGTTGCCCTGGCTGCTGCTCGTTGGGCTGGCGTCGTTCTGGATCACCCGCCCATCGCGGCGTGAGCGCCTGCTTGGGTCGATCGCATCCTTCAGGGCCCGTTTCGACCGTGCGCATCGTCGCCGCGGGTCCACCCGGCCCAACCGGAAGGCCCCATGACACCGCGTCGCGGCGTGCCGTTCGAACGGTCCGTGCTCTTACCGTCGCTTTGGAGCGATCCGGCCCGGGTTCGGCCCGGGTACGATCCGTCGCTGCCGAGGGCCGTCCGCCTGGCCAGCGTGGCCCTGCATTCGGCGGGCGGACCGCTGCCGGGGCCATTGGATGCGAACGACCTCGTATGGATGGAGCGCCTCGGCGATCCGGACGCATACCGCCGGTTCGTCCACTTCGTGGGCGCATGGCACATGGCGCGACGGTTGCGCGCGTGCACGGGATCGATGCTGCTGCGCGATGTGTCCGCCATCATCGGTCGCGATGCCTTGCTCGCGGTGCTGCGCGCTGGCGCGTCGTCATGCGACGCCACGCCGGCGCTGGATATCGACGCCGTGCGAGTCGTCGGCATGGCACGGCTCATGGCATCGCTCGCGCCGCACGCCGCCCGTTGCATCGCCGTTCGCCATGGATCGGAGAACGACGGCGTGCGCGTGGCTCGAGGCCACTCGCGCGACCCGGATGGCGAAGCGGCGCTTGAGCGGTTGTGGCTCGTCTTTAACGGAGCATCCGCATGAAGTGGCTGGGCTGGTCGGGCCTCGACATCGGCGGCGGCCGCATCGTCGACGCGGACCGGGTACGTGTTCTCGGCGACCTGGCGGACCGGGAGAACGCGGCGCGCGATGAACTCGCCCGGTCGCGCGACCGGCTCGCCGGGCGGCTCAGGCGTTCGCGCGAACGCGCCTATCGCCAGGGTTACCAGGCGGGTCGCGCAGCCGGGTGGCGCGACGTGATCGATGGATTCAGGACGGACGTGCGCCGATGGTCGGACGTCGATCGGCAGCTGCGATGTGCCGTCGACGACGCGCTCGCCCACGTGGGCGACCATGTCACCCTGTCGACGCTCCTCGGCCGCCCGCTGCGGCGCCTGCATGCCGAAAGGACGGGGTGCATGCCCTGGACGGTGCACGCCAACGCCCACACGCTCTCCGCGGTGCGGGCGATCCTCGCCGATGCGACGCCAGCGGGAGTCGACGATGGTGTGCGGCTGGCGCAGGCCGATTACCTCGACGATGGCGTTTGCGTCGTCGAAACGGCCGACGGCCTTACCGAAGTCAAGGCGGACGCCGAGCGCCAGGCGCTGCTGGAACTCGTCCGCGAAGCGATGTTCGCGTCGGGGCATGGGACGTGATGACGGCGCTTTCCCCCTGGCGACCCGTCTGGCCGCGTGTGGACGCGACGACGGTACGCTTCCGAAACGCGCTGTCCCGCGCCATGGACGGGAATCGTGCGCGCATCGTCGTTGCGATGCACGAGTTCGCGATGGTGCCGGGGCCGCCCTTGGCGAACTACTCGCTGGGCTTGCGATTACGGGGTGCGCGGGGCGACCTGGTGGTGGCGGTGGAGTGCTCATCCTGGCTACCGGAATTTTCGGCGGACGTGCTCGCTGTGGCGTGTCCCCTCGACGAACTGGCCGGATGGATGGATTGGGCGGCCATGCCCTGGCTCGATGCGCTGGAGCGTGCCCTGGGTTGTACCTATCGCGTCGTCGAAGCGCTACTCGACCAGCCGCCACCCTTCGGTTCGGTCGCTTTCGGCCTGCGCCACTCCACGGGACGGCTGGCGCACGTGGCGATGGCCGGGGTGCCGCTGGACGCGTTGGCCGATGCCCTGGCCGATGCATCGGCCGACGCGCGAAGGGTGCCTGCCAGGCCGTGGATGCGCGTATCGATCCATGTCCTTCTCCGGTTGTCCGGTGCCACTGTCGCGGAGATGGAACGACTGGCTCGCGGCGCCGTCCTGCGCCTGGATCGCGACGACGTTCGCTTTCAATTTGTAAACGGTTCGAGGAAATACGAGATGTCGGCACGATGGGCGACGGAAAACGGATTGCAAGGCGATGCTTCGACGCTGTCTCCCAGGTCGCGATCGGTGGACGCGCCGCTGCGCGCGCTGGAAGAGCTCACGTTCGACGTTGACGTGGTGCTGGAATCGTTGACCCTGTCCTACGATGAAGCCGCGGGCCTATGCGCCGGCGGCGTGGTGAACCTCAAGGGTTCCGTCGCGGGCCGGCACGTGACCCTGGTCAGCCACGGCAGGCCGTTCGCCAAGGGCGAACTCGTCGCGGTGGACGGCCACCTCGCCGTGCTGGTCGACGAGTGCTGGGGCAACCGGGCGTGATGGAGCAGGGCGTCGATTCGTGGTGGGTGATCGGTGCATCGCTGGGCCTCGGCGTGCTGCCGCTCGCCTTGGTGATGACCACCTGCTACACGAAGGTGTCGATCGTGCTCGCCCTGTTGCGTAACGCGTTGGGCGTGCAGCAGGTGCCCTCCAATCTCGCGCTGTCGGGCATTGCGCTGGCCATCACGATGCTCGTGATGGCGCCCGTCGCGGAAACGATCGGCGGTGGGCTCGATGTCGACGGCATGCTCACCGGAACGCATTTTCCCTCGCTGGGAGAGATGGTGGATGCGGTCCGCTCGCCGATCGAACGGTTCATGCTGCGGTACGTCGACGCCAGCGAGCTGGACGCGTTGCGTGCCGCGCTGGGGGAGGAGGGGGGTGATGGCGACGTACCGCGTCTTTCCGTGCTCGTTCCCGCGTTCGTCGTGTCCGAGGTGGCCTCGGCCTTCAAGATCGGGATGTATCTCGCGCTAGGTTTCGCCGTGGTCGATCTCATCGTGGCGAACCTCACCATGGCGATGGGCATGACGATGTTCCCGCCGACCACGCTGTCCATTCCCCTGAAGCTCCTGGTCTTCGTCGCCACCGCGGGTTTCTCCCGCACCGTGCGCGGATTGATCCAGGCTTACGCCGGGTAAGGGCGCATGGAAGACCAGGGTCAGATCATCGATGTCGCGTTTCGCACGGCGTTGCTGGCGTCCTCGCCCGCCTTGCTCGCGGCGATGCTCATCGGCATCGTGGTGGGCCTGCTGCAGTCGGTGGTCCAGGTGCAGGACCAGGCCATCGCCTACGTGCTGAAACTGGGTGGCGTATGCGCCGTCCTGCTCGCTTCGGCGCGATGGATGATGCGGCAGATGGAAGTGCTGTTCGGGATGATTCTCGATGCCATACCGTTGGCGGGCGTGGTGGCATGACGTCATTCTTCGACGCCTTGCTCACGATCGGCCTGCACGTCGTCCGCCCGGTCGTGGCCCTGTCGTGGCTTCCCGTCGCCGCGTCGTCGTCGGTGGGGCGCCGCTTCACCGTGCCGCTCGCGTTGGCCGTCGCCATGTGCGTCGCTCCGATGCAGCCAGCCGGGGTGACGCCCGCCAGCCTCGTGCTTCTCGCGCTCAAGGAGGCCGCGGTGGGATTCGGCGCGGGGCTGCTCGTGTCGAGGGTCTTCGTGGCCGTCGGGGCGGCAGGCGCATGGCTCGACCAGCAGGCGGGCTACACGGCGGGTGCGTCGTTCAATCCCACCTTCGGCGCGGCCACGGGGCCGCTGGAATCGATCTTCGGCAACCTGCTGATGCTGAGCCTCGTCCAGGGCGGCGCCGTGATGCTCGCGGTCAAGGGCATGATCGCCACCTACGAAGCGTGGCCCGTCGGATCGTGGGCGCCCGAAGCCGCGCGGGTGCGCGAATGGCTCGGCTCGCTCGTGGAAACACAGGGGCAATGGGTGCTGGAGGTGGCCTTACGCGTCGCTTCGCCCCTGTTCGCTCTGCTGCTGCTCGCCGACGTCTGCGTCGCCGTTGCGGCACGCCATGCACAGCAACTGAATCCGTTCTCGCTCTCGTTGGCCATCAAGGCCGCCGTGGCGATGATCGGGCTCGTCGCGATGTCGGCATACCCATGGGCCGACATCCTCGAGCAGACCCTCCGTGGAACGATACGTCGATGAGCCAGGGCACCGAGGCACCCACCGAGCACCGCTTGCGCGAAGCGCGACGCAAGGGCGACCGTCCGCATAGCCGCGATTTCACGGCGGCATGCGGCATGCTCGCGTGGACGGTGGCGATCGTCGCGGGAGGCGCGTTGGGCTTCTCGGTGCTGGTCGGCTACCTGGAGGGCGTGTTGCGGCTGGCGTTCGATGCGGACGGGGCACCGAAGGCTTCGCACTGGATGCCCTTGCACCTCCTGGGTGCCTTCGCCATCACCGGCCTGCTGGGGATCCTGGCGTTCGGTCTTCCCGAACTGTTGCAGTCGCGCGGCGAGATGGCCACGAAGCGAAAGCTCGTCGACCTGTCGAGGATCCAGCCGATGGCGGGCCTGAAGAAGCTCTTCGGCCTCTCGCGAGCCGCCGAACTGCTTTTCGCGGTCGTGCGGCTGTGCGTCGTCGGCGCGATCGCACGGGTGTTCCTCGGCGGCAACCTGGCGCTGCCTTTCGTTCTGCAGGACAGGTCCTGGCATGTCGCGTGGGCGATCTTCGCCGTGCAGGCCGGCAAGGTACTCGCGTGGTCGTCGATCGCCTGCCTGGCGCTCGCGGTGCTTGATCTCCTGGTCCAGCACCGGTTGTGGATCCGGAGAAACCGAATGAAGAAAGACGAAATCATGAGGGAACACAAGGAACAGGAGGGCGACCCGCTCGTTCGCGGGCTTCGCAGGGAAGCCCATCGGGAGAGCACGCGAGGATGAAGGCCAACGATTACGGGCGGCCCTTTCGCGGTGGCGACCTGACCACCTTCCTGGCGGGGCATGCCGACATCGGCATCGGCCTGATCCTGCTGGGCGTGCTTGCCCTGCTGGTGTTTCCCGTGCCGGTCGCGATGGTCGACGTGGCCATCGCCATGAACATGGCGTTCGCCATCCTCCTCCTGGCGGCGGCCCTCTATATCGGTACGCCGCTGGAGTTGGCCACGTTTCCCTCGCTGCTGCTCATGACGACGTTGTTTCGCCTGGGCCTGGCCGTCGCGACCACGAAGATGATCCTGCTTCACGGCTACGCGGGCGACGTGGTGCAGACCTTCGGCCACCTCGTGGTGGGAGGTAACGTGGTGGTCGGACTGGTCGTGTTCGCGGTGCTCTGCGTCGTGCAGTTCATGGTGGTGGCCAAGGGCAGCGACCGCATCGCGGAAGTATCGGCGCGCTTCACCCTGGATGCGATACCGGGCAAGCAGATGAGCATCGACGCCGACCTGCGCGCCGGCACCATCAGCGGCGCCGAGGCCGCCGAACGCCGCGCCACCCTGCAAAGGGAAATTCACATGCACGGCGCGCTGGACGGTGCCATGAAATTCGTCAAGGGCGATGCGATCGTCGGCCTCGTCGTCGCGCTGGTCAACATCGTCGGCGGTATCGTCATCGGCATGGTCAGCCGTGGGATGACGCTCGCTGAAGCCGGGCGAACCTACGTGGTGCTGACCGTGGGCGACGGCCTCGTGTCGCAGATCCCCTCCCTCATCGTCGCGATCGCCGCGGGCCTGCTGATCACCCGTGGCGACGGGCGTCCCGGGCGGGGCGACAACCTCGGCGCGCGCATCTTCGCCGAACTCACCGCTCGGTCGAAACCAGCGTTGATGGCGAGCGTCGCTACGCTCCTGCTGGCGCTCGTACCCGGGTTTCCGCACGTGGTGTTCCTCGTCCTGTCGGCCGTGTTCATGCTCGTCGGCGTGGGCCTGCGCAAGCGCGACGAGGGCGCGGTCCCGCCGGTGGCGACTCCCATGCGGCACATGACCCGGGCGGGAGCGTCGTACACGATGCACATCCTCGACAACGTGGAGATGGGCACCGCCAGCCCGCTGGCGATACGCATCGGCGAGGAGGCCTTCGCCTCGTTGCAGCCCGCCCCATTCGACGAGGCGCTGGGACGCGTCCGCGAACGGCTCATGGAGTCGCTGGGCTTGCCGTTTCCGGGCGTGTCCATGAAAGGCGACCGGGCACTCGAGCCGGAAACCTACCGCATCGAGGTCGAATCGGAAGCCGTGGCCGAGGGCAGCCTGTACCGAGGACGGCTTTTCGTGCCGTCGAGCGAATCCGCAGGCGATGACGCGTGGGAGGCGCACGTGCCCGGGATCGGCGACGGCGCGTGGCTGGCGGGCGCGGATGCGGCGCCGCTGCGCAAGCAGGGCGTCGCCGTACATGCGCCCGGCGATGTCCTCGCGGAACATCTCCTGGCCGTCTGCACGGCCCACGCACCCACCTTCATGGGAACGCAGGAGGCCCGGCACCTCCTGGACCGATTGCAGATCCTGTTTCCCGATCTGGTGGACGGATTTTCGCAATCGACGACGCCGACCGACTTCGCGGCCGTGCTCAAGGCGCTTCTCGCCGAGCGGGTGTCCGTGCGAAACGTCAGGGCGATCGTCGAGGCGATCGTCAAGCTCGCGCCTGACGAGCGAAGGCACGACCTGATGGTGCGGGCCGCACGCATCGCCTTGGGACGCCAGATCGCGCGCGCCTTCGCCGAGCCGTCGTCGGGCATCCTGGCGATCGCCACGCTGGACGACGAGTGCACGCGCTTCCTCGCCGAGGCCTTGCTCCTCGTGGACGGCAGGACGCCCCGGCTCGCCCTGGACCGGGAGCAGCTCGATCGCGCGGAACGGACCTTCCGTGCCGCCGCGCGATCGTTGCCGAAGCATGCCGTGGTGCTGACGTCCGCGTCGTTGCGTGAGCACGTCGCCGACCTGCTGCGTGGCGTGGCGTGCGATGCACCCGTCATGGCGACCAGCGAGGTGCCGTTCGCCGACGTGGAGATACGCAACGTCGGCCACGTCGAGTTGCTTCCGTGACGACGGCCGAATCGGTGAAGGAGGGCGGCAAAGTCGTTCGCGTCGCGGGTACGGTGCTCCACGTGGTGGGCATCCATGCCCGCGTGGGCGACCTGTGCAGGCTCTGGCCGCCGGGTGCCGACGAGGCGACGTTCGGCGAGGTGGTCGGCTTCGACGGTGAACGCACGGTCGTCACGCCGATCGGAAGCCTCCTCGGCGTTTCGCCGTTGACGCGGGTCGAAGCCATGGGCCACGGCCTACGCGTTCCCCATGGACGCGATCTGCTCGGGCGCGTCGTCGACGGGTTTTGCCGTCCGCTGGACGGCGGCCCGGAAATCGGCCGCCGCGTAAGGGAGGTTCGCGGCGATGTCGCGTCACCCCTCTCCCGTCCGCCGATCGACCAACCCTTCCGTACGGGCGTTCGCGCGATCGACGGCATGCTGCCCCTGGGCGTGGGACAGCGTGTGGGCGTCTTCGCCGGTGCCGGCGCGGGCAAGACGACGCTGATCGGCGCGATCACCGCCCGGGCCGAGGTGGACGCCGTGGTGATCGGGCTCATCGGCGAACGTGGCCGCGAGGTGAGTGAGTTTCTGTCCGATGCGATCGCCCCGTCCCTGCGCGACCGCTCCGTCGTGGTGGTATCGACATCCGATCGTCCCGCCGCCGAGCGCATCGGCGCAGCGCATACGGCATCCGCGATTGCGGAGTCGTTGCGGGACGATGGCAGGCATGTCCTCCTGGTCGTGGACTCCCTCACGCGATTCGCGCGCGCGTTGCGCGAGGTGGGACTCGCGGCCGGCGAGCCCCCCGTGAGGCGTGGGTTTCCTCCCGGGGTGTTCGCGGAACTGCCACGCCTGATCGAGCGGGCGGGGCGCACCGGGCTCGGTGCGATCAGCGCGTTGTACACCGTGCTGGTCGAGGGGCCGGAAGGAAGCGATCCGGTGTCGGAGGAGGTGAGGTCGTTGCTCGACGGGCATATCGTCATGACGACGGAACTCGCCGACGCGGGGCACTTCCCGGCCATCGACGTCTTGTCCAGCCGCAGCCGCGTCGTCTCCCGCGTATGCTCCGCAGCGCACCTGCGCCGCGTGAACGACGTCCGCGGCCTGATGTCGCTTTATCGCGAGTCGGAGCTGCTGATACGCCTGGGCGAGTATCGTCCCGGCTCGGATGCGGCGCTGGACCGGGCGGTGCGGATGCACGACGCGATCGATGCGTTCCTGCGCCAGGATCTTTCCGACGTGCATCCGACGGAGCGCGAAGACGCCGCGGCGATGCTCGAAACCCTGCTCGGCCGGGAGGCCTGACACCGATGCGTCGGGTGGCCGACCCCGCCCATGCGCCAGCCCTCGCCGGGCTGGCCTCCATCGCCACGTGGCGTCGGCGTCGATGGAGTTTCGTTCTTGGCCGGGAATCCGAGCACCTTCGATCCTGCGAGGCCGCGGTCGACGCGCTGGATGAAGGCGTGTGTGCCGATGCCAGGGCGATCGAGGCATTGCGCCGCTCGCTGGACGGGCGGGCCGGGAAGCCCTGCGAGAGCGCGACGATGCGGATTCATGCGATCGAGGCGCTCACTTACCGCCACGCCCGGATGCTGGAACGACGCAAGATGGCGTTGGCGGCGCGGGACGAGGCCAGGGAGGCGCTGCGGGAGACGGCGGCGCGGATCGCCGGGTGGACGGAGCGCGAAAAGACCTATGCGGGCATCGTCGAACGCCTGGCGATGCGACGAGAGGAAGACGCCGACGACCGGGATGCGTGACCCCGGTCGCCGATGGCGGGTCAAGGGCCGGCGTCGTACGCGGCCATGTCTTCCTCGGCCAGCAACTGCTGCACCATCGCCACGCTGGCACGCCGCATCGGCCGCTCGTCGACACGGTCCAGCGGAGCCTGGCGGATCGCGTCCACCGGCAGCACGGTGATGTCGAACGGAATGCCGTCGGCGCCGAACAGCAGCACCGTGTGCTCGCTTTGCTCGTGGTCGGACCAGCGCAGCCGGCGGGTCTGGGTTTCGAGCGGGATGCCCTGCTCGCGCAGGAAGATGCCGGGAGCCTCGGGGTCGTCGCTGAACACGTGCAGGCAGACGGCCGAGTGTTCGTCGGCGGTGCCTTCGAGCACGGCGCCCACGAGGCGGGCGTCGAAGCCGCGAAGGAAACGCATGGCCTCCATGGCCGCCTCGCGACGGGCGCGCAAGGCCCGGGGTTGGGTGTCGGCGTGGAAGATGCGCTGGTGTTCGCGCAAGGCTTCTTCGATCTCGTTGTTACGGGGCAGGGCTTGCGTATCGACGATGCCGAGTCGCTCGGCGGCCTTCAGTTTCGCGTGGTGGAAGTCGCGGATGCCATGCTCGCTCATCAAGCGGGCCGCTTCCTGTGCGACGAGGACGCGATTGCGCTGCGTCCGGTCCTGGGCATGGATCCTGTGGTGTTCACCTCGTGCCATGACTCACCCCCATGTGATGTGTTCGTCTGCCAGGCGCACGCCAAACCAGCGCGCGCTCAAAAAATGTCGTAGGCGTGGTCCTGTTGTTCCTCCTGCTGTTTCTGCTGCGCTTGTGCGCGGAGACGGTCGACATCCTCGACCTTCATGATTTCACTCATCCCACCGCCGGCGGACGGCAGGCCCGAGCCGGGGTCGATCTGCACCGTGGCGATGCCGGGAGGCATGGCGAGGGTGTGCGACGGGCGATCCTTCAGCACGCTGCCCATGTAGTCCATCCAGATCGGCAGCGCCGCCTTGGCGCCGAATTCGCCGCGCCCGAGTGAGCTGAAGTCGTCGAAGCCCACCCAGACGGCCGTGGAATAGTCGCCGTTGAAGCCGACGAACCAGGCGTCACGGTGGTCGTTGGTGGAGCCCGTCTTGCCGGCGAGGTCGTCGCGGCCGAGCGCCTTGGCCGCCGAACCGGTGCCGCGCTTGATGACGTCGAGCATCAGCGAGGTGATCAGGTAGTCGTTGCGCACGTCGATCACGTGGGGCGCGAGCTTCGGCGCTTCGGTGGCGTTGTCGTGGGCGTCGGCCGGCAACACCGCATCGCCCGTGCCCGTGCCGCCGGCGCTACCCGCACTGGCCGGCTTGGCCGGGATGAGCGCGGTGGACGGCTGCGTGGGCGGTCCGGGCGGCGTGGGGTTGAGCAGGCGCTCCTGGCAATCGGCGCAGGCGCGTTCGGGGTTGGCCACGTAAACGGGCTTGCCGTCGCGGTCGTCGATGCGCGAGATGAAATACGGCGTGATGAGGTAACCGCCGTTGGCGAACACGGCATAGCCGCGCGCCATGGCCATGGGCGACACCGAGGCCGTGCCCAGCGCCAGCGACAGGTTCTGCGGCAGCGCGTCGGGCGTGAAGCCGAAGCGCGTGGCGTAGTCGCGCACGAAGCGCACGCCGATGGCGTCGAGCAGGCGCACCGACACGAGGTTCTTCGACTGCACCAGCGCTTCGCGCAGGCGCATCGGGCCGTCGAACTTGTTGTCGTCGTTGGCCGGCGTCCACATGCCGTCCGGACGCGACGGGTCGGGGAAGGCCACGGGGGCATCGTTGACGATCGACGCCGGCGTGAAACCGCGCTCGAACGCCGCCGAGTAAAGATAGGGCTTGAAACTGGAGCCGGGCTGGCGGGCCGCCATCACGGCACGGTTGAACTTCGAGCGTACGAAGCTGAAGCCGCCGACCAGGGCGCGCACGGCGCCGTCTTCGGGATCGAGGGAAACCAGGGCCGCCTGCACGGCGGGAATCTGGGTCAGGCGCCATGGGCCTTTCTGCGGTTCGGCCTTGCCGGTTTCGCTGCCGGCGGCGGTATCGGCGGCCTTGGCATTCTCGGCGATGTCGTCCTTTTCGCTGCGGATCAGGCGGACGACGTCGCCGCGCTTGAGCACGGCATCGACCCGGGTGGGCGTGGCGCCGGCACGGCCTTCATTGACGTAGGGGCGTGCCCAGGCGATGGATTCCAGGCTCAGGGTGGCCGTTTCCTTCGCCGACAGGTACACCTTCGCCTCCTTCGGACCGGTTTCCGTCACGATCCCGGGCATCATGCCCGCGACGCTGGTGTAGCCGGCGAGAACGCGGTCGTAATCCTCCGGGCCGGCCTGGGCGGGGAGTTCCTCGTGACCCTCGGGCCCGCGGTAGCCGTGACGGCGGTCGTAGGCGGAGAGCTTGCCGCGCAGGGCCTCGTTGGCGGCCGTCTGGTCGGTGCTGGACACCGTGGTATGCACCACGTAACCCTCGGTGAGCGCGTCGTTGCCCAGCTTCTCGAGCGTCTGCTGGCGCACCATTTCGGCAAGGTACGGCGCGTCGACCTCGATCTGCTGTTCATGCGGGAAGGCGTCGTTCGGCTCCTTGATGGCCTCGTCGTACTCCGCCTGGGTGATGAACCGGTTGGACAGCATCTGGCCCAGCACCCAGTCGCGGCGGGCGATCATCCGCTTGGGGTTGTTGAGCGGATTGACCACCGAGGGCAGCTGGAACGTGGAGGCGATGGTCGCGCACTGCGCCACGGAAAGCTGGTCGAGCGTCTTGCCGTAGTAATACGAGGCCGCCGCCGCCACGCCGTAGGCGCGGTGGCCCAGGAACATCTTGTTGAGGTAGAGCTCCAGGATCTGGTCCTTGGAGAGCTCGTTCTCCATGCGCAGGGCGATGAACATCTCCGTCAGCTTGCGCGAGTAGAGCTTCTCGGGGCTCAGGAAGAAGTTGCGGGCCACCTGCTGGGTGATCGTGGAGCCGCCCGGGCCCTTGTCGCCGCCGGAAAGGATCACGTGGACCCCGGCTCGGACGATGCCGTGCCAATCGATGCCGGGGTGGCTATAGAAATCGCCGTCCTCGGCCGATAAGACAGCATTCTTGAGGCGCGCCGGTACGTCGGCGATGCGGACGGGGATGCGTCGGGTCTCACCGAACGATGCGATGAGTTTGCCGTCGGAGCTCAGCACGCGCAGGGGAACCTGCATATGGTAGTCGCGCAGGACCGCGACCGACGGCAGGCGGGGCGCCAACAACCAGTAGGCGACGCCCACCGCGCCGACGACGAAAAGGATGCCGGCCAAGGCGAGGTAAAGGGCGTAGCGCAGCAGACGCTTGAGGATTCGCATGGATGGGGACTTCGTCACCGCCGTGTGGGTCGGGGCGCAGTATAGGGCCTAGGCACCTATCCGCGCCCGGCCCGGAACGCTAGACACTAGGTCAGCGGTGACGGCTAACCCGGTGATCGGATTTGTGAAATAGTGCCGGTAAGTGGCCTGGAACGGCCGTTGCCAATCCGTTAAGTTTTCGATCTAATGCCATCGCGCCACGACACACATTCCGACAAAGGCGCGGGGAACAGGGGGACATCGTGGGGCTCTTCACACCCAAATCGACGCCATTGATCGGCGTCGACATCAGTTCGACCGCGGTCAAGCTGCTGCAACTCAGCCAGGCGGGCGGGCGTTACCGGGTCGAGCACTATGCCGTCGAACCGTTGCCCCCCAACGCCGTGGTCGAGAAGAACATCGTCGAGGTCGAGGCGGTGGGCGAAGCCATTCGCCGCGCCCTGGCCCGCTCCGGCGCCAAACTCAAGCACGCGGCGGCGGCGGCGGTGGCCGGCTCGGCGGTGATCACCCGCGTCATTCCCATGTCGGCCGATCTCTCCGAGGACGACCTCGAAGGCCAGATCATGGTCGAGGCCAACCAGTACATTCCGTATCCCATCGAGGAAGTGAGCCTCGATTTCGAGGTGCTGGGCCCGGTCCGCGACAACCCCGAAATGAACAACGTGCTGCTGGCCGCCTCCCGTACCGAGAACGTGGACATGCGCATCGCCGCGCTCGACCTGGGCGGGCTCACCGCCAAGGTGGTCGACGTCGAGGCGTTCGCCATGGAAAACGCCTTCGGCATGGTCGCCGACCAGCTGCAAGTGCCCCGCGACGCCCTGGTGGCGGTGGTGGACATCGGCGCCACGATGACCACCCTGGCCGTGCTGAAGAACCAGCGCACCATCTATTCGCGCGAGCAGGTGTTCGGCGGCAAGCAGCTCACCGACGAGATCATGCGTCGGTACGGCCTGTCCTACGAGGAAGCCGGCCGCGCCAAGCGCAAGGGCGGCCTGCCCGAGTCCTACGAGATGGAGGCCCTCGAGCCGTTCAAGGAGTCGCTGGTGCAGCAGGTGAGCCGCCTGCTCCAGTTCTTCTTCGCCGGCAGCGAATACAGCCGCGTCGACCAGGTGGTGCTGGCCGGTGGCTGCGCGGCCATCGAAGGCATCACCGAGCTGCTCGAGCAGCAGATCGGCGTGCCCTGCGTGGTCGCCAACCCGCTGGCGCGCATGGCGCTTTCCAATCGCGTGCAGGCGCAGACGCTGGCCCAGGACGCCCCGGCCCTGATGATCGCCGTGGGCCTGGCCATGAGGAGCTTCGACTGATGGCACGCATCAATCTGCTCCCGTGGCGCGCCGAGCGACGGAAGCTTCGCGAACGCGAGTTCTACCTCCAGCTGGGCATGGCCTTCGGCGCGGCGCTGGTCGTGCTCATCGCCTGGTCGTTCTGGATGGACGCCCGCATCGACAACCAGGGCGAACGGAATGCCTACCTGCAGGGTGAGATCACCCAGCTCGACAGCCGTATCGGGAAGATCAAGGAACTGGAGAAGGTTCGCGCCGACCTGCTCCAGCGCAAGCAGATCATCGAGCAGCTGCAGGCCAACCGCTCGCAGATGGTCCACCTGTTCGACGAACTGGTGAAGACCATCCCGCCCAGCGCGCGCCTGTCGGGCATGAAGCAGTCGGCCGACTCCATGTCGCTCGACGGCGTCGCCCAGTCCAACTCCAGCGTGGCCGACTACATGCGCAACATCGAGGCCTCGCCCTGGATGGGCCATGCCGACCTGCGCAAGACCGAGAACACCCACGACGCCTCGCGCATGCCGTACACCTTCGGACTCGACGTGAAACTCAACACCCCGGCCGACGGCGGCGGCGACGGTGCACCGGCGTCGGCCTCGACCGCCGCCGGGGCCCAACCCGCGCCGGTCGCGCCCGCCACGACGGGAGGGGCCAAGCCGTGAAGTTCTTCGACGACCTGCGCAACCTCGACCGCAACAACGTCGGCGGATGGCCGAAGTCGGTGAAGATGTTCTTCACCGGCCTGGTCTTCGTGCTCGTCACGTTCCTCGGCTGGTACCTGTACGTCAGCGACCAGCAGGACGAACTGGCCAGCGCCGAGCAGAAGGAGGAGTCGCTCAAGCACGACTTCTCGCAGAAGCAGGCGAAGGCCGCCAATCTCGAGGCCCTGGAACAGCAGCTGGCCGAAATGAAGGACATGCTGCGCACGCTGCTTCGCCAGCTTCCCAGCAAGACCGAAATGCCCGAGCTGCTGATCGACATCTCGCAGACGGCCCTGGCCGCCGGCATCGAGACCGAGCTGTTCCAGCCCGGTCCGGAAACGCCGCGCGACTTCTACGCCGAGAAGCCGATCACGCTGCGCATGGTGGGCACCTATCACCAGTTCGGCAGCTTCATCAGCGGCGTGGCCTCGTTGCCGCGCGTGGTGATCCTCACCTTGCACGACGTGTCGCTCAAGCCGAAGGAGGCCGACAAGAAGGGCGCCCCCGCGTCGGGGCAGCTCGTGCTGCAGGGCACGGTCAAGACCTATCGCTACCTCGACGACGACGAGGCGGCGGCCGAGGCCAAGAAGGCCAAGGCGGGAGGCAAGTGATGAGCCACGTTTCCGCACGCGCACGCATCGTCCTGCTGGCCGTGGCCGCCGGCGTGGCCCTGGGTGGCTGCACCCGGGGCACGTCCGACCTGCACGAATGGGTCGACGCCGAAAAGCACAAGAAGGGTGAGCCGATCCCGCCGCTGCCGGTGATCCGCACCTTCGAGACCTTCGCCTACCAGGACCAGAACGCCCGCGATCCCTTCAGCCCGAGCTCGGCCGAAATGGACACCTCGGCGACCTCCGGCCCGCGCCCCGACGAGAACCGTCCCAAGGAGCCGCTGGAGATGTTCGCCCTGGATACGCTGAAGATGGTGGGTACCTTCGGAGCCGGCGCGGGCATGGAGGCGCTGGTCCAGGATCCGGGCGGCGTGATCCACAAGGTCCATCGCAACGAATACATGGGGCAGGCCTACGGCCGCATCACCGCGTTGAGCGAGGATCGCATCGACCTGGTCGAGCTGGTGCCCAACGGAGCCGGCGGCTGGATGGAGCGCCCGGCAAGCATCTCGGTCGGCGAAAAATGAGTATCTCGGGGATGACGCACATGACCACCACTTTCCACCGCCTGCCGGGACGCGCTCGCCGCTGGATCCTCGGCGCGGCGATGGCCGCGACGCTGGGCTTCGCAGGCCAGGCCGCCGCGGCCAATGCCTTGCGCAACGTTACCTACGACGCCCAACCGGGCGGGCGCGTGGAACTGACGCTGGCGTTCACCGAAAAGGCGCCCACGCCCAAGGTGTTCACCACGAACAACCCGCCGCGCATCGCCATCGACCTGGCGGACACGACCAACGCCTACAGCACCCGTCACCTCGACATCGCCAAGGGATCGACCTCGGGCGTGTCGATCGTCTCGGCCGGCGGGCGCACGCGCGTCACCGTGGAGCTGTTCCGCGAATCGGCGTACCGCACGCGGGTGGACGGCAACAACCTCATCGTCACCGTGAACAACGGTCCCACGGGCGCCACGACCACCACGGCGGTGGTTTCCGATCCCACCAAGGCGCTGCCGTCCAGCGCCGGCGTGCCGGTGTCCAATATCGACTTCCGTCGCGGCCAGAACGGTGAGGGCCGGGTGATGGTCACGCTCGGCGCGTCGGCCACCACCACCCCGGAAATGCATCGCGAGGGCGACCACGTCATCGTGAGCCTGCCGGGCTCATCCCTGCCGCCGAAGTTCGCCCAGCGCCTGGACGTGGTGGACTTCGCCACGCCGGTGCTTTCGATCACCTCGAAGACGGCGCCGGGCGGCGCCCGGATGGACGTCCAGACCAAGGGCGAGGTCGAGGTTTCCTCGTACCAGAACGGCAGCGACTACGTCGTGGAAGTGGCGCCGAAGAAGGCCGCCGCGCCCACCGGCAAGGCCGCCAAGGGACAGGAGCCGGTCTACTCCGGCACGCGCTTCAGCCTCAACTTCCAGGACATCCCGGTCCGCTCCGCGCTGCAGCTGATCGCCGATGAGGCCAAGCTCAACCTCGTGGCGTCCGACAGCGTCGGCGGCAGTGTCACGCTGCGCCTGGTCAACACGCCCTGGGACCAGGCGCTGGACGTGATCCTGCGTGCCAAGGGCCTGGACAAGCGCCGCAGCGGCAACGTGATCTGGATCGCGCCGCAGGCCGAGCTCGCCAACTACGAGCAGAGCCTGGCCGATGCCCGCCAGAAGGCCGAGGACAGCGCCGAACTCGTGTCCGACTACGTGCCCATCAGCTACGGCAAGGCCGAGGACATCGCCAAGCTGCTCACCCAGGGCAGCCTGCAGAGCAACGGCGCCAGCGGTGGTGCCTCGAGCGGCAACCGGGGCTTCCTCTCGCCGCGAGGCAGCGTGTCCTTCGACGATCGCACGAACACGCTGCTCATCAACGACACGCCGGACAAGATCCGCGACCTGCGCGAACTCATCTCCACGCTCGACCGCCCGGTGCAGCAGGTGCTCATCGAGTCGCGCATCGTCGCCGCCTCCGACACCTTCAGCCGGCAGCTGGGCGTGCGCTGGGGTGCACAGGCCTTCAAGACCAATTCCAGCGGGCAGGTCATCGGCACCACGCCGGATCTGAGCAGTGGCCAGACGGGTACGACGGCCGGTGGTGCGCCCAACCTCGTTACCCAGGTACACAATCTCAACAACGGCACCGCCACCAACAACACGCTGACGTTCCCCGGCGGCTACAACGTCAACCTGCCGGTGTCGCAGCCGGCCGGTAGCCTCGGCCTCGCCATCCTGGGCTCGAACTACCTCGTCGACCTGGAACTTTCTGCCGCGCAGACCGAAGGCCGCAGCGAAGTCATTTCCAGCCCGCGTGTCATTACGGCCAACCAGCAGGAGGCCGTGATCAAGCAGGGTACGGAAATCGGTTACGTGACCTACCAGGCCTCGAATTCCGGCGGTGGCGCTCAGAATGCCACCGTGCAGTTCAAGGATGCCGTACTCGAGTTGCGCGTCACGCCGACGATCACCGCCGACAGCCGCGTCTATCTGAAGATCAATGTGAAGAAGGATGCCCTGAACCAGTTCATCAACAGCCCGGGCGGCGGCTCCGTGCCGCAGATCGACACGCGGGAGATCAACACCTCGGTGCTTGTCGATAACGGCCAGACAGTGGTGCTCGGCGGTATCTACGAAATCACGAAGAACAACAACACGACGAAAGTCCCCGGACTGGGCGACATCCCCGGCCTAGGGTTCCTGTTCCGCAAAACGACTCGACAGAACGACAAGGCCGAGCTGCTGATCTTCGTGACGCCGCGCATCCTGAGCGACACGCTGCAATAAGCCCGTCGCCCCCGAAACACAACGAGCCCGCTTCGGCGGGCTTTTTTTCGTGGTTGCCGCAGGTCCCGGTCGTGCCGGGACTTCCGGCCCTAAACTTCTCGCCCTCGCTGTGGTCTGATCGGGCCTGACGCCTACGTAGAGACCCGCCGATGTCCGACACGCCGACCGCCACGACGCCGCTCCAGGAGGCCTTCGTCCGCCTGCGCGAGGAACTGGCCCGGGGGATCATCGGCCAGCCCCACCTGGTCGAGTGCCTGCTGATCGCGCTGCTCGCCGACGGGCACCTGCTGGTCGAAGGCGCGCCGGGACTGGCCAAGACCACCGCCATCAAGGCCCTGGCCACCCGCATCGAAGCCGATTTCCACCGCATCCAGTTCACGCCCGACCTGCTGCCCGCCGACCTGACCGGCACGGACATCTTCCGTCCGCAGACGGGCACCTTCGAGTTCGAGCGCGGGCCGCTGTTCCACAACATCGTGCTGGCCGACGAGATCAACCGCGCGCCGGCCAAGGTGCAGTCGGCGCTGCTGGAGGCCATGGCCGAACGCCAGATCACCATCGGCCGGCGCACCTGGCCGCTGCCCGAGCTGTTCATGGTGATGGCCACGCAGAATCCCATCGAGCAGGAGGGCACCTTCGCGTTGCCCGAGGCCCAGCTCGACCGCTTCCTGATGCACGTGACCATCGGTTATCCCGATGCGGCCTCCGAGCTGGCGATCCTGCGCCTCGCACGCGACCAGGCCCGCCAGGTGATGCATCCCGCGCCGCCGGTGGCCCACCTGTTGCGCCCGGACGATGTCTTCGCCGCGCGTGACGCGGTGCTCTCCGTGCACATGGCGCCACCGCTCGAGCTCTACGTGACGCAACTGGTGGTGGCCTCGCGCGAAGCCGGCAAGTACGGGCCGGAACTGGCCCGCTGGATCGCCTGGGGCGCCAGCCCGCGCGCCACCATCGCGCTCGATCGCTGCGCACGGGCGCATGCCTGGCTCGCCGGTCGCGACTACGTGTTGCCGGAAGACATCCACGCCGTCGCGCACGACGTGCTGCGCCATCGCGTGCTGCCCAGCTACGAGGCGGAGGCCGAGGGCGTGCGCGTGGATACCATCGTCGACCGCCTGCTGGATCTCGTGCCGCTGCCGTGAACGCCGTCGCCGCCGCCGACGGGCGCGTACGTGTTTCGTTGCCCGAACTGATCGCCTTGCGCTCGCGCGCGATGCGCGCACCCGCACCACCCGTGGTATCCCGCGCGCCGCGTAGCGGCCAGCGTCCGGGACGCCTGCACGGACGGGGCATGGACTACGCCGAATCGCGCGTCTACCAGGCCGGCGACGACGTGCGCCGGATGGACTGGCGCCTCACCGCCCGCAGCGGCGTGGCCCACACCAAGCTCTTCCAGGAAGAACGCGAAGGCCGCCTTTTGGTGCTGCTCGATACCAACGCGAGCATGCGCTTCGGCACCCGCGTGCGTTTCAAGTCGGTGCAGGCCGCGCGCGCCGCGGCGCTGGCCGCGTGGTATGCGATACGCGGCGGCGATCGCGTGGGCGTGCTCGCCTTCGGCGCGCAGCGCCAGCTGGTGAAGCCGCAGGGCGGTGCGCGCGGCGCGTTGGCCGTGGCCGGTGCCATCGCCGCCTGGGACGCCTTGCCCCCGGGCGAGGACGAAAGCCTCTCCGCCGCGTTGCAGCGGGCCGGCCGCCTGATGCACGGCGCGTCGCGCATCTTGCTGGTGAGCGACGGCTTCTGCGTCGACGAGGCCGCGCGCGGCCGCATGCTCGGTCTCGTCGGCAAGGCCGAGGTCTCCGTGCTCAACGTGGCCGATGCGCTGGAGATGACCGAGCCTCCCGCCGGGCGTTATCCGTTCGCGCATCGCGGCGTCCACTACGACGTGGCGCTGCACGCCGATCGCGAACGCGCCGCCTTCACCCGCGCCATGGGCGAGGGACGTCATCGCCTGCTCGCCCTGGCGAACGGGCTCGGCCTGCGCCAGCGGGCCATCGATACCGCGGCCGATCCGCTGGATGCCGTCGTGGCCCTGCTCGGTGCGAGGAGGCCGTGATGCAGCAGCAAAGCGGTCCGGTGTTGCGCGATATCCACGTGCCCCACGTCTCGATGTGGTGGCCGTTGGCCCCGGGTTGGTGGGCGCTGATCGCATTACTGGTCGTCGCCTGCATCGTCGCCGTCCTTGCCTGGCGTCGCCGCGCGGCACGCCGTCGCCGGGCCGATGCCGTGGTGGCCGAGTTGCGCGCGGCACGCGAACGGTATGCGACGGATGGCGATGCCGCCGCGTTCGCCGCCGCCGCGAGCCAGTTGTTGCGACGCGTGGCGCGCCTGCGCGACCCGCGGAGCGTCACGTCGTCCGGCGACGATTGGCGTCGCGTGCTCGCGACGCAGGCGCCGCGCGTGGCGGTCGATCGCCTCGTCGCGCTCGACGGGACGATGTACCGGCCGAAGGCCGAACTCGACGTCGCCGCCACGGCGCGCGATGCCGAAGCCTGGGTGAGGGCCGCCATGCGGAGGACGTCACGTGTCCCTGCCTGAGTTCGCCTGGCCCTGGGTATTCGTCGCACTGCCGTTGCCATGGTTGCTGCGCCACGTGCTGCGTCCCGTGCGGCCCGCGCAGGCGCTCAACCTGCCGCACCCCGGCCTGGCGCTGGCGCAGGGACCGATGGGGCGCGCACCGTTCGCCGCCACGGCGTTGCTCGTGCTCGCCTGGCTGTGCCTGGTGACGGCGGCGGCACGCCCGCAGTGGTTGGGGCCTCCCGAGCCGCAGCGCCGCAGCGGCCGCGCGACGATGCTGGCGGTGGACCTCTCCGGCAGCATGTCGCTCGACGACATGGAACTGGCCGGTCGTCAGGTCACGCGGTTCACCGCGGTGGAAGCCAT
Organism: Luteibacter sp. CQ10; assembly: GCF_040900725.1. Taxonomy (NCBI): domain Bacteria; kingdom Pseudomonadati; phylum Pseudomonadota; class Gammaproteobacteria; order Lysobacterales; family Rhodanobacteraceae; genus Luteibacter; species Luteibacter sp. CQ10. The sequence goes on along the minus strand of NZ_JAEUYM010000007.1, from coordinate 75,179 downwards.
CGCCGGCGACTTCATCGACCGCCGCGTCGGCGACGAACTGGGCCTCATCCTGTTCGGTTCGCAGGCGTATCTCGTCACGCCGCTCACCTACGATCTCGACGCCGTGCGGGCGCAATTGCACGGCGCGGTGGTCGGCCTGCCCGGGCGTGAAACGGCCATCGGCGACGCGCTCGCCGTGGCGGTCAAGCGACTGGCCGACATGCCCGAACAGGCGCGCGTGGCGGTGCTGCTCACCGACGGCGTGAACAACGCCGGATCGATCTCGCCCCGCGAGGCCGCGCGCGCGGCGAAGGCGGCGGGCGTGAAGGTCTACACCATCGGCATCGGTGCCACCGCGATGCGCGTGGACGATCTGTTCGGCGCGCATACGGTCAATCCATCGGCCGATCTCGACGTGAGCATGCTGACCGACATCGCCAACCAGACCGGCGGGCGCTTCTTCCGCGCCACCGACACCCGCCAGCTGGCCGATGCCTATCGAGCCATCGATCAGCTGGAACCGGTGCCGCAGGAAGGCGCGGCCTTGCGGCCACGTTACGAGCTGTTCCGCTGGCCGTTGATCGCCTCCCTCGTACTGTTGGCCCTCGCGGCCCTGCCGGGCCTGACGTGGCGGAGAAGCGCCGCATGACCGAGCTGCTGGCGAACTTCCACTTCATCCAGCCGGCCTGGCTGTGGTTGCTGCTGGCGGTACCGGTGGCGGCATGGCTGTTGTCGCGGCGACAGCCCGGCGCGCGCGTGCTCGCGCGGCTCGCCGATCCCACCCTGCTGCCGCACCTGCTCGACGGCGCGCCGGCGTCGACGCGCGCTCCCGCGTTCGCGCTCGCCGCCGCCGGCATCCTCGCCGTGCTCGCCCTGGCGGGGCCCACGTGGAACCGGCAGACGCAGCAGCTCTTCGCCGAGCGCAGCGCGCAGGTGGTGGTGGTATCGATGTCGCAGCACATGCTCTCCCACGACGTCGTTCCCGACCGGCTCAGTCGTGCGCGCTACAAGGTGCGCAAGCTCTACGAAGCGAATGCGGGCGGCCTCAACGCGCTCGTCGCCTATACCGGCGAAGCCTTTACCGTCGCACCGCTCACCTCGGATGCGCATAGCGTCGACGACCTGCTCAACGCGCTCTCGCCGGATACCATGCCGGTCGAGGGCGACGACGCGGGCAAGGCGATCGACCTCGCCGCCGACCTCATCCGTCGCGCCGACCTGCATGGCGGCTCCATCGTGCTGGTGACCGACCGGGTGGACGCCGATGCCGCCGCGGCCGCACGGCGCGCACGTGCCGCGGGCGATCGCGTGTCGGTGCTCGGCATCGGCACGTCGCGCGGCGGTCCGATCACCAGCCCGGACGGCGGCTTCATCAAGGATGCGCAGGGAGCCATCGTGATGGCGCCGCGCGACGACGCATCCCTCTCGTCGCTCGCCAATGCCGGCGGCGGACGCTACGTACCGGTGGCGAACGATGCCTCCGACGTTACTTCGCTGTCGGCGATGCTGCACGACGAAGGCGCCGGCAGCGCGGTCGCGGGCGCAACGTCGGGACAATGGCAGGATCGCGGCGCGTGGTTGCTGTTGCCCTTGCTGCCGCTCGTCGCGTTGGCGTTCCGGCGTGGCTGGCTCATCGTGTTCGTGTTGGCCCTTTTGCCGCTGCGCCCCGCGCACGCCGACGGCCTGGCCGACCTTTTCCGCACGCGCGACCAGCAGGCCGCGCACGCGCTGGCCGGGGGCGATGCGGCGAAAGCCCAGTCGCTCGCGACCAGCGCTTCGTTGCGCGGCGCCGCCGCGTATCGCGCCGGCGATTACGCCGCTGCGGCCGCCGCGTTGCAGGACGGCAAGGACGCCGATTCGCAATACAACCTCGGCAACGCGTTGGCGAAACAGCAGCGCTACGAGGAAGCGATCGCCGCCTATGACCGCGCGCTGAAAGCGCGTCCCGGCGATGCCGATGCGGCCGCCAACCGCAAGGCCGTCGAGGACTTCCTCAAGCAGCAGAAGCAGAACAAGAACGACGACTCGAAGAACGGCCAGGGCGGCAAGCAGGGCGACAAGGATCCGTCCAAACGCCAGCAGGGCCAGCAGGGTTCGCAAGGCGGCCAGGACAAGGACGCGCAGAAGGCGGGCCAGGACGGCAAGTCGTCCGGCGACGCGGGGGGCAACGAGGGGCAGCCCCAGCAGGGCGATCCGTCGAAGGCCGGCGAGGGCGAAGGCAAGGACGCCGGTCAGCCACAGGGTAAGGGCGAACCGCCTCAGGGTGACGCCGCCACGAAGTCGCAGGCGGAACGCGCACAGGCCGAGCGTGCGCAGTCGGCGCTCAAGCAGCAGATGGACGCCGCGCTGGGCAAGGACGGCAAGGCGCAAGACAAGAAGGACGACGGCAGCCACGACCTCGGCACGATGTCGGCGGAAGATGCGTCGTCGAAGTTGCCTGCCGACGTGCGTCGTTCGCTCATGCGCGTCCCGGACGATCCGGGCGGTCTGCTGCGGAGGAAATTCATGCTCGAGTACCAGCGTCGGCACGGCGCGGAGCCGGAGGAATGACGATGCGTAGTTTGCGGTACCCGATGATGCTCGCCCTTGCCTGGGCGCTGGCGTGGCCCATCCTCGCATGGGCCCAGGCGGCGCCCGTCGCCTCGCTCGATCGCAGCCGCATCGGCATGGGCGAGACGGTGACGCTCAACATCGAGGTGGGCGAGGGCGATGCCGATACGCCCGACCTGTCGCCGTTGTCGGCCGACTTCGTCGTGCTGGGTACGTCGACCAACCACTCGTTGAGCATCGTCAACGGACGCCGCGAAGCGCATGCGATCCTCGGCATCGCGTTGCGTCCGCGGCGCGAAGGCCATCTCACCGTGCCCTCGCTCGCGATCGGATCGCAGAAGACGCAGCCGCTCGAACTGGACGTCGAAGCGGCCGGGCACAGTGGCCCGTCGAATCCCGACGCACCGGTGCAGCTCGAGGCGAAGGTCGACCCCGCACAGGCCTACGTGGGCCAGCAGATCGACTACACGTTGCGCCTGTATTTCACCAATCTCGCGGACGGCAACCTCGGCGACCCGACGGCCGAGGGTGCCGAGGTGCGTCGCGTCGGCCAAGATGCCAACTACCAGACGATGCGCGGCAACCGGCGCTTCAACGTCGTGGAACGCCATTACGCGATCTTCCCCCAGCGAGCGGGCACGCTCGATGTCCAGCCGCCCGCGTTCCAGGGCACCGTGGTCGATCCCAACGACATGGGTGCCTTCTTCGGTTCGGGCTCGCCCGTCAGCGCCGTGGCCGAAAAGCTTCGGGTGGAGGTACGCGGGCGCCCCGCCGGTGCGGCGGACGGCGCATGGATTCCGGCGCGCGCGTTGAAACTCGCCCTCGACGGCCTGCCTGCCGACGGCAAGGCCACGGTCGGCCAGCCCCTCACGCTCACCATGCGGCTGGATGCCGTCGGCATGCCCTACGAGGCCTTGCCGGCGCTTTCCCTGCCGAAGCTCGACGGCGCCGACATCTACCCGGACAAGGCCGTCACGGGCGGGAGCACGAACGGTTCCTGGGTAACGGGACGGCGCCAGCAAAGCTTCGCCGTGGTGCCCACGCGGGCCGGCACGTTGCACATTCCCGAAACCACGTTGCACTGGTGGAACGTGGTGACCGACAAGGCCGAGGTCGCGACCATCCCGGCGCACGATATCGACGTATCGCCCGGTAGCGGAGCGGGCGGAACGAAGCCTGCCCCGCCGTCGGCATCGGCCCCGACCGCCCCGTCGTCCGTGCCACCCGCGGTGACCGCGCCGGGCCATCCCTGGCAGTGGCTCTTCGTCGGCATGGCGTCGCTATGGGTGCTGACGCTGCTGGCCTGGTGGCTGACCTCGCGTCGTCGGCCCGTCGTGGCGACGACTTCGCTGCCGGTGCCGCCGCCGCTTCGCGATGGTCCCGCACGCGACGCCTTCATGCAGGCGGCCGGACAGGGCGATGCCGCGTCGATCGAACGTGCCCTGCTCGCCTGGGCGAAGGTCCATCGTCCGGACGTCCGTTCGTTGGGCGGCTTGTCGGTGCTATTGCGTGAAGGGCCGCAACGCGATGCCATCGCGATGGTGCAGCGTGCTCGTTTCGGCGGCGGGGCGTTGCAGGGCGTTACCCTTAAGGACGCCTTTGCCAACGGCTTCGACTGGATGTCCGTGGCGAGCGGCGGGGAAGACGTATTGCCACCGCTTTATCCCCGATGAGCTCTCGCGACCTGGATTCGCCGATGCGATCGGCTCCCACCCTCCGGTAGTGGAGGGCCTCCTTTTTGGGTAGCAGACGTCCTACCGAAGGGGTGGGAGCCGATCGTATCGGCGAATCCAGGTCGCCACGAACGTCCTTTCAGCGAAGCTGCCCTTCATAGGCAGCCGTCGTACTGGCCCCGAACGTGCAGAACACCACCCGCTCCGTCGGCTCCCACCCTCCGGTAGCGGAGGGCCTCCTTTTTGGGTAGCAGACGTCCTACCGAAGGGGTGGGAGCCGATCGCATCGGCGAATCCAGGTCGCCACGAACGTCCTTTCAGCGAAGCTGCCCTTCATAGGCAGCCGTCGCACTGGCCCCGAACGTGCAGAACACCACCCGCTCCGGTCGCCAGGAAGCCCGGCGGATGCCATCCACCGCGATCCGCGCCGCTTCATCCAGCGGATACCCGTACACCCCCGCGCTGATCGCCGGAAACGCGATCGAGTCGACCCCGTGTTCCCGGGCCAGATTGAGGCAATTCTCATAACACGCCGCCAGCAGGTCGGCTTCCCGATGCGATCCTCCCCGCCAGACCGGCCCCACCGTATGGATGACGAAACGGGCGGGCAGGTCGAAGCCGGACGTGACCCGGGCTTCGCCGGTAGGGCAGCGCACACCCGGGCGCGTTTCCGGCAGGAGGCGGCAGGCGGCCAGCAGCCTGGGCCCGGCGGCGCGGTGGATGGCGCCGTCCACGCCGCCTCCGCCCAGCAGGGATTCGTTGGCGGCGTTGACGATGGCGTCCACGGCCAGGGTGGTGATGTCGGCTTGGGCGACCTCGAGGCGCATCGGGGTTTTTCCTATGACGGTCGGGCTGCAAACGGCTAGGATGGGGCGCACCAAAAGCATCGCCCAGAAAGGCCATGGCCGACCAGTTCAAAGTTGAAGACATCTCGTTCGCCTACCTGATCAACGACGTGACCTTGCTCTTCCGCAAGCACTTCGACCGTCGGGCGGTGAAGTTCGGCCTCACCCGTGCCCAGTGGCGTGCACTGAAGACGCTGCATCGTCGTCCGGGCATGCGCCAGAACGAACTGGCCGAGCAATTGGACATGGAGCCCATCGCCGTGGGGCGCGTCATTGATCGCCTCCAGGCCGCGGGCTTCGTCGAACGTCGCGCCGACCCCAAGGATCGCCGCGCCTGGCGCCTTCACGATACCGAGCAAGCGCGCGGTGTCATCGACGACATGGAAGAGATCGCCCGGGGCTTGCGCCGGGATGCCGTGGGAGGGATCGCGATGGAAGACCTCCAGACCACACTGGATACGCTTACCCGCATGAAGGAAAACCTCCAGGCCCTCGACGGCCCGTGCGAGGAAAGCTGAATTTCGCTGTCAACCGATCCGCAACGCATGCGTTAGCGCTTACGATAGCCGTTCACCCATGACCGCGTTTCCCCGCGCGGCGACCGATCCAGGTGGCATCGGCCGGAGAAACCATGCAGCGATCCCCAGGGAAGAAATTCCTCCTTGTCATCGGCCTCCTGCTCGTCGCGGTGGCCGTGACGTTCGTCTGGCGGCACACCGGTCAGACGAAGGATGCCCCGAAAGCCACGGCCAAGACCTCCCCCGCGGGGGTGCCGGTCACCACGGCGGTCGCCACCCGCGGTGAAATCGACCTGTCGCTGAAGATCATCGGCCGCGCCGAGGCCTACTCCACGGTGAACGTGCGCTCGCGCGTCAACGGCCAGATCCAGAAGCTGGCCTTCACCCCCGGCAGCCACGTGAAGAAGGGCGACCTGCTCGCCCAGGTCGATCCGCGCCCCATGCAGGCCGCGCTCGACGCGGCGAAAGGCAACGTCGCCCGCGACCAGGCCTCGCTCGCCAAGGCCGAGGCCGATCTCCAGCGTTTCGAGAGCATGCTCGGCAAGGGCTTCGTCAGCCGTGCCGACTACGACCTCTACAAGGCCAACCTCGGCGTGGCCCGGGCCAACCTCGAGAGCGACAAGGCGGCGGTGCGCGCGGCCCAGGTGCAGCTGGACTACACCACCATCACCGCGCCGTTCGACGGCGTCACCGGGGCGCCGCTGGCCTATCCGGGCGCGACGCTGAGCGCGGACACCACCGACATCGTGGTGCTCAACGAGGTGGATCCGATCCGCGTGGCGTTCGCCGTGCCCGAGGACAGCCTCGCCGCCGTGCGCATCGAGGCGCGCAAGGGCACGTTGCCCGTCGAGGCGCACGTTCCCGGTGACACCGGGGGGCCGCTCAGGGGCGAGCTGGAATTCATCGACAACGCCGTGGACGCCACCACCGGCACCATCGTCCTGAAGGGCCGTTTCGACAACGCCGACGGCCGGCTCACGCCCGGCCAGTTCGCCGAGGTGACCCTGCCTACCACGCGCCTGCCCGACGCGGTGAGCATTCCCGTCGTGGCCTTGCAAAGCTCCACGGCCGGCGCGTTCGTCTTCGTGGTGAAGGCCGACCACACGGTCGAGCAGCGGTCCGTCACCACGGGCGCCACCTCGGGTAGCCGCGTGGTGATCGACAAGGGCCTGAAGGGTGGCGAGGTGGTGGTGACCGAAGGACAGATGCTGCTTACCGACGGCGCGCGCGTGCGCGTCGACGAGGCCTGAGGAGCACGCCATGAGCCTGCCGGAACTCTGTATCCGCCGGCCGGTGATGACCACGCTGCTGATGGCGGCGCTGGTGATCTTCGGCATCGCCGCGTATCCCAGGCTACCCGTCAACGAGCTGCCCAACGTCGACTTCCCCACGATCAACATCAGCGCGAGCCTCCCGGGTGCGTCGCCCGAGACCATGGCGTCGTCCGTGGCCACGCCGCTGGAAGCGCAGCTGTCGACCATCGCCGGCATCGACCAGATGAGTTCGACCAGTTCGCTGGGTTCGACCAACATCACCGTCACCTTCGCGCTGGACCGCAGCATCGACGGCGCCGCGCAGGACGTGCAGTCGGCCATCTCCGCGGCGCAGCGCCAGTTGCCGCAGGACATGCCCACGCCGCCCACCTATCGCAAGGTGAACCCGGCCGACGCACCGATCCTTTTCCTTACCATGCAGTCGTCGACGTTGCCGTTGTCCACGGTGGACGACTACGCCGAAACCGAGCTCGCCCAGCGCCTGTCGATGGTGGACGGCGTGGCGCAGGTGAACGTCTACGGTTCGCAGAAATACGCCGTGCGCATCGCCGTCAACCCCGACCGTCTCGCCGCGACGGGTATCGGCGTCGATCAGATGCGCGAGGCGATCGCCGCCGCCAACGTCAACAAGGCCACCGGTTCGCTCAACGGCAGCCGCCAGCTGCTGTCGATCCGTTCGGACGGCCAGCTGATGCGCGCGGCCGATTACAACCAGGTGGTGGTCGCCTATCGCAACGGCGCACCGGTGCGCCTCTCCGATATCGCCGTGCCCCGCGACAGCGTGCAGGACGACCAGAAGGCCAGCTGGTTCAACGGCGCGCGCGCGATCACGCTGGCGATCCAGCGCCAGCCCGGGGCGAACACGGTGGAAACGGTCGATCGCATCTTCGACCTGCTGCCGGGCTTCAAGGAGACGCTCCCGCCGTCGGTCAAGCTCGACGTGATGTACGACCGTTCGGTATCCATCCGCGATTCCGTGCACGACGTACAGTTCACCCTGATCCTCGCCGGCATCCTCGTGGTGGCGGTGATCTATCTCTTCCTCGGCAACGCCTCGGCCACGCTGATTCCCGCGGTGGCGTTGCCGATCTCGGTGCTGGGTACCTTCGGCGCGATGTTCGCGCTGGGCTACAGCCTCGACAACCTGTCGTTGCTGGCGTTGACGCTGGCCGTGGGTTTCGTCGTGGACGACGCCATCGTGATGCTCGAGAACATCGTGCGCCACATCGAGCTGGGCGAACGGCCCTTCGACGCCGCGGTGAAGGGCTCCAACGAGATCGGCTTCACCATCTTCTCGATGACGCTGTCGCTGGTGGCGGTATTCATCCCCGTGATGTTCATGGGCGGCATCGTCGGGCGGCTGTTCCACGAGTTCGCCGTGGTCATCAGTGTGTCGATCCTGATCTCGGGTTTCGTGTCGATCACGCTGACGCCGATGCTGTGCAGCCGTTTCGTCAAGGCGCACGACCACGGCAAGCGAAGTTTCATCGTGGCCTGGTTCGACAGGGGCTTCGCCGCGATGAGCAACGGCTACACGCGCACGCTGGGCTGGTGCATGCGCCGGCCGCTCGTCGTCATCGGCGTGTTCGTGCTGAGCCTCGCCGCCACGGGCGTGCTCTTCGCGATCACCCCGAAAGATTTCATCCCGTCGGGCGATAGCGGCCAGCTCCGCGTGACCACCGAAGGCCCCACGGACATCTCGTTCGCCGCGATGTCGGCGCGCCAGCAGGCGCTGGCGAAGATCGCCGGCGACGATCCGAACATCGAGGGCTACATGTCGACCGTGGGCGCCGGCGGTCCGCGCACGACGATCAACTCCGGCTCCATCCTGCTTCGCCTGAAAGAGCGGAGCGCGCGCGGTTACACCACGCCCGACGAGATCATCCAGGAGCTGCGGCGCAAGTTCGCGCAGGTGCCGGGCATCCGCACCTACATCCAGAATCCTCCCGCGATCCAGGTGGGCGGCCGCCAGTCGAAGGCGCAGTACCAGTACACGGTGCAGTCCACCGACCTGCAGACGCTGTACGACTGGTCGGGCAAGCTGGTGGCCGCCTTCCAGAAGTTGCCGGGTTTCCAGGACGTCACGACCGACCTGGATCTGAACAGCCCGTCGATGATCGTGCGGGTCAACCGCGACAAGCTCGCGCCGCTGGGCCTTACGATGGACCAGGTGCAGACGGCGCTGGGCACGGCGTTCGGCGAGAACCAGATTTCCACCATCTACGGCGCGGCGACGCAGTATTGGGTGATCCTGCAGGTGGAACGTCGCATGCAGGACGACCCGGCGGTGCTGTCCAAGCTGTACGTCACGTCGGATAGCGGCAAGCTCATTCCGCTCAGTACCGTGGCGCACTTCGAGCGCAAGCCGCAGGTGCTCACGGTGAATCACCAGGGGCAGCTGCCCGCGGTGACGGTGTCGTTCAACCTCGCGCCGGGCGTGTCGCTGAGCGACGCGGTGGCGAGCATCGATCGCGCCACCACCGAGATGAAACTGCCCGCCACCTTGAGCGGCAGCGTGCAAGGGACGGCGCAGGCGTTCCAGGATTCGGTCAAGGGCATGGGCTTCCTGCTGCTGCTCGCCGTGTTCGTGATCTACCTCGTGCTGGGCATCCTCTACGAGAGCTTCATCCATCCGCTCACCATCCTCTCCGGCCTGCCGGCCGCGGCGGTGGGCGCGTTACTCACGCTGGTGATCTTCAACGCGTCACTCGATCTCTTCGCCTTCGTGGGCATCGTGATGCTCGTGGGCATCGTGAAGAAGAACGCGATCATGATGATCGACTTCGCGCTGGAGCGTCAGCGCGACGAGGGTGTGGCGCCGTTCGACGCCATCTACGAAGCGTGCCGCGTGCGTTTCCGTCCCATCATGATGACGACGGCCGCGGCATTTGCGGGCACCCTGCCGATCGCCCTCGGTATCGGCGCAGGCGCGGAGACCCGTCGTTCGTTGGGTCTTGCCGTGGTCGGCGGCCTGGTGGTGTCGCAGATCCTGACGCTCTACCTCACGCCGGTGATCTATCTGTACATGAACCGCCTGCAGGAGCGGATCGCGCCGAAGGCGGTGGAAGGCGAGCCGGTGGTTCACCACTGAGCGCGAAAAGCCGAATGGCTGCCTCGCGTCAGTCGCACGCCCGGCGCTGGGCTCCTGCGTGCGCAGGAGCGACGAGAGTCAAGCTCGTAGTGCGTCGTTCCTGCGCACGCAGTAACCCAGGCCTCGGTGCTCGTGCAAGCGATACGCTCACACGAGCCGTTTCCCGCAGGGCGCTCAGTCGTGCGCCCCATCCTTCGCGAACGCCCCGGGCGCCGAGCCGAAATTCCCGTCCGCCTGCGCCGCCATGTAGGCGAACGCCGCATAGACCGCCACGTTCTGCGCGAGATCCTTCGGGTCGATCTTGTCCAGCGTATCGTTCGCGTTGTGGTGGTAGTCGAAGTACGTCGTGCCGTCCTGCGTGAGCGACAGCGCGGCCATGCCCTTGGCATGCATCTGCGAGAGATCCGAACCGCCACCGCCGGGTTTCGTGGCGTCGTAGGCCACGCCGATCGGTTCGAGCACCTTGGCGATCTGCGCGATGGCGTTGCGTGCCTCGGGTTTCACCGACGCACTCATGCGCCACACGCGACCCGAACCGAAGTCCGACTCCGTGCCGAGCTGGAACTTCGACACCTCTTTCGCATGGGCCTCGGCATATGCGCGACCGCCCCAAAGACCCATTTCCTCGTTCGCGAAGGCGATCACGCGGATGGTGCGATCGGGGCGCTGCGGCATGTCCTTGATGAGTTTCGCGGCCGCCGCGGCGATGGCCACGCCCGCGCCGTCGTCGATGGCGCCCGTGCCCAGGTCCCACGAATCCAGGTGGCCGCCGATGGCGACGACTTCGTCCGGGTGCTTGCGGCCGGTCACCTCGGCGATCACGTTGGAACCTTCATACGTGCCGTTGAAGCCGACATCGAGGTCGAGCTTCAACGTGACGGGCTTGCCCTGCTTCACGATACGCTCGAGCTGGTCGGCATCCGGCAGCGACAGCGCGGCGGCGGGAATCGCTTCCTTCGGATCCTGGAAGCCGGTCACGCCCGTGTGCGGCGTGCGGCTGTGCGGGTCGGTGCCGGCCGAACGAAGCAGGTAGGCGGCGGCACCCATCTTCGCCGCGATCACCGCGCCACCGGTGCGCGTGGCCGAACCCATGCCGTAGTCGTGGCCGTCTTTCTGCTGGGTCATGTGCGTGCTGACGTAGACGATCTTGCCCTTCACCGTCGCCGGATCGGCCGCCTTCAGCGCGGCGAGGTCGTCGAAGGCCACCACCTCGGCCGTCAGCCCGCCCTTCGGCGTACCGGCGGAATAACCCAGCGCGGTCAGCGTGAGCGGCTGCGGGTAGGGCGCGACGACCTGCGCGTGTTCGCTGTGCCGCTCCCACAGCGGGTAACTCACCTTCTCGGTATAGACCTTGTCGAAGCCCATGGACTTGAACTTCGCCACCGTCCATTCCACGGCGCGCTTGTCGGCGGGGCTGCCCGCCAGGCGCGGACCGACTTCGGTGGTGAGTCCGGCGACGAAGTCGTAGCCGGTGTCGTCGTTCATCGCCCGGTCGCGCAGCTCGGTGGCGGCGGCGACGGCTTTCGCGGGAATGACCGTGTCCTTGGCGGCCGCGTGGGCGGAGAAAGCGAACGCGACGCACGCGGCGAGCGCGTGCAGGCGGAAGGTGTGGCGCATGGTGACCCCCGGGGACGGAAAGGTCCGATTATTGCGCCGGGGTGGGGAGGGCGAGTAGGCCGGAAGTCACGGGTGCCGCGATGCGCCGTTCGCCGATACGATCGGCTCCGACCCCGTCAGGAAAGGGGTGGGAGCCGATCGTATCGGTGAACTGAGCTGGATCAGGGCGTGCGATTCTGCTGCTTCAGCAGATCGCGAATCTCCTGTAGCAGCACCACGTCGGCCGGCGGCGCGGCCGGCTTTTCCGCTTCGCGATGCGTGAGCCGGTTGATCGCCTTGACCACCAGGAAGATCGCGAAGGCGATGATGACGAACTGGATCAGCACGTTGATGAACACGCCGTACTGGATGGCCACTTCGGGAATCTTCGCGGCCGCGTCGCCCGGTCTGAGCACCCACTTCCAGTCGGAGAAGTCGATGCCGCCGATGGCCCAGCCGAGCGGCGGCATGATGATGTTGTCGACCAGCGAGGTGACGATCTTGCTGAATGCCGCGCCGATGACCACACCGACGGCGAGGTCGACCACGTTGCCGCGCAGGGCGAATTTCTTGAATTCCGCGATGAAGCTCATCGGGTTGTTCTCCTTCGTTGGCGGTGTGACGAATCGTCGAGGCTAAGGGCCCGCATGTCAGGACTTCGCGAATTCAGCTGACGCGCCCCTCGAGCGTCGCGATATCGCCGAGCGTCGCACGGAAACGGTCGCCGCGCACCAGCGCCGACACACCGGCGGGCGTGCCGGTATAGACGATATCGCCGGCCTTCAGCTCGAACAGGCGCGACAGGTGCGAGAGGATTTCCGGCACCGTGAACAGCATGTCGCCCAGCGTCGCCGACTGGCGCACCTCACCGTTGACCTCCAGCGCGATGCGCGTGTCGGCGGAAGGGTGCGCCTCGGTGGCGGGCACGAGGGCGGAAACGGGGGCCGAATGATCGAAAGCCTTGGCCACGTCCCACGGGGCGCCCTTGGCCTTGGCCTGCGCCTGGAGATCGCGGCGGGTGAGGTCCAGGCCGATGCCGTAGCCCCAGACGAGCTTGCCGGCATCGTCGGGCGAGAGGTCCGCGCCGCCCGCGCCCAGGGCTACCACCATCTCCACCTCGTGGTGGAGATCGTCGGTGGCCGAGGGGTAGGGCACGTCCGCGCCGTCGGTAACGACGGCGTCGGCCGGCTTGGTGAAGAACATGGGGTTCGCCTTGTCGGGCGTGGCGCCCATCTCCTTCGCGTGGTCGGCGTAGTTGCGGCCGATGCAGAAGATGCGGCGGACGGGAAAGCGCTCGGCTCGGCCGGCGACGGGGATGCTCGGCGGGGCCGGCGAAGGGATGACGGTATTCATGCAGCTAGGTTAACGGCCCCGGGTGACACCTGTCACGGCAGATGACTGATGGCGGCAAGTGGTTCACGGTCTGCGTCGATCGCATGATTTTGCCATGGGCGACGACGGGGACCAGGGGAGCATGAATTCGAACGCCGAGCTGCTACGGCAGCTGAAGATCGACAAATCGCACAAGGACACGCCGGGTGGCGGCAACGGCGGGGGCATCCGTACCGCCGTGATCGTGCTCGCCGTCGTGCTGGTGCTGCTGGCCCTGGCTGGCGGCGGGTGGGTCTTCTTCGCCCGGCGTCCCGTGGAGGTTCGCACCGCCACCGCGGTGGCCCCGGCGAGCGCCGCCGAGGCCGGCGCGGTCCTGCAGGCCACCGGTTACGTCACCGCGCGGCGCCAGGCCACCGTCTCGGCGCAGATCACCGGCACGCTGACCGAGGTGCTGATCGAGGAAGGCGACCGCGTGAGCAAGGGCCAGGTGCTGGCGCGACTGGAGGACAACGCGCTGCGCGCCAACCTGCGATCGGCCCAGGCCAGCGCCGCCGCCGCCCACGCGACGGTAGCGCAGAGCGAAGCCCAGCTCACCCAGGCCCTGCGCGACGCCGACCGCCAGGAGGCGCTGGTCGGGCGGGGCCTGGTATCGCGGCAGCTCGCCGAGCAGGCGCGCACCCAGGCGGACACCTCCCGCGCGCAGTTGCAGACGGCCCGCCGCCAGGCCGGGGCAGCCGACGCCCAGGTGGGCGTGGCGCAGGTCAACCTCGACTACACCGTGGTGCGGGCGCCGTTCGATGGCGTGATCACCGACAAGGCCGCGCAGGTGGGCGAAATCGTCTCGCCGCTGTCCGCCGGCGGCGGCTTCACGCGAACCGGCGTGGGCACCATCGTCGACATGGATTCGCTGGAGATCGACGTGGACGTCAACGAAGCCTACATCGGCCGCGTGCAGGCGGCCATGCCCGCCGAGGCCGTGCTCGACGCCTACCCGGACTGGAAGATTCCCGCGCACGTCATCGCCATCGTGCCCGCCGCCGATCGCGGCAAGGCCACCGTGAAAGTGCGCGTGGCGCTGGAAGCGAAGGACGCGCGCATCGTGCCCGACATGGGCGTGCGCGTGTCGTTCCTCGAGCGGCGCGCGCCCACGGCATCCGCCGCGCCCAAGGGCGTCATGGTGCCCGCGGCCGCCATCGTGCAGCGCGACGGACACGACGTGGTGTTCCTCGTGGCCGACGCGCAGGCGCGGCGCCACGACGTCACCGCCGCCGCCGCGAGCGGCGACCTTCGCCTCGTCACGGCCGGCGTGAACGCCGGCGACACCGTGATCGTTTCGCCACCCGACGACCTCGCCGACGGCACCGCCGTCCAACCCGCCAAGCCGGCCCCCTGATAGCGCACGGAGATACCGATGAGCACCCTGATCGACATCCAGGATCTTTCCAAGGTCTACGAACGCGGCCGGCAGAAGGTCGAAGTGCTGCACGGCGTGAACCTCAAGGTGGAGGAGGGCGACTTCCTCGCGCTGATGGGGCCGTCGGGCTCGGGCAAGACGACGCTGCTCAACCTCATCGGCGGGCTGGATACGCCGACCGGCGGCAGCCTCAGCGTGGCCGGCGAACGCATCGACCGCATGAGCGGCGGCCAACTCGCCCGCTGGCGCGCGGCGCACGTCGGCTTCGTGTTCCAGTTCTACAACCTCATGCCGATGCTGACCGCGCAACGCAACGTGGAACTGCCCCTGCTGCTGACGAAGCTCTCTGCCTCGCAGCGCAAGCAGAATGCGTCGGTGGCGCTGCAACTGGTGGGCCTGGCCGATCGCGCCGCGCACAAGCCGTCGGAGCTCTCGGGCGGACAACAGCAGCGCGTCGCCATCGCGCGTGCCATCGTGTCCGATCCCACGCTGCTGGTCTGCGACGAGCCCACCGGCGACCTCGACCGCCAGTCGGCCGAAGACATCCTCGGCCTGCTGCGTGAACTCAACCGCGAGCACGGCAAAACCATCGTGATGGTCACTCACGATCCGAAGGCGGCCGAATACGCCAACCACACGCTGCATCTCGACAAGGGCGCCCTCGTCGAGCAGGCGGCCTGAACGGAGATGCCGGCATGAAATACCTGCACCTCATCTGGGCGGCGCTGTTCCGGCGCAAGTTGCGCACCTTCCTCACCCTGGTGTCGATCCTCGCCGCGTTCCTGCTCTTCGGCATGCTCGACGCCACGCGCGCGGCGTTCTCCTCGGGCGACAGCGTGATCGGCGTGGATCGCCTGCTCACCACCTCGCGTTATTCCATCATCCAGTCGCTGCCCTCGAGCCTCGCCACGCGCATGCAGGCTATCCCCGGCGTGAAGGCGGTGGGCCACGCGAACTGGTTCGGCGGCATCTACCAGGACCCGAAGAACTTCGTGCTGAGCTTCGCCGTCAGCGACAACTACCTCGACATCTACCATGAGGTGCAGTTGCCGCCCGAGCAGCGCAAGGCCTTCGAGACCACGCGCACCGGCGCCATCGTGGGCGAAGCGCTGGCCAAGCGTTTCGGCTGGAAGGTGGGCGACAAGATCCCGCTGCAATCGACGATCTTCCCGCAGCGCAACGGCGACAAGATCTGGCCCTTCGACATCGTGGGCATCTACACGCCCGCCAAGGGCGCGGCCAACGGCACCGACCAGCAGTTCTTCTTCCACTACAAATATTTCCAGGAGGCCAACGCCTACCAGAGCATCGGCAACACCGTGGGCTGGTACGTGGTGCAACTCACTTCGTCCGACAAGGCCGACCCGGTGGCGAAGGCGATCGACGCGCTCTCGGCCAATTCCGATCACGAAACCAAGACGCAGACCGAACAGGCCTTCAACGCCTCGTTCGCCAAGCAGCTCGGCGACATCGGGTTGATCGTCTCGGCCATCATGGGCGCGGTGTTCTTCACGCTGATCCTGCTCACCGGCAACACCATGGCGCAGGCGGTGCGCGAGCGCACCAACGAACTGGCGGTGCTGAAGACCATCGGCTTTTCCAGTGGCAGCGTGCTGGGCATGGTGCTGGCCGAAGGCATCCTGCTGCTGGTGCTGGGCGGCGTGATCGGCCTGGCCATCGCCGCGGTGCTGGTGCCGATCGTGGCCAAGGGCAGCGGCGGCATGCTCAACCTGCCCCCGATCGGCGCGCAGACCTGGCTGCTCGGCCTCGGGCTGATGGTGGTCATCGGCGCCCTCGTCGGTGCCTTGCCCGCCATTCGCGCCATGCGCCTCAACATCGTCGACGCGCTCGCCGGGCGCTGAAGGGAGAGACCTCATGAAGAGCTTCGGTACCGGATTGCTCATGTTGCTCGTCGTCGCGGCGTTCCTCGCGCTGTGGATCGCGTTGCCCTGGCAGGGCGTGGTCCTGCTCGCGGTGCTGCTGGCGCTGTGGATGACCCTCACCCGGCGTGGCCGGCAGACCTGGCAGGTGACCCGCGTGGGCCTTTCGACGGTGTGGCAGCGGCTGGGTTCGTCGTCGGTCGTGGTGGTGGGCATCGCGGGGGTGGTGGGCGTGCTCGTCGCGATGCTGGCGATGAGCGAAGGCTTCGCCGAAACGCTGCGCGCCACGGGCAACGACCATACGGCCATCGTGCTGCGCGGCGGTTCGCAGGCGGAACTCAATTCCGTGCTCGACCGCGACAGCGCCAACGTGGTGATCCAGGCGCCTGGGGTGAAGAAGGGCGCCGACGGCAAGCCGATCGCGTCGAGCGAGCTGGTGGTGGTGGCCAACCTGCCGCGCAAGGGCGACCCCAACAGCGATTCCAACGTGCCCATTCGCGGCGTGAGTGGCGACGTGTGGGCGCTGCGCGACCAGGTGAAGATCGTCGAGGGTCGCAAGTTCAACCCGGGTCTGCGCGAGCTGATCGTCGGCAAGGGCGCCAAGGCGCAGTTCGAAGGGCTGGACGTCGGCAAGTCGCTGCGACTGGCAGGCCAGGACTGGACCATCGTCGGCACCTTCGCCTCGGGCGATGCGCTCGAGTCGGAGCTGTGGGGTGACACGCAGAGCGTCGCCTCGGCCTATCGACGGGGCAGCAGCGTCGCCTCGGTGACGGTGCTGCTCGACTCGCCCCAGGCTTTCGACGCCTTCAAGGCCAACCTCGCCGCCGACCCGCGGCTCAAGGTCGACGCCACCACCACGCGCGAGTACTTCAGCAAGCAGTCCGAAGGCCTGACCAAGGTGCTGCGCATCGTCGGCATCACCGTGGGCATCATCATGGCGATCGGTGCCGTGTTCGGCGCGCTCAACACCATGTTCGCCGCGATCCAGGCGCGTGCCCGGGAGATCGCCACCTTGCGTGCGATCGGCTTTCGCGGCGTGCCCGTGGTGGTGTCGGTGATGCTGGAGACGATGTTGCTGGCGCTGCTCGGCGGACTGATCGGCGCGGGCATCGTGTGGATCATCTTCAACGGCTATTCGGCGTCGACGCTCGGCGCGAACTTCAGCCAGGTGGTGTTCCGCTTCCACGTCAGCGGCGCGCTGCTCTGGACCGGTATCAAGTGGGCCCTCGCCATCGGCTTCATCGGCGGGCTGTTCCCCGCGCTACGCGCGGCTCGCTTGCCGGTGACGACGGCCTTGCGCGAGCTGTGACGATCACGACGCCCCCTCGGCGGCGAGTGGGGCGTCGTTCGTTTCCGCGGGGTGCGGTTGCCATACCTCGTCGGACGCATGGCACGACGCGAGCGCCGCCATCGCTACGCCGAAGACCGTCGCCGCGCGGGCCGCGCAGAGGTAGAGGCGCGCTCGCGGTGAAACTGTGTTGGACGTCACGTGGGGTGATCCCGCTGGCGAAAAGCGAGGAGGCTAGGTCGTCCTCGCGGCGGGGAGATATGGAAGGATTCTCAAAAATCGTCGCGGGCGGTAAAGCGTGGGACACGCTTCACATCGTGCGCGGTCGTGCCGTTTCCGTGGGTGCGGCGTCGCGAAAATCATGCTCGTCGCGTGGGCACCGGCCTGCGCCGGTGCGACGCTTCGTTTTACGTCGAGGTATCTATCCGTCGCGCCGGCGCAGGCCGGTGCCCACGGCGAGGCATTCGGGGCCTGCCTCAGGCTTTCCGGGTTCGCATCATCGTGATGATGCCCACGCCCACGAGGATGATCGCCATCCTCGCGAGATCGAACGGCCCCACGTGCTCGCCTGCCACCGCCACGCCGAACAGTACGGCCACCGGCGGGTTCACGTAGGCATAGCTCGTCGCCAGCGCCGGCCGCACGGTTTTCAGCACGTAGAGATACGCGCTGAACGCGACGATCGACCCGAACACGATGAGGTAAGCCAGCGCGGCGGTGGCGCTGGCCTGCGGATGCGCCGGCAGCCGTTCGCCGTGAAGCAGGGCGATGACGGTGAGCGACACGCTCGCGCACAGCATCTGCGCCGCCGTGTTCATCGGTCCGGCCGGCATGTCCTGCTTCTTCGACCACACCGAGCCGAACGCCCAGGCCATCGCCGCGCCGATCAGCGCCACGGCGCCCAGGGG
The DNA here is from genome assembly GCF_040900725.1 of Luteibacter sp. CQ10. NCBI lineage: Bacteria > Pseudomonadati > Pseudomonadota > Gammaproteobacteria > Lysobacterales > Rhodanobacteraceae > Luteibacter > Luteibacter sp. CQ10. The sequence continues at coordinate 56,831 of NZ_JAEUYM010000007.1, read as the reverse complement.
CGAGCCGGAAAGGCCCGCGCCCAGGTTGAGCACCACCACGCCGACGAAGCCCAGCAGCAGGCCCACGGTTTCGCCACGCGACGGCCACTCGCCGTAGAGACCCGCGAACACCGCCGCGAACAGCGGCATGCTCGCCACCGCCACGGCGGCGATGCCCGAACTCACCGTCTGCTCGGCGAAGCACACCAGGCCGTTGCCACCCGCCAGCAGCAACGTGCCGACGATGGCGGCGTTGCGCCATTGCCGCGCCGTGGGCAGGGCGAAGCCGCGGAGGCGCAACACGGCGAAGAGCAGCACGCCCGCGATCGCGAAGCGGATGGCCGCGAGGAGGAAGGGCGGGTAGCTCGCCAGCGCGTAGCGGATGCCCAGGTAGGTAGAGCCCCAGATGATGTACATCGACAGCAGCGAGATCGGCACCATCCAGCGCGGATCGGTGAACGTCGAGGAAGGCGTGGCGGTACAGGCGGTGTCGGACATGGGGCGCGATCCAGGCAAGCGCGCGCGTGGGGATGCGGCGCGAACGTGCACGATATCGCCGCCGCGCGGCGCGCGGTAGCGAAACCTGCGAAGGTCAGCCTTTAACGGCTTTCATGCCGCGCTCGTCCGCGAGCAGTTGCCGCTTGATGTCCACGCCCCAGCGCCAGCCGCCGAGGCTGCCGTCTTCGCGCACGATGCGGTGGCAAGGCACCAGCAGCGCGAGGCGATTGCTGCCGCAGGCGCGGCCGACCGCTCGGGCCGCCTTGGGCACGCCGAGCTTCGCGGCCAGTTCGCCATAGCTGAGCGTCTCGCCGCGCGGAATGCGGGTAAGGGCGTCCCACACCCGCCACTGGAAGGCGGTGGCCGCCACGTCGAGCGGCGGCATGTCGGGCGCGTCGCCGCCTGCCCAGCCCAGCTCGTGCGCCACGCGCGCGATCACGGCATCGAGCCATTCCTCGCGTCCCGCATCGACCCGTTCGCGCTCGGCCAGCGGAAACTCGGCGACGAGTCGATCCTCCAGTTCGGCGTCGTCCCGGCCCAGGGTCACCGAGCAGATCCCGCGTGCCGTGGTGGCGACGAGCAGGCGGCCCAGCGGGGTATCGGTGGTGGTGTAGCGGATGGACGCCCCTGCGCCCCCGGCGCGATAGCTCGCCGGCGTCATGCCCAGGCGGCGGTCGCTTTCCTCGTACACGCGGCTGCCCGACCCGAAACCGGCTTCGTAGACCGCGTCGGTGACCGCCGCGCCGCCGCGCAGGGCGTCACGCAACTGGCCGAAGCGATGGACGCGGGCGTACTCAGCGGGGCTCACGCCATAGCGCCGACGGAAAGCGCGCTGCAGGTGGGTGGGGCTCAGGCCCGCGATGTCGGCGAGGCTGGCGAGATCGCGCGGCCCGTCGGTCCGGTCCAGGGCGGCACGGACACGTTCCAGGGCGTCGTCGGCGTCGGGGCGCATGGCGAGGGCGGGGGTCATGAGCGGCCTCCTTGGGTTGGGAGGCCAGTGTCCGACGGCGGCCACCGGGCCGCCATCCGCTTCTTGCGCCGTCAGTGGTGAACCGGGCGGCCGGTCCGGATCACGGTGAACTCACCTTCCAGCACGTCTGGCCGGTGCGGCGCGGCCGTTGCCGCGCGCGGCGCGCGGGCCAGCTTCCACTGGCGCACCACGAGGAACGCGATGCTACCCGCGGCGAGCACGCCCAACACGACCACCCCGAACACCAGCAGCACGCCGAGCAGGGCCAGGCCGGCCAGGACGGAGAGGGCGCGCATCAGCGGGTTGCGCGAGCGGCGGAGGGGTGGGAAGACGAAGGTCATGGGTTAAAAATCCGTATGGCACAATGACATGCGTGCCCCCATACCTTGGGGCATCCCCTCCCCACAGACAAGTGCCATGACGCCTACCGCCCTCTCCTCCCTGTGCCGCCTCGACGACATCCCCGACGGCAACGCCATCGACGTGGAAGCGGTCGTCGCCGGCGAGACGGAATCCCTGCTGGTCTATCGCAAGGGCGGCGAGGCGCGGGCCTACCTCAACGTGTGTCCCCACGCGGGCCGCCGGCTCGATTACGCGCCCGGCAAGTTCCTCGTGCGCAACGGCAACATCATCTGCGCCGCCCATGGGGCCACCTTCACGGCCGACGACGGGCTGTGCCAGACAGGGCCGTGCAAGGGGCAGAGCCTGCGGGACGTTCCGGTGGTGGTGATCGACGGCACCGTCCACCTGGTATGAGAAAATTCGCCGCCACGCTCCGCGGGGTTCGCCGATACGATCGGCTCCCACCCCTTCGGTAGCGACCTCTCCTACCGACGGGATGGGAGCCGATCGTATCGGCGAAGGGCGCGCGACGGCGTCCGTCGGTCACCGATACATCAGGTTGATCGTCACCAGCGTGATCACCAGCACCAGCACCGTCAACGGCAACCCCACCCGCAGGAAATCCTTCGCCCGGTAGCCACCGGGACCGGCCACCATCATCAGGGCCGGATGTCCCGAAGGAAGCAAGAACGTGTTCGACGACGATACCGCCACGATCAGCGCATAAGCCGACGGGTTGCCGCCCGTACTTACCGCCACGCTGATCGCGATGGGCACCATCATCACGGTGGCGCCGACGTTGGACATCACCTGCGAGAACAGTAGCGTGAGTACGGCGATGGAGAGCTGCAGCGTCCATTGCGGCGCATGGCCGAGGATGGCGAGTACTTCCTGGGCGATCCACGAGGCCGTGCCGGTGGAGTCCATCGACCAGCCCAGCGGGATGAGGCAGGCGGTGACGAAGATGGTCTTCCAGTTGATCGCCTTGTAGGCCTCGTCCATGTTGAGCACGCCGGTGAGCAGCATGCCCACCGCGCCGGTCATCATCGCCACGGAAAGATCGAGGTGGGTGAACAGGGCCAGGCACTTGGCCAGCACGAAGAAGCCCACTGCCTGCCAGATCTTGCCGGGACGCTGTTCTTCCTTGGGAATGTCGGTGACCACGACGATGTCGCGGTCTTCCTCGGCCAGCATCAGGTCGCGCCACTTGCTGTGCAGCACCAGCGTGTCGCCGGCGCGCAGCGTGATCGCGCGCACGTCCTCCCGGAAGACGTCGTCGCCGCGATTCACGGCCAGCACCGAGATGCCGAAGCGCTTGCGCAGGCGCAGCTCGCCCACCGTCTGCTTGATGAAGCGCGAGCTGGGCGGCACCACCGCCTCGGAAATACCCGCACGCGTGGTGTTGAACTGCTCGCCCAGCTCGCGCATGCGCATCGACACGCGGCAGAGCTGGTTGTTGGCGAAGGTGTTGATGGCGTCGCGCGGGGCCAGCACGCCCAGCACGGTACCCACCCAGATCATCTGGTCGGACGGCGGCGCCACGCGGCTTTCGTTGCCGGTCTTCATGGCCAGGATCAGCGGCGCGCCGTGCAGTTGTTCCACTTCACCGATGCTCATGCCCACCAGCGGGCTCTCGGCGGTGACGGTGAGCTCGGCGGTCTCGCCCGCGATGCCGTAGGTGTCGGCGAAGTAGCTCTCGGTGCGGCCGGGGGTGACCTTCAGGCGGTCGTCGTCGCGCTCGGGCAGCAGCTTGCGGGTGAATGCCCAGAAGAAGCCCACGCCCACCACCGCCAGGACCAGGCCCACCGGCGTGACGCTGAAGAGCCCGAACTTGGGAATGGTGTGCGCGCCCGGCGGCAGGTTGCTGTTGGCGCTGGCGATGAGGTCGTTGAGCACGATCAGCGGCGAGTTCGCGATGAGCGTGGTGTTGGTCGCCGTGAGGATGCAGAAGGCCATCGGCAGCAGCAGGCGCGACAGCGGCACGCCGGTGCGTGCCGACAGGCGGCTGGTGACCGGGATCATCAGCGCGGCCAGGGCCTGGCTGGGGATCACGGCGCTGAACAGGCTGGTGACGCTGTTCACCACCACGCCCAGGCGCGATTCCATGCCGCGCGCCATGCGCATCACGAACGAGGCGGTGAGGTTGAGCACGCCGGCGCGGTCCAGGCCGGCGCCCATGATCATGATGGCGATGATCGCGATGACGGCGTTGCCGGCGAAGCCGTTGAACACCTGGTCGCCGGGAATGAGCCCGGTGAGGCCGATGGTGACCACCACCAGGAGGGCGACGAGATCGGCCCGGATCCACTCCAGAACGAGCATGAGCATGGTGAAGCCCACCAGGCCCAGCACGAGGATCATTTCAGGAGTGAGCGTCAGCACTAGCCGGCTATCCGATCCGGTCGGTTGAACGGGCGGTGGCGGAAAGTTCGCCACGCAGCGGTTAATGCGGGACGAGTATACGCGTCGGGGGTGGCTCGGGGCTGAAGGCGCGGGCCTTCAGCCGCGGAAGGCATCACACTTGCGTGGTGCCGTGCCACTCGTAGAGGAAATCCCACACGCCGTGACCCAGGCGCATGCCGCGGCGTTCGAAGTGGGTTTCCACGCGCCATGCGGGGCGTTCGGCCGATTGGCCCGGCCCCACGCGATTGCGCCAGCCGGGGGCGGCTTCCATGGTCTCGCGCATGTGCTCGGCGTAGGCCTCCCAGTCGGTGGCCAGGTGAAGCAGGCCGCCCGGCGCCATGCGCGAGGCGAGCAGCGCCACGAAGGCCGGCTGCACGAGGCGGCGCTTGTTGTGGCGCTTCTTGTGCCAGGGATCGGGAAACCAGATGCGCACCTCGGCGAGGCTGCCGGGGGCGATCTCGTGTTCGAGCACTTCCACGGCATCGTGCTTGTAGATACGCACGTTGGTCGCGTCGCGAGCGGCCAGCGCGTTCATCAGGCGCCCCACGCCGGGGCCGTGCACTTCCACGCCGACGTAGTCGCGGGCGAGGTCGTTTTCCGAGGCCCAGGCCAGCGCCTCGCCGTTGCCGAAGCCGATTTCCAGCACGCGCGGCGCGGCGCGGCCGAAAGTGGCGTCGAGGTCGCGCACCTGGCCCGTGTAGTCGAGGCCGAATCGTGCCCAGTGGTCGTCGAACGCGCGCTGCTGGGCGGGTGTCATGCGGCCCTCGCGCAACACGAAGCTGCGGATGCGGCGCTGGAACGGGGTGGTTTCGTCGTCGTGCGTCATGCGGCTCAACCGACCAGGCCGTCCACGGGGCTCGAGGCCGAGGCGAAGCGCTTGCGCGGGATGCGGCCGGCGCGGAATGCCGCGCGGCCCGCCTCCACGGCGAGCTTCATCGCGTGGGCCATGAGCACGGGGTCTTTCGCGCCGGCGATGGCGGTGTTCATCAGCACGCCGTCGCAGCCCAGTTCCATCGCGATCGAGGCGTCCGACGCCGTGCCCACGCCGGCGTCGACGATGACCGGCACCTTGGCGTTCTCGACGATCTCGAGCAGGTTGTAGCGGTTCTGGATGCCCAGGCCCGAGCCGATCGGCGCGGCCAGCGGCATGATCGCGGCGCAGCCGACGTCTTCCAGGCGGCGGGCGAGGATGGGGTCGTCGGAGGTGTAGACCATCACATCAAAGCCGTCGGCCACGAGTTTTTCGGCCGCGACGAGGGTCTGCACCACGTCGGGGTAGAGCGTGCGCTCATCGCCCAGCACCTCGAGCTTCACGAGGTTGTGGCCGTCCAGCAGTTCGCGGGCGAGGCGGCAGGTGCGCACCGCGTCGTCGGCGGTGTAGCAGCCGGCGGTGTTGGGCAGCAGGGTGAAGCGGCTCGGCGGCAGGGCGTCGAGCAAATTGGGCTGGCTCGCATCCTGGCCGATGTTCACGCGGCGGATGGCGAGGGTGACGATCTGCGCGCCCGCCGCCTCGGTGGCGCGGCGGGTCTCGTCGAAATCCTTGTACTTGCCAGTGCCGGTGAGCAGGCGAGAGTGGAACGTGCGGCCGGCGACGGTCAGCAGGTCGTCGCCGGCGGGGGAGAAGTGGTTCATGCGAAGGATTCCTTAGCCGCCGCCGATGGCGTGGACGATTTCCACCTTGTCGCCGTCGGCGAGCAGGTGCGTCGCGTGCTCGCTGCGCGGCACGATGTCGAGGTTCACCTCCACCGCGACCCGCTTGCCGGCGTAACCGGCCGATTCGAGCAGGGACGTGACGGATGTGCCGGGCGCGCACTCGCGCGCTTCGCCGTTGAGGGTGATGTGCATCCGCCGATTGTAGCCGCCGACCGTCGCTCCTGCGTACGCAGGAGCCCAGCGCGGTGCATCCGGTTTCCGCAATGCGCCTCCTACGGCTCCAGGCCCCTCAACGCCCCCACCGGCCACTACCGCCCGGCGCGCCGACGACTGGCGGAGCCACGGGCCGGGGGTTCCCGCCACCGTGCCATCCGCCACCGTGGTCGTGCCGATCCGGTGCACGAGGCGGGGGTGCCACACCCATCTTCACGCCACCGGCGGGCGGCCCGAAACGCGTGCCGTCATTGAGCCGCACGGTCGTGGCGGTGCCCTGGGGCGGCGGCGGGCGGCCGTGGTCATGGTCCGGCCGACCATGATCGTGACCGCGATTACCCCACCCATACCCTGGCGGGTAGCCGCCGTAATAACCGCCGTAGTAGCCCGAATCCACCGGCACGTCGTTCGCCACCGGCTGCGGTGGCGGGGCCGCCCGGTCGTCGATGTAGAAGTGCGACGGCTGGGGCAGCGTCGCCGTACTGACCGTCTCGCGCCGCACCGGCACCGACGGACCCGAGATATAACTCACACCCGGCTTGGGCATATCCGCCGTGGACACGCTGCGCGATTGCGCGGCCGCAAGGCCCGAAATCCCTAACCCGACGACGATGGAAAGCGACAGCACCCTGCGCATGAGGCAGCCCTCGAGGAATCCCGGCCCGATTATGCGCCGGCCCCCGACAGGGAGGGTGAGCGTTGGCGGCCACGTTCAGTCCCCCGCCACCTTTCGCCCGCTGCCGGTGTCGTATTACCATCGACGCCCGACGCGGGTGTAGCTCAATGGTAGAGCTGTAGCTTCCCAAGCTACTGACGAGGGTTCGATTCCCTTCACCCGCTCCACTCAGTGCCACCAGCGCGCTAAGTGCCTTCTCTGCAACGTATTCCTTGGCTTCTTCAGCGGACCTGAGCGACCTCCCACGAGGTACGTCTAAGGTATCGAAGGGACGCCCGCGCCCCTTGATGTGACGGTGCTACATCCCATGACCGCCATGGCTCATGACTGGACCTTGGGATTGGGCCTGTTGCTGCGTCACTTGCTGGCTCTGTACCTGCTGTTGGGCCTGTGCCTGCTCGAACTGCTGCATGGCCTGCGGCCACTTGGCGCCGCTTTGCTCCATCGGCGTCATCGCTTCCGCCGTGGGAACACTCGTTCGCAGGTCAAACAAATGGTCCGTGCGCCCTGGCGGTGTCTGCACCGACCAAAGCCGCTGTCCATCGGTAGAGAGCGCCACCTGGTCGATCCGTTGCAAGCCGTCCGCACGGGCTTGCACGGCGGCGGCCGAGGCGAGCTGGTCGGTGTGCGCATCGGGCGTGCGGCCCAAGCTCTGGTCCAGCGCCACAACCTGACCGCGGGCTTGCTGAAACAGAGCGTGGTCTGGGTGCGCCGGGTCGTCCAGCCGCTGAGGCGCCACGGGCACATGCTGGTATTGGCGTGGTCCATCCGCGGTGTGGTCGAACGCGTGTGGTGTGGCCGGCTGGGTGCTGCTGTCCAAATACGGAATGGATTGCTTGGACGGCGCAAGATTGAGCCCGGCCTTTTCCATCATGTCTTCGTAGAGCCCAGCGTGGGCCATGTTGAGCTGAATCTGCGGTGCGGCCCCCTTGCCATGCGTGGCCGCACGTTCTTCCGCGCCAATGGTCGCGATAGCCCAGCCCGCGTAGTAGTTGGGGTAGTCCTCGACCCCGTTATGGCCCAGCGCCATGGCGTTTCGCGTGTCGCCAGGCAGCATGTGCGCCGCAGTCGGCCGGTCAAAATAGTTGTGACCCATTGCGGCAACATTCGCCGGCGTGTGGGGCATGCTGAAGTCGGGATTGAGCTGCACATTGCCATGAGGCGCAAAATTGCCATTCCGCCGCTCAATGAAATCTGCGGCGCGGCTGGGAGCGGCCGCGTCTAGGCTCGCAAGAGTCGCCTGGCCTCTATCGTGTTGCACGCGGCTTTGTAGCGCATTCCACCCGGCAATCTGCGCGCTGGCCTCGTCATTGCGTCCCGATTGGATATGCCGTTCGACCAAGGCGGTGTAATCGTGCACAGGTCCAGGCGTGGCTGCCAAGCTGCGCACATCGTTGACGAAGGTGGCCCGCGCTTGCGCGGCGGCCTGTGCGTTGAAGCCATGCTGGACCTCGTGCCCGATGACAAAGGTCAAATCGTGTTTGTCGTAGGTGCCGGTGGTGTGCGGGCCACGCGTGGTCAGTGACTCGCTGACGAGGTTCATGGCATGGCCCGGCGCGTTGAAGCTGCCCCCAACACCGGCGCCTGGCGAGGTGAACTCAAATGATTCGAGAATGCGGTGTGAGGTGTCCTGCGGGTCGGCAGTAGTAGCCGCGCGCTGTATTTCGCTGGCCAAAACCGGCGAGCCGTTGAGCGTGCCTTGCAAGTTGTTGAGCATATCCGCGGTGACGAGGTGCATCGCGCCCGCACTATCCACGTAACTCTTGGTCCCAAAATCAACCACCATCGCCTGCACACGCAACACGGCGTGCAAGTCTGCACTGGGCGGTGTACCCGCAGACCCGAATGCCGAGGAGGGCAGGGCGACGATGCGCGACGCAGCGTCGTAGTTACCGATGGGCGCGTTGGGCGTGCCTGGAGGCGTGGGTGCAAATCCGTGCAGCGCTCCGGAGGCGGCGACGCCGTCCAGACGCTGAGTCAAGTCTGGGTCCGAAGAGAGCGCAGCTTGCAACGCGCTCACGTCGGCGGGCGTGACGCCGGGTTGGTGTGCGAACTGCTGTACCGCGGCGTCGAGGGCAGGGTGGGGCGTGGCCATGGTCAATCCTTCGGTCAGTGGCCGCCCGTGGCGAGCAGGGACAGGACGCACTGGGCCGAGCCACTGGTGGCGATATCCCGGGGCGTCAGGGTCAAGACGATGTCGTGCTTGGCGAACTCGATGGCCAACACGCTGCCGATTTCCGAAGGCACCGCCCGTTCAACCCACCCGTGCGCCGTCAGGTCGGCGCGCAGCTGGTCTAGTGGCAGGGCGCACGCCGGGGCCGGGTCGGCGGCCCGGTCGTCGTTGTAGAACCAAAAGCCAAAGACACGCCCTTGGGAAGCTCGTGCGTCGGCTTGCTGGACGCCATAGGTCCAGCCTCCGCCGAGGCTTCCGCTGCGATATGCCGTCCACTCCTCCCCGTTGCTCAGGTCAGGCGTCAGGGTCACCCCCATGCGTTGTCCGACCTGGGCGGCTGAAAAATCGCTCGACGATTGAACCTCGGACAGAAAGCGAAGCACACGGTCGGCGGCATCGCGGGCGCCCGCCAGCACGGCCGGGCTTGAGGCGGCAGAAGTCATTGGGTTGTCCAGGCTGGGGGTTGCGTTCGTCGAAGGGTGTGGGCGTGGCGACGGTGTCTGGCGGGCCGGGGCGGTACAGGCCACCAGAATGGTGGCTAGCACGCTGGCTAGGGCAGCAGCGGGGCGCATCATCGGGGCATCATCCGTGGCTCCTTGGGATTGGTCGCTTACGGCCGACCGTACCATCTTAGCGAACTGTCAGCACGTATTCGTACGGCATGGTGAACGCCTTCACTACATGCCTTTGGTGAAGGTCAATTTTTCGTGGCGAAACCACTGCAGGGGTTGGGGCTGGTTCGCCGAATTTCTCTACTTTTGAATGGCTCGAAAGGCAGGGATCGGTCAATGTCCTGAAGCAGATCAATCGGACTGCCACAAGTGCGATGGGCATCCTTCGTTGTCACGCAAATTGGGAATCCACGCTTGCCGACGCCGCATGCGTCGCCAACACTTGGTCGATGCCACACATGGCGAAAATGCGTTGCCATACGTCGATGCTTGCCGGTTTGAAGGTGTCGTACAGCGTTTCGCGGCAGAGGAGTCGGATCGACTGGGCGAACTGTACCTGTTTTTTCCAACGCGCCACAGAGAGACGCCATGCTTGGCCGCTGACCAAGAGCGACGAAACAGCCTTGCGAAGGCGAACCATGTCAACGCCGTGGGTTTCGAGGGAGGTGCGTTGAGACATCACACGCACGCGCTTGCTGTGCACTGATGGGTCTTGATTGAGGACAGTTACCTCGCGTAGCGCCGCAATTGCCAGGATGAGCCACGCCACGGTCTTAGTCGCCATCAAGTCGTCCGCCAAATTATCGTTGACGGTATCGCCAGTAAATTCATGCAAGCGACAACTGGCGACGATGGCTTCGGCCTGCGCGTCGATCGTCGATGCCAAGCCTACGCCGAGCTTGCGCCTGGAGCCAGTGAGCACATGTCGAAGGGCATGATTCGCCATCGCGAGATGATCAATACCTGCCGGACTCTGAAACTGGCGGATGAGTTCGCCGATCGATGCGTGACCACTCTCAGCGAGCACTTGCAGTAGATCGCCTTGAAGGCCGGCGCTTTCGTTCGTCAGAAGATCTATGCCAAGCTCGACCCACAGGAAGCGGTTGAGTGCGATGTGAAGCAGCAAGCGTGAGAACAACGACCCGTTGCGCTCATCAGCATGCGATTCAAGGTGGCGCCACGGCAATGCAGCGATAGATGCCTGTATGCGTCGCTGTCGGTCGGTAGCACTCACTGCTGCGAGATACTTCCTGGTGTAAAGCCAATGCTTCAGCACCACCACGCCTTGGGTTTCGTTGACCGTGCGATAGATGTCGTCTTGACACACCCGCAGCGCGTACCAACCCGCCGGGCCCATGGCAGGCACGAGCTCAGTTACGCCATCTGCCCACTCAACTTCAGATGTATTGGTCAGATGCAATAACCAAGGGTATTTATCCCGATCCGACCGTGGAATGCAGTCATGAACGGTCTTCACGAGCAGGTTGTGCGCGGCCATCGGTCCATCTGGCTCGTCCATGGTCGCCCGGTTTGGGAGGCGGGAGACCAATCGTTGAGCCTCGGCGGCGCCGCCGCCGCGCATCTCCGGTGGAAACGTCGCTTGTGAGCTGCTGAGCCACTTCGGGTTGTGCGTCGACATAAGGCAGTGCACCTTGCCGAAGAGTCGAAGCTCCTCCGCAGTTGCGTCGACTGGCGCCCCCTCTGGCAAGGAGAGGATCTCCCGGATGGTCGATCGTACGGTGCCATCGCAGGGAAGCTCAATCGAACGAGATGAGCGAGAGCCGCCCTGTGCAAGGCGAATGGCCTTGTCCAGAGCGGCTTCCTGGCTCCTGTAATCGTGGGCGGGCATCGCCTCAACCCGGCACGAGGGTCGAGGCAACGAGGCCGCGACGCTTTGCGGAGAGACGCTCACGGGCCATCTGAGGGACGCGCTCGCCCGCTTCGGTGCTGCGCAGCGAGATGACGATCGCACCGGCGAGAATGAGGCCCTCGCTCAGGGTCTCGACGCGGCCCGCATCGACATAGGCTTTCGCAACCTCGGTCACGACCTCGACTTCGTCGTTCTCGGTCAATGCGCGGGCCAGGTGCCACGCCTGTTGGCCCTGGCGCACGGTGATTTTGGTTTCATGGAGGTACGGCAACGTGGGTTTGCTCATTGGAATGCCCCTGGATTGATCGACCTTGAAATGGGTCGAGTTGGTGACCCCGTGGATGGGGTGACTCCACTGTGCCCCCGAGGCCACCAGCCCGGTAGCCTCCAAAACCCCGCGAAATGATTCGGTTCAGCAAATGTGACCGAGATGCCGAGTCAGCGCCGTTAATCCAATATATTCAGAGACATAGCGTATTTATCGATGGGCAATGGCCGCTCCGACCTGGGCCGATCGCGGGAGCGCCCGTGCTCCGATAGGCAAGTGCCTTTCCAGAACTGAGGCCTCTCATGGTGGCCTTTCAGAAGTTGCGTTCTTGGTATCGTGCTGCCCAACCCCTTGTCGGGCCTCATAACCGAGTCAACCAAGGGGGCAGCAGAGGAGCCTAGGTGTTCACCCGCTCCACTCAGCGCCGCGGCCGCGCTAAATGCCCTTGTGCTTCGATTAGCGAAGCCGGCGCGTGATCCGTCTCTAGTCCGCGGACATTTGCCACGACGGCCCGTTGCCGTCCCGGCCGTCGAAGGCGCGTCTCGCTTCGCGGATGGCCTCGACGTTCTCGACCACCCAGGTCCAGATGGGCGACATTCGGATCCGTAGTCCCATGCCCATCGGCGTCAGCTCGTACTCCACACGGGGCGATATCTCACCAAAGTCGCGCCGGACGACCAGACCGTCCCGCTCCATGGCGCGCAGCGTCTTGGTCAGCATGCGCTGGGTCACGCCGGTCATCTGCCGTCGCAGTTCCGCATGGCGCATCGTGCCGTTCACGCCGAGAGCGTGAAGGATGTCCAGGGCCCAGCGGCTGCCCGCGTGGGCAAGCACCTCACGCCTGATGCCGTCCTCGTCTTGCCCCAGCGCCTGGCAAACGATTTCCGCGTGATAGAGGGTGTCGTCGTCGGTCATGTCCCTCTCCTGGTATCACGCGTGTGCCTTCTTACGGGGGATGGCAAATCGTGGAAGCATTTGCGCATCTTACAAGCATAGATCTTCGTCATCCCCATGACCGTCATCAAACAACTTCCATCCCAGTCCATTCTCGTTCTCGGCGCCGGTGAGTTGGGCCTGCCGGTATTGCGCAACCTCGTGAAGGTGGCCAAGCGTGCCCCGGGGTCGAGCATCAGCGTCCTGCTCAGGGATTCGACCATCCACACCACCGACCCTGTAAAGAAAAAGGACATCGACGAACTGCGAGGCCTTGGCGTGCAGATGGTCGCCGCCGACCTGGTCAACGATTCGATCGATGAGCTGGCGGCCGTGTTCGCGCGGTTCGATACCGTCATCGGATGCGCCGGCATGGTTGCAGGGCGGGAAACCCCCATGAAACTGGCCAGGGCGGCGCTGAATTCCGGCGTGAAACGCTATTTCCCGTGGCAGTTCGGCGTGGACTACGAGGCGATTGGCCGGGGCAGTCCGCAGGACCTGTTCGACGCCCAACTCGACGTGCGCGAGTTGCTGCGTTCCCAGGACAAAACCGAATGGGTCATCATTTCAACGGGCATGTTCACCCCTTTCCTCTTCGAACCCGTGTTCGAGGTGGTCGATTTCGAGCATGACACGGTCAATGCGCTCGGCAGCCTTGAGACCAGTGTGACCCTCACCACCCCCGACGACATCGGTGTGCTCACGGCGGACATCGTCTTTTTCGAGCCCCGCTTCCGAAACGACGTCGTCTACCTCTCCGGTGACACGATCACCTACGGGGAAGTGGCCGGCATCCTGGAACGCGTGCTGGGCCGTCCATTCAAGCAAAATATTTGGACAGTGCCCTACCTCCTGGACGAGCTGAAGACGGATCCCACCCACCACATCAAGCAATACCGTGCGGTGTTCGCCCAGGGGCGCGGGGTGTCCTGGCCCAAGGCCGTGACGTTCAACGCGCAGCACTCCATTCCTGTCACCACTGCGGAAGCATGGGCGTGCGAACACCTCGCGGGTAAATGAGTTCCGGCGGCGGGCCTGTCCGGTCGCGTATGGGACCTCGCCTTGGAAGCGAAAGTCATGCGCCGTCCAGGCTGTATTGGGACGCTTTGCTAAGTGGCGAAGGTATCGCTTCGGATATCGCTGCCCGCAAGCCGATGAAGTCGCTCAATCGACTGACCAGCCGATCAATGCGTTTGCGTCAGCCTGGAGCGCAACGCCTTTGCCAAAGCCTTTCCCAGATAAAAGCGATCGCTACGGCAGATATTGAAGCCCGTGACCGTTAACGGTGACATCCCCCGATAGGTGACGGAGAGGTCTTGTTTGCACTTCTCTGTGCCGTCGAAGCGGACGGCGGCCTGGCCACTTCCTCCACCGATCAGGAGTCCACCGAGGTCAAGGGCATGCCAGCGATGCGTCCCTGCGGCGGTGGCCTCGATGGACGTCACTGTCCGATCCGAGTCATTGATGAAGGTCACGAAGTGCGTTGCCGCCTGTGCGGAACGGGTGAGTAGCACGCCCAGAAACATGACGGTCAGTGAGCATGTGAGGCGGCGGCGTGTGCCGTGGTGCTGGTCCATTGGGCATCTCACCATGTGGCGTCACGCTCGCGCGTGACGAGTTCGCCCGACAACCCGGCTCCGTTGAACAGGAATCGTCGGCGGCAGACCTGCACGCTATGGGGTTTGGCTGGCGATACTCAGGCGCAAGGCTGGCCTCCCGACGACGATTCATGTCGGGTTTCATGCGCATGAAGCTCTGAGCACTAGAGCCGGCAGTCCCGCGCAGTCGTCCTCGCATGAAGATCGAGGCGCACCGCGACCCGCGCGGCCGTGGCTCGGGCCTGAGCTCCGGCCAGCCCACCGGCCGGTACTGAGCTCGCACCGCCGTGCTCCGATTCGACGATGTCGGCGGCGAGAAGAAGGCTCCTCGCCGCCACGCCGGATCAATTCTTTTCTGCGATGAACTGCCGGGTCGTCACGGCCCGTCCATAGAACGGCACGATGTCGGCCAGGAACGAGACCTGTTGCTGCCTGGAAAACGCCGCGGAGGCATCGTAAATCACGTTGGTGTTGTAGCCCAGGTCATGGCCCTGGCGAAGCGTGGACTCCACGCACAGATGCAGGGCATACCCCATCAGGTAAATGTCCTCGATGTGGTTGTTGCGCAGATAGCTGTCGAGCGACGTGCCGGCGAAGGCACTGCTTCCCGTGCGCTCGCGAATCACGTACTCGTCGGGCATGGGCTCGAATCCGTGAAAGATATTCGCCTGCTCGCCGAGGAACGACCTGTACTTCGGCATGGCCGCACGAAGACCATATTTGGCCTGTCCCAGCACCTTGTAGGAAGGCTCGAGCGTCATGGTCACGTAGATGACTTCCATGTGCCGACGACGCGCTTCGGCCAGCACGCTCTTGGCGTTGGTCACGGAACGGTCGAACTGCTCGCGGTCCTTGAACTGGCCATTGATGCCACCGGTCGGAGCCATCCAGTCGTTCTGGAACTCGATGAGGATGAGGGCGGATTTCCTGGGCGAGACCGTCTCGGCCTGGGCCGTGCCTGCCAGGGAAGCCACCAGAAGCAACGCGGCGGCGGCCGCGCGATAAAGAAACGAAGTCATGCGAAAGATGCCTGGGAAGAAGGGAAGGGGCTCAGCCGTTCAACGTGCGACCGCCGTCGACGGTCAGCTCCGAGCCGATCGTCCAGCACGATTCGTCCGACGCGAGATACACCACCGCTTTGGCTACCTCCTCGGGCGTGCCGAACCGGCCGGCCGGGATGGTGGCCAGGATGTCCTGGTTGACCTGCGCGCGATACGCGTCCGGAATGCCGAGCTTGTCGTAAAGCGGTGTTTCGACCGGGCCCGGGCTCACGGCGTTGACGCGAATCCCGCGATCCAGCAGTTCGCTCGAGAGCGTCTTGGCCATGTTGAGGAAAGCGGCCTTGGTAGCCGCGTAGACGGACGAGCGTGCCGCGCCCACATGGGCGTTGATGGATGTGTTGAGCACCACGGAAGCCGGGTTGGTAAATACCGGCAGCAAGGCCTGCATCAGGAAGTACGGTCCCTTGACGTTGACGGCGAAGGAGCGGTCGAACATGTCCTCCGTCCAGTCTTCCATCGGCACCCACACGGACACGCCGGCGTTGAGGAACGCGATATCGAGCTGGCCGAAATGGTCCTGGACCGTGCGCGCGAGCGCCTGCTGGGCGGACACGCTCGCCGAATCGGCGCCCACCACCAGGACCTCGCCGCCCAGGACGGTGCGTGCTTCGGCCAGGGTGGCGGGATTGACGCCCGTGACGATCACGCGGGCGCCTTCGGCGAGGAATTGCTTCGCGGTTTCGAGGCCGATACCGCTCGTACCGCCGGTGATGAGGGCGCGTTTACCTTCTAAACGGGACATGCTCTTGCTCCGGATGGGCCGGCCGACATGGCGCGGGTGGGAGAAAGCATGGATCCATGCGTTGACAACGATAAGCCCGCATGTATGGATATCATCCATGTTCCAGATGCATAGGTGGATCGGATGGATCGCATCCTGCTAATGACCTCGTTTGCCCGAGCCGTTGAAACCGGCAGCTTCTCGGCGGCGGCGCGGGACCTGGGCATCGGGCAACCTCGGGTCAGCCGGGACATCGCCGCGCTCGAAGACCATCTCCAGACGCGGCTGCTGCATCGATCCACCCGGAAACTGACCCTGACGCCCGAAGGCGAGCGGTATTACGCGGACGCGCGGCGCATCCTCGACGCGGTGGGTGAGGCCGAGTCGTCCCTGCTCAAACCCGCCGAGGCGACCGGCTTGCTGCGCGTCGCCTGTCCCACGGCATTGGCGCACGCTTTCGTCTTGCCTCACGTGCCCGATTTTCTCGCCAGGCACCCGGCGGTGTCGCTGGATCTTCAGATCAGCGACCGGTATGCCGGCTTGGTGGACGAGGGCGTCGAGTTGGCCATTCGCATCGGGCACCTCGAAGACAGCGCGTTACGCGCGCGGCGGGTGGCGCTGTTCAAGCGGGTATGCGTCGCCAGCCGGGAGTATCTCGCCGTCCATGGCGTGCCTGAAACGCCGGACGATCTGCGGGCGCACGAATGCGTCGTGTACACGCTGCTGACCTCGGGCAGCACCTGGCGGTTCAAGGATGCCGAGGTGACGGTGTCGGGGCGGCTGCGGGTCAGTTCGCCCGAAGCGGTCCGCGATGCGGTCACCGCCGGGGTGGGCGTGGGCTATGGACCCCAATGGTTGTTCGCCGACGGACTGCAGGACGGTCGCCTGGTGTTGCTGCTGCGCGACCACGAGGCGCCTCCCGTTCCCATCCAGATGCTCTATGTCGCCAACCGGCTGCTGCCGAAGCGTGCCCTCGTCTTCATGGATTATTTCGCCGCGGCGTTTGCCCGGGTTGCCGGGCTCAATGGCGGCCTTGATGGGTAAGTGATGAGTTCGACACACGGTGTTGGCTCTGGGCAGCGACAACGGCTTCCCCAGACCGACGGAACGGATCGAGTACGTCGGAGCGGTCATCCGTGCACGCCGTGGCCTGTCCCGTCATCAAAGCCCTTTGAGCGACGCGATGAACGAGGCGAGGAGCAAGAGCATCCCCGCCACCGTCACGAGCTTTTGTGTCAGGGAGGTGGGCCGGATCCTGCCCGTCCGATACCCATCGAACACGTCCCTGAGCGGCATGCGGGGCGAAGGTCCAGGCTCGTGGTGCGCGCCGAGGTCGCTCACCCACGTCGCGGTTTCCGGCCGTGATGCGGTGCCGATCACGGTCAGGCCCGTCAACCAACGCGCCAGTTGCACCAGGATCGAACCGCCGCCGCCGGCCGCGCCGATCACGAGCAGCGTGGTGCCGGACGGCGTCTCGTCCCCCGGGATGCTCAGGCGGCCCATCTCGAATGCGGGGAACAAGCGGGCGCGTGTGCGATCACGCCAATGGAGTCGCGAGCGCTTCTCGGCGTCGTACGAACGGCGAACGATGCGCATACGTGACCCATCGCCAGACCCACTCGAGTGGACCCATCTCGAAACGGTTCAGCCACCAGGTCGACCAAGCCAATTGCAGCGCCCAGATGCCGACGACGATCGCCCACAGCGCCGGTCGATCCACCTGGCCCATCAGTGCGCCCCGTCCGCCATAGAAAATGCTGGTCATGATCAGGGACTGGGTGAGGTAGTTGGTGAAGGCCATGCGACCCGCCGCGGCAAAGGGCGTCAGCCACCGGCTCGGTCCGCGGCGCAGCGCGAGGATCAGCAGGGCAACGTACCCCAGGGCGGCAAGCGGCGACAGGAGGTCGCTCAGGAAGGTGTCGTAGCGGGTCGGCATCGAGCGCACGTCAGCGTGCCAGGTCAGCGGGGCTAGCGCCATCAAGGCGGCGATGCCCGCCGACGCCACGACGACGTACGTTCGGCGCGTAAGGGCGCCGGTGAAGAAGCGCGCCTTGAACAAGCCGAGGCCGATCATCATGAGGGCGATGGTGCGTGGCAGGAGTCGCCAGAGGTTTTGAAGCTGGTGCACGTAGGTGCGGGTGTTCAACGCATAGGCGCCTCCGGCGGATGCCGTTGCCTCCGCGATCTCCGCGGAGACGATCGGCGATGCGTGCGGGTGCGACCGCGTTCCGTGATCGGTCGACGCGACGGGTGCGGCCATGGCATGCACCGGCGGTGCGTCGGGCCATGCGTGGCAAGCGGTCACCAGCATGATCGTCGTTCCTACGCTCAACAGCACCTTCGGCCCCAAGGACCGGAGCGCGAACATCACCACGCCGGCGCACGCATAGGTACTCAGGATGTCGCCCCACCAGATCCCGAAACCGTGGATCGCGGCGAAGACGAACAAGGCCGCCAGGCGGCGCGCGAGGTTGATGCCCTTGCGCCGGTCGGACAGGTTGCCGCCGACGAGAAACAGCGAGATACCGAAGAGCATCGAGAAGATGGCGACGAATTTCTCGTGGAAGAGCCAATCCATCAGCCAATACGACAAGGCGGTGGGGCCATCGTTGCCGAACATCCAGGCGTCCGGCCTCAGGGATGCGTGAATCGGGGCGGCAAAGCCGTCGGCATTCACCGCGAGGACGCCGAGGATGGCGACTCCCCGGATGACGTCGAGGGACGGTATGCGCGCTTTCGTCATGGAGGGCGTATTCAAACCGAGTCGTCCGGGCCAGCGAGGAGGTCGTCAGCGACAGCAAGCACCATGCCAGTGCCGTCGGGCGCGGTCCGGCGCGTCCGGTGCCTTGGACCCTGCATGTCCCCGGACGCCGGGAGATGTCCGCGGACACACGGCGGCGATGCCGTCACGCGATGGTGTCGCTCGGCGAATCTTGCGATCCTACGGAGCCGACGCCGCACCTGCCGAGCCCCGACACCATGCCCCGTTCTAGCCATCCCCAGGACGATGCCGAAGTGAAGCAACTGGCCGAAGCGCTTCGGGCGGCCGTCAGTGCCTTCGTCCGCCATGTTCGCGAGAGCGGCGCGGACGTGCGGACGGCGCAGTGGGACACGCTCGATTTCCTCGAGTCCCATGGTGCCCAGAGCATCGCCCATCTCGCGCGGCGACGCGGGGTCAAGCACCAGAGCATGCGGCTGGTCACGGCCCAGCTGGAGGCCGACGGGTTGATCGAGCGTGTCGAGGAAAGCCCCGACCTGCGCGGCTACCTGCTGGCGATCAGCGCGAAAGGACGGAAGCATCTGCGCGATGCCCGGTCCGCGCGCGCGGACCGCATCGCGCATTTGTTGGCGACACGCCTTCCTCGCGACGACTTCGGCGATCTGAAGCGCGCGATCGACATCCTGGACCGGCTGGCGCGCGAAGACGTCGCCGATGCGGGCTAACGCGCGCGCAAGGCTGCCAGGACGGCCGGCAGCGTGTTGATGCCCCAGTGCTCGACGTAACGCCCGTCCTCGACACGGACGATGTCGATGACGTCGATCGCGATGGGAGCCTGCGTCGCCGGTACGCCCAGAAGCGGACCGGTATGGAGCCCGGTGATGCGTTTGCGCGAGGTCACCTTGTCGCCTTCGCCGACCTGATCGAGCACCTCGACCTCCAGGTCGGACAACGCCGGATGCAGCACCTTCTCGAACGTGTTCCACATGCTCTCCGGCCCGGCTGGCGTGCCGGGAGGCGCGGAGTGGTTCACGAAGTCGGGCGACATCAGCTCGTCGAAGGCGGCGCGGTCCAGGTTCTGGATCACCTCGGCATTGAAGCGGCGTACTACGGCTTTGGGCGTGTCAGGATTCATTGTTCGGGCCTCGCTGGGTTATGACGTGTCACAGGTCCATGAGGCGCCCAACTATACAGTAAAACCTGTATAGTTGGGCGCTTTCGTTCCCGTGCCTTTCCGGAGATGTCCTCTTCACGCGAGCCTAGGCACCGTGGCGCCGTGGATGACCTCTTCGGCAAAGTGGACTTCGCCGCCATCACTTCTTGGGGAGTCGAGGATGGAAGTAAGCGCCACTTGCGAAGCGTGTCGAGGCAGCGATGACGTCGGTGCCGGACTTGTCATGGCCTTCCAGCCCATCGTCGACCTCAAGCACGAGAGCATCTACGCCCACGAGGCACTCGTCCGGGGGATGCATGGCGAGGGGGCGGCGGACATCCTGGGTGGCGTCGACGCCGCCGGTCGCTACGCGTTCGACCAGGCCTGCCGCGTGCGTGCCATCGAGTGCGCGAGCCAAGTCGGCCTGCCGGCCATGCTCTCGATCAACTTCCTGCCCAATGCGGTCTACGAGCCGGCGCATTGCCTTCGAGCGACCCTGGCGGCGGCGGAGCGCGCTTCATGGCCGTTGTCCCGGATCATCTTCGAAGTAACGGAGCACGAGGAAATCACCGACCACCGGCACCTGCTCGCCATCCTCGAAGCCTACAAGGCGCGAGGATTCAAGACAGCCATCGATGACTTCGGCGCAGGGTACGCGGGCCTGAACCTGCTTGCGGATTTCCAGCCCGACCTCCTGAAGCTGGACATCGGTCTCGTGCGTAACGTGCACCGCGACAACGTCCGGCGGCGCCTCGTCGCGCATACCGTCCGGATGTGCGAAGACATCGGCGTCGAAGTGATCGCCGAAGGCGTGGAAGAAGCGGACGAAGCGAGGGCGCTGTTCGACCTGGGCATCCGGCTGCAGCAGGGATTCCTCTTCGCCCGGCCGACACTTCCTCCCTTGTCCGACGCCGTCTTCCCGATGCGTTGACGGGCGCAGCGAACGAGCTGTCGCACGCGCTATTCCCCAGCGAACGAAAGCGTGCAGAAAGGAAGCGGGCTCGCAAGATCCCGTCAGGCGTCGAGCGAACCTGCGAACTGCTTGCATGTTGAAGTAGCGATCAATTAAGTCAACGACTTATGGTCATGAGGCGTGCTGCAACGCGGCTTGCCACGATTTAAATGCGCTCCGTAATCTGCACGTAACCGTCGCATGGCGGTCTTTTCATCGGGGGTAATGCAGGACATCAGTTCCACCGCGGTATGCGATCGCCGGGAGGGCATCGGTTACGCGGAGCAGAGTGCCGCTGCATAACGGGCGACGACCGGTCGCCCCTCATTTTCAAAAAAACATCCAAGCCGCCCCATGACCCGACGCGACCGCCCCGGGCCGTCGTCGCGTGCCCGTGTGGTTCACCGCGCACCGCGTCGCGGAAGCGGAAGCCGTTCATTTCTTCGAGGAACAAAGCATGCATTCGATCCATCTACGTCGCGGCATCCTGGCCGGTGCGCTGGCCATGGCGTTGTTTTCCCCCACGTCGTTCGCGCAGGATGCCAAGCCCGCGGACGCGAAGGATGCCACCGCGCTGGACAAGGTCGTCGTCACGGGCTCACGCATTCCGCGCTCGGAGATCGAGGGTTCGGCCCCGGTGGTGATGGTCACCGCCGAGCAGATCAAGGCGCAGGGTTTCACCACGCTGGTCGAGTTCCTCAACAGCCTGCCGCAGGTCGCCACGCCGGACTTCAGCGACCGCATTTCCACGTGGGGCAACACGGCGGTGAACGCCCGCCCGATCAACCTGCGCAACCTCGGCCCCGACCATAGCCTGCTGCTGATCGACGGCCATCGCGTCGCCGACTATCCGCAGCCCAGCGCGGGGCAGAGCACGTTCCAGAACTACAACAACCTGCCCATCGGCATGATCGACCACATCGAGGTGCTCGCCACCGGCGCGTCGTCGATCTACGGTTCGGATGCCGTCGCCGGCGTCATCAACGTGGTGCTCAAGAAACGCTACGAAGGCGACCACATCCAGATCACCGGCGGCGGTGCCACGCGTGGCGGGCGCAACTACGGCGACGTCAATTTCCTCGGTGGCCGCTCGGGCGAGAACTGGCACGTCATCTACAACTACGAACACACCAACCGCAGCCCGTTGTGGGGTAGCGATCGCCGCTATACCGATTCCGAAGCGGACGCCGGCTACGGGGCATGGAGTCCCAGCGCACGGATGTTCGGCTTCCCGACGTCCGACGGCCTGGCGCTCACCAACGCCGACGGCAACTACGTCGCGCCGCCCGCCGGCGCCTGCGGACAGTTCGGCAACACCTTCTCCGCGTACGACCACAAGACGGTCGGTACGGTCGGCCGCCAGGTCGATCCCACCAACGTCACCAGCCGGGGCGTTTCCTGCACGCAGAACGCTCTATTCGAGAACTGGGTGCTGAGTCCGGGCCTGCGTGCCGACAACGCCTATGTCGCCGGCGAATACGACTTCTCGAACTCGCTTCAGGCGTACGCCTCGGTCGGCCTGTGGACCAACACCGGCACGACGAACACGCAGCTGCCGTTCCTCTATGCGATGCCCGGCCTGCCGACCGGCTTCTACGACCGGACCTCCGGCCAGGTGATCAATTCGTACATTCGCCAGCTCACGCCACAGGAGATGGGTACCTTCGGCAACACGCACGATCGCGAGGCGAACTGGGACGTCCACGTCGGCCTGAAGGGCACCGTCTTCGACGACAAGTTCAATTGGGACCTGAACCTCGGCACGAACCGGTACATCGTGCATGAGCATTACACCGGCCTGAACGAACAGGGCATGTTCGATTACTTTTTCGGCCCGCAGCTGGGCCCGACGACGGTCGGCGGCGAAGCGCTGCCGACGTATGCGCTGAACACCCAGCGTTTCTACAGCCCCATCTCGCCGTCGGATTACCGCAGCTTCGCCGTCGGCGGCGTCAACAGCGCGGAAACCTGGATGGACCAGGCCGAGTTCAACCTCAACGGCGACCTGTTCGATACCTGGGCCGGTCCGGTCGGCTTCGCCGGCGTGGTCGAGGCCAACCACCAGGGCTTCAAGCTCTCGCCGGACCCGCGCGGCAACACCACGTCGTTCGGCGATCCGTTCCAGAATTACATCACCGGCGGCGGCACGCGTAACCGCTTGTCCACCGCCACGGAGTTCCGCGTGCCGTTGGCATCGACGCTGACGTGGACGCTATCCGGCCGCCTGGACAAGTACCGCGACGACAGCCAAGCCGATATCGCGCGCACGTGGGGTACCGGCATCGAATGGCGGCCGCTCGAAGGACTGCTGCTGCGCGGGACCTACGGCACCAACTTCCACGCGCCCGATCTGCAGGCCATCTACCTGAAGGATTCGCAGCAGACGCAGGGCGACTATGCCGATCCGCTGGAGTGCATCCGTACCGGCGATCGCGCCTGCCAGAACTTCCAGCATCCCACCTCGTTCACGCAGTTCTCCGGCGGCAGCCGCAACCTGCTCAACGAAACCGGGCACTCCTGGACCTACGGCTTCGTCTGGGACATTCCGCACGTCGATAACCTGGCGTTGTCGGTCGACTACTGGCACATGGGCATCAACAACGCCATCAAGTGGATCGATCTCGGCACCGCACTCAACGACGAGGCCGGCTGCCTCACGGGCACCACGCCGAGCGGCGCACCGTACATCGCGCATACCCTGGGATCGCCTTACTGCGCCGAGGCCATCGGCAACGTCAAGCGCGATGCGCAGGGCAACATCACCAGCGTGACGGTGGGGCCGATCAACGAGGCATCGCTCTATGTCAGCGGCATCGATGCGAAGGTGACCTACGCGCTGCGCACCCTCTCCATGGGCAGTTTCAACTTCGAGCTCAACTACACCAACAACCTGAGCTTCAAGGAGCGCGACCTCACCTCCGATCCGCTGCTGAACACGCGCTACAAGTATCCCGCCACGCGCATCAACGGCACGGCGCACTGGCACCAGGGGCCGTGGGACATCACGCTGCACGGCGAGCGCATCGGCCAGATCCGCGCGAACAACTACGATGGCTGCGAAGTGCTGCCCAACGGCATCCAGCCGTCCGTGGGCGACGCGGATTGCTCCATCTACAAGGGACACGTCGCGCCGTGGATCACCTGGAGCACGGGCGCGAGCTACGCGATCAACGACGACGTGAAGCTGGGCGTGAACGTATCGAACATCTTCAACCGGGTCGGGCGGATTCCCTATTACGCCGGTGGTTTCGAGTTCATCCCCACCCAGCAGGGCGACGATTACACCGGCCGCGAGGTGTTCATGTCGCTGGATTGGAAGATCGACTGACCGGGAACCGCGGCAGCTGAACGGATCGCTGCCGCATGTTCCTGCGACGTCAACACCGCGGGTGCCGGATCGTTTCCGGCCCTGCGTACGTCACCACACACAGAGGACACATCGACCCATGAACGTCATTCCGAAGTTTGCCCTCCTCGGCCTGGTCGCCGGCGCGGCGCTGGTATCGGCCCCCGCGTTCGCACAGTCGGCCGTGCCGGGCCATCCGCGCGTCAACGAGGTCAACGGCCGGCTGGACAATCAGCAGAACCGCATCGACCAGGGCGTCGCGAACGGCACGATGACCCA
Organism: Luteibacter sp. CQ10; assembly: GCF_040900725.1. Taxonomy (NCBI): domain Bacteria; kingdom Pseudomonadati; phylum Pseudomonadota; class Gammaproteobacteria; order Lysobacterales; family Rhodanobacteraceae; genus Luteibacter; species Luteibacter sp. CQ10. The sequence goes on along the minus strand of NZ_JAEUYM010000007.1, from coordinate 32,572 downwards.
GAAGCAGGCGGCGCGCGACGAGACGCACGACGCGAACATCGCCCGTCGCGAGAGCGCGGATGAGGCCAGGCATGGCGGTCACCTGACCAAGGCCGAGCAGAACCGGCTCAACCGGTCGGAAAATCGCGACAGCCGGCACATCTACCGGCAGAAGCACTGAACCCGGTCGCGGAACGAGCGGGCGGGTGCCGCCCGCTCGTTCCGGCCGAAGCGCATGGCGCTTAGTGCGTACCGGCGATCGACGCGGTGGCGACAGTGCCTGCCGGCGGCGCGGCGTCGACGACGCCCTGGAGCCGGTTCATCTGCACCTGGAAGTTGGCCGGTACCTTGAATGCGACGCCCGCGCCGTCGGCGACGTGCTGTGACACGAAGCCGCCGCCGGTGCCCTGCCACAGGTAGGCATCGCCTTTCGCGTTGGTCCAGAACAGGTCGGCCAGGCCGTCGCCGTCGAAATCCTCGATGGTGGCGAGGGTGTAGCCGTCCGGCACGGTCATGGTCTTCTGGCTCGACACGGTCGTGCCGTCCATCGTCCACCACCGCAGCTTGCCCGTGGAGGCGTTGAACCAGACCAGATCCGTCTTGCCGCTGCCCGCGATTTCACCGGCGCCCACGAGGTCGAACCCGGCGGGTGCCGCATCGCCGTCGGTCTTTGTGAAGCTTCCGCGGCCGTCGTTGATCCAGTACTGCACCGCCCGCTTGGGCCCGGTCCAGACGATGTCGAGGATGCCGTCGCCGTTGAGGTCCGCGAGATACGGCGTGAAACCGGCGGGAGCGTTGACCGTCTTGCCCACGCCCTGCTGGCAGTCCAGGCCGTCCAGACGGCCGAACTTGATGCCGCCCGTGCAGGCGATGTTCCAGAACGAGAGCTTGCCGGTGGTGGAGTTGATCCAGACTTCCTGCGACGTGCCCGAATCGTCGACCCGGCCCGCGCCGACCATGCTCCACCCCGCCTTGTACGGGAAGGTGAAATCGATCCAGCCATAGCTGTAGATCGCGAGATTCAACTCATGGGTGGTGGGATTGTCGGCTTCCATCACCGTCTGGCCGGTCAGCACGCCGTCGAAGATGTCATAGGGCATGGCCTTGACCTGGTCGCCCGGCTTGAAGCCGTCGATCCAGAAGTCGCCCTGCTGGCCCGGGGTCCAGGTGTCGCTGGACAACACGGTGCTGCCGTTCATCTGCACGAGGGTCGTCTTGCCGGTCTTCGGCGCGATCAGCAGCAACGTGCTCTTGCCGTCGAGGACGTGATTCAGGCCCACGCCGGGATTGCCGCTGTCGCGGTTCGAGAGCAGGTCCCAGGTGCGCGGAATGCGCTTGCCGCGTGCCTGTCTCGCGGCGATCGCGTGGGTGAGGTTAGTGACGTCCACCGAGCCCAGGCCGGTCGCGTAGTCGTAGCCCTTGCCGGCTTTCCACGCCGTGACCAGCGAGGCACGGCCGCCGTCGCTGACCACGCCGAAGCTGTCGCCCTTCTTGACGAAGCAGTCGCCCGTGCCCGCGAAGCAGGGCACGTCGATGTCGCCGACGGCGACGTCATGGAACACGCAGGACGCATCCGTGGCCTTGCACCCGGCCGCGGGCGTGGCCACCGTGCCGTACTGCACGCGTGCCAGTTCGTACAGCGACGGCCCGACGTTGCCCAGTCGATCGGCGGCGGCCTGGTTCACCAGGGCCTGCACGCCGGCCATGGCCGGCGCGGCGAACGACGTGCCGCCCGCGCTGTTGTAGATCGAGTTCTCCGGGTCGAGGTAGTTGCACGGCGTGCCGCCCTGGTCGGCGTCGGACATGCAGAAGATCAGCGCGTGCCCGTAAATGCCGTTGGCGGCGAAGAGCGAAACGTCGGGAATCGCGCGGGTCACGTTCTGGTCGATGCCCGCGATGCCCTGCTGCCAGCTCGGCTGGTTGTACAGGTAGCTCGGGCCGCCGCTGCCGCCGGCGGTGTTGAGGAAGCCCTGGCCTTTGGCGGAGTTGCAGGCCTTGTTCGGGTTCGTGTAGCCGAGGATCGTATCCAGCTGGGCGCTGGCGCAGGAGTCGTTCCAGGTCTGCTCGGGGATGTAGCCGATGGCGCTGGCGCCGAGTGATCCGTTGCCGGACAGCCAGTACTTGCGCGTCTTGCCGTAGTCGTCGAAGTCGGTGCCGCCCACGGCCACGTTGTAGGGTGTGCTGCCGAGGCCGTTCACGGCGATGCCGAAGGTGGACGCGGACTGGTTCTGGTCGCAGCCGGCCACGCCGGCGTCGCCGGTGGAGACGAACACCGTGGTGCCTTCGGCGGCGGCCGTCGACCACAGCACGGTCGCTTCGTCGCTGTCGCCCACGGCGGCGCTCACCAGTTCGCACTCGCCGTAGCTCAGGCTCATGATCGGCGGCGGCGTGGCCTGTTCGAGCAGGTTCTGCGCGGCGAGGAAGGCACCGAAGTCGGCGCCGCTGTCCTGGCACGAGGCCAGGGTCACGTCGGCATCGGGCGCGGCAGCGCCGGCCCACTCGGCATCGAGCGCGGCTTCGCCCTCGTCGCCGTTGGTGCCGGGATCGGCGCAGCTCGTGTCGCCGTCGAAGGCCGCCGGGTGCACCTGGGTGAAGCGTCCCGCCGCGTCCTTCGGCATGAACACCTGGCGGAAGGTGGCGACGTCGGCGTCCTGCACGTTGGTGCGTTCGAGCACCACCACGTTCTGGCCGGCGCCGCGCACCGGCGTGTCTTCGTTCCACAGCGGATTGACGTCATAGACGGTCGCGAAATCCGCCGGGGCCAGGTCGAACATCGTCTCGCCCTGGTACACGAAGTTGAAGTCGCTCGAGGGCGCGCCCGCCGCCACCCACTCACCCTTGGCGTTGCGCTTCACGGGTCTTGCGTTCTTGACCTGGGGCTTGGGGAAGAAGTCGGTCAGCGATGCCACGCCGCGGACCACAGGAACCAGGTCGGTCGGCAGCTTCTGTTCGACGGCGTTGGCGAAATGCACCTTGCCGTCGGCGCGGTATCGATGCATCGACGTGCCGAAGGCCTGCTGCACGGCGCCCACCGAACCGGTGAAACGGATCAGCATGCCGTCGGCGGACACGCTCTTCACGCCGAGGCCCTGCGATCCGAGCCACTGCTTCACGGCCGCAATATCTTTCGCATTCGGGCCGAACCGCTCGCCCACCTGGCGCGCGCTCAGCCAGTGGTGGAAGTTGGGCGAGGAGGGATTGCTCAGCGAGGCCAGGTAAGCGTCGAAGCGTTTCTGCTGGTCGTCACCGCGCTTGAGCACCAGGGTCATCGAGGGAATGGTCTCGGTGGTTCCCATCGCGCCGGCATCGATGCTGGTGGCGACCCTGGCGGGCACGCTCCCCTGGAGCGTGGTGAATTGGCGGGTATTCACCGCCTTGGTGAGCAATGGCGTGGTGGTGGTGCTGCCGACGGTATCGACGGCGGCGTGGGCGTGACCGGTGGCGACGAGCATCGCCGCCCCGGCCAGCCAAGGCCTGAACATGGTTGGTGACATAGAACCCCCGAAGGAAAGTGCCCGATTTGCCCTCACGTGGTGCGGCTGCCCAGCCCGTGACGAACTGCCCCTTCGGCATGCCATCCGCGACGAAACACCGTGCGGACGGACGAGACTAGCTTTACATCGTCGGCAAAGTCACACACGCTCGTCTTTCCGGTTTCTCACCGGCTTCTCACCGCCGCCGGGACGCGGCGCGTCGATCGAGGAAAACGCACGATGATGTCCCGCCTCCGCCGTTGGCTTGACGACACGCCGATCGACGATCCCGTCGATCGGCGCAATGCGGTGTTCATGCAACTGCTGCTGATGTTCGAAGGCCTGCGGATACCGGCGACCAAGCTCTACCTGTTCGGCCTGCACGGTGCCTACCTGCAGGCGCAGTTCTTCAGCAAGGCGCGCGTGGGTGCATCGGCGGCCCTCGCCGTCGACATCGGCACCGACCTCGCCATGACCGTCTCGGCCTGGCTCGGCCTGTGGCTCATTCGCGGCGGGCGGTTCCCCCTGGCCGTGGCGCAGTTCGTCGGCACCATGCTCGCGTCGGGCGCGCTGGCTTACGCGGCCTTCGGCTACCGCGCCACCGACGGCAACCTGACGCTGATCATGATCCTCGCCCTGAGCGGACTCATGCTCGGACGCAAGGCGTTATGGACGACCTATGCCGCCGAGGCGCTGATCCTCGCCGTGAGCGTGGCACCCCTCACCGCCGCCGATCCCGGTCACGCGCGGGGATTCCTGTCCGCGTTCTACGACGCGTTGCCGATGCGGGCACTCACCAGCTACCTGCTGATCGCCCTGATCGTCGACCGTGCCATCGATGCCTTGCGCCAGAGCCTTGGCGAATCGGAGCGACAACGGCGGCAACTGGCCCTGGAGATCGCCGAGCGCGAACGCACGCGCGAGCAGCTTCTGCATGCGCAGAAGATGGATGCGGTCGGCAAGCTCGCCAGCGGCGTCGCGCACGACGTCAACAACGTCTTCGACATCATCCTGGGCTTTTCCACCGAACGCGACCGCCTGCCCGACGACGAGCGGCTGCAAGGCGACATGCGCGCGGTGGCCGATGCGCTCGAAGGCATCGAACTGGCCGCGCGTCGCGGCACGGCGGTGTGCCGGAAACTGCTCAATTTCAGCCGGCGCGACGTGGCTTCCGTCGAAGTATTCGACGTGGTATCCGCCGTGCGCGAGCTGCGGCCGCTGGCTCGTCAATCCTTGCCCGCGCACTGCCAGTTGCACCTGGCGCTGCCGCACGAACCACGTTGGATCCTCTTCGACCGCAGCCAGTTCGAACTGGCGATCATCAATCTGGTGACCAACGCGCGCGACGCGATGCCCGACGGCGGCCGCTGCGACATCGTGCTGGAGGATCGCGACGGCGGCGTGGTATTAACCGTGCGCGACACCGGCATCGGCATGGCCGACGCCGTTCGCGCGCGGATCTTCGATCCGTTCTTCACCACCAAGCCGGCCGACCGCGGCACCGGCCTGGGCCTGAGCGTCGTCCACGACCTGGTGATCCGGGCCGGTGGCCGGACGACGGTCGACAGCGAGCCCGGCAGGGGAACGGCGATTCGCGTGACCTTGCCTTGCGTCGATGCGCCCGAGGAAACGATCGTTCCGGCGGATCAAGTCGTCAGCACGTAGCCGGTGCCATGGACGGCGTTCAGGGGCAGCGGTTCGCCGAGCGTGGCGAGCACCTTGCGACGCAGGCGATGCACCATGGAATCGAGCCGGTGCGGATCGAAGGCGTCGACGTCGTCGGTGAGCACGGCGATCAGGGATTCGCGCGGTAGCACTTCGTTCGCGTGCTGGAGCAGCGATTCGAGCAGGCGGCGTTCGCCCTTGGTGAGCATCACCTGGCCGCCCGCGGGCGAGCGGAGAAACCATTCGTCCGGGCTGAGTTCCCAGCGGCCGGCGGGTGTTTTCGTCGTCGGCCGCAGCCGGCGGGCAACGCTGTGCAGGGTGGCGACCAGCACGTCGATCTCGACGGGCTTCGCCAGGTAGGCGTCCGCGCCTTCGAAAAGACCGCGCACGCGATCGACGCTGTCGCCTCGGCCGGTGAGGATGACGATGCCCGCCTCGGGGAAGCTTCCGCGAAGCGAGCGTGCCAGCGTGAAGCCGTCACCGTCGGGCAGGCCGATATCCAGCACGAACAGGTCCGGCGTGCGTTGCCCCAGCAGTGCATGCAATCCCGCCGCGCTGCCGGTGGCCCTGACGTGGAAGCCGAACTGGGTCAGCCTGGGCAGCAGGATGCGATCGCGCAGGAGGTCGTCGTCTTCCAGCAGCACCAGTTGCAGGCCATGCGCGGGCGCGGCGGGATCGGGTGGGTAGGTCGTCACTCGCGCAAGCCTCGCTTACTTCGCGCCGACGGCCAGATTGCCTTCGCGCCGCGCCAAAATCCATGGGTGGCGCGCGAGCGGGTCAGGCGAGGTCGTCCATGACACGTAGCTCGACGACGTGGTCATAGCGACGCCCACAGGTGCAGGCTGGCCAGGCTTCGCCACGGCGCGTAAGGCGTCATGAGCCGCGCGGTGGCGATGGCGTCCGGGCGTTCCGCCAAGTCGTACATGCGCTCCAGCGCCGTCGCGAGGCCGGAATCGCCCACCGGCGCGGCGTCCGCGAAGCCGATGCGCATCATCACGTAGCGCGCGGTCCACGTGCCGATGCCATGGAGCGCCGTGAGGCGTCGTTCCGCTTCCACCGCCGAGCCCTCGGCCAGCGCTTCGACGGCGAGCTTGCCCTCGGCGATGGTCCGCGCCGTCTCGATGAGATACCGGGCCTTGGCGCGGGAGAAGCGGCGCCGGGTCAGGTCGTCCGGATCGATGCGGGCGACGGCCTCCGGCGTGGGGTGCACGATCATGTCTCCCACGCGCTCGCCCGCGAGCAGGATCAGTTCGCGGCGAAGGCTGCCCGCGAAGCTGAGGTTGATCTGCTGCCCGATGATCGCCCAGCACAGGGCGTCGAAGGCGCGCGGCACCAGCGGAACGCGCAGGCCGCGTCGCGCGGACACCAGGTCGGGATGGGCGGCTTCGAACGCACGGATGTCGTTGCGCAGGCCGAGCACCTTGAGGACGTCGCGATGCAGGATGGCGACGCTGGCGATGCCAAGCCGCCGCGGCGACGTCACGTTGACGTTCGCGAGACGGCCTTCGAAACGTATGTCCACGATCGCCGGGCCGTCCGGCGTATCCAGGGCTTTCCAGACGCGCGACGCGTCACTGCGTTCGGCCAGTCCTTCGACGTCGCGGCCCTGGTAGGCGAGCACGGCGTCTTTCCGGTAATCGGCGGGCAGGCGAATCGAAAAGCCGGGCCGCGTGCCGAGCTGCCGGTAGTCGTCCGGCGTCATGCCCATCAGCAGGCCGAACGTCCGCTCGAAAGGCTTGGTGCCCGGGAAGCCCGCGGCGTGGCCCGCGTCGCGTGACGTGGTGCCGAGTTCCAGCAGTTGCCGTGCCGCGAACGCCACCCGCTTGCGCTCGAGCCATTCCCCGGCGGTGGCATGCGCGTGATCGCCCAGCACCACGGCCAGCGCGTCGTCCGTCACGCCGACGGCCTCCGCGAGGGCGGCCGGTGACGAAACGCTGGCCGGCTCGGCTTCCAGCCGTTCGCTCAGCGCCTGGAAAAGGTCCAGGCCGTCGCCGCGCTCCGCATGCAGGCGGTGCGGTTTGCACAGCTTGCATGGTTTGAGTCCCGCTGCCCTGGCCTGCGCTTCGGAAGCGAACGCGGTCAGGTCCGCCTTGCGGCCCTTGGCCAGTACACAGGAAGGCAGGTGGTAGACGTAGGGATCGGCCGTGCCCAGGAGAAGCACGCCATCCAGCGCGCCACGTCGTGCGGTGCGTCGGTCCCAGTCGAGCAGGCGGATCGTCGTCATCCGGGCATGCTAGCCGGAAGGCCGTGCGGACGCATGCGCCGTACCGAGATCACGACGCCGGGATCGGTCGCCCTCGTTGGTGGAGCGCGAGCGAGACCGCCACCATCGTCAAGACGATGGCCATGCCGGCACCGAACTCGGTGGTGACGTAAGGCGCCCGTCCGTCCGTGGCGGTCATCGGATCGAGCACGGTCTGCACGATGGTGTTATGGCTGGCGTGCAGGACGACGCACGGCCAGAGGCTTCCCGACGCCATGCGCAGCCAGGTCATGACGAACGACATGCCGATCGCCATGACGGTGAAGCATGCGACCGCGTAGGCCGGCGTCGTCCCCGCGTTGTAGTCGGCACCGAGAAGGCTCGGGTAATGCCATACGGACCACAGCGCGCCGCTGGCGAGGCTCGTGCCCGTGAAGCCGAGGCGCTCGTAGAGGCGTGGCACCAGGAATCCACGCCAGCCGATTTCCTCGCCGAGGGCCCAGGCCATGCCGCTGATGACGATGAAGACCATGGTCGTCGGAATGCCGAAGAACGCGGCGAACGCGGTCGCGTGGCTGGTCACCTGGAAGTCGTGCGCCAGCTTCCCGGCGTAGGCGCTCCACTGGAATGCATCCGGTATCAGCATCCATGCGATCGCGTAAACCGGAATCGCGTAGAGGAAGGGGATGACGTAGCCCCAGCCGATGTAGCGGAGCCGGGGCCACGTCCAGCCGAGCGATCGCACGTCCCGCTTGCGGGTGACGCAGGTCGCCAGTGCCGCGGCGCCGGGGCACCACATCAGCATCCGCGACATCATCGGCGGTTGGGTGCCCAGGTGCACGATGAACGCGGAGACCGGCGCGCTGAAGGCGATCAGCCAGACGATGAACCAGGCGATATCGCCTCCAGGGAACGGCTTGCGCATAAGGGTCATCGGCTGTGTCATGGAAGTGATGACGGATAGCACGCGATGTCGGGAGCGTCCATCCGACTCACGACACGGCCGGCACTTTGCGGAAGGTCAGCCACAGCGCCGAAGCCAGGAAGTAGAAGCCGCCGAAAGCCGCATACGGTGCGAGCTCGACCACGCCCGGCACGGTGTCGCCGAGGGAGCGTGCGATGAAGATCACGCCGGCCAGTGCGGACTGCGCGCCGCTGATGATCATGAAGGCCTGTCCGCCCAGCTTGCGGCGACGGATGCCGACGGCGAGCTGGAAGAGGCCGGCGAGCAGGGCCCAGGCGCCGAACACGGCCAGTCCGCCCGCGTTGCCCCTCTGGACGAAGGCCACGGTCACGCAGATGGCGGTGAGGGTGCTGACGATGGCGTTGAGGCGCTGGCCGGGATTCACCGCGAGGCCGCCGTTTCGCCGGGCGTCGATGATGTTCGCCAGGGCGTCCCAGGCCGGATAGATGAAAAGCAGCACGCCCGCCGCGAGCGGCGACTTGGCCGCCAGGAGCGCGACCAGGACGACCCAGGTGGAGGCCGCGGCCGCGCGGAGGAAATAGAACTGGCGCAGGGCCAGGCGGTTCTCGAGGGAGCTGTTCATGGAAAGGAGTCCGAATCGAAGGTGATGCAAACCTACTAGTAGGTAGGCACTTAGTCAACTACTTTCGTTCATGAGGGGAGAGGTCTCGAAATCTACCTTCCAGATGGTAGACTGAAGGCATGACTACTCAGCAGCGACTCATCGATTCGGCCCGCCGTTTCATCCAGACGCGTGGCTACAACGGTTTCAGCTACGCCGACGTCGCCGAAGAGGTGAACGTGCGCAAGGCGAGCATCCATCACCACTTTCCGTCGAAGTCCGACCTGGCCAGCGCGGTGGTGGAGGAGTCGCGGGCGATCATCGTCCAGCAGATCAACTTCCTCGCCGAGGGCAGCTTCAATCCGGAAGAGCAGTTGCGGATGTACACGGGCTATTGGGAAAAGTGCATCGCCGACGCGTCCGCCCCGTTCTGCGTGGCGGGCATGCTCGCGGCGGAACTGCCCACCTTGCCCGACGATCTCGCCGAGCATGTGCGCGCGCATTTCCGCGATCTGTCGCACTGGCTCGAAACCGTGCTGGCCAAGGGCGCGCAGCTCGGGCTGTTCGAGCTGCAGGCCTCCGCGCGGCTCGAAGCCGAGTCGTTCATGTCGATGGTCTACGGCGCCATGCTGGCCGCGCGCGCCTACGGCGATCCGAAGGTGTTCGCGGACATCGTGGAGAACGGGCTGAAGAAGCTCATCCGGGCGCCCGCGCCCTCAAGGTAGGTCGGCGATCTCGCTTCGGTGGGGACGCGCGGGCAGGGAGCGGCCCTCGACGATCCGGTGCAGGGCCTGCATGGCCACGTCGTTGCCCTGTTTTTCGGCCACGCGGTAAGGCGTATCGCCCTGGCGGTCGCGATGCGCCGGATCGGCACCTCGCTGCAGCAGCGGCTGCAGCATCTGCAGCCTGCCGAACATCACGGCGAACGACAGCGCGGTCTCGCCCGCGTTGTTGGCCTGGTCGACGGGACAGTGAGTGGAAAGGAGTCGCGCCGCGATGTCCAACTGGCCCTTGTACAGGGCGCCCATGAGCGCGGTGTTGCCGTTGCGGTCGCCGAGGCATGCGTTCGCGCCGCGCGCCAGGAGATGGTCGAGCGCGGCGGGCTGGTCGTCGTAGGCGGCCAGGATCGTCGCCGTGTAGCCGGCAGGCGTCTTGGCGTCGATGGGATATCCCGCGTCCAGCAGCGCGTCGAGGATGTCGATGCGCCCGGCGCGCGCCGCGTCGAACCAGGCATCGTCGTAGCGGTGCGCGTCGACCCGCTGGGTGGCGGCGATGGCCGACGGCTCCACGCCGCGCACGGCGAGGCGAAGGCGCGGCGACATGAACCACGTGCCCGCGGCCGCCAGCACGACGAGCGTGGGCAGCCAGCACCGAGGGGATCGAAGGAGGCGGAGAATCGTCATGGTGTCGGCACCCGGCGTGGCGCCGGGTGCCGTGGCTCCTTCAGTCCTGAAGCGTGTCGGACAAGGTCTTCACCTTGGCGAGGTCCGCATGCACCGCCTTCGCCAGGCGCTCGCCGTACTCGTGGTCCGCGCGGTAGAAATACGACAGCATGCGGTAGAGGTTGTCCTGCGTGCGCACCTTCGCAAGATCGTCGCCCAGTGCCGTGACCAGGAACGTCCTGTCCTGCGCCGAGAGGCTGCGGTAATACTCGCCCGCCTGGAAGAAATCGCGCGGCTTGCTCGTCTTCTGCTGCTGCGTCGTGCCGGCCAGCGGCGTGCGGACGCTCTTGGCCGACGGATCTTCCGACACCTCGGCGATGCCGGACGGCTCGTAGTTGGTCTCGCCCTTGCGTCCGCTCGCGTTCATCGCGCCGTCCTGGTCCTCGTTGCGGACGGGCACCGCGGGACGGTTGATGGGCAGGCTGTTGTAGTTCGCGCCGAGCCGGTACATCTGCGTGTCGGCGTAGGCGAACAGGCGGCCCTGGAGCATGCGGTCTTCCGACGGTTCGATGCCCGGCACGAGGCGCGACGGCGCGAAGGCGGATTCCTCGGTGCTTTCGAAGTAGTTGTCGGGCACGCGGTCCAGAGTCATGGTGCCGATCTTGCGCTCGGGTACGCCGGTCCAGACCTTGGTGTCGTCCAGGCCGTCGAAATCGAACTTCGTCAGTTCCTCAGGCGTCAGCACCTGCACGTAGAGATCCCATTTCGGATCATCGCCCTTGCGGATCGCACCGTAGAGATCGTTGGTCATCAGGTTCCAGTCCTTGCCGATGGACGGTCCGATCTCGGCCGGCTTGAAGCCATGGATGCCCTGCTGGCTCTTCCAGTGGAACTTGACGTAGTGCACGTCGCCCTTCGCGTTGACGAACTTGAAGGCATGCACGGCGAAGCCGTCCATGTGCCGGTAGGAATCCGGCATGCCTTCCACCGTGTAGAGGTGGGTGAGCATGTTGGTGGCTTCGGGCGTATGCGCGAAGAAGTCGAAGGCCAGCTCCGGATCCTGCACGCCGGTAACCGCGCTGGGCTTGTTCGCGTGCACGAAATCCGGGAACTTGATGGCGTCGCGGATGAAGAAGATCGGCCAGTTGATGCCGACCATGTCCCAGTTGCCGTCCTGCGTGTAGAACTTGATGGCGAAGCCGCGCGGGTCGCGGGCCTGCTCGGGCGAACCGCGATAACCCATCACCGTGGAGAAGCGAACGAACACCGGCGTGGTGGTGCCTGGGGCGAATACCTTCGCGCGGGTGAGCTCGGAGATATCCGCGCTGGGCGTGAAGCTGCCGAAGGCGCCGGTGCCGCGCGCATGCACCACGCGCTCGGGAATGCGCTCACGGTCGAAACGTTGCAGTTTCTCGATCAGATGCGAGTCCTGCAGCAGCACAGGGCCCGCCGGGCCGGCGGTCTGCGAATTCTGGTTGTCGCCCACCGGTGCACCGCCGTCGGTGGTCAGATGGGTTTGCTGCGCATGGGCCGCGCCGACGAGCGTACATGCCAGCGCGAACGCCAGCGTTCCGATGGATAGCTTCTTCAAGGGTTGATCCTGCCTGTCGCACCTCGCTGGTGCCGCCGGCGATCATGCGTGGCATGATGCAATTCATCCAATCGTTCGTTGCTATCGAGGCGATAGATCGAACGAATGTGTCGAGCATCACGCTATGCATGTGCGGCATCGTTCGCGGCGAGACGCGATATGATCGATCCTTCCCCGATGGAGCCAGCGCATGCCCGGTCCAATGCTTCCCAAGGTCGCCATTCTCGACGATTACCAGGGCGTCGCCCTGCGCATGGCGGACTGGTCCGTTCTCGATGGACGAGCGGAGGTGGTGGCGTTCGACGATCACCTCGATCGTGTCGACGACATCGTCGAGCGTCTGCGGCCTTTCGAGGTGGTGTGCGTCATGCGCGAGCGCACGCCGCTCACGCGAGACGTGATCGACCGCCTGCCGAACCTGAAACTCATCGCGTCGACGGGACGGGCCAACGCGTCCATCGATACGGCCGCCTCCGCCGAGCGCGGCATCGAGGTCACGCACACCGACTATTCATCCACGCCGACCATCGAGCTGACCTGGGCGCTGATCCTGGCGATGGCGCGCAACCTCGCCATCGAAAACCGTTCGTTGCGCGATGGCGGCTGGCAGGTGGGCCTGGGCACCGAACTGGCGGGCAAGACACTCGGCCTGCTGGGCCTGGGCCATATCGGTTCGGCGGTGGGCGTCATCGCGCAGGCGTTCCGGATGGACGTGATCGCCTGGAGCCAGAACCTCACCGCCGAGCGCGCGGCGGAGAAAGGCGTGCGGCTCGTCGACAAGGACACGCTGTTCGGCGAATCGGACATCCTGTCGATCCACGTGCGCCTGAGCGATCGCACGCAGGGGCTGGTGGGCGAGCCGGAACTGGCCCGCATGAAGCCGACCAGCCGCCTGGTGAATACGTCGCGCGGGCCGATCGTCGATAACGGGGCCTTGCTTGCCGCGCTTCGTGAGGGGCGCATCGCGGGCGCCGCCCTCGACGTGTTCGATACGGAACCCCTGCCGCTTGCCGACCCCCTGCGGTCGCTGGACAACGTGCTTGCCACGCCGCATATCGGCTACGTCACCGCCGAGATGTACCGCACGTTCTATGGCGATGCGTTGCGGCACATCGTGGCGTGGATCGAAGCGCGTCGTGGGTAAACAGCCGAAAGGACGGTGGGGCGATGCTGGGCGCAGGGCGCTGGGTTCCTGCGTGCGCAGGAACGACGTGAGTGGGTAGATACTTGACGGTCAATCGTGTGGCTCGTCGCCGTACCGTTGATCGAGCGAACTCGTGACATCGAAAACTCCCTTCGGCGTCCGCCGAAGGGAGCGATCGATCAGGCCGCCTTGCGTTCCGCGGCCGACGCTTTCTTCTTGCGCAAATCGTAACGATCCAGGTTCATCACCTTCGCCCAGGCATCGACGAAATCGTCGATGAACTTTTTCTCGGCGTCCGCGCTGGCGTAGACCTCGGCAAGCGCACGCAGCACCGAGTTCGAGCCGAAGACGAGATCGACGCGGCTCGCGGTCCAGCGTGGTTTGCCGGTGCCGCGCTCACTGCCGTTGAACGATTCGGCGGCGGCCGACGAGGGCTTCCACTCCGTGCCCATGTCGAGCAGGTTGCGGAAGAAGTCGTTGCTCAGCGTACCGGGGCGATCGGTGAGCACGCCGAGTTGGCTGCCGTCGGCGTTCGCGCCGAGCACGCGCAGGCCACCCACCAGCACCGTCATCTCGGGCGCCGTAAGCGTCAGCTTCTGCGCCTTGTCGATGAGCAGCGCTTCGGCCGGTACGGCATAACGCTCCTTGACGAAGTTGCGGAAGCCATCGGCGACCGGTTCCAGCGGCGCGAACGACTCGACGTCGGTCTGCTCCTGCGTGGCATCGGTGCGGCCGGGGGAGAACGGCACGGTCACGTCATGGCCGGCGGCCTTGGCGGCCTTTTCGATGGCGGCACCGCCCGCCAGCACGATCAGGTCGGCCAGCGACACCGGCTTGCCGAAGTCCTTGCGGACGCCTTCGAGGGTATCGAGCACCTTCTTCAGCTGGTCGGGGCGGTTGACCTTCCAGTCTTTCTGCGGCGCCAGGCGAATGCGCGCGCCGTTACCGCCGCCACGCTTGTCGCCGCCGCGGAAGGTGGACGCCGAGGCCCAGGCCGTCGACACCAGGTCGGACACGCTAAGACCCGACGCGAGCACCTTGTCCTTGAGCGCCTTGATGTCGGATTCGGCGAGCGGCGGTTGGCTGGCCTCGGGCACCGGGTCCTGCCAGATCAGCACTTCGTCGGGCACTTCCGGGCCGAGGTAGCGCGAGCGCGGTCCCATGTCGCGGTGGGTGAGCTTGAACCAGGCGCGCGCGAACGCATCGGCGAACTGTTCGGGATGCTCCAGGAACCGGCGCGAGATCTTCTCGTAGGCGGGGTCCATGCGCAGCGACAGGTCGGTGGTGAGCATGGTGGGCCGCTTGTTGGGGCCGCCATGCGCATCGGGCACGCTGTCGTCGGCGTTCTTCGCCACCCATTGGTTCGCGCCCGCGGGGCTCTTTTCCAGTTCCCATTCGTACTTGAACAGGTTCTCGAAGAAGAGGTTGGTCCACTTCGTGGGCTGCTGCGTCCAGGTGACTTCCAGGCCGCTGGTGATCGTGTCGCGGCCCTTGCCGCTGCCGTAACTGTTGCGCCAGCCCAGGCCCTGTTCGGCCAGTTCGGCGCCTTCGGGTTCGGTCGCCACGTTGTCGGACGGGCCGGCGCCATGGGTCTTGCCGAAGGTATGGCCGCCGGCGATCAGGGCGACGGTCTCTTCGTCGTTCATCGCCATGCGGCCGAAGGTGACGCGAATGTCGTGCGCCGCGGCGACGGGATCCGGGTTGCCGTCGGGGCCTTCCGGATTGACGTAGATCAGGCCCATCTGCACGGCCGCGAGCGGGTTCTCGAGGTTCCGACCGCCGTCGGTGCGGCTGTGCTCGTGACCATGGAGTTCGGCGTCGGCGGTCACCACGCCCTCGTCGCCCGGCTTGGGCTTGGGTGCCTCTTCGGCATCCTTGGTCTGGGCCGCCTGCTTGCCGTAGCGGATGTCGCCGCCCAGCCAGGTCGTTTCGTTGCCCCAGTAGACGTCCTGGTCGGGTTCCCAGGTGTCTTCGCGCCCGCCGCCGAAGCCGAAGGTCTTGAAGCCCATGCTCTCCAGCGCGACGTTGCCGGTGAGGATGAGCAGGTCGGCCCAGGAGAGGGCGCGGCCGTACTTCTGCTTCACCGGCCAGAGCAGGCGGCGTGCTTTGTCGAGGCTCACGTTGTCGGGCCAGCTGTTCAGGGGCGCGAAACGTTGCTGGCCGCGTCCGCCGCCGCCGCGTCCGTCCTCGATGCGGTAGGTGCCGGCGCTATGCCAGGCCATGCGGACGAAGAGCGGGCCATAGTGCCCGAAATCGGCGGGCCACCAGTCCTGCGAATCGGTCATGACCTTCTCGAGGTCTTTCTTTACCGCGGCCAGGTCGAGCTTCTCGAACGCCTCGGCATAATCGAAATCGGCGTCCATGGGATTGGATCGCGACGAATGCTGGTTCAGCAGATCGACGCGCAGCCGCTTGGGCCACCAGTCGCTATTGGCCGTGCCGCCACCGGCGGTGTGGTTGAACGGGCACTTGGACTCGCTGGACATCTGCGCTTCTCCTCTGGCTGGCGTAGCGGTTCGGGCTAAGGACCGAATGACGCACTGTCACCCGATCTTATGACTTGGATGGATCATCGTGAAAATTGATTGATCCTATGATGACAAGAGGCCAGGTCTATCACGAAAAGGCCGCCTCCAGGGCGGCCTTTTCTTCCAAGGCTTGTTTCGAGGGTGAAGGATTCAGCGGGCGGGTTCGACGCCGAGCACCCGGGCCAGATCCTGCTTGAGCAGGTAAAGCGACACGGACAGCAGCACGAGATCTTTCAGCAGGAAGGCCGTGTTGATCGTCATGGCCGGAAAGCCCCCGGCATCGCCCAGCCACGCGTCGGGAACAAACGGCATGACCGTCAGCGTGGCGATGAAGGTGGCCGTCGATCCCAGGGCGCCGATCACGCCGAGCTTCTTGTTCCAGAAGCCCAGCAGCAACAGCGTGCCGTAGGTCCACTCCGAGGTGCCGAGGAAGATGGACGTTCCCCGGATGCCGAGCGTCGGAATCGTCCAGGAGATGAGCGGGCCGTTCGTGATGATCGGCAGCAGCCCTTCGATCTCGGCGGTGAACCATTTGTCGTAGCCGAACCACGCGAAGATGATCACCATCGCCGCGCGCAGCAGGTGGTAGTCGATGTCGTTGCGGAGGAAACGGCTGCGGGCAAGGGCGTTGGCGATAGCGTTCATGGCTGGGTTCCTTGGATCAGGTTGGGCGCGTCACTGCACGGCCGGAAAGTCGACGTCGGTGTCGTTGATGCGGTTGAACGTGTTGGTGAACACGGTGAGCGCGATGGCGAACGCGATGGCGACCACCTGCTTGTCGCCGTATCCCGCGGCGCGGATCTCGGCGAGGGTCTCCGCCGGCACGGTGCCGCTTTCGCGCAGAGTGGCGAGCACGAAGCGGACGAGACTGTCGCGCTTGTCGTCACCCGTCGGCTGCAGGGTGCGAATGGCGCGGGTATCGTCGGCCGACAGGCCGGCCATCTTGCCGAGCATGTCGTGCGCGGCCACGCAGTAGTCGCACCCGGTCTGCGCACTCACCGCCAGCTTGATGGTTTCCAGATCCTTGCGGCCGAGCCCGGCAACGGCGAGGGCCCCTTCGGCGTCCAGGTAGGCGGAGAGTACGCCGGGCGAAAGATGGCCCAGGGCGGCGAAGAGGTTGGGGACCTGGCCGCCGGCGGCCTTGCGGACCTTGGCGTAGACCTCGGCGGTGGCGCCGGTGGCGGTATCGACGGCGGGAATGGCGATGCGGTTCATGGCGTGACTCCTTGCGTAGTGGGAATGACGCCAGTTTGCGGGCCCGGGGTGATCTCGACGAGTCCAGGAATTCTCAATAAGATGCTCAAAAGGATCATGAGGTGACTTCCATGGTGTCAAACGTCGATTGGCTGAGCCGCCTGCTCGCGATCGTTTCGGTCCGTGGCTGGCTGGAGATCCGCTGCGCCTACGGCGCGCCCTGGAACGTCACCTACACCGACTCGGCGGCGGGCGAGATGCCCTATCACGTGCTGCTGCGCGGCCACGCCGTGCTCGACGACCCGGTCACCCGGCAAACCACGCCCTTGCAGGCGGGCGACATCGTGCTGTTTCCTCACGGCTCCGCCCACGTGCTGCGCGACGTGAGTGGCGACGCGCCCGCGAGGACGCACGAGCGCCGCCTGCTCAACGAGCTGGTGCTCAGCGAAAACGATGGGCAAGGCGAGCGCTTCGACATGCTTTGCGGCCGCTTCGCCATCGACGCGCCGCATGATCGGTGGATGCGGCACTACCTGCCGTCCACGCTCGTGGTGCGCGCCGGTATGCACGGCACCTCGCCGGCGGCGGATCACCTGGCGGGCCTCGTGGACCTCATGCGCACCGAATCCGCCGACGAGCGCCTCGGCGGCTACGCCATGCTCAACGCGCTCTCGTCGGCGTTGTTCGCGCTGGTGCTTCGCGTGTCGGGTGAATCGGACGAGCCGCCACCGGGATTGCTGGCCCTGGCCGGTCACCCACGGCTGGCGCCGGCGATCGCGGCGATGCTCGCCGATCCGGCCCGCGCATGGACGCTGCCCGAATTGTCAGGGTTGTGCAGCATGTCGCGCGCGACGTTCATGCGGCATTTCCAGGATGGGCTGGGGCGTTCCTCCGCCGAATTCCTCCAGGACGTCCGCATGAGCCTGGCCGTCAACGAACTACGCCGTCCGGGCCTCGCGACGGAAGTCGTCGCCGACAGGGTCGGCTACCGTTCGGTGGCCGCGTTCCGTCGCGTGTTCACGCAGTGGATGGGCATGACGCCCGGGGAGTGGCGACGCTCGATCGGAGTGGGTGGCTCGCGGTAACCCTCATCGCGAGCCGTGTTCGCTATTCGTGCGCGCCGGTGACTTCGGAAGGTCTTACTGTCCGGCCGTGCCCGTATTCCAGATCGGCCCGTTGTCGTCGTAGATCACCATGTTGCCGTCGCCCTGCACGAAAAGCCGCGCGTTGGCGTGGCCGCCCGAATTGGACTGCCAGATCGTCGTGCCCAGCGAACTGTAGAGCACGAGGTTGCCGTCGTTCTCCAGGCGCAGCTCGCCCGCGCCCATGTCGTACGTCCACGGGATCCAGATCGAGGTGTTGGCCGCGTCGTACAGCACGAGGTTGCTGTCCCGCTGCAGGTCGAGATGATGGCCGCCGTCGCAGGAGACCACGCTCTGCCCCGGGGTGATGCCTTCGCCCGCGCCGAGGCTGCCGCAGCCGGCGGGCGTGGCGATCGCGGGCAGGCTCGGCGGCGTGAACAGGGCGAGGTTCACGGCGTTGGCGATGGCCTGGTGGCCGGCGTCGTTCGGGTGCAGGTGGTCGCCGGAGTCGTAGGCGGGCAGGTAGCGCGTGGGGTGCTGCGGGTCGTGTACGGCGAGGTCCTGGTCCACGACGCCGTCGCAGCCGCTGTCGGCGCCGCGAATGAAGGCGTTGACGGCGGCGCGCACGTTTTCGCCCGCGGTGGACCACGTCGACCAGCCCTCGTAAGGCGTGAGCGTGGAGCACAGGAACTTGAAGCCGCGCGCGTGGGCGCGGTCGATCAGCGCCGCTTCGGCGGCGATGAGCGCGTCGGCGGTCGGCAGGGGCGTGGCGCCGAGGTCGTTGATCGGATCGTCGGAGAAGATCACCCAGCGCGCGCCGGACTGATCGAGCGCGTCGTGGTCGAAGCGGTTCGGGGCGCTCACGCCCGCGCCGTCGGCGAGCAGGCGGTTGCCGGAAATGCCTTCGTCGATCACGCCCACGTTCTTGCCCGCGGCGGCCAGCCGCGCGGCGAGATCGTTGGGCCAGCGACGGTTGGCGTTGAACGACGAACCGTCGCCGTTGGTGATCGAGGCGCCCAGCGTCACGACGGCGCCCTGCGGATTCGGGCCCTGCACGTCCACGTTGGAGAGGAACACGTCGTTCTGGTCGGCGAAAGCGGGGATATCGCCCTGTCCGGCCACGTCGCCGTTGGCGAGGTAGAGCGTCTGGCCGCTGAAGTCGTGGCCGGTGATGCGGCCCGGGGTCGGCTGCGGCACGTAGAAGCTGACGGTGAGGTCGGACAGGGCCGGCACCGTCATGTCGATGCCGTCGCTGGTGGCTTCCTGGCCGGGCGCGAGGGTGATGGTCGCCTGGTTGCCGAACGTCACGACGTGATCGGTGTCGCTGCGGGAGGACGATCCGCCCGCGCTCTGCGCGATGTGCACGTCGCTCAGCGTGACGGGCTGGTCGCCATAGCGATTGGACACGCGGATGCGCGCCGACGTGCCGCCGATGCTCGTGTGAACGATATGGCGCACGGTGAGGCCGCCGAAGTCGCGCGTGCCGATGTCCTTGGCGGCGACGCCCCAGGTGCCGACCCATGGCGCGAGCGTGGAGGCGGCGTGGGCGCCGCCGGCGGCGAGAAGCGCCGTGCCGAGCAGGAGCGCGAGCGGGCGGTGGCGCAGGAACGTGCGTGTCATCGCGGCTATCCTTCGTGGGAGGGGCGGCCAGTGTTTCCGGTCGCCGGGTCGCGGTTTTGTACGAATCCGCCGCGACACGCCATTCTGCGGAGCAGGTCACATCACCCTTGTCCGGGAAAGATTTCATGCAAGACTGTGGCGCGCATGTTTCGTACAACGTCCGGCTTGCATGCCGTACCTCCAAAGGCCACCGATAGCCGCATGAGCGCCATCACCGATAACCGCCTCGCCGACCATCGCCCCCTGGGCCGCGGCGATGCCAAGACCCTGGTTCTTTCCGCCCTCGGCGGGGCCCTCGAGTTCTACGACTTCGTGATCTTCGCGTACTTCGCGAAGGTACTGGGCCACCTGTTCTTCCCGCCCGGCACCTCGGACTTCCTGGCCCAGTTGCAGGCCTTCGGCATTTTCGCGGTGGGTTACCTCGCGCGGCCGCTGGGCGGCGTCGTGATGGCGCACTTCGGCGATCGCGTCGGTCGCAAGCGGATGTTCACCCTGAGCGTGTTCCTCATGGCGGTGCCGACGCTGCTCATCGGCCTGCTGCCCACCTACGCGAGCATCGGCCTCATGGCGCCGGTGCTGCTCACCCTGCTGCGCGTGGTGCAGGGCATCGCCATCGGCGGCGAGATCCCGGGCGCCTGGGTGTTCGTGGCCGAGCACGTGCCGCCGCGTCGCGTCGGCCTGGCCTGCGCGAGCCTCACCTCCGGTCTCACGGCGGGCATCCTCATCGGTTCGCTGGTGGCCGCGGGCCTGAGCAGTCACCTCTCCGAGGCGCAGATGCTCGACCATGGCTGGCGCATCGCCTTCCTCGTCGGTGGCGTGTTCGGCTTCTTCGCCGTGTACCTGCGCCGCTGGTTGAGCGAAACGCCCGTGTTCGCCCGCATGCGGGAGCGTCGCGAGATCACCGCCGAACTGCCCGCGTGGGTGGTGGTGCGCGATCACCTGCCGGGCGTGCTGTTGTCGATGGTGGTCACCTGGGTACTCACGGCCGCCATCGTGGTGGTGATCCTCATGACGCCGACCCTGATGCAGACGACCTTCCACGTGGAGCAGTCGCGCGCCTTCACCGCCGGCAGCATCGCCGCGCTGGCGCTGTGCTTCGGCTGCTTCGGCGGCGGCTTGCTGGTGGATGCGGTGGGACGGGCCAAGGCCATGCTGGTCGGTTCCATCGGCCTGGCCGCGTCGACGTACGCGCTGTACCTCGACCTTCGCGACGGCGGCGGGCACCTGTTCGTCCTCTACGCGCTGGCCGGGTTCTTCTCGGGCGTGGCCGGCGTGGTGCCAGCCGTGCTGGTCACCACCTTCCCGCCGGCCATCCGTTTCTCCGGCATTTCGCTGTCGTACAACGTGGCCTACGCGATCTGCGGTGCGGCCACGCCCGTCGTGGTGGGCCTGCTCGCCAAGGGGCAGGGGAGCCTGGGCCCGGCGCATTACGTCGGGCTGGTATCGCTCGTGGGCGTCGCTTCGGGTTGTTACATGCTGGTGAGCCGCCGACCGGTTTACGACCGCTAATTCACCGGCGTTTCACCGGTGTGACGGCGGTGGGCCGGGGCCCCTCGCGGCGCGGTTGCGTCGGGTCCCGGGCTTGGGCATCCTTGCGCCGTCTTTCCCCACCCGCTCGCTCCAGACCCCATGACTGACGTCATCACCCTCGGCTGGCGCGAACGGCTCGCTCTGCCGTCGCTCGGCATCCCCGTCCTCAAGGCCAAGCTCGACACGGGCGCGCGCTCGTCGTCGCTGCACGTCGAGTGGCTGGAGGCGGACGAGCGCGACGACGGCACGTGGCTTCGCTTCCAGGTGCGCACCACGCGCAGGGGCGGCGTCTCCGAGCCGTGCGAGGCCCGGGCCACCGGTCGGCGAACGGTGACCGATTCGGGCGGTCACAGCACCGAGCGATGGTTCATCCAGGCCGACATCGAACTGGCCGGCCAGCGTTTCGTCGCCGAGGTGAACCTGACCGATCGCCGCCACATGCTCTTCCCCCTTCTGCTCGGCCGGACGGCGCTCCATGGGCGTTTCCAGGTCGATCCCTCGCTTTCCTACTCGCAGACGCCACGACGCGCCTCTCGGGAATCCACATGAAAATCGCCATCCTGTCGCGCAACGCAAGGCTGTACTCCACGCAGCGGCTGGTGGAGGCGGCGCGCCGGCGCAAGCACACCGTGCGCGTGCTCGATCCGCTGCGTTGCTACATGAGCATCGCGCCGCAGTCGTTCGCCATCCATTTCAAGGGCAAGCCGCTGGGGCCGGTGGATTGCGTGATCCCGCGCATCGGCGCCTCGAGCACCTTCTACGGCACCGCCGTGCTGCGCCAGCTCGAGCTGATGGGCGTCTACACGCCGAATCCCTCCGACGCGGTGCTGCGTGCCCGCGACAAGTTGCGTTGCCTGCAACTGCTCGCCGCTCGCGGTATCGACATGCCGCTGACCGCCTTCGGCGACAACCCGGACGACACCACCGACCTGCTCGCCATGCTCGGCGAGCCGCCGCACATCATCAAGCTCAACGAAGGCACCCAGGGCGCCGGCGTGGTGCTGGCCGAGAAGCGCTCGGCCTCCAAGAGCGTGATCGAGGCTTTCCGCGGCCTCTATGCCAACTTCCTCGTTCAGGAATTCATCCGCGAGGCCAACGGCAGCGACCTGCGCTGCTTCGTGGTGGGCGGCGAGGTGGTGGCTTCCATGCAGCGATCCTCGGCTCCCGGCGAGTTCCGCGCCAACCTGCACCGGGGCGGCACGGCCGAGGCGGTGGAGCTGTCGGCCGACGAGCGTCGCGTGGCCATCGAGGCGGCCTCGGCCCTGGGCCTGGAAGTGGCGGGCGTCGACCTGCTGCGCTCCGGTCGCGGTCCGCTGCTGCTTGAGGTGAACGCCTCCCCGGGGCTGGAAGGCATCGAAGCGAGCACCGGCGTGGACGTGGCGGGAGCCATCATCGCCCACTGCGAGCGCCGCCTGGCTGAACGCCCGGTTACGCCCAAGGCCCGCAAGGCCAAGTCTCCCAAGGGATTAACGGCGATTTAAACGCCGGTCCCCTATAAAGGACCCACTGTGATTCCGCTCAGCGGGGTGACGGTATCGGGGCAGTAGTTCTTTCGGCCCGGGCGGTCATCCCGCCCGGGCCTTTCTTTTGCTCCCTGTCCGGCTCACGCGTTCCCCGTTAAGCTTCGGGTCGCGATACTTGTTAAGACTCATAAGCGACCGCTCAACGGAGTGCCGAATGCGCGTTCTGGTCATCGAAGACAACAGCGACATCGCGACCAACATCGGGGATTACCTCGAGGATCGCGGTCACGTGGTCGATTTCGCCGGCGACGGGGTCACGGGCCTGCACCTGGCCGTGGTCCACGATTTCGACGTGATCGTGCTCGACCTCACCCTGCCGGGCATGGACGGCCTCGACGTGGCGAAGAAACTCCGCCACGAGGCCCACAAGCAGACCCCGGTGCTCATGCTCACCGCGCGCGACTCGCTCGACCACAAGCTCACCGGCTTCGAGTCCGGCGCCGACGACTACATGACCAAGCCCTTCGCGCTGCAGGAACTCGCCGCGCGCCTGGAAGTGCTGGCCCGTCGCGGCAAGGGCCCGCAGAGCCGCGTGCTCAAGGTCGGCGGCCTCACGTACAACCTCGACACCCTCACGGTCACCCGCGAGGGCAAGAGCATCCAGCTCAACCCCATCGGCCTGAAGCTGCTTCAGGCGCTCATGGAGGCGAGCCCGTCGGTCGTCACCCGGCAAGACCTCGAACAGCGCGTGTGGGGCGAAGAGCTGCCCGACTCCGATTCGCTGCGCGTGCATATCCATGGCCTGCGCGCCGCCATCGACAAGCCCTTCGACAAACCCCTGATCCATACGCGTCACGGTATCGGATACCGCATGGTCGACCCGGATGCGGTCCCGACGTAAGCTCCGTTTCCGCCTCGTCGTCACCTTCACGCTGTTCGGCATCGGGCTGAGCGCGCTTTTCGCCTATGCGGCCATCAACATCCGCTCGCGGGTCGAAGAGCAGCTGATCAACTCCGCCCTCCAGGACGAAGTCGACGCTCTCAACGAAAAGGTGCGCACGCATCCGCAGGAGGCGCCGCAGTTCGACATCCTGAAGGCGGCCACCTTCAGCGACCGCACGCTCTACCGGGCGCCGCTGGCGTGGCAGCCCCTCGACTCGGGCGTGCACGACATCTACGAGACCGACCGCGAGGGCAAAAGCCGCCATTACAAGGTGGCGGTGCGGCACGAGGGCGGCATCATCAGCTTCCTGCAGTTCGACGTGTCGCGCGACGAACTGGGCAAGCGGCAGTTGCTCACCAGCGTCATCGCGGCGGTGTTCCTTTTCGGTCTGTTTTCCATCGTGCTCGGCGTGTGGCTGTCCTCGCGGGTGCTGCGTCCGGTGACCGATCTCGCCCGGCGCCTGCGCGACTTCCGCCGCATGGGCAAGGCCGAACCGCTGGCCCCGCACTTCGCCGACGACGAGGTGGGCGAGCTGGCGGTGGCGCTCGACGAATACGCCATGCGGCTCACCTCGGTGGTGGAGCGCGACCGCGAGTTCAATTCCGACGTGAGCCACGAGCTGCGCACGCCGCTGGCGGTGATCGCCAGCACCACGGAGCTGTTGCAAGGCTCGCCCGACCTCACCGACAAGCTGCGCGAGCGCCTGAAGCGCATCGAGCGGGCGTCGCGCCAGGCCACGGAACTGATCGAGGCCTTGCTGCTGCTGTCGCGCGCGGAGCGTCGCGGCCCCACGCGTGGCGAAACCACCGACGTGGCCAAGGTCGCGTCCGACGTCATCGAGAGCCAGCGTCCGCAGATGGGCGGCAAACCGATCGAGATCGAACTGATCTCCGATGGCACCGTCACGGTCAATGCCCCTGCTTCGGTGCTTTCCGTGGCGCTCACCAACCTCATCGGCAACGCCATCAAGTACACGATGGAAGGCAAGGTCACGGTACGCGTGCTCGATGGCCGCGTGGACGTGCTCGACACCGGCCCCGGCATCAAGCCGGAAGATGCCGAGAAGCTGTTCCAGCGCGGCATCCGTGGCGAAAGCGCCACGGGCGGCGGCGCGGGCCTGGGCCTGGCCATCGTGCGGCGCCTGTGCGAGCTGTACGACTGGGACGTGTCGCTGCGGCCGCGTCCGGAGATGGCCGGCGCCATTTCCACCATCGATTTCCGCTAGGCCATTCGCCGATACGTTCGGCTCCCACCCCTTCGGTAGCCGGCTTTCGGCCGAAGGGGGTGGGAGCCGATCGTATCGGCGAAACCAGGTCGCGACGGCATGCATGTCATCGCGATGCGTGGGTACGTCCACGCGCCTGTCATCTCCACTGTCATGAAGCTTTCATTTGGACGGCCGACCATGCGGCGTTTCCGGAACGCGTGATGGGTGGACTCAGGGGAGGCCCGCCGCCATGCGTTCATGAACGTAAGGACGCCTTTCCGTGTTCAAGCCCACCGTTCTGGCCATCGCCCTCGGCATGGCCCTCGCGCCGTCCGCCCACGCGACCGATACCGACACCCATCCCGCCGATACCGCCGCCGCCAAGCGCGACAAGGCCCAGGATCTCGATGCCGTCTCGGTGATCGGCACCGGCGAGACCCGCCAGGTGCAGCGCCTGCGCACCACCGACCAGAAGGTGCTCCCGCCGGGTACCAGCCTGCAGAAGGTGCTCAACCTGCTGCCGGGCGTGAACGCGCAGTCCGTGGATGCCCTGGGCACCAACGAGCAGTCGATGACGCTGAGCCTTCGCGGCTTCAGCGGCACGCGCCTGGGTTACACGCTGGACGGCATGCCGCTCGGCGACAGCGCCTACAACAACTACAACGGCCTCTCGATCAACCGCGCCCTGATCTCCGAGAACTTCGGCGGCGCCGAGCTCTCCGAGGGCATCGGCAACCTCGGCACGCCGTCCACGAGCAACCTCGGCGGCACCGTCGCCTACACGTCCAACGATCCGTTGAAGACGATGGGCGGGCGGGTAACGCAGACCGTGGGCAGCGACGACAACCGCCGCACCTATGCCCGCTTCGACACCGGTACGTACAACGGCTTCTCGATGTACCTCTCGGGCGCGCGCACCACGTCGGGCCTGTTCAACGACCAGCAGGCCTATGGCAAGTCGACCACGAAGCAGTTCAACGGCAAGGCCGTCTGGGATGCCGACTGGGCGCGCATCACCGCGTTCGCCGATACCTCGCGCACCTCGCAGGCCGACTATTTCTACCTGTCGAAGGACGAGCTCCGTCGCGGCCTGGGCTGGGACTGGGGCGGTTACGCGCCGGATTGGAACAAGGCGCTGTCGCGCGCCTACTGCAATACGGGCACCTTCAACGCGAAGCTCTGCGACAAGAGCGGTCCCGACCAGGACGCCGATGGCGCGTTCACCGCGGGGCAGATCCTGCGTAGCGACGATCTGTACTACCTCGCCGGCGATTTCTTTCCCAGTGACACCGTGACGATCCACGCGCAGGTCTACCATCACGAAGACGCGGGCGAGGGCCACAACTGGAACAGCGGTACGTACTCGTACCCGGGCACGCCGCAGCAACTGCCGCTCATCTTCCGCAACACGCTCTACACCATCAACCGCACGGGTGCGCTGTTGTCGGCCGGTTGGGACATCGACAACCAGCATATCGAAGGCGGCCTCTGGTACGAGCACAACATCTCCAGCGCCTCGCGGTACAGCAGCTACGTGACCGGCCCGCGCGACCTCAGCGGTCCCATCGACACGCAGCCGGACCTCGGTGTGTTCGACCAGCGCACGGTATGGAACACGCGCCAGGCCTATGTGCAGGACACGATTCGTTTCCTCGACGATCGCCTCACCGTGGACGTGGGCGTGAAGAGCCCGCACGTCACGTCGCAGGCCCAGGCGCTGCCCGGCGATGCCGTGAAGCCGATTCCCGCCAACTCGAACAACCAGTTCGCCAGCGGCAAGCTCAGCGCCAGCAAGGCGCTGCTGCCGCAGTTCGGCGTGCGCTACCGGATCGACGACGCGCAGGAAGTGTTCACCAGCTTCGCCAAGAACATCGCCATGTTTCAGGGTGGCTTCAAGCTCGGACCTCAGGCCGTCAGCCAGGCGATCTGGGATTCGCAGGCCTCGCTCAAACCGGAGAAGTCGCGCAGCCTCGAAGCCGGTTACCGTATCGAGACCGGCGACATCGCCGCGTCGGCGGCCGTCTATAACGTGCGCTTCGACAATCGACTGCTCCAGTACAACCCTTGCGATTCGCGCCAGCCCGTGGGCCCGACCTGCGGCAATCGCTTCTACAACGTGGGCGGTGTCAATAGCCACGGCGTGGAGCTCACCTTCGTGTGGACGCCGATCGAGAGCATCCGCTGGTACAACTCGGCTTCGTACAACCGCTCCACCTACGCCAGCGACTACGTGCAGGCCGGCGTGGTGCAGCACACCAAGGGCAAGATCCAGACCGATACGCCGACGAAGCTCTTCTCGACGCAGATCGACTGGACCCAGGGCGCATGGTTCGCTTCGCTGCGCGGCAAGTACACCGGCAAGCGTTTCTACACCTACACCAACGACCAGGGGTTCGGCGGCTTCACGACGTGGGATCTCTCGGCGGGTTACGACTTCGGCGCATTCTCGGTGGCGAAGGACGTCCGCCTCACGTTCAACGTGACCAACCTCGGCGACAAGCGCTACGCCAGCAACTTCGACTCCAGCGCGTTCGTCCCTAGCGATCCGAAGGGCACGGCCTATGCATTCCATGCGTCGGCGCCGCGCCAGTACTTCGCGAACCTGGACGTGCGCTTCTGATGCGCGTGCACCTCGTGGGACTGATCGCCACGTGCCTGATCGGAAGCGTCGCGGCGGAGTCCCTCGAGGTGCGCAAGCCGGACATCGCCACCGCGCCGTTGCCGCGGAGCATCGAGGACGGTGGCGTGACCTACGTCGACCAAGGCCTTGTGGCCGCCGGCTCGCTGCCGGCGGGGACGGTGGACTTCCTGGGCGACACGTTGGGCTCGTTCTCGTCGTTGCAGATCGAGCCGGGGACGTGGAGGCGAGAGGGCGATACGTATACGGGTGTGTTGTGGACGTTGCCCGATCGTGGGCGAAACGATCCGGAGCATGGTCTTTTCTACGACTATCGCGGACGGATGCATCGCTTTCGTATCACCGTGGCGCTTCCGCGATCGGGATTCGCCGACGCGGTCGGCTCCCACCCCTCCGGTAGCAAGGCTGCCAGGGACGCGAAGGCGTCGCTACCGAAGGGGTGGGAGCCGATCGTATCGGCGAACCCGGCACGCAGCGTCGGGACGGTGACGATCATGCCGTACGGCGGAAAAACACTCAAAGACTTCAACGGCAAGGCCTTCACCGGCGCCGAACCCGCCAAGGGCATCCTCACCGAACACGGCATCGTTCTTCCGGCCCCGGCCAAGGGCATCGGTGCCGGCAAGATTTCCCTCGACGCCGAATCCCTCCAGTTCACCCGCGATGGCGGTTTCTACGTCGGCGACGAATACGCCGCCAACGTCTACCGCTTCGATCGCTCCGGCAAACTCACCGGCATCATCGTGCCGCCGAAAGCCATCCGTCCGCTCGACAAGGACGGCAAGCCCGACTTCACCTCCCTGAAACCACCCGCCACCGGCCGCCGCAACAACCAGGGCGTGGAAGGCATGGCCCTCTCGCCCGACGGCACGCGCCTCTTCGTGGCGTTGCAGAGCGCGCTCGTGCAGGACAGCCTGCCCGGCGACGCGTCGGGCCGCACGCTGACCCGCGTGCTCGTCTACGACGTGAGCCACGACGACACGCCCTCGACGCCGATCGGCCATTACGTGGTCGAGCTGCCTTCCTACACCGCGAGCGGCGATGGCGGCACACCGGACAAGACAGCCGCCCAGAGCGAAATCCGCGTACTCGACGACCATCGTTTCCTCATGCTGGCGCGCGACGGCGCCGGCTGGGGTGCGGAAGGTGGCAAGCCCATCGTATTCAAGCAGGTGATGCTGGTGGACATCGACGGCGCCACCAACCTGGCCGGCACGCCTTACGAGACCGATACCCGTTCCGTGCTCGAGGGAAAGCACCTGCGGGACGACATCCATGCCGCATCGTCGAAGCCCTTCGTCAACCTGCTCGACCCCGACGATCTGGCCCGCGCGGGACTCGGCCTGACGGTGGGCGAGGGCAGGGCGCAGATTTCCGAGAAATGGGAGGCGATGGACCTCGTGCCCGCCCTCGACGCCGCGCACCCGGACGACGTCTTCCTGCTGGTCGGCAACGACAACGACTTCATCGCAAAGCATTGCGTCATGGATGGACAGCGCTGCGATTCACCGATCGACAACGACAACCGCGTACTCGTCTACCGGCTCACCCTGCCGGGATTCCGTTCCACCACCGCTCCCAACCACTGAAGGTGCCAAGCGCATGATGAAACGTACGTTGCTTTCGCTGCTCACCGCGTCGCTGCTGCTCGGCGCCGCGACCGCCCAGGCCAACTCGCCGGCCTATGTCGACAGCAAGGAATACAAGGCCCTGCTCGATCCCTCGCGCTTCGCGAGCAACCCCTCGTCGGCCGCCGCCACGCTGCTGCACGACCTCGGTACGCGGCTCACGGCGCTGAAGTTCGACAAGACGCTGACCGGCAACTTCAGCGCGGGCGATCGCGACACGCTCACCTATATCGACACGCCGCACACTTGCCAGCTGATGGCACGCGGCTATTCGGTGCGCACGCGCGCCGGCGACCACAACGACATCCAGTTCAAGTTCCGCCATCCCGACGAAGAGCTCTCGTACTGGACTGACGTCACCGGCGCGGGCAAGAACCAGAAAACCAAGCTCGAAACCGACGTGACCCCGGGCAACCTCGTGCTGGCGCATTCGACCAGCCAGGACGCGACGACCACGCCGGCCACCGTGGCCGACCTCATCAAGCAGTTCCCCGGCGCGTCGACGCTGTCGGATATCTCCAGCGCCTCGCTGTCGAAGGTGGCGGGCGTCACCGTGACGCAGCAGGAATACGACGGTCCCGAGTCCGATATCGGCCAGTCGGTGGCGGAGTTCACGCTCACCCTGTGGTACGTCGACGGCGCCACCACGCCGGCGCTCGCCGAGCTGTCGTTCCGTGTCGAAGCCGACGACGACAAGTACTTCACCACGCCGGTGCTGCAACGCTCGCAGGTGCTCAACCAGGCCCTGGGTTCCATCGGCAACGGCTGGAACCTGGCCAACGACGGCGGCAAGACGAGCTGGCTGTACGCGTACCGTTCGTCGAGCTATCCGAACGGGTTCTGCCAGTAAGGGTATCGCTTCGTAGGTTCGCGGATACGATCCGCTCCCACCCCTTCGGTAGCTACGCGGCTACCGAAGGGGTGGGAGCCGACCGTGTCGGCGAAGGGCGTGCTCAGACCGGCTCGAGCCAGCCCCAGCGATCCACCGTCTTGCCGGTGAACAACCCGAAGAACAGCTCCTGCAGACGACGCGTCACCGGACCCGCCTTGCCGGTGCCGATGGTCTTGCCGTCCACCGAGCGGATCGGGGTGACCTCGGCAGCCGTGCCGCACATGAGGATTTCGTCGGCGAGGTAGAGGTATTCGCGCGGCAGGTCGCGCTCGATCACTTCGATGCCTTCTTCGCGGGCCAGCGTGATGAGCGTGTGGCGCGTGATGCCGGTGAGGATCGAGGCACTGGCCGGCGTGGTGTGCAGGGCGCCGTCGAACACGAGGAACAGGTTCTCGCCCGCGCCTTCGCTCAACAGGCCCGTGGAAGCCAGCGCGATGCCTTCGCCGAAGCCGAGGCGGCGCGCCTCGCGGGCGATGAGCTGGCCCGAGAGATAATTGCCGCCGGCCTTGGCGCCGGCCGGGATGGTGTTGGGGGCGAAACGCTGCCAGCTCGACACGCAGGCGTCGATGCCGTTTTCCAGCGCCTCGGGGCCGAGATAGGGGCCCATGTGCCACGCGGCCACGGCCGTGCTGATGGGGCACTCGGCCGAGAGGCCGAAACCGCCGAGGTCGCGGAACGACACCGGGCGCAGGTAGGCGGCCTTTAGGCCGTTCTTCTTCACCACCTCACGGCAGGCCTCGGCCAGCTCGTCGATGGAGTAGCCGATGTCCATGTCGTAGATCTTCGCCGACAGGTACAGGCGCTTGAGGTGGTCGGTGAGGCGGAAGATCGCCGCGCCGTCAGGCGTCTCATAGCTGCGGATGCCCTCGAAGACCGAGGAGCCGTAATGCAGGGCGTGCGCCATCACGTGGACGGTGGCATCGCGCCAGTGCTTGATCTGGCCGTTCTGCCAGATCCATTCGGGGTAGTTCTGCGACATGGGGGAGGGCTCCACAAAAGACCGCCCATGATAACGGTTGCCCCGACCCGTCACATGGCGCGACGCGTCAGAACGGGGCCGGATGGAGGCGGCGGGCGGTCAGGCCGGAGGCCGCAGCCAGAGGCAGCCCGATTCGCGGGTGACACCGAAATGGGCCTGTTGCGTCTGGCCGGTGCGGCCGGTGACCACCTCGAGGCCCGCGCTTTCGTCGCCTTGCAGCGAAAGCAGGGGCTGCTTCACCAGGGCGCCGAGGCGCTGGATGCTGTCCACGGCGCCGTTGCTGCCGTAGCCGCTCCACAGCACGAGCGCGCCCACGCGGTTGGCGTCGTGCGTGGCGAAGGCGCGCGCCAGGCCCTCACGCAGCTCGCCGAGGTCTTTGGCGCAGAGCATGCCGGTGGTGGGCGCACCGGGTGCCGCCGTGGTCGACGTCGGCGGCGGCGCGATGGAGGTGGCTCCGACGGCCGAGCAGGGCTGGTCGCTGTAGACCGGGCTGCCGTCCGTGCCGACACATCGGTGGATGACGTTCTGGGCCAGGGCGGGGAGCGGCGCGAGAAGCAGGAGGAAGAGAATGGCGCGTTTCAAGCGGTGGCACGGAAGCTAAGGGAGCGAAGCGCCATCATCCGGGTAAATCCGCGTTCGCGAGGTGATGGCGCGCACAGTCAGGAGGCGAGGCGCTCCAGCACCGAGATCGTCGCCCGGGCGCGGTTGATCGTATAGAAGTGCAGGCCGGGGGCGCCGCCGTCGAGCAGGCGGCGGCAAAGCTCGGCCACCACGTCGGCGCCGAGTTCGCGGATGGAGGCCGCGTCGTCGCCGTGGGCCTGCATGCGCTTGACGATCCAGCGGGGGATTTCGGCGCCGCACTGGTCGGAGAAGCGGCGCAACTGGCTGAAGTTGGCGATCGGCATGATGCCCGGCACGATCGGCAGGTCCACGCCGAGCCTGGTCACGTCGTCGACGAAGCGGAAATAGGCGTCGGGATTGAAGAAGTACTGGGTGATGGCGCCGTTGGCGCCCGCGTCGCACTTGGCCTTGAAGTGGCGCAGGTCGGCGAGCGCGTTCTCCGCCTGGGGATGGGTTTCCGGGTAGGCGGCCACTTCGATGTGGAAGTGGTCGCCGCTGTGCTCGCGGATGTAGGCCACCAGCTCCGCCGCGTAGCGGAAGTCGCCCGGCGTGGCCATGCCCGAGGGCAGGTCGCCGCGCAGCGCCACGATGCGGCGGCAGCCGCGCTCGCGGTATTCGTCGAGCAGGGCCCGGATCTCGGCCTTGGTGCCGCCCATGCAGGAGAGATGGGGCGCCACCGACAGCCCGTGCTCGTTGCGCAGCCGCTTCACCGTCTCGCCCGTGTAGCTCAGCGTGGAGCCGCCCGCGCCGAAGGTGACCGAGACGTAGTCCGGCGCATGGGCCTTGAGCCGCTCGGCGGCCTTGTCGAGCTGGTCGCGCTGTTCGTCGGTCTTGGGCGGGAAGAACTCGAAGCTGATGGCGGGCATGCGGTCATCTCGGCGTGGTTGGACAAAGTATATATCTTTCCATCCAGATGGAAAGATGGCTAATCCTCACCGTCATTCCTGCGCACGCAGGAATCCAGCGCCTCGGTTATCGGTTATCGCGTCGCCCTGGCATCGGTTCATTCGCTACCGCGAATGCGTGTACCCACGCGCCTTCGGCGCGAAGAGCGGTGCGGACCGAGGCACTCGCCCCGACCGCGCGCCCTGTCGGCCGCACGTCGCCCGTCCCCTTTGGGGCACGGACCTCTACGCGGGATTCTTCGACTCGACATCCTGTCTCGGCGAAGAACGCCGGTCATCCTGACCGTCGCCCCTGCGGGGTATCTTCCGCTCCGAGGTCCTCGGGCGCCTAACGCGGCCGACAGGGCGCGCGGCCGGGGCTCTTTCGGCGGTGCGGTGT
>NZ_JAEUYM010000006.1:28110-277976 GCF_040900725.1 Luteibacter sp. CQ10 | reverse complement strand
AAGAGCCCCGGCCGCGCGCCCTGTCGGCCGCGTTAGGCGCCCGAGGACCTCGGAGCGGAAGAGACCCCGCAGGGGCGACGGTCAGGATGACCGTCGTTCTTCGCCGAGACAGGATGTCGAGTCGAAGAACCCCGCGTAGAGGTCCGTGCCCCGAAGGGGACGGGCGACGTGCGGCCGACAGGGCGCGCGGCCGGGGCGATTGCCTCGGTCCGCATCGCTCTTCGCGCCAACGGCGCGTGGATACACGCATTCGCGGTAGCGAATGAACCGATGCCAGGGCGACGCGATACCGGCTACCGAGGCGCTGGATTCCTGCGTGCGCAGGAATGACGTGAGGCATAAAAAAAGGCCGCGGTGATCCGCGGCCTTTTTCGAGGAGTGACGCAAGGGGCTTACGCCGCTCGCGACGCCTCCATTTTCTCCGCCTTGCTCACCACGTTCGCACGCAGCTCGTCGCTGTCGAAGTCGTCGACCGAAATGAACTCGGCCACGCCATCGCGCACGCGCTGGAGCAGGTCGCGCTCCGCGGCCGTGATGGCGCCCAACTTCTCCGCCTCGACGAGCTGTTCGTTGTACGTGTGCGCATGCAACTGGCCGCTCTTGAGCGCCTTGACGAACTTGCGCTCCACCGGCTCGGCGGCGATCACGTCGGGCAGGATCGCGTTCATGCGGCCGACCGTGTTGTTCGCCGTGGGGCTCATGTAAGTCCACGTGATGAGGCGATCGCGAGCTTCGCTCGGCGCAGTGATGAGCGCGGCCACGCGACGGCCCAGGCGATCCGACGGCGGCACTTCGCGGCGGCCGAACGGGAACACCAGGAAGCGCAGCAGCCAGGCCACCGGACGCACCGGGAAGTTGCGGATGACGCCGTCGAGCGCGTTCTGGATGCGCCACATGCACTCGTGGAACGCCCAGGCCAGCAGCGGACGGTCGGCTTCCGGACGGCCGGTGTCTTCGTAACGCTTCAGCATCGCGCTGGCGATGTAGAGGTACGAAAGCACGTCACCCAGGCGGGCCGACAGCTTTTCCTTGAACTTCAGCTTGCCGCCCAGCACGCCCATGGCCACGTCGGCGCACAGCGCCAGCGCCGCCGAGTAGCGGTTGAGCTTGCGGTAGTAACGGCGCGTGTACGCATCGCCGGCACCCTCGCCGATCTTCGCGGCGGTGACGCCCAGCACGAAGCTGCGCACCGCGTTGGAGAAGCCGAAGCCGATGTGGGCGAACAGCACCTTGTCGAAGGTCTTCAGGCGCTCGCGGTAATCGGCGATGTTGAGCGCCTGCATTTCCTTCAGCACGTAGGGATGGCAGCGGATGGCACCCTGGCCGAAGATCATCAGGCTGCGCGTCATGATGTTCGCGCCTTCCACCGTGATGGCGATCGGCACGCTCTGCCAGCCGCGGCCCATGTAGTTCTTCGGGCCGAGGATCACGCCCTTGCCGCCGTGCACGTCCATCGCGTCGGACGCGATCTGGCGGCACCACTCGGTGGCGTGATACTTCGCGATGGCCGACGGCACCGCCGGCTTCTCGCCGCGATCGACCGCCGCCGCCGTGGCGCGCGACAGTGCCTGCGTGGCGTAGGTGAGGCCACCGATGCGGGCCAGGGCTTCTTCCACGCCTTCGAAACGGCCGATGGCGAGGCCGAACTGCTTGCGCATGCGCGCGTAGGCGCCGGTGGCGGCCACCGCCATGCGCGAGGCGCCGGTGGCGTTCGACGGCAGCGAGATGGCGCGGCCCACCGACAGGCATTCGACCAGCATGCGCCAGCCCTGCCCGGCCATGTGCGGACCGCCGATCAGCACCGACAACGGCACGAACATGTCCTTGGCGTGGATCGGACCGTTCTGGAACGGCGTGTTGAGCGGGAAATGACGGCGACCGATCTGCATCCCCGGGGTTTCGCGCGGGAGCAGCGCCAGAGTGATGCCCAGGTCTTCCTTCTCGCCGAGCAGCTTCTCGGGGTCGTACATGCGGAAGGCGAGGCCGACGATGGTGGCGACCGGCGCCAGGGTGATGTAGCGCTTGTCGAAGGTGAGGCGAACGCCGACCACCTCTTCGCCGTTCCACATGCCCTTGCCCACGATGCCGAAGTCGGGAATCGACGTGGCGTCGGAACCGGCGTACGGACCGGTGAGCGCGAAGCAGGGAATCTCACGGCCGTCGGCCAGGCGCGGCAGGTAGTGGTTCTTCTGCTCGTCGCTGCCGTAATGCATCAACAGCTCGCCCGGGCCGAGCGAGTTGGGCACGGCCACGGTGGAGGCCAGCGTCTGCGACATGCTGGAGAGCTTCTGCAGCACGGCCGAATGCGCCAGCGCCGAGAACCCGAGACCGCCGTAGGCCTTGGGGATGATCATGCCGAAGAACTTGTTCTTCTTGATGAACTCCCAGACCTCGGGCGGCAGGTCGGCCAGTTCGTGGGTGATCTTCCAGTCGTCGATCATGCCGCACAGTTCTTCGACGGGACCGTCGAGGAAGGCCTGCTCTTCGACGGAGAGTTCCGGCTTCGGCTGGCGCAGCAGCTGCGACCAGTCGGGCTTGCCCGAGAACAGTTCACCCTCGAAGCCGACGGTGCCGGCCTCCAGCGCCGTCTGCTCGGTGTCGGAGAGCTTCGGCGTGACCTTCGCGAACATCGACAGCAGCGGCGCGCTGATGGTCTTGCGACGGAAGTCGATCATCAGCAGCGGCACGGCGACGGCCGCCAGGATCAGCAGCACGATGACCGTGGTGACGGTCGCGCCCGCGAGGATGCCGACGACGAGCGTCGTCACCGCCGTGGCGATGGCCCACGTCTTCAGGGACGTGCGGTGGTAGGCACATGCACCGGAGGCGATCAGCGCCGCCAGCACAACCAGGATCGCAGACATGGGTATCACCTCGTACGTTGGTGCTTGGGTTTATGACCGGGAAAGGGTTTCGGCGAAGGACGCCACTTCGTTGGTGAACGCGTCGTTGGCATCGCCGGCCACCATGTGGGTGGCGTCGGCCAGCGATACGTGGCGCGCATGCGGCACGAGCCGCAGGAATTCGTCCACGGTGTGACTGGATACCACGTCGCTGCGCGCGCCGGACAGCAGCAGCACCGGCACCTTCACGCGCGCGGCGGCCTGGAACAGCTGGGGCTGGTAGCGCTCGCTCTCCGCGACCACGCCGTCGAGCAGGGCCGGGTCCCAATGCCAGTGCAGGCGACCGTCGTCGCCCTGGCGCAGCAGGGGCTTGAGCTGGGCTTCGGTCTTGCGCTCGCGGCGATGCGGCAGATAGGCCTCGATGGCCGACGCGGCGGCGTCGTAGTCGGCGAATCCGTCGGGATGGGCGCGCATGAAGCCGAGGATGCGCTCGACGCCCTTGGTTTCCCAGCGCGGCGTGATGTCCACCAGCACCAGTGCCGAAAACGGCGGGTGGTCCGGATCGGCCTCGCCAGCGGCCACGAGGCCGAGCAAGCCCCCCATCGACGCGCCCACCATCACCGGCCGGCGGCCGTCGGACGACGTCGACACGGAAGCCACGCGAAGCAGGTCGTCGACGAATTGTTCCATGTGGTATTCGCCGCGCGGCACCCAGTCGCTGCCACCGTGCCCGCGCGCATCGAAGGTGACGGCGTCGTACCCCTGCGCGGCCAGCGCGCGCGCGGCGCCGTTCCAGGCGTGGCGGGTCTGGCCGAAGCCGTGGGCGAACAGCAGCGAGGGCGAGCGCTCACCGCGCCAGCGCTCGAGCGCGAGGGCGATCCCGTCGGCGGCGGCGACATGCGAGACGGCGGAGCGGGCGGTGAGAGGGTCGGCAACCATACGCCAGAGTATGTGGGGTGCGGCAAGCATCGTCAATACGGATGCGTATGGTCACCCAAGCACTTAAAAGTCAAGGTTTTATGCAACATGGGATACCGCTGACGGATTGCAAACGGCGCCGTCTCCGTTACCATGCGCCGATGAACCAAGGTGCCAAGACCGAACGCGTCCGCCTGTCCGCCGAAGACTGGGAGGATGGAGCCCTCGCCCTCATTGCCGAGCAAGGCGTCGGCGCCCTGGCGGTGGAAGCCCTCGCGCGACGCCTCGGCGTCACCAAGGGCAGCTTCTACTGGCATTTTCGCACGCGCGAGGCCCTGCTCCAGGCCTCGCTCGAACGCTGGGAAGAATACGGCGAACGCGAGGTGCTGGCCGAGATCGAGCGCATCGCCGACCCGCGCGAGCGCTTCCCCGAACTGTTCCGCCGCGTCGCCCACGAACTCCAGCCCCATCGGGTGTACGCCGCGCTGCTCAAGGCGCTCGACCACCCGCAGGTGGTGCCGGTGATGGCCCGCGTCTCCCAGCGTCGCATCGATTTTCTCACCCGCATGTATGCCGAGGCCGGTCTCGATCCCGTCTCCGCCCTGCATCGCGCGCGGCTGACCTACGCGGCCTACGTCGGCTTCCTCCAGCTGAACTTCACGCTCGGCCTGCCGCGCATCAGCCACGAGGAATTCGACGCCTACGTCGAGCACATGATCGCCACGCTCACCCCCTGACGAAACCCGCATGGCAGCTTTGCTGCGCCGTGCCTTGCCAATACCAGGCGGTGCAAACTACTGTCGGTCTTGCTTTTATTTGGAGACCACAACGGATGCAAGCGCACGGCAGTTCCCTGGAAGCCCTCAATCGATGGGTCGACGACGTCGCCCGGCTCACGCGGCCGGACACCGTCGTCTGGTGCGACGGATCCGACGCGGAGTACGCGGAGCTCGTCGCCGGGATGCTCAGGGACGGCACCCTGGTGCCGCTGAACGAAACCACCCACCCGCGCAGCTACCTGCACCGCTCCCATCCGTCCGACGTGGCCCGCGTCGAGCACCTCACCCTGGTCTGCACGCCGGAAAAGGATGACGCCGGCCCGAACAACCACTGGATGGCGCCGGCCGAGGCCCACGCCAAGATCGACGCCCTGTTCGACGGCGCGATGCGGGGCCGCACGATGTACGTCATCCCCTATTGCATGGGCCCGATCGACTCGCCGCTGTCGCGCTGTGGCGTGGAGATCACCGACAGCCCCTACGTGGTCGCCAACATGCGCATCATGACGCGCATGGGCGCGCCCGCCCTCGCCCGCATCGAGCGCGAAGGCACGTTCGTGAAGGGCCTGCACTCGATCGGCGACCTCGATCCGGAGCGCCGTTTCATCATGCATTTCCCCGAGGAACTCACGATCAAGTCGATCGGCTCGGGCTACGGCGGCAACGCGCTGCTGGGCAAGAAGTGCCACGCGCTGCGCATCGCCAGCCACCAGGCGCGTCGCGAAGGCTGGCTCGCCGAGCACATGCTCATCGTCGGCATCGAGAACCCCAAGGGCGAGAAACACTACATCGCGGCCGCCTTTCCTTCCGCCTGCGGCAAGACGAACCTCGCGATGCTCATTCCCAGCGAGGGTTACCGCGAAGCCGGCTGGAAAGTCTGGACGGTCGGCGACGATATCTGCTGGATGACGCCGGGCGCCGACGGCCGCCTGTGGGCGATCAACCCCGAGGCCGGCTATTTCGGCGTGGCGCCGGGCACCGGCGCCACCACCAACCCGAGCGCGCTGGCCACGCTGGGCCACGATGCCATCTTCACCAACGTGGCCGTCACCGCGGACAACCGCCCCTGGTGGGAAGGCCTGGGCGAAGGCGAGCCGGTCACCGACTGGCAGGGCCGTCCCTACGATCCGGCCAACGGTCCGGCCGCGCATCCCAATTCGCGCTTCACCGTCAGCGCGACGCAGTGCCCGA
Organism: Luteibacter sp. CQ10; assembly: GCF_040900725.1. Lineage (NCBI taxonomy): Bacteria > Pseudomonadati > Pseudomonadota > Gammaproteobacteria > Lysobacterales > Rhodanobacteraceae > Luteibacter > Luteibacter sp. CQ10. Next base: position 272,245 of record NZ_JAEUYM010000006.1, on the reverse strand, counting down.
GCTGGGCGCCGGAGTCGGAAGACGACCGGGGCGTTCCCATCTCGGCCATCGTCTTCGGCGGCCGGCGCCCGTCGCTGGTGCCGCTGGTCTTCGAGGCGAAGGACTGGGCACATGGCGTCCTGGTGGGAGCCTCGATGGGCTCGGAGACCACCGCCGCCGCCACCGGCGCGGTGGGTGTGCTTCGCCGCGATTCGATGGCCATGAAGCCGTTCTGCGGCTACAACTTCGCCGACTACTTCGCCCACTGGCTGTCGTTCGACAAACCGGGCATGAAGCTGCCGCGCATCTTCCACGTCAACTGGTTCCGCAAGGACATCGACGGGCGCTTCATGTGGCCGGGCTACGGCGAGAACATGCGCGTGCTCGACTGGATGATCCGTCGTGTCGAGGGGATGGCCAGCGGACATGAAACGCCGATCGGTACGGTGCCGGCGCAGGGCGAACTGAACGCCGAGGGCCTCGACGTGTCCGCAGCCACCCTCGACGAACTGACGCGCGTCGACGTGGACGGATGGATCGAAGAGCTCAACGCCATCGCCACCTATCTCGACGGGTTCGGCGAGCGCATGCCCGAGCGGTTGAAGGCTGAGAGGCTGCGGGTGAGCAAGGCGCTCGAGGCGGCCCAGGAGCGCCGCTCGGCACAGGTGGCCTGAGGTTCCACCCTTCGCCGATGCGATCGGCTCCCACCCCTTCGGTAGGCAGTTCACCTGAACACTGCTACCGAAGGGGTGGGAGCCGATCGCATCGGCGAACTCCTTCGGAGCCGAACGCCGGGCAGTCCCTTAAACCGTTTCCCCCTTGCCCGCATCCAAGCTGGCAAGATGAATGCACTATGCCTCGCCGCCACTTCCTTCATGCAGCCTGAGCTGCCCGTCGCGTCCTCCGACGACGACGTGGTGCGGGCCGCGGCGGCGGGCGACCGCAAGGCGTTCGAAACGCTCTACCGGCGGCATGCGGATCGCGTCTACGGCGCCATCCTGCGCCTGGCCGCCTACGATCATGCGCGCGCCGAAGACCTCACCCAGGAAGCCTTCGTGCGCGCCTGGCAGAAACTCGACGGCTTTCGCTTCGAAAGCGCATTCGGCACGTGGGTCTACCGGTTGGCCGTGAACGTGGCGTTGATGTCCATACGCGCCCGCAACGCCGATCCGGTGAGCATCGTCGACGACGAACACCTGCCCGACATCACCGATACCGATAATCCGTTGCGCGCCGTCGAGCGCGACGAATTGGAAAAAGCCATCGCGGGCCTGCCCCCACGGGCCCGCGCCGTGCTCGTCCTGCACGACGTGGAAGGTTGGAAACACGAGGAAATCGCCGCCGAGCTCGGCATGGCGGTGGGTTCCTCCAAAGCACAGTTGCACCGCGCGCGCGGCCTGCTCCGCCGCACGCTGGGAGATACGCCATGAACGAACTCGACTACCTGCGCCAGATGCGCTCGCTCAACCGTCCGGTCTCGCCCCACCGCGACCTGTGGACGGACATCGAAGCCCGGCTCGGTGAAACCGTCCCCACGGCCACCGTGCGGCACCGCCGCGCGCGGCCCTGGTTGATGGCCGCCGCCATCGCGGGCGTGGCCGTGCTCGGCGGCGGCATCGGCCTGCACCTGGTTTCGCCCACGCCGAACGACGGACTGGCCGCCACCAAGGCATGGAAACCCGCCGACCCCCGTCTCACCGGCGCGGCGGTACAACTTGACGCCACGCGCCTGGAACTCAGCCAGGCGATGCGCGAAAACCCCGACTCACCCGCCCTGCAACGGCTGATGCTGCGCACCGAGCGCCAGCGTGACCGTCTGCGTAACTTCGACAAGCAAGCCGGCTAACAGCCAACAGGGAGGAACCCCACCATGAAGACCCTTTACATCGCACCCCTGCTGTTGGCCCTGTCGATCGGCCAGGCCCATGCCTCCACACCGATCAACCTGTCGAAGGACATCCGCCCCAACGCGCGCATCAGCATCGACAACACCAAGGGCGAGGTCACCGTCACCGCCTGGGATCGCAACCAGATCCAGGTGTCGGGCACGCTCGGCACCGGCGTGCGCCCGCTCGAACTGGAAGGCGACGACCGCAACGTCGACATCCGCGTACAGGGTGGCAGCGGCAACGGCAAGTGGTTCAGCTGGGGCAACGACAGCAGCATGGGGCCCACCACCCTCAACGTGCGCGTACCCAAGGGCGTGGAGCTCGAGGTGAAGGTGGTGAGCGCGCCGGTCAGCATCGACGGACTGGAAGGCGGCCGCATCGACATCGAATCCGTGAGTGGCCGCGTGCGGGCCAACGTGCGCACGCCGTCGGCCAGCATGCAGACGGTGAGCGGCACGATCGAACTGGCCGGCCGCGCCGACAAGGCCGACCTGCAGACCGTCTCGGGCGACATCACCGCCCCGAACATCGGCCAGCACGTCGAAGGCCAGACGGTCTCCGGCCGGATGACGATCGGTGGCGGTCCGTGGAAGGAAGCCAACTTCAGCACCGTGTCGGGCGATACCGAAATCAACGGCGGCCCACTCGGCAGCAGCGGCAGCAAGCTCACCGTCGACGCGATGAGTGGCGACGTGAAGTTGCAGCTGCCCGCGTCCACGTCGGCGCGGCTGGACGCATCGACCTTCAGCGGCGACATCAGCAGCGACTGGGGCCAGCCCTCGCGCGGCGACGACGGCCCGGGCAAGGAACTGAAAGCCACCCTCGGCGGCGGCGATGCGAACATCCACGTGGAATCGTTCAGCGGCGACGTGCGGATTCGCAAGGCCGGGAACTGAGGTACGCCCGATTCGCCGATACGATCGGCTCCCACCCCTTCGGTAGCAAGACCCTGGTGACCGGACAGCCCAGGATGCACCGGCCTCCGAAGCAGCAGGGATTCGACGGTCTGGCTACCGAAGGGTGGGAGCCGATCGCATCGGCGAATCCTGTAACGAAAAGGCCGCGATCTTCGCGGCCTTTTTCATAGATCCTGGTGGTACTGCACGTACGGCGTTCGCGACTGGTCGGGTTCAGGCAATGCCGGATTGTTCGGCGTGGTACCCGACGACCAGACGTTCTGCGCGCCCACCGACAGCTCACCCCGCCACGGCAGGCGGAAGGTGACGCCCAGGTCGATCGCGCTCCAGCGGCGATCGGTGCTCAGTCCGTTGGCCACGCCGGCTTCGGGCTGCATCGTGCGGCCGGTGATGGTGCCGTACAGCGGACCGCGATCGACACCGAGGCTCAGCGCCTTCTGGTCGACCGAACCGACGCCCAGCAGGTTGCCCGGCAACAGGCGAATGCGACCGATGCTGGCACCGAGATCCAGGCCGCTGCGGCCATCGAGATCGAGGCGGCCATGCGCATTGAGTTCGGTGCTCGACGAGAGCGAACCGAACGGCAGGCCCGACATGGTGGACGCCATGCCCGGCAGCACGCGAGGCAGCGCGGGACTGTTGCCCGAAGGACGCGTGGAACCCACGCCCAGCCCAACGCTATAACCGGAGCCGCGCCAGGTGGCGCCGACTTCGCTGCCGACGATGCGCGGAGGTGCCCCCGGCGACGTGCAACGGTCGCCATGCGAGGTGGCGGACGCACCGCAGGATTCGGCGGAATTGATCCAGCCCTGGCCGCTCACCGAGGCATGCGCCTGCAGGCGCGGACCGAGGTCGTACTGCAGGCCGCTGGACACATAAGGGCTGGCGCCCAACGGACGCGGAGCCAGCGGCTGGGTGGGATCGGCACGGTCGCTGTAGCGAACCGACAGCGTGCGACCGTCCGGCGTGCGCCACATCGGCAGCGCGCTTTGCGGATCGGCCCCTTCGGCCGGCGCCGGGTCGGCGTACAGGATGGCCCCGGTGCCTTCCAGGCCCTCGGACACGCCATGCCCTGCCGCGGCGAGCGGCATCAGCAAAAGCATGGAGAGCAAGGTGCGGCGCATGGAAACCATTGATCGGAAGGCGGCCCGTATCCCCGAACCCCGCCGCGAGCCGTCGACGGGACGGTTGTCAGTGTATCTCGTTTTACTTTTTACTAACACCCCATCGGGGGTCTTCAGAATGGACGATATCTGCCGTTCATGACCGTCAAGGGGGCCTGCGCGTTCAGGCGCAAGGGCATTGAGACTGTGGGCGAGGCGCCCATCGCGCGACCGCCCCCAACACATATAGACTGATCCGACCAAGACCGGAATCCATCCAGGCGATGACCATCGCTCCATCCCAAAGCCCGGCTTTGCAGGCGCCCGGTCCAGGCGAATCCGCGCCGCTGCACGACGCCGTAGAGCGCCTGCTGCGCGCGGCCGACCCCGAGGTCGTCCGCGACGAGTGCGTGGCCTTCGCCCGCTGCCTGAACCCCGATGCCCAGGTCGAGTGGCGGGAGGCGGGTGCACAGGCATCCGACCCGACCACCATCGAACTCGGCGTCGATCCCCGTACCGAACGATCGCTGGTATTGACCCCCGGCACGGACGAAAGTGCCTCCCTGGCCGACATGTTCGACTGGCTGGGCCGCCTGGCCGGCGCCCGCCTGCGCCAACTGGCCGAAACCGCCAACCTCTACGAGGCCATCTCACGCCTCGCTCTGGCCGAACGCCTGCAGCGCGCGCTTTACGCCATCGCCGAACAGGCCGGCGCCGAGCACAACATGCGCGACATGATGACCGCCCTGCACGGCATCGTGGGCAGTCTCATGTACGCCGAGAATTTCTACATCGTGCTGTACGACGCGCAGAGCCGCACGGTGCGTTTTCCCTATTTCGTCGATTCGGTCGACACCGATCCGCCCGATCCGGAGTCCATCCGGCCCATCGAGGCCATCGAGAACACCCTTACCTGGCACATCCTCCAGAGCGGCAAATCGCTCATGGGCGCCAGTGCCGACCTGGAGAAGAGCCTGCCCGGGCCCCGCGTGGACATCGGCCCGCCCTCGGACGACTGGCTCGGCGTGCCGATGAAGCGCGGCGACGACGTGGTGGGTGCGCTGGTGGTGCAGAGCTATCGTGCCGACACCCGCTACACGCCCAACGACCGCGAGCTGCTGACCTACGTGGCCCAGCACGTGCAGACCGCGCTCGAGCGCCGCCAGGCGCACGAGGAACTCGAACGCCGCGTCACCACCCGCACCGCCGCGCTACGCGAGGCCAATCGCGTGCTGCGCCAGCAGGTGTTGCAGCGCCAGCGTGGCGAGCGCCTGCAGGCGGCATTGTTCCGCATCGCCGAACTGGCCAACACCTCCGACAGCATCGAGAATTTCTACGCCGCCGTGCATCGCGTGATCGGCGGCCTGCTCTACGCGCGCAACTTCTACATCGCGCTGCTTTCCGAAGACCAGTCCAAGCTCACCTTCCCGTACTCGGTCGACGAACTCGACGGCGTGCGCGAGCCGCGCGAGCTGGGCCGGGGCCTCACCGAATACGTGCTGCGCAACGGCAAGGCCCTGCTCGCCGACCGTTCCGAGATCGACCGCCTCAATCGCGACCAGGTGCTCTCCACCACGGGCGCCAAATCGCTGCACTGGCTGGGCGTGCCGCTCATCTGGAACGAAAAATCCATGGGCGTGCTCGCCGTGCAGAGCTACTCGCCCGAGCACACCTACAGCGCACGCGACCAGGAACTGCTCACCTTCGTGAGCTACCACATCGCCAACGCGCTGCAGCGCAAATACACCACCGAATCGCTCAAGCAGGCGTATGCCAGCCTCGAGCGCCGGGTGACCGAACGCACGCGCGCGCTGGCCCTGGCCAACCGCGACCTGCGCGAGCAGATCGCCGAACGCGAGCGCGTCGAGCGCCGGCTCAAGTACGAAACCCTGCACGACTCGCTCACCGGCCTGCCCAACCGCACGCTGCTGCTGCAACGCCTCGAGCAGGCGCTGAACCATTACCGCGAAAACCCGGGCGAACTCTTCGCGGTACTGTTCATCGACCTCGATCGCTTCAAGGTCATCAACGATTCGGTGGGCCATCTCGTCGGCGACGACCTGCTCTTCCAGGTGGGTGGCCGCGTGCGCGCCTGCCTGAAGACGCGCGACGTGGTCGCGCGCCTGGGCGGCGACGAATTCGCCGTGCTGGTGGAAGGCATCACCGATCCGCAAGCCGCCACGCACATCGCCGAACGCATCATCGCGCAACTGCAGACGCCGTTCCGGCTGGGCGCGAAGGAGATCTTCACCTCCGCCTCGATCGGCATCGCCCTGCCGACGCCCGAGTACACGCGCCCGGAAGAACTGCTCCGCGACGCCGACTCGGCGATGTACCGCGCCAAGGACGAAGGCCGCCATCGCGCCGCCGTGTTCGATGACCGCCTGCGCCGCGAAGCCCTGTCGCTGCTCGAACTGGAAGGCGACCTGCGCCGCGCGCTCACGCGCCACGAGTTCGTGCCGTTCTACCAGCCCATCGTGCACCTCGAAGACAGCCGCGTGGTCGGCTACGAGGCGTTGCTGCGCTGGCGTCATCCGGAGCGCGGCCTCCTGCCGCCAGGCGATTTCCTCGCCGTGGCCGAGGACACCGGCTGCTCCGAAGCCATCGACTGGCAGATCTTCCAGCAGGTGGTCCGCCAGGCGCGCGCGCTCACCCGCGACGAGGGCTTCGTCAGCATCAACGTATCCGGCAGCCACTTCCGCTCACCCGACCTCGACCAGCGCCTGCTCGACCTGCTCGCGCAGCACAAGGTGCCGGCCAAGTGCATCCGCGTGGAGGTGACCGAACGGGCGCTGCTGGAGAACCCCGCGCAGGTCAAGCGCATCCTCGAAAACCTTCGCGCCCATGGCGTCGGCATCGCGCTCGACGACTTTGGCACCGGGTATTCCTCGCTGAGCTACCTGCACCAGTACCCGATCGAAACGCTGAAGATCGACCGCTCGTTCGTCATCGACCTTCCGGCCGAGGACAACGAGGCGCACAGCACGGCGGTGGTCCGCGCCATCCAGGCGCTGGCCGACTCGCTGCGCATGCAGGTGATCGCCGAAGGCATCGAAACGGAGACGCAGATGCGCGCGCTGCGCCGCATCGGCTGCCGGTTCGGGCAGGGATTCCTGTTCGCGCAACCGGCGCCGGCGAGCAAGTGGCTCGGGGCGCCGCTGTCCCTCGACGCCTGAGGCCAGATTGATTTCGCCGATACGATCGGCTCCCACCCTTCGGTAGGAAGCTCGCTACCAAAGGGTGGGAGCCGATCGCATCGGCGAATCGGGATTACTGAAGCGTATGGTTCGCCGGCGGCACGTCGCCGTCGACGAACAGCTGCTCCGCATCCACCCGGTCGAACACGTAGCGCGTGGCGCAGAACTCGCAGATCACCTCGACCTCGCCGTCGCGGTCGTCGAGCGTGGCCTTCACCTCGTCGTGGCCCAGCGCCTTGAGCATGCTTTCCACCCGCTCGCGCGAGCACGTGCAGCCGAAGGCCAGCGGCTTGGGATCGTAGAGCCGCACCGTCTCCTCGTGGTACAGCTTGAAGAGCAGGTCGGCCGGATCGGTGGTGAGCATCTCGGCCGTGCCCAGCGTGGACGTGAGCGCACCGACGCGATCCCAGGCGTCCGCGTCGTCCTCGGCGGCATCGTGACCGCCCTCACCCGGCACCGGCTGCAGCATCAGGCCCACGGCACGCTCGCCGTCCGCGGCAAGCATGATGCGGGCGGGCAGCTGTTCGGACTTCTCGAAATAGCCTTCGAGGGCGGATTCGATCGAATGCTTGTCGGTGAGGTCGACCACGCCCTGGTAACGGCCACGCTCCGCATTGCCCACGGTGATGGCGAGCACCTCGTCGTCCATGTCACCGAGGTTCACCGATTCGCCGAGGGTCTCGGCGTCGAAGCGCGCCAGCCCGCGCAAGCGCCCCTTGTCGGTGCACTCGGCGAACAGCAGCCGCACGGCGCCCTGGCTCTTGAACTCCAGCGAGAGCGAACCTTCGAACTTGATGTTCCCGGTGAGCAGGGCACTGGCCGCCACCGCCTGGCCGAGCGTTTCGCGCAGGGCATCGGGGTATTCGACCCGCGAGGCGATTTCGCGCCAGCTGGTGCCCAGGCGCACGAACACGCCACGCACGCCCGCCTTCTCCAGCATGAAGCGGTGCAGCACGTCGTCGGTCGAGGGAGTGGTACGGGTCGAATCAGTCACGGGGGGTCTCCTACGGATCCGTCGGTAGATGGGGCCATCCTGATACGGCGACAAGCCCGGCCCTATACTGCGCCATCCTCCGTCATCCCGCCCCCATGAGACCGACGCCCCGCCGCCTCCTCCGCATCCTCGTGCTGCTCGCCGTCTCCTGGCTGGCCCTGTCCTGCCTGGTGGTGATCGCGCTGCGCTTCGTGCCGCCCTGGACCAGCGCGACGATGATGGAACGTCGCGTGGAAGCCTTCGTGGGGGGCGAGAAGGATTTCGACTTCCGCCACCGCTGGGTGCCGTGGAGCGCCATCTCGCCGCAGGTGGGCATCGCCGTGGTCGCCGGCGAAGACCAGAAATTCCCCTTCCACCACGGCTTCGACGTGGACGCCATCCAGGACGCCATCGATGCCGCCGACGAAGGCAAGCGCCTGCGCGGTGCCAGCACCATCAGCCAGCAGGTGGCCAAGAACCTCTTCCTGTGGAACGGCCGAAGCTTCGTGCGCAAGGGGCTGGAAGCCTGGTACACGGTGCTCATCGAGACGTTCTGGCCGAAACGGCGGATCCTCGAGGTGTACATGAACATCGTGGAGCTGGGTGACGGCGTCTACGGCGTCGGAGCGGCGAGCGATGCCTTCTTCCACGCGCCCCCTTCCCGTATCGGCCCGGCCCAGGCCGCCCGCCTGGCCGCCGTGCTGCCCAATCCGCGGCGCTACCGCGTCGACGCGCCCAGCCCCTACGTGCAGCGGCGCACGGCCTGGATCCTCCAGCAGATGGGTCAGCTCGGTGGCCCCGGCTACCTCGACCGCCCGCCGCCGGCGCGCGGCCGGTCGCGCTGACTTTTCACCTGTCGCCCACGCCCTCCGTCGTCGCCCGGCGTAGACTGGAGCGAAGGCGGCCCCGCCGCGCAAACCCGTGGAGGCGAACATGCAGCAGGTCAAGCATCTCCTGGACATCAAGGGCAGGGGCGTGTTTGCCGTGGCGCCCGACGCGCCCGTCATCGAAGCGATCCGGCTGATGGCCGAGAAGAACGTGGGCGCCCTCACCGTCATGAAGGGCAGCGAGCTGGTCGGCATCGTTTCCGAACGCGACTACGCACGCAAGGTGATCCTCAAGGACCGCTCGTCGCGCGACACGCCCGTGGCCGACATCATGACCGTGAGCGTGGTCACCGTGGCGCCCGACGCCACCGTCGACGAGTGCATGCGCCTGTGCACCGACAGCCGCATTCGCCACCTGCCCGTGCTCGACGGCGGCCGCGTGACCGGCATGGTATCCATCGGCGACCTGGTGAAGGCGACGATCTTCGAGCAGAAGCAGACCATCAACCAGCTCGAGAGCTACATCGCGGGCTAACGCTTCTCGTCTTCGGGAAGCAGGTCGGGCGACGTGGCCGCGTTGCGGGCCACGATCGTCGCGATGCCCGCCAGTCCGGCGCAGATCAGGCCCAGCGTCGCCACGCTGGCGCCGAGGCCGCGCAACGCCGTGATGCCGCTGGTCACCAGCAGGTCGCCCAGGCGCCAGACCGTGGTTTCCACCACGTTCTTGCCCTTGTAGCGGTCGTCACGCGGAATCCTCGTGTAGAGCGCGTCGCTCGCCGGCTTGGTCATGCCATAGGCCAGGCCTCGCGTGCCGATCTGCACGAGCGTGATAAGCGAGATCACTCCGCCGAAGGCCGCGATGTCGATGGGGCCGTAAACGGCCAGGGCGACGAGCAGCGCGAAGTTCACCAGCGACGGCACCACCATCGCCCACAACGCCCCCGCCCCGCGCAGGATCAGCGGCGTGAGGGTGAGCTGCAGCACCGCGCCGAGCAGGTTGATGGCCAGGTCCAGCCGCGCGTAGAAAGCGGTGCGGGCGGCGGTGTCGACGTAGTGCGCCTTGGTGTAGTCGGCCATCAGCGCATAGGCGACGGTCGCCACGCCGTCGCTGAGCAGCATCAGCAGCGCCATGTTGCGCAGGAAGGGGCGGGAGAGGACGGCCTTGAGGCCATCGAAGATCGAGCCGCCGATCGGCGCTCCCTCGCTGGCGTCGTTACCGGCCGCGTTCGAGGACACCGCCAGCAGCAGTGCCATCGCGATCAAGAGGCCGCTGGCGGACACGAGCAACAAGGGCGGCACGCCGATCCGCGCCACCAGGGCCGCCGTGATCAAGGGCCCCGTCAGCGCGCCCGCCATGCCGCCGAACGCGATGAACGGAAACACCAGCCGCGCCTGCGCGCTGCGGTAGACGTCGGCCATCAGGCTCCAGAACAGCGACGTCACGAACAGGATGAACACGCTGACCCAGACGAAGAAGAACGTGCCGAGGGTGGCCGCGCCGATGCGATCCTGCGCGGCGAAGGCCGGCATGAAGGCGACGAGACAGCCCGCGAAGAAGATGTAGCTGCAGGTCAGCACCTGCCGTCGGGGAAAACGCGACACGAGCCAGCCGAAGACTGGCATGAGCACCAGCATCACGACGAAGACCAGCAGGTAGAACATCGGCAGCGACGACGACCCGGCGGCACCCACGAGCTGGTCGCGCACGGGGCGGATCACGTAATACGACGTCATCACGATGAAGAACGCGATGGTCGAAAGCGCGAGGTTGGCTCCCTCGCCGAGGGCGGCATGTCGACGGGCGTTCACGGTGGCCGGTTATGTCCGGTGGAGACCGGCCAGAGCCTAGCACGCCGCCGCGGCCGTTCAGGGTCATCAAGGGGACGACACCGTCATGCGTTGTCGCCGGACCGGAACTGGCAGACAATCGACTCGTCCCTACACCTATGGCGCGACCCGACGCCGGGCTCCCGCGAGATAAGCATGCCGCTCCGTTCCGTTTCACTGATTGCCAGCGCACTGGCCTTCGCCCTGGCCGCGCCCTCCGCCCTCGCCGCCGTTCCGCAGAAGCCGCCGGTCGTGCACGTCGACCCGCAGGCGCAGAAACTTCCGGCCGGGCGCGTGAAGGACACCATCGAGAACTACAAGCGATGGCTCGACGAGGCGGAGGCCCGCGACGCCGCGCCCGCCCTGGTCACCGCCATCGTGGTCGACGACAAGGTCGTGTACGAGCGCGCCTTCGGTTACGCCAACGAGAAGACGAAAGAACCGGCCACGCCCGAGACGGTGTTCCGCCTCGCCTCGCTGTCCAAGGCTTTCGCCACCGGCGTCACCGCCGTGCTGGTCCGCGCCGGGTTCCTCAGCTGGGACACCAAGCTGGTCGACACCATCCCGTACTTCAAGCTGAAGGATCTCCAGGCCGCGCAGCAGGCCACGGTGCGCGACATCCTCGGCCAGCGCCTGGGCCTGCCTCGCAACACCTACGACAACCTCCTCGAGGCCGACGCGCCCTACGAGGAACTCGTGCGCAAGCTCGACGAGGTGGACCTCGCCTGCAAGGTGGGCGCGTGCTACGGCTACCAGAACGTCGCCTTCAGCATGATCGGCGACGTGATCTACGCGACCACCGGCGATTATTTCTTCCGCCAGGTGGAGCGCCGCATCTTCACGCCCCTGGGCATGACCACCGCGAGCTACGGCCGCGACGCGCTCGAGGCGAGCAAGAGCTGGGCGCGCCCGCATCGCGGCGGCCCGCACAACTGGATTCCCTACGAACCCAACGACAGCTACTACCGCGTCGCCCCCGCCGCCGGCGTCAACGCGAGCCTGCGCGACATGGAGCAATGGCTCATCGCGCAGATGGGCGGCCGCCCCGACGTGCTGCCCACGCCGTCGCTCGACGTGCTGCATGCCCCGGAAGTGCCCACGCCCTCGGAAGAGCGTTCGCTGCCCTGGCGCCGCGCGCGCGTGACCGACGCGCACTACGCGCTGGGCTGGCGCGTGTTCACCTACTCGGGCGAGACGCTGGTCTATCACGCGGGCGCCGTATCGGGTTACCGCACGATGATCGGCTTCTTCCCCAAGTACCACGCGGGCGTGGTGAGCATGTGGAACGGCACGGGACCGATGCCCGCCGGGCTGATGCCGATGGTCTTCGACAGCCTGCTCGGGTTGCCCCACGTGGATTGGGCCGGGGTGGAGGGTTCGGCACACGCGGCGGCGCCTGCGCCGAAGGCGGTGGCGAAGGGGAAGGCTAAAGCCAAAGCCAAGGCGGCGCCCAAGAAGGCGGCGACTAAAAAGAAAAAGCCGTAGGAACGTCGTCGCTCGACCTTACGCCCGGCGCTGGGTTCCTGCGTGCGCAGGAACGACGGGCTCCAAAGTTGCGGCTCGCTGCATACCCCTCGCGTCGTCGCTCGACCTTACGCCCGGCGCTAGGTTCCTGTGTGCGCAGCAACGACGGGCTCCAAAGTTGCGGCTCGCTGCATACCCCTCGCGTCGCCCCTGCGAAAGCAGGGGCCCAGGGCCGTGAGATCGGTCGAGCGACTTACCTGCCCAGGTTGAACTGCAAGCGCCGACGCAAGGTCACCGCCATCGGCTCGCCGTTGCGCATGGCCGGCTTGAACTCCCACTTGCTCACTGCGTCGATCGCCGAACGATCGAACACGTGGCGAGGCTGCGCGTCGGTCACGGTGACGTTGCTCACCGCGCCGTCCGTACCCACGGTGAGCTCGACGTCGACCCAGCCTTCCTGGTTCGCACGCAGCGCCGCCGTCGGATAACGCGGCTTCACCTGGTTGACCAGCACCGCATCGGTGATGGCCTCGGCGTCCGCCGCCGCCGGACGCGTCGGCGCGGCCACCGTCGCCGGCTTGGGCGCCTGTTGCTGCTGGGCCACGCGTGCGGCCTGGTCGCGTGCCGCCTGCTGGCGCTGCGCTTCGGCGGCCTGCTCCTCGGCCCTCTGCCTGGCCGCGTTCGCGGCGTTCTGCTGGGCGAGTTGCTGGGCCTTCTGCGCGTCGATGGCCTGCTGCTGCTCGCGGTCGAGGGTCTTGCGCTGCGCGTCCAGTTTCGAGCGCAGGATCGTGAGCGTGTAGTTCTCCGGATCGGCCTTGGCCAGCAGGTCGATCTCCCGCTGCGCCTCGTTGAAGTCGCGCTGGTTGATCGTCTGTTCGGTGGCGGCCGCACCGTAGGAGAAGGTCTCGCGCAAGGCGTCCGCGGCCACCGGGTTGCCCGGCTGCTTTTGCAGCACCTTCATGTAGAACTCGAACGCGTTGTTGCCCTTCGGCGCGACGAGCCGCTGATCGTTCATGGCGGTGCGCGCCTCGGTGAGCAGCTGGTCGACGCTCAGCGCATCGACGTTCGCCAGCGGCGCGTCACGGGTGCGTGCCGGTCGCGATGCGACGGCGGACGCGGCGTCCTGGGTGGACATCGCCGCCTGGTACGGCCGGATGATCAGGAACCATGCGGCGACCGCGAGGGCCGCCACGATGACGATCACGGCGAGCGTGACGGGCTGGATCGCGCCGCGCATCGGCGGGCGCGCGGAAAGGCGGTGACGTGGAACCATGCGTATCGACCCTTCTTCGCATTGCGCGCTCCCCCATGTGGCATGGCGGAGAACCCCCCGTTCACCGCAGCGCGATACGGCTGAAAGGTAACCGTAACGGACGTGTGAATCCAGTGCGTGGGGCTAGGAGGTTTTCCGGGTGCGGCGCAGGTCGCCTTTTCGTGGCCCATGAAATGAATAACCCCGGACAGGCCGGGGTCAATGTTCGAAATGCCTCCCCGCGCTGGGCACCGCGGGGAGGGAATTCGCACTTACTTACTTTCTTATATGTAGCGGTGACGCTTACTTGGCCTTGGCGGCCTTGGTGGCGCGAGCCACCTTCGCGGCGGCCGGAGCGGCAGCCTTGGCGACGCGGGTCTTGCGAGCAGCGGCCTTGCGCGGAGCAGCGGCCTTGCGCGTAGCGGTCTTGCGGGTAGCCTTCTTGGCGGCGGTCTTGCGGGCCGGAGCCTTACGGACAGCCTTCTTCACCGCCTTCTTGGCGGCGACCTTGCGGCCGGCCGTCTTGCGGGTGGCCTTCTTGGCGGCGGTCTTGCGAGCCGGCGACTTGCGGGTCGCCTTCTTCGCCGCGACCTTGCGGGTCGAGGCCTTCTTCGCCGGCGACTTGCGAGCGGCGGTCTTCTTGGTGGTGGACTTGCGGGTCGCCTTTTTGGCGGCCGACTTCTTGGCAGTGGCTTTCTTGGCAGTGGCCATGGTTCGTCTCAGCTCCTCATCAGTTGGCAGTGGTTGCCCAGTAAAAGCGTGGAGGAACGCTTCGACCAGCAGGTCGCTGTTCGTCGCGTGCCTCAAATTGTTGACCTGTCGGCGAGTACGTTCATCGGAAAGTAGTCGAAGCACATGCAGCGGAATCGAGACTGTGATCTTGCGAACCGCTCCCGCTTTCGAACCATGCTCCACATACGGTCGGATGAAAGTTTCTGTTTCCATTTCCGGGTTCCCCGTCAATTGACGCAAAAGCTATTCCTGAACATATCCGCTGTCAATAAATTTTGGCTCTAAATTGAAGGTCTTGCGGCCGGATATCCAAGTCCACACACCTCGCACCCGAGCTTTTCGACGACCTCCGCGATCACCCCGAAGGCTAATGCGCGACACCGCCGATTGATTTATTCGACACCTTCGGCATGAAAGAAATGCCTTAAATAAAGATGTTTTTCGCGCGTTATCCGAAACGTCGCATGCACGCGACGCGTACCTTGCAAGCAGCCCGCGCAAGGCCGCCGGGGTGCCGCGCGAGGGTCGTTTCGGGGATGAACGGAATTCGACTGGCGGGCAAAAAAAATTTCCCGCCGACCTCGATTCCGGACAAAAAAATGCCGGTCGAAGGACGACCGGCATCGGTTCGGGCATGTCGCGCGGGATCAGTGGTCTTCGCTTTCGATCAGTTCGGCATACGCATCGGGAGTGAGAAGCTCATCGACTTCAGCCCGGTCGGTGTACTTGATCTTGAAGATCCAGCCTTCACCGTAGGCATCGGAGTTGATCGTTTCCGGAGCATCCGCGAGCGTCTCGTTCACCGCCACGACCTCGCCCGACAACGGCGAGTAGATGTCCGACGCGGCCTTCACCGACTCGACGACGGCCACGCCCTTGCCTTCGCCCGCTTCGACCGAACTGCCCACTTCCGGCAATTCGACGTAGACCAGGTCGCCCAGCGCCGACTGCGCATGATCGGAGATGCCGACGGTGGCGGTGCCGTCGTCGTTGATGCGCACCCACTCGTGGGACTTGAGGAAATGCAGATCGCCGGGGATTTCGTTGCTCATGGGTGCTCCTCGATGTCTCGGGACGGGGTGCGTTGGAAGGGTGGCCAATTGTACCGATCTACGGATGGCGTGACAGGCACCCTCCGTGACCTTCTCTATATATATGTGTCGCTCAGTCGACGATACCCGGCATCGGCTGGCCGTCGCGGACGAAGGGGAACTTCACCACGCGCACCGGTACCTCGCGACCGCGGATGTCGACGCGGACCGCGCCGGGCTCGCCGGCGGGGATGCGCGCGAAGGCGATCGACTTGCCCAGCGTCGGAGCGAAGCCGCCGGAAAGGATCTCGCCCTCGCCGTGGGCGGTGAGCACCTTCTGCCCGTGGCGCAGCACGCCCTTGTCGTCCATCACCAGGCCGACCATGACGCGCTTCACGCCGTCGGCCTTGTGCTTCTCCAGCGCCGCGCGACCGATGAAGTCGCGGCCCTCGTCGAGCGAGATGGTCCAGGCCAGCGCGGCTTCCCACGGCGAGACGGTTTCGTCCATGTCCTGGCCGTAGAGGTTCATGCCGGCTTCCAGGCGAAGGGTGTCGCGCGCGCCCAGCCCGGCGGGGGCGACGCCCGCGTCCTTAAGAAGATTCCACAGTTCGACGACGCGCGTGTTCGGCACCACCACCTCGAAGCCGTCTTCGCCGGTGTAGCCGGTGCGGGCGAGGAACAGCGGCATGCCGTTGGGACCTTCGACCTCGATGGCGGCGAACTTGCCGAGCTTGCGTGCCTTCTCCTGCACCTCGGACGGCAGCAGGCCGATGAGCTTCTCGCGCGCGTTCGGACCCTGCACGGCGATCATGCCGAACTCCGGACGCTCGCGTACGGTGACGCCGAAGGCCGCGGCCTGCTTTTCGATCCAGGCCAGGTCCTTTGCGCGCGTGGCGGCGTTAACCACCAGGCGGAAGAAATCCTCGCGCAGGAAATAGACGATGAGGTCGTCGATGACGCCGCCGTTCTCGTCGAGCATGCAGGTGTACAGGGCCTTGCCCGGCTTGGCGAGCTTGTCGACGTTGTTGGCGACGAGCTTCTTCAGGAAGCCGCGGGTGTGCTCACCGGTGAGGTCGACCACCGTCATGTGGGAGACGTCGAACATGCCGGCGTCCTTGCGCACCGCATGGTGCTCCTCGATCTGGGAGCCGTAGGCGATCGGCATGTCCCAGCCGCCGAAGTCGACCATGCGGGCGCCAAGCTCGCGGTGGGTGGCATTGAGTTCGGTCTTGTCGGTCATGGTCTTACCTTCATGGGAATGCGGGACGGAAGCGGGCCCGCCATTATCCGGGCGTTGGCGCGCAAGGCCAAGCGCGAGCGCAACATGTCGCGGGAGAGTGCTAGTGTTCGCTCCATGGCAAATTCCACCCACCCCGGCTCGGTGACCCTGGCCCGCGACGCGGACGGCGCCCGGCTGTCGCTGTCCGGCGACTGGACCTTGCCGCACTACGTCGACCTGCATCGCAAGGCCGTCGACCTCGCCCCCTCGCTCGGCAAGGACGTGCGCGTGGACATCCACGGCCTCGGCGCCATGGATACCTCCGGCGCCTTCGTGATCGCCGAGCTGCTGGGCAGCAAGCGCACCCAGGCCCTGGCGCAGGACGCCTCGCTGCCACCGGCGCGGCGAGCCTTGCTGAAGACCGTCGGCGACGCCATCGACACCTACTGCAAGGGCATCAAGCGTCCGCGCGATGCCGGCTTCGTGGTGATGCTCGAGCGCATCGGCCGGGCCATGGGATCGTTCTGGCGACAGACGGCCAAGCTGCTCGGCTTCATCGGCATCACCCTGCAGGGTTTCGCCACCACCGCGTGGCGGCCCAGTCGCTGGCGCGTCACCCCGCTGGTGTCCCACATCGAGCAGACCGGCCTCGACGCGGTGCCCATCCTCACCCTGCTCTCCTTCATGGTCGGTGCCGTCGTGGCCTTCCTCGGCTCGACCGTGCTGGCCAGCTACGGTGCCACGGTGTTCACCGTCGACCTCATCGGTTTCGCCTTCCTGCGCGAATTCGGGGTGCTGCTCACGGCCATCCTTTTGGCCGGCCGCACGGCCAGCGCGTTCACCGCGCAGATCGGCTCGATGAAGGCGCGCGAGGAAATCGACGCCATCCGCACGCTGGGCCTGTCGCCGATCGAACTGCTGGTGCTACCGCGCGTGCTCGCCCTGTTGATCGCCCTGCCCCTGCTCACCTTCCTGGCGACGGTGGCCGGTATCGTCGGCGGCGGCGTGGTGTGCATCGTGTCGCTGAAGATGTCGCCGTCGATGTTCCTGTCGATGTTCCAGGCCGACATGTCGATCGGGCAGTTCCTCGTGGGCGTGGCGAAGGCGCCGGTGTTCGCCTTCATGATCGCGGTGATCGGCTGCATGGAGGGCTTCAAAGTGTCCGGCAGCGCGCAGTCCGTGGGCGAGCACACCACCTCCAGCGTGGTGCAGTCGATCTTCGTGGTGATCCTGCTCGATGCCGTCGCCGCCCTCTTCTATATGGAGATGGGCTGGTGAACGCCTCCCCCGCCACCGTCACGCCGATCGCCGGCGACGTCATCCAGGTACGCGGCCTGGTCAACCGCTTCGGCACGCAGACCGTGCACGAGAACCTCGACCTCGACGTGCGCCGCGGCGAGATCATCGGCATCGTGGGTGGCTCGGGCACGGGCAAGTCGGTGTTGCTGCGAACCATCGTCGGCCTGGTGCGCCCCGCCGCCGGCGAAGTGCGTGTGTTCGGCGAAGACCTGCTGTCCCTGCCCAACGACCGCCGCTCGCTGGTGGAGCGCCGCTTCGGGGTGCTGTTCCAGAGCGGTGCCCTGTTCTCCTCGCTGACCGTCGCCGAGAACGTGGCCTTGCCCCTGGTGGAACACGAGCACCTGCCGCGCGCGGACGCGCAAAGGCTGGCCGGGGTGAAGCTGGCGCTCTCGGGATTGCCGGTGGATGCCGGCCGCAAGTATCCCTCGCAGCTGTCCGGCGGCATGATCAAGCGCGCCGCGCTGGCCCGCGCCCTCGCGCTCGATCCGGAAATCCTCTTCCTCGACGAACCCACCGCGGGCCTGGACCCGATCAGCGCCGCCGCGTTCGACAGCCTCATCGTCACCCTGCGCAACGCGCTCGGACTCACCGTGTTCCTGGTCACCCACGACCTGGATACGCTCTATTCCACCTGCGACCGCGTGGCCGTACTGTCCCAGCGCCGCGTGCTCGCCGTCGGCCCCATCGACGAGGTGGCCCGCACCGACGACGCCTGGGTGCAGGCGTATTTCAACGGCCCGCGTGGCCGCGCCGCCACCTTCGCCGCCCAAAAAGGCAAGGACTGATCCCATGGAAACCCGTGCCCACCACATCCTGATCGGCGCCTTCACCCTGTTCGTCGTGCTCGGCGGCCTGCTCTTCGGCGTGTGGCTCGCCAAGGCGCATGCCGACCAGGAATGGAACTACTACGACATCGTCTTCAACGAGGCCGTGACCGGGCTCTCCCGCGGCGGCGCCGTGCAGTACAACGGCATCCGCCTGGGCGACGTGATGCAGCTGAAGCTCGATCCGGAAGATCCCCGCCGCGTGCTGGCTCGCGTGCGCATTAGCGGCGACACGCCGCTGCGCAAGGATACTCACGCGAAGCTCGCGCTCACCGGCGTCACGGGCGTGGCCATCATCCAGCTTTCCGGCGGCTCGCCGGGCAGCCCGCTGCTGATCGGGCACGACGGGGAGGTGCCGGTGATCGTCGCCGACCCGTCGCCGTTCGCGCGGCTGCTCTCCAACGGCGAAGACCTGCTCACCAACATCAACCAGGCGGCGGAGCATGCGAACAAGCTGCTCTCGAAGGAAAACGTGCACCGCATCGAGAACGTGCTCGACCACCTGGATCGCACCACCGGCGTGATCGCCGACGAGCGCGAGGACATCCGCACGCTCATCAAGCAGCTCGCCGTGGCCACGAAGCAGGCCAACGACACGCTCACCGAAAGCCAGCGGCTGGTGCACAACGCCAACGGCCTGATCGAAGGCCAGGGCAAGGCCACGCTGGAAAGCGCGCAGCACGCCATGGCGTCGCTGGAGCACTCCATGGGCACCATCGACCGCGTGCTCAACGACAATGCCGACGCCATCAACGGCGGCGCCTCCAGCCTCGGCGACCTGGGCCCGGCGCTGCGCGAACTGCGCGACACGCTCGGTTCGCTGCGCTCGATCACCCGCCGTCTCGACGAAAATCCCAGCGGTTACCTGTTCGGCCGCGAAAAGAACCAGGAGTTCACCCCATGAAGCGCGCCCTCGTCGCCCTGCCGCTGCTCGGCCTGCTGACGGCCTGTTCGATCCTTCCCAAGCAGGAGGCCTCGCGCACCTACACGCTGCCCGCGGCGCCGGGAGCACGGCCGCGCATGGTGGCATCCGTCGACTGGGGCTTGCGCGTGATGTCGCCGGGCGCGCCGCGCACGATCGACAACCCACGCATCGCCGTGTCGCCCGAGGCGAACACGATGACCGTCTACGCGGGAGCGCGCTGGAGCGACACGGTACCGCACCTGTTCCGCGACCGCCTGGCCGACGCGTTCCGCGACAGCGGGCGCATCGCCGCCCTGAGCACCGACGAGGCCAACCTCGCGGCCGATTACGAACTGGGCGGCAACCTCGCCGCGTTCCAGACCGACTACGTGTCGGGCAAACCGGAGGTGACCATCCGCTACGACGCCGTGGTCTCCGACAGCCGTCACCACATCGCCGGCAGCCGACGCTTCGAAGTGCGCGAGCCGGTGCAAGGCAAGGAGGTGCCGCAGGTGGTGGAGGCCTTCGGGCGGGCGATGGATCGGTTGTCGGGGCAGGTGGTGGGGTGGACGTTCGAGGCCATCCCGGCGACGAGGTAATCCCGTTCGCCGATACGATCGGCTCCCACCCCTTCGGTAGGCAGATTTTCGAACCTTGCTACCGAAGGGGTGGGAGCCGATCGTATCGGCGAAGGGACTCGCCGCCAGGTTGATGTATGTAGCGAAAGGTAAGGTTGATCCGCGCTCCCGCCACCCGCTTCCGCACAGGCAACTCATGCCTGTACAACCGCTGCGTCCCCTCCCCCATCCGCAGCAAGCTCCCGTGCATCAATTCGATACCGACCGGCTCCCCACCCGCCTTCGCCCGAAAGCGAAACGTGCGCACCGCGCCCGGGCTCACCGACGCAATCACCGGCTCCGGCCCCAGCTCGCGTTCGTCGTCGCTGTGCCAACCCATGCGGTCGCTCCCGTCGCGGTAGAGGTTCGCCAGCACGCTGTTGAAACGCGTGCCGCACGCCTCCTCCACGCGGTCGCGTAGCGCCAGCAGCGTGGGTGTCCACGCATGCGGCTCGAACGTGTTGCCCGAATAGCGATAGCTCGCACCCGGATCGCCGAGCCAGGCATTCAACCGGGGCGCGTCCACCCAACGGCCGAACATGCGCAGGCGGTGCACCTCCCAGGGAATCTCCGCGTGCAGCACCTCGAACAGCGCATCCGCTTCTTCTCGCCCCAGCCACTCGGGCGCGAACGTCACGTCCGCCCCCGGCAGATCGATGCGATGCCAGCGGATCAGGCGGGTTCCACCGGGTACTTCGGTTCGGCGTCGAGCGACGAGGCGCAGACGGCGGCCAGTTCCAACAGGCGCAGGTCGGAGCCGCGGGCGCCGACGAGCTGCATGCCGATGGGCAGGCCGTTGGGCAACGTGCCCATGGGGATGCTCACGGCCGGACAACCCGCGAGGCTCGCGAAGCTGCACAGGTCGCCCTGCGACGACGGCGCCGGTTCATCGAGCGGGAACGCACCCTGCGAGGTGGTGGGCAGCACCAGCACGTCCACCTGGGCGAACAGGCGGCGCATCTTGAGGGTGGCCGCGTCGAGCACGAGGTCGGCCGCGGCGTAGTCCGCGGCGGACTTGCGCGTGGCGAAGTCGAGCATGCCGCGCAGGCTCGGCGACACCGGATAGGCTTCGTCGGCCAATTCGGCGGCGAAGGTGTTGAGCATCTCCGATTCCATCAGGAGCAGGCCCGCGCGGCGCGTGCGGGCAAAATCCCAATCGGAGAAATCCACCGTGCGCCGTTCGCCCAGTTCGCCCTTGAGTTGGGCGAGGGCGCCGTCGAAGACATCGATCACGTCGCGCTCGACGCCGATGGCGGCCAGGTCGGGCAGCACGCCCGTGCGCAGGTTGCCCGGCTCCCAGTCCGGCGGCGAGAAGGCCACGCGGCGGCGACGCGAACGCGCGTCGTCGGCGTCGTAGCCGGCAAGGGTCTGCAACAGCACGGTGAGGTCGTCGACGCCGCGCGCGAGCAAGCCCACGGCATCCAGGCGGCGTGCGGCGGGGACGAGGCCTCGCGCGGAAATCTCGCCATGGGTGGGCTTCAACGCGTAGACGCCGCAATAGCTCGCGGGCACGCGGATCGAACCGAGGCTGTCGGAGCCGATGGCGGCCACGGCCATCCCCGAGGCCACGGCCGCGGCGGCACCGCCGGACGAGCCACCGGCGGTGTAACCCAGGCGATGCGGATTGTGCGTCGCGCCATGCCACGGATTGTTCGTGGCGAGCCCGAGCGCGCCTTCGTCCATGTTGGTCTTGCCCAGCAGCACCGCGCCGGACGCGCGCAGCCGTGCCACCACGTGGGCGTCTTCCTCCGGCACCACGCTGCGACGCCGCATGCCGGCGCGCGTGGGCACGCCCGCGACATCGACGTTGTCTTTCAGGGCGATGGGTATGCCGTCGAGGCGACCGATCACACCATCGCGCCGGCGGTGATCCGCAGCAGCAGACTGTTCCTGGATCAGCGAGACGCTGAAATCCACGAAGGCGTTGAGCCGCGGGTTGAGCCGCTCGATGGCATCCTGGTAGACGTCGGCAAGGGCCCGGGGCTGGACCCGGCCGATGGCCAGCCAATGCAGGATCTGCAGCAGGGTGGCCCGGCGGAGGTCCGTGTCGGCAACCGGCGGCATCGTATTCATGGAGTCTCCTTTCACTTGGGACGATTATGAACGTCGTAGGTGAAAGCCTTGCAAGCCCCCCTCCGCATTTCCGGAAAAAAGGTCGTTTCAAACGGGCATTTGCCCGTCTGCCAGCGAAATCGGACAATGCCCGGTCATGCGTGCGCCGGAAGGTGTCCGCCGTCCTGCCAGCCCTGTGAGTGAGCCAGCCATGAGCGAACGCGAAACCATGGAATACGACATCGTCGTCGTCGGCGCCGGTCCGTCCGGCCTGTCGTTCGCGATCCGTACGAAACAGCTCAATCCCGAACTGACGGTCTGCGTCATCGAGAAGGCGTCCACCATCGGCGCCCAGATCCTCTCCGGCGCCGTGATCGAGACCGGTCCGCTCGACCGCCTGCTGCCCGAATGGCGCAACGCCCCGCCACCGATCTGCGTGCCCGTCACCAACGACGAGTTCTGGATCCTGCGCGATCACGCCTCGGGCACGAAGTTGCCCGTGACGCCGCCGCAGATGAACAACCACGGCAACGTCATCGTGAGCCTGGGCGCGCTGTGCGCCTGGCTGGCCCCGCAGGCCGAGGCCCTGGGCGTGGACGTCTTCCCCGGCTACGCCGCCGCGGAGGCGCTGTTCGACGACGCGGGCGCGGTCGCCGGCGTGCGCATCGGCGACATGGGCATCGCCCGCGACGGTTCGCACAAGCCGGGCTATACCGAAGGCATCGACATCCGCGCGAAGGTGACCGTGCTCGCCGAGGGCTGCCGCGGCCACATCAGCAAGACGCTCATCAAGCGGTTCGACCTCGACAAGGACAGCGATCCGCAGACGTATGGCATCGGCATCAAGGAGCTCTGGCAGCTTCCGCCGGGCCGCGCCGAGCCGGGCAAGGTGGTGCACACCGCCGGCTGGCCGCTCGCCAACGATACCTACGGCGGCAGCTTCCTCTACCACATGGACAACGACCGCGTGGCGGTGGGTTTCGTGGTGGGCCTGGACTACCCCGACCCCGACTTCTCGCCGTTCGAGGCGTTCCAGCAGTTCAAGCACCATCCGAACGTGAAGGGCCTGCTCGAGGGCGGCACCATCGTCTCCGCCGGCGCGCGTGCCATCATCGAGGGCGGCTTCCAGTCGCTGCCGAACGTGGAGATGCCCGGCGCGATCCTCGTCGGCGATTCGGCGGGGCTGGTCAACGTGCCGAAGATCAAGGGCACGCATCAGGCCATCGCCTCGGGCATGCTCGCCGCCGAGCATCTGGTGGCCTCGTCGCTCAAGAGCGCGGGATGGGACGCGAAGCTGCGCGGCTCGGCCGTGATGGCCGAACTGAAGAAGGTGCGCAACATCCGCCCGGGCTTCAACAAGGGTTTGTGGTGGGGCCTGATCAATGCCGCCTGGGAAACGGTCACCGGCGGCAAGTCGCCGTGGACGCTGAAGAACCACGCGGACTGGTCGTCGCTGCACAAGCTGGGCCAGTTCGAGGCACCGAAGAAGGATTACGTGGAGCGCACGCTCGCGCCGCGCGATCGCCTGGCGTCGGTCTACTTCGCCGCCACCGAGCACGACGAAGACCAGCCGGTGCACCTGAAGGTGGCCGACACCAGCATCTGCATCGACCGCTGCACCACCGAATACGGCAACCCCTGCCAGCGTTTCTGCCCGGCGGGCGTCTACGAGATCGTGCAGGACGACGTCGGCAAGCGGCTGCAGATCAACGCGGCCAACTGCGTGCATTGCAAGACGTGCGACATCAAGGATCCCTACCAGATCATCACCTGGGTGACGCCGGAAGGCGGCTCGGGACCGAATTACCAGAACCTGTGATCCCGTGACCGGCAAGCTCACCTGGCGCTATCGCCGCTTCGTGTCCATCGCCCAACGCGTGCGCTCCAGCGTGGCGTTGCGCGGTTGGCGCGGCACACTCTCGCGGATCTCGCAGGAGTTCGCCAGCCGGCCGGCGCTCGACGACACGCTGGCGTTGCTGCCGCTCGACGTACCGTTCGAACCCTTCGAGCTGCCGTCGTCGGCGCAGCCGCGCGTGTCGATCGTGATCCCCGTGCACGGCAAGCTCGCCTATACGCTCGCCTGCCTGCGCTCCATCGCGGCGGCGCCGCCGAGCGATCCGTTCGAGGTGATCGTGATCGACGACGCGTCACCGGACGAGACGGCGGATACGCTCGCGCGGGTGCATGGCCTTCGCCTGTTGCGCAACGCGGAAAACCTCGGCTTCGTCGGCAGCTGCAATCGCGGCGCCGCAGAAGCCCGGGGTGAATTCGTCGTCTTTCTCAACAACGACACCCAGGTCACGCCGGGCTGGACCGAAGAACTGCTGCGCTGCTTCGACCTGCGGCCGAATTGCGGCATCGCCGGAAGCCAGCTGGTCTACCCGGATGGACGCCTGCAGGAGGCCGGTGCGTGGGTGTTCGCCGACGGATCGGCGTGGACCATCGGGCGCTTCGAGCCGCGCACCGATCCGGCCGTGCGCTATGCGCGCGAGGTCGACTACGTATCGGGCGCGTCGCTGGCGATCCGCCGCGAGACGTTCGCCGCGCTGGGCGGATTCGATGCGCGCTTCGCACCCGGATACTACGAGGACACCGATCTCGCCTTTGCCGCGCGCGCGGCAGGGCTCAAGGTCTGGTACGTGCCGACCAGCGTGGTGATACATGCCGAAGGCATCAGTTCGGCGGGCGCTCCGCAGAACGGCATGAAGCGCTTCCAGGACATCAACCTGGCCAAGTTCGCGGGTAAGTGGCGCGAGGCGCTCACCCGCCAGCCCGCTCCCGGCACGCCCCTCGCCCGCGTGGCCGAGCAGCGCCGGCGCGGCACGGTGCTCGTCGTGGACGTCGCCACGCCCGACGCGTCGCGCGACTCCGGGTCGCTTCGACTGATCTCCATGATGCGCCTGCTGGTGGACGACGGTTGGCACGTGGTGTTCGCCCCCGACGACGGGCGGGCCGACGACGCGGCGATCCGCGAGCTGGGTCGTTTCGGCATCGAGGTGATCGCGCGGCCGTGGAACGATGGCGTGCCATCGTGGCTGTCGCGGAATGCCTCCGCCCTACGCGCGGTGATCCTTTCGCGGCATACCGTCGCCGCGCAATACGCACCGTTCGTCCGCCGCCATGCCCCTGGGGCGAAGCTCATCTTCGATACCGTCGACCTGCATTTCCTGCGGGAAGAACGCGGTGCCGAACAGGCCGGCAGCGCGGCCCTGTCCCGGCAGGCGTCGGTCACGCGCGAGCAGGAGTTGAAGCTCATCGCCGCCGCCGACACGACCTTCGTGGTGAGCGAATACGAGCGGAGCCTGCTGGCCCGGATGCTGCCGGACGCCCGCGTGGAACTGCTCTCCAACATCCACGAGGTCCACGGCCGATCCCGTGGCCATGAAGGCCGCCGCGACCTCCTGTTCGTCGGCGGCTTCGGCCACCCGCCCAACGCCGACGCCATGCGCTGGATGGCCGACGCCATCTTGCCCGCCCTTCGTCGCGTGCTGCCGGACGTACACATCCTCGTCGCGGGCGACGTGCCCGAGGGCGAGCGCAAGACGCTCGCCGCCGCCGGGCTGACCATGCTCGGCCGCGTGCCGGATCTCACGCCGCTCATGGAATCGGCGCTGGCGTCGATCGCACCGCTGCGCTTCGGCGCGGGCGTCAAGGGCAAGATCAACATGGCGATGAGCCATGGGCTGCCGGTGATCGGCACCCCGGTGGCGGTGGAGGGGATGCGATTGACCGATGGTGTGGATGTGCTGACGGCCGAGACGCCGGACGATGTCGCCGAGGCTTACAAGCGACTGGCTGGCGACCCCGCCGCATGGCTTGGCCTGTCCGATCGCTCGCTGACTCATGTGGCCGAGCACTTCTCCGCCGATGCGGCCCGCCGGGCCCTTCAACGAGCCATACTCTGATCATGTCCCTCAACGAACGCCTACGCTCGCTGGTCTTCCATGGCCTGCGCCTCGGCTTCCGGTTGACGCCGATGCCGACGGCGACCCGCGACCGCTTGCGACAGCGCTTTCTCGCGAGGCATCACGCACTGGTTCCCTCAGGCCCGAAGGGCAAGGCCGGAGGTACCACGTCACACCGCCCGCTCGACCGTTCGGGCCATCGCCTGTTGGCCCACGTCAGTCACAGGGATGCCCCGCTGCCCTCGCCGCTGCCTGCCACGATCGTCGCGTTCTACCTGCCGCAATTCCACCCGATTCCCGAGAACGACGCCTGGTGGGGCGATGGCTTCACCGAATGGCACAACGTAGCGCGCGCCCTTCCGCAGTTCGAAGGGCATGCGCAGCCGCGGTTGCCCGCCGATCTCGGCTACTACGACCTGCGCCTGACCGAGGTCATGCGGGCACAGGCACGCATGGCCCGCGAATACGGCGTCGGCGCATTCTGCACGTATTTCTACTGGTTCGCCGGCAAGACACTGCTCGAGACGCCGCTGCGGAACTGGCTCGACGACCCCTCCATCGATTTTCCGATCGCCCTGTGCTGGGCCAACGAAAACTGGTCGCGTCGCTGGGACGGACGCGAGGGGCACGTGCTGATCGGACAGCGCCACAGCGATGAAGACGATCTCGCGTTCATCGAATACGTGTCGCGCTATCTGCGCGATCCACGCTACCTCCGTGTCGACGGCAAGCCCATGCTCCTGGTCTACCGACCGGGACTGCTACCCGACGCGGCCGCGACGGCGCGCCGCTGGCGAGCCTGGTGTCGCGACCAGGACATCGGTGAAATCCACCTGGCTTACGTACAGAGCTTCGACAATGTCGATCCGGCCTCCATCGGATTCGATGCGGCCGTCGCGTTTCCACCCAACAATACGACGCAAGCACCGGTCACGGCGTCGCACCGATTGCTCAATCCCGACTACGCCGGCCAGATCATGGATTGGCGCCAGCTCGCTTCCGCCTCGATGGCCGCTGCCGACCCGAACTATCTGCTCTATCCAGGAGTGAATCCCGGCTGGGACAACGAGGCTCGCCGCAGCGGTCGCGGGCGCAGCTATGTGCATGCGACGCCGCGTGCCTTCGAGCGCTGGACACGCCAGGCGATCGCGACCGCGAAGCGACGCATGCCTTCGCACCCCATGGCGTTCGTCAACGCATGGAACGAATGGGCCGAGGGCGCCGTCCTTGAACCGGATACGCGCCATGGTTACGCCTGGCTGGAAGCCATCCGGCGTGCGCTGGCACCTCCCCCGGAACCGAAGCGGCGCCCCTGCGCGGTCATCCACGTCTGGTATCCCGAACTGCTCGCGGAACTGGTGACTGCCCTTCGTGCCACGTCACTGGACTTCCGGGTGATCCTCACCGTTCCTTCCGAACGCGAGGAAGCCGTGCGCAAGGAGGCGGCCCGCCTTGCCCTCGATGCGGAACTGATCGTTTCGCCCAATCGCGGGCGCGACATCCTCCCGTTCCTGCGCACGGCCGGTCGCTTGCTCGACGAGGGCGAGGACGTGGTGCTGAAGCTGCATACGAAGCGCTCGACGCATCGGCAGGACGGTGCCGCCTGGCGGGCCGAGCTCGTCGACCGCCTGCTCGCTCCAGGTCGGGCAGTGGAGATCGTGGACGCTTTCCGCACGGACCCGATGCTGGGCGTGGTGGCACCGGAAGGCCACGTGCAACCCCTGGACTTCTATTGGGGCGCCAACGCATCCAACGTCGAATACCTTTGCTCCCTCATGGGCATCGCCCAGCCGGACGTCGCTGAGGACACGTTCGTCGCCGGAAGCATGTTCTGGTGTCGCCTGGAGGCCTTGGTTCCACTTATCGACGCCCCACTGTCCGAAGCGGATTTCGACGCGGAGAAGGGCCAGGTCGACGGCACGCTGGCCCATGCCGTCGAGCGCGTGGTCATCCTGGCGGCATCGCACGGCGGATATGCCACGCGCACCTCGGCCGCGCTGGTGGGCGAACCGGACCCTTCAGGCCCTTACGCCTACGCGAAACGCGGATAAAAACGACAGTACGGGCCCGTCATCGCCGGATTGGCTAGAATGGCGGGCCAACCTTCTGGCGCCCGTTATCTGAACGGGCATTCATACAGGAACCGCGAATGAAGATTCTGGTCGGCTACAAGCGCGTCGTGGACTACAACGTCCGCATTCAGGTCAAGCCCGACGGCACCGGCGTCGTCACGGACGGCGTGAAGCTCTCCGCCAACCCCTTCGACGACATCGCCCTCGAGGAGGCCCTGCGCCTGCGCGAGAAGGGCGTGGCCGAGGAAGTGGTGGTGGTGGGTATCGGCCCGGCCGACCTCACCGCCCATCTGCGCAACGGCTTGGCCATGGGCGCCAACCGCGCCATCCACGTGCAGACCGCCGATGCCGTATCGCCGCTGACCGCCGCGCGCACCTTCCTCAAGCTGGTCGAGAAGGAGCAGCCGGGCCTGGTGATCCTGGGCAAGCAGGCCATCGACGACGACGCCAACCAGACCGGTCAGATGCTCGCCGCGCTGTGGGATCGCCCCCAGGCCACCTTTGCCGGCAAGGTCGAGATCGCCGACGGCAAGGCCACGGTCACCCGTGAGGTGGACGCCGGCCTCGAGACCATCGAGGCCGACCTTCCCGCCGTGATCACCACCGACCTTCGCCTCAACGAGCCGCGCTTCATTAAGCTGCCTGACATCATGAAGGCCAAGAGCAAGCCCATCGACGTTATCGAGCTGGGCTCGCTCGGCGTCGACGCCGCCGACCACATCAAGACCACCCACTACGCCGCGCCGCCCAAGCGCAGCAAGGGCGTGATGGTGAAGGACGCCGCTGAACTCGTCGCGACCCTCAAACAGAAGGGCCTGCTGTAAGGCAGCCGACCGGAGAATCGACATGACCCAGATCCTCGTTATCGCCGAACACCTCGACGGCAAGCTCAATGCCTCCACCGCGCGCGCCGTGAGCGCCGCCGCGGCCGTGAAGCCCGCATCCATCGACGTCATCGTGCTGTCCGACGCGCCCGACGCCGTCGCCGCCGAGGCGGCGAAGATCGACGGCGTGAGCAAGGTGCTGACCGTCGCCCGCGCCGAGAACGCCCACGCGCTGGCTGCCGTGCTCGCGCCGCAGATCGCCAAGGTAGCCGCCGGTTACACCCACGTGTTCGTCCCCTCCACCACCTTCGGCAAGGACCTCGCCCCGCGCGTGGCCGCCCTGCTGGGCGTGTCGCAGGTGAGCGACGTGATGACCGTGGAAGGCCCGCACAGCTTCAAGCGCCCGATCTATGCGGGCAATGCGATCGTCACCGTCGAGGTGGATGCCTCGTCGATCGTGGTCGCGACGATCCGCACGGCGTCCTGGCCGGCGGCCGCCTCGACCGGCTCCGCGCCGGTGGAAGCTCTGTCCCTCGACGTCGCCCTGCCCTCGCATACGCGCTTCGTGAACCTGCAGCAGGGCAAGAGCGACCGCCCCGATCTTCAGGGCGCCCCGAAGGTCGTCTCCGGCGGCCGTGGCGTGGGCTCGAAGGAGAACTTCGAGGTGATCTACAAGTTCGCCGACAAGATCGGTGCGGCAGTGGGCGCTTCGCGTGCGGCGGTGGACGCCGGTTACGTGCCGAACGAGATGCAGGTGGGCCAGACGGGCAAGATCATCGCACCGGAGCTGTATATCGCCATCGGTATTTCTGGCGCTATCCAGCACCTCACCGGCATCAAGGATGCCGGGACGATCGTTGCCATCAACAAGGATGGTGAGGCGCCGATTTTCGAGATTGCGGACATCGGCTTGGTAGGAGATCTATTTAAGATCTTGCCGGAATTGGAAACGGCGCTGGGTTGATTGATCATTTGGCGGGCGGCAACATGCCGCCCGCCACAACAATGTGTCAATCGCCATCCGGTTTCTTCACGCGATGCTGAAAGAGCCGGGAATGCAGTGCTTCTCGCGGAACCCCACTCACGTCGAAGCCGATGAAGCTAAGGAGTAGCTGCATTCCGACAATGATCTGCAAGGCCGCGATCATGACTGTGCCAGCGGAAGCCTGCTGCCCTTCCGTTACCGAGTCGACCCAGTGATGCAAGCCGAAGATAACGCCCGAAATCATCAGCAAGACGCCGATAGGTAGCTCGATGGAGGCCAGCGAAACGTCACGAAGATAATAGTTGTAGACGATACGCTTGATAAAATTGCGAGCATGCTTGAAAGCGAACTCGGGCAACACTTTCGCGATGCTCAAATTGCTTTTTTCGTCGGCATAGACCGCATCCATCGGAACGTCCTCGACGACCGCCCTGAAGGTGCCGAGACGGAACAATAAGTCCGTTTCGAAGAAGTAGCGCTCGCTGATCTTGTGAAGGGGCAACCGATCGACCACCCGAGCGTGAATCGCGGTGTAACCGTTTGTCGGATCGAACGTCGACCAGTAGCCAGTCGATATTTTAGCGAGGAACGACAGGACGGCGTTACCGAGGATCCTTACTTTAGGCATTCTTTCGATCTTTTCGAGATCGAAGAAGCGGTTGCCCTTGGTGTAATCGGCGCGGCCTTTTGCGATAGGCTCGACGAACAGAGGGATCAGCGCGGGATCCATCTGCCCGTCGCCATCCACCTTCACTATGATATCCGCGCCGTCGATAACGGCCTGCCGATAGCCCGTCATAACCGCGCCCCCCACACCCTTATTCACCGCATGGCGAATGACCGAGACGCGTGAATCGCGGCATTTTTCTTCGACTAGTGTTCCGCTCTGCACGGGACAGCAATCGTCGACCACATAGATCGCGGTGCACTCCGGACCGATTCCCTCAATCACCGAAAGGATGTGATCACGCACCTTAAAGCAGGGAATGACGACAGCGACCTTTGGCGTTGAATCCGAATGATGTTCCACGATACCCCCTGTTACGGCCGCTGCGAGCGGCCATGGATGGATGGGCGCCATCCGCCGTCAGATCCCATACCACCGATTGTATAACGTGGCCAATGCAGCGGCGAGAACCAACACCCAGATGAGCGTCAGCCCAGGTACGGCCGCCATGCCCGTACGCCGACGCCATCCTGATACCGAGAGCAAGAGCAGGGCGACGACAACGAGAAAGTAGCGCCCTTGAAGGCCTTGAATGAAAGGCGCGTCAAGGGACGTCCAAGTTACGTAAAGCGGAATGCTCAAGGCAAAGGCGCCTGCCAATCCCAGTACGACGGCATAGGTACGAAGGACCCAGGGAACGCCCGGGGATACCGGCCGCAACCGACTCACGGCGACGGAGAGGAGCATTCCGCCAACGGCCATGAGACTTACCGGTGTGGAAAGCGTGACATCGCGCCATTCAAGCCTGCCGATGGCTGAGCGTAACAAGTACCAGCCATTATCGCTGATGAACGTATTTACCCATAGCACAAGTACATGTAGTGGATCGGAGAGCATGGCATGTACGTTATCCGCAGGCACTATTCCCTGCCTTGGACTCGATAGCCCGGCAACGGAAAGAACGACGATCACGTGAAGAACCAATGGGCCCATGACCCCCAAAATGAGGAAGCCGACCTGACGGATCCGTCGTGAATGCAGCTTTGGCAAAACAGACAATCCCAGACCCACTAGCCAAACGTAGCCTGGTTTGGTCAACGCCACGCCCCAGGCCAAGGCGCATATCAGGACAAGCGTTCTTCCGTCCGGCTCACGCCGACCGGAAGCCACCTGCCAGATCGACGCGGCAAAAAGAAAACTCAAACTCAGGGTCAACGCATCGGATGAAAATGACGCCGAAAGAAACAGCGTGATAGGTAACAAGGCGACGGTGGCCATGGCCCATTCGCCCGGTGCCGACCTTTGGATCGCCGCGTAGGTCAGCCCGACGGCAAGAAGCAGATTAAGCAATGCCGCGAGGTAATAGAACGCGCCCAATGACCAGCCCGCCGCGCAAGACGCACGGAAGATCGCCGCTGGCATGAGATAAGGCAACGGTGGATAGCCCAAGGCGCTCACTGCCGCGTCGGGAGCGTTGGCCGGCTCGCACACCAGAGGCTGTCGAAACAGCCGCCCCATATCGCTCCAGTGAAAACGTAACCCTCGGTCTCCCCAGAAGGCGTCATAAACTCCAAGTCCGTGCCGGATAGGAATGATCCCTCCATCCTTCGGCTGCCCGAGAAAAACCCCCTGAGAAACAGTGACCGCCTTGGTCATATGGGCCAGTTCGTCAGGTACCGAACCAACGGGTTTGACCAATAGGAAAGCGATACCGAAAGGAATGGCAATGCACAGGTAAAGACGTGCAGCACCTATTTGACGCATCCGCGCATCGATGGCATGGACGACCCGGCGACCGCGACCCAGGGCAGAACGCCCCCAAATGGCCAATGCGAGGCCGAACAGCCCGCTAAGCAAGCTGGCACGATGAATCCGCCGACCTTGGTGGCGCCACTTTTTGAGGACCTTGTAGTCGAGCCGCGCATCCAGCGACCCGGGAGCCCCTTGTATGCCGCCAACGACGTGTGCACAGGACGGCTGCTCCGGAGCTGGAGCACTGCCTGCACCGATGTCGAAAGCTAACCGTCGGCCGAAGGGGCGGCCAACGGTGGCCGAGCATATAGACGCACCCGAAATGTCGCCCGTCACCTTGAAACGAACGAACCCGAGGAATGCGTACCCCTCCCTGCGTGAGAGAACCAGGGTCTCTCCGGCCGGAATGTGGCCGGCTGCGGAATGCCTTTCATCCAGCCCGTTGGGGTCCTTGGCAAGGAACACCTCTAAAAATACCC
The DNA here is from genome assembly GCF_040900725.1 of Luteibacter sp. CQ10. Lineage (NCBI taxonomy): Bacteria > Pseudomonadati > Pseudomonadota > Gammaproteobacteria > Lysobacterales > Rhodanobacteraceae > Luteibacter > Luteibacter sp. CQ10. The sequence continues at coordinate 239,455 of NZ_JAEUYM010000006.1, read as the reverse complement.
GGGATTTCGACGATGCCGTCACGGAAACAGTGGGCGTACCCAGCCAGAACAGCAGGCCAGCAAGGCACAAAAAGCCCAGCCCTACCAAACAAGCAAGACGCGCGTGCCTTTCTCGATACGCGGCCGAGAACGCCTCTATCATTACAAAAAAGCCCTCTTCCCCAGATTGATCCACCGTGCGACGTGATTCGTCGAAAAACCGGAATCGGACTGTCCCAGGCGGCGGTGTTTGCTTATTCTATCGCTCGCACGCTACGCCGTCTCCCGCAAACACCAGCCTCCGGGCACGTTGGTATTCAGGAAACCCCATGCAGCACCGCCGAAACAACTTCGACGCACTTCGACTAGCGGGAGCGATGCTCGTCGCGCTGGGCCATACGATGGACGTCGTCCTGGGCTATGACGGCCTCGGTGCGCTGACGAACAACCAAAGCTTTGGGGGGCTGGGTCTCAACATCTTTTGCACCATCAGTGGATACCTGATCACTCGGAGCCGCCAACGGAATCCACCAGGCTCGTTCTTCCGCTCCAGAGCTTTGCGCATCTTTCCGGCGCTCATCGTCGCCATCCCGGTCATGGCGCTCGTGCTAGGACCTCTGGTTACGTCGTTGCCCATGACCTCCTACTTTGCGAGCGGTGGAACATGGCGATTCCTCGCCAGTCTCCTCATCTTTCCTCTAAACCCCGGATTACCCGGCGTATTCGGCGGCGTAGGCATCATAGGCCAGCTCTACTCCCTCACAGCGGAAGTCGCTTTCTACATTTTCGTCGGAACACTGGGTGGCTGGCGGCATTTTCCGAAGATGGTCGCCGTACTCCTCGCTATCGTATGGGCCGTCTTCCTCCGTACCGACTATGGAACCCTCCCATTTTCGAACGTATTCAGCCTATCGATTGCCGGAACGACAACGTTCTTTTACCCCGTCCGCCTAGGCACGCTGTGCATTTTCTATTTGCTGGTCGGTTCCGGCGTGGCAATCATGGCTCCCGACCCGAACAAGCTCAGTCGCGTCGCGATCGCGCTACTTCCGGTCTGGGCTATCGCGCTATTCGCACACGACCGACGCGTTTACGACATGGTGGAGATGTCGATGCTCCCGATCATCGTCCTCGGCTTGGGCATGATGACGAGATTTGCTGTCAGCATCCCAGAAAAGCTGGGTGATATCTCATACGGTACCTATATCTATCATTTCGCGATGGCGGAACTCGTGTTTACCGTATTGCCGGCGCACTGGCGAGGGTGGCCTGCAATCGCCCTGGCTGTTTTCCTGTCCGCCGTCGTCGGCTGGCTCTCGTTCCAGTTGGTCGAAAAGCGGGCTCTTTCGAAGAAGGCCGTCTCCACCCAAGCGGCAGTCGCCGACGTATCGGTAGCCGCCCGCGCGGCGACGCATGTTCACCACGAGCAGTCACCGTGAATGCCACCCTATCGCTAAACAGCGGCACCGTCTTCCCTGAGATAATTACATGATCCGTCGGATCTTCCGCACGCATCGCCAGATGGTGCTCTACGTGACCTTCGGGCTCACGCAGCTATTGATCGACTGGGCTGGTTTCCTGGTGCTTACGCACCTGGGCCTGAGCATTGCAGCGGCAAACCCCAGTTCCCGCCTGTTCGCCGCCATCGTCGGCTACGTTCTCAATGCGACTCTCACCTTCAGGACCTCGCCAGAAGACCGGCACGTGAATCTTGCCAGCTTTCTACGTTATGCGACGCTCTGGGTAGCTACGACGGCCATCAGCACGGCTCTCATTTCCGGTGCCGCCTTACTGTTGGGCAAGGAAGCATTGCCGGTCGTCAAAATACTGATAGAGGGAGCCATGGCCGTCGTCAGCTTCCTTACGATGAAATTCTGGGTCTACCGTCGAAGCCATGAGGGCCACGAATCCGCTAGATAGCGGCTGCCCGGCTATCGGTTAGAGCGCGCAAAGCTGAAAAGCGACCGGCCACCCCCTGGTCGAACTCATCCGAGAACTTACGTCCATGCGCCGCGCCCGCGACATCTCGGCGAAGCTTCGAATCTGCCAATAGGCGCTCAAGGATTTCCAGCCATGCCGCCGGATCGTCACCAACGAGGAAACCGTCAATCCCGTCCGCGATCACTCCTCGGTACGGCGCGATATCAGAAACCACCGGAACGGCCCCCAAAGCCGCGTAGTCGAGAACCTTAATCTCGCTTTTGCAACGGTTAAAGGCAGTTGGACGGAGGGGTGATAGCCCAATGTCGATCAAGACACCGTTGCTTATCCAGGAAACGAATGCAGGGTATGACGCACCCACGGAAGGCGGCGGCGTCAGGAAGTCCAGGTACTTGTCGACAACATCCTCATCGCGAACGCCTATGAGTTCGATCGACACTCGATCTCCATGCCGACGCTTTAATTCGCGCAAGGCGGGAGAAATCATATCGAAATCTTCGGCGTGAGTGCGCGTACCCATGTAAACGATACGCACGGGATCGCCGGACCGACGCTCGACAATGCCCCGCTCCAGACCGTCCTTCCAAAGCATGGGGTCCAACTGGTTGCGATGAACCTGAACATCCTTTGCGCCGGCCGCGCGCAGGCGTTCGGCAAGCACCGGCGTGGACGCCCAGATTTCGTCCGCTTCGTCGACGAATGCATGAACAACATCGAGAAGAACTCGATACTTCCCGTTCTCTGCCTGCGGATCGAGGTCGTAGAGATTGTCATCCAAGTCATAGATGAGCGGAATTCCGCGACTACGCGCAGCCGAAGCGAGTGCTCGCGCCTCTGTCGCAGTCGCCACCGCGACACGATGGGTTACGATGGCATCCGCCGGGTACTGGCCAACTTCCTCGGCGCGCACATAGCGAACGAAGATCTTCCCCTGTCGCTGCATGGCCTCCAGATATGGAATGAGGCGAATATGGGCGCAAGGACTGGGTACGTCACCCTGATCCTCAAGCACTGCCAACACGTTGAGGCGCGATGCCGTAAAAGGCTCACGGCGCGTCATGGCTGGGACGGCATAGCCTTCGGAGGGCCCCAGGGCTAACGCGGAAATGGCGGGATGAACCGATTCGTCCAATGTCGCCGACGCGTCAAGCGCGAACCGATCACCTCTCAGCGCATGCAGATGCTGGACGAGTGCCTTGCCGGAAACCTTGGCATCGAAAACAAAGGACCACGGCCGTCCGGCCACACGCTCCGCGAAAGCACCGACATTCGGCACCAGGACCGGCAAGCCAGCATCAAGCGCCGCGCTCAAGGTATAGCTATACGTTTCCGGCCATTGCGATGCAAAAAGCACGACGTCCGGCTGAGTCTCAGCGAGAAGCCCCTGGAGTTCATCCTCTCTATAGCGCCCCGTAGTCCGGATCGCCGCGCGCGATGGCGACGGAAGTTCCCCGAAGGGATCACCGATGACGATGAACTCAATGGGCATGCGCATCGCCTTTGCCTCCAGCGCGGCATCAATGACGAGCTGCCGGCCTTTATGAGGAGCCAATACGCCGATGACGGCCACACGGAAAATATCGCTCTCGGAAAGCAATCGCGGCGCACCGGCGTCACGCCATGCGCTGGAAATCTCTTCGTGATAAATGGGCACGACATGTGCGTCCGGCGCATAACGCTCGACCCGGCGAGCGGCATCGACACTCGGCGTGATCACACGCGCCGCATCCCGAAGCACCCATGCGTTCGCCGAACGCCATGAGCGTATATCCCGCGCCCCCATTTTCGGGTTGGACAGGATGCAGGCATTGCAGCCGGCATCGTCCGGCTCTCCACAGTAATGCGCACCGTCCTTGGAGAGATTGATCTGAGGACAAATCGTGAAGTAATCGTGCAGCGTAAAATCGAAAGGAATTCCCGATCGGCGAATCGCACGACTCAATTCCGGTCCGTAGCCGAACAGATGATGGACATGGATCCGATCAATCGGAAATGCCCCGAGGAGCCGTACAAGATCATCCTCACTGGTCGCGTCGAGATTTACCGAGAACGCATCATAGGCGTCGACCGACTGTAATGTTACGCCAGCGCTGGCAAAGGTTCCGGAAGGCCGCAAAACGAGGACTCGAGCGGTCTCTGCATAACGGTTCGCCAACTCACGCACGTGCCGCTCGGTCCCCCCGCCCAGGCTATGCGTCACCAGGAGGTACACTGGCTTCCCGCCGTCGCGCCAAAGTTGCGCCGTGATGGCCGCACGAAACGCCCTGCCCGGATCTTCCGACACGTGACTAGCCACATCCAGGAGATATCGCGGATGTTTGGCGAGCAAGGCGTCCATACCCCGCGCCTTACCTGCGGAGCTATCGGCAGCGAAGCTCACCTCGCCGGCATGGAAAACGAACGTGTCCAGGGCAAGGATATTCTCCCATCCTTCGGCGGCGGCACGCATGCAGAAGTCATTTTCTTCGCCGTAACCTTTGCCGAAAGCCTCCTCGTCGAAAAGACCAATTTCATCGAGGCAGGCCCGACGAATGAGCATGCAAAATCCTACCCCCGTGGGCACAGGGACGTATCGGCCACGATTCGCCTTGGCGCAAGCCGCATCCATGCGATCCAACGACACGCCCGGCGAGAGAACGCGACGACCGGCGAAATCCGGATAGCTGCATATCGTTGCGTTGTTGGAAAGCGGAGTAACGGTGGCTATGCGATCACGCGCGTATCCCTGCGCCATGATCCGATCCAGCCAATCGGCCGAAACTTCGGTATCACTATTGAGAAGAAGTACATCATTCTCCTCCGAAAGAGCCATGCCACGATTTACCGTGCCCACGAAGCCGCGATTGACCTCATTGGTGAGCAACATGAATCCATATCGTCGCGCAGCCTCTTCGAGATAAACGTACATCGGCGGCTCAGGCGAACAGTCATTGATGACAATGAGCCGAAACGGCGTTTGGCATCGGGCCGCGTACACGCTATCGATGCAGCGAGAGGTTTCCTCGATACCGCGATATACCGGAATAATGACGTCAACAACTGGCACGTTCGGCGGAACGTTCGGACGCATAAGCGAAGGCAGCAATTCCTCGACGCTGTGGCGACTGAGGGGCTGCGCACGTTGCTCAGCGGCACCTCTCCGCAAAAAGTGCTCAAGCGGATCGATTTGCGCGATGGCGATGTCCGGATGCTCGGCCTTGTAGCGTTCCGAGTCGAAGTGCGGGCCGGGACGAAAACCGTTCATCCAGCCCTCGAAGATATAGTGCTCCAGTGGATTGCGCCCCGCGGCCGCGACATCGCGATAACGCGACAGGTACCACGCACTACTGAAATAAGGGTTGGGGTCGCGTCCCTCGTAAGCACCAGAGTGGACATAGTGAACCAGCGGGTTGAGGCCCGCGGTTGCCACATCGAGGTACTCGGTCAGATAGAAAAGGCTCGAGAAAAGGGCGCAAGGATCTCGCCTCTCCGCGTTCCCATGCTGCAAAAAATGAGCAAGCGGGTTCGCACCGCTCTCGGCGACGTCGCGGTAAACCGCAAGGTACCAGCCCGAATCGAACAGGGGCGAAGGGCGGCGTCCCTCACGTGCGCCAAAACGCACGTAATGCGTCAAAGGATTGACGCCCAGCAACGTGACGTCCGGTGCGCTCTTGCGATACCACGTGGTGTCGAACAGGGGGTTCGGCCAGAGTCCGCGTCGATGCCCCGTGCGCATGAAGTGCAGCAGCGGGTCCATGCCTCGGGGAATGTCGCCGCCGTAGCGGGATACGTACCAGTCCGCATCAAACACCTGGGCGGCACGAATGGCGCGAATATCCTGTCGCTGCGTCCGCAGCAGGCCCTCTCCAAGATGCATGAACGCACGAACTTGCCACGCCAGGTGAAGCGCTCCGAAGTAGATCTTCCTGGCGAGAGGAACGCGCGCAAGGCGACCGCGTAAACCGGTCAGCTTCAGCCCCACATGCCTGCGCAACAGTGAAATGCCCAAATTCATCGAATCCCCATATCGCCAAGAGCCACTTCGTTTATCGTATTTTTTTCGCAGAGCCTGGTCGTATCACCAAAACTTCCGCTTTCGTTGCGTCAGGTTCACGACCTCATCCAGTTCCGACTTCACGGCTCTGAGCAATGCTTCCTCTTGCGTGCGCGACTCGCCGAGGACATCGATCCGTTCCTCGATGCGCGCCAGGACGCCCGACAGCGATCCGAATTGCGCCTCCATCCGTTCGAGGCGCTCTTTCAAGTCGGCGAAACCATGAATCGATTCACGCTGCCCTTCGCTGACGTGAAAACGGAACTCAAGTATGGCAGCCCGCCCCAGCCCCTCTTCGGCCCAGAGATCGCCCACTGCGAGCTCGATGAAAGGATCGTCGCTGCTCGACAGGATCTTCACTGGAAGCCGGCCTGGCTCGGAGATCAGCCTATCGCCAAACGAAAGGATGCGTAGCCCGAAATCGTATAAGCGGGTTACCTCAATGCGTTCGCTCGAACCCGCACTTGCCTCGATGTCCGCCCAAGCGACAGCCGACAGGACATAAATACCCTCCGCAGACGCGGGATCGAACCGAACGGTTACAGGCCGTGCGCCCACAGGCATGCGGAAGCGCGCGACATGGGCTGCGCCTTCGCGGACGGGGTGGCATTCCAGGGCTCGCTCTTCGGAAAATTCCTCTCCCTCGCCTCGGAAATAAAGCTTGGCCAGGCCCTCACGCGGGGCGCTGACGCGACGCTGACGATCAACCAATGCATCTGGACCTTTGAAACGATCGAGATACTCATCCAGATCGACAAATAGCCGATCCGTAGAGTGGATCGCTTCTTCAGCACGAAAATAGAATGCAGCGTGCCTCGCGACGATCTGGTCTTCGGTCGGGTTACCCAGCCTGAAACGGATATATTCCGCAGCGAACACTTCGTCAAAGGGAACGAGATACGCAAACAAATAGAAGGCCAGCCGCTTGAGCCTTTCGCGTTCGTCTACTGCCTCGGCTATGAAAGCGTAGGAACTGTCACCGAGGACCTCGACCGGGACGCCATACATCAACGCCTCGAGCCCGACACTCGAATTGATCGTCATTACGCGCGCGCATTGCTGCACGAACACCGCGCTGGACGGGGAGGGATCCACGGCTATGGCCGGGTCGCGCAGTTCGAACCGGCTACCCGGATGCGGCCGCACGAGCAGGTCGGATTTGGGCACCAGGAACAGGCCGCGAGCGATCAAGCTGATGTTGTCGAAACCATTGCCGTAACAGATCAGGTTGGAGTCATCCTCGACCTGAAGCACGATGCCAAGATTGCTGCGTGGACGGCCACCGTCGACCGAAGCCTCTTCCAGCATCATGCTCCGACGAAGCGTGGCCAGAGAAATCCCCGGCACGAGATCCCGTCCCTCAAGCGCCTCGAAGCGGGCTCGTGCTTCGGTATTGCCGTTCACACCCGTAAAATCCAAATAGGCTGTGCCCCGGTACATCGGCTCCCGCAACGGACCCATCTCCATATAGGCTACGCGGATGCCGCAATCGGCGGCGGCGCTTTCCAGTGAAGGGCAGTTGCACCAGGACAGGATCACCTCCGGCGTTTCCGGAAGACTACGTAAGTGCTTGACTAGCTCTTCACGCAGTTCAGGAATGACGACCTGGAGAAAAGCCCTGAAGAAATCCAGTGGATTTCCACCGTGCTCCGGCAGGGCTCGAGCCATGAGTCGATCGTCCATGAGACGAAACACATGGGATTCGAAGGACGCCACGTCCGGCACCGAGTAACCCATATCCCGCTGCCGCCCGAGATCAAGCTCAGGACGTCCCAGTGCCTCGAGTTCCGCGGGCGGGGTAAGGTAGTCGGCGGACAACAAGAATGCCATTGGCTCGGTAGCCGAATGCAGCAGGCGATAGAAAACCCAGAGATAAGGCGCCGGCAACCCGCGAAAGGCGTAAGGAGGGAGAAACGCCGCAATCACGCAGGTTCTCCCGAGACCTTCACGGGAGCGAACACCACGCCAACCTGCTCCCTTGGCGACCAGAATTTCAGAGATTGCATCGGGCGACGCTGGTCGAGCTCTTCTCGTACCCCATGGTTAATGCAGGAAAGCCCGCAATGTACGAGATAGTCCCCTGCACTGATCGGCAGCTTCACCGTGAATTCGACAATTTGACGCCCAGGGCTCAAGGTGATCGCGTAGCCTGCGCGGATATTGTTGTCTCCCCATACATCGCCGCCCTGCGTGCGCGAAATCGACATACCCAACGCCACTTCGTCAATGACCTCAGCCGAAGCGATAGTGAAACGGAAACGAACTTCTTCACCTGAACGCAACACCGGCCGCTCTTCGAGGGTACTGCCGTCTGGGCGAAAAACCTGCATGGTCTCGATAATCGCTCGCGCTGAACCGAAGCGTTTTTCGGAGATGTCGTGATTTATGGAAATCGCCTGGATTCGGCGTAGCTGCTCAGCGTCGATATCCGCTTCCGGCAAAATGGATCCGGCCGGGGTACGCTCTCCACGTGCTGCGATCATGCCCTTCTCATAAGTCAGCACCGCCGCAAGCACGTCGCGCGTATCCGTCGTCACCTTGCCGCCATCGATGACGATGCAGCGGTCGGCGTAGTCGAGGATATTACCGGTCGAGTGCGTGACCATGAGGATGGTGACGCCACGGCGACGAAGCTCCTCCATGCGTTTGAAGCATTTGTACTGGAATCCGATATCGCCAACGGAAAGCGCCTCGTCGACGATCAAGATCTCCGGATCCACGCACGCCTGAACCGCGAAAGCCAAGCGAACGTACATGCCACTCGAATAGGTCTTGATGGGCTGATCGATGAATTGACCAATCCCCGCGAAATCCTCGATTTCGCTGAAACGACGCTTCATCTCGTCCCTGGAGAGGCCAAGCAATTCGCCGTTGAGAAACACGTTCTCACGACCGGTAAAATCGGGATTGAATCCGGCCCCCAGCTCGAGAAGCGCGGCAATGCGCCCCTCGACCGCGACGTTGCCGCCGGATGCCGCCAGGGTGCCGCAGATGATCTGAAGAAGGGTCGACTTTCCCGCGCCGTTGCGACCAATGATACCTACGGTTTCGCCACGGCTCAGGGTAAACGACACGTCGGAAAGGGCGTGAAATTCGCGGTAGTACCGTCGCGGATTCATCCCGAAAAGACGCTGAATACGCGGCAGGACGAACTGCTTCAACCGGTCGCGGGGCGACTCGTAAATCTCGAACGTCTTGCTTACCCGCTCTACGCGAATGGCAATATCAGAGGACATCGGCAAATCCCTTCCTGGTCATCTGGAACCACGAAAAACCAAGCCATGCGATCAGCAGCGATCCGGCGAACTGAAGGCCGAATGCGTGCCAGTCCGGCAATTGTCCGGAGATCAGTACGCCGCGCACCTGCTCGATGACGGGAGTCATCGGGTTGAGCTCCATGAGCGAGCGATATTCCTGGGGCAGCGCGGATACGGGATAGAAAATCGGAGACAGGAACATTAACGCCGTAACGAGCAATCCGACGAACTGCGAAACGTCACGAAGGTATACGCCCAGGGACGCGAGAAACCATCCGAGCCCTAGAACCAGGAACATGAGTGGAAGGATGATGAGCGGAAACAACCACGCCGTGATGGGTGGCAGGCCGAAGAATGTCACGTAGAAGACGAACCAGACCACGAAACTGACGAGCCCATGGAATACCGCGGCTCCTTGGGAAACAAGCGGCAGAATTTCGAGCGGAAAGACAACTTTCTTTACGTAATTCACGTTCATCAGGACGAGCGTCGGCGCTCGATTCAGGCACTCGGAAAAGACGTTGAAAACGAGCAGCCCCGAAAAGAGAACCATGGCAAATTCGGTCTTGGAACCGGAGCCGCCCTTCCACCTCGCCTGGAAGACCACGCTAAAAACGAACGTGTAGATCAGTAACATCAGAAGCGGGTTGAAGAACGACCACAGGGTGCCGAGCACAGACCCACGATACCGCCCGATAACCTCCCGCTTTATCAGCGATACGGCGAGGTGCCGGTGCTTGATCAGCGATCGGAGCATCGAGAGGGGCGAAATGCTGAAATCTTTCATGACGGCATCGAATGTCTAGGGAGCGTCGGACGGCACAGGCCGCCCTTATCCATCAAGGGGCCAGAGCGGTGGCGAGTTCGTGGCGAAGGTCTTCCACGTCTTCTACGCCGACCGACAGGCGAACAAGTCCGTCACTAATACCCAGCCGCGCGCGTATTTCGGAAGGCACGGAGGCGTGAGTCATGATGGCAGGGTGCTCGATGAGGCTTTCGACGCCGCCAAGCGACTCGGCGAGGGCGAACAGCGAGCAGCGCTCGAGCATACGCGTGGAAGCCGCAAGTCCGCCACGAACGACGGCACTGATAATGCCGCCGTAGCCGGACATCTGGCGACTGGCGAGTTCATGTTGCGGATGCGACGCCAGGCCAGGATAGATGACCTTTTCGATGGCAGGATGCTTCTCCAGCCACTGAGCGATATCGAGTGCTGCCTCGCAGTGTGCCCGCATGCGCAGGTGCAATGTCTTCAGGCCGCGCATCGCGAGGAAACTGTCGAAAGGCCCGGCGACCGCACCTACCGAGTTCTGAAGAAACGCCATGCGCTCAGCCATCGCCTGCTCCGCTGCCACGACGATTCCGCCGACGATGTCGGAGTGACCATTGAGATACTTGGTCGCTGAATGGAGAACAAGGTCCGCTCCGAATGTGATCGGCCGCTGGAGCATAGGAGAACAGAACGTGTTGTCCACGACCAGGATGAGGCCGTGGGCTTTGGCAAACCGCCCCAGCCTTTCCAAATCGACGAGTTTCAGCATCGGATTGGTGGGCGTTTCAGCCCAGATCATCCTTGTCTCCGGACGAATCGCCGCCTTCATGGCCGCCTCGTCGTTCAGATCGAGAAAGGAGAAATCCAGACCAGCCGAACGCCGACGGACCTTGTCAAACAACCGAAACGTGCCGCCATAGAGATCGTCCATGGCCATGACGTGGCTACCCGCGTCAAGTAGATCGAGGACCGTCGCGGCGGCCGCGAGCCCGGAGGCGAACGCAAAAGCGGCCACGCCGCCCTCAAGATCGGCGACACACCGCTCGTATGCCATGCGGGTCGGATTCTGGGTGCGTGAGTATTCGTATCCCTGATGCCGTCCCGGGCTCGACTGGACATACGTCGAGGTAGCATAGATGGGCGTCATGATCGCGCCCGTCGAGGGATCGGGATGCTGCCCCGCGTGGATGGCGCGGGTGCCAAGACCCAGATTGCTTGGTTTATCGTTCATTTTCAGCCATTTATGTTCGCACAGCCGATAATCCGGCAGGCTTGATCGGGGGTGTGGACAGCGGGCGACCCTACATCATACACCGGCCTGCCATCGTCCTCGCCGGGCACCTTGACGACTGCTTGTTCAGCTTTCGTCCAAGGAGGGCATGCTCTTCGCACGCACCCCATGACACAATCACTATTTCGCTTGCGGAGTTCCGGCAACATGCAGACCCTGTTCGTCACCGGCGGTGCCGGCTTCATCGGCGCCAATTTCGTCCTGCAGGCGATAGCGCAGGGCCACACGGTCATCAATCTGGACAAGCTGACCTACGCCGGCAATCTCCAGACGCTGGCGTCCCTGGACGGTCATCCGGGCCATGTCTTCGTCAAAGGCGATATCGGTGATCGCCGCTTGGTCTCAGAGCTCCTTGCGACTCATCGGCCGCACGCCATCGTCAATTTCGCGGCCGAGTCGCATGTCGATCGTTCGATCGACGGGCCAGCGGCCTTCGTGGAGACCAATGTCGTTGGTACGCTTGGGTTGCTGGAGACCGCACGCGACTATTGGCGCAACCTCGAGGGCGACGCCCGCACCGCGTTCCGATTCCTTCATGTATCGACCGACGAGGTCTACGGTTCGCTGGGGGCCGAGGGACTCTTCACCGAGTCGACGCCCTATGCGCCGAATTCGCCCTATTCCGCGTCAAAGGCCGCCTCCGACCACTTGGTCCGCGCGTTCCACCATACGTATGGTCTACCGACGCTCACGACGAACTGCTCCAATAATTACGGGCCATTCCAGTTTCCGGAGAAGCTCATTCCCCTGGTGATCCAAAAGGCGCTGTCAGGCGAACCCCTGCCGATCTACGGCGACGGTCTGAATGTCCGGGACTGGCTGTTCGTCGAAGACCACTGCAACGCGATCGCCCGGGTGCTTGCCGCGGGCCTTGTCGGTGAGACATACAACGTAGGCGGCAATTCGGAGCGAACCAATCTCGAGGTGGTCAAGACGATTTGCGCCATCCTCGACGAGATCCGGCCGCTGGACAACGGCGAACCGCATGAAAGCCTCATCACCTATGTGCGTGACCGCCCGGGGCATGATCGCCGCTATGCGATCGACGCCGGCAAGCTCAGGACCGAGCTGGGCTGGGTTCCGGCGCAGACGTTCGAAACTGGTATCCGAGCGACCGTGGAGTGGTACTTGCAGAACCGCCCGTGGGTGGAAGGAATTCTCGATGGCAGTTACCGACTGGAGCGACTCGGCGCATGACGACCAAGGGTATTATTCTCGCAGGCGGCTCCGGGACGCGTCTGTATCCGATTACACAGGCCGTCAGCAAACAGCTGATGCCGGTCTACGACAAACCGATGATTTATTACCCACTGGCAACGTTGATGCTGGCGGGTATCCGCGACGTGCTGGTGATCAACACGCCCCATGAGCAAGCGCTGTTCCAACGCCTCCTGGGCGACGGAAGCCAATGGGGCATAAACATCAGATACGCCGTGCAGCCTTCGCCCGACGGTCTCGCCCAGGCCTTCGTCATTGGCAAGGAGTTCATCGGTGGAGATCCCAGCTGCCTGGTTCTCGGGGACAATATCTTCTATGGCGTCGGTCTGACGGAGCGTATGAAACGCGCCGCCGCGAGAGAGCGGGGCGCGACCGTTTTCGGCTACTTCGTCAAGGATCCTGAGCGCTACGGTGTTGCCGAATTCGACGCGACCGGCAAGGTGATCGGCCTAGAAGAGAAACCGAAAGTTCCCAAGTCGAACTACGCCGTAACGGGCCTGTACTTCTACGATAATCGTGTGGTCGATTTTGCCACCGATCTCAAGCCGTCGCCTCGCGGCGAATTGGAGATCACCGATCTGAATCGTCGTTATCTCGAAGACCACACGCTACACCTGGAACAGCTTGGTCGTGGTTATGCCTGGCTTGACACCGGTACTCACGAATCCCTGATGGAAGCGGGCGAGTACATCCAGACGATCGAAAATCGGCAGGGACTGAAGGTCTGCTGCCCCGAGGAAATCGCTTACGTCAACCAATGGATAGATGCCGAGCAACTGCTTCGGCTCGCCGCACCGCTGGCAAAAACCGGCTACGGACAATACCTCCAGAATCTGATCAAGCAAGGCTACGTCGGATGAAGTTCATCGAAACATCCCTACCCGGATGCGTGATCATCGAGCCTCAGGTCTTCGGAGACGCGCGCGGTTTCTTTTACGAAAGCTACAATGACGCCAAGTATCGGGAAGCAGGCATCGACCGGCACTTCGTCCAATCAAACGTTTCGCGGTCCGCGCGAGGCGTATTGCGCGGCCTTCATTATCAATGGCCCCATCCGCAAGGAAAGCTGGTGAGCGTACTCGAAGGTGAAGTCTATGACGTCGCCGTCGACATACGTCACGGCTCGCCCACGTTCGGGCAATGGGCAGGCGTGATGCTGACGGCGGAAAACCATCGGCACTTCTGGATTCCGGAGGGGTTTGCCCACGGGTTCTGCGTGGTGTCCGAACATGCCACGTTCGCCTACCAATGCACGAACCTCTACGATGACAAGGCAGATGGAAGCATCCGTTGGGATGATCCTGCCATCGGAATCGACTGGCCGGTGTCGGAGCCGCTCCTTTCAGACAAGGATCGCCGAGCCCCCCTTCTCGGGGAAATCGCCCGGGAACGTCTCCCGGAGCACGGTAAGTGAAGATTCTCCTACTCGGCGCGAAGGGACAGCTGGGCCAGACCTTCCTTAGTCATGGCGGCCTTGCGACGCATGGCGAGCTTCGCGCCGCCAGCCGCGACGGAATGCTGCTGTCAGGCGACAGGGCGGCGGTGGGCGATCTCGCCGATCTCGTGGGGCTGCTTGAGCTGCTGGACGAGGATCGTCCCGATGTCATCGTCAACGCGGCCGCTTACACGGCTGTCGATAAAGCCGAGGCGGAAGAACCCGCGGCGACGCGGATCAATGGCGAAGCGGTCGCTGCGATCGGCGGCTGGGCTGCCGCGCACGGCGCATTGGTGATCCATTACTCGACTGACTACGTATTCGCAGGCGATGCGCAGAGTCCCTATACGCCCAGCTCGCCGACCGGTCCCCAGGGCGCCTATGGACGCAGCAAGCTGGCAGGCGAGGATTCGCTGCGCGCCAGCGGTGCGAGACATATGATCTTTCGGACATCCTGGGTCTACTCGGCGGTCGGGCACAACTTCCTTCGAACCATGCTCAGGCTCGGCGAAGAGCGCGACGAATTGCGCGTGGTCGCCGATCAGCGAGGCACGCCAACCAGTACCTCACTGATCGTCGAGGCCACGCTCACTGCACTCGATGCCTATCGTGCGGCCGGCGGTTCAGCCAATGAGCTGACGGGCACATATCACCTCACAGCGTCGGGCGAGACCACCTGGCACGGTTTCGCGGAGGCGATATTCAGCGAAGCGGTCGAGGCCGGCGTAATGATGCGCCGTCCTAAAGTACATCCTATCCAAACGTCGGACTTCCCCACGCCCGCGAAACGCCCCGCCTATTCGGTGCTGGACAACAGCTCCTTCGTCCACACGTTCGGCCAGCCGCTGATGGACTGGCGTGATGCTTTGCGCGCCACCCTTCGCGCGATGTCCTCGTGAGGTTTCCATGCTGATTCCACTCATCCTTAGCGGCGGAAGCGGTACCCGGCTTTGGCCGATTTCTCGCCGCAATTTGCCCAAGCAGTTTCTTACGCTCGCAGGGCGCGAAACGCTTTTCCAGCAAACGTTGCGGCGTGCTGCGGCGCTGGAGGGCGCATCCTCGCCGATCGTCGTCGCGAGCGACGATCATCGCTTTCTTGCGGCAGAACAGCTCCAGGATCTCAAGATCGTCGATGCGAACATTCTCCTCGAACCGATAGCGCGCAACACTGCGCCCGCTATCGCGGTCGGAGCGCTCCAAGCCATGGCGCGGTCCTCCGAGGCCCTTATCCTTGTGCTGCCCGCTGACCATCTGATTGGCGATGACACCTCCTTCGCAGATGCCGTAACAAAGGCCCTTCCTCTCGCAGGAGAGGGCTTGCTCGTCACTTTCGGTATCCGACCCGATCGAGCAGAGACCGGTTTTGGCTATATCCGCAGAGGAGCGCCACGCGGCAAGTCCGCCTTTGACGTGGCGCAATTCGTAGAGAAGCCGTCCACCGACGTTGCGGAAAAATACCTGGAAAGCGGCGAGTATGATTGGAACTCCGGCATGTTCCTGTTCAAGGCATCGAGCTATCTCGACGAACTGGAAAAGTACGCACCCGATATGCTCGTGGCAGCCAAAGCGGCATTCCTGGGGGCCAATATCGACCTTGACTTCATTCGCCTGAACTCTGAAGCCTTCACGGCCGCAAGAAGTGATTCAATCGACTACGCGGTCATGGAAAAGACCTCACGCGCGGTCGTTGTTCCTGTCGATTGCGGCTGGAGCGACATCGGCTCTTGGGATGCGCTTTGGCTGGCGGGATCAAAGGACCGCAACGGCAACCACATCGAAGGTGACGTCATAGCGCTCGATACCAACGGCTGCCTCGTCCGATCACATGACCGCCATCTCGTCGCCACCATCGGCCTCGAAGACATCGTCGTCGTCACGACACCCGACGCGACTTTGGTAGCACGGCGCGACGCTTCCCAGGATGTCAAGAAAATCGTCGACCTACTCAAGTCTGCAGATCGTACAGAGCATGAGTTACATCGGGTGGTACGTCGCCCGTGGGGCAGTTACGATTCGCTGGAATCAGGAGATCGCTTTCAGGTTAAGCGCATCATCGTGAAGCCCGGCGCCTCTCTAAGCTTGCAGATGCACCACCACCGCGCCGAGCATTGGATCGTCGTCAAAGGCGTTGCGGAAGTCACCTGCGACGAAAAGGTATTTCTCCTGGCGGAAAATGAGAGCACTTATCTGCCCCTAGGCGCCAAGCATCGACTTCGCAACCCCGGAAAAGTACCCGTGGAACTGATCGAAGTACAATCCGGCAGCTACCTGGGCGAGGATGACATCGTGCGTTTCGACGATGTCTATGGTCGAGCTTGACGGCGCCGGCACACAGCCCTGCCTGGCAAGAGCGCGGGCATTCCCGCTCCCTGGGCAAGCTGCTCGACGAAAGATCGCGAGGTAGCGACAACAATTTCTTGGCACTTCGGCTATTGGCGGCGCTGGCTGTCGTCGTGGGGCATTCATTCCCACTTGCACCGACGCCTTGCCTAGGCTGCAAGGATATTCTTCGTGAAGCTGGCTCACCCGTCCCTCTACACGGCATGGGCGTCCTCATATTCTTCGCGATTAGCGGCTTCCTGATTCTCCGCAGCGCGACACAGCACCGCCTGATCGATTTCGCTCGTGCCCGCGTGCTTCGCATACTTCCCGGGCTGGCGATATGTGCCGTAGTCATGGCACTCGTCATCGGGCCGCTGTACAGCGCGTACTCCTTCACCGAATATCTAACTCGCAGCGAACCGTATTCCTATATTTTTCGTATCGTGACTTTCGCTCGTTACGTGCCTTTCGGGCTCCCAGGCGTCGTATTCACGGCGACTGCCAATGGAAGTACCGTGAACGGTAGCCTTTGGACGATTCCGCTTGAAGTTCGCCTTTATGTCCTTGCAGCCCTCGCAGGCTTGTCGATACGCCATTTGCGTATCCCTGGCCTGGTCACGATAGGCATCCTGACACTTCTTAGCGGCTGGACTGACCTGAGCTTTATCGTTCCGAATGAGGACGACTACAGACTCGCCTGGATGTTTGCTATCGGAGCAAGCATGTACACCGCGCGTCGATGGATCCCCATGCACGCGCTGATATGCATTGGGCTTATAGTCTCTTGGCGAGTATGCCGTGAAACGGCTGCCGGGCCGGCCTTGTTCAACGTCATGGTTGCCTACTCGACGCTTTATGTCGCGTTTCTACCGGCAATGCGGATGCCGACATACGTAAAAGATTATTCGTATGGCATCTATCTATATGCATTTCCTCTCCAGCAGGTGATTTCACACATGCTCCCCAGCATCGGGCCGTATGGTCTGATGGCGCTGTCTTTACCTCTAAGCTGCCTGGCCGGCGTGCTCTCATGGAAACTCATCGAAGAGAAAGCGCTTCGCTGGAAGTAAACCTGGGCGTACACTAAGCCAAAGAGATCGTCTGCACCTAGGGGAATATCGATGCGGTCGGCCGAGACAAGAGAACGTGCATTTGGTATGGACGTAACGCGCGCTGCTGCCTGCGCCATGGTGGTTCTGTTGCACGTGGCAGCCACTTATTTCTACTCTTTCGGGCCGCTGTGGATCCCGGCGCTGATTTATGATGCTTTCACGCGCGGCTGCGTGCCCATATTCATCATGTTGTCCGGCGCCCTGCTTTTGCCGAAAGAAGAGCCCATTTCGCTATTCTTCCGAAAACGTGCATTCCGCATCATACCGCCGCTCGTCTTCTGGACCATCGTCTATGTCTCTCTCTTCGGGGAAAGATCCGTTTCCTTGAGCGACCAGCTTGGTACATACCTCACTCGGCCGTATGGTCACCTCTGGTACTTCTACGTACTTATCGGGCTCTATCTCTCGGCGCCATACCTTGGGAAAATGTTTCGAGCCTCCAATGAGCGAGAGACCAGAATTTTTCTCATACTCTGGTTTTTCTTCGCATGCGTTCTCGAGCAATTAAGGATCATTTACTCGCCTCAATTCAAACCCGAGACCGTCTTTGGTACTCAGCTATTCTCTGGTTACCTTGGCTTTTTCGTTCTGGGTGCGTACTTGCAACAGTATGGCAAGATCGCAACCCCGAAACGTCGATGGACCTGCGTCATTGCCTTCACCGGTGCCTCTGCCGCTACGGCATGCCTGACCTACGTTCATTCAATGCACGTAGGCAAACCCGAAGAGTCGTTCTATTTTTCTTACCTGACCCCATTGGTGGCAGTAGCAGGAATGTCCGCATTTGCATTCTTTTCGAGCATCACATCACTGCCTAACTACCTCGCCACCCCCATTGCCATGATATCCGACTGCTCGCTGGGCATTTATTGCGTGCATGTCATGATTATTTCGTTCTTCGTAGAGCGGTTGCACATGGCGGATTTTTTCCACACGACCTGGTTCAAGATTCCTCTGCTATGGGCAGCAATCTTTCTTTCCGCGACGAGCCTGATTTATCTGGTGCGAAAAATTCCGCTCATGAGGTACGTGGCCTGATAGCGTGACCCTTGTCCGATTACTAACGGAAGCACCTGCTTGACCTATAGAAATCCATGGCTAGACGTTTGCCGTTCTCTGGCGATTTGCTTAGTCATGCTCTCGCATGGACGTGTCTACGTACTCCCCCTCGCTCCAGACGCCAACTGGCTTAAGTTCGGCGGATTCCTGGGGGTGGAACTTTTTTTTGTGCTTTCCGGTTTTTTGATCGGCGGCATCATGTTGCGCGAAGTTGATCGAAGCGACCGTCCTTTTTCCTGGATTCCGCGATTCTGGGCGCGCCGATGGCTACGTACCTTGCCGAACTACTTCCTATTCCTGGCTTTGAACGCGGCCATCGCGGGCAATATACGTCCAGCGGATCTGACACATGCATTGAGTTATTTGTTTTTTATGCAGAACCTTTCATGGCCACCGCGGTCGTTCTTCATCGAATCTTGGTCCCTATCCGTCGAAGAAATCTTCTATCTGGTTACTCCTTTGGTGGTTGCCACGGCTTGGGCTATGGGTGCAACACGACGCAATTCGATACTGCTGACGGCCGCAACCATCGTCCTGATTTCGACTAGTGCACGCATAGTCGCCGCTAAATGGCTCGGACTATCATTTACCGATATTCGCACCATTGTGGTTTTACGTCTGGATGCCATCATGGTCGGGGTCCTCCTAGCCGGAATTGCCAGTGCAGGGTCGATGGCAGCCTCGCGTATCAGAATCGGCGCGGTAGCGTTGCTGCCTCTTTTCGCGCTTGCAGCATGGATATCAGGCCTGCCCGACGGGGCACTCAATGCCAGTCTTACGGCCAAAGTGGGGTTATTTCCACTCGCTTCCGTTGGATGTGCGGCATTGATCCTTACCGGTAGCTCGTCTCTGAAGCACGTACCCCGTTATCTGGACTCGATCACGTCGCGGGTTGCTCGATGGTCTTATTCCGCTTACTTGGTCAACGTGCCATTGCTTGCGGGCTTACACGCACTGGCACCTGTACCCAACGGGGCCGCGGGCTGCATCAGCATGTGGCTAAGCTACTTTACGGGAACGTTTCTCATCTCGTCCGCAATCTACCGGATTTATGAGAGGCCGCTCTTGCGCTGGCGCGACCGAATGACCTTCGCGGAAAGTTAAATTTAGCTATTGTGGGAGAGAACGATCCCGGCAACAATGGCAAACGCCAATGGCGATGTCGAATTCCGACGATCACGGGCAATGGCGTAAGACTCTATTCGTCCGTACCGAAGAACTGCGGCGGGAACGCCATACGCGGACGCTTATTAGAAGACCTTGGCGGCGGCCGGGGTCCACGGAAGTCTAAAAAAAGACAAGCCGACTTTCTTTTCGAATGGATTGCCCCCTTGCCTGGACCCTCTATATGCTTGGAGTTTTGGACGCACAATGACATCGCAAACTGGAAAGCTCGATTGAATCCAGGCTCTTCGAGGCATAGCCGCATTGATGGTCGTCATCGTGCATGACAGATTCGTTCTCCAGGGAACCGAATCCGGGAAAGCAGTGGCTGACACCGTACTTTTTCCGATGGCCATGGGCGTCGATCTATTCTTCCTCATCAGCGGCTTCCTCATGGTGCTGACGACATCGAACTTCGATGGCACGCGGCAGTACGCATGGGTATTCTTCGTCAAGCGCATCGCTAGAATCTGGCCGGTTTATGCCATCGTTTCAGTATTCGTGGTTGCTTTCGAACACAACGGCATCAACGGTTTTTACGACCCTGCCGTCGTAACCCGTTTTCTGGAGGGGCTGGTGTTCTTGCCCCATGACCCAGTGACCACGCCACTTTACTTTCTTATGTCGGTGGATGTTGCCTGGACGCTTTGTTTCGAATTTTATTTCTACGTGGTTTTTGCCGTTGCGATGCTCTTTGGACGCTTTTGCTATCAGATCCTGGCATGCTGGTTTGCGTTAACCCTCATTGCCGTCCTCCTGCTTCGCGCCGGCTTTTCCCTAAGCCTCACCCGGCCCGATCCGATCGATGGGTTCAGGTATGCCAATCTCGCCATATGTCCCATCGTATGGGATTTCGTTTTTGGAATGTTGGCCGCATGGATTTACAAGCGATCCGATATTAAGAGCGCCATTACTATTTATTTAGTCATGGCCGCCGCAATCGGATTCATGCTTGTGAAGTGGACCAGCTTGGGCCTTGCGAATTTTTACGGCCCAGCTGGCTGGGGGGCACCGCTTGCGATAGTGTTCACTGGTATCGCGCTGCTATCCAAGATCGACGAAATAAGGGTTCCAGCATGGTCGGTGTGGCTCGGCGGGATATCCTATTCCCTGTATCTCGTTCATATCTATGTCTTCGCAATGGTGGTAAAGGCGCCGAAGCCTTTTCTCGCACCTGAAGAAGTAACCAGCTATTACTTTATCTTTCGTCCCGTCGCATCGATTGCCGTTGCGTATCTGGTATTTCGATTTATAGAAAAACCGACTTCGGACTGGCTACGCCGGGCACTTCTGAGAATAACGATGGGCGGGGTACGCCGACCGCACTCTACCTCGCCTTCCGATCCTTCTCCCGCAGGCCCCCCGTAGAGGACCAGACCCGGCCCAGGCATTCAGCGTCCAGCCGCCCAATCTGCCAAGCGCTCCTCGACGCGTCGTTGTATATCCTTCTCAGTAACAGCTACGCCACTGAAGTGCTCTTGTGCTCGGCCACGGTGAGAAACCGTGGCCGCCCACTGCCAGTCGTTCAATCGGCGGTGGGCCTCGACGACAATGCCGTACGAGACGCCCTCCGACGTCGTCCATATGAAAGAAGTAGTCATGCGCTGCCCGTCGCGTTATGACGTCATTCTCCAATCTTGAGAATCAGAGCACAAGAAAAACCTCAATCTCTCACGCCCCGCCTTCACATAATCTTTGCATGCATGAGCGGATGGGTGACGCGGATTAGGGCATGGTGCGTAACTCATGCCCCACTTTTAACGTGGCGTAGAGCACACCCGCGTCGACCGGGAAAACCGATGCATCCGCTGCGGCGAACTGCCCCCGTGCCGCTTAAAAATGACCCTCGCCACCGATGACGCGACCGATGTCTTCCGTACGCTGGCGCATCAGGTCCTTGTCCCCCCTCGATTCGACGTTGAGCCGAAGCAGAGGTTCCGTGTTCGACGAGCGGAGATTGAACCGCCAATTGCCAAAATCCACGCTGATGCCATCGACATGGGACACGGCCAGGGCATCCGCGCCAAAGACATCCATCACCCTGGATACGGCAGCATGCGCATCGTCAACCCTGAAGTTGATTTCCCCGCTGCACGGGTAAGCAGCCATGCGCGCTTCCAGCATGGCCGCGAGGGTTCCACCTTCGCGAGATAGCCGCTCGGCGACGAGCAGCCAAGGGATCATGCCTGAGTCGCAATGGGCAAAATCGCGGAAATAGTGGTGGGCACTCATTTCGCCGCCGTAGATGGCATCCTCCGCGCGCATGCGCTCCTTGATGAAAGCGTGCCCGGTCTTGCTTTCGATGGGAACGCCACCGGCACTCTCCACCATGTCGATGGTGTTCCAGGTAAGACGCGGGTCGTGGATGATCTTCGCGCCGGGATGCTTTTCGAGCAGCTGCGCCGCCAATAGCCCGACGATGTAATAGCCCTCGATGAACTCACCCTTCGCGTCGAAGAGGAAACACCGGTCGAAGTCCCCATCCCATGCGATGCCGAAATCGGCGCCGTGCGCCCTCACCGCCTCGGCCGTGGCCGCTCGATTCTCTGGCAGCAAAGGGTTGGGAATGCCGTTTGGAAAGCTCCCGTCCGGCTCGTGGTTCACTCGGATGAACTGAAGCGGCAGATGCGGCTCGAGCAGATCGACGATAGCCCCCGCGCCGCCGTTACCGGCATTCACCACCACCTTCAACGGCCGAAAAGCCGAAGCATCGACGTATCCCAACAGGTGCTGGATATAGGCCGACTTATCGTGATCGTGGGTCACCTTGCCCCGAGATGTCGATACCGGTCCGAAGGCGTCTTCTTCCACCATCCGCTCGATCTCGCGCAGCCCCGTGTCGCCGCTGATCGGCCGGGCGCCTTCGCGCACCAGCTTCATGCCGTTGTAGTCGATGGGGTTATGGCTGGCCGTCACCATGATGCCGCCGGCAACACCGCGGTGGAATGTCTGGAAATAGACCTCCTCCGTACCGCACAGCCCGATATCGATGGCGTCGCGGCCTTCGTCGTTCAGGCCTCGCACGATCGCGTCGGCAAACGCAGGGCTGTCGCGCCGGATGTCGAACCCAACCACCACCGCGCCCTCGCCCACCGTGCGCGCGAACGCACGGCCCAGCCGGTAAGCGATGTCTTCGTTCAGCTCGTCGGGTACGCGGCCACGGATGTCGTAGGCCTTGAAACACTTCATGGGGGAGTCTTCGCCAGTCGTGAAGGCTCCATTCTCGTCCCGACGTATCGCCGACTCAACCGTCGTCGACCTGCCCTATGACCCGGGCCGGATTCCCCGCCACGATAGCCCCCGCCGGCACAGGCCGAGTGACCACCGCACCCGCGCCGACCATCGCGCGCTCGCCGATCTCGATCCCCGGGAGGATGGTCGCTCCGCCGCCGATCGAGGCCCCTCGTCGGACGACGGTCTGCGGAAACCCTTCGTCAGGATGCACCCGCGAACGCGGAAACCGATCATTCGTGAACGTGACATTCGGCCCGATGAACACATCATCCTCAATCCGCAGCCCATCCCACAGCTGCACGCCGCTCTTGACCGTCACCCGGTTACCCACCACCACGTCGTTCTCGACGAAGCAATGCGAGCAGATGTTGCAATCCTGGCCGATGACGGCACCCGGAAGGATCACCACGAACTGCCACACCCGCGTCCGCGCCCCGATGGCCGACGATTGCACGTCGGCCATCGCGTGAATGAACGGCGCGTCCGTCACTCCACCGTCACCGACTTGGCCAGGTTGCGCGGCTGGTCCACATCGGTTCCTCGCTGCACCGCCACGTGGTAAGCCAGCAGCTGCATCGGCACGGTGAACACCGCCGGGGCGATGAGATCGCCGCCACCGTCCACGCGGACCATCGCCACGTGCTCGGTGCCGTCGTCCATCTCGGCGCGCTCGTCGGCGAAGACGATCAGTTCGCCGCCGCGGGCGCGCACTTCCTGCAGGTTCGACTTCAGCTTGTCGAGCAGCGGCCCGTTGGGCGCCACGGCCACGATCGGCATGTTCTCGTCCACCAGCGCCAGCGGGCCGTGCTTGAGTTCGCCGGCCGGGTAGGCCTCGGCGTGGATGTACGAGATTTCCTTGAGCTTGAGCGAGCCTTCCAGCGCCACCGGATACTGGGCACCGCGGCCCAGGAACAACGCGTGCTGCTTGTTGGTGAAATGGTCGGCGATGGCGAGGATCTGCTCCTCACTGCGGAGCGCGTTCTCGATGTAGCGCGGTAGCGATTGCAGTTCCTGGCAGTGCGCGAGGTATTTCGCGTGATCCAGGCCGTGGCGGCGGCCAAGATCGAGCGCCAGCAGGGCGAAGGCGGTCAGCTGCGTGGTGAACGCCTTGGTCGACGCCACGCCGATCTCCGGGCCCGCGCGCGTCATCAGGCGGAGGTCGGATTCGCGCACCACCGACGACTCGGGCACGTTGCAGATGGCGAAGGTGGCGAGGTAGCCGCGGCGGCGCGACTCGCGCATGGCCGCGAGCGTGTCGGCGGTTTCACCCGACTGCGATACCGCCACGAACAAGGTGTTTTCCGGCACCACCACGTCGCGGTAGCGGTATTCGCTGGCGACCTCGACCACCACCGGCATCCGGGCCAGCTCCTCGATCCAGTACTTGGCGACCATGCCGGCGTGGTAGCTGGTGCCGCAGGCCACGATGTGGATGGCGCGGGTCTTGTCGAGGATG
Organism: Luteibacter sp. CQ10; assembly: GCF_040900725.1. Classification (NCBI taxonomy): domain Bacteria; kingdom Pseudomonadati; phylum Pseudomonadota; class Gammaproteobacteria; order Lysobacterales; family Rhodanobacteraceae; genus Luteibacter; species Luteibacter sp. CQ10. Next base: position 215,182 of record NZ_JAEUYM010000006.1, on the reverse strand, counting down.
GGGTCGGCGTCGATGCCGAAGATATTGGGCAACACGCCGTGCGGGCCGATGCGGCCTTCGAGCGTGTCGGCCACCGCGCGCGGCTGCTCGAAGATTTCCTTCTGCATATAGTGGCGGTATTCGCCACGCTCGACCGAGTCGGCGCTGATTTCGCTCTCGTGCGCGGCGCGGTCGACCGGCTGGCCGTCGATCCCGAACACTTCGACCGTGTCGCGGGTGATCTCAACGATGTCGTCCTCTTCGAGGTACATCATCCGGTTGGTGACCTTGATGAGCGCCTGCGCATCGGAACCGAGGAAGTGCTCGCCGATGCCGATACCCACCAGCAGCGGGCAGCCGCGACGGGCGCCGACGATGCGCTCGGGCTCGTCGAGGCTCATCACGGCGATGGCGTAAGCACCCTCCAGCTGGCGCACGGCCGCGGTCACGGCTTCGCGAAGGGATTTGCCCGCCTGCACGTGCTCGTCGATCACCGCGCCCATCACTTCGGTGTCGGTTTCCGAATGGAACGTGCGGCCCTTGGCTTTGAGCGACTCGCGCAGGCTGGCGTGGTTCTCGATGATGCCGTTGTGCACGATGGCGATACGGCCCTGCACGTGCGGATGCGCGTTGCTCTCGCTGGGCACGCCATGCGTTGCCCAGCGGGTGTGCGCGATGCCGGTGCCGCCCGGAATCGGGTCCGCCTCGTAGAGGGCCTCCATCTCGCGGACCTTGCCCTTGGCGCGCACGCGTCGGATCTCGCCCGACTCGGCGATGGCCATGCCCGCGGAGTCGTAGCCGCGGTATTCCAGCGCCTTCAGGCCGGCAATGAGGATGGGAGCGATGTCACGCTGCGCGACGGCGGCGACGATTCCACACATGGCACGATTCCCCTGTCAGTTGACTTTGCGACGCAGGTAGTTGAGCAGATCGATGCGGGTGATGAGGCCCAGGAACCGCTCACCGTCGACCACGATGGCGACATGCCCTTTCTCGAAGACCGGCAGCAAGGCCTCGATGGGCGAGGTGACCTGGATCATCTCCGGGGAGGCGATCATCGCCGTGGACACCGGGTCGCGGAACTTCGCGGTATCGGCGTGCACGTGCAGCAGCACGTCGGATTCGTCGAGGATGCCGACGATGCGGTCGCCGTCCATCACGGGGAGCTGGGAGACGTCGTAGAGCTTCATGCGGTTGTACGCGGTGATCAGCATGTCGTCCGGCTTGATCACCACGGTGTCGCGCTGCGCGTACGGGCGCAGGATCAGATCGCGCAGGTCGCCGAATTGCTCACGCTCCAGGAAGCCGTTGTCGAGCATCCAGTAGTCGTTGTACATCTTCGACAGGTACTTGTTGCCCGTATCGCACACCAGCGTCACCACGCGCTTGGGCGTGGTCTGCTCCTTGCAGTATTTCAGCGCCGCGGCGAGCAGCGTGCCGGTGGACGAACCGCCGAGCACGCCCTCCTTGCCCAGCAATTCGCGCGCGGCCATGAAGCTTTCCTTGTCGCTGATGGCGTAGGCCTTGTTCACCATCGAGAAATCGCTGATCGACGGGAGGAAGTCCTCGCCGATGCCCTCCACCATCCAGCTGCCGGACTTCTCCGACAGCGTGCCCTCGTTGATGTACTGGGCGAGGATCGAGCCGACCGGGTCGGCGAGGACGATTTCCGTGTTCGGCGAGTGCTCGCGCAGGTAGGCGGTGAGCCCACTCATGGTGCCCGACGAACCGCAGCCGACCACGATGGCGTCGACCTTGCCATCGAGTTGTTCGAGGATTTCCGGACCCGTGGTCAGCAGGTGCGCCTTCGGGTTGTCCGGGTTGCCGAACTGGTTGATGAAGTAGGCCCCCGGGGTCTCGCGCGCGATCCGCTCGGCCATGTCCTGGTAGTACTCCGGGTGGCCCTTGGCGACGTCGGAGCGGGTGAGCACCACCTCGGCGCCCATGGCCTTGAGGTTGAAGATCTTCTCGCGACTCATCTTGTCGGGCACGACGAGCACCAGGCGATAGCCTTTCTGCTGGGCCACCAGGGCGAGGCCCAGGCCCGTGTTGCCGGCCGTACCCTCCACCAGGGTATCGCCCGGCTTGATCTTTCCGGCGCGCTCGGCGCCCTCGATCATCGACATGCCGATGCGATCCTTCACCGAACCGCCCGGGTTGGCGCTTTCCAGCTTGAGGAAGAGTTCGCAACAGCCGGTGTCCAGGCGCTGGGCGCGCACCATCGGGGTGCGGCCGATCAGGTCGAGGACACTGTCTTGAACTTTCATGGGTACTCCGTACTGAATTTCGCGAGGCCCCTTCGACCTCGCACATGGGCGCACATGATAAAGGGTGTCGCCTCCGGGCGATGCCCGGCGAACGGCCGAGGCGGAATGGCGTAGCGAGGAGCGTCACGCGCCGCTCAGGTTCGCTGGTGAACGGCCACGAAAAAGGGCGCGTTTCCGCGCCCTTTCGTCGGTGCCGGTGGCGTCAGTGATGCCGCGACGCCTGCCATTGATCCCACATTCGTTGGAGTTGCTTCTTGGCCTGCAGCTTCTCGTTCTTCAACCGGGCCAGTTCCTCGTCGCCGAGCGGAAGACATCCGCGTCCGGCTTCGTCGAGCTTGTCGTTGAGTTCCTGGTGGCGGTAGTAGAGGCGACGGGTGTCCTTGTCGGTGCCGATGAAATTCTGGACGTCGTCGCGCTGCTGGTTTTCGAACATAGCCATGCTCCTCGCGTGGGGGCCGGCCCGGTCGGGCCGGTCGTGAGGGGAGCCATGCGGATACGGCTTCGCACCGGAAGTGGGATGGATCGCGATGCGGTGTGCCTGGATGAGAATCACGCATGCTCCGAGAGACCCCGTCTCGTGCTTTTTTCGTGACGGGAGGTCCAAGCTACTCCGCTCAAGAACGGGCCGCAAGAGCGAATATTCTCAATCCCTGGCGTATTAATTTCTTTCGTAACAATTATTTACGGTCCACTCAATAAAGCGGCCCGCCCCGTTCGCACGGAGCGGGCCGCGGTGTGGAGCGATCAGTTACCGCCGGATTTCTTGGACTTTTTCGGTGCCGAGGTGGCCGGCGTGTTGGCGGGGGCTCCGCCATCGGACGAGTTGAGGTCGCGCATGGCACGCGCCGCGGCTTCCGCCAGGGCGGCCTGCTTCTTGGCCGCATTGGCCACGCGGGCCTGGGCGGCGGCGACCTGCCTGGCTTTGTCGCCCTCGGCCTTGGCCTGCTCCAGCGCCTGGGAATACTCCACGCCCTGCTGCTGCAGGCGGGCGGCCTCTTCCTGGATCATCTGGTTCTGCATCCGCTGCTGCTCGAGCTGGCGACGCGCCATCTCGGTATCCAGGCGGCTGGCCTCGAGCAGGATGGCGTCGTGCTCGCGATCGAGCTGCTGACCCTTCGCCTGGGCGTCCTGTAGCTGGGCGGCCGCCTTGGCGATGTCGATGCGGCGCTCGGCGATGTACAGGTAATGGGCGTGCTCCTTGTCCTTCGGACGGAACTGGGCCATCTGGTTGATCGCCTCGCGGGCCCGGGCCTGTTCGGCCTGGGCGTAATTGCCCAGCATCGGATCGCTGGCCAGTTGCTCGAGGCTGGAATTGAGGCGGCGCAAGTCGAGGTCGTCGGTGGCGGCCGCCGCCGTGCCGACCGCGCAGGCCAGCGCCATGGCGCACGAGAGAAGGAGGGTATGGCGCTTCATCACTGCTGGCCTCCCTGGTTGTCGTTCAGGGGCTGGGTTTCGCCGCCCGGCGGGGGCGGAGGCATGTTGCCGCTGTCGGCGGGCGCCTCGGGCAGCACGGTTTCCGATTCCTGCACGTTGTTGGGAATCGGCACGGTGTCGTTGGCGTGGTTGTCGATCATCTCGACGCGCATGCGCGAGTTTTCCTTGCTCTTGGCCTGGTTCTGGGCGCGGGCGGCACCCAGGCGGGCCTTGGCCCGGGCCAGTTCGCTGTCGGCGGCCGATTCGTCGGCCAGGAGCGCGGCCTCGTCATACTTGCGACTGGCCATGGCTTTTTGCGCCTGGCTGAATTTTCCTTGCGCCATGTCGAGGTCGACAGGCGCATAATCGGCGGCTCCCGCGTCCCTGGCGGCCTGCAACTGGGACAGGGCCTGGTTCATGGTGCCGTTCGGGGGTGGCGTGCTGGCGCAACCGGCCAGCGTGGCGATCGCAAGGCCCAGCGCGGCCGTGGCAAGGAGCCGGCGGCCCCGGCGGTACGGGGCTTTCGACGGCAAGTTGTGCACCATCACTCGTTCCTCTTACAGATTTGCGAGATATTGTCGATATACATGGTCGGTGAGACCTGTCTCGATTGTAATGCGAACCCCGGGGGGTTTAGGTGGATATTGGTTATTTCCTGAAGCTCATGGTGGACAAGGGTGCGTCGGACATGTTCCTGACGACCGGAGCCCCCGTGAACATCAAGGTGGAAGGCAAGCTCTACCCGTTGGGCAACACCGGCCTGCCCAGTGGCATGGTCAAGAAGATCGCCTACTCCCTGATGGACGAAGGCCAGGTCCCCCAGTTCGAGCGCGACCTGGAACTGAACATGGCCCTGGCCGTGAAGGAGGCCGGGCGGTTCCGCATCAACGTGTTCAAGCAGCGCGGCGAGATCGGCATGGTCATCCGTGCCATCAAGAGCGAGATCCCCTCGCTGGAAGAATTGCGCCAGCCGGCCATCTTCCGCGAACTGGTCATGGAGCCGCGCGGGCTGATCCTGGTGGTGGGCGCCACCGGTTCGGGCAAGTCGACCACCCTGGCCGCCATGCTCGACCACCGCAACCAGAACACCTCGGGGCACATCCTCACCATCGAGGACCCCATCGAATACCTGCACCGGCACAAGCGCTCCATCGTGAACCAGCGTGAGGTGGGCCTGGATACCCACAGTTACCACGAGGCGCTGAAGAACGCGATGCGCGAGGCGCCGGACGTCATCATGATCGGCGAGATCCGCGACACCGAGACCATGGAGGCGGCCATCGCCTTCTCGGAAACCGGTCACCTCTGCCTGGCCACGCTCCATTCAAACAACGCCGACCAGACGCTCGAGCGAATCCTCAACTTCTTCCCCGAGTCGGCCCACAAGAACGTGCTGATGAATCTCGCCCTGAACCTGCGCGCGGTGATCAGCCAGCGCCTGGTGATCGGCAAGGACGGCCGTCGCGTGCCGGCCACCGAGGTGCTGCTCAACACCCCGCTCATTCGAGACATGATCCGCCGCGGCCAGATCCACGAGGTGAAGGACGCCATGGACCGTAGCCTCCAGGAAGGCATGCAGACCTTCGACCAGTCGCTCTACCGGCTCTACAAGGACGGCCAGATCACCCTCGAGGAGTGCCTGTCCAAGGCCGATTCGCGCGATGGGCTGGCGCTCAAGATCCGCCTGTCGGAAGGCTCGTCGGGGAACGAGTTCGCGTCGAGCGATCCGTATGGGATCGGGGTCTGAGCGGACCCGCTTCACCGCCTTGTTGGCTTTTCGCCGATGCGATCGGCTCCCACCCCTTCGGTAGCAACGTCGCTACCGAAGGGGTGGGAGCCGATCGCATCGGCGAATGGTTTCAGGGAGCGTCGGGCTGCATGTCGGGCGCGGCCTTCCTGAAGGCTTCCAGTTCCTGGCAAGCCGCCACCACCCGCCGGATGAGTGGATACGGGCCAAGATCGAGCTCCCAGCGCACCGCGTTGTAGTACTGCGGCACGAGGCAGCAATCGGCGATGGTGGGGGTGTCCCCATAGCTGAAGCGGCCCATCGGCCCCTGCGCCAGCAGCGCCTCCAGCCCGTCGAAGCCATTCCGGATCCACTTCCGGCTCCATGCCGCCTTGGCTTGCGCATCGGCCCCAAAATCCGCCTCGATCGCCTTGAGCACGCGCAGGTTGCCCAGCGGATGCACGTCGGTGGCCACGGCCAGCGCCAGTTCGCGCACGCGCGCCCTGCCCTTCGTGTCCGGCGGCAACAACGGCGTATCGGGATAGGCCTCTTCCAGGTACTCGAGGATGCCCATCGACTGGCGCACCACGAAGTCGCCATCCACCAGGGCGGGCAACTGGGCTTGCGGGGAAATCTCGCGATAGGCCGGTTTGAGGTGTTCGCCGCCGTCGTTCACCAGGTGCACGAGGCGCGGCTCGTAGGCCAGGCCCTTGAGGTTCAACGCGATGCGGATGCGATAGGCGGCGCTGGAGCGCCAGTAGGTGTAGAGGGCGAGCATGGGGACTCCGTGGTGGATCCGTGGATTCTATCCATCCAGGCCTCGCAAGCCTTGCCGCGCTGCCGCGCGGTTCGCCGATGCGATCGGCTCCCACCCCTACGGCAGGACGGTTGCTACCGAAGGGGTGGGAGCCGATTGCATCGGCGAATCCGGGGGTCGAAACCGCCGAGATTTGCGCCATGCCGTCCCACCCAAGGACAATTGCGGTCTACCCCACACCACGCCCCGGAGCCAACGTGTCCGTCATCCGCATGCAAGACCTCGACCTGCGCGGCAAGCGCGTGCTGATCCGCGAAGACCTGAACGTGCCGGTCGAGAACGGCCGCATCACCTCCACCCAGCGCCTCGACGCTTCCCTGCCCACCATCGTCGCCGCCCGCGACGCCGGTGCGAAGGTCATGGTCATCTCCCATCTGGGCCGACCGAAGGAAGGCGAATTCGACGAAGCCTCGTCGCTGAAGCCCGTGGCCGAGTGGCTGGGCGACAAGCTCGGCAAGCCCGTTCGCCTCGAGCGCGATTACCTCGACGGCGTGGACGTCGCCGACGGCGAGGTGGTGGTGCTGGAAAACTGCCGCATGAACGTCGGCGAGGGCAAGGATGACGAGGCCCTGTCGAAGAAATACGCCGCGCTCTGCGACGTCTTCGTCATGGATGCCTTCGGCACCGCCCACCGTGCCCAGGCCTCCACCCACGGCGTGATCCGCTTCGCACCGGTGGCCGCGGCGGGTCCGCTGCTCGCCAAGGAGCTCGACGCGCTGGGCAAGGCCCTGGAAAACCCGGCCCACCCGTTGCTGGCGATCGTCGCCGGCTCGAAGGTATCCACCAAGCTCGACCTGCTGCAGAACCTGGTCGGCCGCGTCGACCAGCTCATCGTCGGCGGCGGCATCGCCAACACCTTCATCCTCGCCGCAGGCCATAAGGTCGGCAAGTCGCTGGTCGAAGCCGACCTGATCGACACCGCGAAGAAGATCATGGCCGACGCGAAGTCGCGCGGCGCCGAGGTGCCGGTGCCGACCGACGTCGTGGTCGCCACCGAATTCGCCGCCACCGCCAAGGCGACGGTCAAGGCCGTCGACCAGGTCGGTGACGACGAGATGATCCTCGACATCGGTCCGGATACCGCCGCGCGCTACGCCGAGCTGATCGCCAAGGCCGGCACCGTCGTGTGGAACGGCCCGGTCGGCGTGTTCGAGTTCGACGCCTTCGGCAAGGGCACCGAAACCCTCGCCCGCGCCATCGCGGCGTCGAAGGCGTTTTCCATCGCCGGCGGCGGCGACACCCTGGCTGCCGTCGACAAGTACGGCATCGAGGACGGCGTGTCCTACATCTCCACCGGCGGTGGCGCCTTCCTCGAATTCCTCGAGGGCAAGGAACTCCCGGCCGTGGCCGCCCTGAAGGCACGGGCGGACGCGACGTAATGCTTTTTCTTTTCGACCTCGACGGCACGCTGATCGACTCGGAAATCGGCATCCTCTCGGGCGTGCGCCACTCGCTGGCGCACGTCGGAGCCGACATCCCGGACGACACCATCCTACGTGGCTGGATCGGACCGCCGCTGCGCGTGAGCTTCGGCGAAGTGCTCGGCCACGACCGGCACGACCTCATCGAGGCCGCCGTCACGGCCTACGGTGAACGGTTTCGCGACGTGGGCTGGTCCGAACATACGGTCTACGACGGCATCCCGGAAACGATCGCGGCGCTGGAGGCCGCCGGCCACCACCTCGCGATCGTCACCAGCAAGACGCGTTCGCACGCCGAGCGCATCATTCCCCACCTGCCTTTCGGCGCGGCCTTCCACCGCGTCTATGCGCCCGGTCCGGAAACGGCCCATAGCGAAAAGGCGGAAATGATCGCCGCGGCGTTGGCCGACTTCGGGCATCCGAAAGAGGACGTGGTGATGATCGGCGACCGCCGCTTCGACATCGAAGGCGCCGTGGCCAATGATGTGCGCGGCGTGGGCGTGTTGTGGGGCTTCGGTGATCGCGAAGAGCTGGAACGGGCGGGAGCGTGGAAGACGGTCGGCACGCCTCGTGAGCTCGTCGGGCTGGCCTGACACCGGCAGCGCGAAGCATGGGTTCGCTGCGGAGCCCATGCTTAGCACGGCGCTCATGAGCGTCGACTCGACGATTCATCCATCAAGGAACGAACATGATCCGTATCACCACGATAGCTGCTGCCCTTGCGCTCCTTTCGGCTCCCGCCTTTGCGGCTGGAGCCACGCCGCCGATGTCCTGGGTGCCACCCACGCCCTATGCGGCGCAAACCAAGTCGGCACCCTCCACGAAGTTCCGCGCGAAGTTTGCGGCCCCACAGGCTTATTCCTCGACCACACGCTCGTTATCGCGAGCCGTCGTCGCAGCCGCCGGGGGTGCCGGCATCATATCGATTCGGCATGATGCTGATCTCGACGACATCTCCAACGATGGCACGCGAAATCTCGACATGGTTCCACGCATCCGCTGAAGGCTCGTCCTGCCGCGCAGCTACCTCGCGACCGTTCTCATTGCCGATTCGAATGCAGGAAGCAGCACCTTGTTTCCGTACGCGCTGATATGGTCGCCGTCGAAGAACAGCGGACGGCCGTCCCGGAACCCGTCGCAACGCGGGCCTTCGGGACATAGCGTCGGGAAAGGATCGAACACGGTGGTTCCCGGCACGGCCTTGGCCACCGCGTTCACGGCATCGAGCATGGGTCGGCGAAGTCGCTCGAATTCGGCGCGATCCACGCTCGTGCCTTCGGCACACATGGGATTGGTCTTGGTCCATGCGTCCGCGCAGCGATAAGCCGGCGCGTTGAGAAGCAGGTTGGGCGCTTCGATGACGACGCGGGCGCCTTTTTCGTGGAACCGCGAAACGACCTCGATGGCGCGGTCGACCTCGCCGCTCTGCATGGCGACGGTGTCGGCATGCAGGGCCTGCGCGACGAAGGCATCACGCGGGTACCGAATCCATTGATCGACCAGGCGAGGCATGCGCAACGAGGGCAGGAATACCACGTCGCCCGCCTTCACTCGCGCGAGGACGTCGTTGGCCGCCGTGAGCGAACTCTGTTCGCAATACGCATCGTCCCGGTTCGGTTGCAGGCTGAGGAAGGCACAGCCCGCATTGTTGTAGAGGGTGACGTGCGCACCCGTGCGGGCCACGTAGCCTTCGAACAGCGTTCCGAAGGCCATCGCGTGCGAGTCGCCGACCACGAAGACGTCCGGTCCCTCGACCGGTCGATCGCATGCCACCCGGGCATAGCTGATGCGCTTGCCCTGCGACAGCTCGACCGTCTCCGGCTGAGGTACGCCACAGGCGTCCACGTGCTTCTTCCGTGTCGTGGTCGGATACCAGTCGTCCGCATGCTTCGCCACGGTGCTCAACGACCAGCGGGGCTGGCGGTGGTCGATGAAACGATGCAGCGAGGCGCCGATCACCAATGCCAACAGGCCGCATGCGACCACCGCCATGCGGGGCGCTCGGCGGATACGCGGCGATCGACGGACGGGCTGCTCGATCCATCGCCACGAGAGCCACGCCAGCAAGACGGTGATGGCCACGGCCGCCAGCCGTTCCGGCCACGCGCCCAGCCCAACTGTCCATCGGAACAACACGAAGACCGGCCAATGCCAGAGATAGAGCGAATACGACATGGCGCCGATGAAGCGCATGGGCGGCGCACTGAGCAGACGCACCGGCCACACCGAAGCGGGCTGGCCGTGCAGCGCGCCGAGCGCGAGCGCCGTTCCCGCCACGGCCCATAGCGCGCCCGGCACGGGAAACGATTCCGGTTGCGAGGTCCACAAGCCATAAGCCATCAGGCAAAGGCCGGCGATGCCAGCCGCCGCCTTCCCGGATGAGGCCGGTGCGGTGTCGGCCGTATCGAACCTGCGTCCGGCGCAAGCCATCGCCTGGTACAGCACGACGCCGGTGGCGAGCTCCCAGAATCGCGAGGCGAGAAGGTAGAACGCCGCCTGGCTGTCCGCCGTGCCCAGCCACCAGGCGTGCACCAGCGACACCACGCCCAGCGTGATGGATGCGACCAAGGTGATGGGGCGCCAACGGCCGCCGAAGCTCCACGCCCAGAACAGCACCGGGAACAGGAGGTAGAACTGCTCCTCCACGCCCAACGACCACGTGTGCGTGTAGGGATTGAATTCCGTGATGGGCGAGAAGTAACTGTTCGCGTTGTGCGCCAGCACGATGTTGCTGAAACCGAAGAAGGCGAAGCGCCCCGTCTTCTGGTTGTGTTCGCTCAGCCAGGCCTCGGGAATGAACAGTGTCGCGGCCAGCGTCGTCGTGAGCAGGCATGCCAGCAGCGCCGGCGCGATGCGCTGGAACCGACGGGCCAGGAAATACGTCCAGAACGACGGCAGCGACGTGCGTTCCCGCAGTCCCACCGACGCGCTCACCACGAAACCGGAGATGACGAAAAACACGTCCACGCCCGCGAAGCCGCCGGGCAACCAGGCGGCGTGCAGGTGATAGAGCACCACCGAAGCCACCGCGATGGCACGAAGGCCGTCGATGTAGGGAAAGTAGGCGTGTGGGGAACGCGGGGTAGTCATCGGAACGGCGGGCGAATCGACCTATGGGGTAACCATCAAACACAAGGGGCTCCCTCGCGGGAGCCCCTTGTGTTCATCGTTTCAAACGGCTTACTTGATCACGCCCTTCACCGCGTCGATCACCGCCGTGGTGGTGATGCCGAAGTGCTCGTAGAGCTTCTCGATGGGAGCCGACGCGCCGTAGGTGGTCATGCCGACGGTCTTGCCGTCGAGGCCGACGTACTTGGCCCAGAAGTCGACGCTGGCCGCTTCCACCGCCACGCGGGCGCGGCACCACGACGGCAGCACGCCTTCGCGGTATTCGACCGGCTGGGCGTCGAATTCCTCGGTGCACGGCATCGAGACGACGCGGACCGAATAGCCGTTGCCGTTCAAGCTGGCCGCGGCTTCCACCGCCATGCCCACTTCGGAACCGGTGGCGATGATGATGGCCGACTTCGCCAGGTTCTTCTCGGAGAAGTTCTCCGGCTCGACCAGCACGTAGCCGCCCTTCTCGATGTTCGCCACTTGTTCCGCCGTGCGCGGGTTGTGCTTCAGCGTCTGGCGCGAGAAGACCAGGCACGACGGGCCGCCGGTGGCGTGCTTGTCGTGCTTGACTACCTTGCGCTCGATCGCGACCTTCCACGCCACCGCCGATTCGACCGCGTCGGCCGGACGCCACACGCGATTGTTCGGGATCAGGCGCAGCGCGCCCAGGTGTTCCACCGGCTGGTGGGTGGGACCGTCTTCGCCCAGACCGATCGAATCGTGTGTGTACACGTGAATCACGTGTGCCGGGATCAGCGCCGCCATGCGCACGGCGTTACGCGCGTAGTCGGAGAAGGTGAGGAAGGTGGCGTCATAAGGGATGAAACCGCCATGCAACGCGAGGCCGTTGGCGATGGCGCTCATGCCGAACTCGCGCACGCCGTAGTGCACGTAGTTGCCGGCCGTGCCGGTGACGCTCTTCGCGCCCTTCCAGATGGTGAGGTTCGAGGGAGCGAGGTCGGCGGAGCCGCCGAGCAGTTCCGGCAGCACGGGACCGAACGCGTCCAGCGACATCTGCGACGCCTTGCGCGACGCGACCGCCGGGCCTTCGGACTGCATCTTGTTGACGAAGGCCATGGCCGTCTCGTGCCAGTTCTTCGGCAGGTCGCCTTCGACGCGGCGCTTCAGTTCGGCAGCCAGTTCGGGATGGGCCTTTTCGTAGGCAGCGAACTTCTCGTTCCAGGCCTTTTCCGCGTCGCCGCCGGACTTCTTCGCATCCCAGGACGCATAGATCTCGTCGGGAATCTCGAACGGGCCGTAATTCCAGCCCAGCTTCTCACGCGTGAGCTTGACTTCGTCGGCACCGAGGGCGGCACCATGCGACGCCTCCTTGCCTTCCTTGTTCGGCGAACCGAAACCGATGATGGTCTTGCAGATCACCAGCGAGGGCTTCTCGCTCTGCGCGGTGGCCTTCGCGAGCGCCTTCTTGATGGCGTCGGCGTCGTGGCCGTCGACCGGCTTGCCGTCGTCGCCCATCACCACGTTCCAGCCGTAGGCCTCGAAGCGCTGCTGGGTGTTGTCGGTGAACCACTCGTACACTTCACCGTCGATGGAAATACCGTTGTCGTCGTACACCGCCACGAGCTTGCCGAGCTTCAGCGTGCCGGCGAGCGAGGCCACCTCGTGCGAGATGCCTTCCATGAGGCAGCCGTCGCCGACGAACACGTAGGTGTGATGGTCGACGATGTCGTGGCCCGGACGGTTGAACTGCTCGGCGAGCAGCTTTTCGGCGAGGGCGAAGCCTACGGAATTGGCCAGGCCCTGGCCGAGCGGACCGGTGGTGGTCTCCACGCCCGGGGTCATGTGCCACTCGGGGTGGCCCGGCGTGCGGGAATTCAGCTGACGAAAGTTCTTAAGCTCGCTGATCGGCAGGTCGTAGCCGGTCAGGTGCAGCAATGCGTATTGCAGCATCGAGCCATGGCCGTTCGAAAGCACGAAGCGATCGCGGTTGAGCCAATGCGGGTTGGACGGATTGTGGTGCAGGAAGTCGCCCCACAGCACTTCGGCGATGTCGGCCATGCCCATGGGCATGCCGGGATGACCGGAATTGGCGGCTTGCACACCATCCATGGCCAGGGCGCGGATCGCATTGGCGCGTTCGCGGCGTGTCGTCATCGGCGTTCTCCAATTAGGGGCATGTGGAAAACCGTCATTGTCGCGCATCGGATGGCAGCTTGTCGTGAGGCCGCCTGGAGCCGGGGAAGTTAACCTCGGCTTAATCTTTTCATCCGCATTTCTGAATTTCTTCAGGTTCGAGGCGCTCTAATCGACCCCGGTCATCGCACTCCCCCACCCCAAGTAGCGATGGCCGCCCCGAAAAAAAGAGGAATATTCCCATGAAGAAGGCAGCTCTTGCCCTTGCGGTTTCTTGCGTTTCGTTCGCGGCCGTCCCGGCCTTCGCCCAGGACAACTCGGCCGTTTCGGGCAACTACCAGCCCAGCCAGTCGGTCGGTAGCGGCAACTGGTTCATCGGCGCCAACGTGGGTCGCACCAACGGCAGCGACACCGGCGGCTTCGGCAGCGACACCAGCGGTTTCAATCCCCTGCACGGTAACAAGGGCCGTCGCACGGGCTACGGCGTTCTCGGCGGCTACCGCTGGAAGGTCGGCCCCGATCTCGGCCTGGGCCTCGAGGCCGGCTATGCGGATCTGGGCAACTATCGCGTGAAGAACGTCTTCGAAGAAGATCAGGACGTCAACCAGAAGGCCACCAAGAACGCCCTGCGTGGCTGGATGGTCGGCGTGAACGGCAAGATCAACCTCGTGCCGCAGTGGTACATCAGCATGCACGGCGGCCTCTTCTGGTCGAACGACAACAACAACAACTACAACAACAGCCTGAGCCAGGACCTCGGCTTCTCCAACGGCGGCCGCGACGGTCGCGGCAGCTGGTATGCCGGCCTTGGTACCGGTTGGGACATCAACGAGCACTTCGGCGTAGGCGTGAGCTACGACTACTTCCACGCCAATGCCGGCAAGGTGCGCGACAACACCACCGGCGAGGTCAGCACGGGCCTCAAGCGCTCCACCGGCATCGTGTCGCTGGCCGGCGAATACCGCTTCTAAACACCGAAGCCTTGTGGCGCAACGCATTGAGCCGCGGCGGGCAACCGTCGCGGCTTAATCGTTTCTTAATATTGAACTAAGCGGTATTGAATTCCTGCCAGAGCGCCACATCTAAGGTCCGACGCACGACACCCCGCCGTGCGCAGGCAGCGTAGACGACATCCCCCTAGGTCGCCGCCGCTCAAAAAAATAAAGCAGGAGAGTTCCACCATGAAGAAGACCCTCATCGCCCTTGCCCTCGTGGCCGCCGGCGCCGTCGCCGCACCCGCCTTCGCACAGGACGCCAATGGCGCCGGTGGCTGGTTCGTCAACGGCAACGTCGGCCGCACCTCCGTCGACAAGGGCCGCTACGATGGTCACGACACGGGTTACGCACTGAATGGCGGTTATCGCTGGACGGTGTCGCCGTGGGCCGCGCTCGGCGTCGAAGTGGGCTACAACGACCTCGGCAACATCAACGCCAAGAGCCTGTTCAACGGCAACCGCGTGGTCGACCGCCGCAAGTCCGAGCTGCATGGCTGGACGGCCGGCGTGAACGGTCACTTCAACATCACCCCGCAGTGGTACGTGAGCGCCCGCGGTGGCATCTACGGTTGGCAGGGCCATGGCCTGAGCAACGACGACCTCGATCGCCACAGCATCGACAAGACCAGCTGGTATGCCGGTGCGGGCGTGGGTTACGACTTCAGCAACAACTGGAGCCTGGGCATCAACTACGACCATTACGATGCCGACAAGCACGGTGTCGACCTGTCGACAAACATGGCCTCGATCAGCGCGGAATATCGCTTCTGATACATGAAAAAGGCCGGCGGCGAAGCCGGCCGTTGGTCGCCGAAACCCCCGGGGCGTCGTCCCGGGGGTTTCTTTTTTTCGAACCCGCTAGGCGGCCCCGCCGAAAAGCGTTCCTACCAACGTGGTGATCGCCATGGCGAGCGCGCCCCATACGGTGATTCGCAACGCGCCCACGCGAACGCTCGCGCCCCCGGTGCGAGCCGCGATGCCGCCGAGCACGGCGAGAAACACCAGTGCGGTGAGGAAAACCCATCCCAGCAGGCCGGATGCGGGCGCCCACGCGACGACGAGCAGCGGACAAGCGGCACCGGCGGCGAAGCTGATCGCGGACGCGGCCGCCGCCTGGAGGGGACGTGCCCTCAGCGTGGCGGTGATGCCCAGCTCGTCGCGGGTGTGCGCATCCAGTGCGTCGTGTGCCATCAATTGCTCGGCCACCTGGCGAGCCAGTGACGGGTCGAGCCCACGCCCGACGTAGATGGCGGCCAGTTCCTTGTGCTCGCCTTCCACGTCGTTCGCGAGTTCTTCCTTTTCACGCGCCAGATCGGCGTTCTCGCTATCGGCCTGCGACTGGACCGATACGTATTCGCCTGCCGCCATCGACATGGCGCCGGCCATCAGCCCGGCCGTGCCCGCGGTCAGGATCGCCGATGGCGTGGCATGGGCCGCCGCTACGCCCATCACCAGGCTGGCCGTCGACACGATGCCGTCGTTGGCGCCGAGAACGGCGGCCCGCAGCCAGCCCATGCGTCCGGTGGCATGACGCTCGCGGTGAAGGTAAGGCATCGGCGGCTCCTGAACCCCTGGGTGGGCCCGATCATGCGCCACGCGTGGCGTCATGGCGACAGGATCGTCCACGCATTACCCCGTCAGGGCTTCGCCGGCACCTTCGTGGCGCGAAACCCGGCCGCGATGGGCATCGTGTAACGCAGCGTGCGCGCTACGTCGGCGTAGTCGACCACGCCGCAGGGCAAGCCCTTGCAGAGGGTCACGGACGGATTGGAATACGTCCAGATACGCTCGTTAGCGTCGGGACCGTAGGCCATCACGTCGTAGAACTGTGCGGCGAAGTTGCGATAACCGTACGAGTACGGGAACAGGCCGCCCGTGGCGTCCTGTTCGTGGTTGTGCTGCGCGCCGAGGTTGTGCGCCAGTTCATGCGCCAGCGTGGTGGCTTCGCAGTAATAGCCCGTGGGGAGGCTGCCGTCGCTCACCACCGAATACATCAGGCCGGCGTCGTTCGCATAGTCTCCCGGGGGGATGTAGGCCACGCCGCAGCCGTTGTTGGCGGCGTCGTATTCACGCACGAAGGTCACCAGGTCGGCACCCGACTGGTCGCGCATCGTCTGGATCCAGGGCGTGCCGGTGCGGATCGATTCGAGCATCTGCGTATTGTCGGTATCGTCGGGCGCCTGCGCTTCCTGGGCGCGCACCATGCGGAACGAGGCATTCACCTGCGAATTGCGCAGCACCTGGTTCGCCACGTCGAAACGGTTGGTCAGCGCCGTCACCGCGGCCGATGCGCTGCCCTTGGCCTTGCGGAAGCCACTGGAGTAAACGGCAAGCACGTCCACCGTCGTGGCGCCACCGGCACCGGCTTTCGCCGTGTCGACGGCATTCGCCAGCGGCTGGTCGGCCGCGTCGAGCGCACCGACGGTGCCGACGGGCTGCACCGGCCGGATGCCGTCGCCGAGCGGATTCACGCCCACGTGCAGGCTCGACAGCGGCGCGGATACCAGGAAGGTCTGGCCGCCCTGTGTCGTCAACGTCAGCCGGCGTCCTTCGCTGTCGGGCAAGGTGGCCACCGTGGCGTCGGGGCCGAACGTGATTACGGCGCGCTGCGTGTCGTCCACGCCATCGGGTTTGCCGACCCAGCTCCAGTTGCCGTCACCGTGGTCCACCGCGTGCTCGAAGGCCAGGCTCATGCGTGAACCGCCCGGCGTCGGGATCGACAGGCGACCTCCGCTCGTCATCGCGGCCCGGGCCCGTTTTTCATCGATGCGAACGGGATACCAGGTGAATACGCCCTCGCGACGCGGCGGCTCGGAGCCCGTCAGGGCCAGCAAGGGCAGCGCGGCATCGCCTGCGCTCGACGTGGCGCCCCGGCCGTGCACGGCCTTGTCGACGGAGATGCGCGCGCCGTCCGGCGCGTCTGGCCCGGCCACGGAAGGACCGGACCCGGCATCGGCGGCTACCGCCGGCGCCTGGACCCGATCGCGGTCTCGCCACACGGCCGAACCGGCCGCCACGCAGGCCAACGAGGCCGCCAGGGCGACCCAACCACGTTGTTTCATTCGACCGTCCCAAGCCCGTGAGGCGCCGATCGACGCCCGTTCGCGCGATTGGAGCCCTTGTCATGAACGACCGCAACGACGGCCCCGCGAAAAGGCCGACTTCGTCACAAGAAAAAGGCGCCGACGAAGCGGCGCCTTTTTCGCTCTAGACGGCGAAAACCGCCGGTCGCTTACTTTTTCTTCCAGTTACCCTGCGCGGCGAGGCTGTTCTCCTTCGCCCGCTCGACCACCGTCTTCTGCGCGGCGTCGTAGTTGGCGCTCTGGTCCTTCGCCCAGGTTTCGAGGGCCTTGGAGACCAGCGCGCGGCCGTACGAGAAGCTGATAGGCCAGGGGTGCGGGCCGAGCTTGTTGATCTCGTTGAGGTTTTCGGTCGCCTGCTGATCTTCCTGGCCGCCCGAGAGGAACACGATGCCCGCCACGGCGGCCGGCACGGCGTACTGGAAGACGCTGACGGTGGCGTTGGCCACGTCCTCGGCATCCACCTGGTCTTCCTTCGGTGCGTACTTGCCGGGGATGACCATGCTGACCTTCAGGATCAGCGCCTTGAGCTCGACGTTGTTGAGTTCGAGCTGGGCGAACAGGCTCTGCAACACCTCTTTGTGCACGGCGAAGCTGGTGTCGATATCGTGCACGCTGTCCTTGTCGTCCATCAGGATTTCGGGTTCCACCATCGGAACCAGGCCGGCCTCCTGGCAGAGCGCGGCGTAACGGGCCAGGGCGTGCGTGTTGGCCTCGACGGCGGCCGAGGTCGGCGTGTCGTCGGTGATCTTGATGACGGCGCGCCACTTGGCGAACTGCGCACCGAGCTTGGCGTACTCCTGGAGGCGCTCGCGCAGGCCATCGAGGCCTTCGGTGACCACTTCGTTCGGGAAGCCGGCCAGCGGGTGCGTGCCCTTGTCGACCTTGATGCCCGGGATGATGCCGGCCGCCTTCATGGCATCGACCATCGTGCGACCGTCGTCGGTCTTCTGACGGATGGTTTCGTCGAACAGGATGGCGCCGGAGATGTACTCGCCCAGGCCAGGAGCCGTCAGCAGCAGCTGGCGGTACTTGCGGCGGTTTTCCTCGGTGTTCTCCAGGCCGACGGCCTCGATGCGCTTCTTGATGGTCGAGGCCGACTCGTCGACGGCGATGATGCCCTTGCCCGGGGCGACCATCGCCTGCGCGATCTGTTCGAGGTTTTCGATGCTCATGCGAACTCCGTGGAAGTAGTGGTATGCCCCCGACGGGAGCGGGGCGATGACGAAAAAAGCGAAGTATAGGGGAGCTTGGAGCGAAAGCCGTTGTGCGGCGCGATCAAGTGGTCTGGTAATTCGACAAGACGCATTCCTTCAGGATCTCGGCTTTTCGTGCGGGATCTTCCGGCAGGTTGAAGCCGGTCACGTAATAGGTCTGCACCGGAACGGCCGTGCCGTTTTGAGCGCCCTTCACGTAGACGAGCTGGTTGACGATGCTCACGCCGACCTGGCCGAGGTCGCCCGCGGGCACCACTTTTTCGATTTTCGCGTTATGGGTGCGCCCATCGGACCCGATCATGTAGGACACCGCGACACATGTCGGCTGGTTGAGATTGTGGCCGGTATTGGGGATGTCGGGGCTGACCGTTTTGTTGGTCAGGAACCAGTACCCGGTCAGGTTCTCCGGGGCGACGCGGCGGAGGTTCTGTGCCTCGGCGGCACCGGCGACGAGGAAAAGAGTGATGGCAGCGGCGATGGCGCCGGTACGGAGAGGATTGCGGTTCATGACGCCCTCGGTGGTTTTACCTGGACGTGCAGTTTAACGCCGTGGCCGCATGCGGTGCGTGTGAATTCGTGCCTTCGTGCGGTGTCGCACCTGGGTTTCGCCGATACGATCGGCTCCCACCCCCGTCGGTAGCAAGGGGGCTACCGACGGGGGTGGGAGCCGATCGTATCGGCGAACCGGGAGCTTACAGGTCGCGCAGGCTGTCCGCGATGCCGTCGTCGCCGATGACCAGCAGCTTCAGCGTGTTGGTGCCGCCATGGCTGCCGATGTGGTCGCCGTGGGTGAGGATCACGCGGTCGCCCTTGGCCAGCTTGCCCAGCGCGAACAGGTGCTGGAGCGCGGCGCGGGCGGTGTGGGCCGGGTCGAGCTTGCCGGTCTCGAACGCCACCGGCTGCACGTCGCGCAGCATCAGCATGCGGCGGCGGGCCACGTCGGACGGCGACATCGCGTAGATGGGCACGGCGAAGCGGTAGCGCGACAGCCACTGCGCGGTGGCGCCCGACTCGGTGAGCGAGACGATGGCGCGCACGCCCACCTGCGAGGCCAGCAGCATCGCCGCGAGGGCGATGGCCTGGTCGGAGCGGTCGAGTGAATGCGTGCCCGGACGCAGGTCGTCGCGCGGCTCGAACTGGCGCTCGGCACCGAGACAGATGCGGCGCATGGCGGCCACGGCCTTGTCCGGGTGGGCGCCGGCGGCGCTTTCTTCCGAGAGCATCACCGCGTCGGTGCCGTCGATGACGGCGTTGGCCACGTCGAGCACTTCGGCACGGGTCGGGATCGGCGCACGCACCATCGACTGCAGCATCTGCGTGGCGGTGATCACCGAGCGGTTACGCAGCACCGACTCGCGGATGATCTTCTTTTGCAGGCCCGGCAGCTCGGCGTCGCCGATTTCCACGCCCAGGTCGCCGCGGGCCACCATCACCACGTCGGAGGCGTCGATGATCTCGCCCAGCACGGGGATGGCGTCGGCGCGCTCGATCTTCGACACGATGGCGGCGTCGCCGCCGGCCTCGCGCAGCAGGCGGCGGGCCTCGTGGAGGTCCTGGGCCGAGCGCACGAAGGACACGGCGAGGAAGTCGGCGCCCATCTCGGCGGCGAGCTTGATGTCGTTGCGGTCCTTGTCGGACAGCGCGGACACGCTGAGGCCGCCACCCTGGCGGTTCAGGCCCTTGCGGTTGGACAGGCGGCCGCCGATCGCGACGCGGGTGTGGATCTCGCTGCCGACCACGTCCACCACGGCCAGGGCCACGAGGCCATCGTCGAGGAGCAGGATGTCGCCGGCCACGACGTCGCGCGGCAGGTCGTAGTAGCTCACGCCCACGCGGGTCTGGTCGCCGGCCGGGGCATCCGGACGGCAGTCGAGCGTGAAGCTGTCGCCCGGCATGAGGTCGATGGGGCCATCGGTGAACTTCTCGATGCGGATCTTCGGACCCTGCAGGTCGGCCAGGATGCCGACCTCACGGCCCACGGCGTCGGCCGCGGCGCGCACGGCGTTGGCGCGGGCGCGGTGGTCGTCGGGCGTGCCGTGCGAGAGGTTGAGGCGCACGATGTCCACGCCCTCCTCCAGGATTTTCTCGAGCATGCCCGGCACGTCGGTGGCGGGGCCGAGGGTGGCGACGATCTTGGTGCGGCGTACCTGGATTTCGGTCATCGGTGCTTACCTTGAGGGTGCGAATTCATGGGGAGACGTGCGATCAGTCGAGCGTCTTGTTGAGCAGGTCGGCCAGGCGCTTGCCCGCCTCGCGCAGGCGGGTTTCCGCCACGGGCAGGTACTTGGCGACGTAGGCGTCGTCGATCTTGTGTCCATTGGGGTAGAAACCGGGCCTGGCGACGATCGAGCAGGATTCCTCCGCCCATTGGACGTAGGCGTTGCCCTTGGCGCGGGGAAGCTTCACGGGGCCTTCGGCGGCGAGCTTGTCGGCGTAGGCATTCCACTTCAAGTCAGCGGTGTAGAGCATCTGCGAATCCCACACGCGGTGCAGGTTGGTGCCCTTGCCGTCGAACTGGACCTGGTAGTCGTTGCCGCCCTTGTCGTCACGGTTGCCCGCGTGCAGCGGCTGGTGCACGTCGCCGACGAAGTGCACCACGAATTTCAGCGCCTCGGCGCGTTCGGCGTTCGACCGGTGACGATCGCCCAGGATGGCGACGTACTTTTCCAGGCCGCCCACGACGTTGCGTGCCGAGGCGTCGGCCGGGCCGTCATAACGGCAGTTCGTGGCGAAGTTGATGTAGTGCAGCGGCCCGGTGGCCTTGCCCAAGGCCTCGTGCTCCGGGTCGTTGCGCAGGTGGTCGGGCCAGCTGGCGATATCGGCAAGGGAATCGTCCCCGTCGGCCGTGAGAAGGCGCTGCACCTCGGCCTTCGCGGCCGGATCGAGCTGACGCCAGGCCAGGTCGGCGACGATGCGGTGACCGATGTCGCCCCAGGCCTGCACGGAGCCCGCGGCGGCGGTGATGGCGAGGACCAGCAGGGTGGCGATGGCGCGGCGCTTGGGACGAGGTTTCATGGGACGGTAAACGTTTCCGGGCGGGCAAGCGGCCAAGTGTGCCACAGCCCGGCTGAGGCACGAATGACAAATCGCGGCGATGCAGCAAGCCGGGCCCTGCGACGTTCCGTTACCATGGAGGTTTAGGCCCCTGGCCTTATCTTCAGTCGTGTCATTCCCCATCCGGAGGCAGCTCATGACCATCAAGGTCGCCATCAACGGTTACGGTCGCATCGGTCGCAATGTCTTGCGCGCGCTCTACGAAGCCAAGCAGAACGGCAAGGACATCCAGATCGTGGCCGTCAACGACCTCGGCAACGCCGAGACCAACGCCCACCTGACCCAGTACGACACCGCCCACGGCCGGTTCCCCGGCGAGGTGTCGGTGGACGGCGGCGACCTCATCGTCAACGGCGACCGCATCAAGGTGTTCGCCGAGCGCGATCCCGCCAAGCTGCCCTGGGGCGAGCACGGCGTCGACGTGGTGCTGGAGTCCACCGGTTTCTTCACCTCCAAGGCCAAGGCCAGCGCGCACATCGCCGGCGGCGCCAAGAAGGTGATCATCTCGGCCCCGGGCGACAAGGACGTGGACGGCACCTTCGTGATGGGCGTGAACGACGACAAGCTCACCTCCAAGCTCGAAGTCATCTCCAACGCCTCGTGCACCACCAACTGCCTGGCCCCGCTGGCCAAGGTGCTGCACGAGAAGATCGGCATCGTGCACGGCCTGATGACCACCATCCACGCCTACACCAACGACCAGGTGCTGACCGACGTCTACCATTCGGACCTGCGCCGCGCCCGTAGCGCCACGCACAGCCAGATCCCGACCAAGACCGGTGCAGCCGCCGCGGTGGGCCTGGTACTGCCGGAACTCAACGGCAAGCTCGACGGCTTCGCCATGCGCGTGCCCACGATCAACGTCTCGGTGGTCGACCTCACCTTCACCGCCTCGCGCGAAACCACGAAGGAAGAAATCGACGCCGCCATCAACGAAGCCGCCAACGGCAAGCTGAAGGGCATCCTGGCGGTGAACACCAAGCCGCTGGTGTCGATCGACTTCAACCACAACCCGCATTCGTCGATCTACGACTCGACCCAGACCCGCGTCATGGGCGGCACGCTGGTAAAGGTGCTTTCCTGGTACGACAACGAGTGGGGTTTCTCCAACCGCATGCTCGACATGGCGAAGGCGTTGATGGCCGCGAAGTAAGGATCGGACGGGCGTCACCCGCCCGCCTCACTGAAGTGGCATGATCGCGAAGGCCCGCACGCGGTGTGTGGGCCTTCTTCGTTTCAGGATGACTCGAATGACGCGACGCCTGCTCGTCCTCGCCTGCCTGGCCTTCGGTGCCTCGTGGGCCCATGCTTCGGATTGCACCGCCACCAACCCGCCCGCCGGCGCGCTGGTCGGCCAGGGACTTCTCGACCCGGACACCTCCGACGCCGAACGGCGACGCCTCGGCGCCGCACTGCTCTGCTCGGCGCTCGCCGGCAACGGCATCAGCCAGGAAATCGCCGGCTCGCTCTATCGCTGGGGGCCTCGCCACCCTGCTCATGTCTTCCCCGAGGACCATGACAAGGCGCGCGACCTGCTGACCGCCGCCGCCGGCCAGGGACGCCTGAGCGCCATGCTCAAACTGGCCGAACTCGAGCTCGACGACGGCCATGCGCGCGAGGCGATGATCTGGGTCCAGATCGAAGGGCAGTTTTACCGGCGCCAGCAGGGCAAGGCCGATGTCGCCGCCGATACGCCGGTCGCCAGCTACTACGTCATGCTGCTCAAGCGTGCCGCCGATGCGCTCGGCCCGTCGGATGCCGCGGAACTGGAAAAACAGATCGATGCCCGCATCACCATGCTGGACGGGCAGATCGCGGCGCTGCCCAAACGCACGCCGAACTCGCCCCCGCTATCGGGGGGCAAGTTGCCGTCGCAGCAACATGTGCAGGGCGCATCCCCCGAAGACTTCCAGGAGGGCGCGTACAGCCAGTACTTTGCGGAAATCGGGCCCGACGGGCGCGTGTCCCGAAGCTGGCTGATCGATGCCTACCCCAATCCCGGCAGCGGCCTTCGCCTCTCCCGCATGCTGCGGCAGGTGCGCTGGAACGCGCTACCGGC
Organism: Luteibacter sp. CQ10; assembly: GCF_040900725.1. Classification (NCBI taxonomy): domain Bacteria; kingdom Pseudomonadati; phylum Pseudomonadota; class Gammaproteobacteria; order Lysobacterales; family Rhodanobacteraceae; genus Luteibacter; species Luteibacter sp. CQ10. Next base: position 191,943 of record NZ_JAEUYM010000006.1, on the reverse strand, counting down.
GGGCGAGAACACGATGCGTTACGCCCTGGTCCCACTGACGATGGCCAGCCTTCACCGGGACATCCGCCTCAAATCGTAGCGTCGGGCGATGTTCGTCAGAGCCTGCGGATCACCTGCTCGATCGCCCCGAAGATCGATGCGCCGCTTGCGTCGGTCACCTCGATGCGCACGGTATCGCCGAACGACAGGAACGGCGTCGACGGCTTGCCGTCGCGCAGGGTTTCCACCGTGCGCTGCTCGGCGAGGCAGGAGGCGCCTTTCGCCGTATCCTCGTTGGCGATGGTGCCCGAGCCCACGAGGGTGCCGGCCGTGAGCGGACGCGTCTTCGCCGCGTGGGCCACGAGCTGCGAGAAGTCGAATTGCATGTCGACGCCGCATTCGGCCTCGCCGAACCACCGGCCGTTGATCCAGGTGCGCATCGGCAGATGCAGCTTGTCGTCCCGCCAGGCATCGCCCAGTTCGTCGGGCGTAACGAACACCGGCGACAACGCCGAGCGCGGCTTGGACTGCAGGAAACCGAAGCCCTTCGCCAGCTCGCCGGGAATGAGCCCGCGCAGCGATACGTCGTTGACCAGGCCCACCAGCTGGATGTGACCCGAGGCCTGCGCCGGGCTGGACGCCATCGGCACGTCGTCGGTGATCACCACCACCTCGGCTTCGAGGTCGATGCCGTAGTCTTCGCTCGGCACCACCACGGGGTCGCGCGGACCGAGGAAGCCGGCGCTGGTGGCCTGGTACATCAGCGGGTCGGTGTAGAACGACTCGGGCACTTCCGCGCCGCGCGCGCGACGCACGCGCTCCACGTGCGGCAGGTAGGCGCTGCCGTCGACGAACTCGAAGGCGCGCGGCAACGGGGCGGCCAGCAGGTTCATGTCGAGATCGAAGGCCCCGTGGGCGCGACCGTCGTTGAGGTCTTCCGACAAGGCATTGAGGCGCGGCGCCACGGCGTGCCAATCGTCCAGCGCGGCCTGCATCGTCACGGCGATGCCCGTGGCCTTCACGGCGCGGGCGAGATCGCGGCTGACGACCACCAGGGTGCCGTCGCGACCGCCTTCCTTCAGCGAAGCGAGTTTCATGTGTGTCCTTTGGCGATCAGGCGTGGGGATCGAAGTGTTTCTTCAGATCGCGCCAGCATTCGTAATAGTTGCCTTGCAGGGCGGGTGAGGCCAGCGCCTGGCGGCTGGGCCGGATGACCTTGCGTGTTTCGAACATGAAGGCCATGGTACCCACGATGTGGTCGGCCTTGCTGACGTCGGCGTTCGAGGCCTTTTCGAAACTCGCCGCATCGGGCCCATGCCCGCTCATGCAGTTGTGCAGGCTCGAGCCGCCCGGCACGAAACCGCCGGCCTTGGCGTCGTAGGCGCCGTGGATCAGTCCCATGAACTCGCTCGCCACGTTGCGATGGAAATACGGCGGACGGAACGTATGCTCGGCCACCAGCCAGCGCGGCGGGAAGATCACGAAGTCCATGTTCGCCACGCCTGGCGTGTCGCTGGCCGAGGTGAGCACGGTGAAGATCGACGGGTCCGGATGGTCCACCGCGATGGAGCCGATGGTGTTGTAGCGGCGCAGGTCGTATTTGTAGGGAGCGTAGTTGCCGTGCCAGGCCACCACGTCGAGCGGCGAGTGGCCGATGCGGGCCTGCCAGAGCGAGCCCTGGAACTTGGCGACCAGCGCGAAATCGCCGTCGAGGTCTTCGTAGGCCGCCACGGGCGTGAGGAAATCGCGCGGATGCGCGAGCCCGTTCGCACCGATGGGGCCGAGGTCGGGCAGGTGCATGGGCATGCCGAAGTTCTCCGCGACGTAACCCCGCGCGTGCCCGTCGGGCAATTCGACGAGGAAACGCACGCCGCGCGGGATCACCGCGATCTCCAGCGGCTCGACCTCGACCACGCCCAGTTCCGTGCGGATGCGCAGGCGGCCCTGCTGCGGAACGATCAGCAGCTCGCCGTCGGCATCGTAGAAATAACGGCCTTCCATCGAGCGGTTGGCGAGGTATTGGTGGATACCGACGCCCGCCTGCTCGGCCGGGCCGCCGTTGCCGCCCATCGTGTAGAGACCATCGACGAAATCCGTCCCGGCCTCGGGCATCGGCAACGGATCCCAGCGCAGCTGGTTGGGCGTGGCCGGCGCCTCGTCGAAACGGTTGTGGAACGTGGCATGCGCCAGCTCGTCGAACGGCGAGTGCTGCGCGGCGGGGCGGATGCGATACAGCCAGCTGCGCAGGTTGCGATGGCGCGGCGCGGTGAACGCGCTGCCGGTGAGCTGTTCCGCGTAGAGGCCCTTCGCCACGCGTTGCGGCGAGTTCTGCCCGATGGGCAGCACGCCCTCCACCGCCTCGGTGGCGAACTGGTTGCCGAAACCGGGCTGGTATCCGCGGGTGTCGTCGGTGTGGCTCATCGTGGTGATCCCTTGGGATGAACGCATCGCGGCGCGGCTCCCCAGGGAGACCGCGCCGCGCACATCTTACTGTCGCCGGCCGCCCGGGTCAGAGTACGCCGCGACGCATCTGGTCGCGCTCGATCGACTCGAACAGGGCCTGGAAATTGCCGTTGCCGAAGCCTTCGTTGCCCTTGCGCTGGATGATCTCGAAGAAGATCGGGCCGATGTTGTTCTGCGTGAAGATCTGCAGCAGCAGCTTCTGCTTGGTCTCCGGATCGGCGTCGATCAGGAGCTTGTTCTTCTGCAGGCGCGGCACGTCCTCGCCGTGGTTCGGGATACGCTCGTCGATCACTTCGAAATACGTATCCGGGGTATCGAGGAACGCCACGCCCTTCTCGCGCATCGCTTCCACGGTGTCGTAGATCGTGTCGGTGAACAGGGCGATGTGCTGGATGCCCTCGCCGTTGTACTCACGGATGTATTCGTTGATCTGCGACTTCTCGTCGGACGATTCGTTGAGCGGGATGCGCACGAGGCCATCCGGCGCGGTCATGGCCTTGGAGACCAGGCCGGTCTTCGCGCCCTTGATGTCGAAGTAGCGGATCTCGCGGAAGTTGAACAGGCGCTCGTAGTAATCCGACCACTTCTGCATGTTGCCGAAGTGGAGGTTGTGCGTGAGGTGGTCGATGAAGGTGAGGCCGAAACCCTTCGGGTGGCGGTCCACGCCCGGCAGGAAGTCGTACTCGCCCTCGAAGCAGTCGCCCTTGGCGCCGTAGGTGTCGATGAGGTACAGGCAGGCATCGCCGATGCCCTTGATCGTGGGCACGTTCAGCGCCAGCGTCTCGGTGCGCTCGGCGAGCAGTTCCGCGCCGTTCGACAGCGCGGTTTTCTGCACGTCGGCGGCCGGACGGTTGAAGCGGATGGCGAAGCCGCAGGCGCACGGGCCGTGCTTGGCGACGAAATCGGCGGCGAAGGAATTCGGCTCTTCGTTGACCAGGAAATTGCAGTCGCCCTGGCGATAGAGGGTGATGTTCTTCGTCTTGTGCTTCGCCACGGCGGTGAAGCCCAGGCGGGGGAACAGGTCGTGCAGCAGGTTCGCGTCGGGCGCGGCGAATTCCACGAATTCGAAACCGTCGACCCCCTGGGGGTTTTCGAAGGTCGTGACATTCATACCGATGTTGGGCTGGGCGCTCATGGGCGATACTCCTGGCAGGCGTGGGCGCGGCTTGCGCCATCTACCGCCGATTTATAGTTTCACCTGTAACCAATTGCAAGGACTGGCGCAGCAATGTCCACCGAAACCATCACCTCCCACGCCCCGCTCGATCTCGAACGGTTCCTGCCCTACCGGCTGTCGATCCTGTCCAACACGGTCAGCCAGTCGATCGCGGCGGATTACCAGGACCGATTCGAACTCAGCATGACGGAATGGCGCGTGATGGTGATCCTGGCCCGTTTCCCCGAAATCTCGGCGCGCGAGGTGGTCGACCGCTCGCGGATGGACAAGGTGGCCGTAAGCCGCGCCGTGGCGCGGCTGGTGGAAGCCGGCCGGGTCGACCGGGGTATCCACGGGGAGGACAAGCGGCGCTCGGTGCTGAAGCTGTCCGAGGCGGGCTGGGCCATCCACGACGAGGTGGCACCGCGGGCCCGCGAGCACGAGCAGGAAGTGCTGGCGAAGCTCGATGAGGACGAGAAGGCCTGGCTGAACCGGATTCTCGACAAGCTGATGGCCTGAGGCCAGCGTGCATTCGCCGATACGATCGGCTCCCACCCCTTCGGTAGGGACTTTCTACCGAAGGGGTGGGAGCCGATCGTATCGGCGAATGCCACGGAGCGTTATTTGATCCCGTGCATCAGCTTGTTGATGAGCGGCGCGATCAGGAACAGCACGATCCCCGCCCCCACCAGCAACTCGAAGCTGAAGCTGAAGCCCGACAGCGCCGAGGCCACGGTCATGCCGCTCTCGCCGCTGATGTGCCCGGCGAGCAGCCCCGACAGGTTGTTGCCGATGGCCGTGGAGAGGAACCAGCCGCCCATCGCCAGGCCCACCACGCGCAGCGGCGCCAGCTTGGTCACCATCGACAGGCCGATCGGCGACAGGCACAGCTCGCCGATGGTCTGCGCCACGTAGCAGGCCGCCAGCGGCCAGAACGGAATCAGGCCGCGGCCGTCGACGAGGCTCTTCAGCGCGTACATCAGCACCAGGAAGCCCAGCGCGTTGAAGATCAGGCCCAGGCCGAACTTGCGCGGGATCGACGGTTCCTTGCGGAACTTCGCCAGGAACGCCCAGGCCAGCGCCACCGGCGGCGCGAAGATGAGGATGGCGGCCGAATTCACCGACTGGAACCAGCCAGTGGGGAATTCCCAGCCGAACATCTGGCGATCGACGATGTTCTGGGCGAGGAAGTTGAACGAGCTGCCCGCCTGCTCGAAGAACATCCAGAACAGCACGTTGAAGGCGAACAGCAGCAGCATCGCGATGACGCGGTGGATCTGGATGCGGTCGTGACGCACGGCCTCGACCACCAGCATCGCCGCCACGCCGATGAACAGGATGCCCAGCAGCCAGGCGATGAAGATCGCGCCGGCCTTGGCCATCAGCAGGTAAACGAGCGGAATGGCGACGAGGATGCCCACCAGCACCGCGATGAAGCTCTTGGTGCCGTTACGCTCCGGCGGCGGCACGCCCACGCCCTGGAGCTGTTTGCGGCCGATCAGGAACCAGACGAAGCAGATCGCCATGCCGATGCCGGTGGAAAGGAACACGGCGCGGTAATTCTGCTGCAAGGGCGTATCGGTGAGCACCGAAGCGACCCAGCCGGTGAGCAGCGGGGCGAGGAAGCCGCCCATGTTGATGCCCATGTAGAAGATGGTGAAACCGCGGTCGCGACGGTCGTCGCCCACGGGATAGATCTGGCCCACCAGCGAAGAGATGTTCGGCTTGAACAGGCCGTTGCCGACGATCACCGTGGCCAGGCCGGCGAGAAAGACGTCCTGGTTGGGCACCATCACCATGAACAGGCCCAGGCCCATCACCACCGCGCCGAGCAGGATCGAGCGCTGATAGCCGAGGACACGGTCGGCCACATAGCCGCCGAAGATCGCCGAGGCGTAGACCAGCGCCAGGTAGGCGCCGTAGGTGCGGCTGGCGTAGCCCTGCCCGGACGGATCGCCGGAGAAAAACTCCGCCACGATGTACAGCGTGAGCGCCCAACGCATGCCGTAAAAGGCGAAACGCTCCCAGAACTCGGTCATGAAGAGCATCCACAGGGGGCGCGGATGCCCCAGGGTCTGCGGATAATCGGGCACGGCCCGGGCGTCGGCTGGGGCGGTCGCTGTCATGGATTCCCTCGGGTGCGTGAAAACGGCGTCGAGGTGCGTGTGTAACCGCCCCAGCCGTTTGCGTCAAATCTTACGTACCCAGGATCGTGCGCACTTCGATCAATTCCGGGAAGAAACTCTGCTCCAGCGCCTTGCGCAGGAAGGCCACGCCGGACGATCCGCCCGTGCCGGCACGAAACCCGATGATCCGCTCCACCGTCTTCATGTGGCGGAATCGCCACAGCTGGAAGGATTCCTCGATGTCCACCAGCAACTCGCTCAGGTGGTACTCCGGCCAGTACGAGGCCGTATTTTCGTAGATGCGCCGCAACAACGGCAGCAGCGCGGGCTGCGGCTCCCACGGACGAGCCACGTCGCGCACCAGGATGTCCGCGGGCACGGCATGGCCGCGGCGCGCGAGGAAACGCAGGTATTCGTCGTAGAGCCCCGGGGCTTCGTAAACGGCGCGCAGCCGGGCGTGGCCCGGCGGATCGTGCTCGAACACGCGCAGCATGTCGGCGTGCTTGTTGCCGAGCATGAATTCGACGATGCGGTACTGCAGCGACTGGAATCCCGACGAGGGACCGAGCACGTCGCGGAACTGCAGGTATTCGGCCGGTGTCAACGTCTCCAGCACGCCCCATTGCTCGTAGAGCTGGCGCTGGATCTGCTTCACCCGCGCCAGCACCTTCTGCGTGTTCTGCAGATCGTCGCGGCGAAGGAAGGCCAGCGCGGCGTCGAGCTCGTGGATCATCAGCTTCAGCCACAGCTCGGAGGTCTGGTGCTGGATGATGAACAGCATCTCGTCGTGGTGCGCCGGCTCGCTCAGCGGCACCTGGGCCGTGAGCAGCTGGTCGAGCTTGAGATACCCGCCATAGGTGATCCGGCCGTCGAGGTCGGTGCGGATGCCGGGTTCGAGGTCACGCTGCGGATGGGCCATGGGGCATTTTTGCACAAACGGGGTTGACACCCCCGGAACCCGCGCCAGAGCGCCATTTCCGAGCCCTGGAGAAAAACCTCATGCTGCGCCGTGCCTTGCCGGGTGATAATACCCCTGATATCTAGTCCGGCTCGCAAGACCCCAAAGCCGTGTCGCGCCCCGCTGGATGGGCCCGGCCGCTTCCCCACTCGTGCGTGTCGTTTCTAACCAATCCCCTGGGAGCGAGTCGTGTCCATCGCCGCCAAGTTCGAAATCGAATACCTGCAGTACCTTGACCAGGACGGCAAGGAAACCGGCAAGGAATTGCCCGCCTTCGCCAAGGATCTCGACCACATGGTCGAGCTCTACAAGCTCATGGTGTCCACCCGCGTGTTCGACACCAAGTCGATCGCGCTCCAGCGCACCGGCAAGCTCGGCACCTACGCCTCCTGCCTCGGCCACGAAGCCGCGCACGTGGGCATCGGCAGCGCCATGCGCCGTGAAGATTCCCTGGCCGTGTCCTACCGCGAGTACGGCGCGCAGCTGTACCGCGGCGTGAAGCCGCGCGAGGTCTACACCTACTGGGGTGGCGACGAGCGCGGCAACGACTTCGCCGACGCGCCCGCACACGACTTCGCCTGGTGCGTGCCCATCGGCACGCAGTGCCTGCACGCCGCCGGTTCGGCGCTGGCCTTCAAGATCCGCAACGAGCCGCGCGTGGCCGTGTGCACCATCGGCGACGGCGGTTCGTCCAAGGGCGACTTCTACGGCGCCATCAACGTCGCCGGCGCGCAGAACCTGCCGCTGGTCGCCGTGATCGTGAACAACCAGTGGGCCATCTCGGTGCCGCGCCGCATCCAGACCGGTTCGGGCACGCTCGCCCAGAAGGGCATCGCGGCGGGCCTGTACTGCATCCAGGTCGACGGCAACGACATCATCGCCGTGCGCAAGGCCATGGAAGACGCGCTCGAGCGCGCCCGCTCCGGCCAGGGCGGCTCGGTGATCGAAGCGGTCACCTACCGCCTCGGCGACCACACCACCGCCGACGACGCCCGCCGCTATCGCGGCGAGCAGGAAGTGAAGGACGCCTGGGAACGCGACCCCGTGCCGCGCCTGCGCAAGTGGCTCGAAGCCAAGGGCAAGTGGGACGACGCGAAGGAAGAAGCCTGGAAGGCCGAGTGCGACGACTGGATGGACAACGAAGTCAACGCCTACCTGGAATCGAAGGTGCAGCCGGCCACGGCCATGTTCGATTACCTGTATGCCGAACTGCCGGCCGACCTCGAAAAGCAGCGCGAACTCGTCGCCTCGCTCGATCGCAAGTAAGGATCCCATCCCATGGCACAGATCACTCTTATCGAAGCGGTGACCCAGGCGCTCGCCTACGAAATGCGCAACGACGACAGCGTCGTGGTGCTGGGCGAGGACGTCGGCGTGAACGGCGGCGTCTTCCGCGCCACCCAGGGCCTGCAGGAACAGTTCGGCGAGATGCGCGTCATCGACACGCCGCTGGACGAAGGCACCATCGCCGGCCTCACCGTGGGCCTCGCCGCCCAGGGCATGAAACCGGTGGCCGAAGCCCAGTTCGAGGGCTTCATCTACCCGATGATGGAACACATCGCCTGCCACGCCGCGCGCATGCGCAACCGCACCCGCGGCCGCATCACCGTGCCGGCCGTATGGCGCGCCCCCTGGGGCGGCGGCATCCGCGCGCCGGAGCACCACTCCGAGGCCAACGAGCACCTGTTCACCAACATCCCCGGCCTGCGCGTGGTGATGCCTTCGTCCCCGGCCCGCGCCTATGGCCTGCTGCTGGCCGCCATCCGCGATCCGGATCCGGTCATCTTCTTCGAGCCCAAGCGCATCTACCGCCAGTACAAGGAAGAAGTGCCCGACGACGGCGAGGCCCTGCCGCTCGACGTGTGCTTCGTGCTGCGCGACGGCACCGACGTCACCCTGGTCACCTGGGGCGCCCAGGTGAAGGAATGCCTCGAGGCCGCCGACGAGCTGGCCCAGAAGGGCATCAGCGCCGAGGTGATCGACGTGGCCACGCTCACGCCGCTCGACTTCGACACCATCGCCGAGTCGGTCACCAAGACCGGCCGCTGCGTCATCGTGCACGAAGCGCCGAAGACCGCCGGCTTCGGCGCCGAGATCGCCGCGCGCCTGTCGGAGGAGTGCCTCTACAGCCTGCTCGCGCCGGTCGAACGCGTCACCGGTTTCGATACCCACATCCCGCTGTTCCGCCTGGAAATGAAGTACCTGCCCAGCGTCGAACGCATCGTCGAAGCCGCCGAGCGCACGCTCGCGGCATCCTGAGGATCCAGCATGGCCGACATCAAGACTTTCTACCTGCCCGACCTCGGTGAGGGCCTTCCCGACGCCACGGTCGTGGAATGGCACGTCAAGGAAGGCGACACCATCAAGCTCGACGCCCCGCTGGTGTCGATGGAAACCGCGAAGGCCGTCGTCGACGTGCCCTCGCCGTACTCCGGCACCGTGAAGAAGCTGCACGGCGCCACCGGCGACATCATCGAGACCGGCGCCGCCCTGGCCGACTTCGAAATCGACCCGAACGCGCGCCAGCGCGCCGAGGCCGAGTCCACCGGCCACCACCACGGCCCGAAGAAGGGCGTGGGCAGCCCCGCGCCGGACGACGCATCCAAGGTGGTCGCCTCCGACGACGGCGGCGAGATCGATCCGCCCAAGGCCGACCGCGAAGACGAAGGCACCGTCGTGGGCGCCATGGTCAGCGGCAATGCCGTGCACACCGAGCAGGTTTCCAGCGCCGGTGGCGTGAAGGCCGTGCCGGCCGTGCGCGCCGCCGCCAAGAAGCTCAAGGTCGACCTCACCCGCGTGCAGCCGACCGGCGCCGGTGGCGTCATCACCATGCAGGACGTCAAGAACGCCGCCGCCAACGGCAGCGCGCGGGCGGGCGCGGCCCCGGCCCGCCCGGCGTCCGCGCAGCACCTGGCCCCCACCCTGCCCGAGCCGGGCCCGGCGCCGCAGCGCACGGCCGTCTCGCTGGCGGGCAAGCCCGTCCGCACCGCACCGCCGGGCGCGGAAGCCATGGGCCAGCCGGAGCAGCTCAAGGGCGTGCGTCGCAACATGGCGCGCGTGATGGCCGAGGCCCACGCCAACGTGGTGCCCACCACCATCGTCGACGACGCCGACCTCCACGCCTGGATCGGCAAGCAGGACATCACCGCCCGCCTGATCCGCGCCATCGTGGCCGCGTGCAAGGCCGTGCCGGCGCTCAACGCCTGGTTCGACGGCAAGAACCTCACCCGCACGCTGCATCCGCACGTGGACATCGGCATCGCGGTGGATACCGACGACGGCCTGTTCGTGCCGGCCCTGCGCAACGCCGACGTGCTCGACGGCGCCGGCATCCGCGCCGCGATCAAGCGCCTGCGCAGCTCGGTCGAAGACCGCAGCATCCCGGCCTCGGAGCTCTCCGGCTACACCATCAGCCTGAGCAACTTCGGCATGTTCGCCGGCCGTTACGCCACGCCCGTCGTGGTGCCGCCCACCGTCGCCATCATCGGCGCCGGCAAGCTCAGCCACGACGTGGTCGCCGTGATGGGCGGCATCGAGGTACACCGCCGCATGCCGCTGTCGCTCACCTTCGATCACCGTGCCGCCACCGGTGGCGAGGCCGCGCGCTTCCTGAAGGCGATGATCGACGACCTGGGACTGCCGAACTGAGGCAGCCTCGCTCCCACCCCGTTGGTAGCTACGCCGCTACCGAGGGGTGGGAGCGGATCGTATCCGCGAATCATGCTCGCGGTATCCTTGCGGGCATGCAGAACAACGACACCCTCCGCAGCATCCGCTACATGCTCGACCTCGGCGACGTGCACGTCGTCGACATACTCGCCCTCACCGGCTACGAGGCCACCCGCGACGACGTCGACACCTGGCTCACGAAGGAAGACGAGCCCGGCTTCACGGCGATGCCCGACGTCGCCATGGCGCACTTCCTCGACGGCCTCATCGTGCATCGCCGCGGCCGTGACGAAAGCCAGCCGCCCCGTCCCGTCGATCCGAAGGTGAACAACAACGTGGTGCTGAAGAAGCTCCGCGTCGCCTTCGAACTGAAGGAGGACGACATCCTCGCCATCATGGGCGAAGTCGGTTTCACGGCGTCCCGGGGCGAAATCAACGCCCTCTTCCGCCAACCGAAGCACAGCAATTTCCGCCTGTGCGGCGACCAGTTCCTGCGCAACTTCCTCAAGGGCCTCACGGCGCGTCTGCGCGGGCGGTGATAACGTGAGGCCTCCTTCCCGGGAGGCTTTCGCCATGCATCACAGCCGGCTATGCACCCTGGTGCTCGACTGCCAGGACATCGACCTGGAGACCGCCGCGCAGTTCTGGAGCCGCGCGCTGGGCAAGTCCATCGAGAGCACCGACGAGGACGGCGACGGGAAATACGCCTCGCTCAAGACCCACGATGACGAGCTGCGCATCCTGCTGCAGCGGGTCGATCATCCCAGCCGGGTACACCTGGACATCGAAGCGGACGATGTCGATGCCGAAGCCGACCGGCTCGAGCAGCTCGGGGCGAAGCGCATCGGTTTCGTGAAGCGATGGTGGGTAATGGAAGCACCGACGGGGCATCGGTTTTGCGTGGTGCGCCGGCAGGGCGCCGACTTCGGGCCCCATCTCAATCGCTGGGATTGATCGGCTATCTGGCTATCGCCGCTGAAGCGGCTCCTACCAAGCACGGCGGCTCCAGATCGCCCGGATTGCCGCACCTTGCTTGGTAGGAGCCGATTCATCGGCGATGGCGCTACGAAGCCTTGCGCTTCCAGATGAGCTGACGGACGATCAGCGCGACCACCAACACCGCCACGAACGCCCCGTACCCATAAAGCGCCGGCACCACCTGCTGCCAGATCGCCCCGCTCTTCGGCCCGAACTGATCGGCGGCGGGCAGCTCCACGGCGTCGTAGGCGAGCAACGCCGCCTGCACCGAGGCGATCGCCGAACCCACCAGCACCAACGCATCGAACGCGCGGCGCGCTCCCGTCTTCGGCAACGTCTTCGGATAAGCCCAGTACGCCCAGCCCAGCACCACGAGCCACGGGGCCAATAGCAGCAGGGCGAGGTATCGCACGGACTCAGGCTTCCTGGGCGGCAGCGAGCGCGTCGAGCGCGCTCCTCAAGCGAAGCACGGCGGCGGCGCGCGCCACTTCGTCGGGATAAGGCAGCCCCTTGGCCACGATCTCACCATCGACGCGCAACGCCACGTGGTCGTCGTGCGACTCGATGGCGGCCGAGGCGCCGCCCATCGTCGAGAGCTTCTGCCGCAAGATACCGGCCGCCTTCGGATCGGCGAAGGACGCGGAAAGCAGCAGTTCCTCGCCGTCGGTACCGAACAGACGGAAACGGAAGCTGCCGTCGTCGTCGCGGAAGCTGGCAAAGCGCGGCGGCTTGGCCTTGGCGGCAGGCGCGGACGGGATATCGGCCACCTTCACCAGCGGACGATAGCCGCGCAGGCCGACGGCCTCGCGCAGCGTTTCCAACAAGGGACCCGCCGTGGCGCGCGCCTTCGCGGCACCCGCGTGCAGGATGTCTTCCATATCGTCGGGCCGCGCCATCAACGCATCGTAGCGCTCGCGCATCGGCGCGATCTCGGCTTCCAGGCGCTCGAACAGCACCTGCTTGGCCTCGCCCCAGCCGATGCCGCCGCGGAGGGCATCGGCGAAGGCCGCTGTCTCGGTGGGCGAGGCGAAGGCCTTGAAGATGGTGAACAGCGCGGAGTCGTTCGTATCCTTCGGCTCGCCCGGTGCGCGCGAGTCGGTGACGATCTTCATGATCGTATCGCGCAGCACCTTCGGGCCGCCTTCGAACAGCGGAATGGTGTTGTCGTAGCTCTTGGACATCTTGCGCCCGTCGAGGCCCGGCAGCGTGGCCACCTGTTCCTCGATGTGCGCCTCGGGCATCACGAAGAACTCGCGGCCGTAGGTATGGTTGAAGCGCTGCGCGATGTCGCGCGCCATCTCGATGTGCTGGATCTGGTCGCGCCCCACCGGCACCTTGTTGGCGTTGAAGGCGAGGATATCGGCCGCCATCAGCACCGGGTACATGTACAGGCCCGCGGTGACGCCGGCATCGGGGTCTTCGTGGGTTTCGACGTTGCGATCGACCGCCGCCTTGTAGGCATGGGCGCGGTTGAGCAGGCCCTTGGCGGTGACGCAGGTCAACAGCCACATCAGCTCCGGCACCTCGGGAATGTCGGACTGGCGGTAGAACGTGGCGGTGCCGGGATCCAGGCCGCCGGCCAGCCAGGTCGCCGTGATCTGCAGACGCGAGGCCTCGACACGTGCCGCGTCGTCGCTCTTGATGAGCGCGTGGTAGTCGGCCATGAAGTAGAACGCGTCGACGTTGGGATCCTTGCTGGCCAGGATGGCCGGGCGGATCGCGCCGACGTAGTTGCCGAGATGCGGCGTGCCGGTGGTGGTGATGCCGGTGAGGACGCGGGTGTGCATGGGGGACCTGGGGCTGTACGGACGGTGGTAACCGTTCGAGTGTAGCCCGCGCGGTGGCGCCTTGCGACCCGAACGCCGCGGCAACCTGCCGCGCGTCGCGCGGTTCGCCGATACGATCGGCTCCCACCCCTCCAGTAGCGAGGATGGGAGCCGATCGTATCGGCGAACCCGGTTGCCTCAGCGTATGAGGGTCGACTTCCCGAACAACGACTCCACCAGGTCCACCGCCAGCTTCGCCGTCTGGTTGCGCTTGTCGAAGGCCGGGTTCAGCTCCACGATGTCGAGCGACCCCACGCGACCGGTATCGGCAATCATCTCCATCACCAGCTGGGCCTCGCGGTAGTTCGGGCCGCCCCGCACGGTGGTGCCCACGCCCGGGGCGATCGACGGATCGAGGAAGTCCACGTCGAAGCTCACATGCAGGTGGGTATCCTCGTCCACGCCCGCCAGCGCCTCTTCCATCGCGGCTTTTATGCCGATTTCGTCGATGTAGCGCATGTCGTAGATATCGACGCCCACCTCGTGCACGAGGCGCTTTTCCCCCTCGTCCACCGAGCGGATGCCGATCTGGCGAAACACGTCGGGATTCGTCGCCGGCACGTGACCTCCGATGCGGGTGAGCGCGTCGGGCCCATGGCCGCACAGGCAAGCCACCGGCATGCCGTGGATGTTGCCCGAGGGCGTGATCTCGCTGGTATTGAAATCCGCGTGGGCATCGAGCCAGAGCACGCGGAGCTTCTTGCCGGTGTCACGGCAATGCCGCGCCACCGCCGAGATCGAACCGATCGCCAGGCAATGGTCACCGCCCAGCATCACCGGCAGGCGCCCGTCCTTCAACTCGGCATAGACAGCCTCGTGCACCGAGGTATTCCAGGCCACGACCGCGTCGAGATGGCGATAGCCGTCCTTCGGCGGCTGCCACGGGTTGAGCGGCCCGGCGAGGTTGCCGCGATCGACCACGTGCATGCCGCGGGCGGACAGGCGCTCGGCGAGCTTGGCCACGCGAAGGGCCTCCGGCCCCATGGAACTGCCGCGGTGGCCGGCGCCGATATCGGTGGGGACGCCCACGAGGGCGACCGAGCGGGTGGTAGGACTCATCGGACGGAACTCAAGGTGAGGGATGTTCGGCGACCATCGGACGGCCGTCGGCACGCCACGCATCGGCACTGCCCTGAAGCAGGTTCACACGGGTGTATCCCAGGGATTGGAGGGTGTCGCGGGCCCGGGCGGCGCGCTTGCCCGACTTGCAGTAGACCACCACGTCGGCATCGCGCGGCACACCCAGGGCACCGTGCCGGGCGGCCACCTCGTCGACGGGCACGTTCAGCGCCCCGGCGAGATGACCCTGGGCGTATTCGGCCGGCGTGCGCACGTCGACGATCAGCGGCGCCTCGTGCGACGCCATGCGCGCGGCGAGGGCCTCGCGGGACACGTCCTGCGCCCACGCCATGAGGGGCAGCGAGAGCAGCACGAGCGACAGCAACAGGCGAAACCGGGTCATGGCCGCAAGTTTACACCGAGGCAGGAAACAGCCACGTTGCAGCGCCGCAGGCGCCTATATGAATCCTTGGGCGACGAGGACTAGCCTCCTCCACCATTTGGCGTAGAATTTCAGCCAATTGGAGGATTGCCATGGTAGCCCACTTTTCAGACGACAGCGCCCTCGATATCGCCGAAACGGTCTTCACTCGCATGGCCCGCCTGCTCGACCTGAGGATCCGCTCGGATGCGGACGCCATCCGCGTGGTCGGCAAGGGGGTTTCCGTGCACACGTACAAGCGCGTGGCCGGGAAGCTGCATTTCCCCGCCAATCTGGTCGCACCGGAGAGCACCGTGCGGCGCCGCCTCCTGGAAGGCCGTTTCAGCGAGGCGGAATCCGAGCGGATCCTGCGCATCGCGCGCGTCTTCGCTGAAGCGGTGGAACTGTTCGGCGACGAGGACAAGGCGCTGGCATGGTTCACCACGGCCTCGGATTATCTCGACGAGGGCACGCCGATCACGCCCATGGCGCTGGCCGCCACCGACAACGGCGCGCGCCTCATCGAATCGCGGATCATGCGCACCGCGCACGGCATGTTCTGATGCGGTTGTGGCGTATTTCGGCCTATCCGGGTCTCGGCGGAACGGGTGGTCGCCATGCCGACGGTCGCTGGCACACGCGAGGGCGCCCCATCCTGTACGCGGCGGAACATCCGGCGCTGGCGATGGTGGAAGCCATGGCACACATGCATCTCGGCGTCACGACGATGCCGCTCACGTTGAAACTGATCGCGATCGACGTGGCCGATCACGCGAGCGTCGCCCCGAAACTCGACCTGCCTTCCGGATGGCAGGCCAACGTTCCCACGAGCCAGGCCATCGGCAACGCATGGCTCGCGGCGTCGGCATCGCTCGTGCTGCCGGTGCCCTCGGCCATCCTCGCGCACTCGACGAATTACCTGATCAATCCCGCGCACGTCGACGCGGAAACGGGTCTAAGGGAGGCCTTCGTGGAACCGTTCTGGTTCGACAGGCGATACCTGCGCTGAAGCGCGGCGGGCAGGATGGTGCCGGCACCCGGATTCGAACTGGGGACCTACCGCTTACAAGGCGGTTGCTCTACCAACTGAGCTATGCCGGCGAAGGCGGGGAGTTTATCAGAAGCAGCCCGTGGTTCGGGTCGTGACGCCAGGGGTGCGCACGGCCCTGCGCACGTCGGCGGCGGCATCGTCGGGGACGACGACGTCGAGCCACCACACGGGAACGGTTTCCGTGCGTTCGCTCATGCGCGCCGGGAACCCAGCGGCCACCACCTCGTCGCGTCGCTTGCGCGCATTGGCCGGATCGTGGAACAGGCCGAGGGCCACGGAGTTGGGCAGGTCGCCCTGGGTGCCCACCACGAAGTAATCCTTGATGCCCTTGGCTTCCAGCCGGCGCGCCTGGGCCACCGCCTGCTCGCGGGTGGCCTGCGACGGCAGGTACACGCGCCAGCCGTGCGATTCGCTCGTCTGCTCCTGGCGCTGGCGGCTGCGGGCCATGCGCGGTGCCAGCGTCGTCCGCGCCGCCTTGAGATCGACCAGGCTGGCGAACGGTCCGACGGCGAGGCAACGATAACTCCGCTGCGGAGGCGGCGGCGTGGCGACCGTCGGCGAGGGCTTTGGCGGCTCCGTCGCCGTCGGCACGACGGCGACGGGCGTCGCCGGTGGAGGCGATGCGACGGAACGGGCGGGAGCGGGCTGCACCGGCGACGGCACGCTCGCGGCGCGGGCCGGCGCCTCGGCCAGCAGCTTCAGGGTGGGTACGCCCTTGTCCGCCGGATCGACCGCATGCGCACCGGTATCGCCGAGCAACAACCACGCGGCGACGGCGATATTCAGTGCGATCAGCAGGACGAACAGCAAACGCAGCAGCATGGGGGCCTTGGCTCTTCCGGTTGGGCCTGCTCGCGTTCCCCTGTAAGAACCGGCAGCGAAGGAATTCTAGGGGATATCGCCCGCGTCGGGCTGCGACCGCGCCCACACGGCGAGGCCCCGCAACACCGCGTCGGGCACGATGGCCACCTCGCGTTCGAGCAGCGGCGCGAGCACGCCGGCGTCGCCGCCGCCGAGGGTCACCGTCGGCGAGCCGCCGAGCAAGGACGACGAGCGGGCGACGAAACGATCGACGAGCGCGGCCGATGCCTGCCAGCAACCGGAGGCCAGTCCGTCGGCCGTGTTGTCGGCCAGGTCGCGGACGGCGCCGGGATGGTCGGGGCGCACCTGCGCGGTGGCGCCCAGGATCGACTGCTGCATCAGGACGGGACCGGGCGCGATCCAGCCGCCGAGGTGCCGCCCGTCCGCATCGAGCGCGTCGAGGGTGAGCGCGGTGCCCACGCTGGCCAGCACGCAAGGCGCGCGTCCGGCGGCCCAGGCATCCACCATGGCGAGGAAACGATCCACGCCCAGGCGGTGTGGTTCGGCGTAGGCATTGGTCACGCCGCAGGCATGCGCGGGCGTGCGTATCCAGCGGGGATCGAGCCCGAACGCTTTCCCGGCGGCGACGGCGACGGCCGTTTCGCGTGCCCCATCCACCACCGAAGCCCCGAGGATGCGCGTGGGCGCGGGCCACCCGGACCACAGTTGTGCCAGTTCATGGGCGATGTCGGCATCCCAGCCGAACGCACCGCGATGGGTGAACGCGGCGCCGTCGCAGAGCGCGAACTTCAACCGCGTGTTGCCCAGGTCGAGCAGCAGGATCATGCGACGCCGCTCCGGCGCACCGAAACCTCGGCACTGTCGACGGTGATCGCGGTGCCGTCCGCCCGGCGCACGCGCAAGGCACCACGGCCGTCCACGCCCTCGCCCACCGCCTCGTATTCGCCGCGCGGATCGAGGATGCGCAGCGGCTTGCCGAGCAGGAGATCGTGGCTGGCGTATTCGTCGACGAATGCCGCGAAGCCGTGGCGTTCGAACGCCAGCAGGCCCTCGGTGAGCGCCGCCACGACGGACGCCGCCACGCGGTTGCGGTCGGGCGGCGAGCCGCCCGTGAGTTCGGCGATGTCGGTCACCGGCTGTCCCGCGCGCTCATGCACGCTGTCGGGCAGGCGGATGTTGAGGCCGACGCCGATCACCGCCGCGCACGGACCGGAGTATTCCCCCGACAGTTCCACGAGGATGCCGGCGAGCTTGGCGTTGCCCGCCAGTACGTCGTTGGGCCACTTCAGGCCCGCCGTGCGGATGCCCAGATCGTCCAGCGCACGGATCAGCATGACCCCCACCGCCAGCGACAGACCCGACAGCGACGCGAATCCCGCATCGAAACGCTTCAGCACCGACAGGTAGAGGTTCATGCCCGGCGGCGACAACCACGCGCGGCCGCGACGACCGCGGCCGGCGCTCTGCGTCTCGGCGAGCACGAAGGCCAGATCGTCGAGCACGGGGTTGCGCCGGGCCAGCTCGCTGGACGTGGAATCCAGCTCCCAATGCACCTCGAGCATGCCCAGGGCCGAAGACGCCGCGGCCGGCAACCTCTGGCGGACGCGGGGCGCGTCGAGCAGCTGGATCGGCCACGGCAGGCGGTAACCGCCGCCGACCTTGGCGTCGACAGGCACGCCCTTCAGGCGCAGCGCCTCGATCTGTTTCCACACGGCGGCGCGCGTTACACCCGCATGGCGGGCCAGTGCCGCGCCGGACACGGGCTCACCGTCGGCGAGGGCTTGCAGGAGATCGCGTGCGAGCATGGTGCCGTGAATAGCCGTCAGGCGGCCGCAGCCAAGGGGGAAAGGGACCGGGACATCCGCCCATTCTAGGGCAGCGGCGAGATTTTCGCCCGGCGCCGCGGGGCGACCGCCTACCCCCTCCAGCACTGGCACCTACGTGAAAATTCTGCGAGGATCGGACGTCCCCCGACGTATACCCTGGGGGTACGGGGAAACCGATGAACGCCAGACCCTACATCTTCGGATGTCTGTGCCTCGTCGGTGCCAACGGCACCGCCGCCGCTTCCGACATCGACTTCAGCCGTCTGCTCATCGTGGGCGGCAGTGGGTCTTCGTCGTCGTTCGAAGGCGGTAGCGGGGCGCGCGACGTGCCGTCGGGCGGTCGCGACCCGTCGGGCAGCGATGCCATGTCCGGCATTCATCGGGGCGCGGGTTCGTCGCGCTCGGGCGGCAACTCGGCACCGATGCCGCCGCCCACCGACGTCGGCGACGGCCCGCACGACGGCCCTTCGCCGTCCCGTTCCAGCTCACCCAGTTGGCAGTCGCTGCTGCCGGGGTCCATGCTCTGATCCTTTGCGGCGATCGTTCGTGGGCCTGATTTCGTCTTTTCTTTCGCGCTTTCGCGCACCCGCCCCACCCATCGACGACACGCTGTGGCGCCAGGCGCTCGACCGCGTTCCGCTGGCGAAAGCGCTCGACGAGCCCCGGCGTCACTACCTGCGCCGCCTCGCCGGCGACTTTCTCCACACGAAACGTTTCCAGGCCATGGGTGGCGCCGAACTGGACGATTTCTGGCGGCTGGCCATCGCAATGCAGGCGAGCCTGCCCGCCCTGCCCCGCGGTCCCGGCGCCTTCAAGGGCTGGACCAACGTGCTGGTGTATCCGGGCGAGTTCAACGTGCGGCGCAGCCATTACGACGCGCACAGCGGCGTGGTGACCGACAGCGACGACACGTTGATCGGCGAGGCGTGGGACAGGGGGCCCATGGTGCTGTCGCTGGCCGACGTGGCCCTCGACCTCGAAGCCCCCTGGGACGGCTTCAACGTCGTGGTGCACGAGATGGCCCACAAGCTCGACATGCTCGCCGGTCCGGCCAGCGGGGTACCGCCCCTGCCCAAATCGATGAATCGCCGGGAGTGGATCCAGACCATGCAGGCGGCCTTCGACAAGCTCGTGAAGGCCGTGGAGCGTGGTCGGCATACGATCATCGATCCGTACGCCGCCGAGGCGCCGGAAGAGTTCTTCGCGGTGACCAGCGAGATGCATTTCTCGAAGCCCGCCGCGTTGCGCGAGGCCGAACCCAAGGTGGCGACGCTGCTGGACGATTTCTATGGGCCGTCGCCGACAAGCTGACCTGACTCGCTTCGTAGCGTTCGCCGATGCGATCGGCTCCCACCCCTTCGGTAGGCACCCTGCCGTGGATGGGCAAAGGGATGCGACAGCGCGACGACTGACCTGGTTCGCTTCGTAGCGTTCGCCGATGCGATCGGCTCCCACCCCTTCGGTAGGCGCCCTGCCGTCGATCGGCAAAGGGATGCGACAGCGCGACGACCGAAGGGGTGGGAGCCGATCGTATCGGCGAATCAGGCTGGCGGCAGGCGCACCCGGAATCGCGCGCCGCCCAGCTCTTCGGAGCGATCGACGTGCAACTCGCCCTGGTACGCCTTGACGATGTCCTGCACGATCGACAGTCCGATGCCGTGCCCCTGCACGCGCTCGTCGCCGCGCACGCCGCGCTGGAGGACCTTCTCGATCTTGTCGTCGGCGATGCCGGGGCCGTCGTCTTCCACGACGAGTTCCAGGCCGCTCCTTCCCTTGATCTTGCCGATGCTCCGTGCGGTGAGCAGCACGCGATGCGAAGCCCATTTGAAGGCGTTTTCGACGAGATTGCCCATCAGCTCCAACAGGTCGCCCTGCTCGCCCGGGAACGTCACGCCGTCTTCCAGTTCGAATTCGCAGAGCACGTTCTTGGCGGCGTATACCTTTTCGAGGCTCTGCACGAGATCTTCGGCGTGCCCGGCGATCGGCTCCACGGAGGCGATGGTGCGGCGCCCGGACGTGGCGGCGCGCGACAGCTGGTACGCGACGATCTCGTCCATCTTGCGCACCTGGTCGAGGATGCCGGCACGCAGCGTCTGCGCGTCGTTGGTGGTTTCCATCTGCGAGCGAACCACGGCCAACGGTGTCTTCAGGCTGTGCGCGAGGTCGGCGAGCGTGTCGCGATAGCGCGAACGCTGCTCGCGCTCGCTGTCGATGAAAGCGTTGAGCCGACGAGTGAGCACCGTCAGCTCGATCGGGTAGGGGCCGTCGAGGTGATCGCGCGATCCGCGCTCGATGTGCGCGAGGTCGCTCGACACGCGACGCAGCGGCAGCAGGCTCCAGCGCAGCAGGAACAGCTGCAGCAGCATGAGCATCATGCCGAGCATGGCCAGCCAGAGGAACTGCGTGCGGCGATAGGTGGCCACCAGGCGCTCGAACTGGTCTTCGGTCTGGGCCACCACGAAGGTCAACGGCACGCTGCGACGTTCGGTGCTGTCGAGCGTGACACCGTAGCTGAAGACGTAGAGCTTGCCGCTGCGCGTCTCCACCGGCTCGAAGGACGTCTGCCCCGGCGGCAGCATGCGCACGAAATCGAAGTCGCGGCCCAGCGCGGACGACGACTGCCAGCGAAACCCGTCGCTACCCACGATGATCGCGTATAGCCCCGAGCCGACCCGCGAGAAATCCGCGTTGGGCTGGCTGTCGGGCACCGTGACCTTGCCGCCGCGCGTGATGTCGGTGCCGGTGATGTAGGCGATGACGTAACTGTGCAGGCGATCGTGCATCGCCGACAGTTCCGACGCGTAGTTGGCCTTGTTCTGCGCCAGGCCGGTCAACCCCAGGAACGCGGCCAGGGCGAAGCCGGTGGCGAGCGCCGCGCGGGCGGCCAGCGACAGCGGGCGGCGCTTGGTAGGTGACGCGTTGTCCATGCGTGGAAACGACCTCGTAACGCGACGCGACGTTCCGCGCCGCGTTACCCGGGGATATCAGTCCTCGTCCGCCTCGTTGCGCGGAATGGCGAAGCGGTAGCCACGGCCGCGAACGGTCTCGATGGGCTTGAGGGTGCTTTCCGGATCGAGCTTGCGGCGCAGGCGGCCGATGAAGACCTCCAGCACGTTGGAGTCGCGATCGAAATCCTGCTGGTAGATGTGCTCGGTGAGGTCGGCCTTGGAGACCAGCTCGCCGGCGTGCAGCATCAGGTATTCGAGCACCTTGTACTCGTAGCTGGTCAGGTCGACCTGGCGGCCTTCGACGGTCACCGTCTGCGCCGTGGTGTCGAGCTTGATCGGGCCGCAGGCCAGCACCGGCTTGGACCAGCCGCTGGCGCGACGCACCAGCGCGTTGATGCGCGCCAGCAGCTCTTCCACGTGGAAGGGCTTCACCAGGTAGTCGTCGGCGCCGTGCTTGAGGCCTTCCACCTTGTCCTGCCAGCTGCCGCGGGCGGTGAGGATCAGGATGGGATAGCGCTGGCCGTGCTCGCGCAAGGCCTTCACCAGGTCCATGCCCGACAGCTTGGGCAGGCCCAGGTCGATGATCGCCAGGTCGAACGGCACTTCGCGACCGAGATAGAGGCCTTCTTCGCCATCCTGGGCGGCGTCGACGGCAAAGCCATCGCGCTTGAGGCGAGCGGCGAGGGTCTCGCGCAGCGGCGCCTCGTCCTCAACGAGCAGGATACGCATCAATGTCTCTCCTTGTTGTCCCCGGCATTCATATCCAGGGGCTTGGCGGTTTCCGTGCGGATCGGAACGACCTTCACGTGGCCGTCCAGGGTCAGCACCTTCACCCGGTATTCGGTGATCCGGCCGCGCTCGACCAGCCGCGTATCCGCCGACAGCACCTTCCCCCCGGTCTCCTTCTGCACCTTGCTCACCGCCTGTTCCAGCGTCAGCGAGGGCGCCTGCTCGGCGTGGGCGGCAAGGGGTGCGGCAAGGACGAGCGCGAAAGCTAGCGAACGGAACGTGATTTTCATGTCTGGCGTGGACGCGACGTACATGCGGCGATTCGGCCGATCATGCCCAGCCCCTACCCGCCCGAAGCTGAACGGAATCAGGCGGCCCGGCGAAAAGGTGCCAGGGCGGACTCGATGAGCGACCAGTCGGCCCCCGGCAGGTGCGAGCCCTCGGACAGCTGGCGACGGAAGCCGCGGGCACCGGGCTCTCCCTGGTAGAGCCCGAGGATGTGGCGGGTGATGTGCTTGAGCTGGGTACCGCGGGCCAGTTCGGCCTCGACGTAGATGCGCAGGTGCTCCAGCACCTCGGCCCGGCCGGGCAGCGGCGTGCCGTAGAGCTCGGCCTCGAGATGGGCCAGCAGGTAGGGATCGTGGTACGCCGCGCGGCCGATCATGACGCCGTCGACCCGGGCCAGGTGGTCGCGCACGGCCCCCACGCTGGTGATGCCACCGTTGATGAGGACGGTCAGTTCGGGAAACTCGCGCTTCAGGCGATAGACCCGCTCGTAGTCCAGCGGCGGGATCTCGCGGTTTTCCTTCGGACTGAGCCCTTGCAGCCAGGCCTTGCGGGCGTGCACCACCAGGATGCGCACCCCGGCGGCGAGCATGGTCTCGGTGAAACGCTGGAGGTCGGCGTATTCGTCCTGGTCGTCCACGCCGATGCGGCATTTGACCGTCACCGGCACGTCCACGGCATCGGCCATGGCCCGCACGCAGTCGCCCACGAGCGCCGGCTCACGCATGAGGCAGGCGCCGAATTTGCCCGACTGCACACGATCGGAGGGGCAGCCGACGTTGAGGTTGATCTCGTCATAGCCCGCGCGGGCGCCCATCGCGGCCGCCTGGGCCAGCTCCGCCGGATCGCTGCCGCCCAGTTGCAGGGCCACCGGATGCTCCTGGTGGCTGTGCTCGAGCAGGCGCACCTGGCCGCCCCGCACCAGCGCGGCGCTGGTGACCATCTCGGTATACAGCCGGGCATGGGGCGACAGCAGCCGGTGGAAGTACCGGCAGTGGCGGTCCGTCCAGTCGAGCATGGGGGCAACGGTGAGGCGAAACGCCGAGGGATCGATGGGTTGCATGGCGTCATTTTAACCGCCCTACCCCGCGATGCCACCGTTCGTCGTCCGGGCCGTCGCGTGCCGGTTCGGTGCTGCGGTGTCTCCGATCCGTCATGAAGCCTGTGATAGCCACATCGCCAAACCGTCATCGCCGGTCGATAGCTTGCCCTCGACGCGCGGACACGCGCTGACGATTCAAGCCGAAGCTTCATCGCTTCACGTCGGACGCCTTGGCGCGCCCACATTCCACGGAGAATCATCACGTGACGACTCGATCCAAGACGCGTGCGCTTCGTTGCGCCCTTCCGCTGCTGATGGCCGGCACGGCGTTTCCGGTGGCCGCCAGCCCTGGCGACAACGCTTATGTGAGCAACCAGACCGACAATTCGGTGTCGGTCATCGACATGGCGACGAACACCGTGACCGCCACGGTACCGGTGGGAACGACGCCGACGGGCGTCGCCGTGAGCCCGAACGGCAAGAAGGTTTACGTGGCCAACACCAACGACGGTTCGGTCTCCGTGATCGATGCGGCCACCCGTGCCGTGATCGCCACCCTTGCCGTCGGCAACCAACCCCAGGGCATCGCGGTGAGCCCGAACGGCGCCGAAGTGTACGTCGGCAACCTCGGCGACAACACGGTGTCCGTCATCCAGACCGCGACCAACGTGGTGAGCGACACGTTGCCTGTCGGCTCCGCGCCGATCAGCCTCGCCACCAGCGCCTCCCTCAACCGCCTGTACGTCGGCAACCTCGGGGACGACACCGTCTCCGTGATCGATACGCGCTCCCACAAGCCGATCGGCAGCGTCCACGTCGGCACGACGCCGTGGAACCTCGCGACCGGCCCCCTGGGCCTCGTCGTCTACGTGGCGAACATCGGCTCCAATGACGTATCGGTCATCAACGCCATCACGAACAAGACCAGGAGCGTGTCGACCGGCGACGCTCCCACGGCCGTCGCCACCAGCATCATCGGCGTGCCCTTTTATGTCGCCAATCAGGCGGACAACACCGTGTCCGTCATCAACCCCGAGGGCAAGACCACGAACACCGTCTCCGTCGGCAACAGCCCCGGTTCGATCGCGGTGGATCGGCATTCGAGCCGGATCTATGTCGCCAACACCGGCTCGAACACGATCTCGGTCATCGATCCCTGGACGAACAAGGTCGCCGCCTCGATTGCCGTCGGCGGCAGTCCGACCAGCGTGGCGACCCAGCCGGAATAACGGGCCACATCGCCAGGCGCCCCATCCAGGGAAGGCCACTCGTCAAAGGGTGGTCTTCCCTGCCGTGCGCGGGGCGCCCCCTAGCGCGCCTTCTTTTTCGGGGCGGCGTTCCAAGCCACCGCTTCGCGAACGAGCGCCTTGAAGGCCTTCGGATCGATCTCGTCGTTTTCGCCGATATCGATCGCACGCCTCGCGTTGCCGTCGAGGCTCGCGTTGAACAGGCGCGAGGGGTCCGCGAGCGAGGCGCCCTTGGCGAAGGTGAGTTTCACCTTCGCCTTGTAGGTTTCGCCGGTGCAGAGGATGCCGCCGAGCGACCATACCGGCGTGCCCCGCCATTTCCACTCCTCGACCACCTGGGGAGCGGCTTCGTGAATGAGCTTGCGCACCTTCGCCAGGACATCGCCTCGCCAGTCGCCGAGCTGCGCGATGCGTGCGTCGATCAGCGCCGGAGCGTCGTCGTTATTCGTGGATGCAGAGGTAACCATGTCGTCACTCCCCGTGATTCGCGCGCGTCTTGCCGATGTTCTGCCCGATCCGCCACAACACGCCGGACGGATCGTGGATCGTGAAGTCGCGGATGGCCCAGGGCCGGTCTTGCGGCGGGGCAGCACGCACGCCATAGCGCGCGGCCAGGTCGCTGGACGACACGTGGTGCCACCACGCGTCCACGTCCTTCACGAGCAGGTGCATCATGAAGTTATCGGCCAGCGTCTCGTCGTAGAAATCCTGCAGCAGGAAGCTGCAATCGCCGGCATGGAGGTACGCGACGCCATGGGACGACGAGGCGAGCGTGAAGCCGAGGTCCTGGTAGAAACGCTTCGACAATTCGAAGTCCTTCGCGGGCACGAAGGCCTTGATCTCGACCGTGTCCATCATCATTCCCGTCCCCCTTGCCGTGAATCGTCCGGAGTGTAGTCGCCTCCCCGCCGGGAGCCAAGGGGACACGAAAGCGGAAATATGAGAGGGCGCAAGGCCTTGCATCGACGTGGCATCGCGTCGCCTGCACGGCCGCGCCATAGCCACTAGAATGCCGCCCCCGCCCGCTTCATCCCTCGCCCGTCCCATGCATATCGTCGTCAACGAAGAACTGAAGGCCTACATCGATCCGCTCACGCCCGACGAGTACCAGGCGCTGGAACGCAGCCTGCTTGCCGAAGGCTGCCGCGACGCGCTGGTGCTGTGGGGCGATACGCTCGTGGACGGCCACAACCGCTACGGCATCTGCCGCAAGCACGATATCCCGTTCAACACGGTGCAGAACGAGCGGTTCCAGTCGATCGACGACGTGCACCTGTGGATGATCGAGCAGCACCTCGGACGGCGCAGCGTGTCGGACTTCCAGCGCGGCGTGCTGGCCCTGCGAAAGCGCGAGATCCTGGCGTCCCGTCGCGCATCGGCCGAACCGGCGCAGGACGACGACGTGCCTTTCGACACCACCGGCGCGGAGCCCGCGAAGCCGAAGCCGCCGCGTCCGAATCCGGCCGACAGCCGCAAGGAAATCGCGCGCGAAGCGCGGATCAGCAGCAACCAGGTCGGCATGATCGAGAAGATCCGCAAGGAGGCCGCCCCCGAAGTGGTCGCGGCGGTGAAGTCCGGCCATCTGTCGATCAGCGCGGCCGCCGCCGTGGCCAGCCTGCCCGAGGAAGAACAGCGCGCGGCCGCCTCGGCCGGCGACGACGAACTCAAGCAGGCCGCCAAGCGCGTACGCGAGTCGAAGCGCAAGCCCCGGGAGAAACCCACGGACGAAGTGAAGGCCCTGCGCGAGCAGATCGCCGATCTGGAGGCCGAGAACCGCAACCTGCGCCGGGAGATCGATGCGTTGAAAGCCCGCCTGGGCGAAGCGCCGTCGGAAGAGGAAGCCGAAACCGGCGTAGAGTGAGGAACTAACCGACGGCGGACGCGATCCAAGGCCGGTACACCGGACGCGTCCTCGCGCGTTCCAGGACGCATCCCCCGGAGCCCGACATGAAGCCCACCCTCGCCCTCGCCGCCCTGCTCCTCGTTTCCGCCGAGGCCATGGCCCAGGACGCGTCCCGCCCGCTGAACCTGAAGTTGCCGCCGGATTACGTGCCGGCCTCCTCGGCCACGACCGCCGCTCCCGCGCACGCGGGCACCACGGCCGGCGCGACCCGGGGCAGCGGCGAGAGCGTCGCCGTGACGCCGTCGCGTCCGAAGGATCCGCCCGGCACCTACTACGGCGACACCAGCGGCCGCATGGCCGACACCGCGATCGCCGACGACGAGCCACGCTGCGACGACGCCACCTACAACAAACCCCAGGTGCACGGCAGCGTGAGCACGGGTGTCATGAGCGGAAGCCATGGCCGCAGCGGCGACTTCCAGTCCGGCGTGGTCAACCTGAGCCAGGCGTTCGGCAGCTGCGACCATCCCACCGGCGGCGTCAGCATCTCCGTCGGCGGCGGCACCGGTCACTTCAATCCGGGTCACCGCTGACCGAACGGAACACCGCCACGCGATCGGGGCTCGTCGCCCCATCGGCGCGTAACCACGCCTGCCGCGCGAACGTGGCCGAACAGGGACCCAGCGTCGCGATGCGCAAGGGGCGTGCCCGCGCCGCACGCTCGAGCGAAACCAGCACGTCGGCCAGCACGCCGCCGATGAAGGGCGTGAACAGGTAAACCACGTCCACATCGTCCAGCGAAGCATCCCGCGCATCCGCGCAGAGAAACGACACGCCGCGCAAGCCCAGCGCGTCCGCGGCGCGCATGGCGCTTTCCACGTAGGCCGGCTCCCGCTCCACGCCCCGGGTCCGCGCGCCGGTGAGGATGTTCACCAGCATCGGCACGTGCCCCAGGCCCGAACCGAGATCCAGCACGACGTCGTCGCGACCGATGCCCGCGCGCCGCACGCATTCCACGATATGCCGCGCGGGCGTCGGCTGGTAGAACACCATGCCCGGCGGCGGAACGGGATCGTCGGCCACCGGCTCGTCGATGGCGAGCACGCCGGCCAGCAGGGCGTCCAGGGCGTCGTAGTGCTGACCGCCCGATACCGCCGAACGCAACCAGGGAGCCAGGGCCTGGGCGCCACGTCCCGCGCGGATGGCCTCGCGCAAGCGTTGGAACAGACGCGCGTCGCTGGCCTCCATGGCCGCGAGGAAGGGCGCCGCACGCGCGACCTCGGCGGAAGCCACGTCGCCGGGAAGCAGGAGGTCGAGTCGATCGGCGAGGTCCGCGCGCTCGAGGAAGGCGTCCGGCCGCCGCCAGCCGTCGTGGGCGGCAAGGCGGTCGAGCAGCGAAGCGAGGTCGCTGGCGGTCACCGGCGGCGCTTCCGCGAAAAACGACGGCGCAACCCGTGCCCGCGTTGCGGAAAGACGCGTTCCAGCGCGACGCGAACCGAGACCACGGTGCCGCCGTCGAGCCGTGATGCGATGGTCGGTTCGGCACCGATGGCGGCGGCGCGTTCACGGATGCCACGCAGACCCCAATGACCTTCGCGGCCGTCGCGCATCACCACCTCGTCGATGCCGCGGCCATCGTCGCATACGTGCAACGCGAGATCGCGCCCCTCGATGTCGAGCACCAGGTCGATGCGACTCGCGTCGGCATGCACGACCGCGTTATGCAACGCCTCGCGGGCGATGCCGTAAAGCTCGTCGCGTACCTGGCGATCCATGCCGGTCATGTCGATGCGAACGTCCACGCCGATCGGCACCGTGTGTTCGTCCGCATAGGCGAGCGCGAGTGTCTGGAGCGCGTCGGCGAGGCCGTGCGAATCGACCGCATGCGCGCGCAACCCGCGTACGCGATCCCGCGCTTCGACCAGGGCCTCGTCGGCCCGGTCGAGCGCCTGCTCCATCGAGACGCGCAACGGTTCGCCGGCCGGCACGCGGTTGGCGATCGCCTGGAAGCGCATCGTGAGGCCCTGGATGCTCTGCAGCAGCGTGTCGTGCAGCTCACGCGCGATGCGCTCGCGTTCCGTGTGGCGCTCCTGCAGCCGTGCGCGCAACGCCTCCTCGATCCGCCGCACGCGAACCAGGTAGGCGACGTAGAGTGCCGCCATCGCCACCACCAGGCACAGCACCAGGAACCACCAGGTCTGGTAGAAGGCCGGAGCGATGTCGAGCGCCAGCTCGACGCCCTGTTCGTTCCACACCCCATCCTCGTTGGCCGCGGTCACGCGAAAAACGTAATGCCCGGGCGGAGGATCGGTGTACACGGCCTCCCGCTCGTTGCCGGCGTCGCGCCAGCGCGTGTCGATGCCGTCGAGCTGGTAGCGGAAACGCACGCGCTCGGGCATGCCCAGGCTGGTGGCGGTGTAGTCGATGCGCAGGCGTTCCGTGCGCGCGGGCAGCCGCAGCGGCGGCATGGCCGGCCAGGTGCCCATGTCGGTCGATATCGAGGTGATGTGCACCTGCGGCGGCGTCGCGTTGCGCGGCACGTTGAGCGGATCGATGGAAACAATGCCGGCCGTGGTCGCGAACCATAGGCGGCCGTCGTCGGCGACGACGGCCGACGGCACGGGACGGAACGGCGGCGGCGTGCCCGGCAGGCCGTCGAGGAAGTCGAACAGTTCCACCGGCGGGCGGAACGTGGGGTCCCGCGCGACGTGGCCCAGGTCGTCGCTCGCGATGCGGGCCACGCCTTGCGCGGCGTTGATCCACAGGTCGCCGCGCGCATCCCGCACCATGCCCGACACCCCGCGCAAGGGCTCGCCCAGCGTATGCACGGTATGCACGTCGGTGCCGTCGGTCGAAGCGATGCCCAGCTCGCCACCGATCCAGTCGACGTTACGGCCTTCGCAGAAGGCCACCACGTTGCCGATGGCCACGCCGTTGCCGGGTCCCAGCAGCGTGTCGCGCCCGGCATGGCGAATCACCAGGTGGTTGCGGGCGAACCCCATCCACAGGCGGCCGCGCCCGTCGCGATGCAGGAACAGCGGCGCCTGCTCGCCATCCGTCGGCGGCAGCGGATCGAACGTCCACCGGCCCGACGCGTAGTGGTAGAGGCCGGGCCGGTTGATCGAAACCCAGGCACCCCCTGCGCCGTCGCCTTCGATGGCCTGCACGCCGGTGTATTGCGACGAGGGCAACGCCGACACCAGGTTCGGCACGTCGTCCTTCATGCGCCAGATGCCCGACGGGCCGGCCAACCAGAGGCCTTCGCCATCGCGCGATACCGCGGTGATCGTTTCGGCGAACGGCGTGGCCCGCATCGCGTGCGCCTCCGTGCGCATCAGCGGCCGGTTCTTGCTGCCCACCCACACGCCATGTCCCGGCGCCGGCACGATCGCGAAGTCGGTGCCACCCGATACGGTCGGGGCCGGCGTCAACCGGCTCACGCGGAATCGATCCAGTCCCCCGGTGCCACCCACCCAGATGTCGCCTTCGCGGTCCTGGATCACCGCATCGGCGTAATCGGAAGAAAGACCGTCGCGTTCGACGAATCGCTCGGCCACGGTCCCGGTGGCATCGATCACCTGGCGCGGCCAGTCGCGCACGTGCGTGATACGTCGGATGCCGTCGCCCAGTGTAGGCATCCACAAGGCGCCGTCGCGGTCGAACAGCAGGCCTGCCGACGCCAGCCTCACGGTGGGGCCCATGTCGTCCGGATCGCGTTCGCCGGCCCATGCCGGACGCACGCCGCCGTCGTCTTCCGCGACCCAGATGCTGCCGTCCGGCGCCTCGGCGATGCGATTGACCCGACCGATAGCGCGCGTGGCGATGGTGAAATGTTCGCCGCCGTTGGGAAGCCAGGCCAGCGCCTGCTCGGTGGCGACCCACAAGCGCCCTTCGCGATCCACCATGAGGCTCCTGGCCCGACGGCCGGGCAGGCCCATCGCCGGACTGACGACGTGCCAGCGCTCGCCGGACAGCATCACCAGGCCATTGAAGGTGGCGCCCCAGATGCGCCCGTCGGGCGTACCGCCCAGGGCATACACCGTGGAGGTGGGCAGGCCCGAGCCCGCCGCGTAGTGGCGGGCAACGCCGTCGGCAGCGACGAAGCTGACCACGCCATACCGAAAGCCCACCCACAGTCCACCCGTCGGCGGCGCGTACAGCGACGCCACGGCGGAGGCGGGAAAATCGCCGCCTTCGCGAGGGCGGAACCGTTCGAAGCGCACGCCGTCGAAACGGAACAGACCCACGGGCGTGCCCAGCCAGAGGTACCCGTCGGCCGTCTGCGCCAAAGCCGTCACCTGCCCCGGCGCGCCGTCGCGCACGGTCCACGCCCTATGCATGAACTGGCCGATGTCGCGCTCACGGCTGTCGACGGCCCATGCGCAGGCCATCCCGGCCCACAGCGCGAGCCCGACGAATCCCGATCTGGCGATGGCGAGCAACACGCGCACGAAGTCAGGTTCCGTCCGGAAAGGCGGCAACGATAGCGCGCGCCTCGATCCGCGTCGCGGCTAAAGCACGCTCACCGGGCGATGCGCATGGCGCGCAGGAAGGCGAGCGTGTCGTTCTCCACATGCCGGGCCGCCGCGGACCGTTCCGGCGACGCCAGCACGTGCGCGGCGTGATCGTAGGCCTGCAAGGATTTGCGGTCGGCCGGCGTGCCGAGCCAGCCGAACGCATCGCGCATCGCCCGCACCGAGGTCAGCGTGTCGCGATCGCCCTCCCCGCCGTCCCACACCCCCATGAATACCGGGCAGGTGATCTCGCGCAGGATGTCCTGGCGCATGCGCTCGGCAAGCAGCCGGGCGACGGCGCGGATACCGTCGCTGTGGATCATCTGCGACCAGTAGCGGCGCTGGAAATCGGTGCGCTCGCCATCGGCGGGAATGGCACCGCTCAGTGAAAGCGCCGCCTCCAACTGGGCCGGGTCGTGCACGCGGATGCCCGGCGACCAAGTCACCACGCCGGCCACCGACGCGCCGCGGCGCGCGGCGAGGTCGAGCGCGAGCGTGGCACCCATCGATGTGCCCACCAGCAGCACCCGCTCGCCCAGGTCCAGGCCGACGTCCAGCGCCTCGTCGGCGTCGGCCATCCAGCGCTCGGGCGTGGCGCCGGCCATGGCCTCGGGATCGTCGCTGCCGTGCCCGTGCAGGCGCGCCAGGTACAGGTGCGCATCGCAGGCCCGGGCGATCTCGCGATGCGCCGGGGCGCCTTCGGCCTGGCTCGCGGTAAATCCATGCAGGTACACCACCGAAAGCGGGCGGCGTGCCCTGGCGGCGTCGGCGAAGACGATGCGGGCTTCGTTGTCGGGCTTCAATCCAGGTGTCGCGCGTTCGCGGGCATCGATGCCGCGGGCCAGGTCGTCCAGTGTGCTCAAGCGTTGGCGCCTTCGGTGGAAACCGACACCATACGCTGGCGCGCGGCAAATGCACGCACCGACCTGGCCAACGCATCCAGTTCGGCATGGGCGGCCCGCAGGTCGCCACCGGCGTCCACCAGCACCGTCAGGTCGTCGCATACCCTCGCACCTCCCGGCAGGCCGAGATTGCCGAGCACGTTGCGCAGCGCATGGATGGCCTCCGAGGCGCCGGCGATGTCCCGCGACAGCATGGCCAGGCGCAACGCCTCGACATGGGTTTCGGTCGCCTTCGCGCAAAGCGCGACGAAATCGGCGAACTCTTCCGCGCTGGTGAGCGCGCGCATGTCGTCCAGCGGCGACGCACCGCTATCGGCCGTCGCCGAGAACTCGGGCACGGATTGCCATGCCCTCGCGGCACTTTCCAGTACGCGCTCGCCGGCCACCGATTCGATGACGTCGAGCAGGCGCTGCGCGGCGATGGGCTTGGTGAGGTACGCGCGCGCCCCCGCCTTGAACGCGATGCGAACGGCATCGTGGCTCGAATCGGCGCTGAGCATCACGATGGGCGGTACCGCGCCGGCGCGGCGCGCGGAATCGATGCGACCGAGCACGTCCCAGCCCGAGCTGCCCGGCATGTGCAGGTCCATGAAGATCACGTCGAAGGTATCGGTGGCCAGCCGCGCCAGCGCCTCATCGCCGCTGGCGCAGAACGTGGCGACGTGTCCCGCGCGTTCGAGGATGCGCCCGACGATCTCGCGGTTGGCCGCATTGTCGTCCACCACCAGGCAGCGCTGGCGTGCGACGCGGCCGCGATGTTCGTCGAGCAGTTCGACCAGCGGCATGCCGGCGATGCTGCGCACGCCGACCGGCGCCCGCGCCAGCGGGAATCGCCAGGTGAACACCGTACCGCCGAGCGGATTGTCGGCCACCTCCAGGCGTCCGCCCATCTGCTCGGACACGTTGCGCACGATGTACAGGCCCAGCCCCACGCCTTCCTGCCGCCGGCTCTCGCCCGCGCTCAACTGGTGGAAGGGGTCGAAAATGCGCGCCTTGTCCGCATCGGCGATGCCGATGCCGGTGTCGACGACGGTGCACACGATGGTCGGGTCCCGGCCGGCGGCCCCGTCCACGAGTTCGACGCGCACGTCCACCGATCCCCCGGGCGGGGTGAACTTCACGGCATTGGAGGCGAGGTTGGAAAGCACCTGCTCGATGCGCCCGGGATCGCCGTTGAAGACGCCCTCCACCGACGCGTCGCGCGACACGGTGAACCCGATCTGCTTGTCCGCGGCGAGGGGTCGGCACACCGCGCCCACCGTGACGAGCACTTCGTCGAAAGTGAACGGCTGGTGCCGCAGGCTGAAGCGGCCGCCGGCGAACGAGGCCACGTCCAGCACGGCGTTCACGCGGTGCAGAAGCGCATTGGCGTTGGATTCGAGCAGCGAGACCAGGCGACGCTGGTCTTCGTTCATCACGCCGGTGTCGATGAGCGACGCCGAATGGATCACGGTGCCCAGCGGCGTGCGCATCTCGTGGCTCATCATCGAGATGAAGCGATGCTGCGCCTCGCGCGAGGCGATCGCCTCGGTCGACACTTCGCGCAGCGCGTCCATTAGCCGATAAAGCGTCATCGGCAACACTATCACGAGCGCCAGCGCATAAAGCGCATAGGCGGGGCGCGATATCCAGTAACCGTCGGGCGCGCTGATCGCGAGTACGGCGACCGATGCCATCACGCTCGCCGCGAACGCGCGCCGGCTATAGCGCACGCCCACCGCCACCGAGAGGAAGGGCAGTACGGCCGTCAACGTGATCACCAGCATGAAGGCCGCCTTGAGCAGCACCGCCACGATCACGTAGTTGGCGGCGGTACCCAGGGCATCGACGAGGGGGCGACGGCGCAGCCCACGGGCGGCACGCACGCAAAGCATCCACAGCGTGGCGGCGATGAACAGCCCCGTGGCCAGGGGGAACGCACGGTTCGCTTCCACGGCCATGGGGGTCGGGCCGTGCAGCCAGGCCGCGGTCCAGACCAGGATGAAGCCGAGGATGACCACCCGCATGAGCGAGACGCGATATTCGCGAAAACTGGCGACGATACGGTCGATACGGGGATTGCGCAGCCGCTCCGCGGCTTCGCTGAGCATCACCGGTTCGGTGCGGTTGCCGCGACCGCGTTCGATCTTCATGCCCGCCTGATCCGCCCCCTTCCAATAGTCGCCTAGTCTAGTTTCTTGACCTGCGCTGACAAGCCCGGATTTCGTAAAGGCTCTCGAACAGGGGGCTAAGGCACGGTTTTCGTTAAGGAATGGTCGCCTCGGATCGAAAGATGGGGCGCGCAAGGACACACGGGCCTCGCCGGGCTTTGGCATGGGATTTGCCTCGATCCAAACCTGAATAAGGAAGTCGCCCCGCTATGCCGCCCCGTCACGCCGAATACACATTTCCATCGTGGCGATACGCCCGGCTGATGCAGTCGAACATCCATGCAAACCGCCACTTAGGTCGTTTTATGCTGCGGCGCGGCAAAGGTGTTTCGTATGGACGTCCATACGAAACTTTCGAAGGGTTATGGACTTCTTTGCCCCGCTACTGTAAATCTTGCGAAAGGTTCATTTGGATCGAGACAAATGAACGCGACGGAGCGCGGACGCAGGGTCGGGGAGCTTTCGTCGGGGAGAGACGTCGTTCAACCACCCGTTGTTCCGTGCTCGCGTTTTTACCGGGCACCATTATTTTCGGGGAAGGCACTTGAACAACCAGTTTCTCTCGCGGAGGCAGGCACTCGCCCTCGCCATCTGCACCTGTCTGGCCGGCGCGGGCGTCGTCCACGCACAGTCCACCACCGGCGGCCTCAACGGCAGCGTGCCGGCCGGCGGCAACGAAAGCATCGTGATCGAGAGCGGCACCGGCTTCCGCCGTGAGGTGCCGGTCGACGACCGCGGCCGTTACTCGGCATCGCAGCTTCCGCTGGGCACCTACACGGTGACCCTGATGCGCGATGGCGCCGTGGTCGATACCCGCAAGGACGTCACGCTGCGCGTCGGCGCCAGCACCGACGTGTCGTTCGCGGCCCCCGCCGCCACCGCCGGCGACGCGACGAGCCTTTCCGGCGTGACCGTCACCGGCACCGCGCTGCCCAACATCGACGTCACCACCGTCGACTCGCGTACCGTGGTCACCGCCGAGCAGCTCGCCAAGCTGCCGCTGGGCCGTAGCGCCGAGGCCATCGCGCGGCTCGCGCCGGGCGTGGTGAACAACGGCGCCAACTTCCAGAGCGACACCGGCCGCTCGGTGGCCAGCTTCGGCGGCGCCGCGGCGAACGAGAACGCCTATTACATCAACGGCTTCAACACCACCGACCCTCTCAATGCGCTCGGCGGCCTGCAATTGCCCTACGGCGCGATCGATCAGCAGGAGGTCTACACCGGCGGTTACAGCGCGCAGTACGGCCGCTCCGACGGCGGCGTGATCAGCCAGGTCGGCAAGCGCGGCACCAACGAATGGCATTTCGGCGCGCAGGTGCTGTGGGAGCCGGCCTTCGCACGTGCCAAGCAGGACAACCTCTACTACACCAACACGCCGGCATCCGCCCCGGCAGGCGACCTCTACCAGCTCAAGAACCAGAACCGCCAGTGGACCACCACGGTGAGCGCCTACGCGGGCGGCCCCCTGATCAAGGACAAGCTGTTCTTCTTCGTGGCCGGCGAGTTCGAGAAGCAGAACCGCCGCACCCTCAACGACGTGGGCAGCAACACGCCCGAACAGAAGAACGATTACCGCTCGCCGCGCTGGTACGGCAAGCTCGACTGGAACATCAACGACAGCAACATCCTCGAAGTGACCGGCGCGTCCGACAAGCGCGAGAGCTCCGGCACGCGCTACAACTACGACTTCAACAATCGCCAGGTGCTCAACACGATCGGCCCGGACAACGACAAGAAGACCGGCGGCGATCTCTACATCGGCAAGTACACCAGCTACATCACCGATAACCTGACCCTCAGCGTCCTGTACGGCAAGATGGATTCGAAGAACTACGACCAGCCGGGCAACTATGACCCGAACCTGGTGCGTGTCGACGGCTCGACGAACCAGAATCCGGCGTTGAACGGCGGCAGCCCCATCCGCAACAACCAGGTGGGCGACATCAGCTCGCCCGGCCGGGGCAACAAGTCGACCAACTTCCGCTTCGACGTCGCCTACGTGTTGGGCGATCACACGCTGTCGGCCGGTATCGACAACGTCAGGTCGCGCGTCGAGGATTTCGGTTCGACGCATCCAGGTCCCGGCTACACCTGGGCCTACGGCCATACCACGACTCCCGACGTGCCCCTCTCCGACGATACCGGCCGCAATTTCGTCCCGGCACCGGCACTGTTCCCCAATGGACAGGACGGGTATTACGTCAAGCGCGACATCGCCACCAATCTGGCGAACGTTCGCTCCGAGCAGCGGGCCCAGTACGTCGAAGACAAGTGGCAGGTCAACGACCGCTGGCTGCTGTCGATCGGCCTGCGCAACGACCAGTTCACCGACTACAACCCCCAGGGCCAGGCTTTCATCACGCAGACCAAGCCGCAGTGGGCGCCGCGCATCGGTGCCTCGTGGGACGTCTACGGGGACGGTTCGTTCAAGGTGTTCGCCAACGCCGGCCGTTATTACCTCGGCCTGCCGCTGAGCCCGGCGACCGGCGCCGCCGCCGGTTACCTCGCCACCCAGCAGTACTACACCTACTCGGGCATCGATCCGGCCACCGGCGCACCCACCGGCCTCACCCAGATGAGCGACGTGGTTTCCGGCAACAACTCGTACGGCATTCCCCCCGACCCGCGCACGGTCGCCGGCAAGGGCCTGAAGGCCGAACACCAGGACGAATTCATTCTCGGCTTCGACAAGGCCTTCGGCCAGAGCTGGGTCTACGGCGCCAAGTTCACGCGTCGTCTTCTGCGCACCGTGATCGACGACTTCTGCGACGTCGGCCTGGTCACCGACAAGGCCCTCGCCGAAGGCCATACGATCAGCAGCAGCAACAGCTGCTACCTGATCAACGGCGGGTCCGCCAACACGTTCACGCTCATCGACAACAACAACCAGCCGTACGACGTGACGCTCACGCGCGACGAGATGGGCTTCCCGAAGGCCAAGCGCAACTACTACTCGCTGGAAACCTTCATCGAGCACACCTTCGACGGCACGTGGTACGGCAAGCTGGACTACGTCTTCTCGCGCTCGTACGGCAACACCGAAGGCCAGGCCCGTACCGACACGCGCCAGTCCGGCGCCGCCGGCAGCGTGGATTGGGACAACCGCTACGTGATGGACTATTCCAACGGCATCCTGGGCAACGACCACACCCACGTCATCAAGGCGTACGGCTACTGGCAGTTCGCCCCGGAATGGCAGCTCTCGGGCAACCTGCAGGCCGCCACGGGCGCACCGGAAATCTGCCTCGGCTACTACGGCGCCTCGCACAGCAACCCCGAGTCTTACGGCAGCACCTACCACTTCTGCAACGGCGAGCCGGCGCGCCCGGGCTCGCAGGGCCGGTTGCCGTGGACGTTCCAGCTCGACCTGGGTGTCACCTATCGCCCGGGCTGGGCCGACCAGAAGCTGGCGTTCTCCGCCAACGTGTTCAACGTGCTCAACGAGAAGCGTGCCACGTATCGCTACCCGTCGAGCGAGGACACCCCGCGCACGCCGAACCCCATCTTCGGCGTGCCCCTGTACACGCAAGACCCGCGCTACGCCCGCCTGGCAGTCACCTACGACTTCTGATCGGCTTCAACGCATAAAACCCATCCCTGTGTGACTTGCGCCCCCTTCGCCCCCCGGCTGCCTCCCCGGCCGGGGGCCCTGTCGAAGACGGGCGCTCTTTTTTTGCCCGTACCCTGCCACCGAAGGGGTGGGAGCGGACCGTGTCCGCGAACCCTCAAGGCTGCTATAGCGAATGAGGCTATGCGGCGATCGTGCGAGCTTTTTTGCCGCTCGCACGATCACCGCATAGCCTCATTCGTTCGCTGGCACGCCTAAGGGTTCGCGGACACGGTCCGCTCCCACCCCTTCGGTAGGCGCGCTCAGGCGCCGGCTTCGCCCGACGCGGCCACCACCATCTCGATGTAGCCGAGGATGTCCTTCACCTCGAGGTCGAACACGCCCGCGTCGCCGTTGTCGTAGGCCTGGCGCCACACGGCATAACCGTCGCGCCAGCTCTCGTCGGCATCGGCGGTACCGGCCGCGCCCAGCACGCTCTTGTCGAGCGTCGAACGCGACACGGCCGCATGGTGCATCGCCGGCTGAATGCCCCCGGGCACGCGGTGGTTGCGCAGCTTCACGCCGAGCAGGGACACGTGGAACACCTCGCCATCCTCCGGCTCGACGTCGATCTTGCGGATCATCAGGCGGGAGTCTTCCTCGCCGGGCCGGGTGCGGTAAGTCCAGGACTGGCCCGGAGCGTAGTCGGGTCGGGTCATGCCATCGAGTCGTGTGAAGGGCGGACCCTCGATCTTAGACCAGGGCGAGACGCCTGTCCGGCGACGCGTCGCGCAATGCCGTATCCTTGGCGTCCTGCGCCGGCACTCACCCCATGAGTGCGGCGAACGCGAGGCGCGCGGCGAAACCGGCCGCTTCCCCAGCCGAATCAGAGACTTCCGCCCCGCGCGAGGTCGTGGCCCTTTCGTTTTCGAGGTTCGATACACCATGGTGGCATTGGCGACCGAGCACGTCATCGACGTGCACCACTGGAACGATACGCTTTTCAGTTTCCGCACCACGCGCGACCCGGGTTTCCGGTTCGAGAGCGGGCATTTCGTGATGATCGGCCTGGAAGTGGACGGCCGCCCACTGATGCGCGCCTACTCGATCGCTAGCGCGCATTACGAAGAACACCTGGAGTTCTTCAGCATCAAGGTGCAGGACGGCCCGCTCACCTCGCGCCTGCAGCACCTCAAGCCCGGCGATCCGGTGATAGTGAGCCGCAAGCCCACCGGCACGCTGGTGCTCAACGACCTCAAGCCCGGCAAGCGCCTCTACCTGCTCGGCACGGGCACGGGCCTGGCGCCCTTCATGTCGATCATCCGCGACCCGGACACCTACGAGCGCTTCGACACCATCGTGCTCGCCCACGGCGTGCGCCACGTGAACGACCTGGCCTACTCGCAGTACATCGAGAACGACCTGCCCAACCACGAATACCTGGGTGAGCTGGTACGCGAAAAACTCGTCTACTACCCCACGGTGACTCGCGAGCCCTTCCGCAACCGCGGCCGCATCACCGACGCCATCGCCGACGGCGAGATGGCGCGCACGCTTGGCCTGCCGCAACTCAACCCCGCGGAAGATCGCGTGATGCTGTGCGGCAGCCCCTCGATGCTCGAGGACATCTGCGTGCTGCTCGACGGCGAAGGTTTCCAGGCCTCGCCGCGCACACGCGAGCCGGGCGATTACGTGATCGAGCGGGCGTTCGTCGAGAAATAGGTTTACGCGACACCGCTCCGTTGGCTTTTCGCCGATGCGATCGGCTCCCACCCTTTGGTAGCAGCCTTCCTACCGAAGGGGTGGGAGCCGATCGCATCGGCGAATTCGTCAACGCCTCACGCGCCCCTGCCCTTCGTTGTCCCAATAGCCGAAGACCTTTCGCGCGATGAGCTTGTAAAGGCGCTTGCCCGTCGCACGCCATAGGCGCGAATGGGGCGCCGGCTGCGCGAGGATGGCGCGTTGCCGTGCGGACAATGCATCTGCCACGTACGTGCGCTTGTGCTTGAGCAGGTGGCGAAGGTCTTCGCGCGCGAGCAAGCGGAACAATGCGCCGCGCTTGCCGCGTGTCCACGCGATCTGGAAATCCACCAGTCCCGGCGTGCCGTCCTCGCGCACGAGCCAGTTCGGTTCCTTGGCCAGGTCGTTGTGCACGATGCCGCGCCGATGCAGCACGGCGAGCAGGCGCAGCGCCCGGCGGTAATAGGCCGCGTCGCGCGGCTGCCCCTGCTGCATGGGCAGCCCGGCCATGTAGCTGCGCTCGAGGACGCGGCCGTCCCATGCGAGCAGGCGAGGCACGCCGTCGATGCCGTCGAGCTTGCCCAGGGCACGCGCCTCGCGTGCCGCGGCACGTCTGGCGAAACCACGGGCCCACCAACGGGCCGAGCCGATGTCGCGCCGGATCAACAGCACGCCGCCGCGTTCCACGCGTTCGATACGGCCCAGTTCGTCGGCCTTGAGCAGGGTGACGGTTTCCGTCGACGCGTCTTGCACGGTGTTCCTTCGATTCGTTGACATGCCCTGAAGAGGGATGACGCTAGGCTAAGATGCGAGCCTCGCAGGGAGATAAATCCGACATGTTGATGCGACACATCCTGCAGCTGGCTTTCGCCACCGCCGGACTGGCCGCCTGCCAGGAGAGCGCCGACCAGGGCGGCCACTCGCCGTCGCACGCCCGGGCGAACGCCGACAAGGATACCCAATCGGACGCGCAAGGCCTCTACACCATGGAGCTGTCGTTGCCCGAGCTGCCCGAGCGTGCCGCGCCGTTGCGCTCCACGATCGACCGCTACGTGGAGCGCCAGAAACGCGCCTTCCTCGACAGCCTCGACGCGCCGGGCGCCCGCCAGCGCGCGCGGGAACTGCCCTGGGACCTCCATCTCGACATCGCCGTGGCCTCGCGTACCGACCGCTTCATCAACGTGCAGGTCGACGGCTCGGCCTTCACCGGCGGCGCGCATCCGGCGCCCATCCTCGATAGCTTCACGTACGACCTGCAGGAACACCGCGTGGTCGGCCTGCGCGATCTGTTCGCCGATCCGCAGGCGGCCGAAAGCGCATTCGCCTCCGAGGCGCGCCGGCAACTCATCGGTTCGCTCGACGACGAGGACGAACCCCTGGCCTCCGACACCCGGCAGATCGACGAGGGCACCGAACCGGGCAAGGACCACTACCGCGTGTTCAGCCTGCTCACCGGCCCCGACGACAAGGTGCACGGCCTCACCTTCGTCTTTCCGCCTTACCAGGTGGCGGCGTATTCGGCGGGTCCGCAGGCCATCGACGTGCCCAGCGACGCCTTCGAGGCTTTCCTCAAACCCGAGTACCGCGAGGCGTTCCGCTGATGGACATCGCCCTGTACGTACTCGCCGCCCTGTTGGTGGTCGGAGGCGTCGCTGGCGCCATCCTGCCGGTGCTCCCCGGCATCCCGATGATCTTCGGCGGCATCTGGCTGGCGGCGGCGGTGGACGAGTACCGGCACCTCGGCTGGGGCTGGCTGGTGGCGATCGGCATCGTGGGCGCCGTCGGTGTCGCGCTGGACTTCATCTCCGCCTCGCTGGGCGCGAAGAAGATCGGCGCCAGCCCACGCGCGCTGTGGGGCGCCGGGGCGGGCACGGTCGTGGGAATGTTTTTCGGCATCCCCGGCCTGTTGCTCGGCCCGTTCGCGGGCGCCGTGATCGGTGAGTTGTGTTCCGGCAAGAGCATCCTGCGTTCGGCCCACGTCGGCGTCAGCACCTGGTTCGGCATGCTCGTGGGCATCGTGGCCAAGGGGGTGATCTCGTTCCTGATGATCGGCATGGCCGCCGTGGCACTCATGTTCAGCTGATCTGCCGAATGGGCCATTTGCCCCGATGGCCTTTGCGGCTAGTCTCGTGCCCAATTCACCGGGGAGACACCCATGTTTCGACGACTGACCCTCGCGGCCGCCGTGACCTTCGCGGTCGGTGCCGTGCACGCCGATGCCACGCCACCGGCCTGGATCGCGCGCAGCAACGCCGATTCCCAGCTCCTGCTCGACATCACCGCCCGCTACAGCCCCGAATCGGCCACCGACATCGGCGTGAAGGGCTTCGACGAGAAAACCGCCGACCTGAGTGCCGGCGCCGACGACCGCCAGCGCGCCGACCTGGTCGCGGCACGCAAGAAGTACGACCAGCGCCTGGCCGTCGAGAAGGATCCCAACGTCCGCCAGGACCTGCAGATCCTCATCAAGCAGATCGATTCCAGCATCAAGGGCATCGACCTCAACAAGAAGTACATGCTGCCCTGGTACGACGCCGGCCAGATCATCTTCAGCGGCGAGTTCTCGCTGCTCAACGCCGAAAGCACGCCGGCGCAGAACAAGGCCGCCCTCGGCCGACTGAAGTGCTACGTGGGCATGGCCCCGGGCTGCAAGGCCCTGGTCGACGAAGCCCGCGCCCGCACCACCGAGAAGCTCGGCGACAAGGCGCTGCTGGGCCCGGTCAAGGCCGACGTCGAACAGAAGCTGGGCAACACGCAGCGTTACGTCGACGGCATCCGCAAGCTGTTCGCCGAGAAGAAGGTCGCCGGCAGCGACGAGGCGATGAACACGCTCGACAAACAGCTGAAGGATTACAACGCCTGGGTGAAGAGCACGGTGCTGCCGCGCGCGCGCACCGACTTCCGCCTGCCCGAGCCGATGTACGCCTACAACCTCGAACAGGTGGGCCTGGACATCGCGCCGCGCGACCTCATCGCCCGCGCGCAGCTGGAATTCATGGAAACCACCTATGCGCTGCAGTCCCTCGCGCCGGTGGTGGCCAAGGCCGAAGGGTTGCCCGACGGCGATTACCGCGACGTGCTCAAGGCGCTGAAGAAGAAGCAGTTGCCCAAGGACCAGGTCGAACCGACGTACCACAGGGTGATTGGCGAGATCGAAGACATCATCCGCAAGCAACGCATCGTCGAGCTGCCCAAGCGCCAGCTCGCCATGCGCCTGGCGTCCGAAGCGGAAAACGCGCGCACGCCCGCACCGCACATGGACCCGCCGCCGTTCATCGACAACACCGGGCAGCGCGGCACCTTCGTGCTCACCACGGGCAATCCGCCGGCCGATGGCGACAACACGCAGATGTACGACGACTTCACCTTCGAAGCCGCCGCCTGGACGCTCACCGCGCACGAGGGCCGTCCGGGCCACGAGCTGCAGTTCGCCGCGATGGTGGAACAGGGCGTGTCGCTGACGCGCAGCCTGTTCGCCTTCAACAGCGTCAACGTGGAAGGCTGGGCGCTGTATGCCGAAGCCGAGATGGTGCCGTACGAGCCGCCGGCCGGCCAGTTCGTGGCCTTGCAGTTCCGCCTGCTGCGCGCGGCGCGCGCCTTCCTCGACCCCATGCTCAACCTGGGCATGATCGACCGCGACCGCGCCCACGACATCCTCGTGCACGACGTGGGCCTCTCCGAACCGATGGCGCGACAGGAGCTGGATCGCTACACGCTCAACTCCCCCGGCCAGGCCACCGCCTACTTCTACGGCTACCTGCGCATCCTGCAATTGCGCGCGGAGACGCAGACCCGGCTCGGCGAGCGTTTCGATCGCAAGGCGTTCAACGACTTCCTCATCGCCCAGGGCCTGCTGCCGCCCGACCTGCTGGCCGAGGCGGTGCGTACCCGCTTCGTGCCGTCGCAGGAAAAGAAGAAGTAAGACCGTTGCCCGCCGGAGGGGCATTGACCTCGTCCCTCCGGCGGTGTTCCATGCGGGCATGACCCTCGAACTGCTCCTGCACGTCCCCCGCCTGCCCTTGCAGGGCGCGGGCCTGCGCGCGGCGCTGGCCATGGCCACGCGGATGGGCGCCCGGCTCGACGCCATGCACGTGGTCGACCTTCCCGCCGCCGCCTTCACCGTGCCCGAAGCCGTGCCCCTGCAGCTGGATGCGGTGCGCCAGCGCACGACCGATGCCCGCGCCGTGGCCGACGAGTGGACCGCACTTCTCGCCTCGCACGGCCTGCATGGCAAATGGCGCGTCGCCAACGGCGACACCGTCACCCTGCTCTCGCATGCCTCGGCGGGTTACGACCTCGTGGTGATGGAGCGGTCGTCCACCATGCGCGGCGATGCGCCCATCGGGTTCGGCGTGGTATCGCGCACCGTGTTCGCGTCCAGCCGTGGCGTGCTGGTGGTGCCCGACAACGCGCCGGTCGGTACGCTGGGCGAGCACGTGCTGGTGGCATGGAGCGGCAGCCGCGAGTCGGCACTGGCGGTGCGTTCGTCGTTGCACCTGCTGCGCCGCGCCGCCCGCGTCACCGTCATCGACGGCAGCCGCGACGAAGACATCGACACCTGCGCGCTACCCGATACCGACATCTGCCATTGGCTCGACAGCCACGGCGTCACCGCCACGGTGCGCCGCCTCGACGACGGCGCGAAAGCCGCGCCCGGCCCCGCCTTGCTCGACATCGCGCACGCGGAAAAAGCCGACCTCATCGTGATGGGCGCCTGGGGCCGCTCGCGCCTTTCCGAGATGGTGCTCGGCGGCACCACGCGCTACCTCTTCATGCAATCCGACGTGCCGATGCTCGTCGCGCACTGATCGCTCGCCCAACCCCTGTTCCGATATTGCAAGTTTCCGCGGCGTGAGATAAATCTGAAATCGAACACGATCCCCGCCGTTCCCCACGGCCGTGTTCGGCAAACCAGGCATCACCTTCCCCCCACGTTGCAGGAGGTGGCTCATGTCGTTCGCTCGTCCGTCGTCCCAGGCCGGGATTCACCCGGATACCGTCCGCATCGTCGCCATGAGCGCGGCGATCGCCCTCAACGCCGCCGCGCTCATCGCCGTCATGCGGCCGATGGTGGCGCAGATCGTCACCACGCCGCTGACCAACGCGTCCCTGCGGATCATCGATCACCCCGTCGAGCCCAAGCCGATCCCCCCGCCGCCGATCGACCTGAAGCCGCTACCGGTCGTGCGCCACACGCCGACGACGGTCGCTCCCAAACCGCAGCCCGTGACGCAGCCGACCGTGGTCCCCACCGACGAAGGCAGCGCGCCGATGGTGCCGTCCACGCCGGTGGATACCGCACCCGTCGCGCCGGCGGTCGAAAGCGCCCCCGTGGAGGCGAAGCTGGCCTACGTGTCGGCGCCCGCTCCCGCCTATCCGCGCGCGGCCTTGCAGCGACACATGGAAGGCACGGTCACGCTACGCGTGCTCGTGGACGAGACCGGCAAACCCGTACAGGTGGAGATCGAACAGAGCAGCGGCCACGCCATCCTCGATGCCGCGGCACGCGACCAGGTGCTGGCCGCGTGGCGATTCCAGCCGGCGCAGGCGAACGGCCGTGCCGTGCGCGCCTGGGCACGCATCCCCGTG
This sequence comes from Luteibacter sp. CQ10, assembly GCF_040900725.1. Taxonomy (NCBI): domain Bacteria; kingdom Pseudomonadati; phylum Pseudomonadota; class Gammaproteobacteria; order Lysobacterales; family Rhodanobacteraceae; genus Luteibacter; species Luteibacter sp. CQ10. Next base: position 147,073 of record NZ_JAEUYM010000006.1, on the reverse strand, counting down.
GCGTTCGACCTGCGCAAGCTCTGACCTTCGTGGCACCGGCCCGCGCCGGTGCCACCGACTAGCGAGACGCCGGCACCACCACCACTTCGGGCTTGCGATGGCTGCGGGCGATGGCCCAGACGATCAACGCGAGCAGGGCCACCGGCAGGAGAACCGGCATGAGCGCCAGCGCGACCACCGGGGCCACCAGCAGCATGGCGACACCGCCGACCAGGGCGCCGACGAGGGTGCCGATCAGGCTGAACACGCCACCGACGATCCCGAAGACCAGCTTCAGTACCGCGCCAAGCACGGCGAACACCAGCCAGAAACCGGCGGCGAGGACGACGAGCGAGGTGAACACGATCATGGCTTTGCTCTCCATTGGACGGACCGCCGACCGGGCGGTTCGTGGCTTTGGATGCACGGCGCGGGTGAAGGGTTTAGCGCCTTCGCGACATTTCGGGGTTACAAGGCTTTAACGAGCCACATGGTCCACTCCCCGCCAGTCGATTCACGGGGCGGGGCCCCTCCCTCCATGGGCAAGCGTTCTTCCATCATCAGCAGCCTGCGCGACGTCGTCTTCGACCTGTCGCAGGCCGAACTGCCGGATCTGGCCTCGATGGGCCGCGAGATCGGCCGCCTGCTGCATTCGCGCCACGACGAGGTGATCGCCTCGCTGGGCGGCTTGCGCGAGCGCCGTCGCGGTTTCGAGCGCTGGATGCTCGCCGAACGGACCAAACCGCCGGTCAGCGTACTCGTCATGGCCTGGCCGCCCGGCTACACCACGCCCGTGCACGACCACGGCGGGTTGTGGGGACTGGAAGCGACCATCGCGGGCGCGCTGGAAGTGGAGTCGTTCGACAAGGGCGACGACGAACATTCCCTGCGCAGCAGCGGCCGCACCTGGCTGGGGCCGGGTGACGCCACGTGGTTCGACTCCACCGAGGTGCACGCGCACCGTTGCCGCAATTTATCGCGGCACGACACCGCGCTCACCCTTCACGTCTACGGTGGCGATCTGGCACAGTATCTCGCCTACGAGCAGCCCGGTCCGTCCGAGCACTGGATCGCACGACCGAGGCAGTCGATCATCGCGGGACGCCTGACGGCCTGACGGTCTAACGGCCCTCCACCCCCACATACGGGCGAAGGACCAACGCATGTTTCAGAAAGTCGCCATCATCGGCGGTGGCGCGGCAGCGGCGACGCTGGTGAGCGAGTTACTGGAGCGACGCACGCCGCGTCCGCTCCACCTGGATTGGTACGCGGGTCGCGCCGAACCGGGTCGTGGCGTGGCCTACGGCACGCCATCGGATCGCCACCTGCTCAACGTGCGCGCCGCATCGATGGGTATGTTCGTCAGCAAGCCGGGCGGATTCCTCGAATACGCCCAGGCGCTCGACGCGAACGTCAAGGGATCCGATTTCCTGCCGCGTCGCCTCTACGGCGATTTCCTGCGCTCGCGCGTCGAGCAGGCGCTGAAGAACGCACACACCTATGGGCACGACGTCAACGTACGGCCTTTCGACGCCGATTCGCTGATGCCGTCGAGCGAAGGCATCACCATCGGCTATGGCGACGAGGAAGCCCACGCCGACGCCGCGGTGCTCGCCATCGGCTCGCTGCCACCACGCCCTTTGCCGGGCGTGGAGGATGCCGCGATCGCCAGCGGTCGCTACGTCACCGATCCATGGCCCTACCTCGCGTCCGCCCCGGCGGACGACCGTCCCCTGCGCGTGCTGGTGATCGGCCTGGGCCTCACCGCCGTCGACGTGCTCCTCGAACTCTCGGCACGCTGGCCGAACGCGCGTTTTTCCGCGCTGTCCCGCCACGGCAAGTTGCCCGAGCCGCACCTGGCCGCCGTGTCGGCGCCCTCCGGCGACGGCGACGAACTGGTGGAATCCCTCCGGGATGATCCGAACGTGCGCGTGTGGCTGCACAAGCTGCGCGATGCCGTGGCGCACGCCGAAGATTGGCGCACCATCATCGACGGCATGCGCCCGCACACGCAATCGCTGTGGCGTGACCTGCCCGACGCCGAACGGTCCCGTTTCCTGCGTCACGCACGCTGGGCATGGGAACGCGCGCGCCATCGCATGCCGCCGCAGGTCACCGCCTCGGTGGTCGAACTGGAAAAAGCCGAACGCCTCCAGCGCCGCCGCGGCCGCATGCGCTCGGTGAAGCTGTCGATGGACGGCCATCTCGATGTCGTGCGCGCGCTGCCTGGCGGCAACGAAGTCACCGAGCCTTACGACATCGTGATCCAGACGGTGGGCCTCAACACCGACACGCTGCGCACCGAGCATCGCCTCGTCAGCCAGCTCGTCGTCGACAAGCTGGTCACGCCCGATCCGCTGGGCCTGGGCTTCGCCGCGCTGCCCGACGGCCACCTGCTCGACGCGACGGGCACGCCACGCGACAACCTGTTCGCCATCGGCAGCCTGTTGCGCGGGGCGTTGTGGGAATCCACGGCGATTCCCGAAATCCGCAAGCAGGCGCAGGCGGTGGCGAACATGCTGGTGGCGGACAAAGCGGCGAAATAGGGTTTCGTCCCTATCCCGACCGGGGCGCTGGGTTCCTGCGCGCGCAGGAGCCCAGCGCAGCGAATGGGGTGTTCGCGGCGACGTGCCTACGCGCTCTTCAGAACCCCTCGAGCACCACCTTCCCGATCGTGCTCCCGCTTTCCAGCTTCCGGTGCGCGCGCCACAGGTTGGCCGCGTTCACGGTGCCGACGTTCTCCCGCATCGTGGTGCGCACCACGCCCGCGTCCACCAGGTTGGCCACCTCGTCGAGGATGCGTCCCTGTTCGCCCATGTCCTCGGTGCGGAACAGCGACCGCGTGTACATCAACTCCCAATGCAACGACAGGCTCTTGCGCTTGAGCAGGCGGATATCGATCGAATCGTCGGGATCGTCGATCAGGCCGAGCTTGCCGTGCGGCTTGAGCAGCTCCACCAACGCCGGATAGTGCAACTCCGTGCGTGTGAGGGAAAGCACGTAGTCGACGCCTTCCGGTGCCACGGCACGCACCTCCGCCTCCAGCGGACGCGAATGGTCCACCACGTGGTGTGCACCCATCGCTTCGACCCACTCGCGGGTTTCTGGCCGTGACGCGGTGCCGATCACGGTCAGGCCCGTGAGCTTGCGCGCCAGCTGCACGGCGATCGAACCGACACCGCCGGCCGCTCCCACGACCAGCAACGTGGCCGGCCGGCCCGGCGTGCCGAACGGAATGCCCATGCGCTCGAACATCAGCTCCCACGCCGTCACCGCCGTGAGCGGCAGCGCCGCCGCCTCGGCCATGCCCAGCGTGGACGGCTTGCGGCCGACGATGCGCTCGTCCACCGCCTGATGCTCGGCGTTGCTGCCCGGACGCTCCAGTTCGCCCGCGTACCACACGGCGTCGCCCGGCTTGAAGCGGCTGACCTCGGCACCGACGGCCACGACCGTACCGGCCGCATCCCAACCGAGCACGCCCTGGCCCTCGCTGCCCGCCTTGCGCTGACGGATCTTGGTATCCACCGGATTGACCGAGACGGCTTCCACCTTCACCAGCAGGTCGCGGGGACCGGGTGACGGCTCGGGCAGATCGGCATCGGCAAGGCTTCGTGCATCGTCGGCGGGCAACGACTGGACATGGACGACGGCTTTCATGGCTGGGTTGTCTCCGGAAGATCAGGCGCGTTCGACAAGGGGAAGAAGGGTGGAGCGACGTTCGAGCATCACGCTCGCGACGGTCGCCAGCAGGCCGGCCACGGTCACCGCGGCGCCCGCCAGGCTCACGGCCGGCAGGCCCAGGCCCGCGGCGATCACCACGCCACCCAGCCACGCACCCCCGGCATTACCCAGGTTGAACGCGGCGATGTTCAGCGTGGAAGCGAGGTTCGGCGCATCGCCCGCCACGTGTACCACGCGCGACTGCAACGGCGCGACCGTGGCGAACGAGGCAATGCCCCAGACGAACACGGTGACGATGGCCGCCAGGGTGGAATGCATGGTCCAGGCGAACACCACCAGCAACGCGGCCAGCACCACGAGGATGCCCATCAGCGACGGCATGAGGCGCCAGTCGGCCAGGCGACCGCCGAGCATGTTGCCGATCGTGGTGCCGACGCCGAACAGCACCAGCACGGCGCCGGTCCAGTGCGGGCTCACGTGCGACTGCTCCTGGAGGATCGGCGCGATATAGGTGAACACCGTGAACACGCCGCCGAAACCCAGCACCGTCATGCCCAGCGCGATCAGCGCCTGCGGTTCGCGCAACACGCGCAGTTCGCGGCGCATGTCCGGTGCGCGCAGGTGGGGCAACGCGGGCACGAAACGGACCACCGCCACCGCGGCGAGCACGCCCAGCGCGGTCACCGCCCAGAACGTGGCGCGCCAGCCGGCCCATTGGCCGAGGAAGGTGCCGAACGGCACGCCCAGCACGTTGGCAAGCGTCAGCCCGGCGAACATCAGCGCGATGGCCCGGGCCCGCTGGTTCGCCGGCACCAGGTGGGCCGCCACCACGGCGCCGATGCCGAAGAACGAACCATGGCAGAACGCCGCGACCACGCGCGCGGTCATCAGCATGCCGTAGTTCGGCGCCACGGCGCAGAGCAGGTTGCCGAGGATGAACAGGCCCAGCAGCAACAGCAGGGCGCGCTTGCGCTCCAGCTTCGCGGTCAGCGCGGCCAGCAAGGGCGCGCCCACGGCCACGCCCAGCGCGTAGCCGGAAACGAGCATGCCCGCCGAGGGAATGCTCACGCGCAGGTCGGCGGCCACTTCCGGCAGCAGGCCCATGATCACGAACTCGGTGGTGCCGATGGCAAAGGCCGCCACCGCCAGCGCCAGCAGGGGCAGACGGGAAGACGAGGGATTCATAGGATAGGCTCGACGAAAACGAAGGCGCCTATTGTCCCGTGCTGCTGCCCACGCAAAAACGCTCCCGCGCGACAAACACTGTTGCCGCAGACTTGAAGATCGGAGGCCGCCGGCCGTGATCACCACGCTGATCGCCCTGGCCGCCCTGAGTCTCCACGTGGCCGGGATCTTCGCGGCCATGCATGCGGTGATGCATACCCGCACCGCCCAGGGCGCCTTCGCCTGGTCGCTCGGGCTGGTGCTGGTCCCGTACGTGGCCCTGGTGCCCTACCTCTTCCTCGGTGCCAGCCACTTCGGCGGCTACGTCGACCTTCACCGGCAGCGCCAGTCGCGTTTCTTCATGCTGCACGACGAAGCGAGCCGGCCGCCGCGGGACGGCGCGGTGCATCGGCCGGATACGGTCCACGACCCGCGGTATGCCCCCATCGGCCACATGCTCAAGACCGCCATGCACGGGGGCAACGCCCTCACCCTGCTCGTCGACGGCCAGGCCGCCTTCGATGCCATGCTCGCCGCGATCGCCCGCGCGGAGCAGTACGTGCTGGTGCAGTTCTTCATCATCCACGACGACGACCTCGGCGGACGCCTGCGCGACGCCCTGCTCGAACGCGCCGCCGCCGGGGTGAAGGTCTGCCTGCTCTACGACGGCATCGGCAGCCATGCCCTGCCCGACCGCTTCGTGGAGCGGCTGCGCCAGGGCGGCGTGGAGGCACGGCCGTTCGCCACGCGACGCTGGCGCAACCGCTTCCAGCTCAACTTCCGCAACCATCGCAAGGTCCTGGTGGTGGACGGCACGCACGGTTTCGTCGGCGGCCTCAACGCGGGTGACGAATACCTCGGCGGAAACCCCGCCCTGTCGCCCTGGCGCGATACGCACATGGGCATCGAAGGCCCGGCCGTGGCCGACCTGCAACGCGCCTTCGCCGAAGACTGGTACTGGGTCACCGGCCGGCGGCCGCCCTCGCTGGCGCCGCTGGAGCGATGCGGGCGCGCGGCCAGCATGATCGTCGCCACCGGGCCCGCCGACCGCCAGGAGAGCTGCTCGCTGTTCTTCACCCAGGCGATCCACGCCGCGAAGAAACGCATCTGGATCACCACGCCGTATTTCGTGCCCGACGCCGCCGTGTTCGGCGCGCTAAGGCTGGCCGTGTTCCGCGGCGTGGACGTGCGCATCCTCATTCCCGATCGCCCCGACCACCGCACGGTCTTCATGGCCTCGACGCTCTACGCGCACGAAGCCACCATCGCCGGCATCCGCGTCTTCCGTTTCCATGACGGATTCACCCACCAGAAGGTGATGCTCATCGACCACGACACCGCGGTGGTCGGCAGCATGAACCTCGACAACCGCAGCTTCCGCCTGAATTTCGAGATCGCCGCGCTCAACGTCGACGAGGCCTTCGCCGACGAGGTGGAGGCCATGCTCAAAGCCGACCTCGCGCGAAGCGACGAGGTCAATCCGAACGATTACCGCCGCCTGCCGTACCTGTCCCGTGTCGCGTTGCACGTGGCCCGCCTGTTCGATCCGGTGCTGTGACACGACGTCGGCCATCGCAAGTGCAACCGCGATCGTGGCTGGCAAGCGATCCGTGTCCATTCCTCCGGGGAATAGGAATTATCGCCGGATCGTCCCTGCCCTTCCCGTGGAGCACGGTGCAGAATCCGGGTAGACGGTCCACCGGGCGTGCCCGCCTCCACCGTGTTCCAACGGGGGAGCGGTCATGATCGAAGCCGACGCATCGCCGCATGCCGCCGGCCATTCGCAAGGCCGCTGCCTGTACCACGCATGCCGTTCGCCGCACGGCGAACCGTGAAGGAATCCGTATGACGCGTACCTTTCTCATTACCGGTGCCAGCAAGGGGATCGGCCTGGCGCTCTCGACGCGGCTCGCTGCCGCCGGCCATCAGGTCATCGGCCTGGCACGTTCGGCACCCGGCGAGTTTCCCGGCACGTTCGTTCCTGTCGACCTCGGCGACGACGACGCCACGCGCGCAACGTTGCAAGACATCGCGCAGCGCTTTTCGCTCGATGGCGTGGTGAACAACGTCGGACTGGTACGTCCCGCGCTGCTGGCGGACGTCACCTTGCCGGCACTGGACGAGGTCTTCGGCGTCAATCTGCATCCCGCCCTCCTGGCGGCGCAGGCGGCCCTGCCCGGCATGAAAGCTAGGCGCTGGGGCCGCATCGTCAACATCTCCAGCCTGACCATCCTCGGCATGCCGCAGCGCACGGCGTATGCGGCCGCCAAGGCGGCGCTGGTCAGCTTCACGCGCAGCTGGGCGCTGGAGCTGGCAGATACGGGCGTGACGGTCAACGCGGTCGCGCCCGGTCCCACCGAAACCGAATTGTTCCGCGCAAACAATCCGCCCGGCAGCGAAGGCGAGCGCCGCTATCTGGCGGGCGTGCCGATGGGGCGTTTCGGCAAACCCGACGAGATCGCGGCGACCATCGCATTCGTGTTGTCGGAAGAAGCCAGTTTCATGACGGGGCAGACCTTGCACGTCGACGGCGGCGCATCGCTCGGACGCCTCGCGTTCTGACGAACGCATGCCGGTGCGGTCGGTCCCGTGCTATGACTGTGGGAGCCGGCCATGCCGGCGATGGGCTTGCCGCTCACTCGAATCGCCGACACCGTCGGCTCCCATACCATCCGCCGGAAACCTGTCGATGATCCGTACCCTGGCCTTCCTCGCCGCCACCGCCATGACCGGTAGCGCGCTCGCCGCGCCGACGGGCTTCGTCGAACGCAGCCTCGCCGTGCACGGCAAGACCTATCGCTACCAGGTGTTCGTGCCCGCGAGCCTCGAAGGACGCCCCGCCGTGGTGCTCTTCCTGCACGGCAGCGGCGAGCGCGGCAGCGACAACCGCAAACAACTCACCCAGGGCCTGCCGCACTGGCTCGAAGACCATCCCGATTTCCCGGCCGTGGTGGTGGTGCCGCAGGTGCCCGACGGTCAGGAATGGACCGACCGCGACAACGCCGACATGGCCATGGCCGCGCTCGAGCACGCGATCAAGGATTTCCACGGCGACCGGCATCGCCTGTACCTCACCGGACTGTCGATGGGCGGCTACGGTTCATGGCAGTTGGCCGTGGACCATCCCGGCACGTTCGCGGCGGCGGCGATCATCTGCGGCGGCGTGACAGCGCGGGCCGATGGGCGCGCGCTCTACGTGCACGGCGTGCCCGACGGCACGGATGCTTACGCATGGACGGCCAAGAAGATCGGCAAGCTCCCGGTATGGATCTTCCACGGCGGCGACGACGACGTGGTGCCCACCGAGCAGTCGCGCCGGATGCATGCGGCGCTGGAGAAGCGGCATGCGGCGGTGAAGTACACCGAGTATCCGGGCGTGGGGCATGGATCGTGGGACAAGGCGTATGCCGAGCCGGATCTGTGGCCCTGGATGTTCAGCCACAGGCGGTGAGGTGGGAAGAGCCAATTCGTCCCTTCGAGAGAACCCGTTGCACCGAGCTGTGCCCCCCCCCTGCGTACGCAGGAACCCAGGGCGTCAGTGCTCGGGTTCACTCACCGCGCACGTGCCCCAGCAACCGCTTGAACCCACCCGAAAACAGGGCCCAGCCGATCGCGGCCCCGAGCAATCCACCCAGCAACTCGAACAGCACCCGCAAGCCGATCGCATCCGGATCGTGCACCGCCGCGAGCTTGATCCGCAGCAACGACGGCGATTGCAACGGCACCACGTTGAAGTAGAACAGGTTCCAGAGGTCCTGCCCCGCCGCGACGACGATGGTCAGCGCATAGGCGACGGAAAGCTCCTTGCCGTCGCTCCAGCCGCCGCCCTTGCCGAACACGGCGCGCACCAGGAGGTACATCACGATGCCGACGAGCAGGGCAATGCCACCCGCCTGCAAGGCACCGACGATGCCGTAGCCCATCCAGCTGCGATCGTATGGCATGAAGCGGACTCGTGAAGGATCAGACGGGCATTATGCCCGGCCGAAGCGCAGATAGAGCGAGATCGACAGCATGACGCCGGCCAGCGACGCGAACGCCGCCATCAGGAAAATGCCCGGGTAATCGAAACGTCCTGCGATCCATCCGCCCAGCGGGCCGGTGACGCCCAGCGCCACGTCCAGGAACACCGAATACGCGCCCAGCGCGGCGCCGCGATTGTGCGTGCTCACGCGACTGACGGCTTCGACGCCCAGCGACGGAAAGACCAGGGCGAAACCGGCGCCGGTCAGCGCCGCGCCCGCCAGCGCGAGATGCGGCGTGCCGCCCTGCCAGAGCAGGATCAGGCCGAGGCATTCGATGGCCAGCGAGGCGATCGCCACGCGGTAGCCGCCGAAGCGGTCGATGGCGTTGCCGAACACCAGGCGCATGCCGATGAAACAGCCGCCGAACACCGACAACGACAGCGCCGCGCCCTCCCAGCCCCGGCTGGCGTAATACAGCGCCACGAAGGTGGAGAGCGAACCGAAACCGATGGAACCCAGCGCGAGGCCCGCGCCGTAGGGCATGACCCGCGACAGCACGCTGCCGAACGACAGGCGCTCGCCGTGGGTCGGCGGCACGTGGGCTTTCCACAGCGCGAACGGCAGCACCAGGACACCCAGCGCGAAAGTGACGACGCCCAGCGCGATGAAACCATGGTCGGCGGCCAGCTTCACGCCCAGCGGGGCGCCGAGGGCGATGCCGCCGTAGGTGGCGATGCCGTTCCAGGAGATCACGCGGGCCGTATGCTCGCCGCCGATGCCCGCGATGCCCCAGGCGATGCAGCCCGTCCCCACCCAGCTTTCGGCGAAACCGAGGCCGAAACGGCTCAGCACGATCAGCGCCAGGGATAGCGCCGGTGTCTTCGGCACCAGTGCGGCCAGGGCGAGGAAGAGCCCGGCCAGCGCGAACACGATCAACCCGGCCACCACGGCCCGCTTCGGACCCATGGCATCGGCCATGCGCCCGGCGTGGGGGCGGCTCAACAGGGTCGAGGCGTACTGGACGCTCACCGCCAGGCCCGCCAGCACCGTGGAATAGCCCAGGCCCCCGTGCACGAAACCGGGCAGCACCGCCAGCGGAATGCCGATGCCGAGGTAGCAGACGAACGTGAAGACGACCGCGGAGAGGATCCGGGCGGTGACGGCGAAACGCCGTCCGCGATGGGGGACTAAGGATGGGAGGGACATGGCCCGGGCATTATACGGGAGCGTTGTTGCGGCGCGTCATCGGCCTTCATGAAGCGATATTTAGCTGGGGGATGCGTGCGCAGGAACGACGGCCGGCAAGATTGAGCGCCGCGGATCGATCCCTCACGTCGTTCCTGCGCACGCGGGAACCCAGCGCGATGACGTGGGCTTTCGCCACGACATCCCTACGCCAACTCAACCACCCCACCCGACTGCAACGACTCCCGCATCGCCACCGCGATCCGCGTCGCCTCCACCGCGTCGTCCATGGTGAGGTCGAATGGCGCACCGTCCAGCACCGCGTCGACGAAGTGCTTCGCCTGCGTCACGAAGGCCGGCGCGAACCGCTCGTAGAACGACGGCACCACCGTGTTCCTCACCCCGCCCGCGTCGGAGATCTCCACCCGGTTCGCCCGCGGGTTGCGCCCGATGCTCAGCTTGCCCGCCGTGCCGGTCACGTCGGTGTGCGTGTCGTGCCCGTGGGCCTGCGTGCGCGAGGCGTGGAACATCGCCATGCGCCCGCCTTCGAACTCGACGATGGCGATGCCGTTATCCACGTCGCCGATGTCTTCCAGCGGGGGATACATCGCCACCGTACCGGCGGCGTAGGCTTTCAACGCCTTCGGCCGCCCGAGCAGCCAGCGCGCGAGGTCCACGTCGTGCACGCTGCAATCGAGGAAGATACCGCCGCTGGTCGGGGCGAACTTCAGAAACGCACCCGACGGATCGGCCAGGTCGGCCGTCTGCGAATACACGAGGAAAGGCCGGCCGATGCCCCCCGCCTCGATGTGCCGGAAGGCGTCGCGATAGCTTTCGTCGAAGCGCCGCACGAAACCCACCATCGCCCGCTTTTCCGCTTTCGCCGCATGCGCCGCGGCGCGACGGCATTCGTCGAGGTCGAGCGACAGCGGCTTTTCGCAAAACACATGCTTGCCCGCGTCCAGCGCCTGCGCGATCTGCGCCGGATGCAACGACGTCGGCGTGACGAGGAACACCGCGTCGATGCCGGGATCGGCGAGCATCGCTTCGTAGCGATCGTGAATGACCGCCACGCCGATGTTGTCGCGTGCCCATGCACGCTCCCCTTCAACGGGGCTGCACACGGCCACCAGCTCGGCGCGCGGTACGGCACGCGAAAGATTCTCCGCGTAACGCTGGCCCAGGCGCCCCAGGCCCGCCAGGCCGATACGAAGCTTGCTCATGGCGCCACTCCTAGATGTTCACCTGCACGGCCTGGCCCTCGCGCCACGAGCGCGCGGCCGCCTCGGCCAGCTCGAGCGCCTTGATGCCGTCGGCGATGGTCGTGCGCACCGGCGTGCCCCCGGACAGCGCGTCGAAGAAATGCGCGATCTCCGCCGCGTATGCTTCGCGATAACGCTCGAGGAAGAAATGCTCGGGCAGGTCGTGCGCGATGTTCGCCGAGGTATGCGATACCACCTGGGTGGGCGCCACGTTACCGGCCTGGAGCATGCCCTTGCTGCCGAGCACCTCGAAGCGCTGGTCGTAGCCGTAGGCCGCGCGGCGCGAGGTGTTGATCTGGCACAGCCGGCCCTTCGCGGTGCGGATGGTGACCGCCGTGGTATCGATGTCGCCCGCCGCCTCGATGGCCGGGTCGGTGAGGCAACTGCCCGAGGCATGCACGCTCACGGCCACGTCGTCGAGGATCCAGCGGAAGATGTCGAAATCGTGGATCAGCATGTCCTTGAAGATGCCGCCCGAGCTCTTGATGTAGCTCACCGGCGGCGCGCCGGGATCGCGGCTGGTGACCACGAGCACCTCGGGGTTACCGATCTCGCCCTCGTCCAGGCGCTTCTTCAGCGAAGAGAACGTCGGATCGAAACGCCGCTGGAACGCGATCATGCAGGTGACGCCGGCCTTCTCCACCGTGGCCTGGCATCCGCGCGCGCGTTCCACGTCGAGATCCACGGGCTTCTCGCAGAAAATCGCCTTGCCGGCCGCGGCCGCGCGATGGATCAGGTCGGCGTGCGTGTCGGTGCTGGAGCCGATCACCACCGCGCCGACGGCCGGATCGTTCAGCGCCTCGTCGACGCTCGCCACCCGCGCGCCGTGCGCATCGGCCAGCGACTTCGCCGACGGCTCGTGCACGTCCACCACGTAACGCAGCCGCGCCTGGGGATGGCGGGCCACGTTGGCCGCGTGGATCTTGCCGATGCGACCGGCACCGAAAACGGCAACTTCAATCATCGTATTCTCCTCGGGGAACGGTTTCTTCAACGGTCAGTTCAAGCTTGTAGGCCAGCGCGACGAAAAGCGCCTGGCACAGGCACATGGTGCTGGTGAGGCCACGGAAGGCGAACGCGCTGCCCTCCTTCACCTTCAGCAGCACGTCGGAATGGCGCGAAAGCGGGCCGAGATCGCTCTCGGTGATCGCGAGCACGTCGGCACGATGCTGCTGCGCCACGCGCATCGCGTAGAGGGTTTCCTTGCCGAACGGCGGGAAGCTGATGGCGATCAGCGCATCGCCTTTGCCCATGCTGCGCAGCTGCTCGCGATACATGCCGCCGAGGCCGTTGACCAGATGCACGCGCTTGGGCGTGTGCTGCAGGGCGTAGGCGATGTAGCTGGCGATGGCGAACGAGCGGCGCACGCCGATCACGTAGATGTTCTCCGCCGCGGCGAGCAGGTCCACGGCTTTCTGGAAGCGCGCTTCGTCCAGCTCCGACGACAGCTCGTCGAGGGCCACGCGGCTGGCATCGATGAAGCGCGAGGCGATCTCCACCGGACGCATGTCGCCCGAACGGTCGATGACGCTGCGGATGCGCTGCTGGTAGCTGCGCGACGGCGTGGCCTGCGCGGTCCAGGCATCGCGGAACACCGCCTGCATTTCGCTGAAGCCGGAATAGCCGAAGCGCTGGGCGAAGCGGACCACGGCCGAGGCATGCACGCCCGAGCCCTCGGCGATTTCGCCGACCCGCTGCAACATGATCGAGCCGCGATGCGCCTCGAGATAACGCGCCACGCCCTGCAACTGGCGCGGCAACGCCTCGAATTCGTCGGCGATGCGTTGCATGAGTTGATCGGCTTCGCTGGGCTTGGCCATCGGCCGCTCCGTGGGTGGGACGAGGCGCATTGAAGCAGTCATGGAACATTTTTTCCATTTATTTTTATGCTGCAATGCAAATTGCAACCGGCGTTCCACGGGGCCATGCTCGACCCGCTTTCGGCAAAACCCGGCCGCAAGGCCTATCGCGTCCGACACCCTTCACCTGGAGGCATCATGCGATCCAAACCGTTCCTCGCCTCGCTGGCCGCCGCCCTCGCCGTGGGCCTCGGTCTCGCCGCTCCCGCCGCCCAGGCCGCTTCGGGCGACCGCTACGTGCTGGTCACCCACGCCGCCGATTCCGACTCGTGGTGGAACACGATCAAGAACGCCATCAAGCAGGCGGGCGACGATTTCGGCGTGGCCGTCGACTACCGCGGCTCGGGCAACGGCGACCTGAGCGAAATGGCCCGCCAGCTCGAATCCGCCGCCGCGCGCAACTACAAGGGCGTGGCCTTCGACATCGCCAGCTACGCCGTGCTCAAGGCGCCGGCCGCCAAGGTCGCCGCCAAGGGCATTCCCATCGTCACCATCAACTCCGGCACGCCGGAGGAGAGCAAGAAGCTCGGCGCCCTGATGCACATCGGCCAGGGTGAGTACGACGCGGGCAAGGCGGCCGGCGAACGCGCCAAGGCGGCCGGCAAGAAGAGCTTCGTCTGCGTGAACCACTACGCCACCAACAACGCCTCGTTCGAGCGCTGCCAGGGCTTCGCCGACGCGTTGGGCATCAAGGACTGGCGGCAGACCTCCATGATCGACACCGGCATGGACCCGACCGTGGTCTCGAGCAAGCTCAGCGCCTACCTGCGCTCGCATCCCAAGACCGAGGCCATCCTCGCGCTCGGCCCCAATGCCGCGGAGCCCGCGATCAAGGTGGTGAACGACCTGCACCTGAAGGGCTCGATCTATTTCGGCACCTTCGACCTCTCGCCCGCCATCATCGACGGCATCAAGTCCGGCACCATCCAGTACGCCATCGACCAGCAGCCTTACCTGCAGGGCTACATGGGCATCGCCGCGCTGGTGATCGCGCACGAGCAGAACACGAAAGACCCCGCGAAGATCATCGCCGCGCTCAAGGCCAACCCGAAATTCCAGGCGCGCCTGAAGCAATACGACCTCAAGCCCATCTATACCGCCACCGGCGTCAGTTCCGGCCCGGCCTTCGTCACCAAGGACAACGTCTCCACCGTCGAGAAATACGCGGGCCAGTACCGCTGAGCGGAAGCCATCCCATGAGTGCCATACACCAGAGCGTCAGCCACATGATCGAGCGTCAAACAGCGGACGAACGCGTACGGAAGATTTCCCCGTGGCGCGTCCTCCTCGACCGCCCCGAACTGGGCGCCATCGCGGGCACCGTGCTCGTCTTCGCGTTCTTCGGCATCTTCGCCGGCGACTCGGGCATGTTCGCCCTCGACGGCGTCATCAACTGGGCCAAGGTGGCCGGCTACCTCGGCATCCTCGCCGTGGGCGCCTGCCTGCTGATGATCGCCGGCGAGTTCGACCTGTCGATGGGCTCCATGATCGGCTTCGCCGGCGTCGCCGTGGCCATCCCGCCCATGTACCTGGGCTGGCCGCTATGGGCCTCGGTGATCTTCGCGTTCGCCGCCTGCATGGCCCTGGGCGCGTTGAACGGCTATCTCGTGGTACGCACGAAGCTGCCCTCGTTCATCGTCACGCTGGCCTTCATGTTCATCCTGCGCGGCCTCACCCTGGTGCTGTCCACCACCTTCGCCAACAGCACCATCGTCAGCGGCGTCGGCGACAAGTTCGGCGCGGCGCCCGTGGTGCAGGCGCTGTTCTCCGGCACCACGCTGCACGGCTTGTTCGCCTTCCTCGCCCACCACGGCATCGTCGACAGCTTCCCCAACGGCGAGCCGGTGGTCGACGGTATCCCCAAGGTGCTGCTGTGGTGGATCGCGCTGGCGGTGGCCTGCGGCTTCACCCTCGCCCGCACCCGCTTCGGCAACTGGATCTACACCGTCGGCGGCGATGCCAACGCGGCGAAGAACGTCGGCGTGCCGGTGCGCCGCGTGAAGATCTCGCTGTTCGTGCTCACCGCGTTCTGCGCCTGCCTGTTCGGCGTGCTGCAGGTGGCGGAGTTCGGCTCGGCGGCGTCCGATCGCGGCCTGCAAAAGGAATTCGAGGCCATCATCGCGGTGGTCATCGGCGGCACGCTGCTGACCGGCGGCTTCGGCTCGGTGATCGGCGCCTGCTTCGGCGCGGTCATCTTCGGCGTGGTGCAGATCGGCATCTCGTACACCAACATCGATTCGGATTGGTATCGCGTTTTCCTCGGCGGCATGCTGCTGATCGCGGTGCTGTTCAACCACTACATCCGCAGCCGCGCCTCGAGCGGCAAGTGAGCATGACCATGGCCGACGATTACATCCTCGAACTGGACGACGTCAGCAAGTTCTTCGGCACGGTGATCGCCCTGCGCGGCGTCACCCTGCGCCTGAAGCGCGGCGAAGTGCATTGCCTCCTGGGCGACAACGGCGCGGGCAAGTCCACCCTCATCAAGACGCTGGCCGGCGTGCATTCGCCCAGCAGCGGGCAGTACCGGGTGGAAGGCCAGCCGGTCCGCTTCAGTTCGCCGCGCGAGGCGCTCGACCGGGGCATCGCCACCGTCTACCAGGACCTCGCCCTGGTGCCGCTGATGAGCGTGGCGCGCAACTTCTTCGCCGGCCGCGAGCCGCGTCGCAAGCTGTTCGGCATGATCCCCGTGATCGACATGAAGTACGCCAACGAAACGGCCCGCGAGAAGCTGGCCGAGATGGGCATCGTGGTGCGCGACGCCGGCCAGGCGGTGGGCACCATGTCCGGTGGCGAGCGCCAGTGCCTGGCCATCGCCCGCGCCATCCACTTCGGCGCCAAGGTGCTGATCCTCGACGAGCCCACCGCCGCGCTCGGCGTCAAGCAGTCGTGCAACGTGCTCAAGCTGATCCACAAGGCCCGCGAGCGCGGCATCTCGGTGATCTTCATCACCCACAACGTCCACCACGCCTATCCCATCGCCGACAGTTTCACGCTGCTCAACCGCGGCCAGTCGATGGGTACGTTCGCCAAGGCCGACATCTCCAAGGAAGAAGTGCTCGACATGATGGCCGGCGGTACCGAAATACAGAACCTCGTCGACGAACTGGAAGGCCGCGCGGCCTGACCCACGGAAACCCTCGCCCATGCGCAGTCCCTTGCCCCGCTCCCCCTCCCGTCCCATCGACGTCGCCTGCGTCGGCCGGCTGGCGGTCGACCTCTACGCGCAGCAGATCGGCGCGCGTCTGGAAGACGTCACCAGCTTCGCCAAGTACCTGGGCGGCTCGTCCGCCAACGTGGCTTTCGGCACGGCTCGCCTCGGCCTGCGCTCGGCGATGATCGCCCGCGTCGGCGACGACCACATGGGCCGGTTCCTCACCGAGACGCTGGCGGCCGAGGGCTGTGACGTGAGCCAGGTCACGCCCGACCTCGAGCACCTCACCGCGCTGGCCATCCTCGGCATCAAGGACCGCGAGACCTTCCCGCTGCTGTTCTATCGCGAGAACTGCGCGGATATGGCGCTGACCGAACGGGACATCGACGAGCGCTTCATCGCCGGATGCCGCGCATTGGCGATCACCGGCACCCACCTGTCCCAGCCCGGCGTGCTCGCGGCGAGCCGTCGCGCGCTCCAACTGGCCCGCGCGCACGACGTGCGCACGGTGCTCGATATCGACTATCGCCCCGTCCTCTGGGGCCTCACCGGCCGCGCCGACGGCGAGCGTCGCTTCGTCGCGGACGGCGGCGTCACCCGGCATGTGCAGGACATGCTCCCGCTGTTCGACCTCGTGGTCGGCACCGAAGAGGAATTCCACATCGCCGGAGGCAGCGAAGACCTGGTCACCGCGTTGCGCGCGGTGCGTGCCCGGACGGAAGCCACGCTGGTCGTGAAGCGCGGACCGCTCGGTTGCAGCGTGATCGACGGCCCGGTGCCGGGCGACATCGACGACGCGCCGACGTACCGCGGGTCGCGCGTCGACGTGCTCAACGTGCTCGGCGCGGGCGACGCCTTCCTTTCCGGATTCCTCACCGGCTGGCTGCGCGGCGAATCCGTCGAACGCGCCTGCGCCTACGCCAACGCCTGCGGCGCCATCGTGGTCTCCCGCCACGGCTGCGCGCCGGCCATGCCCGGCCGTGCCGAACTCGACGCCTTCCTCGCCCGTCCCGGGGCCATCTCCCGCCCCGACCTCGACGACGAACTGTCGCACCTGCACCGCACGGCGATACCGCGCCGCGCGTGGGACGAGCTCTACGTCTTCGCCTTCGACCACCGCGTGCCGTTCTTCGAACTGGTTCGCGAAACCGGCGGCGACGAAACCCGCCTGCCGCGCCTGAAGAAACTCCTCGTGGATGCCGTGGCGGCCACCGAACGCGCGGGCAGCCTGCAAGGCCACGTCGGCCTGCTGTGCGACGACCGATACGGCCAGGACGCACTCCATGCCGCGACCGGCCGCGGTTGGTGGATCGGCCGCCCGGTGGAAGTCTCCGGCTCCAACCCGCTGGAGTTCGAGCGTGGACGCTCGATCGGCAGCCAGCTCGTGAGCTGGCCGAAGGAACACGTCATCAAATGCCTGGTGCATTTCGATCCGGATGCGCCCGCCGTGCACCGCGTGGAACAGGAAACCCAGCTTCGTTCGCTCTACGACGCCGCGAAGCTCAGCGGCCACGAGCTGCTGCTCGAGGTGATCCCGCCCGGTTGCAAGGATCTCGCGCGACGTGACGAACTCACGCTCCGCGCGCTCAAGCGCATCTACAACCTCGGCATCCGTCCCGACTGGTGGAAGCTCTGCCCGCTGGACCGCGAGACCTGGAAGGCCGTGGACGCGCTCATCGAAGAGCGCGATCCGCATTGCCGCGGCGTGCTCCTGCTCGGCCTCAACGCCTCGCTGGAAACCCTGACCGAGGGCTTCGCCCATGCCGCGGGCAGCCGCACCTGTCGCGGCTTCGCCGTGGGCCGCACGCTCTTCGTCGAACCGGCGGCCGCGTGGCTGGCCGGGCGCATCGACGACGACACCTTCGTCGCGCAGGCCCGCGCCGCCTTCGAGCAGATGATCGCGCTGTGGCGACGGACCCGACTCACGTCGATCGAGGAAGGTGCGGCCGCATGAGCGCCACGATCCGCCTCACCTGCGCCCAGGCGCTGGTCCGCTACCTGAGCGCATTGCGTGCCCGCGATGCCGACGCCGAGAGCGCCGAGCCCCTGTTCGGCGGCGTCTTCGCCATCTTCGGCCACGGCAACGTCGCCGGCCTCGGCGAAGCGCTTTACGAGGCCCGCGACGAGCTGCCGACCTATCGCGCGCACAACGAACAGGCGATGGCGCACGCCGCCATCGCCTACGCCAAGGCCAGCATGCGCCGCCGCATGATGGCGGTGACCACCTCGATCGGTCCGGGCGCGACGAACCTGGTGACCGCGGCCGCGCTGGCCCACGTCAACCGCCTGCCGGTGCTCCTCCTGCCCGGCGACGTCTTCGTGTCGCGCGCACCCGACCCCGTGCTGCAACAGCTGGAAGACTTCACCGACGGCACCGTCACGGTGAACGACTGCCTGCGCCCCGTGTCGCGCTACTTCGACCGCATCGTCCGCCCGGAGCAATTGCTCACGGCCCTGCCGCGGGCGATCCGCGCGCTCACCGATGCCGCGCTCTGCGGCCCGGTGACGCTGGCCCTGCCGCAGGACGTGCAGGCCGAAGCCTATGATTTCCCCGCGTCGTTCTTCGAACCGCGCGAGATCGTGTTCCGCGCGCCGATTCCCACCGACGACGAACTCATGCTCGCGCTCGATGCCATCGAGGCGTCCCAGCGGCCGGTGATCGTGGCCGGTGGCGGCGCGTTGTATGCCAAGGCCACGCCCGAACTGCTCGCCTTCGCCGACAAGCACGGCGTGCCCGTGTGCGAAACGCAGGCGGGCAAGGGCGCGATGCCGTGGAACCATCCGCTGCAACTCGGCCCCGCCGGGGTGAGCGGGTCCACCGCCGCCAACGCCCTGCTCCGCGAGGCCGACCTCGTGATCGCGGTAGGCACCCGTCTGCAGGATTTCACCACCGGTTCGAACGCCTTGTTCCGCCACGTGCCGATCCTCTCGGTCAACGTGAACACGTTCGATTCGCTCAAGGGCGACGGCATCGAGGTGATCGGGGACGCCGCCCAGGTGCTCGACGACCTGAGCTTCGGTCTCGAGGAATGGGCCGCGCCCGACGCGTGGACCGAACGGGCCCGCCAGGCGGCCCGCCAATGGGTGGACACCGTGTCGCGCATCACCGCCGAGCGCCACCTGCCGCCCGGCCGCCTGCCCTACGACGGCGAAGTCATCGGCGCCGTGCAGCGCTCGTCCACCCGTTCGGCGATGAGCGACATCGTGGTCTGCGCCGCCGGCACGCTCCCCGCCGAACTGGAAAAACTCTGGCGCACGGAAACCGCCGGCGGCTACCACATGGAATACGGCTACTCGTGCATGGGCTACGAGATCGCCGGCGGCCTCGGCGTGAAGATGGCCCATCCCGACCGCGAGGTGATCGTGATGGTCGGCGACGGCAGCTACCTCATGATGAATTCGGAAATCGCCACCTCGGTGATGCTCGACGCCAAGCTCGTCATCGTGGTGCTCGACAACCGCGGCTACGGTTGCATCAACCGCCTGCAACAGGCCACCGGCGGCGCGCCGTTCAACAACCTGCTCGACGACTGCGTGCAGGGCCGCCACGGCGCGCCGCGCATCGATTTCGCCGCGCATGCACGCTCGCTCGGCGCCATCGCCGAACACGTCGCCGACATCGCCGGGCTGGAATCCGCGCTCGAGCGCGCCCGCGCCGCCGACCGAACCTACCTGGTCTGCATCGACACCGATCCCGCCCGCACCACCGACGACGGCGGGGCATGGTGGGAAGTGGCGGTGCCGGAAGTCTCCACGCGGACCGCCGTGCGCGACGCGCGCTCGGCCTACGAAACCGCCATCGCTGGCCGCAAGGCCGGGAACACGTCCCCATGAAGAACGACCCCATCCGCATCGGCATCAACCCCATCTCCTGGAGCAACGACGACCTGCCTTCGCTGGGTGGCGAGACGCCGTTGTCCACCGCCCTCACCGAGGGCAAGGCCATCGGCTACGAAGGCTTCGAACTCGGCAACAAGTTTCCGAAGGATCCCGGCGAACTGCGCGACCTCATGGCCGGTTACGGACTGGACGTGGTCTCGGGCTGGTATTCGGGACGGGCCGCCGCCCGTTCCGCGAAAGAGGAAAGCGAGGCGGCCGGCGCCCACCTGCGCCTGCTGGCCGAGAACGGCTGCAAGGTGATGGTGTATGGCGAAGTCGCCGACGCCATCCAGGGCGAGCCCCTGCCGCTATACAAGCGGCCGAGGTTCCGTACCGACGACGCATGGAAACGCTACGGCGAGAACCTCACGGCCTTCGCCCGCTTCACGCTCTCGCATGGCGTGCGCCTGGCGTATCACCACCACATGGGCGCCTACGTCGAATCCCCCGACGACATCGACCGGCTGATGGCCCATACGGGCGACGAAGTGGGCCTGCTCTTCGACAGCGGCCATACCTTCTTCGGCGGCGGCGATCCGGTGGCCGTGCTCGATCGCCACATCGGGCGCATCTGCCACGTGCACTGCAAGGACGTGCGTGCCGAGGTAGTGAAGCTCGCGCGCAACCGGCATTGGACCTTCCTCGAGTCGGTGCTCAACGGCGCGTTCACCGTGCCCGGCGACGGCGTGATCGACTTCGCCGCCATCGTCGACCGGCTTCGCGCCCACGGGTACCAGGGCTGGCTGGTGGTCGAGGCCGAACAGGATCCCGCCGTGGCGCCCAGCTACGCATACGCCGACAAGGGCTACCGCACGCTGCGCGCGCTGCTCGACCGCGAGCCGGTTCGGGAGGTCGCATGAGCCTCCTGGTCAAATCCGCCCCGCGCGGCGAGGCGATCGTCAAGGTCACGCCCGAATCGGCGAACTGGTCGCACGTGGGTTTCGAAGCGCGACGCCTGGGCGCCGGCGAACGCGTCGACATCGCCCTGCCCGGCGACCGGGAGGGCTGCCTGGTCGTGCTGACCGGCACGGTCGACATCGAGGTCGGCGAGCATGCGTGGAAGGCCTTGGGCGGCCGCGCGAGCGTGTTCGACGACCGCTCGCCGCACGCCGTCTATGCACCGCCGGGCTCCACGTTCCGCGTGACGGCATCCACCGACGCCGAACTCGCCATCGCCACCGCACCGGGCACGGGCAAGTTCGGCGTGCGCCTGATCGATCCCTCCACCATGAAACGCTCGGTGCGCGGCACGGGCGCGAACACGCGCTACGTCTGCGACATCCTGCCGGAGACCGAACCGGCCGAATCGCTCCTCGTCGTGGAAGTGCTCACGCCCGCCGGGCATTCGTCGAGCTATCCGCCGCACAAGCACGATACCGATGCGCTGCCCGACGAGAGCGTGCTCGAAGAGACCTATTACCACCGCATCGATCCGCCGCAGGGCTTCGCCTTCCAGCGCGTCTACACCGACGAGCGCGACATCGACGAATCGATGGCCGTCGGCGACCACGACGTGGTGATGGTGCCGCGCGGCTACCACCCCGTGGTGATGCCGCACGGCTACCGTGGCTATTACCTCAACGTGATGGCCGGCCCGCGCCGCGAGTGGCACTTCCGCAACGATCCCGCCCACGAATGGATGATCGCGCGCTGACCCGCGCCATCCGGAGTATCCGCATGTCCGCCCAACCCTCGAACGATACCCTCGCCCGCATCGGCCATTTCGTGGCCGGCAAGCCCTACGCGGGCTCACCTTCCGGCAGCGCGCCGGTGTACGACCCCGCGCGCGGCACCGTCTCCGCCGAAGTCGCCCTCGCCTCCGTCGCCGACGTGGATGCCGCCGTGCGCGCGGCGCACGCGGCCTTCCCCGCCTGGTCGCAGACGCCGGCGCTTCGGCGCGCACGCGTGATGTTCCGTTTCAAGGAACTGATCGAGCGCGACATGGACCGCCTGGCGCGCGTCATCGTCGCCGAGCACGGCAAGGTGCTGTCCGATGCGAAGGGCGAACTCGTGCGCGGCCTCGAGGTGGTGGAATACGCCTGCGGCATCCCCGAACTGCTCAAGGGCGAGTACACCGAGCAGATCGCCAACGGCATCGATGCCTGGACCGTGCGCCAGGCGCTCGGCGTCTGCGCCGGCATCACGCCGTTCAACTTTCCCGCCATGGTGCCCATGTGGATGTTTCCCATGGCCATCGCCTGCGGCAACAGCTTCGTGCTGAAGCCGTCCGAACGCGATCCGTCGCTGGCCGTCGAACTGGCGATGCTGCTGAAGGAGGCCGGCCTGCCCGACGGCGTATTCAACGTGATCCACGGCGACAAGACCGCCGTGGACGCGCTGCTCGACCACGACCTCGTGCGCGCGGTGAGCTTCGTCGGTTCGACGCCCATCGCCGAATACATCTATGCGCGCGGCACCGCGCACGGCAAGCGCGTGCAGGCGCTCGGCGGCGCGAAGAACCACATGGTGATCATGCCGGACGCCGACGTCGACAAGGCGGCCGATGCGCTGATCGGTGCCGGCTACGGGGCCGCGGGCGAACGCTGCATGGCGATTTCGGTGGCGCTGGCCGTCGGCGACGCCACGGCCGATGCCCTGGTCGCCAAGCTCAAGCCGCGCGTCGAATCGCTGCGCATCGGCCATGGCCTCGACGAGAGCGTGGAAATGGGTCCGGTGGTCACCGGGGCGCATCGCGATCGCATCACCGGCTACATCGACGACGGCGTCGCGGCCGGCGCGGAACTGGTGGTGGACGGTCGCGGCCATCGCGTGGCGGGATGCGAGCAAGGCTTCTTCGTGGGCGGCACGCTGTTCGATCGCGTCACCACCGACATGCGCATCTACAAGGAAGAGATCTTCGGACCGGTGCTCTGCGTGGTCCGCGTGCCGGATTTCGCTACGGCCCTGGAATACGTTAGCGCTCACGAATACGGCAACGGCACGTCGATCTTCACGAGGGACGGACACGTCGCGCGAGAATTCTCTCATCGGGTGCAGGTCGGCATGGTCGGCATCAACGTGCCCATTCCCGTACCGATGGCGTTCCACAGTTTCGGTGGTTGGAAGAAGAGCCTGATGGGTGACCACCACGCCCACGGTCCGGAATCCGTGCGCTTCTACACAAAACAGAAAGCCATTACACAGCGTTGGCTGAACCACGGCGAAAGCGCGGGCGCAGAGTTTGCAATGCCCACCCATTAGCATGCTAATTTGCGTCGGTTGTGCGCCCTAAAAAGCTTGTGCGTTGCAACTTAGATAATCAGAACACGACTACGCAAAAACTTAAAATTTTCACTTCAGGGAGAAGGCTAGATGCGCATCCATTCGATTAAGCGCCCTCTCGCCGGTGTGGTGCTCGCATGCCTCGGCTTCGCCGGGGCATCGGCGCATGCGCAAGACGCATCCGGCAGCAAATACCTTTTCGGCGACTGGGGCGGCGAACGCACGCGCCTGGCCGATGAAGGCATCACGTTCGACCTCGGCTACGGCTTCGAAGCCGCGCACAACTATTCCGGCGGCGATCGCGAAATCACGCGATATACCGACCAGTGGAAGTTCGGCGCCAGCTTCGATCTCGACAAGCTGTGGAACTGGCACGGCGCCAAGTTCAACATCATGGTCACCGATCGCAACGGCCGCGATATCGGCGCCGATGCGAACATCGGCAACAACCAGCTCATTCAGGAAGTCTACGGCCGCGGCCAGACCTGGCACCTGACGATCTTCCAGCTCGAGCAGAAGTTCTTCAACGACCGCCTCACCTGGAAGATCGGCCGCATGCCGGTCGGCGAGGACACCGGCAGCTTCTCGTGCGACTTCCAGAACCTCTCGTTCTGCGGCGCGCAGCCGGGCAACATCGTGGGCGACTACTGGGTCAACTGGCCGACCAGCATGTGGGCCACGGTGCTGAAGTTCTCCACCACGCAGAACACCTGGCTCCAGCTCTCCGCGTACCAGGTCAACCCCAAGTACGTCGACGATTCCTACGCCCGTCGCAACGGCCTGAAGCTGGGCTTCCCCAGCGGCACCACCGGCTGGCTGATTCCGCTGGAGTTCGGCTGGAAGCCCTCGATCAACGGCCTGCCCGGTTCGTATCGCGCCGGCGTCTGGTACAACACCTCCAAGGGTGACGACGTCTTCTACGACGTGAACCACGAGCCCCGCGCGCTCACCGGCGACGACCCGCTGCAGCGCACCTCGCGTCGCGGCGCGTGGATCACCTTCCAGCAGCAGGTCACCGGCGAAGCGGGCGGCAAGGGAACCAACGTGTTCCTGAACATCACCTCCGCCGACCACCAGACCTCGCCCACCAACAACCAGATCTCGCTGGGCATGGAGTACAAGGGCATCTTCGACCGCCCGAACGACTTCGTCGGAGCGGCCCTGGGCTTCACCCATGCCAACGGCGACGTGGCGAAGTACCAGCGCCTTTACAACGCCGTCCATCCGGACGACCAGGGCCTGGTGAAGAGCGGCTACGAGAAGGTGGCCGAAGTGTTCTACAGCTGGTCGCCCATCCCCTCGATCGCCCTGCGTCCCAACCTGCAGTACATCAAGGATCCGGGCGGCATCGCCGAGAAGAACAACGCGTTCATCCTGGGCCTGAAGGCCAGCGTGGCGTTCTAAAGCGAACAAGCTGGGCTCCCGCCTTCGCGGGAGCCCAGTGTCTTTCGTTCAGGCAAGCGATATCCTTGCCGCTGAACGAACGAGAGCAAGCGGCATGATCGACCTGGTCGGTTTCGACGGCGACGACACCCTCTGGCACAGCCAGGAATACTACGACCGCGCGCAGGACGAATTCGAGGCCATCCTCGGCAAGTATCTCGACCTGGCCAGCGACGGCCTGCGCGACAGCCTGCTCGCCACCGAGCGTGGCAACATCGCCCTGTTCGGCTACGGCGCCAAGGGCATGACGCTGTCGATGATCGAGTCGGCCATCGAGCTCACCGAAGGCCGGATCGAGGCACGCGACATCCACCGCATCGTACGCCTGGGCAAGGAAGTGCTAGCGCACCCCGTCGACCTCCTGCCCGGCATCCGCGACGCCGTGGAGCAGGTGGCCACCACCCATCGCGTGGTGCTCATCACCAAGGGCGATCTCTTCCACCAGGAATACAAGGTGGCCCGCTGCGGGCTGGCCGACGTCTTCCATCGCATCGAGATCGTCTCGGAGAAGGACCCGGCGGCCTACGCGCGCCTGTTCCGCGAGTTCGAGGTGACGCCCGGGCGCTTCGCCATGGTGGGCAACTCGCTCAAGTCCGACATCGCGCCGGTCGTGGAGCTGGGTGGCTGGGGGGTCTACATGCCCTATCACAGCACCTGGGCGCACGAGGTGGTCACGGGCTTCACCATGACCGACCGGGTGGTCGAGGTGCGCGGGGCGGAGGGCATTCCGGGGGCTATCGCCCGGATGGGATGAGGCGAGCACCCTTCGCCGATGCGATCGGCTCCCACCCTTCGGTAAGGAGTGTCCTACCGGGGGAATCAGAACCGATTCGATGAAGATGTCCTACCGAAGGGGTGGGAGCCGATCGTATCGGCGAACCCGACGAAGCGGCTGCTCCACGTTTCTTTCGCACCCACCCCCGCACCCTGTTCCCCGTCCCGACGGAGGAACCCCATGGATCGCCGCATCCGACTCGGCTGGCAGGTGGTACGCAACACCGCCAAGGGCTTCAGCGACGACGAGCTGATGACCCGGGCCGCCGCGCTCGCCTTCTATTCCGCCCTGTCCTTCGCTCCCCTGCTGGTGCTGCTGCTCTGGGTAGTGGCCTCGCTGCGGCCGGAGTGGCAGGCGCAGCTGATCGACAGCCTGAACGGCCTCGTCGGCGCGCGCGCCTCCGAAGCCGTGCGGCTGGTGATCGAGAACGCCAAGCAGAAGCCCAGCGTGGGCAGCATGGCGGGGGTGATCGGCCTGGGCGTGACCCTGGTCGGCGCCTCCGCCGTATTCGCGCAGCTGCAAGGCGCGCTCAACCGGGTCTGGAGCCTGCAACCCAAGCCCGGCAGCACCCGCCACGCCATCCTGGGCTGGATCCGGGCCCGCCTGCATGCCCTGGGCCTGCTGCTTTCGCTGGCCTTTTTGCTGGTGATCTCGTTTTCGGCCAGCGCGCTCATCGCCGTGTTCGTGCGCGGCGGCACCACCGGCTGGCACGTGCTGGAAACCATCATCTCGCTCGCGGTGTTCGTCGTGATCTTCGGCGCCATCTACAAGGTGCTGCCCGATGCCGTCATCGAATGGCGCGACGCCGTGATCGGCGCCTCCCTCACGGCCCTGCTCTTCGTCATCGGAAAGTACGCCATCGGCATCTACCTGGAGCGCAGCAACGTCGGCGGCCCCTACGGGCCGGCCGGCGGCGTGGTGGTGCTGCTGGTGTGGGTCTATTACTCCGCCCTGATCCTGCTGCTCGGTGCGGAACTGACGGAGGCGGTGGCGGAAGCACGCGGCACGCCCATCCAGCCGCGGTCCTACGCGATGTCCACCAAGCCCGCTGCCCTTGACCCGTCCGTCACGGCGGCGGCGTTATCCATGAAGCCTATCGAAAAGGAGGAAACCCCATGAAAACCCACCTGATCGCGATCGCCGCGCTCGTCATGGCCACCGGTGCGGTGGTCGATTCCCCGGTTCAGGCGCAGGCGCGCCGCAGCCAGCACCAGGTCTGCCGGGACGTGGAAACCAAGCAGATCCAGTCCAAGGACAATAACCGCCTGATCGGTACGGGCGTGGGCGCCGTGGCCGGCGGCCTGCTCGGCAATCAGGTGGGCGGCGGCAAGGGCAAGACCCTCGCTACGGTGGCCGGTGCCGTCGGCGGCGGTTACGCGGGCAACCAGATCCAGAAGAACCACCAGGATAAGAACGCCCGCTACGAGACCCATCGCGAATGCCACTGGGTCAACGACTGACGTAAGCATTCCGGTGCCGGGCCGGTCTTAGGGGAAGAGACCCTTCCCGGAGGCTGTATGAGCATCGATCCTGAACGTCGGCGGTTCCTCGGCGTGCTGGCCGTCACGACGGCCGCCGCCGTCTCCCTGCCCTTCGTGCTGCGCGGCCCCCGACCCGTCGTGGCCGCCGACGCGCCACGGCCGCAGGGCGGCAACGTCACCATCGACGAATTTTCCCCCGACAAGAAGCCGCTGGGCCCGCGCACCGAGGCCCGGGTGGTGATGACGGATGAGCAGTGGCGGGCGAAGCTCGACGGCCGCTCGTACTACGTGATGCGCCACGAGGGCACCGAACCGCCGTATACCGGGCCCGGCTGGGACCGCCATGAGAACGGCATCTATCGCTGCCTGGGCTGTGACACGGCGCTGTACGACTCGGCCACCAAGTTCGATTCGGGCACGGGCTGGCCGAGCTTCTGGCAGCCGATCTCCAAGCGCAACATCGTGCAGACGGACGACCGCAGCCTCGCCGTCGAGGATCGCACGGCGGTGAGTTGCGCACGGTGCGGGTCGCACCTGGGGCACGTGTTCGACGACGGTCCGGA
Source organism: Luteibacter sp. CQ10 (assembly GCF_040900725.1). Taxonomy (NCBI): domain Bacteria; kingdom Pseudomonadati; phylum Pseudomonadota; class Gammaproteobacteria; order Lysobacterales; family Rhodanobacteraceae; genus Luteibacter; species Luteibacter sp. CQ10. The sequence goes on along the minus strand of NZ_JAEUYM010000006.1, from coordinate 119,461 downwards.
TCCGACCGGGTTGCGCTATTGCATGAACGCCGTGGCGATGAAGTTCGTGCCGGTGCCCGGGGTGCATATCACGTTGTCTTGAATCGCATCACCATCGCGAGAACCGGCCTCACGGCGCTGGGTTCCTGCGTGCGCAGGAACGACGTGAGGGGGCCATGCGTTCTCGCACCTCGCCGTTCCTGCGCACGCAGGAACGCAGCGACGGACATTCGTGCAGGCGGCGCCGCCTCATCGGCCCTGAAAAAAAAAGCCCCGCTTTCGCGGGGCTTTTCGATCAGCGCTCGATCGGCGTCAGCTTGAATTCCTTCGGCGGCGTTTCGCCCTTGAGGTAACGCACGAAGTAATCCCAGCGGCGGCGCGTCATGTACGGCGTGGCGGCGCCGTAACCGTGGTGCGCATTGGGAATCATCACCAGGTCGAAATCCTTGTTCGCCTTGATCAGCGCATCCACCACCAGCAGCGTCTCGTACGGCGGCACGTTATCGTCCGAGGTGCCGTGGGCCAGCATCAGGTGGCCCTTCAAACCGTCCACCCACTTCTGGTTGGCCTGGTCGTCGTAGTTGGACTTGCCATCCTTGTCCTTGACCAGCAGGCCCTGCCACTTCTCGGCCCAGTCGTCTTCGTAGTTGCGGTTGTCGTGGTTGCCCGACTCCGAGATGCCCACCTTGAACACGTCGCCGTAGCGGAACATCGCCGTGGCCGTGGCGTTGCCGCCGCCGGAATGGCCCCAGATGCCCACGCGGTCGCCGTCGATCCACGCGTTCTGCTTCACCAGCTGCTTCACGGCCGCGACCTGGTCGGGCAGCGTGTTGTCGCCGATGTTCTGGAAGTAGGCGTCATGGAACGCCTTCGAACGCCACGGCGTGCCCATGCCGTCGACCGCCACCACGATGAAGCCGAGTTCGGCCAGCGACTGGTTGTCGCCGTGCGAGGGAATGAAGCTGCGCGTGCGCACCGAACCGGTCTGCGGACCCGGATAAATGTAGACCACCAGCGGATACTTCTTCGACGGATCGAAGTTCGTCGGCTTGAACATCTGGCCGTAGAGGTCGGTCTTGCCGTCGCGCGCCTTCACCGTGAACGCGGTCGGCGGCACCCAGCCGGCGGCCTTCAGGCGCGAGATGTCGGCCTTGGCCACTTCCTTCACCGTGGCGCCGGTATCGCTGCGGCGGACGACGGCGACGGGAGGCGTGTCGATCGTCGAATACGAATCGAAGAAGTACGTGCCGTCCTTCGACATCGACACGGTGTGGTCGGACTTCTCCGGCGTGAGCAGCGTGAGGTTGCTGCCGTCGAAATTCACCTTGTAGAACGACTGGTAGTACGGGTCCACGCCCTTCTCGCGACCGACGCCACGGAACCAGATGGTCTTGGTCTTCGGGTCGATGTGCAGCACCTGGGTGACGTTCCAGTCGCCCTTGGTGATGGCGTGCTCCAGCTTGCCGGTCTTGAGGCTGTACATGTACAGATGGCCCCAGTTGCTCCGCTCGGAGAACCAGATCACCTCGTCGGTTTCGGGCACGTATTGCCAGTTGGCCATATCGTTGCCGCCTTCGAAATACGTCTTGGCCTTCTCCTCGAACACCGTGCGCACGTCGCCGGTCTCGGGGTTGGCCACGCGGAACCACTCATGCGTGTGGTCGCGCGCGGTGGAAACGAAGGCGATGCTCTTGCCGTCGGCCGACCAGCGCACGTCGTCCCACAGGCCCGGGCTGCACGACACGTCGTCGCAGATCGTCGAGCGATGCTGGTCGGGCTGCATCTTGAAGCGAACCACCTTCTTCGTCGGCACGTCGATGACGACGCGCTCGATCATGGTCACGTCCTTGTCGCCCGGCAGCGGGTACTTCCAGGTATCGACCTTGGGATGGCCCACGTTGACGCTTACGGTGGTCATCTCGCCGGTCTTGCGCTGGTCCTGCTGGAAGGTGGCGATCTTCTTCGAATCCGGCGACCAGACGAGGATCGCCTCGTCGGTGTGCTTCCAGCCGGCGTTGTCGGTGGCGTAGCCGAAGTCCTTGATGCCGTCGGTGGTCAGCTGCGTCTCGGCGCCCGTGGCCACGTCGCGCACCCACAGGTTCCAGTCGCGGATGAATGCCTCGGACTTGCCGTCCGGCGATTTCATGCCCGGCTCTTCACCGTAGGGCTTGCCGCTGGGATCCTTCTTCACCGCGGCCAGTTCGCACTTGTCCATGGCCTTGTCGCAGACGTAGTTCTTGCCGCCCGAGGTCACGTCGAGGCCGTCGTCCGGACGCACCACGAACCCGCTCACCGGCAGCTTGGCCGCATCGACCTTCTTGCCGGTGGCCGACGACAGCGCCTTCGCCAGCTTGTCACGATCGAACGCGTGCGTGGACGTACCCTTCGCCACGTCGACGGTGATGAATTGGCCGCCGTCCTTGTCCTGGTCGCGATACCAGAAGTGCGTATCGTCGATCCACTTCACGCGCTGTACCGAATGGTCGACCAGCGGCATCGTGTTGTTCGGGAGCATCGCGTCGGCGCGACGGTAATCGTCGACGCTCACGGTCTGCGCGGAGGCGGCACCCGTCAGGCCGAAGAGGACGGCACCCGCGAGCGCCGTGGTGTATCTGGACATTGGAAATCCCCGTGGCTGAACCGCGGCACGGGTCGCGCCGCGAACCGGACGAGGCTAGTCCTCGCGAGGGGGCGAGGCGTATGCCAGAGGTCATGGATGCGTGGGTATCCCGCTCCGTGCGATTCGCCGATACGATCGGCTCCCACCCCTCCGGTAGCAGCCTTTCTACCGAAGGGGTGGGAGCCGATCGTATCGGCGAATCCTACGAAGCACTTTCCTGGGCCCGCCGCACCCTGAACCGCCGCCCCTGGCGCTCTGTCATCTTCAGCCCCAGCCGGTCGGGCAGAAGCTTGAAAAGCGCCTTGATGAACCGGTTCACCCGCCCGTTCACGTAGACCACCTCGCCCTTTTCCACCGCATCCAGCCCCTGCCGGGCCACGGTGGCCGCATCCATCCACAGGTACTTCGGCATCTTCGAGACCAGTGGCCGGGCGCCGTTGACGTCGTGGAACTCGGAGTAGGTGAAGCCTGGACACAGCGCGGTGACGTGCACACCCGTGCTGGCGTTTTCCAATGCCAGCGACTGCGAAAACCGGATGAGGTAGGCCTTGGAAGCGCCATATAAGGTGTGCCCGGCCGATCCGGGTACCAGCCCGGCCAGGGACGCCACGTTGACGATGCGCCCGTAGCCCCGCGCCTTCATCCCCGGCAGCAACCGCCAGGCCAGTTCGGTGGGCGCGGTCATCATCACCTGGATGAACGCGGCATGGGTGTCCCACGGCTGATCGTCGAGATACCCGGTCACGCCGTAACCGGCGTTGTTCACCAGCACGTCGATGTGCAACCCCTGCGACTCCAGCGCGGCGACCAGCGCCTCCGGCCCGTCCGGTCGCGCAAGGTCCAGTGGAGCCACGATGGCTTCCACCGCATGCCGCTCGCGCAGCTCGGCGGCGATCGCTTCGAGGCGGTCGGTGCGCCTGGCGGTGAGCACCACGTCGAAGCCGCGTCGCGCCAGCTCGCGCGCGAACGCTTCGCCGATACCCGCCGATGCGCCGGTGACGAGTGCACGTCGATTGGATGCCATGGGGTCGCTCCCGTCGTGAAGTTCAGCCCAGTATGGTCACATGAACGGATAGACGATGTGGTGACGCCTACGACGGCGCGTTCACGCCTTCGTGCCCTCTCCGGCAGCGATGCTGATGGCCCGATTCAACCACGGCCAGGAGCCCACACCATGACGAGCACCGACCACGATATCAAGGTCCTCAACGGTCTGATCGAGACCACCATCGACAGCGCGGAAGGCTATAGCGAGGCGGCGAAGGATGCCGAAAACACCCGTTATGCCGCGCTGTTCCAGCAGCGCGCGGCGGAGCGTCGCCAGGTGGCGTCGCGCCTTCAGCAGCAGGTGGCTTCGCTGGGCGGCAAGCCCGAAGACGACGGCACCGTTCTCGCCAAGGCCCACCGCATGTTCGTCGAGCTGCGCGCGAAGATGAGCTCGAAGGACGATACCGCCATCGTCGACGAGGTCGAGCGCGGCGAAGACCACATCAAGCACAAGTACGAAGATGCACTGAAGGATACCGACGTGTCCGCCGGTACCGGTTCGGTCATCAACGAGGCTTACGCGTCGGTCAAGAGCGGCCATGACCAGATGCGCGACCTCAAGCACGCGCTGCACGCGACCAAGTAAAGCCGAACAGGCGCCGTCGCGAGGGCCTCGTTCACCGCGACTGCGCTACCTACGAAAAACGGAGCCTCTCGGCTCCGTTTTTTTTACGCATCCAATCGAGCCGGTATCACTGACCGCCCTGGTCCTCGGCCATCAGCGCATTGATCTTGTCCTTGTGCGCTTCGTAGAAAGCCACGTTCTTCTGGTTCACCTTCGACTGGTCGACGTACTGCGCCATCTGCGGGTTGTTCTTCGCTTCCGACGCAATGGCCGCGTTGGTCACGGCGAGGTTCGCGAGCAGGAACTCGCGCGGCGTGAAACCGTTGGCCTTGATCAACGGCTCGATGCGCGGATCCGAATCGGTGATCTGCTTGGCGAGGTCGTCGAGCGAGTGGATCTTCGAGAAATCGGTCTGCGCGTTCTTCGGCTGGATGCCCTGCTTCTTGGCCTCCTGCGACACCTTGACGATGCGGTTGAACACGTCGTCGTTGAGGTTGTAGTTCTGGATGGCCTGCTTGTCGGAGGCCGGGATCTGCGATGCCGGATTCGGCGCTTCCGCCTGCGGGGCCGGAGCCGCCTGCTGGGCGAATGCGGCGGGAACGGCGGACGCGGCGGCCAGCATCGAGGCAGCGAGGATGTAACGGAACTTCACGGGCATCTCCTTCGGTTCGGTCCGTGCTGGACGGTGAGCCAGCATAAATCGGCAATTGTTACGTAGGTGTCTGTACGGTTGGGGAATCTTCAGGAACCTTGGGGACGTTCCAGCCCAACGCGTTATAGAGGTGGTAACGGGCCACGCCCACGTATTCGTGGAGGGCGAAATCGGCGAAGAAGATGTTCTCCGACGACGGCAGCCAGTCGTAGCGGGCCGTCACGTAATCGCCGCGCACCGGTTCGGCGCGGATGCCGAAATGCGAGAAGTACAGCACCGACCGCTTCAGGTGCACCGCCGAGGACACCAGCACCACCTTGTCCGCGCCGTAGGCCGCCAGCAGCGGCCGGCTGAACTGCGCGTTCTGGAAGGTGTTCATGCTGCGCGACTCGAGGATCATGTCCTGCCTGGGCACGCCCAGCCGATCGAGCGTCACGGCGTAGACGTCGGCCTCGGCCTTCTTGAGCTTCATCGCGTCGCCGCCGCTCACCTCTACCTTGCAGTCGGCGCCGGTGGCCTTGCATGAGCGATAGAGCTGCGCCGCTTCGAGGATGCGGCCGTTCGCGTAGAGACTGGGCTCGATGGCCCCCGCGCCCGTGCGCACCGTGCCCGCGCCGAGCAGGATGATCGCGTTGCGCTGGCCCCAATGGGCCACGTCGGGCGCAAACCCCGATTGCAGGTTGGCCAGCAGCATGCCGGTGAGCGGACCGCAACCGGCGAACTCCAACCAGGCCAGGGCGAGCACCGTGAGGACCGTGCCGGACCGGCGTCGGCGGCGCCACAGCAGGAGCAGACCGGCGACGAGGAGCAGTAGGAAGAGAGGAAGGATCATGGGCGCGGAGCGTAGCAAAGCCGATGGCCGACCGTGCGACGGGCACGGCCGGCCATCGGCTTTTTGTGCTCCAGCGCGCGTTTAGCCGAAGAGCTTGGTCGCGATCTCGGCGATGTGCTTGCCCTGGAATCGCGCACCGGCCAGCTCCGTCTCGCTGGGCTGGCGCGAGCCGTTGCCGTCGGCGATGGTGGTGGCGCCGTACGGGCTGCCGCCCTTCACCTCGTCCACGCCCATCTGGGCCTGGAAGGAATACGGCAGGCCGACCGGGATCAGGCCCAGGTGCATCAGGTTGGTGATGATGGAAAACAGCGTGGTTTCCTGGCCGCCGTGCTGGCTGGCCGTGGAGGTGAAGGCGCCGCCGACCTTGCCGTTGAGGGCACCCTTCATCCACAAGCCCCCGGTCTGGTCGAGGAATGACGCCATCTGCGACGGCATGCGGCCGTAGCGCGTGGGCGCGCCGACGATGATGGCGTCGTACCCGGCCAGGTCGTCGACCTTGGCTTCCGGATGCGCATGATCGGTGACGAATCCGGCGGCCACCTCGGGCGGCGCCGTCTCCGCGACCCGCTTGATGTCCACCTGCGCACCCGCGTCACGGGCGCCTTGCGCCTGGGCCTCGGCCATCTTCGCGATGTGACCGTACGAGGAGTAATAAAGCACCAGCACCTTAGCCATCGTTCGTCTCCTGGGTATCGCGGCGGGAAGATGCCGATACTATGCCTGCTCGCGCGACACGGCTTCGTGCACGCAGGTGAACGCTGTGTTCGACAATCAGGACATCCATGATCGACGAGGCGATCCAACCCGAACGCGACGAGCGGCTCACCGCCGAGCGGGCCTATGAGCTTTATTGGGCAGACCTGCTCGATGCCCACGCCACGTTTCTTTGCACGGGAACGGATTGCACCGCGCGCCTGATCTGCGCCTGCCTCGACAAGCCCGAGCAGAACCTGCGCATTCGCCCCTATTTCCGCTCCCGCCGCCTGGAAGACCACGCGCCGGAATGCGAAGTGGCCCACGGCAAGGGCCACGCGCCAAGGGAGAAACGGCCCGACGTCTTCGAGGCCGAGCGACCCGGGGACCACTTCCGCGCGCGAAAACCGGATACCCCGCCGGCGGGCAGCCCCCTCGACGTAAAGCGAAGCGTCGCGTCGGCGCAGGCAGGTGCCCGCGGCGAAACATCCGCTCCGCGCGCCAGCCATTTCTATCGACTCTCCTCGCTCGTGCAAAAGTTTCTCGAACATCGCCGCGACGATGACCTCGACGAGGCCACCGTGGAGATCGGCGGCGAAACGCAGACCTATGCCACGCTGTTCCGCAACGTCTACCGGCAGAAAGTGACCGAGCTGACCTCGACGCGCGCGATCTGGTGGGGCACCGCCTCCATCCGCGCCACGAAAGAAGGCGGCTACTACCTGCGGTTCTCCCGCGCCTTCCGCCACGACGACGCCGAATTGCACCCCACGGTGACGTTGACCGCGCGGGACATCGAGGCCTACGCCGTCCGCAAGCTGTTGCGGGCGCGCCTCGACAAACTCATCGCCGAGGGCGGCCGCTGCGTGGTGTTCGCCTGGGCCAAACCCTGGATGCCGAAAGACGCGCAAGCGCCCTTCGTGCGGTTCTACGTCGACAACCTCGACCATATCGACGTACGCGGCCCGGATATCCTCGAAGAACTGCGTAGCACGTCACGAATCCGCTAGAGGCGTGCGCTGGGTCACGCAAAGGGGCGCATGCCCTCACCCTTTCGGGGGTAGGTGACGATCCTTGCATCCGCAATGCTTCGATCCTCCCCCTTAGCCCACGAGAGGATCGGCCGATGTACCGCCTCGATGCCGCACTCCGCACGTCCGAACGCCGTCCCGCCACCGTCATCGTCGACCTCGGCCAACGCTCCGCCGCGCTCGAACCGGGCGACCGGCCCGGCGCCGAAAACCTCCTGGAAAACCTGCGCGGCCGCGCCGCCCTCACCGAGATCGTGCTCGACGACGCGAACAACGACCTCCTGCTCGTCTACCGTGCCGCGCGCGCCGCCGATGCCGAGGGCGCCGGCGGCATCCTGTTCCGCCGCCACTGCGCCGGCGACCCGTGTACCGGCGAGCAGCCGTCGGCCGTTCGCTCGCTCGCCAGCATCCTCTACGACAGCCTGCGCACGGACACGCCCAACACGCCCCTGGTCGCCCATGTCGCCCTCGCCCTTCGCGCCATCGTGCCGGGCACGCCGGCACCGGTGGACCCCGTCATCACCCGTGGCGGACTGGCGAGTTGGCAGGAGCGCCGCGCGGTGGCCTACATGGAAGAACGCCTCGACCAGTCCTTTCCCGTCTCGGCCGTGGCCGACGCCTGCGGCCTGTCGGTCAATCATTTCTCCCGCGCGTTCCGCCGCAGCATGGGCAAGCCGCCGCACCGCTGGCTGCTCGATCGCCGTATCGAACGGGCGCAGGCCCTCCTGCGTTCCAGCGACATGTCGCTGGCCGACGTGGCGCTGGCCTGCGGCTTCGCCGAACAGAGCCACTTCACCCGCGTGTTTACCCGCACGGTAGGCCTCCCCCCGGGTGCCTGGCGCCGCACGGCGGATTGATCGACGATGCCGAGCGCTTCTTCCCATCCCGTGGCGGAACGCCACGCTTTCGAGCACGGCCCGATCATGGTCGACCGCGACACCCATCCGCCCGCCGCCCTGGCGCTGGGCCGTGACCTCATGCTGGCCGGTTCCCGCCTGCGGGACGCGGTGGGCCGCCGCGCCCAGCGCGAGTTCGGCATCACCGCCCTGCAAGGCGAGATGCTGCTCCTGCTCACCAGCCGGCACAGCATGATCTCCACCGAACTGGCGATGGCCTGCGGCGTCAACGCCAGCACGGTGACCCACGCCGTGGACGCCGGCATCGAACGCGGCCTGATGGCCCGCAACCGCAATACCAACGACCGCCGCCTGGTGGATATCGCGCTTACCCCGGTGGGCAAGCGGATGGCCGAACGCGTGCGGGTGCTCGTGGCCGAGGTGGCCACCGATGCGCTCCGCGGCATGAGCCAGCCCGACATGACCCGGTTCGCCGCCGGCCTCTCGCACGTCGGGCGGAATCTCGAGAGGGGCTAGGCGCGACGACCGAAGATCAGGTGGAGGCCGAACAGGGTCAAGATCGCCCCGGCCCCGCCGTCGATCCAGCGGCTGGCGCGCACGTAGCCCCGGCGCATGGCCGGCAGGGCGAAGATGGCCGCGACCAGCCCGAACCACAGCGCGGTTTCGGCGGTGACCAGCGCCCACAGGCCCCAGCGGGCCGATGGCGTCACGCCGTCGCCCAGGAACGCCGAGAAGATCGAAGCGAAGTAGATCGCCGCCTTGGGGTTGGCGAGGTTCGTGGCCAGTCCTCGCAGCAACGCGCGGCCGGGGCTGGAATCGCCCACGTCCACGACCGGCACGTCGGCATCCGGATCGGCCTTCCACGCGGCTCGGAGCATCTGCAGGCCCATCCAGCATAGGTAGAGGCCGCCGGCTATCGCGATACCGCGCTCCAGCCAGGCCAGCCGGAGTAGCAGCAATTGCAGGCCGAGCAAGGCCAGCGCCGCCCACACGGCCACGCCCAGCGCGATGCCGACCACGCCCGCGACGGCCTCGTGACGCGAGCGGCTGGCGGCCAGCTGTGACACGAAGAAGAAATCCGGGCCCGGGGTGGCGAGAGCGACGATCTGCACGACGGCGATGGTGAGGAAGAGGTGCATGGCGGTCGGGGCGGAAGTGTAAAAGCCGATTAGGCTCTTTCGGTTTTGCACGCGCAAGGCGGTAGGCACCGGCCTGCGCCGGTGCGACGAGCCGCTCCCTCGACCCCCGGTATGGGCCGGCCCAGGCCGGGGCCCACGGGCCCGGTCCATGGGGTTTATGCAGCGCTGCGCCTTGCTCCCCAGACCCCTCTCCCGTAACCTCCCGATTTTCAAAGCGGTCTCGGGGCTTTCCCCGGCCTTCGCAAGGGGTAAGTCACGATGCTGGGTCTTCTGGGCCACGTTCTGTTTGGCCTGTTCGGTTTGGCGGTACTCGTCGCCATCGCCTTCTGCTTTTCCAACAACAAGCGCGTGGTCGACTGGAAACTCGTCGCCACCGGCATCAGCCTGCAGATCGTCTTCGCCGCCATCGTGCTGAAGGTGCCGCTGGGCCGCGACGTGTTCGATGCCATCGCCACCGGCTTCGTGCGCCTGCTCGACTACGTGGACGTCGGTTCGCGCTTCATCTTCGGCAGCCTGCTGGACAGCTCGAAGTTCGGCGTGATCTTCGCCGTGAAGGTGCTGCCCACCATCGTGTTCTTCGCCGCCCTCACCGGCGTGCTCTACCACCTGGGCGTGATGCAGCAGATCGTCAAGGGCATGGCCTGGGTGATCACCAAGGTGATGCGCGTATCCGGCGCCGAAACCACCAGCGTCTGCGCCAGCGTGTTCATCGGCCAGACCGAGGCGCCGCTCACCATCAAGCCCTACATCGAGCGCATGACCCAGGCCGAACTGATGACCGTCATGATCGGCGGCATGGCGCACATCGCCGGCTCGGTGATGGCCGCCTACGTGGCCATGCTCGGCGGCGACGATCCGGCGCAGCGCATGTTCTACGCCAAGCACCTGCTCACCGCGAGCGTGATGGCCGCCCCGGCCACCATGGTGTTGGCGAAGATCCTCGTGCCCGAAACGCAGGAGCCGCTCACCCGCGGCACCGTGAAGATCGAGGTGGAGAAGACCACCGCCAACGTCATCGACGCCGCCGCCACCGGCGCGGGCGACGGCCTGAAGCTGGCCATGAACGTGGGCGCCATGCTGCTGGCCTTCATCGCCCTCATCGCGCTGATCAACGGCCCCGTGCAGTGGGTGGGCACGATCGGCGGCGAGCACGGCATCAACGCGTGGCTGACCGCGCATGCCGGCCACCCCGTGGCGCTCAGCCTGGAAACCATCTTCGGCTGGGTCCTCGCGCCCATCGCGTGGCTGATCGGCGTGCCCTGGCAGGACGCGACCCTGGTCGGCAGCTTCATCGGCCAGAAGGTGGTGATCAACGAATTCGTGGCCTACGCCGACCTCGCCCGCCACCTGCCCGACCTGCTCCCGGAGAGCCGTCTCATCGCCACGTATGCGCTGTGCGGCTTCGCCAACTTCTCGTCCATCGCGATCCAGATCGGCGGTATCGGCGGCCTGGCGCCGAACCGTCGCGGCGACCTCGCCCGCCTGGGTTTGCGTGCCGTGCTGGGCGGTTCGATCGCCACCTTCATGACGGCGACGATCGCGGGCGTGCTGGAGCGGTTCTAAAAACCGTAGCAGCCGCGTCGCGAAAACCTCGCTCACGGCGCTGGGTTCCTGCGTACGCAGGAACGACGAGCCATGAACTTGCAGGTCGTCGCTCCTGCGCACGCAGGAGCCCAGCGCGATGCGACCGGTCTTCGCGAAAGCAGTGATGCGGCGTTTCACGACACAAAAAACCCGCCGGCCCAGAGGCCGGCGGGTTTTTTTCATCCCTCACGATCAGCCGTTGGCCTTCAACCACGCATCCACGGCGGGCAGGCGCTCCTTGCGCACCTGGATGCGGTACTTGATGCCCGCCACCACGCTGTCGGCCACGCGGCGCGACGTCGCCGCGATGTTCTTCTGCGCGAACGCATCGATCTTGGCGATCGTGCCCTCATCCACCGAATTGCGCGCCAGCATCGGGTAGTAACGCGCCGACGAGGTGGAATCGACGAAGGTATCGACCTTATCCTTGTGCGCCGTGGCGAACTCGAACGCCATTTCGGGATGGTGCGCCGACACGGCCGAAATGATCTGCGAGCTGTTGGTGGCTCCCGGTTCATCGGTAAGCGCCAGGTCGAGCGCGCGCTTGGCGAGGGCGTCGTCCTTCGCCACGCCGAGCAGCAGGTAGAGGCGATCCTTCACCAGCGGCGTCTTTTCGGCCTTGGCCTGCGCGTGCATCTTGTCCCAGGTGGCGGCATCGGCGTTGTACGCCACCACACCCAGGATGACCTTCTTCAGCTCGGCGGGCATCTTGTCGGCGGCGTAGAGGCGACGTGCTTCGGCGATCACCTTCGGGTCGCCCATCGTGCCCAGGGCGCCGATCAGGTGCGAGCGCAGCAACGCCACCGTGGAGGGCTCGTCGGCCTTCGCCGTCCAGCCGATCTCGTCGAGCTTCGGCGACAGGCGCGAGACCGCGTACTTGCGCAATGCGGCCTGCCGGGCCGCGTCACCGTCGTAGTACGAGTCCAGGCCGGACAGGTCGCTCGCCACGCTCTCCCACAGGACCGGCGAGGCATCCTTCGGGGTAGCCTTCACCAGGTCGAGCACGTCGGACGCCGGCTGCAGGCCCGCCATGCCCAGCGCCCAGGTATCGGCGAAGAGGCCGAGCTGGTCGATCGGCGCGAGCTTGCCGAAGCTGCCCTGCAAGGCCTTGAACTGCTCGGTGCCGTACGAGGTGCGGTAGTAGGCGCTCTGGCCGGCGTTGACCAGCACCGGGCCGCAACCGGCCAGCGTCATCGTGCCCTGGCCGTCCAGCAGCGTCGAGGAGGGCTTGCCGTCGAGCGTCTTGGCGATCACGGGCACGTGCCAGCGCAACGGCGTCTTGCCCGGGCGATCGCGGGTGAATTCGCCCTGGGTGAGCTTGATCGTGGTGCTGCCGTTCGCGCACGACACAGAATCCACGTGCACGAGCGGAATGCCCGGCTGCAAGGTGAAATCGTGTGCGATGGTGCTCACCGGCTTGCCGGCGGCGGCGTCGACTTCCTTCCACAGGTCGTCCGACTTCGTGTTCGAGTACGCGTGCGCCTTGATGTAGCGCTGCACGCCCGCGCGCCACGTATCCGGGCCCACGTAGGCCTCGAGCATGCGGATGACCGATTCGCCCTTGGAGTAGGTGATGTTGTCGAAGGCCTGGCTGGCCTGCTCGACGGTTTCCACGTGCTGCACCACCGGATGGGTGGTGACCACCGAATCCTGGCCCATGGCGCTTTCGCGGATGCCCACGGCGTCCAGTTCGGTATGCCATTCCGGATGCAGGCGCTGGGTGGTGCGCGAGGCCAGCCACGAGGCAAAGCCTTCGTTGAGCCACAGGTCGTCCCACCAGCTCATCGTCACCAGATCGCCGAACCACTGGTGCGCCATCTCGTGCGCCGCCGTGTTGAACACTTCCTGCTTGTCGCCCACGGTGGAGAACGACGGATCGAGCAGCAGCGCGTATTCGAAGGTGTAGATCGCGCCCCAGTTCTCCATCGCCGCGAAGAACTGGCTCTGGCCCGGCGACGCGATGTTGTCGAGCTTGGGCAGCGGGTACGGCACGCCGAAGTAGTCGTTGTACTCCTTCAGTACCGCCTTGCCGCTGTCGAGGGTGAACTGGGCCTGCGAGACCTTGCCTTTCTGCGTGATCACGCCGATTTCCACGCCCTCCGACGTGGTGGTGGCGCGCTCGAAATCGCCCAGGCCGAAGAACAGCAGGTAGGTGGACATCTTCGGCGTGGTCTTGAAGGTCACCTTGGTCAGGCCGTTGCCCAGGTCTTTCTTCGACGCGACCGGCATGTTGTTCACCGCCATCTGGCCCGACGGCACGGTGGCATCGACGGTGAAGGTCGCCTTGTAGGCCGGCTCGTCCCAGGAGGGAACGAAGCGGCGCGCATCGGAGTTTTCGAACTGCGTGTAGAGCGCGCGCTTCTTGCCGTCGTGCTCGGTGTCGTAGTCGATGGCGAACAGGCCGTTGGCCTGGGTGCCGATCTTGCCCGTGTAATCCATCGACAGGCGATACGCGCCGGCCGGGATCGCGTGGTCGAAGGTGAAGGTGACGGTCTGCGCCTTGGCATCCACGGCCACCTTGGGCGCGGCGAACGCGGCCTTGCCCTTCGTCGGCGCGAGCGAGACCTTGGCGAAGGTCATGTCGATGGCGTTGAGCACGATCGACGCGGTGGGCTTGGTCACCTCGATGTCGATCGACACCTTGCCGTCGAAGGCGAGCTTGTCGGCGTGCGGCACGATCGACACGTCGTAGTGCGTGGGATAGGCGCCGCGCGGCAACTGGGTGGTGGCCTCGACGGGAGCCTTCGGCACGGGCGCGGCAAAGGCGGCCGTGGAGAGGCCGGCAAGCGCGAAGGCGATCGCGCGAACGAGTGTGGTACGCATTGGATGGTTGCCCCGGGGATGATCGTTCCGCGATGGTCCGCCGGGGCCGCTCCGGCGAGAAGCGCCGGAAGTCATGGTGGGATGCTGCATCGGGGGCTTTTCGCCGATACGATCGGCTCCCACCCTTCCGGTAGAAAGATTGGCGAAAGTTTGCTGTCGAAGGGGTGGGAGATGACGGAAAGCTACCTACCGAAGGGGTGGGAGCCGATCGTATCGGCGAACCGACGGAGCGCGACCTACCGTCGTTTCCACCACGGCCTTGGCTCGAGCCGTCGCATGGCTTTCAGGTGCCCCTTCGACGCCGCCTTGCGATACCACGCGCGAGCCATTGGCATGTCCTTCGGCACACCGTCGCCGCGCTCGCACAGCTGGCCGAGCTCGTACTGGGCATCCGCGTGGTCCTGGTTCGCGGCCAGGCGGTACAGGCGCACCACCTCCTTCATGTCGCACGGCACGCCCCGGGCGCCCTGGATCATCTGCGCCAGCAGGTGCTGGGCGTTCGCATGCCCGGCCCCGGCCGCCGACGTCAGCCAGCGCACCGCCTCCGGATCGTTGCGTGGCACGCCGTCACCCATCGCCAGGCGCTGTCCGAGTTCGTATTGGGCCGCAGGATCCTGCGGCCCGAGATGGGCCGGCGCTTCCGCGGGCATCGCGTCGAGCGCCAGCAAGCGGCGGCGGGCCTCGTCGTCGCCCTGCTCCGCCGCCAGCGATAACCAGTGCCGCGCCTGCGCGCGATCCACGGGCAAGCCGCCGCTACCCTCCATGAACATCTTGCCCAGGGCGAACCGGGCGCTGACGTTTCCCATTTCCGCGGCGCGCTGGTAATGCATTGCCCCCAGGCGCGCGCTGCGCGCCACGCCGATGCCGTCGCAATACATGTGAGCCACGCTGCACAGGGCATCGCCGTAACCGCGCGACGCGGGATCGCCCCGCTCCACCGCCTTGCTGTAGAACGCGAACGCCATCTCGGCATCGCGCGCCACGCCGCGACCGAAGTAATACGACACGCCCATGTTCACGCAGGCCTGCACGTGGCCCCGGTCGGCCGCCATGCCCCACCAGTGCAACGCCTGTTCGCGGCTGGCATCCACGCCCTGGCCGCGCGCGTAATGCGTACCCAGCGCGCACTGCGATTCCAGGTGGCCGGCATCCGCCGCCTTGCGGTACCAGGCCACGGCTTCGGCGAAGTCGCGCGCCACGCCGTCGCCTTCGGCGTAATGGAAGGCGAGGCGGCATTGGCCGTCCAGGTGTCCCTGTTCGGCGGCCCGGCGGAACCAGTGGGCCGAGCGCTGGCGATCGCGGGCGACCCGCGTGCCGTCGAAATAGGCTTCTCCCACGAGGCATTGCGCCGAGGCATCGCCCAGTTGCGCATCG
This sequence comes from Luteibacter sp. CQ10, assembly GCF_040900725.1. Classification (NCBI taxonomy): domain Bacteria; kingdom Pseudomonadati; phylum Pseudomonadota; class Gammaproteobacteria; order Lysobacterales; family Rhodanobacteraceae; genus Luteibacter; species Luteibacter sp. CQ10. The sequence continues at coordinate 104,265 of NZ_JAEUYM010000006.1, read as the reverse complement.
CGCTCCAGGCGACCGAACTCACGCAGGTCGTCCATCGCCGCGGCGAAGCCTTCGCCGGGCGCATCTCCCATGACCTGATCCATCCCCCATCCCCATCCTGTCGGTGCGCGCATGATAGGGGTTGGCGACGGGGGTGGATATCGGCCTTTTTGGCAGGGTAGACGCGATCACGGCACGCCTGTACCGCCCGACGCCCCGATGATCTGTCCCGACTCGTAACTGGCTTCGACCGAGGCCAGGTGCACGTATACCGGCGCGATCTCGGCGGGCTGGCCCGGGCGTCCCATCGGGGAGTCCGCGCCGAACTTCTTCAGGTTCTCCTCGGTCTGCCCGCCCGACACCTGCAACGGCGTCCAGTACGGCCCCGGCGCCACGCCGTTCACGCGGATGCCCTTCTTCGCCATCTGCTTGGCGAGGCCCTTGGTGAAGATCATGATGCCGCCCTTGGTCATCGCGTAGTCGAGCAGGTTGGCCGAAGGGTTGTACGCGTTGACCGAGGCGGTATTCACGATGGCCGAACCCGGCGGCATGTGCGGAATGGCCGCCTTGGTGATCCAGAACATCGCGTAGAGATTGGTCTTCACCGTCCAGTCGAAGTATTCGGTGCTGATGTCGAGGATCGAATCGAAACTGTGCTGGCGGCCGGCGTTGTTCACCAGGATGTCGAGGCCGCCCAGCGCCTCCACGGCCTTCTGCACCAGCTGACCGCACCAGGCCTCGTCGCGGATGTCGCCGGGCAGCGCCACGCCCTTGCGTCCGGCCTTGCGGATCAGCTCGATCACCTCGCGCGCATCCGGCTCTTCGTCGGGCAGGTAGCTGATCGCCACGTCGGCGCCTTCGCGCGCATAGGCGATGGCCACCGCGCGACCGATGCCCGAATCGCCGCCGGTGATCAACGCCTTGCGCCCGGCCAGGCGGCCGCTGCCCTTGTAGCTGGTTTCGCCGTGGTCGGGGCGCGGGTTCATCTTGCCCGCCAACCCGGGCCATGGCTGGTTCTGGGCGGCGAACGGCGGCTTCGGGTAACCCTCGCGCGGGTCGCTCAGCCCTTTGCCGGGCTGCGACGTGGCCGCGGCGAAGACCATGCCCGGCGAGGCAAGGGCCGCGGCGGCGAGCGTCGCGCCCTGGAGGACGCGGCGACGGGAAGGCTGGTGGGTGTCGGACATGGCACGGGCTCCTTGGCGAGGGGATGCCCGACCGTGCGCCTTCGTTAGTGGATGGTATGTGGGGGCGACGCGAAAACCGATGGCATCGCACCGGGCTTCTGCATGCGCAGAAGCGACGGTCTACAGGACACCGTCGTTCCTGCGCACGCAGGAACCCAGCGCCGCGAGCCCGGTTTTCGCCGGGCGGTCATGCGGCTCTACCCCAACATCCGCCGCACGCGCCCCAACAGCATGTCGATCTCGAACGGCTTCACGATCATGTCCATGCCCTGCCCCAGGAACCGTGAGCGCTCCACGGCATTCTCCGCGTAGCCGGTCATGAACAGAACCGGCAAGGTCGGACGCCACGCGCGCACCACCTCGGCGAGCTCGCGACCGTTCATGCCGGGCATGCCGATATCGGTCAGCATCAGATGGAACGTCTCGTCGCCGCGCACGAGGCGCAAGGCCTCCTCGGCATCCGCCGTGGCGATGCATTCGTAGCCCGCCCCACGCAGCACTTCGGTGGTCATCATGCGTAGCGCGTCGGTGTCTTCCACGAGGAGGATGCGTTCGCCGCGACCGCCTTCCACCGTTTCCCTGATCGCTTCGACCTCCGCCACCGGCGCCTCGCTGGCCGGCAGCAGCAACGACACATGGGTGCCCTCGCCCGGCGTGCTGCAGATGCGCGCCTGGCCGCCGGACTGCCGCGCGAAGCCGTAGATCATCGACAGGCCCAGGCCCGTGCCCTGGCCGAGCGGCTTGGTGGTGAAGAACGGCTCGAACACCTTGCCCAGGACGTCGGGTGGAATGCCCTCGCCGTTGTCGGATACCGTCAGCATCACGTACTCACCGTCGGCCAGCTCGTCGTCGTGGCTGACACTCACGGTGGCCGTCTTTACCCCGATGCGACCGCCATTCGGCATGGCGTCACGCGCGTTGATCACGAGGTTGATCACCGCGTTCTCGAGCTGGTTGACGTCCACGCTGGCCACGGCGGGATCGACGGAAAGGTCCAGGTGCAGCTCGATATGTTCGCCCAGGGTGCGGCGAAGCATGTCTTCGAGCGAACGCACCCGGTCGTTGATGTCGGTCGGTCGCGTGTCCAGCGGTTGCTGGCGGGCGAAGGCCAGCAGCCGATGCGTGAGCGCGGCCGCGCGACGGGCCGAGCCCAGCGCCGCGTCGACGAAGCGCTGCACGCGCTCGGGATGGCCGCTTTCGATCTGCCGGTTCACCAGGTCGATGCCGGTGATGATGCTGGTGAGCAGGTTGTTGAAGTCGTGCGCGATGCCGCCGGTGAGCTTGCCCAGCGCATCCATCTTCTGCGCCTGCACCAGCTGCGATTCCGCGAGCGCCAGCTGGGTATGGGCGGAATCGATGCGCTGGAGGTGGTCGCGTTCGCGGCGGCGCTGCTCGGTCACGTCTTCGACGAAAACCAGTCCGGCGCCCTCGCGGTAGGGCGTGACGCGCCATTCGGTTTCCCGCGGCCCCTGCACCGTGTGCATCAGCAGGACGCCATGCCAACGCTGCCGGGCGCGCACCGCCTCGCTCATCCGCGCCAGCAGGTCGTCCTGGCCCTCGCCGAAACAGGCGGGCAACGACTCGTCGCAACCGGCCTGCCCCACGAGGCGCCGAAACGCATCGTTGGCTTCGCGTACCGCGAGGTCTCCGTCGACCACGGCGATCGGGGCGGCGATGTTGAGGAAGATGTCGCGAAAGCGGGCTTCGGCTTCGCGCAACGCGTCTTCGGTGGTGCGCACGCGCAACAGCGTGCGCATGGTCGCCAGCAGCACGTCGGGATCCACGGGGTGGATGAGGTACGCGTCGGCGCCGTTATCCAGGCCGGTGATGAGATCGCCGGTATCGATGGAAGCGGCCGACACGTGCACCACCGGCAACAACTGCGTGCGCGGCATCTCGCGCAGGCGGCGCACCACGTCGAAGCCGCTCATGTCCGGCAGGTTCACGTCGAGGATCAGCGCGGCGACATCGTTTTCGGCAAGCGTCTCGAGGCCTTCGGTCCCGGTGCCCGCTTCCAGCACCTCATAGCCATGGCGCTCCATGGTGCGGCGCATGGCGTATCGCGTGGCGGCGTTGTCGTCGACGATCAGGAGTCGCTTACTCGCCGGCATCGGCTACCTCCGCCACGGCGAGCGTCAACGGCAACACCACGTGAAACGTGGAGCCCTCGCCGATGCGGCTGACCATGCCCACCTCGCCACCGAGCAGGTGCGCGAACTGGCGGCACAACGAAAGCCCCAGCCCCGTGCCGCGCACGCGTTTCTGCAGCGGCGAGTCGACCTGGGTGAAGTCGTCGAAAAGCATCTCGTGCAATTCGGCGGGGATGCCGATGCCGGTGTCCTTGACCGAGAAACGCACGCGGTCGGCGCCTTCCATCGTTGCCGACACGCGCACCTCGCCGCGCGGCGTGAATTTCAGCGCATTGGAAATGTAGTTGCGCAGGATCTGCGCGAGTTTCTTGTCGTCGGTGTAGAGCCGGGGCATGTTCCGCGGCTCTTCGAAGATGAGGTCGGTCTGGCTCGATTCGACGATGGGACGGAACATGCCGCGCAACGCGGAGAACAGGTCCATCAGCTCGAACCATTCCGGCGAGATGGTGATGCGCCCCGCCTCGATCTTGGCCAGGTCGAGAAGGTCGTCCACCATGTCGCTCAGCTCGCGCGCGGCGCCGGCGATGAAATCCACCTGCTTGTGCTGCTCGACGTTGAGCGCGCCGTCCAGGCCATCGGTGAGCAGGCGCGTCATGCTGAGGATCGAGCCCAGCGGCGTGCGGAACTCATGGCTCATGTACGACAGGAAGCGGCTTTTCAGCTCCGACGCCTGGCGCAGCTGCTCGGCCTGGTTGTCCAGTTCGGCGTAGAGCGCGAGCACGCCCTGGTTGGTTTCGTCCAGTTCCGCTCGCAGGGCATCGATTTCGGCACGAAGGGCGTCGCTGTCGCTCATGCGCGATCCTCCAGCGAGATGGCGAACACCGTGACGTCGTCACGGCCCCGATCGAAGTCACGATACAGCACCGACGTGATCACGGCCGGATGGCGGTTGGCCAGGCCGGGGTAGTCACGCAGGCTCCAGCGCGATTGCAGCCCGTCGCTGTGCATCACCAGCAGCTTGCCCGTCGTCCCGGGGAAATCGAAGGCCTGCATGCGGCGCGTCGCCATGCCCATGATGCCCGGATGCGAGGCGAGGCCGCGCGAGGCGTCGGCGGACACCAGGCTGCCGGCGATGTTGCCCACGCCGCAGTAACGCAGCGTCCCGCCGGCATGCCGGACCACCGCGACGGCACCGCCCCGCGTGCCCGACATGGCGGCGTTGAGCCGGACCATCACGTCGACGGGATCGCCGTCGTGGCCGGCCACGTAGGCCTCCACGCACGCGGCCGCGGCCCGATACGCCGCGGGTCCGTGGCCCAGGCCGTCCACCAGCAGCACGCCCAGGGCGGAGCCCGACAGCGCCATGGCCCAGCCGTCGCCGCAGATCGGCTCACCCGCGAGCCCCTGCTGCGTGGCACCGAAGCGGATGTCCGCCTGGGCCGCGCCACGCGGATACATGCGCGACAGCACGACCGAACCCCGGTGATCGGCATGGGCGTCCATCACCTGCGACTGGCGCCGGATCGCACCCAGGCCCTCGCCGCGCGAACCGGCGGTGGAATGGCCGTCGGCCAGGCAAACGGCGAGGTCGAATCCGGGGCCGCGGTCCACGGCGATCACCTGTACGCCCCGCGTGTCCCGTCCGGGCACGATGGCGACGTGGATTTCGCCGCGCCCCGCATGGCGCAGCACGTTGGTCGACAGTTCGGTGGTGACCAGCGCCACGCGTCCCGTATCGGCCTCGTCGAAGCCGGCGTCCTGGGCCGCCTTCGTCGCCGTGCGCCGCGCCTGGCCGATTTGGGTGGCGTCCTCGACGGGCACGATGAGGGTCGGCTGGCCGGCGACGATCAGGTCCATTTGCAGATCGTCACGCGGGTGCCCGAGCCGGGCGCGCTCTCCAGGGAGAACTCGTCGACCAGGCGCCGCGCGCCGGTGAGGCCCAGGCCCAGGCCGCCGCCGGAGGTCCAGCCGTCGGTCATCGCCAGCTTCATGTCGGAAATGCCCGGGCCTTCGTCGCGGAACACCAGGCGCAGGCCCTTCCGCACACCGTCTTCCAGGGTTTCCCAGTCCATGTCGCCGCCACCGCCGTAGATGACGGTGTTGCGCGCCAGCTCGCTGGCGGCGGTCACGAGTTTGGTCTGGTCGACGAGGCGCAGTCCGCACGCGACGGCGAGTTTGCGGACCTGCTGGCGCGCGAGCACGACGTCCTGCTCGGTGCGGACGGGATGCGTACCGCTGGCCGGCCCGTTCATTCGGCGTGCACGCGTTCGCGCAGCAGCTTCATGCCGCGCTCCACGTCGAGCGCGGTGCTGACGCCGGGCAAGGTCAGGCCCAGCTCCACGAGGGTGATCGCCACGGCGGGTTGCATGCCGACCACCATCGTCTGCGCGTCCATGATCCTCGACAGGCCCGAGATCGTGGCGATCATGCGGCCGATGAAGGAGTCGACGATATCCAGCGCGGAAATGTCGATCAGCACGCCCCGCGCGCCGGTCTGGGTGATCTTTTCGGCGAGGTCGTCCTGCAGGGTCAGCGCGAGCTGATCGTGCATGTCGACCTGGATGGTGACGAGCAGGAACTCGCCCATGCGCAGGATGGGGATGCGGTCCACGGCGTCAGCTCGCCCTGCCCACCGTGAATCCCGACCGCTTCAACGCCAGCGCGAGCGCGTCGGCGAGGTTGGCCTTGGTCACGATGCCCTGCAGGTCGAGCCCGAGGTGCACGATGGTCTGCGCGATCTGCGGACGCACGCCGCTGATGATGGCGTCGGCGCCCATCAGGCGGATGGCCGTGACCGTCTTCAGCAGGTGCTGCGCCACCAGCGTATCCACGGTGGGCACGCCGGTGATGTCGATGATGGCGATTTCCGAACCGGTTTCGACGATGCGCTGGAGCAGCGATTCCATCACCACCTGCGTACGCTGGGAATCCAGCGTGCCGATCATCGGCAACGCGAGCACGCCGTCCCACAGCTTCACCACCGGGGTGGAGAGTTCGAGCAGTTCTTCCTGCTGGCGGGCGATGACTTCCTCACGCGATTTCTGGAACGCCCGGATGGTGTGCATGCCCAGCGCATCGAGCAGTTCGGAGACGGCCCACAGCTGCGAGGCCAGCTCGGCCGCGTCGTTGGCATACTCCTTTTGCAGCAGGTCGAACATCGGTCGCTTCAGCGAGAAGATGAAGTTGGCCGTGTGATGCGAGTCGAAGCCCTGTATCGCGCGGCTGCGCGAGAGCTTTTCGAGGAACGTTCGCGCCTCGCTCCATTCGTTGCTTGCCAGCGACGCGGCATCGCCGGTGGCGGACCCGGCCACGAACAGGCGGAGGAATTCGCGCGTCTGCGATTCGAGCTCCGCGCTGCCGATGCGCGAGTCGCGGGTGGCACCGCTCGACTCCAGGTTGGCCGACCAGCGGTCCAGGAGCTGGGCTTCGTTGTTACGAACGGTGTCGATGGTGCGATGGCTCAGCTCTGACATAGGCGTCCCCCGAAAAGTCGTTATGATGCGGGCAGTCGTGGCGCAATGGAATAGCGCCGACGCCCTCTTCCATGCATTGACGCCACCTTCACGCGCCGGCTTTTAATAGCCTCGCCGCACCCTCGTCCCGGACCACCATGGCTACCCAACGCACCATCCTCATCGTCGAAGACGACGATGCCATCCGCGAACTCACCGCCATGCTCCTGGAGGGCGAACACGCGGTCCATACCGCCCGCAACGGCGACGAAGCGGCGGCGTGGCTGGATTCGAACACGCCCCACGTACTGTTCACCGACATTCGCATGCCGGGCAAGGTGACCGGACAGGAGCTGGCCATGCGCTACTGGGACAGCGATGTCCGCGTGCTGGTCACCTCGGGTGAGCGCCGGGAGGACCACCCATGGCTCCCGGCGGGCATGAAGTACCTGGCCAAGCCGTACGACCGCCGCAGCCTGCTGGCGACCCTCCGCGAGCTGCTCTGACCGCACCCGCTTCGCAGGCATCGTGGATAGGGTCCGCGATGCCTGCGAAGCGTCATGCCCGGTCGATCACCAGCGCGATCCGCCCGTCGTCGAAGCCGAACGCCGAGGTCCCCCGCATCTCGATCACCGTGCCCGCGCGCGGTCCCTCGGGGATGTCCTCGGCGATCTCCCCGTGGAAATCGAGGGTGGCGGCGACCCGCCCCTCCTGTTCTTCCAGCGAGACGAGGGTCTGCCTGCGCGAGGCGAACATCGCCGCCCCCACCCGCGCCAGCTTCTCGAACTCGGCCTTGCCGTCGGTAGCCACCGCCAACGCTCCCCCGGCGTGGTGCTCGAAATGCACGCCGTCGGCCAGCGTGGCGAGCATGCCCTCGATATCGAAGCGGTTATAGGCCTCGACGTAAGCCCGGATCAACGATTCCTCGACGGGATCGATCATGGTGCCCCCCACGTGCTCATGGTCCTGGCGGCTACCCTAGCAAGCCACGCCCGTGCTGTCCCTTGCCGGAGCCGTGCACCCCCCGTATGGTCACCGCTTCGACGTCCCACGGAAGCGCCCGCCCATGTCCCACCCGCAGGAATCCGCCGAACACCTCCGGCGCAGCCTCTCCAACCGCCATCTCCAGCTCATCGCCATCGGCGGCGCGATCGGCACCGGCCTGTTCATGGGATCGGGCAAGACGATCAGCCTGGCCGGGCCATCCATCCTGCTGGTGTACCTCATCATCGGCATCATGCTGTTCTTCGTGATGCGCGCGATGGGCGAGCTGCTGCTCTCCAACCTCCAGTACAAGTCGTTCATCGACTTCTCCACCGACCTGCTCGGCCCCTGGGCCGGTTTCTTCTGCGGCTGGACGTACTGGTTCTGCTGGATCATCACCGCCATCGCCGACGTGATCGCGATCGCGTCCTACGCCCAGTTCTGGTTTCCGGGACTCGCGCCGTGGATTCCCGCATTGCTCTGCGTGGGCCTGCTGCTCACCCTCAACCTCACCACGGTGCGCCTGTTCGGCGAGCTGGAATTCTGGTTCGCGCTGATCAAGATCGTGGCGATCTGCGCGCTCATCGTCACCGGCTTCGGCATGATCGCCTGGCACTTCCGCTCGCCCGACGGGCACGTGGCCTCGCTGGCCAACCTGTGGAACGACGGCGGGTTCTTCCCGATGGGCATGGGCGGCTTCTTCGCCGGTTTCCAGATCGCCGTGTTCGCCTTCGTGGGCATCGAACTGGTGGGCACCACGGCCGCGGAAACCGCCGACCCCGAGCGCAACCTGCCCAAGGCGATCAACTCGATCCCCGTGCGCATCATCCTGTTCTACGTGTTCTCGCTGATCGTGATCATGTCGGTGACGCCGTGGCGCCAGGTGATGCCCGGCAAGAGCCCCTTCGTGGAGCTGTTCGTGCTGGCCGGCATCCCGGCCGCGGCGAGCCTCATCAACTTCGTGGTGCTCACCTCGGCCACCTCGTCGGCCAACAGCGGCATCTTTTCCACCAGCCGCATGATGTACGGGCTGGCCGAGGAAGACCACGCGCCCGCCGCGTTCAAGCGGCTGTCGCGCGCGGCGGTACCCTCCAACGGCCTGCTCTTTTCGTGCCTATGCCTGCTCGGCGGCGCGATGCTCGTGTACCTGATCCCGAACCTGGTCACCGCGTTCACGCTGGTGACCACGTTGTCGGCGATCCTCTTCATGTTCGTCTGGTCGCTGATCCTGTGCGCCTATATCGCCTACCGGAAGAAGCGTCCCGAGCTGCACGCGGCCTCGCGTTACCGCATGCCCGGCGGCGTGGTCATGTGCTGGCTATGCCTGGCGTTCTTCGCCTTCGTGCTGGTGCTGCTGTCCTTGCAGCCGGATACGCGGCAGGCGCTGATCGCCAGCCCGGTGTGGTTCGCGATCCTGGGCATCGGCTACGCCCTGCGCCGTCGCAAGCCTTGATTCGCCGATACGATCGGCTCCCACCCCTTCGGTAGGCAGGCCACGACATGCTTGCTACCGAAGGGGTGGGAGCCGACCGTGTCGGCGAATCCTACGAAGCGGCAGCCACACGCAGGGCAGCCACCATGCGATCGGGCTCATCCGGCGACAACACCCACGTCTTCCCGTTGCGCAACGTCACCACCACCCCGTGATCGCGGTTGCGCGCATATACCCGCACGAAGCCCAGGCGCCGCGAATAGAACACGCCATGGAAGGCGAAAAACCCGCCGTTGCCGAACACGCGAACCAGGCCACGAAACGCCTCGCCGTCACGCGACACGCTCGCCCCGCGCAGGTCGGCCGTGGTGCGTCCCACCTGCCGGCGCACCACCAATTCATGCCCGTGGATCTCGTACCGCAGCGGCGACAGCGCAAAGGTGATGGACAGGATCACCAGCAACAATCCCGCCAACGGCACGGCGACGGTATCGGTCACGCGCCCCGCCATCACCACGATCGCGACGACGCAGACCAGCAAGGCCAGCATGCCGGTCCAGCGCGTGATGTTCGACATGCCGGTGGAAAAGGTCTGCATCGTCGGCCCCTCAATGTTCCGCACGCGGTGCCGAAGGTACGACGGACGAGAACAGCAGGCGCCCGCGTTTGACCTCGACGTAGGCCGAGGCGACCGGCTCCAGCCCGCCGTTCTTCAGGCGCCACGCCGACACCATCCAGTCGCCGTTGGTACGCCAGCCGACGTGGCCGTGGCCGATGAGGCCCATCAGCGTCTCGCCGCGAAACATCAGCGGGAACGGGGTGGCTTCGCTGTCGTAGCCGGTCATCCTGCCGGATGCCACGCGGCTACCGAAGACGGGGAGTACCGGGAAACCGGCGCCGTTCTTGCCGTCGAGCAGGCCGCCGCTCGCGCGGGCCGCCGCGACCGCCGCCTCGTAGTCCGCCTTGTCGGCGCCTTTCGGCAGCCGGTCGATGGTGCCGGCCTGCGGGCGGAGGTCGTAGCGCGCCACCCATGACATCGCCTGCGTGGCGAAGTCGTCGCAGGGCGACCGGGCCGGCGCGCACGCGGACCCTTCCAGCGACAACGCGTGATCGAAGCGCAGCGACAACGTCTGACCGGGCGCGAACCGCCCGCCATCCCAGCGGCTGGCGGCCAGCGTCACCTCGTCGGCCGCGGTGGCCTCCATGCGCAATGCGGCCACGTCGTCGCCGATGCGAACCAACGCATGCCGGAGCATGCAATCGCCATCACCCCATACCGGCGGCATGGCGATGGCAACGGCGCGCTTGCCGTCGAGGCGATAGGGCGCTTCGACGTAACACGACGCCGTGCCGCCGATCGAATACACCGAACTCACCGGCGAACCGGGCAACACGCGGTCCACCAGGCGATCGCCCGCGTCGTCGAGCGCCTTGCGCAAGGCGGCATCGGGCTCGAAAGGAAGCCGCTTCGGATCGTCGATGCGGCGATCGGTGGCGAGGGTGAGCACACCCTCCCTGGCCAGGGCGTCCAGGACGTCGTCCGCCCCCGCGGATCGTTTCGCCAGGCCGGCCTTCAACGCATCCAGGGGAGGCGACGGCTTGCCGTCGATGCCCCGCAGCACGTCGATGCGTCGGCGGTACAGGTCGGCGAGCACCTTGGGCAAGGTGTCGCCGGCCGCGCCTGACGAGAACGTCCATGCCGTGTCGTCGCGCGTCGCCAGCCAGTGACGCTGGTCGAGGCGCAGGGCGTCGGCGAGCCCGGGATTCGCCTTCAGCACGGCACGGAACATGTCGGACAGGGTGCCGTCCAGCGCCGAGAGTTCTGGCGATGCGCAAACTGCCTTTTCCCCCGCGGTAGACGCCTTGCCGCAGTCGAATCCCGCCGCCGTGGCCATGCCCGGCAAGACCAGGGCGATCCACCATAGGTGCTTACGTTTCATTCCATGTCCCGGTAGCGAAAGATCCCGCCCATTATGGGACGCAACGATGCCCATATTCGGCCAGCCGAATTTTTCCTAGCGGAAGCTTACGAAAAACCCGATATAGTCCGGCGATGCATCCGGCCCGGACCCGGATCGCGACAGGGGAAAGCCATGGAAGTCGTATCGGGCGCTCATGGGCGCCACGCGTCGTTTTGCACCTGGGACGTGCCGCGATGAGCGGCTTCAAGCCCGTTCGCCACCGCTATGAAGACGCGCTGACCCGGGTATCGTGGCAGGCGTTCGAGCGGCTCATCGCCGATCACTTTCGCCAGCTGGGCTATCGCGTGGAACATCGCGGCACCGGCGAGGGCGGCAATCAGACCGACGGCGGCATCGACCTGCTGCTGCATCGCGACCTGGAGACCATCCTCGTGCAGTGCAAGCACTGGACCGCGTTCCAGGTGCCGCACAACGCCGTGCACGAACTGATCGGCGTGATGCATACCGCGGCGGCCACCGGCGCCATCGTGATCACCTCGGGGGAATTCACCAAGGCGGCCATCGATGCCGCCGCGAAGTTCCGCCATATCCGCCTCATCGACGGACGCGGCGTGCGGGCCATGCTGGGGCCCGTCGCCGAACCGGCGCCCGAGCTGCCGCTGCTGCCCACGTGGGCGATGTCGTCCCTCCCGGGCCCGTCGAAGACCGGCCTGAGCCCCCGCTCCCACATCGCCGCCGCGATCGCCGCGGTGGGCGTGATGGGCGTGGCGCTGGCGATGCTCTACGTTTTCTACATCCACGAGATCGAGCACGCGCGGACGATGGCGCTGCACGCGCGCGCCACCGAAGCGGTGACGCCGTCGGCCGTCCACGCCGCCCGACCGGTGACCGAGGTCGTCAGCACGGTCGACGGCCAGCCGGCGGTGGTGCATGGCGCACCGACGTCCAAACGGGCGCTTGCCGAGTGGACCCGGCAGAACGCCGAGGCCATGAAGATCCTCGAACGGACGACACCCGAGTTGCCTTGAAGCGATCGCCCCGTCGCATTCGCGGACAGGGTCCGCTCCCACCCCTTCGGTAGCGACGTTTCGACCGAAAGGGTGGGAGCGAACGCGGCGGAGCGGGGCTTAGAAGACCCAGGCCACGCTCAGCCGTGCCGACTGATCCTTCGCATGCGACGCGAACTGCCCCGCGTAGGCGGCATCCACCGTCACCGACGCCCACGGCCTGAAGCGCAACCCGAACGTCGCCACGCCCGCGTCGTCGGCGATCGGCGTGCCCGCCACCGTGAAGGCATCCCCGCCCGCGGCGAAACGCTGGCGGCTGAGGGCGTTCGTATCGCCCCAGGCGTGTTGCCAGCCCACGCTGCCGAAGAGGCCGACGTCGCCCTGGGCGGAGAGATCCCAGCGTCCGCGCACACCCACCGTCGCGAATGTCTGCGCGCTCTTCTCGCCCATCACGTCCAGCGCCGCGGCGTTGCCGTGCTCGTGCAGGGCACTCGTGCGCAACTGCTGGCGCGCCACGTTGAGGAACGGATCGACCGAGCCGCGATCAAAGCGAAAGGCATAGGCCCCTTCGACGTACGCCTGCGCGGAACGCGCGCGCTGGCTGCCGTCGAGACGGCCCGTGATCATGTCGACGTCCACCGTGCGATGCGTATCGATATCGCGATGGCTGTACAACGCTCCAGCCTGCAACGACACGTTGCCGTACTCGCCGCCACCGTAGATCGCCGCGGTGCGCGTGTCGCCCTGCGCATCGTCCCGGCCCGCGGAGGCCGACACGTGGCCCGTGCCCAAAGCGATGCCGATGCGCGTATCGCCACCGACAGCCGTGTCCGCACCCACCATCACGCCGCTGCCGTTCGCGCGCAGGCGCGATGCGTTGCCGTCGCCGTCGTGGTCGCCCCAATGACCCCACGCCGATGCCCATGCGCCGGCGTCGTCACGCGCCAGCAGATGCTGCCGGATCGCATCGCGCTGGTAGCGGTCGTCGTCGGCGATGGCACCGCGCAGGTTGGCGTGGATCTCGCCCGAGAAGGCATCGAACGCATGGCGCGCACCGGGGGCGTCCATGACCAGGATCGCGTCATACACCGGAACGCCCTCGCCCAGCGACTCCACGCCCGCCGCGGTCGCGCGCTGGTTGCGCGTGACCGCCACGTCGGGGAAGGCCGTGACGTTGCGGCTCAGCGTCAGGTCCACCGTGTTGGCCGTATAGCCCAGCGACGGCTCGAGGAAGGCCAGGTCGTTGGACACGTCGGCGAAACGGCCGTCCACGCCGCCCGCGGCGGACAGGATGGTGTACGTCGTGTTCGCGCGCCAGTTTCCACCCGTGCCGAGGCTCACCACCGAGCCACCACCCAGATGCGCCTGGCCGCCCACGGTGACACGATCGCCCTGCCCCGCGTCGTTCACGTCCACCACGTAGCGCGAGCCGCTCGCCATGGCGAGATCGCCGTGGAAGGCGAGCGCGCCGATGGCGCCCGCACCGCCCGGCGAAAGTTCGGCGCCGTCGGCGAACGTGACCGAACCGGCCGCGCCGGTACCGGTGAGCATCGAGCCTTCGGCCAACGCCAGGCTGCCGCCGAGCGATCCGTCGAGCTGGAGGGTGCCGCCTTCGATAAACGATGCACCGGTGAACGCCGCGCTGTCGCCAGTGAGACGGAGCACGCCGGTACCGAGCTTGCGGAAGGTGCCGTCGCCGGACATCGAACCCGCGTAGCCCACGTCGTCGGAACGGTCCAGCACCAGTTCGCCATGGTTGACGATGGTGGACGGCAAGGTGCCACGCGTGCCACCGTCGCCAACGCGCAGCGTGCCGTCGGCGATCGTCGTGATACCCGAGTATGCGGCGTTGCCGGTCAGCGTGAGCATCCCGGCGCCCGTCTTGGTGAGGCTTCCGTCCAACGCGCCATCGGCGATGTCGCCCGTGAGCGTCGCCTCGTCGTCCACATCGACGGTGGCGCTGCCCGACACCGTCAGCGCGTTGGCGACGACCATGCCGTGCTGCGCCAGCGCGAGCGTGCTGCCGTCGTCCAGGGCCACCGTGCCCGTACCCGCCGCACCACCGTCGGCCAGGCTGAGCGTGCCCGCTTCGACCTCGGTGCCGCCCGTATACGTGCCACGTGCCGTGAGCGCGAGCGTGCCGGTGCCGGTTTTCACCAGCGTACCCGGCACGGTGTCATCGGCCAGGTCACCGTTGAGCGTGAGGGTGTCGTCGCCGTTCACGGCCACCGTGGCGTGGCCGCCGAGGGCTACCGCATTGTCGAAGGCCAGTCCATCGGTGCCCGCTTCGAACGTGGCGCCGTCGCGCACGGTGAGCGCCCCCGGGCCGATCGCGCCGTTGTCGCCCACCCGCAAGGTACCGGACTCGACGATCAGCGGACCGGTGAACGCATTGGCATGATCGAACACGAGCGTGCCCACGCCCAGCTTGTGCAAGGTGCCGGAACCGCTGACGTTGCCGCTCCACGTGAAGGCGTTGCGGGGATCGGATATCTCGACGCCACCGTCGAGCAGCACCGAAAGGTCGCGGTCCGTGGCGGTGTAGCCGGTGCCGGTCACGCGCAGCGTGCCCCCTTGCAGCACCACGCCATTGGCGGCGCTGCCGAGGTTGGCATCGTCGCTCACCTGCAAATGACCGCCGCTGATCGTCGTGTCGCCCGAATACAGGTTGTTGCCGTTGAGCACGAGGGTACCGGCGTCCGCCTTGGTGAAGCCCTGCGTGCCGGTCAGCGTCGCGTCGATCGTGGCGACGTAGCCGCTGCCGCTCTCGTTGCCATTGCCCACGCGGATGGTGACCGGACCACCCGACGCGACGAGTCCGAGCGCGTCGCCCATCACGCGATAACCGTCGCTCAGGAACTGCATGCCCGTCGCCGTGACGGCGCCGTTGACGCCATTGACGAAGACCGTGCCCGGCGCGCCGCCAAAGACCGCGAATCCGGGCTGCGGGCTCATCGCGGCGGTGATGCTGCCCTGCGCGTCGGTCCATACCGGCGACGTCGTGGTCCACGTGCCGCTGCCGCCGCCCATCTGCGTGGGACCGGCTGCGCCGTTCGCATTCCAGTAGTTCAGCGCGACGTTCGTCGCGTCCACGATGTCGATGCGCTTGTCGCCGGTCAGCGTCACCAGTTGCAGGGCATGCCCCGCCGGCGTGCTGCCGAAGACGAGGCCTCCGTTGGCGACGCTGAGCGCGCCGGTATACGAGAAGAGGTTGTAGACGCCCGGCCCCAGGCCGCCCGCGTCGACCACGTCGACCGTGGTGCCGTTGATGAAGAGATCGCCGTCCACGGCCACGCTGTCGCCGACACCGGACGCCCCGAGTTCGGCGGTCATGGTGGTGCCCTGCGCCAGCGCGAGGTTGCCGGTGATCGAAAGCGTGCCGATGGAATTGCCCGGCGACAGCGTCGCCCCGGTGTCGAGGCTGACGTTGCCGAGGATGCGGCCATGGCCGCCGAGCGAGGCACCCGCGGCCACGTCGACCGGGCCCGCCAGCTTCGCGTTGCTGCCGGCGCTGCTGCCCACCACGAGTTCACCCGCCTCGACGTGCGTCTGTCCCTGGAACGGCGAGCCGTCGCCGTCGAACAGCAGCTTGCCCGCGCCCTGTTTCACGAGGCTGCCGTCGCCGGCCAGGGCCTCGGTGAAGCTCGCCGTGTCGGCGCGGTTGAAGACGAGCGTGCCGTGGTCGATGAGGTCGGCGGTGAGCGAGCCGCTGGTGCCACCGTTGCCGACGCTGAGTACCGTGCCGGCATCGAGGGTGGCGACGGTGCTCGCGACGATCGAGCCGGTGAGCGTGGCGCCCTGGCTTGCGGCGAGTTCGAACGTACCCACCTGCACGTTACCGGCGAAGGTGACCGGCACGCTGTCGGCCAGCGAGAAACCGCTGGCGTTGACGTCGCCGACGGTCGCGATCGCGTTGCCCGCGCTGCCCAGCGTGAGGCTGCCCCCGGTCGTCGCGGTCAGCGTGTTGGCCTGGATCGCGCCAGCCAGCTGATCGACGTTCGCCGTCGAGCCGAGCGAAAGAAGGCCACTCGCCGCGACGTCGTCGTTGAGGGTTAAGCCCCCGATGGCGTTGAGAGTGACGTCGTGACCGCTGAGCTGCGCCGAGGTCAGTCGTCCCGACAGC
Organism: Luteibacter sp. CQ10; assembly: GCF_040900725.1. Classification (NCBI taxonomy): domain Bacteria; kingdom Pseudomonadati; phylum Pseudomonadota; class Gammaproteobacteria; order Lysobacterales; family Rhodanobacteraceae; genus Luteibacter; species Luteibacter sp. CQ10. Next base: position 88,092 of record NZ_JAEUYM010000006.1, on the reverse strand, counting down.
GCGATGTCACCCGTGGTCGAGACGGGCGACGCGAACGTGAGCGTGCCGGCGGCGGACAACGCGACGTTGCCGGCGCCCCCGACATCGATCGCGTTGACCGCGAGATTGCCGGACGTGGCGACCGCGACGTTGCGCCCCTGGAGATTCACGGCGCCGCCGAAGGCATTGCCGGCACTGGTCAGGATGACGTCCCCACCGCTGATGAAGCGGCTCGTTCCCGTCACCGAGAAGGCGGAGGCCTGGGTGATGTCACCGGTGATGGCCAGCGTGAGCGCGCTCGCGTTGATGGCGCCGATGGCGAGCGAGTCCGCCGCTACCGTTAACGACGGCAGGCTGCCCGGTCCGATCATGTTGCGGAAGGTGACGGCACCTACGGGCGCATTCACCGTGATGCTGTGCGATCCGCCCGTGGTGTCGAGTGTGCCGTCGAACGTAACCGACGACGCGCCGCTGATGAAGTTCGTGTCCCCGGCGACGAGTACCGGTGCGGCGTAGTGTTGCGAGCCGGTGGTCTGCATCGGGCCGGTCATGGCGAGCACCTCACCCGAGGCGTTGAAATTGGCGTTGCCGTCGAGGTCCAGGCCGCGCAGGTACAGGTCGCCTGTCCCGCTGCTGGTCACGTTGCCGGTGCCGGTGATCGCCCGGCCCATATCGAGGGCTTGCGCCAGGTTGAGCGACAGCGACGCGCCGCCGCCGTCGAGCGTCGCGCCATCGATCGCCGACGACACCGCGGGGACGATCGTGGCCGTGGCGCCCGGTGCGAGTTCGACGGCACCGTTCACGGCGGAACCGGTGGAAAGGGTGAGCACGCCGCCACCGCCGTTGAAGACGACCGACGAGGCGTAGTCACCGTTGACGACACCGCCGGAGAGCGTTCCGCCGTTGGTGATGACCGCGTTGGACTGCGTGACGATCGCCGCCCCCGCCTGACCCGAGCCCGTGGCGTCGCCGCCCTGGATCGTACCGAAGTTCAAAACCGACAGACCCGTGCCCAGGGCACGGATGCCCGCACCCGAGTTTCCGTCCAGGCCGCTATCGGCTCCGATACCCACGCCGCCCGCGCCTCCCACGCCGCCGCGGATGAGGCTCGTCCGGTCCGAAACATTCACGCTCGCGTTGATGCCGAGAACCAGTACGCCGTCACCGCCACCGCCGCCACCGCCACCCCAGGTCGGTGAAGCCGTCGCCGATTGGCCGCCGTGCCCACCCGCGCCACCGATCAAACTCGACGAAGCACCCACCGTCACGCCGCCATTCCCCCCGGCGGCGAGGATCACCGACGCACCGCCGCCACCGCCACCGGCACCGCCCGCCGCCGCATCCGGGACACCGCCCGCGCCGCCGGCGCCACCGATCACGACGATTCCGTCTCGCGTATTGAACGGGCTGCCCACGCTATAGATGCCCGCGCCTCCGCCGCCACCGCCGCTCGGCACGTGAATGTCGAACGCGCCGTCCGCCCCCTGGCCGCCGGTGAGGACATCATTGATGGACGTCCCCGTCCCTCCGCCCGCGCCACCGGACGGTCCGGTCGAGCCGCTGACATCGATGCCCGTCGCACCGCTACCGCCGCTGCCGCCCGACGACGATCCGCCCGCGATCTCGACGTGCGTGCCGACGATGTTCTGCGCCGCGCCGCCCTGGCCGTTGCCCTGGCCGCCGCTGGCCGCTCGATCGCTGGTGGCGGCGCCGCCGGTCGCGCCGCACTGGGCACAAACCTGGGCCCAGCTGGGCGAGGCCATCGCCAGCAGGCCGCACGCCGCCAGGGCGAGACCGAACGGGCTCAGGCGCGACGCGGACGAGCGGCCACCGGGCGACGGCGATGCGGGCGACGACGAAAGCTCCGAGGCGACCTGGACGACGCGCAGCGCGCGGTTCCATACCAGACGGTACGTGCGATTCATGGATTTTCCCCTGCCGAAAGAGGCCGCGACGGCGGCGCCCCGCGATGGTAGCCGCTGAGCCCCCAAAAAGTGTCTACGACAGGCATCGGCGAAGGTTCGTGCGATCATGTGGCATGAACGCCTTCGACCAGCTCGCCCTCTCCCCCGCCCTGCTCGCCGCCGTGGAATCCCTCGGCTACGCGTCCATGACGCCCGTGCAGGCCGAAAGCCTGCCGCCGATCCTCGCCGGCCGCGACGTGATGGCCGAGGCCCGCACGGGCAGCGGCAAAACGGCGGCCTTCGGCCTGGGGTTGCTGCAGCGGCTCGATCCCGACGTGATCCGCCTGCAGGCGCTCGTGCTCTGCCCCACCCGCGAGCTGGCCGACCAGGTGGCCAAGTCGATCCGCCGTCTGGCCACCAACATCCCCAACGTGAAGTTGCTCACGCTGTGCGGCGGCATGCCGCTGGGCCCGCAGCTCGCCTCGCTGGAACACGATCCGCACATCGTGGTGGGCACGCCCGGTCGCGTGCAGGAGCACCTGAAGCGCGGCAGCCTGCATGGCGGCGGCATCACCACCTTCGTGCTCGACGAAGCCGACCGCATGCTCGACATGGGCTTCGGCGAGGCCATCGACGACATCGTCAAACGCATTTCGAAACACCACCAGACGCTGCTGTTCTCGGCCACGTACCCGGACGAGATCCGCGCCGTGAGCGGGCGCATGCAGAACGATCCGGTGGTGGTGACCATCGAAGAGCCGCACACCGAAGCCACCATCGAGCAGCGCGTGGTGGAAGTGGAACCGCCCACGAAGACCGCCGTGCTCGCCCGCATCCTCACCCACGAAAAGCCCGAATCCACGCTGGTGTTCTGCAACATGCGCAAGGACGTGGACGACCTCGCCGCCGAGCTCGACCGCCTCGGCTTCTCCGCCCTCGCGCTGCATGGCGACCTCGAACAGCGCGACCGCGACGAGGCCCTCGTGCGTTTCGCCAACCGCAGCTGCAACGTGCTGGTGGCCACCGACGTGGCCGCCCGCGGCCTCGACATCGCCGGCCTGCCGCTGGTGGTGAGCTACGACGTGGCGCACGACCCCGACACGCACACCCACCGCAGCGGGCGCACCGGCCGCGCCGGTGCCAGCGGCCTGGCCATCACCCTGGCCGGCTCGCGCGAGCTCAACCGCCTTCGCGCCATCGAGGAGCGCATGGGTGCGCCCATGGCACGCTACCCGGCCAAGGCCGGCGACGGCCGCAAGGTGCTCAACCTCGCGCCCAACAAGACGATCGTGATCGACGCCGGCCGCAAGGACAAACTCCGTCCCGGCGACATCCTCGGCGCGCTCACGGGTGACGCGGGCCTGAAGGCCGACGAGGTGGGCAAGATCGACGTCTTCGCCACGCGGGCCTACGTGGCCATTCGCCGCGATCTCGCGGGCAAGGCATTGGCCCGCCTGCGCGAGGGCAAGATCAAGGGCCGCTCGTTCCGCGTGCGTCCGCTGGGTTGATCGGCGCCTGAGCGTGCCGACATGATCATCCGAAGATACGACCGACCCGCCATCATGCATCGACGCCTCACACTGCTCTGCACCGTATCGATCCTGACCGCCTGCCACGCTCCCAGCAGGTCGGTGCGGGAGCCGGCGAAGCCTGACCGTACGGGCACCGTCAGCTACACCGCATTGCTGACCGGTGCCGACAGTCAGTACAAGCTCAAGCGCGCCGAACACGCCTTCGGCGCGCAGCCCGTCACCAACGATCCACCCGTCTATCCGGCGTCACTCGTCGCCAGGCAGCTCCCCGAGGTAACGATTCGCATCAAGGCCATCGTCGATGAGCAAGGACGGGTGACCGAGGTGAGGGACCTGGATACCTCCACCGACCCGAACCACGTCGCGTTCGTCTCGGCTTGCCGTGACGCGGTGATGCATTGGTCGTACACACCGATGACCGTGGTGGATGAGTTGGACGACGGCCACGGCAACATCACGCAGAAGCGCAAGAACGCGCCTTTCAGCCTCGACTACGCGTTCCGGTTCGCTCTGGTCGAAGGCAAGCCGACCGTATCGGCCGGTCCCTAGAAGCACCCGGGATCGCGTCACCGTCGCACCGGCGCAGGCCGGTGCCCGCGGCGAAGCCCACCTTCGACAGCGACCGCCTCCCACGGGCACGCCCAACGCTGCGCGAAAGACAAGCACCCGGCCTGCGGAAGGCCCTTCCCTACGCAAAATTCAGCCCCCGGAGATTACGGAGCCGGGCGGCAGGCGGCCACCATAACGAGCTCCCATGATCGGCCATCGATCATGGCCACTCCAAGGATGGCGTCGTGAGCAGATTGATCGGTTTTCTTTTTCTATTACTCCTTTCCACGGCGTCGCACGCCAGCTTCCTCTACCGTGCCGATACCCGGCCGCCGGAAGAGATATTCCGAAGCGGATTCGCTCCCTCGGGCAGCAATCCCAGCCTTTTTCAGCATGTCACGGGATATACCTGCCAGCCTGGCGAACAAACGACCGGATTCATCGCCACGTCGTCCAGCGAACAGTTCGCCATCGGATGGGGCCGCGACACCTTCACCGAAGGCACGCATTTCTACGTTTACCGGATACGGTCCAGCCTTCACTTCTACAACGCCGGACAAAGCCTGTTCCACGCCAGCCACCAGACGGGCGACACCGTTTACGAATACGCCGGATGGACGTACCTCGCCGAAAGCGAATGGGTTACCCCCCGGACCATTCCCGCCGCCGACGTCATCGAAGCCACCGAATACGTCAGCCGCGGACGCGACGCCCTGCCCGAGCGGGTGCAGTCCTTCGAAAATCCGGATGCACCGGACGCTCCCGGCCAGATCAATCACGGTCCCTACGAGTGGGACTACAGCCGGGACGACCCCGGCGGGTCCGGTCCGGCCCATCACGTCTGCGGGAACGCCTGTTTCAACATGCACCTGCACCCGACCAAGCGGGACGTCCACGACCCCGACGACGACCTGGACGAATCGGAGAAGGCCATGGACGAACCGCGACGAAAGATGACCAGCGTTCTCCGGTGCCGGGCCAAGGCTGCCCTCGCCACGTATTCGATTCTCGACATCATCGACGACAACCATCGCAACACGGAGCTGTAAACCCATGGACGTTATCGCCCACCGCAAGCCTTCCTTTCCATCGAGCCGGCTTGCGACCGCATGCCTTCTGGCCTGCCTCGCTTCACTGCCGGGACGCGGCAACGCGCAGATCTACAACGCCGACCCGAGCCCCGATAATCCGGTGAACACGCACATCACCCGGACCCTCCGCTCGACCGACTTCAACTGCAACGCGTTGGTCAAAAGCATCTGGGCCAACGACGAAACCACCAGCTCGGTCGCCTTCTCCGACAACGAGATCTGGTATCGCGTCGATTCGCCGAACGTCCGCTCGCTTCTCTTCATGGCCCACGCGATCGGAAAGAAGGTGTGCTACCAGACCGAAGGCGGCGCCCTGGACCCGATCAAGATATCGAGTGCGTTCATCGACCCAAGGTAAGCGATCGCTTGCGCCACGCGCGGGCCACGGCATGGGGCCCGCGTCATGACAGAAAAGGACACCCATGACCATCCCGGGCACGGTATTCGCAGGACGCGTCATCGCCCTCCTGCTTCTGATCGTCATTTCCACGCCATCCCAGGCCAGCTTCTTCTACCGCATGGATACGCGGCCACCGGAGGAAGTGTTCCAGCGAGGCTTCTCACCCAGCGGAAGCCATCCCAGCCTCTTCCAGCACGTGGTGGGGCAGACCTGCCAGCCGGGCCGGCAAACCTCGGGGTTCATCGCCGTATCCGCCAACGAGACGTTCGCCGTCGACTGGGGCCGTGAAACCCAGCCGGAAGGCGCGCGGTTTTACGTGTACCGCATCCGGGCCAGCGAGTTTTTCTACAACGCCGCGCAGAGCCTGTTCCATGCGAGTCGCCAGACCGACGATCTCGCCTATGAACTGGCCGGCTGGATCTTCATGGCGGAAAGCGAGTGGGTCACGCCCGTCGGGATTCCCGCCGAAGACATCGTCGGCGCCGCCGAATACGTCAGCCGCGGTCGCGATAGACCGCCCGGTCGCATGGGTGTTTACATACCCGCGGGCGCTCGCGAATCGCCCGGCACCATAAACCACGCGCCGCTCACGTGGAACTACACGCTCGACCAGACGGAGGCACCGCCCACGTATAACCCGCTGTGTCCCTCGGTGTGCTTCGGCGTCAACCACTCCCGGCACAAGCGATCCATCGTGGCATGGATGGAAGATGACGACGGCGCCGACGAGGCCCGCACCAAGTCAAACCATTTCATGAGGTGTGCCGTCGAGACGGCGTCGGCCGCCCTGGGCATCGACCTGCCCCATACGGACCAACGCGCCACCGGTGGTGGGCGAACCGAATTGTGATCGACGGAAGGGGCCGGCGGATGCCGGTCGCTTCCGTGCCACGACACGCCTTAGGCAACGACCGACCTGAATCTCAGCGCTCTCCCTACCGCCATGTCGGCCCATGGCGAATGTTGTCGGCGAACCGACGCTGGCAACATCGCTTCCCGCTCGTCCATCGGCATTCGATGGACGTCGAGCAGCCTGCGTTACGTAAATTCTCAACTCCCGCTCCAGCGCATGTCAGGGCGCGGCAACGCTCCGACGGGCTTTTGCCGCCATCGCGTAGCGCAACTCAAAATTTGCACTTACACTTCGTAACACACCCCAAGCGAGCGTTCTGAAACGTACGACCAGGAGCGACACATGCCACACGAATCAGGGACGATCCCGCGCCACGGTGCTCCAACCGCGGACACATGACGTCCCGTCATCGCTAGACGCCCAGGCGTCCAGACAAGGTTTCCATGCCTTGCCCTCGAACCCTCGAGGGCGACTATCCCTTGCGTCCCGCAGTTTGTGAGTTGAACTTGAAAAAACGTCACCATCCCAAGCGCCGGTACGGCGCATTGCCCGTTCTCTGCATCGGCCTGATCGGTTGCGGCACGCCGCCCGCCAAGGACTTCGGCGGCTTCTGGAAGCCGGTGAACCGCTTCGACACGAAGATCAACGAAGTGCCCCTGGCCCTTCCCTACACCTACTACGCCTCGCCCACCGACGGCACGCTCAAGACGCTGCTTACGCGCTGGGCCGAAGACACCGGCGCCACGTTGTCGTACCGCCTGCGCTCGGACTTCACCCTGCCCAAGGCCGCCTCGCGCATCCACACCTCGGAAACGCGCGACGCCATGGCGCAATTGAGCGCCATCTACGTCAAGCAAGGCTTCAACGTACTCGTCGACGGCCCGCAGATCGTCGTGGAAGAAATCAAGCCCGCGGCGATCGCGGACGCCGCCAACGGAGCGCTCATCCGATGAAACGCTCCCATCGCCTCGCCGCCGCCCTCGTCGGCGGACTCGCCTTCCTGTGCGCGATACAACCCTCCCGCGCCGAGGGCACCACCTCGAGCCACGCCTCCGTTGCTACCTACGACTACGCGGACGACACCATCTACACCGTGCGCACCGGCCTGGGCATCACCACGCAGATCGAGCTCAGCCCCAACGAGCAGATCCTCGACTACAGCACGGGTTTCAGCTCGGGCTGGGACCTCACGCGCCGTAACAACGTGTTCTACGTCAAGCCGAAAAACGTCGACGTGGACACCAACATGATGATCCGCACGGCCACGCATTCGTACATCTTCGAACTCAAGGTGGTGGCCACCGACTGGAAGACGCTCGACCAGGCCCGCAAGGCCGGCGTGCAATACAAGATCACCTTCAACTACCCCGCCGACGCCAGCCTGGCCCCGGTGGTGAAGCAGGCCGAGGAAGCCGCCCTGCTCGATACCTCGCTGGTGAAGAACCGCGACTATCACTTCGACTACGACTACGCCAAGCGCCGCCGCGTGGCCAAATGGCTGGTGCCGACGCACGTCTACGACGACGGCCGCTTCACGTACATCACCATGCCCGACATGAAGCAGTTCCCCACGGGCAACTTCCCCACCGTGTACATGCGCGAGAAGAAGCGCGGCACCGACGCCATCGTGAACACCACCGTGGAAGGCAACACCATCGTCGTGCACGGCACCTACCCCTTTCTCGTCATCCGCCACGACAGCAACGTCATCGGCCTGCGAAGGAACGCCCGGAAGTGAACCAGAACATGTCACCACAGAATGACGGCGAAATCGTCAACGCAGAGGCGCCGCAAGCCGATGCTCAGGCTAAGCAGGATGCGCGAATCGACTTCAATCCCTATGTCCGTCCGGCAGGTCATCAAGAAGACGCTCAGCCAAACCTGGACGAGAACGCGCCTGACCTCGCCAAACACGAGGAACGACGCCTGAATCGCAAGGCTCTTGGGCTGCTGGCGAGCATAGCGGCGCTGTTGGCCGTGATCATCGCATGGGTTCTGAATGCGCCCGATGGTCAGACCACCCACACACGACCACGCGAAGAAGTACTGACGGTGCCGACGGCACCCGAAGCCCGGTTTGAGCGGCCGGATACCATGCCCATGATGCCTGTAGTTCCGCCTGCGGATCCCATTCCGCTTCGATCCGCGGTATCCAGGATACGTGAGAGCTTTGAACACCCAGAGCCACCGGAAGCACCCCGTGGCCCCTCACTGGTAGAGCGTCGGATCGCAGCCGCCAGCCAAGGCACGACAGGTGTGAGCGATGGAGTGAGCACGGGAGGAGCAGCAGGCTTCCCGATGCCACCCTACCCCGTCGATCCTTCCATGCAACGAGCAGAACCCAGCATGAGCGCCACAGGAAACCTCGCCTATACGGCAAAGGCGCTTCCCAACGTTTCGAATGCATCTCCTTTGACGCATCCCGACACGCTGATGCTTCGTGGCACTTACATCCGTTGCGTACTCGAAACCCGGATTATCACCGACATCCCCGGCTTTACCTCCTGCGTCATCCACGAGCCCATCTATTCGTTCACAGGCAAACGGCTGCTGCTTCCCAAAGGGTCGAAAGTTCAAGGCAAATACGCCATGGAGCCCAACGGGCCACGTGTAGCCGTGATCTGGGATCGGATAATCACGCCTACCGGCATCGACGTAAACATGGCGAGCCCGGGAGTGGATTCGCTCGGGAGCGCTGGACACCCAGGCCATTACAACGCTCATTGGGGTAGCCGCATCGGGTCGGCGCTGATGCTCAGCCTATTCAGCGACACGTTCAAATACGTTGCCGCAAAGCACGGCCCACCGCAGACGACGATTACAAATGGAGTGGTCACGCAAAATCCGTTCGAGAGCAATACAGCCGCCACCATTCAATCACTGGCCAACAGCGCCCTTGCTCGCGGTGCGAACCGGCCGGCGACCGTAACGATCAACCAGGGCACCGTTCTGGCCGTCTACGTCGCCAAGGACGTCGATTTCTCCGGCGTGGTCGCGCGCAATGGTCAAGGACGAAGCCTGTGAATAACACGATGCCTAACGCAAGCTTACGCCGTCGCGCTCTTAAATCTGCCGTCGCATCCACCCTGGCATTAGCCTGCGGCATGTCAAGCGGTCCTGCACACGCAGGCCTTCCAGTTATTGACTACACCGCAGCGACTCAGTGGTGGCAGGAGTACGCGGAGAAGATCGCCGAATGGACCGCAACCGCCACCCACTACAAGTCGGTGATCGGCCACCAGATCAAGGAGGTGAAGCAGTGGGAAGCTCAGCTCAACGATCTCCGCCAGCTCAAGTTCGAAATGTTCAAAGTGGAACGAACATTCGAGACGGTTAGCGAAGATTTCGGTGTCGAAGTCGAGTGCCACGCGAAGGCTTCGTCAGGTGGGCTGTCACCCGTTCTGGACATGACATTGGATCAGATCATTCCCGACATGAATGGCAACGTCCTAGAACAGCAAAGAAGGCTTTGCATCCAGATCGTCCAGGCTCGGAACATCAAGTACAACAACACCGTCAAATACCTGAAGTTCGTCGCAAGAAAAACGAGCGAGATGACCGAAATCCAGTCCAAATTGGTCGAGGAGGCAAAGGAGACGCCGGGCAAGACGGCCGGGCTGGTCCAGCAGATGGCTCAATTTGACGAGACTCTCGCGACGGCTAGTACCCACTGGCAATCGGGCCAGCAACTGACCGACCTACAGATCTCCGTTCTCACGACACAGCAGGCAGGTCTTTCCCGCCGCGCACTGAAAGGATCGCCGAGCCTCTTCGGGACGCTGGTAAATACTGTCGCGCTGAAGGCCGCCCTCAGTAACTAGGCCCGGGAAAGGAATCCAGCACATGCCAAATGTCGCCAGCTACATTTATTTCAAACTCGTCTACAACTACCTCGACAAGGAAATCGCCAAGTTCGGTGACCTCCTTATGGATCGGACGGCCAAATGGGCGAGCGCCATCTCGCTCACCCTGGTGACCGTATGGATACTCGCCCAAGGCTTCCGCATCATCAGTGGCCAGTCGCGCGAGCCCATGATGGGAAAGGTCCTCCATATGGGCCGCATAGCGGTCATCGTCAGTGCGGCCAGTACGATGACCCTTGCCGGGACGAACCTGCACCACCTGCTGACGGTCGATCTCGACAAGGAAGTCCATGGACTTTTCACAGGCCAGCCCAACCGCACGACCGCCGCAGCCATCGACGAGAATCTGGCATGGACCCAGCTCGCGCTGACGACGATCGATGCCGTACAGGTGATGTCGTCCGACCCGGAGATGCTGGCTACCAAGCAGCAAACGTCCTGGCTAGCGGTCGTCGGCAGCGCCAGCCCGCCCATGGCCGCGGGGGCCATGCTGCTTCTCTACCAATTCGCCATGGCGCTTTTCATCGGGCTCGGCCCCATCTTCATTCTCTGCCTGATCTTCGATCAGACGAAGGAGCTGTTCAAAAAGTGGCTCATGTACGGCATCGGCACCATCTTTTCGATGGCTTTGCTCAGTGCCGTAAGTGGCATCGTCCTCGGACTCACCATCAATGTCAGCAAGGCCATGTGGGGCGCGAAGATCGCCAACAAACTTCTCGGCACCGACACCGAGGGCCTAACTAGCACAGCATTGCAACAAGGCGGAATCGGTTTACTCCTCACCGTACTCATCATTTCCGTACCGCCGATGGCCGCCATGTTCTTCCAGGGAACGCTTGGCAGCTTTATGAGTTATTCGGCGTTCGCTGGGGGAGCGGCAAGTCAGCCGGGGCCACAGGGGCAGCCGCCTGGATCGTATTCCGGGCATTCACCTGTATCGTCCCGTCTTCCGACCACTGCGAATCCGTCCGCTCAAGGCCCCAACAATCTCTCTCTTCGAAACGCCATGCCGACCTCGCCGTCACAAAGAGATGAAATTAAATTATCCATCGCACAAAGGCTTGATCGATGAAACGACCATCCGCCTACCTGGTTCTTCTTTCGCTTTTCTCCCCCGCTTATTCGATAGCCGAAGGCGGATGTCCGCCAGGGCAATTCCCCCAAGCTGGGCAGGGATGGCAGACCTGCATTCCGATGCCGAACTATTCCGGAGGAGCTTCTTCGCCCCAAATGCCTAGTGAAGTTTGGGAAGATCGCTATGGTTCGCTTGCCACGGATTCCATGGCCGGAGTAATCGGTTCATCAAGCAACCAACCGACGCGTGCAGGAGCCGAAGCGGAAGCCATGTTCCAGTGCACGCTGGCCGGCGGAACGGACTGTCTAATGCAAGGAAGCTACGGGAACGAATGCCTCGCCATGGCCCTTGGGCCCAATAGTTTTCTATTGCGAAACGGGGCTACGAAGGCCGCAGCTGAGAAGAAGGCTCTCGATGATTGCGCCAAGGAAAACGACACCTGCGGAATCTATCATTCGTCCTGCAGCTTCCCCGTACGGATTCGCTAGATTCGCTCCTTGATTATAAATAATCGATAGCACTTCAACCTTCTCAACGAATCAGATAGGCGATCCAGGTCACCTGTCCATGACAGTGGATCTATTCGTCTCTGAACGGATGAGGCGGAGGCGCCCGCCCCCATTCGTGCTTGGACCAACAGGAGGTTCAAGCAAATGCTCCAACCACATGCACGGGCATGCCCGGAAAACTTGTCACAGAAAACATAAGAATGGAATTGCTATGAAACGAACCATCGCGACGCTGGCCCTGACATCATCCTTAGTGGTGCTTGGCGGATGCGTCGGACTCCCCACCCCCATGGATCACCGCATTGGCACGGAAGTCACTAGCGAGCAACTGTCATCGTTCAAGCCTGGCAAGACAACCCGCGAGGACGTCGTCTCGGCCATTGGCCACCCGGCTCAGAAATCGGAACATATGGGTAAGGAAATCTGGACCTACCCGTTCACCCTGATCGCCGCCATCGGGAAGGACCGCCAGGAAAGCACGATCTTTGAGTTCGACAAGAAGGGCGTCTTACTGAGCGCCTATAAGGCTGGCGCCGTCCCCGGGCAAACGGGCAATCCACTCTTGAATGCTGCGGGTATGTAAATTTGCAAGAAGGCACCGTTGGCTCCCGACGGACTCAGCGATGCCTTCCTCTCTTGAGCCTACTTCGACTATTCGCCCGGCCACTCTCTGGCACGGTTCGCTCGCGACAAGATCAACATCAAAAGACGAATCCGCCGAACGGTTCGCGATGACGTTGCCCGCTCAACGCGACCATCGCAGACCAAAGCCCCTTGACCTCCTGGCGATCTGCAGCGTGAAGGATCAGGCGATCATGACCACCTATGGATGCGATGTTCCCCTGGAGACACAGGAAGGACCGCAAGCGACCCAGGCCTTACGGCGTCATGGGTCACACGGATTCTCACGCCTTTTTTAAATGATTAACACCGCGCTTCATAACTCAACTCGGACCAACCGCACTACAACGTGGACTTCCGATGCAATTTTTCCAAGGACGCACACGAAAGTCATGTTAACGACTCGACCATCTGCCAATTCTTTGTGCCGATTACGCAAGCTAGCTCTCTCGGCTTCCGCCCTGAGTATCACAGCTTGTACAGGCACCCTCACTGCCTCGCGGCCCAATCCTGCCCTGACCGGATTGGGTAATGGTCAAGTTTCGGGCGAAATCTCTCCCAAGGATTCAACGAGGCTGTGCGAAGCGAACTTCGACGACGAAACAAACTTCGTCGGCGGAACGAACTCCATCTACTCAACCTGGACACTGACTCCACTGGGCGAGGAGTCGCGCGAAGCCATGGGACGTCTGAAGGCTTTTGTCTCGTCGATTCCTGAGGCAAAAATGATCTCGGAAAAATACTACGGCTCGCGAGCGAGCATGGATATAGAGCTTTCCGGTGCCTCTTTCATGCGCCCAATGTACGTAGACATCGTCAAAATTCCAGATTTTCGCCCCCTCCCGGTGCGGGTGGAGTTTGACGCCGAGATGGGAGCCACCTCCTTTGTACTACGATCTTTGGCCAAGCAGCAGGGCTACCGCGACAGACTTAAATTCGCGGCGTGCTCGATGCTCTCAGTAGTAGCGAAAGGAGCGCTTGCGGAACCCATAGACAAAAAGGCCAAGCGCCCCCGCCTCGTCAACCCGTTCAAGAAGCCAATTGACGAGTCGGACGACCGCATGCGCCTTAAGAAAGACGGCATGGAAATGCTTATGTCCAGAGCAACGAACGCCGGGAAAGCTGTAGTTCTGATGCCGACGGTACAACTGCATGGGAAATATCCTGAGAGTCTGAACCAGCTTCGCGAAGAGCGGCTCGTCAGCTATTGGATGGATCTCATGGGAACGGTCACATGGCGACGCACTGGAACCGAGACTAGGGTACTGGAAGCCGGCAACACCACGAGCATGAAAGAGCGAGGACTTGCCGGACATATCTTCCGTTATCCAGATGGCAAGAAGTCACAGTATCAGTTCTTTATTGTCGACCCTGGGACGTATGACCTTGTGGGAGCAAGCACGGATCTGCGGCGCGCTCCTATGCCCGATATGACCGGAAGGTCATGGTCCGAAAAAGTATCCCTAGGAAAGATGTCGCTTCGTGCGACTCAGGACACTGAATACTATCAATCTACCGAATGGCAGGATGCCAAGTTCCAAACTCGAAGCTACCCTCAGAGCTACTGCCAGCTAGTTCACGTGAGTGGAAACTGCGTAGGCTATGGTTACACCACGCAAAGCGTCACAGAGCAAGTGGAAGCCGCCGGATATAAACAGGTTAGGCGGGATAGACAAGTGAGCGGCCTTCGCCTGACCATGGATCTTGCGAAGCCTTTTGCATCGTTCACGGTCGCTGGAGGTGAAGTCGCTGTCATAGACGGCTTTGCCCTTGACGGATCGTCCGGAACCATCAATCCAAATGCTTGCAAGCAAAGCGACGACGGTGTAGCTGTATGTGCCATGCGCTCCTTCAGCCTCCTTCGAATACCAGCCAAAATGGAGCACATCCGGTATTGGCAGGATAATCCGTTGATTGGACCCGCAGCCTCCGGCTTGCTCACAAAGGCGAAGCCGGTCGAGGTTTCCGTTACCTCAAGCGCGACTTTAAAGCCAGAGAAGCCAGGGACCTTCGAAGCTGGCTGGGCTCGACGCTACGTGCTGAAAGCCGACCGGTAAATTAATCGCAACAAGGATCGCGAGACCTCTCTCTTGGAATAAGCAACTGCATCTGATCGATTGCCCATTCCTGAATGATTGCAAGGCCATAGCGACGTTAGAAAGTGACGACCGATTGCTGAGGGCCGAGCACGTAGTACCAGGTAGCCGAATCTGTTGTATCCACGATCAATTAAGGGGGGGACGCGGAACTTGCGTGTCCTGAATGGCGTGTCCTCAGGGGACACGCCATTCAAGAATGGTATGCCTTTGACTATGTAGGTTCCCCACTTGTTGGTGATTGACGAGCAGGCCATTCCGGCGTCGAACTCCGCCGTGTCGGTGAGCGCTCGGCCTGATCCCCATCGTCATCGGCGTTTATCTACAGATCCGGGAATATGCCGCCGGAAGACACATAGGCTTGCTCGATGTGGTAGCCGGCATCGTCAGTGCCGCACTGTACGGTACGAGCTGGATGGGTGTTCTCATGAAGTCGCGTATCGAACTCATGGATATGTATCTGCAATATGCACTGGAAAGCAAAGGCGACGACCAAGAACCGTGAGACAAGCCGGGCTTTCATACGACTTCTTTCGGCAGGCGTCGTGACTGCCCATCCGATTTCCATCTTCAACCAGGCTCCCACTACTCAAGGTGCTCGCTCACCTACGCTGGTCCAGCAAAGTCCGTTGCATAGTGGCAACCACCGCCATCTCCTGCGGCGAATAGATCATGTCCCAAACGTCATACAGCGTTATCCCCGGGGCACAGACTCGGCGCATGGCACACACCTGCATCGTCTTGAGCCCTCCGGCTTCGCAGGTGCCCGAGTACGAGCAGGCGACGCTTTCGACGGCAACCCGCTGGAGCTCCCTGAGCTTCCCGGTCATCGCTGTACCCGCGACGGCATCCTTACCAAGATCCCAATCGGCATCCGGCGTATGCATCAAGTATTGGCCTGCGGCCTCGATATCGGAGTAGGACGTCGAATGCAGGACAATGTCGATGGCCTCCTTCGAACGCCCAGCGATAAGCCCACCGTCGTCATTCACCAAGTTCCTGGCTTCCCCCAGGTCCGTGTGTGACAGGCGATAACTCGTGGCATCAATATCCCGAGCGTGGCTGCAGAAGCGGAGACGCCATGCCCTGTACTCCCTGGTCGAGGCATCCACCGGTCGGGAGCTGGATGGCGGTCGCCCCAGGTTTTCACATTGGGCCGAGGCATCGGCTAGAAGCGCCCTCGCATCGAGATCGTCCTTCGCCCTTGCCTTGAGGCGAGAAGACAAGGTCTCGTAAGTATCCCCCTGGAGATACAACCCACGATGGTCGGCGACGCGATTCAGCGGAGCATACTGAACTTTCGCCTCCTCCCTCGCGGCACGCGAGTTCGTCTGTACCGGACTCTGAGCGTAGGCGGCCTCTGCGAATGAGCCATTCCTCACAATAATGAGCGTGACAAGTCCGGCTACCGTCACAAGCGCCAGACTGATTTTCAGGGTAGTTCGCGTCGTCATGTGAGTTTCCTACTGAGGGCGGCACTCACCAAAGGCTTTCCAACGGACACTTCCGTGCTGGGATACCTTCGTAAATTTCCAAGTGTCGCCGCCATACATGTGAACCGTGACGCCGCTTCCCACTTTCACTGGATTCATCGGTGAAATGAGATCGGCTGCGTTCGCGAATTGACCCACGATGACATCCTCTGAGGTGCAATCCACCTCATCCGACATGACGTGCTTCCGATTAGGCGACACCTTCACCACCACCCCACTGCCGAGGGGAACGGGAATCATGGGAATGTCATCCCCCACAGGCGACCATCCGCTTCCATCGAGGCCACCGCTGCTAGGAGGTCCGCCGGCCGGCGCCCCGCCGCTTCCTTCCCACGCATAGCAGTTGCCGAACTGGGCCGTGCAATAGCCGTCGGCACATGCGTCAAATACTTCGCAGTAGACCCCGCCTCCAACGTCGTATAACGCGTGGGCGAGCGGGCTGTACAACATGCCAAACGCGGACGTCAAAATAAACGCAACGACCGACTGAATCCACTTCATCATGCAGCTCCCTGTCTTAGTGAAGCCAACGGTGACTGACGATCGAATCTGGATAGGACAGTAGGCCACGCTCGACGATATCGCAATAACTTGCGAATACACATAATCGGCAAATGCCACGAAGCGGCATGGGCCGATCGGCTTTTCGTGGCGGGCGTATACCGAACGCAGTAGCGGTAGAGCTTACGCTTCGACGATGGGAGGCTACTTGTCAGAATCTGTTTTCCACCCTCCATCCCGGTTACGCGATGCGCGCCATATCGTCGTACCGCCCTCGCGCCACGGCTCATCCTTATCCGGCGGATCGTCATAGATGGGCGGAAGAAAGCCCGGAAAGAGGATGAGTCGGACCTTGGTCTGACCAATGTCGAGCATCAGTCGAAAGTCCAACGACTTCGGAAGCCGGCGATTGCCGATCATGCCGGTAATGACCACATCGGAACGGATCAACTCGTGCAGGCCTACCATCAACGACTGATCACGTCCGAAGCGATCACAGAGAATGATCTCCAGGAAGGACGCCTGATCGTTTGATCGATAGCCTGTGTCATGCCATAGGTCGCGCGGCGCGTCATCTTCCGAACTCCAGGTGACTTCGGAGCTTCCACGATAAATGGCTTGATAGGGCAGCCAGGCGTCTCCGCGCACGGCGAGGGTGAATTCGCCGATGGGTAGCGATTTCGCCGACTTCAAACGCCGACGCAGCTTGCCGTAATAGCCGATCGCCGCTATCGAGAATCCGGTGATAGCTGCACGAATTAACCGCGAGTCGTTTTCGATCCGGTAACCGCCGTCCGCCATGCCCGCCATGCAGGTCACCGCCGCCACGGCCGCGAGCAATATCAGCGTCGCCGCTATGGCTTGTCGCATTTCCATACACCTATCTTCCTAAGCTGCCGCCCGCGCGCGATACACATCCGCCCGGCTGGGCCAGGCCATGCCCAGCCGGAACGCATCACCTCCAAAGACATACGAAGCATCGCTCACCGCGACATCGATGGCCCACCGATCGACCTCTCGAACATTCGCTCGTGCAACCGCTGCTGTCTCAGGTCCGCCTCCTGCTGCTCTTGCTGCTCGAATATCCGCATGGCCTCGGGCCATCTCGCCCCGCTCTGATCCAGCCTAACTTCCAGTGTTGCTCTTCCATATCCTCGTCCTTCCTTATCAACAACTAGTTCCGAAATCTTTCTTCAAGCTCCGCGGCTCTCTCTGCCACTTCGCGTAACTCGCAAGTTTCGCTGTCGACCTGATCGATCGAGCCATCCTCATCAGGAGGCGAGCATCGGCCGGACATCGAGGTCGACCATGCATGATCTTCACCCTCGAAGGCGTCTCTTTCGTCGGCCCCTAATCGGTTCAACAATTTCTGTCGGACCGTGTCGAGTCGCTGATCCTGGTATGCACGTTCCCTCCCAGTACAGCTGAGAAAATCCGAAGTTGCGACACTCCGCGATAAGCACACAGCATAGGCTGCCCGCAGTCCAACGGCCTCCCCGCCCGAGTCGTCCGCTTTGCGGCCGACCGCTTCGGCTCGCCCCGATCCCATCAATCTCGATTCCAAGATCGTTGCACGCTTGGCTGCCTCTTTCGTCATGCACGCCCGCCGCTCAACGCCCGTCACCTTCCCGCACGCGGCATCCCTCTGCTTGATCCAAAGAACTTCCTCGCTTTTCAGCGACGCGGCGCCGCTTTTTGGTAGGGACGCAACTACCTCCTTGTAAGTCACCGTAAGTCGTTCTTCCTGATAGTCCGCTTCGATATCGACGCATGCACCCGCGTCGGGCTCGATCGTCCCCGACTTACCGAAACATCGTTCGTAGGAGGGACGCAGCCCCACAGAAGCGTTCACCGCCTCCCACCGTCTATCGTCCGTACTGGACGCATCCATGCCGACGGCAATCAACGCTACTGAGGCGGTCCATCGGAGGCCGATTCGTCTCACTGTGCTCACTCCTTGGCGAATGGTGCCGCCCGGCGCCCTCAGGCACCTTACGCCGGGCGGAGCGATCCGAGTCACAAAAGCCACTTCGCCGAACGATGCACGGTAGCGAAGCAACACCATCTTCAACGCGACATCGACGGCCCACCGATCGACCTCTCCGTCATCCGCTCCTGCAACCTCTGCTGTTTCAAGTCCGCCTCCTGCTGCTCCTGCTGCTCGAACATCCGCATGGCCTCGGGCCATCTCGCCCCGCTCTGCTCCATGGGCGTATTGGCCTCCTTTGTCATCACTTGCAGGTATTTACTTTCCCAGGTGTATTCCTCACCGCGGGGAGAGAATTGCTCGCCCCACATTTTCGTCCCGTCGGGCGTTAGCCAGACCTTGTCGATTCGGCTCAAGCCCTCCATGCGTGCCTGCACGACGAGTGCCGAAGCGATGTTGTCGGTGTGTTGGTCCGGCTGCCGCCCGAGCGACGCATCGAGCTCGACAACCCGCCTGCGGGTCTGTAGGTAAAGGGAGTGGTCCGGATGTCCGACGCTATCGAGGCGAGATGGCGTCGAGCTTTGCGTCTCCCATGCGGGCTCCGCAGAGATGGCCATGCGGGTAAGGTGCTCCGAGGCATCCAGCTCTTCCTTCACCAGACCTTCGGGATGGCTCGTCGAGCCGAACCACCCTGGGCGAGACCATTCTCCCTCGCCGTCGCGCGTGTAGCCGTGACCGTCCGACGCCATGACCTTCTCCATTGGCTTGGCGAGAGCGCGTGACACCACCTCCGGCATGGGTCCGTGTCTTCCCCAACCCTCATGCTCATAGGTGGCCTGATAACGCATGGCGACGGATCGGGAGGATTCGGCCAGGTTCTCCATGATCGTCCGCTCGGCCGCCTCGTCGAGCTGGGCAGCCCTTTCAGGCGATGCCACCTCCCGGCGCCTGAGCATGTGGCCGTGCTCCTGCCACCCGACCGCGACGTCCCGCGACCACTGATGCGTCTGGGGATCGTGCTTCCACGGCGCATCGCGCAGGCTGGGCGTATCCCGTTGCGAGGACAGCTGCACGTAAGGATCTTTCGGCGCGTAGTCGCGCCCGAGGGCCATCTCGGTCGCCATGCTGCTTGCCTGGTAATCGAGCCAGCTCGCCTCTTCACCACTCGCCCGCTCCGGCTTCCAGTTCGGCACGCCGGGGACGGGCGGCATGTCCAGCTCCCAGACGGACGACTCGTTCAGTACCCAGGGCCGTCCGTCCCGTCCACGTTGATGGTGGATGCGATACGCGTCGACAGCATCCGCCAACCTGTCGCCGACCACTCCTCCGGCGAGACCGCCTAGACCGCCGGTAACGAGCAGACCGGGCCCGGATTCAATGCCCATCGCGCCACCGGCCAGCAGCCCGGCTTGGATACCCGCCCACCCCGCCGCGTTCCGGCTGGCGAAATGCAACATGTGCGAGTTGGCGGATGTCTCGTTCCCGTCATCGAGGCGCTCCCGCACGTCCCGTGCGACGTTAACGGTGTCCACGACCGATGTGACCGCCCCGAGGCCACGGACGACCTTCGGCGCCAAGGGCACCGAACGCCCGGCCTCATTGATGGCCTCATTCGTGGCAGGTCCGAGCGACGGACGATCCGACGTGAGCTTGGTCTCTCCAATGGCGACGGGTTTCGACGGCAAGCCTTCGAGCAGGCGCTTGTCCACGGGCTCGGGAAGGTGCGGCACCGAGCCGGCGTGTCCAGCGTCTGCCGGAAAGAGAATGCGGCTAGTACCTTCGGGCGTTCCTCGCACCGCATCGCGCGGATCGAGCCGGAAGATCATCTCGCCTTCCTTCGACCGATGGATCACGTTGAGACGAACGTCCGTCGGTTCGTGTTTCTTCTGCAGGTACGGTACGGCACTCAACGCATTGCAGTAATCCCGCATGAGGTTGCCGCAGCGGATCGACAGACCGTCGCGGCCGTAGCCGCCGCCGACGTCGGAATGCGCGCCGGGCACTTGCAGATTGAGAAAGCGGCCGTCTTCGGAGAGGCCCGGCGGAATGACCTCATCCGAGAGGAACAGCATGCGTTTCTCGTCCATCGCCGTGATTTGGAGGCCAGAGATCACGGAGGGTGGAAGGCGCCGGTCGAAATCCAGGGGTACGCCGGTGGCGACGGGGTCGAACAGGCCGACGGCTTGGAGGACTTTGCCGGGTTCGCCAATGTAACGGTCGTAGCGAAAGCTGCCATCAGGCTGGGTCACTTTGCTTTCGAGGTCGGGAATGCCCCTTTCATGCAGGAGACGAGCGAAGCCGGGAACTTGGCTTGCGCCTCGGCTGAAGCCTATCGATTTCACCCGAACGTCAATGTCGGAGTCCTTGGCGGCCCACCGATTGGCTTGAATAACGAGTCGCTCGTAAGCTCGTTCGATGTTCGCTTTGTAGGACGAGCCACGAACGGCATCGAGCTTCGCCTCGAAGAAATCCTTCTGGGTTCCCGACCCTTCAATATACGTCCCAGTGAAGTGACTGAACCGATTGCCATCTTCTCCAATCAACTCGTCGTAGATCTTGGCGACGTTAGTGGCGTGCATCGGATCGTTAAATTTACTGTTCCCGGTGCCGTCGAAGGCCACGAGATAAAGCCTTTCGCGCGGATCGGTTCCACTCGTGAGTGGGCGCACCTTAAATTGCGCTAGGAGGTCACTAGCCTCCTTATAACGTTCGAGTACGTCAGGCCCGACATTCGTGTGACCAACCCCATCGTCAGGCGCGCCATCAATGGCGATCTTGTTCTCTATCATGGCATTCCCTGCTTAGAACGTTACTGATTTGGCCAGCACGATGTCGTCACGAAAGCGGCGGCTCCGCAGTTCCGGAGCGTCTCCAGTCTCAATCACCAGTAGGGCGCGCATGAAGACACCCACTGTTCGATCGTTAACCTCTACGAGGATGTCTGGACTCACCGGCTCGGTGGACAAGGTTTCAAGCCAACGCTCCTTGATGTCCTCGCGCGCGACCGCATGGAGCACCCGGCGGTCCTTGAAAAGTACGTCGAAGTCAATTGACGTCGCGTGCTCTTCGCCATCCAACGAGGTCCATTCGATTTCCAACGGCCCAGGGAAGGTCTTCCCGTCCTTGGCGAGAACGGCGTGCCCCGCAGTCCAGTCGTCTCTCCAGTTAGCTACGGGCGGCGGCCCCTTTGGCCGGTCATGTGCGATGCCACGAATCCACTTCCGAGTTCCAAACTGGTAACGGTTGTAGACGCCGCTACACGACAAGGTGTTGTAGCAACGGAACCCGAAAGCGTGGGTATGAAAACGAATCGGCCACGGCTCCTGGCCATACAGGGGTCCGGCGAGTTCGCGACGGACGGATTCTTCAGACATGACGTTCGATCCTCCAAATCAGGGTGGCTTACCCATCGAGTGTTCAAGCGTTCGAAGTAAGGGTTTTTTTTGATAGCGGTCGCTAGACGGGTTCAAGCCACGTCCATAGCGTTCCTTACTCAATACGTAACCGATCTAGCCAGCATCGGGTCAAAACGGAGGCCGCTCACCTTCGTCCCCGGTTCGTCTTCCACCTCGGTGACGATCAGCGCTTCCATGTAGACGCTCACGGTACGGTTGTTGACCTCAACCATGATGTCGGGGCTCACCGGCTCAATGGAGAGCGTCTGAAGCCATAACTCTTTGACTTCCTCTCGCGTCACCGTATGGAGGACCAGCCGCTCCTTGAACAAAGTGTCGAGGTCTATCGAAGTGGCATGTTCTTCGCCATCTAGCGACGTCCACTCGATCTCGACTGGCCCTGGAAAGGTTTTTCCACCCTTCGCGAGAATGGCGTGTCCGCAACGCCACTTGTTTCGATCGTTTTTTGGCGGCGACCCGGATGGGCCGTCATGAGGGATGCCATCGATCCACTTGCGAGTACCGAACTGATAGCGGTTGTAGACACCGCTGCACGCCAGCGTGTTGTAGCAATGAAAAATGAAACCGTGGGTATGAAACCGAATCGGCCAGGGCTCCTGGCCATACAACGGCCCGGCGAGTTGGCGACGGACAGATTCTTCAGACATGACGTTCGATCCTCCAGATCAGGGTGGTCAACCCATCGAGTGTTTCAGTCGCTCCAACAAAGATCTTGAGATAGCTCTCATTGGACGAGGTCAATTCATCATCGGGACAGGGACTCAGCGCGACGCCTTGACCCGCTGATCCCTCTCCAACCTACCCAAGTCCTTCGCCTGTTGCCAACACATCCGTGCATTCGCTTCGGCCGCACACAACACACCAAGATGCGTCAGCTCACCAATGGCTTCCAATCCCAAGGCCATCCTGCCGCAATCCAGGTCATCGGTTTCATGCACCAGGTCCGCCAGCAACTGGCTTAGGCCTCGTGCGTACTGCAACCATTCGGTCGCCTGATTCAACAACTCATGGGCGGTTGCATCCTCATCGAAGGCATAGCAACCGACCTGTTTCACCACACGCTCGCTCGAGAAAGACATCTTCTGTTCCTTGAGAAAACCGCACCCGAGGTCCAGGCGCGGCATGCCGCATCACGCGACATGCCGCGGATCAAACGGACTCGCGGGTTCCTCCGGCTGCCCGTGACCGGGCGCCGGGCGGCTGATTGACGAAGTAGGAGCGGCGCCCACCTTTCTTACCAGCGCACGTGACCACGCCGGGTCGAAACGGCCAAAAAAAGCAGAGGCTTATGGCGAGACGCCGCGGTTCTTCAACCGTGTCTGCGCGGGACGCAGACGGCCCGGTTTCCAAGGGGGATGCCGCCTTGGGGGTTCGGCGGGCGAGCGGGTGCCGTATGATCGGGGGTAGCCACTGGTTAACTCCTCGTAAGTTGGCTGTGGTTAGCGAGTCAGGGGTGTTGCAGCACTCCTGGCTCGCGACTTTTCACCGCTTTGAGCGATGGTTGCCTGCGACGTGTGTTCGACGTTGGCGCGGGCAACGGGTTGAACGTAGCAAATCAACGAAAGGTTGTCTGTAGTCGCGGCAGGCATCCGCGAATTCAGGCCCCGATGCGACGACAGGTCAGGGCAGATCCTGCATGTCGTAAAGCCCTGCTCTCTTTGCATACGCCTTTGCGTCTTCCAGCGAGTCGAAGAATTCGAGATCTGGATACATTTCGCGAAATCCGTCGCGATCTTTATCGTTCGCAAAGCAATAAAACGTCAGCCACGAGGACCTGTCGGACACGGCCATCCACGTCCGACTTTGTGGGATCAGATACGCACGTTCCTGAGCGTCATAGATAGAAAGGAGTTCGGGCGCCTGACTTTCGTACAGCATCGTCTCGACATCAGCCGGGTCGTCTGTCGTCGAAAACTCCAGCGCGCCAAAGTAGCCGGTCTCGGCTGCGTACGGCACCGGGTCAGGTATCGTGAAAAAGATGCTGAGAAGCGAACCACCCCTTGAGGATTCCCATGCCTGCGAGGCTCGAAGATAGCCAACCGTGAATACGGCGGCGTTCCCCGTAGCGAGGAATGATCCGAATCGTCCCTTCAGAACCACTTCGACTGGCTTGTCTTCGTCGTCGCGAGCTTCGTCGAACCAATATCGATGATCGCTGGCATTCTGGATGACTCTCATGGAAGTGGTTCGCCTCGCTCACGAGTGCTTTGATAGTCCACTTTATGGCCAAGAACGAAACATAGACCTCCCTCAATTTCGCTTTAGGCGGTCTACTCGCCGATAGAGGTCATCGATAAGCTTAGCGGCGTCGACCCCATAGTGAAGCCTCCTATGGCAGTTAGGACATAGCGCCACAGCGTTCTCAACGGTATCCGCCCCCCGGTCCACAAGCCTGCGCACGTGATGAACTTCGAGGAAGGGACCTTCCGACGTCCTGAAAGGCGCGTCCTGCTGGCACGACTCACAGCGGCCCTTGGCATTCTCCAAAACCCAGCTTCTCACCGCCGCGTCCCTGACATGTCGAGTCACAGACGCCTGCTCCACGCTCGGGTGGCGATTGCCTTCCGGAACTTTCGACAAGGCCTTGCTAGCGGCCGGCTGCTGGAGCATGGGTTGAACGGGCAACCCCTCCTCCTCCGCTATGATTTCGGCGATGCGCTGAGCGACCTTGGCTCCCACGTTCCTCGCGGGCAATAGGCCACTTACCCAGCGCCTACCTTGCCGCGATAGAACGGCGGAGATGTTCTGCATGCGGCGCTCTATCGACTTTTCGGGCCGTCCCAGTTGAGATGCCAGATCTTGATAGATCGATACTTTGACGTACGGCGTGCCCGCTAGCTCGTGCTCTCGCATCACTAGATACGCCTTAACGGACATGCGAAGCTCATCATCCGTCCAGAGGCGATCGTCGCCAGAAAGCAAGATACGCTGCGGGCTAACGGACTTGTCCTGAAGGAACCGCGTATATTTGCCGCCCGCATCGTTGACTGCCGCGCTAAGTAAGCTCATCGGCGAAAGGCCGTCTCGGCCGCTCTTTCGTCCTGGAGTTTGCAGAAACTCCGGGTAGCGCTCAGCCACAAGTGCCGCCAATTCGCTCGCGGACTTACCGCGAGGGAAATCCGACAGAACCAACTCCATCGCTTCAGCTAGTGTCATTTTTTGGCCGCCCCCACTTTACGGCGGACCTATTCTATCCGTCGACTATCCTTGGCCCAAACGACAAGAACCGACGGGAGCTAGCACGAGGACTGCCCAGGATTGCCGTTTTTGCATACCTATAGATTACTCGTGGCATGCAGCTAGCTCGTCGACTGCCGATACTTGAGATGGGTCGCCAACAGGTGTCCGCCGGCTCACGGCTAACGAAAATCAACATTTGGTCCAGTCATGGAAATAACGCAGAAGGCAACGGGTGCCCACAAGGGAATTATTCGAGCCTACCGAGAGCATCAAGACCTTCTTATTTTTGCCCTCACCGGAAGAACCGGGAGCGGGTGCACGACTGCGGCTGATTTATTGACAAAAGATTTCGACTCTCAGCTCTCCGAGCATTTTCAGCCATCTGCAGTCGAGGCTCGGAAAAGAGACATCGTTGTGGACTTCGCAAAAGCGAACTGGCAGCCGTTTTCCAAAATAACGGTCTCATCAATTATTGTTTCGCTGCTAGCCAAACAAGTGAGCCAGGAGGAACTAAATGGTAATTTACATTTGCTCGGTCTAACTTACGAAGCTCGCCAAACCCTTATCTCGTTTCAAGCAGACCACGCGGACTTCCTGGCGCTTCTCGAAATCGCCGCTCCCGAGTTTGATTCGAAGGTTCGAAGCCATCACGAGATGGCCGCAAAAGTCATCAAGCAAGCGCTTCCAGCCCTCCTGACTGACTTCAAGCGCACCATGGGGGAAAATTACAGCTCACTAATGCAGACAGTAGGCGACAATCTCAGGGCGTCGGGCAACGCTTGCGTCGGTGACGAAGATCCAGAGAAGCTCTTTCATTTACCGCTCGCCATAGTTCGCGCTATCGAATGCATTCGAGAAAATGACAAGTCAAATAGCGTGCCGACGAGAATTGTCATTGACGCAATAAGAAACCCACTTGAACTTATCTACCTAAGGGACCGTTATTCCACGCTCTATGCAATCGCGATCACCACTGACGAAGATGATCGAAAAGATAGGCTCCACGCCTTAGGGCTAAAATCAACGACTATCGAAGAATTGGATGCTCGTGAATACCCGAAAAAACACAAGCCACTGTCCACCTATCACACACTCACAACCCAAGACATCCAAAGCTGCCTTCAAAAGGCAGATATCTTTATTAGTAATACAGGAAAATATACGTCGAGTAAATCCAGTCATCGAGCATCAAACGCTCATCTTTACGGCCAACTACTAAGGTACTACGCGCTCGCACTACATCCTGGCTTAGTGACACCGACTCGCGATGAGCGATGCATGCAGATCGCCCTCGTTGCAAAACTCAATAGCGGGTGTATTTCACGGCAGGTTGGCGCGGCGGTTACCGATAGCAACTATGTCGTAAGAGCAATTGGCTGGAACGATGTCCCTAGGGGTCAGGTACCTTGCGCTCTTCGCAACGTTGACGGGCTAGATACCGCAAAAGACGAAGAAGCGTACAGCGAGTATGAGCGAAGCAACGACGAACTTCGCGCACAGGTGTTGAGTGAACACGCGAATCGGAATGTAGCTCTAAAGAAAGTGGGCCTACCTTGCCCCTATTGTTTCAAAGACGCGGCAAATAGCTCAGTCTTTGCGGATAGAGAAAATCGAACGAAAGGATCGAACCAAGTACACACCCGCTCACTCCACGCCGAGGAGAACGCGTTCTTACAGCTAACATCCAGCGGAACCAGCGGGATAAATGGAGGGAGACTTTACACAACTGCCAGCCCGTGCGAACTCTGCTCCAAGAAGGCGTACCAGCTCGGCATTGCGGACATTATTTACATCGACCCGTACCCGGGAATTTCAATACCTCATATAATGATTGCCGGCTCACCGTCTTCACGGCCCAAATTGCGCTTGTTCCACGGTGCAGTTGGGAAGGCCTATCATCGCCTCTACGACTCGATGTTGCCAATAAAAGATGAGATTAGGGCGCGTCTTCAAGCCGGAAACTCACAACTAACGGCTTGACAATTGATCTTATTGGATGCCCCTATTAGCCTACCGCCGACCATGCTAGTGATCATGGTCGGCGGGAGCAGGCCAGTCTTGATTTAAGCTGGGGTGAAGGTAACAGAACACCTCTTGGACGGCAGACGCTTTCTTAGAACAACCGAGCGCACAGCGCGAGACTTGTAAAAACGCTCAAAAAAATTTAATCCTTACTGCTGTAGAACCGCCCTTCACATTTGCACCGCTTGAGACTATCCTTAAACGGAATATCTAGTCGTTATGGGCATAATCGGCAATTTTTGGCGCTTCAGGTAACGGGACGCGATTAACAGGGGACAACCGATGAGTGATCAAGAAGTCGAATTTCAGACCGACTTTCACATGGGGCCAAGTGCGATTGGCGCCTATTCCCGACTGAGCTACACCATGTGGTATGCCCTCGCCGAGTTCATTGATAATTCTACTCAGAGCAGGGACAACTACGGGGGAATTATCGGGGACATTCTTAAAAAGGAAGACACTCCGTTAGTCGTCTCAGTCACGTATAGCAAGATCACAAAAAAGATTTCTATTGAAGACAATTCGATAGGGATGAGCAAGGATGATTTGATCAATGCCCTCCGTATCGCTCATCCCACGGCTGACAGCAAGGGCAGATCAAAATATGGAATGGGTCTGAAGACAGCAGCATGCTGGATAGGGAGAAAGTGGACAGTCGTGACGACAGAAGTTACCGACGACATGGAATACACCGCAATCGTCGACGTCGATGCTATCGCTCGCGGCGAGAAAATAATCGTAAAAGGTCGACCGGCAGATCGGGACGCGCATTACACTAAAATCGAGATAACGAACCTCAATAGAAGTATTCAGGGACGTACTGAGGAAAACATTAGAAGCTATCTAGGCTCTATGTATCGCTTCGACATTAAAGAAGGAACCTTGAAGCTTCTTTATAACGGCGACCCTATCTCCCCTCCGGACGATCTAGAGTTCGATACCGATGCTTCAGGTGCTTTGTACAGGCGCGACCTACCTAAGACTAAAATAGGGGAGCACCATGTTGTTGGGTGGATCGGTGTCCTAAAAAAGGGCGGGCGTAAATTTGGTGGATTCTCTATATTCCAAAATCGACGCCAGATACAAGGTTTTCCTAACGCGTGGAAGCCGAAAAATATTTTTGGCGGCGTCGACGAAGAAGGCGCGAATAACTTAATTTCACAGCGCCTCGTAGGCGTGATAGAGCTCGACCACTTTGACGTAAGTCATACGAAGGACGCAATTTTATTTAAGGACGGAGAACAGGAAGATCTGGAAGCTTTTCTTGAAGAGCAGACTCGTGATTATTGCAATTACGCAAAGCGTCGTAGAGGAAATACTGGTACTCAATGGAATAGGGACAAAGT
The DNA here is from genome assembly GCF_040900725.1 of Luteibacter sp. CQ10. Taxonomy (NCBI): domain Bacteria; kingdom Pseudomonadati; phylum Pseudomonadota; class Gammaproteobacteria; order Lysobacterales; family Rhodanobacteraceae; genus Luteibacter; species Luteibacter sp. CQ10. Next base: position 59,735 of record NZ_JAEUYM010000006.1, on the reverse strand, counting down.
CCGAGATCTTATAGATGGCATGCGTGATGAATTCACGAATGACGAGTTCAAAGATGCAGCTGACGACTTCCTCCCTCCACTCGACACGATCCTAGATAATAATCGCAAGCAAGTAGCATCCCTTACCGATGATGAGTCGGTGGTAGACCTAGAAATAGTTCCGGGCCTCAGAGTTGTCGTAGCACTACAGGAGCGCAGTGAAAACGATCCTTATCTGACGATTTCGGTTGGTGCAGAGCAAGGGAAAATATTTGTGATCATAAACAATTTACACCCCTACTATGCCGACATAGACTCGCCCGACGCTAACGAAGAATGCATTCGTCAGTACATCTATGACGCTATCGCGGAGTACCTTGTGTCGAGGCAACAAGGTCGTGTTACCCAGGATTCCACGAGAAAGAAGAAGGATAGTCTTCTTAGAGCGAAGTCAATAAGGGGCGAAAATCTCGCCGAATCCATGCGAGCAGGTAACGTGGAACTGGACGGCATTGCTTGAGCTCAACCGAAAAGTCATTTGATCTACGACGTTGGCAGGTAAGCGCATTAGACGCGTGGCTATCCAATGGCCGCCGGGGAATAGCTAGCGTCGTAACTGGCGGCGGGAAAACGGTTTTCGCGCTTGCTTGTCTACAAAGGTCTAATTGCGGGACCGCGCTTGTCCTCGTACCCACCATTGCGTTAGCAGAGCAATGGTGGGAAGAGTGTTCGTCGTTCTTAGACATATCTCGCACTGACATAAAGATCCTCGCCAGCGACGAGCAGATAGCTACCGGAACCGTGAATATCGCGGTATTGAATACCGCGTCAAATCTTGAGCCGAAGGCAGACATCGAGGGATTGATGTTGATAGTCGATGAGTGCCATAAAGCGGCCACTCCGTCCTATAGGCGCGCTCTTAATTTTCGAGGGGATGCAACGCTTGGTTTATCTGCCACTCCGGACAGGCAATACGACGATGGTTTGTTTTCTATCCTGGTGCCAAAACTAGGCCCAGTTATATATTCATATAACTACCGGGAGGCGATGCGAGATGAAGTCATCGTTCCGATTGTACTTAGGAATGTAATTTTTGATCTTGAAGAAAATATAGCAGAAGAATATCGCAAGCTCACTATTTCCATAGCGCGATCAATTGAAAAGAACGGCATCGAGGCGGAGCAAACAATTGCCTTACTTCTCAAACGAGCTCGAGTGGTCAATAGCAGTCATCGTCGAGTCGAGATTGCACTTCGCATTATCTCATCGCATCGTGAGGAAAAGATCATAGTCTTTCATGAAGACATTGAGTCTGCTGAAGTGATAAATACCGTACTCAAGGAAAACGGTGTTTCCTCCGGGATTTATCATTCTCGGATGAATCTGAAAGAGCGAGCAGAGGTACTTCGCCAGTACAGATCGGGCGCTCTGCGCGTATTAGTAACGTGTAGAGCACTTGACGAAGGATTCAATGTTCCTGATACAGAAATTGCTGTAATCGCTGCTGGAACAGCCACCAAGCGACAGCGAATACAACGTCTCGGACGCGTCTTACGTCCGGTGCCCGGCAAGTATAAAGCCTTAATTTATACGTTGGCCGCAACCAAAGGTGAAATAGAGCGTTTGCGCATGGAGGAGCGAGATATGAATGATTTCGCAGAAATCTCATGGAGCCGCGCGTGAAGACCTTAGCGATAAGGAATGATTCAGGTACTTTTGTCGTTAGCCGCCAGGTAGACCCCGATAGTTTTAGTGAGCAACAATTCGAGTATATGGTGGTACAGGCCCTTTGCGCTGCATACCCCGACTACCGCTGCATAACCTTAGGTGGAGCAACATTTCGGCATCAACAAGAGCGCAGAAAGCCGGATTTAGCGCTCGTCGCAAGGGACTATTCGCATTGGTTTGTAGTGGAAGTAGAGCTATCTTCTCATTCTCTCGACCACCACGTTCTTCCTCAAGTTAGGTGCTTTTCGCTCGGCGAACCAGAGCAGTCTTGCATCACGGCTTTATCTAATGGGCTAGGACTCTCTTTTAACAGATCTGCCACGATAGCGACCCTTCTTCCTCGCGGCGCGGTTGTAGTCTCTAATAGATGGAATCACGCCTGGGCATCTGCTTTGAGGGCTCTCTCGTGCCCCCTCCTTTCCGTCAGTATATTCGACTCGGCTGATGGTAACGGGCATTTAGAAATCTTTGGCCAAATCACCTACACGTCCAGAAGCATCGGCTTTGGGAAATACATTGCCACTGATCGGGCAATTCGCTTCGGAAAAGCCATACCGCTGCCTACCGGGAAGCTAGAAATCACTGATACTGAAGGATTTAAAACTAGGTGGATAATTCGCAGAAGCCAAGAGCACTTATGGGCCTCGAAGATTGATGGCTATTTTAACTTTGCCCATGAAAGTACCGTGCAAATTATCCAAGACATTAACAACTGTTACTCCATTAGAATTCTTTGATTAGGGCTTCTCTTTGAAGGACTTTGGAGGCTTTTTATACCCAAAAGAATCAAGCTTGGTCGTGTCGCTCTCTTTCGCATACGGCTTGATTACCGGAACGACGTACGAAGCTTCTCCTCGTTCCTTCGGTGCCTTTTCACTTTCACCATCAAATTGAAACCGCCCAAGGGCTCCAAGCAAGTAATCTTCTCTCAACTCACAGCAAATCCATTTCCTTCCTAGAGACTCCGCAACTTCGCCGGAAACACAAGACCCAGCAAACGGATCTAGGACCGTGTCACCCTTATCGGTAAGCATGCGAATGAAAAATTCCGGCAGTGCGTGAGGAAAGCGAGCCGGATGGGGATCTTGTTCCATTTCTCTGCAGAATTTTTGGTACGAATCATCAGACACCGTATTCGGAGCTGCAATCAAATTCGGCGGAATTGCCCCGCCGTTGTCGCGCCCCCAAACGTTCGACACTACATGCCCTGAAGGCCTCGGACCCGCGTTATATCCGTTCTTAAAGAGAGCCTGCTGAGATTTACCATAGGGAGTTAATACCCGCCGGTTGCTTGCTTTAGGCCAGGGTGTGGGGGACAGCCACCATACCGGATTGACTGCATCCTTTACCCTGAGTCGCCGAACATTTACCCATTCGGCTGGGGCTGGCATACGAGCAGGATTCCACCAATAAAAGTCTTGGGCTAAGTAAAACCCATACTCCTCACAAAGCATAGTCAACAGTTCAAATTGATATAAGCTCTTTGCAGGAAGCCCTTCAAGCCAAGCTGGCCCGATATCAATTACCAAACTGCCAGTTGGCTTCAGCACTCGCTTCATGCCTTCCGCAAATGGTCGAAACCAGTCTAGATATCGATGCGAAGGTTCGTTTCCGTAAGACTTCTTACGGATAAGGCCAAACGGAGGAGAAGTAACAATTAGATCCACCGAGCCTTTTCTAAGAGTAGATCGCATCAATCGCCGGCTATCTCCATGATAGAGACGACCCCGCCCCTCCTGCCACCAGAGGATGGGCTCCTCTACGGCAATGCCTTCTTCAACAGAAGCCGCTACAGTCGGTATGTGTTGCGCCACCCAACGGCGCAATAATTCCTCAGGGTCTGAGCATCCCTGCTCTGTAGCCAGTGCGCGCAAGCCTTTCAGTTCCGAAGCAGTCAACTTCAGAGTGATCGACTTGGAGAGAGAATCTCCCTTCTTTGTCATTTTAAACCGTGAGCGAAACGATACGGTATTGTCGCTGCTCTTCGGTCAGAAGTAACGCCCCTTCTGTCACTTTCTTCTTAAAGGCTAGACATTTTGGAGTAGAGCGATGCGGCTGGATCACCCGCACTTCGAATACCCACAATTCAAACAAGTCTGACACCCATCCATCAGCACCAGCGCCTGGGTATTGCACTTGCTGCAAAGGGTGGCGCCAGCGGGGAAGCCGGAGGCGTTGGTGTGGGGGTCGTTGCCGGATGCAGCGGTGTCGCGAGCGCCTATCGCCGATGAATCGGCTCCTACGGGAGCGGGGGCCGCGGAGGCCGCGTTGGCCTTCTCGTAGGCCGCGCGCTTTTCGGCGATGAGCTGACGCGTCGCATCGCTCATCTCGGGATCGTGGATGAGCCCGATCGACTTCATGTGCTGCTCGATCACCGCGCCGATCTCGGCCACGATGCTGGGCATGTAGATGCCGCCGGCCTTGAAGTAGCCGCCGCGGGGGTCGAAGACGGCCTTGAGCTCTTCGACGATGAACGTCACGTCGCCACCCTTGCGGAAGACGGCGGACAGGATTCGGGTGAGCGCCACGATCCACTGGAAGTGGTCCATGTTCTTCGAGTTGATGAACAACTCGAACGGACGGCGCTGTTCGTGCGGGGTGCCCGCGTTGAGCACGATGTCGTTGATGGTCACGTACAGCGCGTGCTCGAAGAGCGGCGACTTGATCTTGTACGTATTACCCACGAGCGTCTCGGGACGCTCCAGGCTTTCGTGCATCTGGATGACTTCGGCGACCGGCGCGACGTCTTTCGCCGGCGCGGCTGCGGGGGCCGGGGCGGCCTTGTCTTCGGGCTTTACGACCTGGTAGCCCTTGATCTTCTTTTCGATCTTGATCGCCATGACTTACGTTTCCTGCTGTATCGGTGGCGGCGCGCCCGGTGGGTATCCGGCCCGGCGCGCGCGCCGGGCCGGATGGGTACTACTTACTTGCGACGGCCACGGCCGGCGGTCTTGCGCGCCGACGTGCGGCCGGTGGTGCTGGCAGTGGACCTCTTTGCCGCCTTGACGGCGGACTTCTTGCCGGTTGCCTTGCGGGCGACCGTCTTGCTGGCGGCCTTGCGGGCCGTCTTCTTGGCTACGCCGCGGCCGGTCACCTTGCGGGCGATCTTGCCGACGGACTTCTTCACCGCCTTGCGGGCGGCGCTGGCCTTCTTGACGACGCGGGAAGCGGCCTTCTTGACGGCCTTCTTCACTGCGGCGACCTTGCGGCCGGACGTCTTGCTACCGCCACGCTTGGTCGCGGCGGCCTTGGAGGCGCTGCCGCGCTTGCTGGCGGCGGCCTTCGAAGCGCCACGCTTGGTGACGGCCGCCTTGGCAGCGTTGCCACGCTTGGTGGCCGTCTTCTTCGTGGCGGCCTTGCGGCCGGTGACCTTCTTCGAAGCCACTTTCTTCGAGGCGACCTTCTTCGAAGCGGCCTTCTTGGTGGCCGTCTTCTTCACCGCGACCTTCTTGGCGGCCACCTTCTTAGCGGCGGCTTTCTTCGGCGCGGCCTTCTTCACGGCAGCCTTCTTGACGGCCTTCTTCGCCGCGACCTTCTTGGCAGCCGCTTTCTTGGCCGGAGCCTTCTTCGCGGCAGCCTTCTTGGCGGCGGTTTTCTTGGTTGCAGCCTTCTTGGTCGCGGCCTTCTTGGCGGACGCCTTCTTCGGCGCCGCGGCTTCGGTGGTGGCAACCGGCTTCTTCGACGCGGCCTTGCGGGCCGTCTTCTTCGCCGGGGCCGGCGCGGCCGGGGCGTCGTCGACGACCGGGGCGGCGGCCACCGGCTCGGCGGCCGGCTTGGCCTTCTTCACGGCCGGCTTGCGCGCGGCCTTCGGCTTGTCGGCCTTCACCTGCGCGAGGTCGGCATAGTCGGAATCACCCAGGTCGACGTGGCCGTGGCCGAAGGCGTCGTCCTGCGGCGAGGGCACCGCGTCTTCGATGGACTTCATGGCCACCGGCTTGCGCTTGACCACCTTCTTCGCGGCGATCGGCGCAGGGGCGGCGGCGTCATCGTCGCCGTCGTCGGTGTCCGACACCGGCGTGTCCGCCGCGGTATCGGCGGTGGCGGTGTCTTCCGCCGGTTCGTGCGTGCCGACGTCCGTATCGGGGGTGCCGGTGGTGTCGGGCAGTTCGCCCTCGGCGGTGTCGTCGTGTTCGGTTGCCATGATGTTTTTCCCTCTCCGCGGGGTCAGAACTTGCCGTAGTAGCCTTCTTTCAGGGCATCGAAGAGGTTGGCGGCGGTGTGCATTTCGCCGTCGTATTCCACTTCGTCGTTACCCTTCAGTTCGACAACGCTACCGTCTTCCAATTCGAAGCGATAGAGGGTGTTTTCCAGATCGGTTTCTTTCACCAGCACGCCCTGGAAGGCGGCGGGGTTGAAACGGAACGTGGTGCAGCCCTTCAGGCCCTGCTTGTACGCGTAGAAGTAGATGTCCTTGAAGTCTTCGTACGGGTAATCGGTGGGGACGTTGGCCGTCTTGGAAATGGAGCTGTCCACCCATTTCTGCGACGCGGCCTGGATGTCCACGTGCTCTTTCGGGCTGATGTCGTCAGCGGCCACGAAGTAGTCCGGCAGGCGGGTGCGCGGGTCTTCGGAGTACGGCATGGCGTCGCCGTTGATCAGCGCGCGGTAGGCCAGCAGCTCGTAGCTGAACACCTCGACCTTTTCCTTGCTCTTCTTGCCCTCGCGGATCACGTTGCGCGAATAGTGGTGGGCGAAGCTGGGCTCGATGCCGTTGGAGGCGTTGTTGGCGAGGCTCAGGGAGATGGTGCCGGTGGGCGCGATGGACGAGTGGTGCGTGAAGCGCGCGCCGGTGGCGGCCAGGGCGTCGACCAGCTCGGGCGCCACGGAGGCCACGCGCTGCATGTAGCGCGAGTACTTGGCGTGCAGCACGCTGCCGCGGATGGTGTCGCCGGCCTTCCAGCCGTCTTTGACCATCTCCGGGCGCTTGCGCAGCATGTCGCCGGTCACCGTGAAGTCGCGCGCCAGGATCGGGGCCGGGCCCTTTTCCTTGGCGAGGTCGAGGGCCACTTCCCAGCCGGCCACGGCCATCTCGCGGGACACTTCTTCGGTGAAGGCCACGGCGTCGGCCGTGCCGTAGCGCATCTTGAGCATGGTGAGCGTGGAGCCCAGGCCCAGGAAGCCCATGCCGTGGCGGCGCTTGGAGAGGATCTCGTTGCGCTGCTGCTCGAGCGGCAGGCCGTTGATCTCCACCACGTTGTCGAGCATGCGGGTGAACACGCGCACGACTTCGCGGTATTCGTCCCAGTCGAAGCGGGCCTTGGGACCGAACGGGTCGCGCACGAAGAGGGTGAGGTTCACCGAGCCCAGCAGGCACGAGCCGTAGGGCGGCAGCGGCTGCTCGCCGCAGGGGTTGGTGGCGCGGATGTGCTCGCACCACCAGTTGTTGTTCATCTCGTTGACGCGGTCGATGAGGATGAAGCCCGGCTCGGCGTAGTCATACGTGGAGACCATGATCATGTCCCACAGATGACGGGCACGGATGTGGCCGTAGATCTTGCAGGCCACCAGGCCGTCGTCGCGCACCACGTAGTTTTCGTTGGTGGGCCACTCGCGCCACACGACCTTGGTGGGGTCGTTGAGGTCGATTTCGTCCTGTTCCTTCACATGCACCGGGAAGACCGTGGGCCAGTCCTGGTCGTTTTCCACCGCGTCCATGAAGCCGTCGGTGATGAGCAGCGACAGGTTGAACTGGCGCAGGCGGCCGTCTTCGCGCTTGGCGCGGATGAATTCCTTGGCGTCGGGGTGGCTCACGTCGAACGTGCCCATCTGCGCGCCGCGGCGGCCGCCGGCGGACGAGACGGTGAAGCACATCTTGTCGTAGATATCCATGAACGACAGCGGGCCCGACGTGTGGGCGCCGGCGCCGCTCACGTAGGCGCCGCGCGGGCGCAGCGTGCTGAATTCGTAGCCGATGCCGCAGCCGGCCTTCAGCGTGAGGCCAGCCTCGTGCACCTTCTCGAGGATGTCGTCCATCGAGTCGCGGATGGTGCCCGACACCGTGCAGTTAATCGTGGAGGTGGCGGGCTTGTGGTCGAGCGCGCCGGCGTTGGAGGTGATGCGGCCGGCGGGGATCGCCCCGCGGCGCAGCGCCCAGAGGAAGCGCTCGTACCAGTGCTGGCGGAGTTCGTCGGTGGCTTCCACGTCGGAAAGCGCACGCGCCACGCGCTGGTAGGTTTCGTCCACCGAGCCGTCGACGGGCACGCCGGACTTGGCCTTCAGGCGGTACTTCTTGTCCCAGATGTCATACGAGGCGGGCTGGAGCGGAATGGCCGTGGGATCGATGCCCATCGCTTGCGCACGTGCAGTGCTCATGTTGTGTCGTCCTCGAGCTTGGGCCTGTGGCGGCCTTTTGTTTTGGCAGCGTGGCGCAACCCTGCCGACGCGTTCTGCGGAAAGCGCCGGCCATCCTTTGCCCATCGCCAACCCCCATAAGGAAAAACCCCTTTGACGGCGACGGTTTGAAGCGGGAACGTGAGTCTTCGCAACACCAGCACTTGGTGACGAGCGGGTGACGGAACACAAGATGTTGTGGTTGCGGCCGGGGGCAACCTTAACGCCGGAGGTTGCCGATGTAAAGTGTCGTCCGATGCCGTCTCAAGGGTTGAAACCCGGCGGCATTCACGTGGTCGAATGGGCCGATTCATGTGCCCGGAGCACACCAGCCAAGGAGCTTTTCCATGCCTTCAAGCCTTTACCGGCATACCACTCGTTTTCTGATCGGTGCAGCCCTCGCCGTGGCGATGGCACCGCCCGCGTTCGCCGGCACCGCCCTGCCCTCGGCCATCGACGGCCAGCCGATGCCGTCGCTGGCGCCGATGCTCGCCAAGGTGACGCCGGCGGTGGTGAACATTTCCACCAAGACGCGCATCCGTACGCGCGATGCGTATTTCGACGATCCCCTCTTCGGGCAGTTGTTCGGCAACCAGGGCCTGCCGCGCGAGCGCGTGGCGCAGAGCCTGGGCTCGGGCGTGGTGGTGGATGCCGCCAAGGGCTACGTGCTCACCAACAACCACGTGGTGGGCGGCGCGGACGACATCACCGTCACCCTGCAGGACGGGCGCGACCTCAAGGCCAAGCTGATCGGCACCGATCCGGATACCGACGTGGCGGTGTTGCAGATCCCCGCGCAGAACCTCCAGGCCCTGCCGATCGCCGACTCCGCGCAGCTGCGCGTGGGCGATTTCGTGGTGGCGGTGGGCGACCCGTTCGGGCTGGGACAGACGGCCACCTCGGGCATGGTGTCGGCGCTGGGGCGCTCGGGCTTGGGCAAGGGCATCCAGAACTTCATCCAGACGGATGCGTCGATCAATCCGGGGAACTCCGGTGGCGCGCTGGTGAACCTACGCGGCGAGCTGGTGGGGATCAACTCGATGATCTTCACGCCGTCGGGCGGCAACGTGGGTATCGGCTTCGCCATCCCCACGGATCTGGCCACCGGGGTGATGAAGCAGTTGCTGGCCTACGGCAAGGTGCGCCGGGGCAACCTGGGCGTGGAGGTGCAGGACATCACGCCGCGCATCGCGCAGGCGCTGGGATTGAAGGACACCAACGGCGCGGTGGTGACACGGGTGAACGACGGCTCGCCGGCCGATGGGGCGGGGTTGCAGACGGGCGACGTGCTGACGGCGGTGGATGGGAAGCCGGTGCGTAGTGCGCAGGATGTGCGCAATACCGAGGGGCTGCTGCCGCTGGGGGCGAAGGTGAAGCTGTCGGTGCGGCGCGAGGGGGCGTCGAAGGATGTGGAGGCGACCATCGCCGCGGTGAAGCTGGCGACGCTCGAGGGTGGCAAGGTCGATAAGCGCCTGGCCGGGGTGGTGTTGAGCGATCTGTCCACCGAGCAGAAGGAAGGTGGGCTGTATGGCGTGGCCTTGTCCTCGGTGCAGCGCGGATCGACGGCGTATGCGGCCGGGTTGCGGGATGGGGATGTGGTGGTGGCCATCCAGCGGCAGCGGATCAATGGGGTGAAGTCGTTGCCTACGACGGGGTCGTTGCCGGTGCGGCAGTTGTTGCTGTCGGTGGTGCGGGATGGGGATGTGTATTACGTCGTGCTCTGACGGTGTCGCGACCGGGTTTCGCCGATACGATCGGCTCCCACCCCTTCGGTAGGTAAATCACCGCCTTGCTACCGGGTGGTGGGAACCGATCGCATCGGCGAATGGGCCGCGGACAGGGTCCACTCCCACCCTTCGGTAGGTAGAGCACGGTCTTGCTACCGAAGGGGTGGGAGCCGATCGCATCGGCGAACGGGCCGCGGACAGGGTCCGCTCCCCCCTTCGGTAGGTAGAGCACGGTCTTGCTACCGAAGGGGTGGGAGCCGATCGCATCGGCGAACAGGCCGCGGACAGGGTCCGCTCCCCCTTCGGTAGGTAGAGCACGGCCTTGCTACCGAAGGGGTGGGAGCCGATCGCATCGGCGAACGGGCCGCAGACAGCGCCCGCTCCCACCCTTCGGTAGGTAGAGCACGGTCTTGCTACCGAAGGGGTGGGAGCCGATCGCATCGGCGAACGGGCCGCGGACAGGGGCCGCTCCCACCCTTCGGTAGGTGAGCACGGCCTTGCTACCAAAGGGGTGGGAGCCGATCGCATCGGCGAACGGGCTGGCCTCACCCTTTCGCGATCTCGAACCGCGGACAGGGTCCACGAAGGGGCTTGCCCCGGTTCACATGAACACCACACCCCTACAGCCTACGTTCCGTTTTCCGTCGGCAGGATGCTGAACGACGTCGATGGTGCGCCAGCGCCTGCAATGGCCCACAATGGCGCCCTTCTTGCCAACCCCGTTCCGTCCCGAGGTTCTAGCCGTCCATGTCCTTTCGTCTCACGCGACTGTTCACCGCCACGCTGATCGGCCTTAGCGCCTCCGCCACCGTTCTCGCCGCCGGCAGCCAGCTGGTCTGGCGTGGCGACGTCACCACCGCGCGCGGCGTGGTCACCGACGTGGCCAAGGCCTGGGAGAAATCCGGCAAGGGCAAGATCGAACTGCAGCCCTTCAACACCGCCTCGGGCATCGATGCCGTCGCCAAGGGCACGGCCGACCTCGCCGGCTCCGCCCGCCCGGGCATCGGCGGTGCCGAGCAGTCGCTCACCTTCACGCCGGTGGCATGGGACGCCCTGGTGATGGTCACCTACCCGTCCAACCCGGTGAAGAACATCACCCTGATGCAGCTCCATGAGATCTACATGGGCCACATCACCAACTGGAAGGAACTGGGCGGCGAAGACGCGCCGATCAACCTCTACGCGGTCGCCAGCCCCAACGACGGCGTGGAATACAGCCTGCGCAAGCTGCTGTTCGGCCGCGGCAACCAGCCGGTGGCCGCGCCGCGCCTCTACGTGAACGCCGCCAAGCTCGAAGAGGGCGTCACCCTCGACAAGCGCGGCCTCGGCGCCACCACGCTGGGCAACGTCGCGAGCAACAAGAAGCTCAAGGTGCTGTCGATCGACGGCGTGACGCCGTCGTCGTCCACCGTCGCCAGCGGCGCCTACCCGCTCTACACCGAGCTGTATCTCGTCTCCAACGACGCCAGCCCGAAGGCGGCCGACGTGAAGGAGTTCATCGCCTACGTCACCTCCAGCGCCGGCAGCTCGCTGCTGCGTTCGCACAGCCTCGTGCCTTACGCCGACGGCATGGCGCTGGCCTCGGGCGATGCCGCGCGCCGCGCGAAGATCGCCTCCACCGTGGGCACGCGCGCCAACGCCGGTCAGGCGATGACCACCGCCCCGGCCGTCGCGGCCGCACCGGCGGCCGCCGCCGTGGCGAAGGAAACCGCCATCGCCCAGGCGCAGACCAAGGGCAAGGGCGCCAAGGCGGCGAAGGAGACCAAGGGCTCCGTGGCCACCACGGCCGAGCCGTCGCAGTTCGCCAGGGTGGTCGCCAGCGTCAGCACCACGGCGCACCAGGGCTTCGCCGGCGTGCGTGCGGAAGCCTTCACGGTGTCCGACAACGCCAAGCGTGGCGGCAAGTTCGCCAAGGTCACGGCCGATGCCGTCACCGTGAAGGGCAAGCCGGTGGCCAAGCCCGCCGCGCCGGTCGACAGCAGCGAGAAGCCGTCGGGCAAGATCGACACGCCCAAGGCCGCCGCGGTGAAGGCGGCCAAGGCCGAGCCGAAGGCCGTCGCCAAGACCGAGAAGAAGACGGCCGCCGGTCGCACCTACAAGGTGTCGGCGGGCGACACGCTCTACTCCATCGCCAAGCGCAACAACGTGGACGTGACGCAGCTTCGCGCCATGAACGGCCTGAAGGACAACAACGTCCACCCGGGCCAGGTGCTGAAGGTCGGCGCCCGCTGACACCGTGACGATCCGCGCCGTTACGCTCGACCTCGACGATACCCTGTGGCCGGTCCTCCCGGCCCTCATCGAGGCCGAGCACTGCGCCGATCGCTGGCTGAAAGAGCATCATCCCAACGTCGCCCTCGCATGGCCCATCGAGGCCATGCGGGAGCTTCGTGAGAAGATCACCCGCGACTACCCGCACCTCTCGCACGATTTCAGCGAGCAGCGCCGCCTCACCATCCGCCACGCCTTCGCCGAGTGCGGCATCGACGATGCCCCGGTGGAGGAGTTGTGGCGCGTCTACTACGTGGCGCGCAACAACGTGGAGCTGTATCCCGACAGCCTCGCGGCGCTCGAGCGCATCGCCTCGCGCCTGCCCATCGCCAGCATCTCCAACGGCAATGCCGACCTGGAAATGATCGGGCTGCACCACCTCTTCCATTCGCGCGTCAACGCGTCCGGCGTGGGCGTGGCCAAGCCCGATGCGAAGATCTTCCTGCATGCCGCCGAGGCCTTGGGCGTGGCGCCGGAACACATCCTGCACGTGGGCGACGATCCCCTGCTCGACGTGGTGGGCGCCCACGAGGCGGGCATGCGCACCGTGTGGCTCAACCGCACGGGCGAGGCGTGGTCGCATGGCCCCGAGCCCAACTTCGTCTTCACGAACATGACCGAGCTTGCCGACTGGGTTGAGACGGCGACCGATACCCACCGTTAGAATGGGCCTTCGCTGATTGCACTCATTCATTGGCGCAGGCGGAAGGCCGCGCCATTCGGGAGCCCTGATGTCGTCGCTGATCGAACGCAAGTCCGGAAAACGCCGCCCCATTCCCATCGAGACGGTGGATGCCGCCGGGATGGCCGCGGCGGAAGAGCGCCTGAGCCCGGCGCACCGGCAGTGGGTCGCATCGACGGGGTTCCGGCCCATGCCCGGCTCCTGCGTGGTGCTGCCCGATGCGCGCGGCGCCATCGCCCGTGTGTTGATCGGCGTGGATCGCACCGATCCGCTGCCGGCCCTGGGTGACCTGGCCCGCCGGCTGCCCGAGGGCGTTTATGACATCGCCGACGAAGGCGTGATCGACGACCGTGACCTGCTCGCGCTCGGCTGGGCGCTGGGCGCGTATCGCTTCGAGCGTTATCGCAAGCCCGGCCGTGAGCCCGCGTCGCTGGTCGTCGAGGGTTCCACGCTGCGTGCGTTGCAGCCGATCGTCGACGCCACCGCGCAGGTGCGCGACCTGGTCAACACGCCCACCGAGGACATGGGGCCGGAGCACCTTTCCCAGGCCGTCCATGCGCTGGCGACGGAGCACAAGGCGAAGGTGCGCGAGTGGGTGGGCGACGAGCTGCTGCAGGCCAACTTCCCCACCATCCACGCCGTGGGCCGCGCCAGCCATCGCGCGCCACGCATGATCGAGCTCACCTGGGGCAAGAATTCGAACCCGAAGCTGACCATCGTCGGCAAGGGCGTGTGCTTCGACACGGGCGGCCTGGACATCAAGCCGTCGGACGGCATGCGCTGGATGAAGAAGGACATGGGCGGCGCGGCGCATGCCATCGCGCTGGCCGGTCTGGTGATGGGCGCGAAGCTGCCGGTGCGGCTCACGCTGCTGGTGCCCGCCGTGGAGAACGCCATCGCCGGTAACGCCCTGCGTCCGGGCGAGGTGATCCGCACGCGCGCGGGCATCACGGTGGAAGTGGACAACACCGACGCCGAGGGGCGCCTGATCCTTTGCGATGCGCTGGCCTTCGCGGCCGAGCAGGCGCCGGACCTGATCGTGGATTTCGCCACCCTCACGGGCGCGGCACGCGTGGCGCTGGGGCCGGAGTTGCCTGCGCTGTTCACCAATCGCGATCAACTGGCCGACGACGTGATCGGGGCGGCGGAGGCCGTGCACGATCCAATGTGGCGCTTGCCGCTGTGGCGTCCTTACCGGCGCATGCTCGATTCGTACATCGCCGACTTCGCCAACGCGGGGCCGTCGCGACATGCGGGCGCGGTCACGGCGGCACTGTACCTCGAGCGGTTCGTTCCCGAGGGTCAGAACTGGATGCACCTGGATACCTACTCGTGGAACGACGGCGATCGGCCGGCGCATCCGCGGGGCGGTGAGGCGCAGGGATTGCGTGCGTTTTTCCGGTTCTTGTCCGAGCGGTATTCGTGAATTGACCGTCGCTCCTGCGTACGCAGGAGCCCAGGGCGGTGAGCTCGGTTATCGCGCGGGTGCCGATGTTTGCGTAGCTACGTGGCGGCGAAGACCGTTTGCCCGGCGCTGGGTTCCTGCGTGCGCAGGAACGACGTGAGGGCGTATCTGACTCACCGTCGCTCCTGCGTATGCAGGAGCCCAGGGCGGTGAGCTCGGTTATCGCGAGGGCGCCGATGTTTGCGTAGCTACGTGGCGGCGAAAACCGATTGCCCGGCGCTGGGTTCCTGCGTGCGCAGGAACGACGTGAGGGAGGTGTGGGGCGTCAGTTGTCTTCCGTGCTGCTCTGCTTCGCAGCGATCACCGCCCGCAAGTTGCGCTCCAGTTCCGCGAGCGTCAGTGGGAAGTAGTTCTCTTCGCGATCGCCCACCGACCAGCTCGCCACGCGCTGGTCGGTCACCGGCACGCCGCTGGCGTTGAGCGCCGCGCGCACCTCGGCCGGCGACAGGTCGGTGGCCTGGAGGATCAGCTGCCAGAGCCAGTTCATGCGTTGCGGGTCGACGCCGCGGGTCATCGGTGGACGGGTGTAGTCGGGCATGGTGAAGGTCTCGGCAATGCGATGCGGCCGTATGCTAACGGCGGTCGCGCGCTTGCGGCAGGTCCTGTCGTTGCCGTGCCGTCCGCGGGACGGTCCGCTGCCGAAGGGTGGGAGCGTACCCTGTCCGCGATTCGTGCGGAGCGGCCGCCCTGAATCGCCGACACGACAGGCCCTCACGCAGTAGGCTTGGCTGTCCCGTCCTCCCCGGAGCACTCCCCATGCGCCGCTTCGCCCTCTGCCTGCTCACCCTCGCCCTGCCCGCCTTCGCCGACGACACGCCGACCGTGCAAGACCTCGGCGCGCGGCTGGAACGTGCCGAATATCCCTACCCCGTGACGATGTTCCCCGTAAGCAGCCAGGGCCAGTCGCTGGAGATGGCCTACATGGACGTGAAGCCCGCCAAGCCGAACGGGCGCGCGGTGGTGCTGCTGCACGGCAAGAACTTCTGCGGCCCTTATTGGAAAGCCACGGCCGATCGCCTGGCCGGCGAGGGCTATCGCGTGGTGATTCCCGACCAGATCGGTTTCTGCAAATCGTCGAAGCCGCGCGGTTACCAGTACAGCATCCCGCAATTGGCCGCGAACACGCACGCCTTGCTGGCGAGCCTGGGCATCGACAAGGTGACCGTGGTGGCGCATTCGATGGGCGGCATGATCGGTGCGCGCTATGCACTGATGTTTCCGCAGGGTACCGAGAAACTGGTGATGGTGGATCCGCTCGGGCTGGAAGACTGGAAAGCCAAGGGCGTGCCGTGGCGCAGCGTCGACGACTGGTACCGCAGCGAGCTGAAGACCTCTTACGCGAGCATTCGCGCATATCAGTTGAAGAGCTATTACGACGGCAAGTGGAAGCCGGAGTACGACACGTGGGCCTTGATGCAGGCCGGGCAGTATGAGGGCTCGGGTCGTGAGACGTCGTCGTGGGCGGGTGCGCTGACCTACGACATGATCATGAACCAGCCGGTGGTGTATGAGTTCGCGCAGATCCGCGTGCCGACGGTGTTGATCATCGGGCAGCGCGATCGCACGGCGGTGGGCAAGGATGCGGCACCTGCCGACGTTCGCGAGACGCTGGGGAATTACCCGGTGCTGGGGCGCGAGGCGGCGGCGAAGATTCCCAGGGCGAAACTGATTCCGCTGGAGGGGTTGGGACATTCACCGATGATCGAGGCCCCGGAGCGGTTCTATAAGGCGTTGGATGAGGCACTCTGAAAGGCCGTTCGCCGATACGATCGGCTCCCACCCCTTCGGTAGCGACGTTATCGCGACCCGCTTACGGACTTGTCTCATCCCTTCGGTAGCGACGTTGTCGCAGCCCGCATGCCGACGTGCTCACCCGCAGCGAACAAGCTTATCGAAGCCGTTCTACCGAAGGGGTGGGAGCCGATCGCATCGGCGAAACACGTCGCGACACGCTCACACCTCGTGCTGCACCGGCCGGATCACATACCCCACCGGCAACCACCCCGACGCCCCGGGCGCCAGCGATATCGTCTCGAACTGCATCGCTTTCGCGTAATGCGCCACGAAGATCACGTTGAGGTAATCGCCCGCGGGCAGTCCCACCGGATCGCGCACGCGCGTCACCTCGAACCATTCGCGCGCCTGCAGCGGCCCACGATCGACGCGGATGCGGCGGATGTAACGCGACCATTCTTCGCGCGAGACGAGTTTCTGCATCATCGCCCCGGCTTCGAGCCACATGGCATCGGGGCGGCGCAGTTCGGCGAGCCTTACCCAGTGCGTGGCGCTGCTGACGGCGTTGTCGAGCGAATTGGGTTGGGGCCCGAGTTTCGGCGTGTGAGCGATCGTGAGCATCGCGCCGAACGTGGCGGCACTGGGTGTTACGGCGGCGACCTTGCCGGCGGTCGCGGTGTGCGTTCGCATGGACCGTCCTCCTCTTGGACGATCACAGATTGGCCACCCCCGCCGGCCGGGGCAATTCGGCCGGATGGACTAGCCCTTCGTGGGCCACGTGGAGGTCGGCCATCGCCGCTGAAGCGGCTCCTACCAAGCGGGGTGCGGCACCGTGCAGGCGTTTGCCCTTGCCCGGTAGGAGCCGATTCATCGGCGATCCCTAACCGTGTCGCGACGGGCCATCGCCGCTGAAGCGGCTCCTACCAAGCGGGGGTCGGCACGATTCAGCGCTTGCCGAAGGCCAGCACGTCGGCCGTGTAGGTTTCCACCACGAGGCTGAAGGGCTGGTTGGCCTCGGTGTAGAGCACGGCCCGGTGCCGCAGCACTTCATGGGGAATCGCCAGAGGCCCCGGATGGGCCGCCGGCAGCGGCGCCTCCATCTCCCAGCCCTTCGGCAGCGGTGACCAGAGCAGGTCGGCGCTGATGGTCTGGCGGCGGAAATGCAACGCCTGCACCACCTTGCCGAAGGGCTGGTCGGTGCTGTCGAGAATCCGGTTCATCTCGGCCGTGAGACGCGAGGGCACATACCAGTTGTCCGCCTCGGACAGCACGTGGCTGCCGCACGACAGGCGCACGCGGCGGTAACGCACCGGCTCGTCGGGACCGATGCCGAGCGTGTCGCGGTCGGCGGCGGGAAGCGGCTTGTCCTGTCCCTTCACGCGGTTGGCCACGATCTTCGCCTCGCCGGCCAGGCCGTGATCGCCGCACCAGCGCTCCAGCGTGAGCGTGGCGCTGGGGTGGCTGAGCAGGTCGGCATTGAGCGTCTGCAACAGCGCCAGCGCCTGCGTGCGCGAGGCCACGTCGTCGCCGAAGGCTTCGCGCGCCGTGGCGGGGCCGCTGCTGGCGGCCATCACGGCGATGGAGCCGGCGGCGATGAAAGCGCGTGAATTCATGGATTACAGTCCCTTGGCGGCCTGGGCCACCGCGCGGAACAGCGCGCGGCCCTTGTTCATGGTCTCTTCCCACTCGGCGGCGGGGTCGGAGTCGTACACCACGCCGCCACCGGCCTGCACGTGCAGGCGGCCGTCCTGGATCACGGCCGTGCGGATCGCGATGGCCGTATCCGCGTCGCCCCACCAGCCGAGCCAGCCGATGGCGCCAGCGTAGATGTTGCGCTTGAAGGGCTCGAGCTCCTGGATGATCTCCAGCGCGCGGATCTTCGGCGCGCCGCTCACCGTGCCCGCGGGGAACGTGGCCTTGATGACGTCCATGTACGACATGCCGTCCTTCAGGTCGCCTTCCACCTGCGACACGATGTGCATCACATGCGAGTAGCGCTCCACCACGAAGGATTCGGAAAGCTGCACCGTACCCGTCCGGCTCACGCGGCCCACGTCGTTGCGGCCGAGGTCGATGAGCATGAGGTGCTCGGCGCGCTCCTTCGGATCGGCGAGCAGTTCTTCCTCGAGCGCCACGTCTTCGGCCGTGTCTTTACCGCGACGGCGCGTGCCGGCGATGGGACGCAGCACCACGCGGCCGTTCTTCAGGCGCACGAGGATCTCCGGCGACGAGCCGACGATCTGCGTGCCGCCGATGTCGATGAAGAACATGTACGGCGAGGGATTCATCGCGCGCAGCGCGCGGTAGACGTCCACCGGCCGTGCGTTGAAGCCGACGCTGAGGCGTTGCGAGGGCACCACCTGGAAGATGTCGCCCGCGCGGATGTATTCCTGAGCGGTGCGCACCATGGCTTCGTATTCCTCGCGGGTGAACGAGGATTTGAAATCGGATTCGTCGATGGCCGCCGGCTGCAGCATCTGCGGATACGACGCGCCGGCCTGGCGCAGGCGGAAGGCCAGCGCGTCGAGGCGGCGCACGGCTTCGGCGTAGGCCTGCGGACGCGAGGGGTCCGCGTGCACGATGAGGTAGAGGCGGCCCTTGAGGTTGTCGAACACGGCCAGCTCGTCGGCGAGCATCAGCAGCACGTCGGGCGTGCCCAGTTCGTCGCGCTTGTCCCACTGGGCGAGGCGCTTCTCGATGTAGCCGATGGTTTCGAAGCCGAAGTAGCCGACGAGGCCGCCGTTGAAGTCGGGCAGGCCCGGCAGCTTCGGCACCACGTATTGCTGGCGCAGCACCTCGATTTCCGCGAGTGGGTCGTCGAGGTGGCGGCGTTCGATCACTTCGCCGTTGTCTTCCACCTCCAATTCGTGGCCGCGCAGGCGGTACACGCGCCTGGCCGGCAAGCCGATGATGGAATGGCGTCCCCAGGTGGCGCCGCCCTCGACCGATTCGAACAGGAAGGTGTACGGGCCGTCGGCCAGCTTCAGGTACACCGACAGCGGGGTATCGAGATCGGAGAAGACCTCGCGCACCAGCGGGATGCGGGTGTGGCCCTGCGCGGCGTAGGCGTCGAATTGTTCGCGGGAGATCATGGGGGGGACGGATTCGGGAGGTGACTTCCGATTGTAGTCCAGCCGTGAGGGGAGCCGTATCGCCGATACGATCGGCTCCCACCCCTTCGGTGGGCAGGCTTTCCTGCCGACGGTTGGAAGCGGGCCGATGGCCAAGCCTCGACCGCCTTGCTACCGAAGGGGAGCTGTATCGCCGATACGATCGGCTCCCGCCCTTCGGTAGGCAGGCCTTCCTACCGACGGTTGGAAGCCGGCCGATGTCCAAGCCTCGACCACCTTGCTACCGAAGGGGTGGGAGCCGATCGTATCGGCGAACCCTACGGAGCCATGCGGTCAGGCCAACCGCTGCCTCGGCATACCCTTCAGGTGCAGGGTGAAGGCCACCCCGCCCTCGATATTGCGCGCACTCGCCGAGCCCTGGTGACGCTCGGCCACCAGCCGCACCACGTAGAGCCCCAGCCCCAGGTGCGGCGCGTCGCCCGGCGTGGCCTTGTCGCGCAAGCTCACCAGCGAATCGAACAGGCGTCCCTGCATCGCCGCCGGCAACGGCGGGCCCTGGTTGGCCAGCTCGATATCGGCGCCGTCGGGCGTGGGGCGCAGGGCGATGCGCAGCCAGCCGTCGGCCGGCGTGAACGACACGGCGTTGTCGAAGAGCTTGTCCAGCGCCTGCGCGATAAGTTCGGGCGACACATGCATGCGAACGGGCGCGTCCGGCAGTTCGGTCTGGATGCGGCGGCCGCCGGCCAGGCCCCGGTAACCCTCGGCGCATCCCCGCACGATCTCGCCCATGTCCACGTCTTCGGCTTCCGCGGCGGCGATCGCGCGCTCCATGCGCGTGGCTTCGCTCATGGCGCGCACCAGCGCACCCAGGCGGGCCACGCCGTCGCGCGCACGGGCGAGGTAGGGCTCGGCTTCGGCGGGCAATCCCGCGTGATCGAGGTTGTCCAGCGACGACTTCACGATGGCCAGCGGCGTGTTGAGTTCGTGCGAGAGCTTGGAGGCCAGCGTGCGCAGGTAGTCGGTGTAGCCGCCCACCACCTCGAACAATCTCGCGAAGCTGCGCGCGAGATCGCCCAGCTCGTCGGTGGCGTCGATGAGCGGGAACGGGCCGTCGAGGCGGCCGTCGTTGTCCTGCGCGCGCTCGGCGGCGTTGCGCAGGCGACGCAGGCGGAAGGTCAGGCGCGTGGCGAACAGCAGCAGCACGCCGCCGGCCACCAGCAGCACCCCGAAGCTGACGATCAGCAGACTGAAGAGTGCGCGGTTCGCCAGCAGGGGCACGGCTCGGCTGGGCTGTTCGAGCAGCACCACGCCATGCAGCTTGCCGCGCATGGTGATCGGCATGGCGGCGGCCAGCACCACGCTGCCGCGGGCCTCGCCCGTGCGCCACGACGTGGACGGCTTGCCCTTCAAGGCGCGGCGCACCTCGGGCAGGTCGATGCGCGGGGCATCTTCGGCCCACGCGCCGGCGTCGTCCAGGCGCCCGGCCACGAGCGAGCGGTAGATCAACGAGGCCAGCCAGCCCGGCCGGTCGGCCAGCGACTGGTCGGGAAGTTGCAGCTTGCCGCTCTGCGCCATCAGCCAGGCGTCGGGCGACAGCACGCGCACGCGCACGCCGTCGGGGGCCAGGCGCGATAGCTCCTGCGAGAGCGACGTGGAGAATTCGAGCAGCGGGCGGTTGTCGACGGACAACGGTTCGCCATCGCCTCCCAGGTGCACGCCCACGCCGAAGTGATCCAGGCGCAGCCCGCGCGGCAGTCGGAACTCGGCGTGGAAGCCTCCGCCGTCTTCCTGCCATTGCGCGTTGATGCGATCGGGCAGCACGCCCGCTTCGGCGTCGAGCGCGATCGCCGTGGTGGGGCCCGGCGCGGCGCTGGCGAGGAGGTAGCGCTGGGCGTCGTCGCCGCTGGCGATGGAGACGATGAGATGGTCGGCGCTGAGCGCGAGGCGGTCGCCCGCATCGGCGCGGTGGCGCTGGGCCGCGCGCACGTCGATGTAGAAGTAGAGCCAGTGGGCGTCCTCGGCGAGCATCACGCGGGCGTTGCGGTCGAGCGGCTGTGCCCAGGCGCTGAGCGGGGCCCAGTCGTCGCCGTAACCGTCGACGGTGATGGGTACGTTGCTCTGCTGCACGTACCAGGCGGCGCCGGCGGGAGGCAGAGGGGCGTCCACCACCACGAGGCTGCGCGCCAGGGCGCGGGCGGAGGCCACCAGGGCCTGGGCCTGGCCTTCGCGCAGGAGGGTTTCCATCTGGCGCACGTAGAGCCACCCGGCCACGGGAAGGGCCAGTGTGCAGAGTGCGACGAGGAGGAGTTTTTGTCGGAGGGTCATGGCAAGAGCTTCGCCGATACGATCGGCTCCCACCCCTTCGGTAGGGAGCACTCGATGCCCGGACTACCTCGCTCGGCAGTAGGCACAGACGAGCTGGCGACCGAAAGGGTAGGAACCGATCGTCTCGGCGATTTACGGCGTCCAGCGATAGCCGACACCGTGCACCGTCTCGATCGCATCGAAATCCGGCGCCAGCGCCACGAACTTCTTGCGGATGCGCTTGATGTGCGAGGTGATGGTGGCGTCGTCGACCACCAGTTCGGCCTCGCGCATCAGCTGGTCGCGGTTCTTCACGTGGCCGGGGAAACGCACCAGCGTGTGCACCATCCAGAATTCGGTGACGGTCAGCGGAATCTCCGTGCCGTTCCAGGTGACGCGCATGCGCTCGGATTCCAGGCGCAGCGGGCCGTGCTCGATTACCGTCTCGCTGGAGGCGGGCACCTTCAGCGATTCGATGCGGCGGAACAGCGCCGCAATGCGCGCGGCGAGCTGGTGCAGGCTGGTGTCCTTGGAGAGGTAGTCGTCGGCGCCCAGGCGCAGGCCCGAGATCACGTCGAAATCCGAATCGCGCGCGGTGAGGAAGATGATCGGCAAGGTGGCCGACTTCGCGCGCAGTTCACGGCACAGGTCGAAGCCGCCCTCGGGCTCGTCGCCCAGGCCGATGTCGATGATCACCAGCTCGGGCAGGCGCATGGCGAACGCGGTGGAGGCCTCGCCGCGCGAGCCGTAGCCGCGCGTTTCGTAACCGAAACGGTTGAGGGCCTCGACGTAGTTGGCGCGGATGAGGGGTTCGTCTTCGACGATGGCGATGCTGCGGGCCATGGGCATTCCGTGGGGAGGGATCGGCGAGCGCAGGGTGCTACGCCGGTTGCGTGTTCCGCAAGCCTTCGTTTCCTTCACGGGTCCACTGCCATCGGTTTGCCATGAATGGCCCCCGGATTGCCCCGACCGGGTCGTTTCCCGCGCCGCGTCGGGCGTTCAACTGTCCATCACGGCAGCCATCGCGGCGCCGAAGGAACCTCGCCATGAAGACCAAGCTCGACGCCGACAACTCCGAACTGGAACGCGATTTCGAACCGCTGCGCGTGATGCTCGCGCTGGGCGCCCTGATCCTGGGCATCGTCTTCGGCATGCACTGATCCCTTCCCCCTGGGACGCTCTTGAGTGAGCCCCTTCACTCCCCCGGTCTCGTGGCCGGGGGAGCTTTTTCGCGTGCGCTTCAGTCGGCGCGCGGAGCCACCTGGCTGATCGGAACGAGCTGTTCCTCACCGACGAAGACCCGGCTGTTGTAGCCCTGGAAGTAGCTCGACCTCTGCGCCTGGAGGAAACGGGCCAGGGAGAAGCCGCTCTGGTGACCGATGCCGTTGGGGTTGAAGCTGTCGGGCATCGTCAGCCCATCGATGAAGACCGATCCGCCGAAGTTCATCGCCCAGGCGATCTCGCGGTAGGCCCGGTCGAAGCGGTGTTCCGCCCGCTTGGCGGCGATGTCGTCGGCGTACTTCGCCTTGAGTTGCACCCAATAGGCGTTGGCCTGGCGCAGTTCGTCGGGCGTGACCGCCTTATAGGCCGAGATGAAGGCCGGCTCATAGTTCGGGTCGTGGCGTTCGGCCGCCAGCGCCAGCCAGGCCAGGCCGAGCGGGCGGTTCCGGTCGGCGTGATCGCCGTTGAAGTACATGATGCCCAGTGCGTACTGCGCGGGCTTGCTGGCCCAGGCGGCGGCGTCTTTCAGGCTTTCGCGGGCCATGCCCGGGTAGCCGCGCCAGTAGTTTCGCGCCGCCGAGCAGAAGTAGTAGTCGCCCGGCAGGAAACGCTCGAGGCCGCCGGGGCACGGGAGCAACGATTTGGCGACCACGTCCTGCTGATCGGGCAGGGGCTGGGGCCTGTCGCGGGCGACGGCCGCTCCGGCGAAGAAGGTGGATGCAAGGATCAGAGAGAGCGACAGCAGGTTCGATGGTTTCATCGCCGTGTACTCCGTGTTTTGCCCCCCGAGGCAATGCCGAAGATACCACCGTGGCGGTCGTGCGGGCGTTATCCGCTTCGTAGGGTTCGCCGATGCGATCGGCTCCCACCCCTTCGGTAGGGAAGGCTTCGGTGACCTTGCCTGATGGGGTAACTCCGGCGCGGGCAGGTTGAGGAGGCCTTGCTACCGAAGGGGTGGGAGCCGATCGTATCGGCGAACCCGCCTGGCCTCAGCCTTTGTCGATGGCGGCATGCATCCGCCGGATCACGTCGGCGTAATCCGGGGCCGTAAAGATGGCCGAGCCGGCCACGAAGGTATCCGCGCCCGCGGCGGCGATCTGACCGATGTTGTCGGCGTTTACGCCGCCGTCCACTTCCAGGCGGATAGCGCGCCCGCTCGCATCGATCCGCTCGCGCACCTGGCGGATCTTCTCCAGCGCCGAGGGAATGAACTTCTGCCCGCCGAAACCCGGGTTCACCGACATGATGAGCACCATGTCGATGGTGTCGATCACGTGGTCGAGCCAGTTCAGCGGCGTGGCCGGGTTGAACACCAGGCCCGCCTCGCACCCTTCGCCCTTGATGAGCTGGATCGTGCGATGCACGTGCTCGGACGCCTCGGGATGGAAGCTGATGCTGCGCGCGCCGGCCTTGGCGAAGTCGGGCACGATGCGGTCCACCGGCTTCACCATCAGGTGCACGTCGATGTGCTCGGTGATGCCGTAATCGCGCAGTGCCTTGAGCACCATCGGGCCGATGGTGAGGTTGGGCACGTAGTGGTTGTCCATCACGTCGAAGTGAACCCACTGCGCGCCCGCGTCGAGCACCTTGCGGGTGTCTTCGCCGAGACGGGCGAAGTCGGCCGAGAGGATGGACGGGGCGATGACGGGGGATTGCTTGGCCATGGTGGGTACCGTGTCTGGGCGGCGAAAAACCGCAGGGTAAACCGTTTGGGTTAAAGCTGGCGTCGACGATCCGCTACGCCGGTTCGCCGATACGATCGGCTCCCACCCCTCCGGTAGCGAGCTTCCTACCGAAGGGGTGGGAGCCGATCGTATCGGCGATGCTTTTATTTGAACCCTCGCTCGGACTTGATGCGCTCGTACGCCGCGTTGATCTCGCTCGCGCGCGCTTCGGCGCGGCGGCGCATGTCTTCGGGGAGATCGCCGAGGCGGTCGGGGTGGTGTTCGGAAATGAGCTTGCGATAGGCGCGCTTCACCGCGCGCTCGTCGGCGTCGCGCTGGATGCCGAGCACGGCGTAGGGATCGGGGCCCTGGGTGTTCCGCTGCGGGGGCACGTAACCGCCGCCGTGGTTCCCGTGCGCGCGACCGCCCTGCCCCGCGTTCCACGCGTAGCCCTTCATCGCCATGAGGGCCATGAGTTCCATGTCGCTCACGCGCAGCGCGAAGGCGAGCTGGCGCAGGATGGCCATCTTCGCCGGCGACGGCGCACCCTCGGCGAGCACGGTGTCGATCACCACGTCGATCACGGGGAACGCATGGTCGCGGCGATGGCCGACCCACTGGCGCAGCTCGTCGATGACTTCGGCGGCGTTGAACTCCGGCTGCTTGCCTTCGTTGAAGGCGCCGATGGCCTTGCGGCGCTCGTCCTGGTCGAGGCCCATGCGCGCCATCAGCCGCTCGGCGATGGCGATCTCGGCCTCGGAGATGCGGCCGTCGGCCTTGGCGACGGCACCGATCAGCGCGAAAAGGGGCGCCACGTAGCCGCCCTGGGCGGGCGTGCGTCGGCGTTGCTGGCGGCTGGCGTCGAACATGAAGCCGAGCACGCCGCCGACGAGCATGCCGATCAGGCTGTAATGGGTGAGCCAGAAGCCGACCATGGCTCCGATGAAGGCACCGGTAAGATTCATTGAACGCCCTTGGAGGGGGTCTGGGCGGAGAACCATTCGGCGAGCTGGCTCAGCTCCGCATCGGTGAGGGGGCCGACGGCGGCGCGCATCACGGGGATGTCGCGGCGGCCGTCACGGTATTGGGCGAGCGCGGCTTTGAGGTAATCGAGCTTCTGCCCCGCCAGGTTCGGCGCGCCGGGAATGCGCGCCATGCCGTCTTCGCCGTGGCAGGCCGCGCACAGGCCCAGTCGCGCCGGCTTCGCGGGCGGCGTGGCAAGGACGGGGGCGGAGAGGGCCAGGGCGAGAGCCGCGGTCGTGAGGTTGCGCATGGCAAGGCTATGGGGGCGGTAACCGCAGATTCTAGCAGGCTGGCCCATCGGTCATGAGGCACCGCCGATTCGCCGATGCGATCGGCTCCCACCCCTTCGGTAGCGGGGTTTCGTGCCGATCGGATCGGCGATTGGCCCTACAATAAGGTGATCCCCGCCTCACCCGGAGCCCGCACGTGCCCACCACCCTGAGCCAATCCGACCTGCCCGGCCTGGACCTCATCCATCGCGGCAAGGTCCGCGATGTCTACGCCCTCCCCGGCAACCGCCTGCTCATGGTGGCCACCGATCGCCTCTCGGCCTTCGACGTGGTGCTGCCCGATCCGATCCCGGGCAAGGGCGAGATGCTTACGCAGATCTCCAATTTCTGGTTCGCCAAGACCGCGCACCTCATCCCCAACCACCTCACCGGCGAGGACGTCGCCTCGGTGCTGCCGTCCGGCGTCGACCCGGCGCTCTATGAAAAGCGCGCCGTCGTCACCAAGCGCCTGAAGCCGGTGCCGGTGGAGGCCATCGCGCGCGGCTACCTCATCGGTTCGGGCTGGAAGGATTACACCGCCACCGGCGCCATCTGCGGCATCACGCTGCCGCCGGGCCTGCAGCAGGCTCAGCAGCTTCCCGAGCCCATCTTCACCCCGTCGACCAAGGCCGCCGTGGGCGACCACGACGAGAACGTGAGCTTCGACGCCGTGGTGGCCGCCGTGGGCGAAGACCTCGCCCACGCCGTGCGCAAGGCCACGCTCGACATCTACCGATTCGCCGCCGCGTACGCCGCCGAGCGCGGCATCATCGTGGCCGATACCAAGCTCGAGTTCGGCACCGACGAGAACGGCGTGCTGCACGTGATGGACGAGATGCTTACCCCGGATTCCTCGCGTTTCTGGCCCGCCGACGACTACCAGGTGGGCATCAGCCCGCCCAGCTACGACAAGCAGTTCGTGCGCGATTACCTCGAGCAGATCGGCTGGAACAAGCAGCCGCCTGCACCCCGGGTGCCAGCCGATGTCATCGAAGGCACCGCCGCGAAGTATGCTGAGGCCCTGGACAAGCTCGCAGGCATCCGCCTCGGCTGATACGTCCCGGGGAGGCCACGATGCGAGACGCAGCGACCTGGTTCGGCAACTACAGCCGCGATCACCAGAATCCCACCAACCGCCTGATCCATTGGATCTGCGTGCCGGCGATCACCTGGACGGTGGTCGCCCTGGTCTGGCTGATTCCCGTGCCCTCCTGGCTGGGCAAGCCCGGTCTGTGGGCCGTGCTGGCGATGTTCCTGGCGTTCTGTTTCTACTACTACCGGCTCTCGCGGGCGATCGGCCTGGCGATGGCCGGCGCCTTCGTGGCGCTGGCCCTCGTCACCGATACGCTCTACCGCGGCATCGGCGCCTCCGGCCTGGCCTGGCTGGCCGTGATCGTCTTCGTGGTGGCCTGGGTGGGCCAGTTCATCGGCCACAAGATCGAAGGGCGGCGCCCGTCCTTCCTCACCGACCTGCAATACCTGCTGATCGGCCCCGCATGGCTCATGAGCAAGGCCATGACCCGCTTCGGCGTGCGCTACGAATGACCCAGCCCCTGCTGACCCTGCTCTCCGCGGGCATCTGGTGGGTGATCTACTCCAGCGCGGCGGCCGTGCTGCCCGCGGTGATGATCTGGGCCATCCTGCGCTGGCTCGAACGTACCCCCGTCGTATTCAACCGCGCCTATTTCGCCAGTCTGCTCTGGGCCTTGTCGCTGGTGGCCCTGGGAGGCCTGGTGATCGCCGCGCATCACGGGCAGGCCGTCGGCCAGTCGGTGTTCGCCCTGCCCTGGATGCGGGCCGTGCTCGTCGTCGGCATGCTGCTCGGCGCCTTTCTCGTCTGGCGCCTCGTGCCACGGGTGGACGCCCGCCGGGTGAAACCGACCAGCGCCTGCATGGCCGTGGCCATGGTCATGGTGGTGGTCATGGTGCTGGGGACCACGCTGCATCGATAGGAAACCCCTATCGAATCGATGCGAACCATCAGTTGGACTCGTGGGACGGCGTCCCCATAATGAGAGTCATTCTTATTGGAGAGTCCCCATGGCGCGCAAGATCAAATATGCCGCGACGCATTTCAGCATCGCCTTTTCCATGAGTTACGCGGTAAACCAGAACGTGGCCGTCAGCACCCTGGTGGGCTTGGCCGAGCCGTTCTGCTTCGCCTTCGGCCGCAACGTCGCGCGCGAGGCCCGCACGGGCCTGTCAGTGGCGCCCGCCGCCTGATCCGCCACCCACGCGCGCGTTGACGTCGGTCACGGCGCGAGTAAATCCCTCGAACGGGACGTCGGTGATGCCGACGAGCCCGATGTGTGCGTTCTCCCCATCGAGAACCCGCCCGGTGACCGGCTGGTCGACGTATTGGAACCAGTGCGTGCCCACCACCACGCCCGATGCGGCCGCCGCATCGACAAAGCGCGCGTACGCCTTGCCGCGCTCGTCCTCGTTCGCCACCGCCGCCACGCCGTTGCCGAACGGCCCGCGATCGGCCGAGCCGAAATGGAATTCCGTCAGCAGCACCGGCTTGTCCCAGCGGCGGAATTCGGCCACGTCGAAGCCGTGTTCCGGAAGGTCGGTGTAGGTGTTGATGCTGGTGACGTCGGCGACGGTCGCGCTGGCCTCTTCCACTTCCGGCGTGCGCACGGCGAGGCGGCCGCCGAGGAAGAGGTGGTTCGGGTCGGCCTTTTTCAGCGTCCGGGCCACGGTCTGGAAGTAGCGCGTGGCGAAGGTTTTCAGGAAAGCGATGTAGTCCGCGGCGATGGCCGGGTGGGCTTCGTTGAAATCGGGCGCGTGGAACCCCTGGGCCTCGACGCGGTGCCAGTCCGGTGCGTCGACGCCCCAGGCTGTCGCGAATGCGCTCGCGTCGGGATACGTGCGCTTGAGTTGCGCGAGGAAGGCCTGCTTCGCCGGGCTGTCGGGACCTTGCGCCAGTGAACCCGTCGCCAGTGCCCAGCGCCCCTGTGGCCCCTGCCCTGCCCACGCCAGTTCGTTGTCGGCGAAATAGCCGAGCAGCCAGGGATCGTCGCGCACGCCTTTCGTGGCGATGGCCACGGCCTGTTCGGTGGCTTTGGCGAAACGCGGATCGAAGGGGTCGGGCATGCGGCCCCAATAGTCGTAGCCCGTGCTCACCGTATTGAAGTCGCCGCGGATGAGGATGGGCACGGTATAGGCCATGCGTTTGTCGCCGGCGAACGCGGGATCGCTCCAGTTGCCGAGCGTGTTGAAGTGCCAGGCCTTGAGGCGGTCGAGCGTGCGCGAGCGCCATGCGGCGGCGAAATCGTCGCCCAGCGTGCGGGCGACGTTGTTCGCGTAGATGTCCCACCAGCGGCCATGGTTCATGCCATTGTCGCGTTGCGAACCGTTATCGCTGCGGCTGTCCGCCGTGCCGCCGAAGCGGCCGTTCGCGCCCGAGGGGTCGGCGAACATGAACTCGCGGCCCTGCACGTAGGTGCGGCCGTCGGTGTGGTTGACCGCGTTGACGCCAAGGGAGAAGAACGCATGGCCCTCGGGGGTGACGAGCCACCAGCGGTTGCCTTGTTTCTGTGTACGGAACCAGCCCGTCGCGCGCATGGCCGGCAGGTCGGTGCGGCCGCCGTAGCGGTCGAGGCCCGGTACGGCGTCGACGTGCGGGGTCGCGCTGGCGCGTTGCTTCAACTCGTCGTCGTTGGCGATCTTCTCGGGCCACGTGGCACGGGTGTACTGGCCGTAGCGGTCGACGATGTGGGTGTAGGCGGCGCGGAGGTCGGCGTCGCCGGGAACGTCATCGAGTTTGCCGATCAGGATGGTCTGCGCGGCGCCCGGTTGCGGCATGGAGAGCGTGACCGCGGTGACCTTGGCCGCGTCGACGGCCCCTTCGACCGTGGTCGCGACAAGGCGTTTCTCCTTGCCGTCGTCGAAGGGCATCGGCGGGCCGACCTGCATGCCGAAGGCACGCGGCGAGGTGGCCGTGAGGGGAAGCGACAGGGTTTGTGGCGGGCCCGGCGGGAGGCCCACCGTGGTTTTCAGATGCTTGTCGCCGGAGGCGACATCGACGATGAGGGTAACGGGCCACGGCATGCCATTCTGCACACGCAGGCGCAGGGTGCCGTTGGCTGGCCAGGTCCAGGGGGCGCGGGCCGGCGCGAGTGTGAGCGAGGGCGATGGCGCAGGTTGGAACGTGACGGCGACTAACTCAGTGCCGTCGGCGGCTTTGCGTGCCGTCGGATCCAGCGATGCACCGTTCCCGCCGATGCGCAGGCCGTCACCTGGATGAACGGGATCGACCGCTAAGGCGTGGGCTGCGGGAACCAGGCAAGCCGTGAAGGCGAACGTTATGAAGCGCATCGCTCAACCTTAGCGCATCGCAAGACGGGTTTCGCCGATGCGATCGGCTCCCACCCCTTCGGTAGGCGAGATGACGCGGGTGGTGGGTGGATCGAGGCTACCGGGTTCGCCAATGCGATCGGCTCCTGCCCCCTTGACCGCAAACGATCTACCGAAGGGGTGGGAGCCGATCGCATCGGCGAAACCCGGCCGCGGCATCGCGACGTTTAGCGGTCAGCCTTTCGCCCACTGCCTGCGCCACAGGTAATACACCGGCACGCCGATCGCGATGATCAGCAGGCTCATGCCCGCATCGCCGGGCGCGGCGATGGCCGTGGCGGCGATCACGCACAGCACCGTGGTGGTGAACACCAGCGGCAACCATGGATACCCCGGCACGAGGTAGGGCGACGGCTCGGACGTCAGCTTTCGGCGATACCAGAAGATCGTGGCGATGCCGAAGGCATGCGACAGCCACTCGCCGACGGTGGTGTAGTTGAGCAGCGCATCGAAACTGCCCGAGAGGATCAGCGTAATCGCCCAGGCACCGAGCACGATCAGGGAAATCTGCGGCGCGCCGGTTTTCGCATCGATGCGGGCGATCGGTTTGAAGAACATGCCGTCGGCACTCATCACCTGCAGCACGCGGGCGCCGCCGGCAATGGCGATGCTGCAATAGCCGAAGGTGGAGCAGGCGATGCCTACGGCGATGATGGTGGCGCCCGATTCGCCGAACAGCTTGCGCATGAGATCGGCCGCGGGGGCCGTGCTGGCGGCGAGCCCGTCATGGCCGAGTCCCGCCATGTAGGCGACATTGACCAGGATGTAGCAGATCACCACGCTGCCCATGCCCAGGCCGAGTGCCCGCGGCAACGTGCGCTGGGGCTCGCGTACTTCACCGGCGAGGTCGTTGAGGTAGTGGAAGCCGCCGTAGGCGAAGAGCGCGGGTAGCAAGGCGCCGACCAGCGTGCTTACCGGCACGTCGTGCGTCGGGTCGTGGGCAAAGGCCGCGCCGAGATGGCCGCGCGCGAGGTACAGGCCGACGGCGATGAGCAGTGCCACCGCGCTGAGCTTCAGCACGGTGAAGATGTTCTGTACGACGGCACCGGCGCGGATACCGAAGAGGTTCACCGCCACGATGAAGGCGATGGCCGCGACGGCGAGCGGCTTGACCCATTCGTGCGGAAGGCCGACGGCTTTGGTGGCGTAGTCGGCGAAGGTGGTCGCCACGGCGGCGACGCTGCCCGGGTAGTTGATGAGGGCCATCGTCCAGCCGAAGAGGAACGCCGGGAGTTGGCCGAATGCTTCACGCAGATATACGTAGGTACCGCCGGCCTGGGGACGTCTTGCGCCCAGTTCCGCGTAACAGAGCACGCCGGCCAGGGTGAGCAGGCCGCCCAGGGTCCAGAGGATGAGCACCTCGGTTCCGGAGCTGGTGCTTTTGGCGACGGAGGCCGGCGTGCGGAAGATACCCGCGCCGATGACTCCGCCGATGACGATCATCGCGGCATCCCAGATGCCGAGGCGACGCAGGTAGTGGGCTGGCTGGGGGGCAGGCATCCGCCGACGATGCCATAACCGAGGTTCGTGTGCGAGATGACCGATGTAAATCATGAGTCTACCGCGCCGTACCCCGCTTGGTAGGAGCCGCTTCAGCGGCGATGGCCCGTCGCGACACCGTTAGGGATCGCCGATGAATCGGCTCCTACCGAGCAAGGGCAAACGCCTGTACCGTGCCGCACCCCGCTTGGTAGGAGCCGCTTCAGCGGCGATGGCCCGTTGCGACACCGTTAGGGATCGCCGATGAATCGGCTCCTACCGAGCAAGGGCAAACGCCTGTACCGTGCCGCACCCCGCT
>NZ_JAEUYM010000006.1:0-28100 GCF_040900725.1 Luteibacter sp. CQ10 | reverse complement strand
GCGACACCGTTAGGGATCGCCGATGAATCGGCTCCTACCGAGCAAGGGCAAACGCCTGTACCGTGCCGCACCCCGCTTGGTAGGAGCAGCTTCAGCGGCGATGCGGGGTCACGCCACCGTTAGGCATCGCCGATGAATTGGCGCCTACCGAGCCGGGGCTAGAGCCAGGTGGCGTTCCAGTAAGGATAGTCACCGACGCGATCGACCAGGCCTGCCCGAAGAGGATTTGCGACGATATATCGTGCGGCGTCTTTGACATCGTCATCCTGGCGCAATGCACGATCATGAAACGTCCGTTGCCATACAGGATAGTTTCGACCGGTTTTTCGTTTGATCGCGCTCGACACCATCGCCTTGAACCGGGCGACGGTTCTTGAAAGATCGCCCTCATGGAGTTCGACCAACCCGTGCCAGTGATCGGGCATGAAAACCCATGCAAGGCAGGTTGCGTTTGTCCATGCATTAGGTTGGTGACAAACGCGGCATGCGATCCGGGCAACATGGATGTCCCTGAAAACCGGGGCCCGGTTCCATGTGACCGCAGTGAGCAAATAAATACGCCCGGGTTCGGAAACCCGGGCGATACGAAGGCGATGAGACTTGAGTGGCGGGCGCATCGCCCCACCATGCCTCACGCCATTTGGACACGCAGTCGGCGGACCCACCACGTGTCCATAGGCAAATCACTTCTTCTTCGGAATATACAAATCCGTAATCGTCCCCTCGTACACCTCGGCCGCCAGGCCGACGGATTCGCCGAGCGTGGGGTGGGGGTGCACGGTACGGCCGATGTCGCCGGCTTCGGCGCCCATCTCGATGGCGAGGGCCAGTTCGGAGATGAGGTCGCCCGCGTGCGGGCCGACGATGCCCGCGCCGACGATGCGGTGGGTTTCTTCGTCGAACAGCAGCTTGGTGAAGCCCTCGGTGCGGTCGATGCCGATGGCGCGACCCGACGCCACCCACGGGAACTTGCCCACGCCGATCTTCAGGCCCTTTTCTTTCGCCTCGCGCTCGGTCACGCCGACCCAGGCGATTTCCGGATCGGTGTAGGCCACCGACGGGATCACACGCGCGTCGAAGAAGCTCTTCATGCCGGCAGCGGCTTCGGCCGCCACCTTGGCCTCGTGCGTGGCCTTGTGCGCCAGCATCGGCTGGCCCACGAGGTCGCCGATGGCGAAGATGTGCTTCACGTTGGTGCGCATCTGGCGGTCGACGGGGATGAAACCGCGCTCGGTGACTTCCACGCCGGCCTTGTCCGCACCGACCTTGCCGCCATTGGGCGAACGGCCCACCGACACGAGCACGCGATCGAACACCGTGGTGTCGGGGATGCTCTCGCCTTCGAACGTGACCTCGATGCCCTTCTTCGTGGCCTTGGCTTCGACCACCTTGGTCTTGAGGTGGATGCCCTTGTAACGCTTGGCGATGCGCGACTGCAGTGGTTTGATGAGGTCGGCGTCGGCACCGGGGATGAGCTGGTCGGCCAGCTCGACCACGGTGACTTCCGAACCCAGGCCTGCGTACACCGTGGCCATTTCCAGGCCGATGATGCCGCCGCCCACGACGAGCAGCTTCTTGGGCACGTCGGGCAGTTCGAGCGCACCGGTGGAATCGATGACGCGCTCGTCGTCCCACGGGAACGACGGCAGCTTCACCGACTGCGAGCCGGCGGCGATGATGGCGTGCTCGAAGCGGATGAGCTTCACGCCGTCGGCCGTGGTGACTTCCATCTCGTTGGGCGAGATGAAGCTGCCCACGCCGGTGACGGTGCGCACCTTGCGCGCCTTGGCCATCTGGGCGAGGCCGCCGGTGAGCTTGCCGACCACGCCCTCCTTGAAGGAGCGCAGCTTGTCGAGGTCGATCTTCGGCTTGCCGAAGGTGATGCCGTGCGCACCCATGGATTCGGCTTCGTCGATGACGGCCGCCGCGTGCAGCAGTGCCTTCGACGGAATGCAGCCTACGTTGAGGCAGACGCCGCCGAGCGTTTCGTAACGCTCGACCAGCACCGTGTCGAGGCCGACGTCGGCGCCGCGGAAGGCGGCCGTGTAACCGCCCGGACCCGAGCCCAGCACCACGAGCTGGCACTCGATGTCGGCCTTGCGGCCGGACGCGCCGGCCGCCTGCGGCGCGGCGGCGCGGGGCGCGTCCTGCTTCGGCGGCGGCGGCGCGGGCGACGGCGTGGCGGGAGGCGGCGCCTCCTGCACGGCGGCCTGGCCGACCGACTTCGCCGGCTGTTCGCCCGCCGCGTCGATCACCGCGATGACGGTGCCTTCGTTGACTTCGTCGCCGACCTTGACCTTGATTTCGACGACGGTACCGCCCTGCGAGGCGGGCACGTCCATCGTGGCCTTGTCGGATTCGAGAGTGATGAGGCTCTGGTCTTTCTCGACCGTATCACCCGCCTTGACCAGGATCTCGATGACCGGCACGTCGTGCGAGCCGCCGAGGTCGGGAACCTTCAGTTCGATGTTCGCCATGGTTCGTCTCCCGTCAGAGCAACAGGCGACGGATGTCGCCGAGCTGCTGGGCCAGGTACACGGCGAAACGCGCGGCGAGCGCGCCGTCGATGACGCGGTGGTCGTACGACAGCGACAGCGGCAGCATCAGGCGCGGCGCGAATTCCTTGCCGTTCCACACCGGCTTCATCTGCGCCTTGGAGACGCCGAGGATCGCCACTTCCGGCGCGTTGACGATCGGCGTGAACGCCGTGCCGCCGATGCCGCCGAGCGAGGAAATGGAGAAGCAGCCGCCCGACATGTCGGCGGCGGTGAGCTTCTTGTCGCGCGCCTTCTTGGAGATCTCGCCCAGTTCGGCGGCAAGCTCGAGCAGGCCCTTCTTGTCGGCGTCGCGGATCACCGGCACGACGAGGCCGTCGGGCGTGTCCACGGCGATGCCGATGTTGAAGTACTTCTTGAGCGTGAGGGTTTCACCCGCCGCGTCGAGCGAGGCGTTGAACGTGGGGAATTTCTTCAGCGCCGCGACCACCGCCTTGATCTGGAAGACCAGCGGGGTGACCTTCAGGTCCTTGTTCTCTTCGCCGAGCTTCTTGCGGAAGGCCTCGAGCTCGGTGATGTCCGCGTCTTCGAACTGCGTGACGTGCGGAATCATCGCCCAGTTGCGGGCGAGGTTCGCGGCGGAGATCTTCGGGATGCGGCCGAGCGGCTTTTCTTCGATCTCGCCGAACTTGGAGAAGTCGACCTTGGGCCACGGCAGCAGGTTGAGGCCGCCACCAGCGGCCACACTACCGCCGGCGGACGGCGCCGCGCCGGAGGTCATCACGTTCTTCACGTAACCGGTGATGTCTTCGCGCTGGATGCGACCGCCACGGCCGCTACCCTTGACCTGGGCCACGTCGACGCCGAGCTCGCGCGCGAAGGCGCGCACGGCGGGACTGGCGTAGGGGGCGTTGCCGGGCATGACCGCCGAGGCGTCGAACGATACCGGCGGCGTGCGCGGTGCGCCGCCGACCGGCTTATCGGCCTTGGCCGGAGCGGCGGCCGGTGCGGGTGCCGGGGCCGGGACCGGAGCCTCCGCCACGCCGGGCTTGTCGGTGCGGGCGGCGGGCTGCGCGTCGGCGGCCACTTCGGCGCCACCGGCGCCTTCGAGGACGGCGATGAGGTCGCCGTCGTTCACTTCGTCGCCGACCTTGACCTTGAGCTCCTTGATGACGCCCGCGGCCGGGGCCGGGATGTCCATCGTGGCCTTGTCCGATTCCAGCGTCATGAGGCTCTGGTCTTTCTCGACCGTGTCGCCGACCTTGACCATGATCTCGATGATCGGCACCGGCTTGCCGCCGATGTCGGGCACGTTGACGTCCACCGGACCGGAAGCCTTCGAGGCGGACGGGGCCTTGGCGGCGGCTGGCGCCGGCGCCGGAGCGGGAGCCGGCGCGGCGGCGGCCGGGGCGTCCTGCCTGGGCGCTTCGGCCTTGGCGGCCGGGGCGTCGCCCTCGGCCTCGACCAGCGCGATGACCGCGCCTTCGTCGACTTCGTCGCCGACCTTGACCTTCAGTTCCTTGATGACGCCAGCGAAGGGAGCCGGGACTTCCATCGTGGCCTTGTCGGACTCGAGCGTCACCAGGCTCTGGTCTTTCTCGACGCGATCGCCGACCTTGACCATGATTTCGATGACGGGAACCGCTTTGCCTCCGATATCGGGCACGCGGGCTTCTTTGACGTCGGCCATGGAACCTCCTCGAACAGTCGTCGGCGGGCGGACGAACCCACCGGCGGGGGAATGACGGGCGCCGTGCTGCGGCGCAACCGGTCGATTGTAATCCCTCGGAGGCCGATTTTCGGCGTTCGAACGGGTGTTCGGGGTGATTTCTGTTGTGCGGAGCGGTGATGGGCGCGGCCTTCGGGCCTTCGGAGCGGCCGTCGAGGGACTCATGAGCACAGCGCTTCGCGGGATTCGCCGATACGATCGGCTCCCACCCCTTCGGTAGGTAGTCGTCCTACAGGAGGGGTGGGAGCGGCGGTATCGGGGATCAGGCGTGCGGCTGGTCCGATGTCACCAGCCGGATCTCGCTCTGCGGGAACGGGATGGTGATGCCTTCCTCCGCGAAGCGCTCCTTGATCCGGCGCAGCAGGTTCGTCTGCGCGCCGTACATGTCGGCCACGGTGGCCCAGCCGCGGATCACGAGGTTCACCGCGGAATCGCCCAGGGTGTCGGTCCACACGCCTGGCGCCGGATCCTTGAGGATGCGCGGGTCGGCGGCGAACAGGTCCTGGATGACCTGCATGGCCTTGCCGATATCGTCGCCGTAGCCGATGCCCACCCGGAACTCGAAGCGGCGCGTGCCGCGACGGTTGAAGTTGATGATGGCGTCGCCGCCGACCTTGGCGTTGGGCACTACCGCTTCGCGGTTGTCGGGCGTCGTGAGGTAGGTATGCATGAGGTTGATGCTTTCCACCGTGCCTTCGACGCCGCCGATGAGCACATAGTCGCCGATGCGATACGGGCGGAAGAGGATCAGCAGCACGCCCCAGGCGAGGTTGGACAGCGAACTGTTCAGCGCCAGGCCGATGGCCAGTCCCGCCGCACCGAGCGCGGCGATGAGCGAGGCCGTGGGAATGCCGGCC
Organism: Luteibacter sp. CQ10; assembly: GCF_040900725.1. Taxonomy (NCBI): domain Bacteria; kingdom Pseudomonadati; phylum Pseudomonadota; class Gammaproteobacteria; order Lysobacterales; family Rhodanobacteraceae; genus Luteibacter; species Luteibacter sp. CQ10. Next base: position 23,019 of record NZ_JAEUYM010000006.1, on the reverse strand, counting down.
ATGCCCATCACCTGCACGATGACGAAGGCGATGAGCAGGCCGTAGATGGCGTTGCGCAGGAAGCCGGAAAGCGTGGCGTCGACATGCGCGCGGTCGAGGGCGCGGCGGCCGACGTTGGCCACGCGAGCGGCGATCCAGAAGCCGATCAGCAGCGCGACGAGCGCGATACCGATGCGCACCAGATAAGTGAAGATGATCACGCGCGTGGCGTGGTCGATACCGAGATGGTCGAGGAAGTCGGTCATGGCTGGCCTTGCGAGCGAAGGGTCGCGAGGCAGGCTAGCAGCGACATCGTGAAGTCGAAGTGGCAGGTCGCGACACGGTTGGGCATCGCCGATGAATCGGCTCCTACCGAGCCCCGCACTGGCCGCTTGGTAGAAGCCGCTTCAGCGGCGATGCCACGCCGCGACGCGGCGTGTGATCGCGGGTGACCCGGCTCCTACCCACCCAGAGCTTAAGGCGTGTTGTTGGCGGGCTTGGCGGCCTGCGCCGTTTGCGGGCCGTCGATCTTGCGGCCGCCATAAGGCAGCACTTCGGCGGCGACCTTCGGATCGGCCTTGATGAGGGCCACCTCGTCGCTGACGATGTGCGCGGCCTCGTCGAGCGGAGTGTCCTTGGCCTTCTTGGCCTCGGCCTCCTGCTTGAGGTCGCTCTTGATGCTGCGCTCGTTGGCGTTCAGGCCGTCGTCGGCGGTGTCCACGCCATCGTCGCCCGCATCGCCGAAGATGGCCTTGCGACGGTTGCGGAAGTCGGCCTGCGTGGCGTCGAACTGCTTACGCTCGGCCTGGCGGGTGGCGAGGTTGAGCGAAATGTCGGTCTTCTCGCGCATCTTCTTGTACTGCGCCAGCTCGTCGAGCATCAGCTTCCATGCCGGCGAATTGGCGACGCGCGCCTCGTGCTTCTGGTTGAGCGGCGCGAAGATCGCCTTGAGATCGGCCACCGGCTTGTAGTCGGCCGGATCGATGTGGCGCCACGGCAGCGCGTTGTCGTAGGTGGATTCGCCGAAGTCCTTCGCATCGCCGTTTTCGGGGAAGCGCACGTCGGGCGTGACGCCGTGCAGCTGCGTGCTGTCGCCGTTGATGCGGATGAATTCGGCGATGGTCATCTTCAATTCGCCGTATTTCGCGTCTTCGCCCGTGGTGGCCTTGCCGAACTTGTCGAGGTCGACGAGGTTCTGCACGGTGCCCTTGCCGAAGGTGGGCTCGCCGATGATGATGCCGCGGCCGTAATCCTGGATGGCGGCGGCGAAGATTTCCGACGCCGACGCGGAGCCGCGATTGACCATCACGGCCATCGGGCCGTCCCAGGCCATGCCCGGCTCGTCGTCGCCCTGCGCCTCGACCTGGCCGCGCGCGTCACGCACCTGCACCACCGGACCGGTGTCGATGAACAGGCCGGTGAGCTCGGTGGCTTCGTTGAGCGAGCCGCCGCCGTTGTTGCGCAGGTCCATGATGACGCCGTCGACCTTTTGCGCCTTGAGCTCGGTGAGGAGCTTCTTGACGTCGCGCGTGGCGCTCTTGAAGTTGGCGTCGCCGTTACGGCGGGCGCCGAAATCCTGGTAGAACGTGGGCAGGTCGATCACGCCGATCTTGCGGGTGACGTCGCCGTCCTTCACGTCGATGACCTTCGACTTGGCGGCCTGTTCTTCCATGGTGACCTTCTTGCGCACCAGGGTCACGATGTCGTGCTTGCCGTCCACGCCGGCCTCGGCCGGGAGCAGTTCGAGGCGAACGGTGGTGTCTTTCTTGCCGCGGATGAGCTTGATGACGTCGTCCTGGCGCCAGCCGACCACGTCGACCATGGTGCCGGTCTCGCCCTGCCCCACGGCGACGATGCGATCGCCCGGCTTGATCTTGCCCGACTTGCTCGCCGGGCCGCCCGGCACGAGTTCGCGCACCGTGGTGTAGTCGTCGCGCGCCTGCAGCACCGCGCCGATGCCCTCGAGCGACAGGCGCATGGCGATGTCGAACTGGTCGGCGGCGCGCGGGCCGAGGTAGTCGGTGTGCGGATCGGTGGAGTTGGAATACGCCGTCATGAACGCCTGGGTGGCGTCCTCGTCGTCGAGCTGGCGGATGCGGGTGATGTAGTTGGCGTAGCGCTTGTCGAGCGTCTTGCGGATGTCGTCGTCGCTCTTGCCGGCGAGCTTGAGGCGCAGCCAGTCGTTCATCGTGCGCTTGCGCCAGATGTCGTCCAGCTCGGCCTGGTTCTTCGGCGGCGAGGCCTTCTTGCGGTCGAAGTTGTAGGTCTCGTTGCCGCTGAAGTCGAAGCCCTTCTTGAGCAGGCCGCGCGCGAAGTTCATGCGGTCGACCGACCGCGTGATGTAGAAGTTGAACATCGAGAACGGACCGGTGAGGTCCTGGTTCCAGATGGCGTCGTCGAACTGCGTCTTCAGCGGCTCGAACTTGGCCAGGTCTTCCTGCGTGAAGAGCACCTTCTCGCCGTCGAGCGAGTCGAGGTAGGCCTTGTAGATCTTGGCCGACATGGCGTCGTCGAGCGGCTGCGCCTGGTAGTGGAAGCGCGTGAGGAAGCGCGCCGACAGCTGCGAGGCCTGGGCCTCGGCCGCGGTGGGCTTGAGCGGCAGGGTGGATTCCTTGCGCTGCGGCTCGGGCGACGTGGCCGCTTCGGAAGCGTCTTTCGGCTGGGGGGTGGGGTCCTTCGCCGGTGCGGTCGCGCCCGGCTGCGGTGTGGCGTTCTGGGCGTGCACTCCGGGGATGGCGAGGGCCAGCAGGAGTGCGAGCGACACGGGGCGAAGGATCATGAAGTGAAAGCCTCGGGGGTGCGTCTTGCGGTTATTCGACGACGCCGGCGGCGTGCGCCATCAGGTCGGCATGGTAGGAGGATCGCACCAACGGGCCGGACGCGACATGGGAGAACCCCATGGCCTCGCCTTCGACACGCAGCGCCTCGAATTCGTCCGGCGTCCAGTAGCGGACCACCGGGTGATGGTGCGCCGTCGGCTGCAGGTACTGGCCGATGGTGATCATGTCGACGTCATGGGCGCGTAGATCGCGCATGGTCTCGATGACCTGATCGTACGTTTCACCGAGGCCGAGCATGATGCCGGACTTGGTGGGCACCTCGGGATGCTGCGCCTTGAACCGCTTGAGCAGGTCGAGCGACCACTGGTAGTCGGCGCCCGGACGCACTTCGCGGTAGAGGTGCGGCACGGTTTCGAGGTTGTGGTTGAAGACGTCGGGCGGGAAATCCTTGAGCACCTCGAGCGCCCGCTCCATGCGGCCTTTGCCGCGGAAGTCGGGCGTGAGGATCTCGATGCGGATGTCCGGGCTGGCGTGGCGCACCGCGCGGATGCAGGAGGCGAAGTGCTCGGCACCGCCGTCGCGCAGGTCGTCGCGGTCGACCGAGGTGATCACCACGTATTTCAGGCGCATGTCGCGGATGGTCTCGGCCAGGCGCGCCGGCTCGAGCGGATCGGGCGGCAGCGGACGGCCGTGGGCCACGTCGCAGAACGAGCAGCGGCGGGTGCAGACCTCGCCGAGGATCATGAAGGTGGCGGTGCCCTTGGAGAAGCACTCGTGGATGTTCGGGCACGAGGCCTCTTCGCACACCGTGACCAGCGAGTTCTCGCGCAGGCGGGCCTTGAGCTGCTGCACGGCATTGCCCTGCGGCAGGCGGACGCGGATCCAGCCGGGCTTGCGCAGCGTGGGCTGCGCGGTGTCGAAGCTCGCGCGGTTAAGCCCGATCTTGTCGTTGCCCAGCATCTTCTCGCCGGGCTTGTCGACAACGGCGATGGGGATGCTGCGGGTGGGGGATGTGGCTGTCTGGCTCATGGTGGTCAGGCCTTCAGACCGCAAGGCGCGCGGGGAGTTCGGGAATGGAGGGGTCGGCATCGACGGCATGGAAGCCGAACTGCCTGCAGAATTCCTGCACCAGGACATCTTCCACGTCGGCCAATCGCGACGGACCGCCCAAGTCTAGCACCTGGGTGATCTCCAAGCCCTTGTAGCCGCAAGGATTGATGCGGTGGTATGGCTCCAGGTCCATGTCGACGTTGAAGGCCAGGCCGTGGAAGCTGCAGCCGCGACGGATGCGCAGGCCCAGGGCGGCCACCTTGGCGCCGGCCACGTAGACGCCGGGGGCGCCTTCCTGGCGCTCGGCACCGATGTTCCACTCGCCGAGGGTGTCGATGATCGCCTGTTCGATCTTGCAGACCAGTTCGCGCACGCCCACGCCGGTGCGGCGCAGGTCGATCATGGGGTAGGCCACGATCTGGCCGGGGCCGTGGTAGGTCACCTGGCCGCCCCGGTCCACGCGCACCACCGGGATATCCCCGGCGAACAGCACGTGTTCGTCGAGCCCCGCCTGGCCCAGGGTGAACACCGGGTCGTGCTCCAGCAGCCACAGCTCGTCGACGGTGTCGTCGGTGCGGTTGTCGGTGAAGGCGCTCATGGCCTTCCAGGTGGATTCGTAGGGGACGCGCCCCAGCCGGCGGACGTTGAGGGGGAGGGTCATGGGGGGAGGGGTCGGGAAGGGGATAGGCGGAAGCTGTGGGCTGGGGGGGCACGATACAAGAGATGATCCACCCGGTACCGCCGTTCGCCGATACGATCGGCTCCCACCCCTTCGGTAGCCGTCTTGCCTTATTCCTGCTGCCGAAGGGGTGGGAGCCGATCGCATCGGCGAATGGGGCGCGAAGCGCCCCTCGGGGGTCACATCGTGAAGCGAATGTTCTCGTCCGCGCGCAACGTGGCGTGGGCCTCGTCGTACTTCTCACGGGTGGGTGCGACGAAGGTGACCGTCACCGACTGGTAGTTGCCGGCCGGGGTCAGCTTGGTCGAGAGCGTCTCGTGGAGCACTTCCAGGCCGATACGGTGCAACAGCTTCGGCACGTGCGTGTCGAGGCCGGCGTTCGCGTTGCCGATGGCGGTGATCTCGAACTCGCCCGGAAACTGGAACCCCTTGCCGTCTTTCTTTGCCTGGCTGAAATCGATCTCACGCATGGTGCGCTCCTTACTTCTTGTCGGACTTGTCGTCGTCGCTGTGGAACCACAGCAGGATCGTGTCCCACAGACGCGAGAAGAAACCGCCCTCGGGCGCGTCGTTGAGCGCCACCAGCGGCGCGGTGACCACCGGCTGGCCGTCGAGCGTGACGCGCAGCGTGCCCACCTGCTGGCCCTTCTTGAACGGCGCGATCAGGGTGGACGGGATGTCGAGATTGGCCTTGAGCTTGTCGTAGTCGCCGCGCTTGACCGAGACCATGACGTCTTCGGACACGCCCAGCGGCAACGTGTTCTCGGCGCCCTTCCACAGCTTGGGCGTGGCCAGCGGCTTGTTGGCCTCGTAGAGCTTGTGCGCCTCGTAGAAGCGGAAACCGTAGTTGAGCAGCGACAGCGCGGCGTCGGCGCGGCCCTTTTCGCTACCTGCGCCCATCACGATGGCGATCATGCGCGCGTCGCCCTGCTTGGCCGAGGCGGCCAGGCAGTAGCCCGCGGCGGCGGTGTGGCCGGTCTTGATGCCGTCGACGGTGTTGTCGCGCCACAGCAACAGGTTGCGGTTGTGCTGCTTGATGCCGTTCCACTCGAATTCCTTCACCGCCGAGATGGCGTAGTCCTCGGGGAAGTCGTGGATGAGCGCGCGGGAAAGCAGCGCGATGTCGCGCGCGGTGGTGTAGTGGTTGGCGATGGGGTAGCCCGACGCGTTCTCGAAGTTCGAGTGCGTCATGCCGATCTGCTTGGCGTAGGCGTTCATCAGGTTGGCGAACGCGGGCTCGGAGCCCGCGGTGTGCTCGGCCAGCGCGATGGCGGCGTCGTTGCCCGACTGGATGATGAGGCCGTAGAGCAGGTCTTTCAGCGGCACCTGGCTGTTGAGCTTGAGGAAGCTGGTGGAACCGTCGGTGCCGGCACCGCCGCCGCGCCAGGCGTTTTCGCTGATGGTGACCGGATCGGTCATGTGGATCTTGCCGTTGGCGATCTCGGCCGAGACGACGTAGTCGGTCATGATCTTGGTGATCGACGCCGGTTCGACCTGCATGTCCGGTTCTTTCGACGCGATGATCTGCCCGGTGTTGTAGTCCATCAGCACCCAGCTCTTGCCTTCCACGTCGGGCGGCGGCGGCACCGGCGCCTCGGGCACCACCGGGCGGGGCACGGAGGGACGCGGGGGCGTCTGCTGCGCCACGGTCACGCCGGCGACGAGCGCGGCGGCGGCGAAAGCGAACAGGGAGCGGGGCAAGAGCTTCATCGTTTCAGCGGTCCAGTCAAAGCAACAAAAAAGGGGTTCAGTCTACCGCGACCTGGGGTCGGGGCAGGCCCATGGCGGCGATCTGGTCGGTCACGCGGTCGGCGGTGTCCACGTCGGCCAGCGGGCCGACGCGGACCCTGCGGACGCCGCGACCGCCGATGGTCGCCTCGATCACACTGACCGGGCCCAACCCTGCCCGGTTCAATCGGTCGGCCACGCGGTTGGCGTTGGCCAGGTCGGAGAAGGCGCCGACCTGGAGGTAGATGCTGGGTTTGCCGGGCACGGCGGCCGTGGCGACGGGTGGCGTGGTGGTCGGCTTGGCAGGGGATGGCACCTGGTTCGTGGACGGCGCGGGCTTGCCGGGCAAGGCAGGCAAGGCGTCGGAGACGGAGGCGTCGGTCATGCCGGGCACCGGACCGGCATCGGCCGGATTGCCCGTGGCGACCGGGGTGGCCGTGGTGGACGTGGGCGCCGGGCGCGGCATGGCGGCCAACGAGGCCCCGGCGGCAACCGCCGCGGGCGTCGGTGCGGTGCGCGCGGCGGGAGGTGGCGGCGTGCCTGCCGAACGGAGCGGCGGGGGCGGCGCGGTCACCGGCGAAGGTCGCGGGGTCGTGACCACCGGTGGCGGCGCGGAGGACGAGGCGTCGCGTGGATCGATGGCGCGCACTTCCACGAGGCCCGTGCCCTTGGGCCACACGCCGATCTTCACGGCGGCGGCGAAGGAGAGGTCGATCAGGCGGTTTTCGTGGAACGGGCCGCGATCGTTGATGCGCACGATGACGCTCTTGCCGTTCTCGAGGTTGGTGACGCGTGCGTAACTCGGCAGCGGCAGCGTCTTGTGCGCCGCGCTGAACTGGTACATGTCGTATTCCTCGAGGTTCGAGGTCTTGTAGCCGTGGAACTTGTTGCCATAGAACGAGGCGATGCCGCGTTCGACGTAGCCGCGAGGGTTGTCCATGACGGTGTAGGTCTGGCCGAGCACGCTGTACGGGGATTTGTTGCCGTAGAGCGAGCGCGGTTCGTTCTTCGGCACCGGCTCGGGGAGTTTGCTGACGTCGGGGATGTCGGTGGGGACGCTGTCGCGGCTGGAGCGGTAGCGCGACGACTGGGACTTGCTGATGTCGTCGTAGCCGCGGGAGGCGCCGCCGCCAGTGCGGTGGGTGCCTGGGCGGGTGTTGTGGCTGCCGCCGCAGGCCGATAGCAGGGCCATGACCAGCAGGATGACCAGCCACTTCACCACTCCGTCGCTCCTGCCAACGCAGGAGCCCAGAGTGTGGCGTAGCGGCGCAGCGGCACCTTCGGACGCTTCGCGCTGGGTTCCTGCGTGCGCAGGAACGGCGTGAGGGGGAGCGAGCGGAGCGACGCCTGCCAGCGCAGGGAAAGCATGAAGTATCGCCTCCACGCTTTCGGCAGCCAGCCCCCCGACCCGCCGCTTCATCGCCCGTTAGGTCCTATGACGCGGGCACGGATCTCCTGCGCCAGCTGGTGGACCGCGAGGGCGTACATGGGGCTGCGGTTGTAGGTGGTGATCACGTAGAAGTTCTGGAACGTGAACCAGTATTCGTCACCGGTGGGACCGTCCAGACGGACCAGCTGCGAGGCGCGGCCCGGGTTGAGGTGCTGCACCGGCGCGAAGCCCTCGGCGACGAAACCTTCGACGGTGCCCGTGGGACGCCAGTCCTTCGGCACGGCCGGCGCCTTCGCGCGGCGGTCGGGCTGGGCGCGGGCGACGACGGGGCCGCCGGTTTCCCAGCCGTGCTCGGCGAAGTAGTTCGCCACGCTGGCGAAGATGTCGCCCAGGTTGCCCTTCATGTCGATGCGGCCGTCGCCGTCGTAATCGACGCCCCACTGGCGGATGGACGAGGGCATGAACTGGCCCCAGCCCTGCGCGCCCGCATAGGAACCGGTCAACGTGTCGAGCGGGCCGGCGAGGTGGTTGGACGGCAGCTCGAGCAAGGTTTTCAGCTCGCCGCGGAAGAACGGCGCGCGCTTGGGGTAGTAGAAGGCGAGCGTCGTCAGCGCGTCGAGCACCTTGTACTTGCCGGTGTTGCGGCCGTAGAAGGTTTCCACGCCGACGATGGCCACGATGTATTCCGGCGGCACGCCGTAGCGGCGGCCGATGGTGTCGAGCAGCTTGCGGTGCGTGCGGTAGAACTCGGCACCGGCTTCGATGCGCTGCTCGGTGAGGAAGATCGGACGGTAGTCCTTCCAGGGCTTTCCTTCGGCGGGCCGGTTCATCGCGTCGATGATCGACTGCTGCTTCTTCGCGCCGTCGAGGATCGCGTTGAGCGACTTCACGCTCTTGCCGGTGTCCCGCGCCACTTCGCGCACGAGTTCGGCCTGCCCCGGATGGGTTTCGGCCGTGGCGGCGACGGAGGCCAGCAGGAGGGGGAAGGCGAGCATCGCGCTCGCGAAGCGCGGGAGGAAACGTACGGGTCGGGCGCGGCGCGCGGCGAGAACTTCATCCATGCACCGAAGCGTAACACGCAGCCGTGGCCGTTCCGGGGCGCGCTTCGGCCGCCGTTCAGTCATGGAGCTTGCGGTTGGCGTGGATCGACATCAGCACGCCGAAACCGGTGAGCAGCGACACCGCCGAGGTGCCGCCGTAGCTCACCAGCGGCATCGGCACGCCCACCACGGGCAGCACGCCCGCGACCATGCCGCCGTTGACCGCCACGTAGACGAAGAAACTCATGCCGATGGCGCCGGCGAGCAGGCGCGAATAGGTGTCGCGCGCGTTCATCGCGATCCACAGGCAGCGGCCGATGATGAAGGCGTAGAGCAGCATGATGGCGATGACGCCCACCAGGCCGAATTCCTCGGAGAACACCGCGAAGATGAAGTCGGTGGTGTGCTCGGGGAGGAAATCCAGCCGCGACTGCGTGCCGTGCTGCCAGCCCTTGCCGAACATGCCGCCCGAGCCCACCGCGATCTTCGACTGGATGATGTGCCAGCCGTTGCCCAGCGGATCGGATTCCGGATCGAGCAGCGTGCGCACGCGGTTGCGCTGGTATTCGTGGAGGAACTGCCAGGCCACCGGCACGGCGGCGGCCGCGCCGCCCACCAGCAGGCCGATGCGCCACCAGGCCATGCCCGAGAGGAACAGCGCGAACGCACCGGCGCCCGCCACCAGCAGCGCGGTGCCGAGGTCGGGCTGCTCGGCGATGAGGCCCGCGGGCACGGCGATCAGCAGGCCGACCACGATGATGTCCTTCCAGCCCGGCGGCAACTGCCGCGGGTGCAGGTACCAGGCCACCATCATCGGCATGGTCAGCTTGAGCAGCTCCGACGGCTGGAAGCGCATCACGCCCAGGTCGAGCCAGCGGTAGGCGCCCCTGCCCTCCCCCAGCGCCGCCACCACCACCAGCAACGCCGTGCTGCCCATGTAGAGCCACGGTGTCCATGACCGGAGGACCGGAGGCGGGATGCGCGAGATGATCACCAGCAGCACCGCGCCGAGCACGAAGCGCGCGGCCTGCCCGCCCACCAGCGAATAGTTGCCGCCGCCTGCGCTGTAGAGCGTGGCCAGACCGGCGCAGGCGAGCACGAACAGCGCCAGCAGCAGCGGCAGGTCGAGGCGCGGCCGGCTGAGCATGCGCACGCCGAAGCGCTTCAGGCGGACGGTCATTCCTTCGAGCAGGCTCATTGATCGTCCCCGTTGTCGTCCGGCGGTTCGGTGCTTTCGGCTCCCGCGGGCTGCGCCCCCTGCACGGACGACGCCTCGGCCGGTGCCGGCTCGGGCGTGGCGTCGGAGGTGGTCACCGGTGCGCCCGGCTCCGGATCGACCGGCCGCGGGCCGCCCTCGTCGACCACCCACTGGTCGAGGATCTTGCGCGCGATCGGGCCGGAATCCTCCGCGCCCCACGCGCCCGCCTCGAGCACCACGGCCACGGAGATCTTCGGATCGTCCGCCGGCGTGTAGGCGATGAACAACGCGCGGTGGCGGCTGGCGAGGTAGGCCTTGTTCTTGTTGGTGTCGTAGGCGTCGGTCTTGCGCGAGAAGCGCTCGGCCGTGCCGCTCTTGCCCGCGATGACGTAGGGGAAGCCGATGCCCAGCTTCTTGCCCGTGCCCTTGCCCGAGTTGATCACCGCGATCATGCCCTGGTTCACCGCGTCCCAATCGGCCGGCTTGCGGATCACCGAGGGGCCGGTCGGCGGGAAGGACTGGGGCACGCGTGGGCTGTCGACGCCGTCCTGGGTGTCGAGCAACAGGTGCGGCGCGTACGGCACGCCGTGGCCGGCGAAGGTGGCCAGGGCATGCGCGAGCTGGATCGGCGTGACCGCCCAGTAACCCTGGCCGATGCCCGCGATGATGGTTTCGCCGGGGAACCAGCCCGATTTGCTGCGCGTGGCCTTCCACTCGCGCGACGGCAGGATGCCTTCGACTTCGCCCACCAGGTCGATGCCGGTCTTCTTGCCGAAGCCGAGCTTGCCCATCCATTCGGACAGCCGGTCGATGCCCATGTCGAGCGCGAGCCGGTAGAAATACGTATTGGTGGAATGCTCGATGGCGCCCATCATGTTCACCGTGCCGTCGCCACCGCGCTTGTCGTCGCGATAGCAGCGGCTCTGGCCCGGGATGCAGAACTCACCCGTGGACAGCACCGTATCGGTCGGCTTCCGGATGCCCATGGTGAGTCCGCCCAGCGCGAGGAAGGGCTTTACCGTGGAACCCGGCGGATACACGCCGCGCAACGCGCGGTTGTAGAGCGGCTTGTCGGGCGAGGTGGTCAGTTCGGTGTAGTCGGCGTGGCTGATGCCGTTGACGAACAGGTTGGGGTCATAGGTGGGGTCGCTGACGAAGGCCAGCACCTGGCCATTGCGCGGATCGATGGCGATGGCGGCGCCCGCGCGGCCGTTCATGGCTTCCTCGGCCGCCTTCTGCAAGCGCACGTCGATGGTGAGGTAGATGTTCTTGCCGGGCGTGGGCGGCGTGGTGTCGAGCACGGCCTGGGTGCGGCCGTCGGCGTTGACTTCCACCAGCTCGTAGCCGGGTTCGCCGTGCAGCAGCTTCTCGTAGGCGCGCTCGATACCGATGCGCCCGATGTGGGTGGTGCCCTTGTAGCTGGCTTCCTCGTCGTCGTCCATGCGCTCGAGGTCGTCGGCGTCGATGCGGCTCACGTAGCCGATCACGTGCGCGAACAGCGGGCCCATCATGTAACGGCGAGTCAGGTACGGCACCACGTCCACGCCGGGAAAGCGCCAGCGATTCACCGCGAAGCGACCGATCTCGTCCTCGGTGAGCTTGAGTTTCAGCGGCACGCCGTCGAAACGGCGACTCTGCTTGACCTGCTTCTTGAAGGTGGCGATGTCCTCGTCGCTCAGCGGCACCACCGCGCCGAGGTCGGACAGCATCTTGTCCATGTCGCCGACCTGCTCGGGCGTGACTTCCAGGCGGAAGGCGGGCACGTTGTCGGCCAGCAGCACGCCGTTGCGGTCGTAGATGAGGCCGCGCGCGGGCGGGATGGCGCGGGGCTTCACGCGGTTCTGCTCCGAGCGCGCCACGAATTCGTCGTGATGCATCACCTGCAGGTACACGTAGCGCGTGACCACGCCGGCCAGCCCGAGCAGGATCAGCGCGAAGCCCGCCAGCGCGCGACGGCGGAACAGCGCCACTTCGCCGCGGAGTTCCTTGATGGAGGCGCGACGGAGGCTCATGCCTCGTGGATGCGCAGGCGCGCGCGCAGGTCGTCGAGGATGAGGAACAGGAACGGCCACAGGGCCGCGCCGACCAAGGGCGAGATCCAGAACTCCGCCGGGGGCAGCGGGTCGCCCCCGAGGACGCGTACGAGCAGCAGCAGGATGCGGTCGTTCACCAGCAGACCCAGCACGGCCAGCGACTGCTGCCACATCGGGAAGAAACGCAGGCGCGAGCGGAAGCGCAAGGCGATGAACACCATCGCGGTGAGGCGCAAGGCCTGCTCGCCCAGCAGCGCGCCGTCGAAGACGTCGGCGGCCAGGCCCAGGCAGAAGGCCATGCCCAGCGTGACCCGGTCGCCCGACTGCAGGCACCAGTAGAGCATCACCAGGGCGGGCCAGTATGGCTTGAACGGCGCGAGCGGCCCCGGCATGGGGATGAGCATGAGCAGCAGCGAGAAGAACAGCGTGGCGGCGAACCACAACTGGCGTACGCGAACCTTGTTCATGGCTTCGCTCCGCTCGACGCCGCATGGGCAGGCACCGGCGTGACCGTCGGCGAGGTCACCGAAGGCAGGGTGGGCGTCACCGGGGCACTGGGATCGGGGGCGAGGTCGGCCGGTGGTCCCACCGCCGGCGCGAGCGGCGGCGGCCCGGCCGGTTCGGCCAGGTCGTGCAGCAGGAGGACGTCCTCGCTGCGGTCGAGGTCGGCCGCGGGCCTGGCCTGCGCCGAAAGGAAAGTGCCCGACGGGGTCTGCGCCACGTCGCGGATCTCGCCTACCGGAAAGCCGGTGGGAAAGCGGCCGCCGAGGCCGGAGGTCACCAGCTTGTCGCCCACCTGTACGTCGGCCGACACAGGGATGTTCGGCAGCGTGAGCATGTCGCCGGCGCGCGAGCCGTAGGCCACGGTGCGCAAGCCGGTGCGCTCGACGGTGACGGGAATGGCGTGGTTGGGGTCGGTGATGAGCATGGCGGTGGAGGTGGTGGGCATCACCTCGACGATCTGGCCCATCACGCCGCGCGCGTCGATCACCACCTGGCCCACGTGCACGTTGTCGCGCGCGCCCACGTTGAGCACGATGCGGTGGCGAAAGGTGCCCAGGTCGACGCCGATCAGGCGGGCGAGCTGCACGTTGAGCGAGAGGCTGTGCTGGGTGTCGAGCAGCTCTTTCAGGCGCTGGTTCTGCTCGGCCACCGACGCCATGCGGTTGAGCTTGGCGTTGGCCAGCAGGAGGTCTTCACGCAGGCGCTGGTTGGCCTCGGTGAGGGCCTGGCGGTCGGCGAAGGCCACCGTCGCCGCATGGAAACCCTGCGACGGCAGTCCGGCGATGCGGTAGACGGGCTCCACGGCCAGCGAGAGCGCGTAGCGCACGTTGCCCAACCAGCCCCCGCGGTGGTCGAGCACCATGAGCACGCAGGCGAGCGCCAGGTACACGATCAACCGGAGGGTGCCCGCCACGCCGGGCGAGAACAACGGCGACTTGTCGTCGCGATTCAGGGCCATGGATCAGCGCGCTCCGGCCAAATGCGCGGCGCGCGTGACCATCATTCGAAGGCGAAGAAGTCGCTGCCGTGCTGGTCGATCATCTCCAGCGCCTTGCCGCCGCCGCGGGCCACGCAGGTGAGCGGGTCGTCGGCCACCTGCACGTGCAGGCCGGTTTCCTCGGAAATGAGGCGGTCCAGGTCGCGCAGCAGGGCGCCGCCGCCGGTGAGCACGATGCCACGCTCGGCCACGTCGGAGCAGAGCTCCGGCGGGGTCTGCTCCAGCGCCGCCTTGACCGCCGCCACGATGCCCGAGAGGGGTTCGTGCAGGGCTTCGAGCACCTCGTTGGAGTTGATGCTGAACATGCGCGGCACGCCCTCGGCGAGGTTGCGGCCGGAGATTTCCATCTCACGGACCTCGCTCTGCGGGAAGGCGCAGCCGACCTCGAGCTTGATGCGCTCGGCGGTGGATTCGCCGATCAGGGTGCCGTGGTTGCGGCGCACGTAGTTGATGATGGCCTCGTCGAAGCGGTCGCCGCCGACGCGGACCGACTGCGAGTAGACGATGCCGTTCAGCGAGATGACCGCCACTTCGGAGGTGCCGCCGCCGATGTCGAGGACCATCGAACCGCGAGCCTCGTGCACCGGGATGCCGGCGCCGATCGCGGCGGCCATGGGCTCCTCGATGAGGAAGACGTCGCGGGCGCCCGCGCCTTCGGCGGACTCCTTGATGGCGCGGCGCTCCACCTGGGTGGAGCCGCAGGGCACGCAGACCAGCACGCGCGGGCTCGGGCGCAGCATGCGCGAGCGGTGCACCTGCTTGATGAAGTGCTGGAGCATGGCTTCGGTCATGGTGAAGTCGGCGATCACGCCGTCCTTCATCGGGCGCACCGTGGCGATGTTGCCCGGGGTGCGGCCCAGCATGCGCTTGGCGTCGCCACCCACGGCCGCGACGGCACGCGGGCCGCCCGGGCCGCGATCCTGGCGGATCGCGACGACCGACGGCTCGTTGAGGACGATACCCTGGCCCCGCACGTAGATGAGCGTATTCGCCGTGCCGAGATCGATGGAAATATCGTTCGAAAAGATTCCGCGGAACTTCTTAAACATGATGCGGCGGGCGCCAATTGCGGGAAAAAGTAAGCGTGCGAGTCTAGATTGGCGTTCTTTTCCACGCAAGGGCGCAGAAGTTAAGAAAGCCTTGTAACTCCGGGTGATGCGAGCGGATGCTGTACCGGGATCGTAAATCCGTACGACTTTCCGGTGTCGCCTCGGGAGGCGATTTTGGGTACGATCCGCAGGTTTGGCGGACCCCCGGCGGTCCGGCATCGCGGCGGCCGGTCCCGGCCGCGCCACTCACCTCTTCCAGGGTCGCCCAATCGCATGACTGCCGTTATCTGCGGATCGCTCGCCTATGACACCATCATGGTGTTCCAGGACCAGTTCAAGAACCACATCATTCCGGACCAGGTGCACATCCTGAACGTGTCGTTCCTGGTGCCGGCGATGCGCCGCGAATTCGGCGGCTGCGCCGGCAACATCGCGTACAACCTCAAGTTGCTGGGCGGCAACCCGATGCCGGTGGCGACGGTGGGCCAGGACTTCGCCCCGTACCGCGTGCACATGGAAAAGCACGGCATCCGCATGGACGGCGTGCGCCAGTACGACGACATGTTCACCCCGCAGTGCTTCATCACCACCGACCTGGACAACAACCAGATCACCGCCTTCCATCCGGGCGCCATGTCCAACGCGCACGACAACCACGTGCGCGAGATCACCGAATGCGAGTTCGGCATCGTGGCGCCCGACGGTCGCGAAGCCATGCTCCAGCACGTGGATGAGTTCGCCGCGCGCGGCGTGCCCTTCATCTTCGACCCGGGCCAGGCGATGCCGTTGTTCAACGGCGACGAGTTCCGCTCGATGATCGAGAAGGCGACCTACGTGATCGTCAACGACTACGAGTCGCAGCTGCTGCAGCAGCGCACGGGCTGGAGCGCGGCCGAGATCGCCTCCAAAGTGAAGGCGTACATCGTCACCCTCGGCCCGCGCGGTTCGTTGATCCATGCCGACGGCGACACCATCGAGATCCCGCCGGCGCGCGAGCATCGGGTGGTCGATCCCACCGGTTGCGGCGATGCGTATCGTGCCGGTCTCATCTTCGGCATCATGAAGGGCTACGACTGGCCCACCGTCGGTAAGATGGCGTCGCTGATGGGCGCGCTGAAGGTGGAGCATCCGGGTACGCAGAACCAGTACTTCACGTACGAGCAGTTCGCGTCGGAGTTCAAGGATCAGTTCGGGTACGAACTGCCCTGATGCCTGGGATGTGAAAGGGCGGCGCAGTGATGCGCCGCCCTTTTTTGTTTGTCGCGTTCGCTTCGCCGGGTTCGCCGATACGATCGGCTCCCACCCCTTCGGTAGTGAGGCCGCTACCGGAAGGGTGGGAGCCGATCGTATCGGCGAAATCCGATTGCCCCCGTGCTCCAGCAACCTTGGTCACCTGCCTACCGGAGGGGTGGGAGCTGATCGTATCGGCGAAATCCGGTTGCCCCGTGCTCCAGCAACCTTGGTCACCTGCCTACCGGAGGGGTGGGAGCCGATCGTATCGGCGATCGTCAGTGCCGCGGCTTGAAGGCCATCGTCGCGTTGACGGCGTCTTTCCACCCCGCGTAGAGATCCTCGCGGCGCTCCTTCGGCATCTCCGGCTTGAACTCGCGATCCACCGCCCAGCGCTTCGCGATGTCTTCCTTGCTTTTCCAGAAACCCACCGCGAGACCGGCGAGATACGCCGCGCCCTGTGCCGTGGTTTCCTGCACCTTCGGCCGCAGCAGCGTGACGTCGAGGATGTCGGCCTGGAACTGCGCCATGAAGTCGTTGGCGATGGCGCCGCCGTCGGCGCGCAGTTCTTTCACCATCAGGCCCGAATCGCTCTGCATCGCCTCGAGGACATCGCGCGTCTGGTAGGCCATGGATTCCAGCGCCGCACGGATGAACTGCTCCTTCGTGGTGCCGCGCGACAGGCCGAACACCGCGCCGCGCACGTCGCTCTTCCAATAAGGCGCGCCCAGGCCGACGAAGGCCGGCACGAAGTACACGCCGTCGGTGTCTTTCGCGCGTTCGGCATAGGCCTGCGAATCGGAGGCCTTGCCGAGCATGCGCAAACCATCGCGCAGCCACTGGATGACCGAACCGGCCACGAAGATGCTGCCCTCGAGCGCGTATTCCACCTTGCCGTCCACGCCCCAGGCGATGGTGGTGAGCAGGCCATTCTTCGAACGCACCGCCTTCCCGCCGGTGTTCATCAGCATGAAGCAGCCGGTGCCGTAGGTGTTCTTGGCGAGGCCTTCCTCGAAACACGCTTGGCCGAACAACGCGGCCTGCTGGTCGCCGGCGATGCCCGCGATGGGAACCTCGTGGCCGAAGAAATGCTTCTTCAGCGTATGGCCGTACACCTCGCTCGACGACTTCACCTCGGGCAGCATGGCGCGCGGCACGTTGAGCATCTTCAGCAGCTCGTCGTCCCACTCGCGCTTGTAGATGTCGTACATCAGCGTGCGCGAGGCGTTGGTGTAGTCGGTGACGTGTACCTTGCCGCCGGTGAGGTTCCAGATAAGCCATGTGTCGATGGTGCCGAACAGCAGCTCGCCCTTCTCCGCGCGCTCCTGCGCGCCTTCCACGTGATCGAGGATCCAGCGCACCTTGGTGCCCGCGAAGTACGCATCGATCAGAAGGCCCGTCTTGTCGCGGACCATGGGATCGAACCCCTTTTCCTTCAGGTCGTCGCAGATGTCGGCGGTCTGTCGCGATTGCCAGACGATGGCGTTGTAGATCGGCTGCCCACTGGCCTTGTCCCATACCACCGCGGTCTCGCGCTGGTTGGTGATGCCGATGCCGTCGATGCACGAGGCGTCGATGCCGGAGCTGCTGATGACCTCGGTCATCGTCGACAGCACGCTGGTCATGATCTCGCGCGGGTTGTGCTCGACCCAGCCCGGCTGCGGGAAGATCTGCGGAAACTCGCGCTGCGCGGTGCCGGCGATGTTGCCGTCATGGTCGAACAGGATGGTGCGTGAACTCGTGGTGCCCTGGTCGATCGCCAGGATGTATTTCTTGTCCATGTCCGGGCCTCACTGGATGGTTTGAGCGTTGGCGTTCGCCTTGCGCGCTTCGGCGAGCGCGCGTTGGCGAGCGGGAAGGAAGGGGTGCACGAGGAGCTGGTAGGCGCCGCCACCGATCACGCCGCCGACGAAGGGACCGACGATGGGGATCCACCAGTAGTTGTCGGGCGCGGGAAGGGCCGACGGGCCCCACCCGGCGAAGTAGGCGAACAGGCGCGGACCGAAGTCGCGCGCGGGATTGATGGCCCAGGCTTCGAGGTAGCCCATGCACGCGCCGATGGTGGCGACGAGGAGGCCGATGATCAGTGCGCCGGAATTCGCGCCCGGTGCCATCTCGTTGTATTGCTCGGTGATGGCGAAGATGCCGAACAGCAGGAACGCGGTGAGGATCACCTGGTCGGACAACGCATGCATCGGCGAGATCGCCAGGCCCGGGTGCGTGAAGAACACGCCCGCCGCCCCACCCGCCTCGCGGGTGAGCTGGTGGGTTTCGTTGAAGTGGTCGATGACCGGACCGAACAACGCGTAGACGATGGCCGCGCCGAGGAAGGCGCCGATCACCTGCGCGATCCAGTACGGAATCACCTTTTTCCAAGGGAAGTCGCGGAACAGCGCGAGGGCCAGGGTGACGGCCGGGTTCGCGTGCGTTCCCGAGATGGAGCCCGTGGCGTAGATGGCGATGGTCACCGCCAGGCCCCACGCGATGCACACACCCCAATAGGCGTTCTGGTAGGGACTGGGGTCGTACAGCACGTACATGCACGCCACCGAATCGCCGAACGCGATGATGATGAACATCGCCAGGGCTTCGGATATCAGTTCGCCGATCTTTTGCCGCATGATCCCTTTCTCCATTGGTTTCACGGTGTCGGCCGGAAGCGCTTGGCCAGGTAGTCGGTGAGGCGCCGCACGCCGTCCGGGTCGACCCGGAGACCGAGCTTGCTGCGTCGCCAGAGGATGTCTTCGGCTTCGGTCGCCCATTCGTGGCGGACGAGGTAATCGACTTCGGCCTGATAGAGGTCGGCGCCGAAATGTTCGCCCAGCGCGTCCAGTCCCGCGGCTTCGCCGAGCAGGTCGCGCGCGCGCGTGCCGTAACTGTGGGCCAGCCGCCACGCGTGGCGTTCGGTGAGCCATGGGCGCGAGGAGCGCAGGTCGCCGATGAGTTCGTCCAGGTCGCGTTCGCCGCCGCCGGGCAGCGGAGGGGCGTCCGCCGTCCACGCCGGGTGCGCGTTGCCGAGCAGCGGGCCCAGACGGTCCATGGCTTCTTCGGAAAGCTTGCGGAACGTGGTGAGCTTGCCGCCGAAGACGTTGAGCAGCGGCGCGCCGTGGGTGTCGATGTCGAGCAGGTAGTCGCGGGTGACTTCGGACGCATTGCCCGAGTCGTCCTGCAACAGGGGACGCACGCCGCTGTAGCTCCACACGACATCGGCAGGCACGAGCTGCTTCTTGAAATAGCGGTTGGCCGCGTCGCACAGGTAGGCGATTTCCTCGGTGGAGATCACCGGGCGCGAAGGATCATCCTTGTATTCGATGTCGGTCGTGCCGATCAGCGTGAAGTCGCGCTCATAGGGAATGGCGAAGACGATGCGCCGATCGGGCTGCTGGAAGATGTAGGCGTAGCGGTGTTCGAACAGTTTGGGCACCACGATGTGGCTGCCCTTGATGAGGCGCAGCGAGTGATCGTGCTTCACGTGAGCCACGTCGTCGAGGAACGACGCGGCCCAGGGTCCGGCGGCATTGACCAGCGCCCGGGCCTTCACGAAATGCTTCGTGCCGTCGCGCGATTCCAGCTCGGCCGTCCAGCCGTCGCCATCGCGTCGCGCGCTGACGCAGCGGGTGTGGGTTTCGATGCGGGCGCCACGACGCGCGGCGTCCATCGCGTTGAGTACCACCAGGCGTGCGTCCTGCACCCAGGCATCGGAGTAGACGAAGCCCTGGTGGAACTCGTCGCGCAGCGGTTCACCGGTGACGTGCTTGCCGAAGCGCACGCGCCGCGAGCCCGGCAGCGTACGGCGGCCGCGGCCGAGGTGGTCGTAGAGGAACAGGCCGATGCGGATCATCCACGCCGGACGCAGGTGCGGCTGGTGGGGCAGGACGAAACGCAGCGGCCAGATGATGTGCGGCGCGGCGCGCAGAAGCACCTCGCGCTCGGCGAGTGCCTTGCCCACGAGGGCGAATTCGAACTGTTCCAGATAGCGCAGGCCGCCATGGATGAGCTTGGTGCTGGCGCTGGACGTATGGGAGGCCAGGTCGTCGCGTTCGCAAAGCCAGACGCTCAGGCCGCGCCCTACGGCGTCGCGGGCGATGCCCACGCCATTCACGCCGCCACCGACCACCAGGATATCGACCTGCTCGACCATCGCGCACTCCGCTTGGGCTGGGGGCAGACACGCCGCCGAGGATGGATACCCTACGCTCGGGTACGTTCGTTTGAAAGCTTCCTGCGCAGCATCTTGCGCACAAACGAACATTTCACACGGATGACAGTGCACTGACCACGTTCGAATGAGCATATTCGAACACAAACGAACATCGCACGCTGCGGTGCAGCGAAGCGCGCGACCGCTGTCACGCCCATGGTGGGTGACCGGCTTGCCTGACGGAGGTGCCTCGCGCACAGTCGCGATTTCGTTCGTGGAGACGGGACGTGGAATGGAGCGACGTGCGCATCTTTCTCGCCGTGGCTCGCGAGGGTTCACTGGGCGGAGCGGCCCGCGCGCTGGGGGTGAGCCATCCCACGGTCGCCCGCCGCATCGCCGCCCTGGAGCGCGCCATGGACCAGGCCTTGTTCCAGCGGCATAAGGACGGCGTGCTGTTGACCGAGGCGGGGGCACGCGTGGTGCGGTTGGCCGAGGACATGGAGGCCTCGGCCCTGGCCATCCATCGGCGGCTCGCCGGGGAGCCCGGCAAACCCAACGGCCCGCTGCGGATTTCGGCGGCGGACTGGTTCGCGACCTACGTGCTTGCGCCGGTCATCGAAGCCTTGATCCACGAGCACCCCGGCATCCTCCCGGAGCTGGTGGTGAGCGCACGGCGCTACGACCTGTCGCGCAGGGAGGCCGACATCGTGTTCCGGGTCGTGCCGTTCGAGGAGCCGGGCGTCGTGCAATGCCGTCTGCTGCGCGTCGCCTATGGTCTCTATGCGCGAGAAGGCGAACCCGTGCCGGTTCGTGGGGACGGACGGGGCGCCCGACTGGTCTTGATGGACACCTCGGCGCACGCGTATCCCGAGGTCGAATGGCTGCGGGAGATGCTGCCCCATGCACGGACCGTGGTCGTATCCAATCATCGCGCCCTGCAGGCGCGCCTGTGCCAACGGGGGATCGGGCTTGCCGTGCTGCCGCGGGCCGTGGGCGATGCCACGTCGGGACTGGTTCGGATCGACCTGGGCGAGCCGCCGCCGTCGAGGCACGTGTGGATGGGCAACCACGAAGACATGCGCGACATGGACCGGGTGCGCGCCCTGGCCGACATCGCGCTGCGCATGCTGGGCGACGCCGAAGGGGATCCTCGGTCCTGAGCGTCAGGCCAACGTTTCTGTCAGTGTGCAGCGCAGCGGGCGATCGGCAGGCTGATGCCTCCTTTTTTTGGAGGCGCTTCATGTGCAGCGATCTGCCTATTCTTCCCCTGAACCCGGACTCGACGCACCGACACCGGCCGACGCCTGGCGACGAGCGGATGACCCGGCGATACCGTTTCGGATCGATCACGGTGACGGCGCTTTGCGACGGCCAATTCGCCCTCGCTACCCACGACGTACTGCGTGCAGGGCAAGGGCCGCTCGATGTCCTGCTGGGTCAGGCGCGCCTGGATGACATCGTGCCGAGCCATGTCAACGCGTTCCTGATCGACGACGGCAAGCACCGTACCCTGATCGACGTGGGTGCGGGAGACCTGCAGGACGACACTCTCGGCCAGATGCAGGCACGGCTGGAAGCCGCGGGCCACGGCGTCGACGACATCGACACGATCCTGCTCACCCATCTTCATCCGGATCATATCGGCGGGCTTACCCGTCGCGGCGAGGCGGTATTCCCGCGAGCGACGGTCCACGTCGCCGGTGACGAGGCCCGGTTCTGGATGGGCGAGTCCGCGCGGGACGATGTCGATGCCAGCGTCGTGGCGACATTCGCGCACGCGCGAACGATCCTCAGGCCTTACATGGACGCCGGTCGCTATCGCACGTTCGAGCCTCGCGCGACCTGGCATGGCTACCTGCGCGCCGAAGCGCTGGCCGGACACACGCCTGGGCATACGGGCTATCGCCTGCGTATGGATACCGGCGACGTCATCTTCTGTGGTGACCTTTTCCATGTGGCCGGGGTGCAACTGGCCGATCCGTCGGTCACCGTCCGCTACGACAGCCACCCCGCGCAGGCGCATTCGGCGCGGGAGGCGTTCCTCGCGAAAGCCTGCGCGCGAGGCGACCTCGTTGCCGCCGCGCATGCGCCCTTTCCAGGCATCGGGTCCGTGGCCCGCGGTGCCCGCGGCTACGCGTGGATACCACTAAGCGATTAGCCGGCGATATGCAGCTCGGTGCCGGATGCCTCGAGCACCGGCATCAGTTCGCCCGGCGGCTGGCGATCGGTGAACCACGCGTTCACGCGGGAGAAGTCGCCCAGGCGGACCATGGCATTGCGGCCGATCTTGGTGTGATCGGCGCCGAGGAACACCTGGCGCGAGTGCTCGATGATGGCTTGCGCCACGCGCACTTCGTGGAAATCGAAGTCGAGCAAGGTGCCGTCCAACTCGATGCCCGAGATGCCGATGATCCCGTAGTCGACCTTGAACTGGCGAATCAGCTCGATCGTGGCTTCGCCGGTGACACCATGGTCGCGCCCCCGCACCACGCCGCCGGCGACGATCACTTCAAAGGTCGGATTGTCGCTGAGCAGGATCGCGATATTGAGGTTGTTGGTGATGACGCGCAGATCGCGATGTTCCAGCAGCGCGCGACCGACGACCTCATTGGTCGTACCGAGGTTGATGAAGAGGGAAGATCCGTCGGGAATCGCCCTCGCGATCGCCTTGGCGATGCGTCCCTTTTCGTCGGCCTGCAGGCTTTGCCGTGCGGCGTAGGCGACGTTTTCGACGCTCGAGGGCGCGCTCACGCCGCCGTGGTAACGACGGATCAGTCCACCGTCGGCAAGCAGGTTGAGGTCACGACGAATCGTCTGCGGCGCCACGTCGAAGTGGCTGGCGAGCTCATCCACGCCGACGAAACCTTCGCGCTGGACGATGGCGACCAGCTCCTCCTGCCTCCGATTGAGTCGTGGGTCCATCGATCCTCCCGTGCTACGCGATGCAAAACCATCATGACGCGTAAGCGTCCACGTGTCATGCGGCGAACGCCCATGTCATCCGGCACGCAAAGAAAAAACCCGGCCTCTGACGAGACCGGGTTTTTGGATAAAGCCCCTGGCGGTGACCTGTTGCGGGTCGTGCCCGCTGGGCACAGGAGCGGGTAAAGAAAAAACCCGGTCTCTGACGAGACCGGGTTTTTAGGATAAAGCCCCTGGCGGTGACCTACTCTTGCATGGCTTGAGCCACACTACCATCGGCGCATGCGCGTTTCACTTCT
>NZ_JAEUYM010000005.1:117888-335307 GCF_040900725.1 Luteibacter sp. CQ10 | reverse complement strand
AGAAGTGAAACGCGCATGCGCCGATGGTAGTGTGGCTCAAGCCATGCAAGAGTAGGTCACCGCCAGGGGCTTTATCCAAAAACCCGGTCTCGTTGAGGCCGGGTTTTTTCTTTACCCGCTCCTGTGCCCAACGGGCACGACCCGCAACAGGTCACCGCCAGGCGCTTTATCCTAGAAACCCGGTCTCGTTGAGGCCGGGTTTTTTCTTTATCCGCTCCAGTGCCCAGCGGGCACGACCCGCCACAGGTCACCGCCAGGCGCTTTATCCTAGAAACCCGGTCTCGTTGAGGCCGGGTTTTTCTTTGTACTACCGCGTCGGGATTCCTTATCGGCCTCCAATCCTTCCCCGCGATCAATCGGTTACCCTAAGCCCATGTACCTTGAGACCTTTGGGCTGCGCGAATCGCCGTTCGGCGAAACACCGGATCTCCGCTTCGCGTGCCTGTTCACGCGCGAGCGCGAGATTCTTGCGCATGTTGAATACGAACTGGGCTCGACGGCTACCGGAGCGATGTTGATCACCGCAGAGGCCGGCATGGGTAAGAGCCTGCTCTGCATGCTGATCGAGGCCGATGCGGCGGACCATGGCGTAACCGCCACTCGCCATACCGCGGACGATTACGCCCAAGGCACGGTCGCCTGGCTTCGGTCCATGTATGCCGGATTCGGTCTCCCGTTGCCTTTGAGTGCCGAAGCCAATACCGAAGACCATCTCGTCGACGGTCTGGCTGCCGGACTGGGGCGCTTGGCGCACCATGTCGACAAGCGCTTTCTGCTGATCCTGGATGATGCGGACGCGCTTTCCGACAGTCATCTGGATGATATCGACCGTCTGATGGCGGGATGCGAAAAGCAGGGCACGTCGTTTCACCTCGTGCTGTCGGGCGCGCCGAGTCTTCGCGACCGCCTATCCGCCCACGACAAGCCGGCGCTCGCGGACCGCATTCGTAGTCGCTTGCCTCTGGCCGCGCTCAATGCCGAAGAGAGCGAGCGCTACGTCAGGCACCGCCTGCACGTCGCGGGTACCTCGCGCATGCCATTCAGCCGCCTGGGCCTGCGGAGTCTCAGGGACGACGGCAAGGGCAACCCGCAACGGCTCAATGCGCTGGCCCACCGGGCCCTGGAACGGGCGGCGGAGCGCGGCGAGCAGTCGATCGGCGAGCGCGCCCTGGGCTTCGTCGCCCGTGAGGTGCTCCCGCAGTATGCCCGCTACTGGCTGCGTCGCTACCGCAAGGCCCTGCTGTTGGTGGGCGGCTTGGCCATCCTCTTGTTCGTCGGCGGAACCGCCACCTGGTTCCTCTCCGGCCGCAGCCCCTCGCGGCCGAAGAACCTCGTTACCGCGACACCCGATCAGGCCTTGGCGAAATTCAAGGACGCGTTGCCGCCTGGGGATATCGGCAAACTGCGCGTATGGGGCGAGTTACTGGCACGCTGGCAGGTCACGTCGAAGGAAACGTCGGTGACCAACGCGATCCATTGCGACGCGACCATCTTCCCCGGACTCGCCTGCGTCAGTGGGAGAGGTTCGCTTGACCAGCTCCGTCGCTTTGATCGTCCGATGGTGCTGGAGCTCGACGAAGCCAACGGCAATCAGCAGGTTTTGATGGTAGGCGTGGGCGATGAAGCCGTCAGGCTCTACCTTGGCGGCAAATATGTCGAGCTTACCCGCGACGCGTTCTCGCACATATGGAACGGCCGGTTCTATGCGGTCTTCCGCATCGATCCCACCGTGCCGGCCAAGCTTTCGCGGGGCGACAGCGGTCAGGGTGTGAGCTGGCTGCTATCCCACCTGCCGCCGGGTGGCAGTCCGAGTTCAGCCGTCGGAGCATCGTTTGATCGCGCCGTGGAATCGCGCGTGCGGAGCGTGCAGGAACGTTTCGGTATCGCCGCCGATGGCGTGGTCGGGCCGGAAACCATGTTCGCGTTGTCGTCGCTGGAAACGGAAGGCCCGCACCTCGCACGCGGCGTGCCCTGAGCCATGTTCGTTCACGTGGATACCCGCCGCCGTTCGCGGTTGTGCTGGGCAACGATGCTGGTCGTCGTCGTGTGCGTCGTCTCGTTCGTCGCCCTGGCCTTGAGTGGCCGCAGCGAGCGTATCTGGATCATGCTGCATTGGGGGACCGTTCCCGCGCATCTCTTCGCCGCCGGCCTTCCCCTGTGGGAGCAGGTAAGCGACCCGGCGCTGCTGCGCCTGTTCACCGCGATCTTCATTCACGGCGGTTGGCTGCATCTCTTGAGCAACCTGCTGTTCCTGGTGATCTTCAGCCTGCCCGCCGAGCGTAGCCTCGGCTCACCGCGCTTCCTGCTCCTCTTCCTGCTTGGAGGCATCGTGGCCAATCTCATCGGTGCGATTTCGCTCACCGGCGCGCGTGTGGCGATCATCGGGTGCAGTGGTGCGGTATCTGCCGTGGTCGGTGCCTACGTTACGTTGTTTCCGCGCGCACGCCTGGGCCTGGTGGTGCCGCTCGGTCTTTATCTCGAATTCGTGCGCGTGCCCGCCTTCGTGCTCATCGGCATATGGGCCTTGGTGCAGTTGCTCTTCAGCTATGCGGGCGCGAGCTACGGTGCCGTGGTGTGGTGGACCCACATCGGAGGATTCCTGTTCGGCATCGTCTTCGCCCTGGTATCTCGCGGAGCGATCGAACGTCGCCTACGCGGGTGATGGCTCGCGGGCCATGCCCAGGTGCTCACGCACGAAGCCACGAAGCAGGCTCGTTGCCACGGGCGTAGCGGTGACGGCGGCCAGCAGCGCTTCGGGCTCGTGGCCTTCGTCGCGAAGCACGTCGTGCTTGCGGCGGATATAGGCGCGCATCACCTCGGCCGAAAATTCCGGATGGAACTGCGTGCTCACCGCATGCTTGCCATATCGGACCAGGTGATTCGGATCGCGGTCGGACCAGGCGATCGTCACCGCGCCGGGCGGCAACTCGAGCACGCTTTGCTCGTGCGTGGCATGTGCGTTGAAGGTGTCCGGCAGGACGCCGCCCAGGGGATCGCCCGCGGCGTGAGCATGCGTGGAGAGTTTCACGGTCCCCATTTCACGGCCGCCGGGTAAGTAATCCACGCGGCCGCCCAAGGCATGGGACATCAACTGGTGCCCGTAGCAGACGCCGAGCATCGGGAGATCCACATCCATGGCGGCGCGGATCCAGCCGGCGGTGCGCTCGCTCCAGGGCAGGCGTTCGGTGACCATCGACGCGGATCCGGTGATGACGGCACCCGCGCATTCGGACGGGGGCGGCAACGCATCGCCGTGTTCGACGTCGACGACGCGGATACGGGGACTCTTCAAACGGAGGCCGAGCTGGAACCAGCGAGGGAAATCGCCGTGGCGCGCGCTGATGACGTCGGGCGCGCGGCCGGTGCGAACGATAAGGACGGGCTTCATGCGGGTAGTGCGTCGTCGATGTCCGAGGGCGGAAGCACGTTGAGTACCTCGCGCACCGTAGTGAGGCCGGCGGCAACCTGCGCCGCGGCGGAAATGCGCAACGGCTTCATGCCTTCGCGCAAGGCGATGTCGGTGAGCCGGGCGAGATCGAGCGATGCGGTGATGCCGCCACGCACGCGCGCGGACAACGGCATCATCTCGTAGACGCCCGTTCGGCCCAGGTAGCCTGTCTTACGGCACTCCAGGCAACCGACAGGCTCATAGACCCGTGTGGGCAACGACAGTTCCCAGCCATGGGTGAGCACTGACCAGGCGTCGGCATCCTGCTCGGCGGGACGCTTGCAATGCGGGCACAGCGTTCGGACCAGACGCTGTGCCACGATGCCGGCAAGGGTGGACTGGATGAGGTAGTGCGGCACGCCCAGGTCGAGCAGGCGGGTGATGGCGCTGGGCGAGTCGTTGGTATGCAGCGTGGACAACACCATGTGACCGGTCAGCGAGGCCTGCACTGCCATCTGCGCGGTCTCGAGGTCGCGGATCTCGCCGATCATGATGATGTCGGGATCCTGTCGCAGCAACGTGCGCACGCCCGCCGCGAAGTCGAGGTCGATCGATGGTTGCACCTGCATCTGGTTGAGTTCGGGCGACACCATCTCGATGGGGTCTTCGACCGTGCAGACGTTGAGTTCGGGGCGTGCCAGGTGCTTGAGCGTGGAATACAGCGTCGTGGTCTTGCCCGAACCCGTGGGCCCGGTCACCAGCACGATACCGTGTGGCCGCTCGACCATCGATCGCCAGACGCGGGCTTCCTCGTCGGAGAATCCGAGCTGGGAGAAGTCCTTCATGACGAGGTCGGGGTCGAAGATACGCATCACCACCTTCTCGCCGAAGGCGGTCGGCATGGTCGAGATGCGCAACTCCACCTCGCGCCCACCGGCGGATCGGGTCTTGATGCGGCCATCCTGCGGGCGCCGTTTCTCGGCGACGTCCATCCGGGCAAGGATCTTCACGCGCGCCGTCACCGCGGTGGTGACCGGCGGCGGCAGCTCGAACACCTTCTGCATCACGCCGTCGATGCGGAAGCGGATCTGACCCGCGTCGCGCCGTGGTTCGAGGTGGATGTCGGATGCGCGTTGTTCGAAAGCGTATTGCAGGAGCCAGTCGACGATGTGCACCACGTGGCGATCGTCGGCGCCGACTTCGCCGCCCTTGCCCAGTTCGACCAGCTGCTCGAAGTTGATGATCTTCGACGGCTCGTTGCCCTTGGCGTCCTGCGCGAGCTGGATCGAGCGCTGCACGCCATAGAATTCGAGCAGGTAGCGGTTGATGTCGATGGGGCTCGCCACCACCCGGCGCACGTCGCGTCGAAGCATGTGGGCCAGGTCGTTCGCCCAGGCCGTGTCGAAGGGCTCGGCCGTGGCGAACACCACCTCGGACGGGGAGGCGCTTACCGGCAGGATGCGGTGGCGTTGGGCATAGGCGCTGCTTACCACCTGCGTGACCTGGGCCACGTTGACCTTCATCGGGTCGATCTTGAGGTAGGGCAGGCCGGCCTTGCCGGCGAGCCATTCCACGAGGCCCTCCAGGCTCAGGGGGCGGCCCGGATCGCGCAGGTTGTCCAGCCGCGCGTTGGCGATCAACACCAGGGGGTTCAGCTCGATGGCCGTCTTGCCGCCACGCGCACCCGCGCGGGCCCGCTTGGCATCGTCGCCGCTGATAAAACCGTCGACGACGAGCGAGGCGAGTACCTCTTCGAGTTCCAGCCGCCCGCGACGCCCCAGCAGTGACCCCGATTGCGGATTGACTGCCATGGCCAGGCGATCCCTCATGAAAGACGACGCCGCTATACTAGCCCGCTTTCTCAAGGACCCGGGAACCATGTCCGCGCCCACCTTCCAAGACGTGATCCAGACCCTGAACCGCTATTGGGCGGAGCAGGGCTGCGTGCTGGTCCAGCCCCTCGACACCGAGGTCGGCGCGGGTACGTTCCATCCCGCCACGTTCCTGCGCTCGCTCGGACCCGAACCCTGGGCCGCCGCCTACGTGCAGCCCTGCCGCCGACCTACCGATGGCCGCTACGGCGACAACCCCAACCGCCTGCAGCACTACTACCAGTACCAGGTGGTGCTCAAGCCCAACCCCGACGACATCCTCGAGCGCTACATCGGCTCGCTCAAGGCGCTGGGCATCGATCCGCTCGTGCACGACCTGCGCTTCGTCGAGGACAACTGGGAATCGCCCACGCTGGGCGCCTGGGGCCTCGGCTGGGAGGTCTGGCTGAACGGCATGGAAGTCACCCAGTTCACCTATTTCCAGCAGGCCGGCGGCCTCGAATGCCGTCCCGTCACGGGCGAGATCACCTATGGCCTCGAGCGCCTGGTGATGTACCTGCAAAACGTCGACAGCATCTACGACATCGTGTGGACGCATGCACCGCACGGCGTGGTCACCTATGGCGACGTGTTCCACCAGAACGAGGTGGAGCAGAGCACCTACAACTTCGAGCACGCGAACGTGCCCGAGCTGTTCCACTGGTTCGACGTGTGCGAGGGCGAGGCGGGAAAGCTGATCGCCGCGGGCCTGCCGCTGCCGGCCTACGAGCAGGTCTGCAAGGCCAGCCATGCGTTCAACCTGCTCGACGCGCGCCGTGCCATCAGCGTCACCGAGCGCCAGCGCTTTATCCTGCGCGTGCGCACGCTGGCCCGCAGCGTGGCCGAGGCCTACGTGGCCCAGCGCGAAAAACTCGGTTTCCCCGGCCTGAAGAACAGCAAGGAGGCCGTCCATGGCCGATAAGCGCCTGCCGCTCGTCATCGAGCTCGGCACCGAAGAACTGCCGCCCAAGGCGCTCGACGATCTCGCCGCCGCGTTCGCGCGGGGCATCGTCGAAGGCCTGGAGAAACGTGGCGTGGCCGGCGATTACGCCGCGGCCCGGACCTACGCGTCGCCGCGACGCCTCGCGGTGCACATCCCGGGCGTGGCCGTGGCCCAGCCCGAACAGAACGTGGAGCGCCGGGGCCCCGCCGTCGCCGCCAGCCTCGGTGCCGGTGGCGAGCCCAGCAAGGCGCTCATCGGCTTCGCGCAATCCTGCGGCGTCGAGGTCTCCGCCCTGGAGAAGCTCGAAACCGACAAGGGGGCATGGTTCGTGTTCCGCGCGGTGAAGCCGGGCCAGCCGACCGCGTCGCTGCTCGCCGAGATCGTCGGCGAGTCGCTGAAAGCGCTGCCGATCCCCAAGGCCATGCGTTGGGGCGATCGCGACGACACCTTCGTGCGCCCGGTGCACACGTTGCTGATGCTGCACGGTGCGGAGATCGTCGAAGGCGAAGTGCTGGGCGTGAAGAGCGGCCGGCTCAGCCAGGGCCACCGTTTCCACCACCCCCAACCCGTTCACGTGGCCGACGCCGACAGCTGGCTCGACGCCCTGCGCCAGGCGAAGGTCATGGCCGATCCGGCGGAGCGTCGCGAGCGCGTTCGCGCCGAGGTGGCGCGCGTCGCCACCGGGGGCGGGCCCCGCCTGTCCGACGGCCTGCTCGACGAGATCGCCAATCTCACCGAATGGCCGGTCGGCATCGCCTGCACCTTCGGCCGTGAGTTTCTCGATGTCCCCCCCGAAGCCCTGGTCACCACCATGGAGACGAACCAGAAGTTCGTTCCCGTGTTCGACGGGAACGGTCGCCTGACCGAGCATTTCATCGGCGTGGCCAACATCGAGAGCCGTGATCCGGCGGAAATCCGCAAGGGCTACGAACGCGTCATCCGCCCCCGCTTCGCCGACGCCAAGTTCTTCTGGGACGCGGACCTCAACGCGCCGCTGGCCGACTATCAGGATGCGCTGAAGAGCGTCACCTACCAGCAATCGCTGGGCAGCCTCTGGGACAAGACCGTCAGGGTGGCCGAACTGGCGCGCATCATCGCCAACCGCGTGGGGATCGACGCCGGCAAGGCCACCCATGCGGCGGCCCTGGCCAAGTGCGACCTGCTCACCCGCATGGTCGGCGAGTTTCCCGAGTTGCAGGGCGTGATGGGACGTTACTACGCTACCCGCCAGGGTATCGACGTCGACGTGGCCGACGCCCTCGACAGCTTCTACCAGCCGCGTTTCGGCGGCGATGCCATCGCCTCGGGCAAGGTGGGACAGGTACTCGCCGTCGCCGAGCGTCTCGATACGCTGGCGGGCATTTTCGCCGTGGGGCTCAAGCCCAGCGGCAACAAGGATCCCTTCGCCCTGCGTCGCGCGGCGTTGGGCCTGGCCCGCACCCTCATCGAGGGCAACCTGGATATCGACCTGCGCGCCACCTTTACCGAAGCCTTCGAGCTGGTGCCCGAAGCCGCGTTCGTGGCCGGGGTGAAGCCGGGCAAGGACGGCAAGCCGCCGGTGGTCGACATCGGCGCCCGCCGGCGCGAACTGGGCGACGAGGTGCACGCCTTCGTACTGGAACGCTTGCGCGGCTACTACACCGAGCAGGGTTTCAGTGTCGATCAGTTCGAATCGGTGCTGGCGGTGGCGCCGGCCACGTTGCCCGATTTCGATCGCCGCCTGCGTGCGGTGGGTGAGTTCGCCCGTCGCAGCGAGGCGGCGAGCCTTGCCGCCGCCAACAAGCGCGTGGCCAACATCCTGCGCAAGCAGGCCGAAGAGGCCGGCGCGTCGGCGATCCCGTCCACCGTCGATGTCGCGCATTTCGAGCTGGACGCCGAGCGTGAGCTCCACGCGGCGTTGGGCGAAGCCCGCCGCGATGCCGAAGGGATGTGGCGAGGGGGCGACTACACCGGCGCGCTGGCGCGCCTGGCGGCGCTCCAGGCGCCTGTCGACCGCTTCTTCGACGATGTGCTGGTCAATGCCGAAGACCCGGTCGTGCGTGCCAACCGGCTCGCGCTGCTGGCGCAGCTCAAGGCGACGTTCGGCGAGATCGCCGACATCTCGCGTCTCTGACGCGGGCAAACCGGACGCCCCGCGCCATGGCGGGGCATCCGCGGCCCGGCATACCCCGGTTCAGGCCGCCGCGGCGCCCTGGTCGTCGTTGATCCGGGACATCAGGGTATGGCGGAACGCGATCATGCGATCGGCGTAATCCGATTCGCCCGAGCGTCCCAGGATCGAATACATCTCCGCCACCAGATCGGCATGGCGAACCGGCGAAAAACGGCTTCCCGTCATCTCGATATCCGACTGCAGCAGCTTCATCGCCGCCGCGAGGCGTGAGGCGTCCAGCGGGCTGGCCACGGAAGCGTGCTGGCTTTCGCGGGTACGCGTGGACTCGGAACTCTCCATGCGTGCCACGGTGCCTTCGCCGCTGCCGTCGAGCATCATCGGCCCTTCCCCGGCGGCGAGCCAGACCAGCGACAGGCCCAGCGTCTTTGCCATGGTGACGCAGCGACCGCGGGACGGGTCGGTGTTGCCGTCGCGCCAGCTCCGCACCACGCCTTCGGAAAAGCCGCAGCGGCGTGCGATCTCGCTCACGCTACCGGACATCTTGATGACTTGGCGAACCCGGCTGGCGAAGGAGGACGGTGGGACGATGGCGGCCCCACGGCTGGTCTCCGACCCGTTTCCGGCGATGTCCGCCAGGATGGAACCCATTGAATTGTCGTTCATGCGCTTTGGAACCTCGGTAGGTATGACGAGCCGCCCCCCGGCGTTTCGCGCACAAACGCACGAAGGCCCACTTAGGTGTACAGCGACCTTCCTTTCGAACACCTTGCGTTTGAGAAGTTTCGTGAATCGATGGCCGAACGGAAGGCCGTGAAAACCCCGGTGTTTTTGGTCGGAAGCTAGGAATTTTTCCTATCTCAATGATCAGTCATGTGCCATTGGTCACATTTTTTACGCGCCTAAGTGCTTGATCGGGATGCGATTGAAGCGTGATTTTAAAGTTAAGATCCGTCGTAAATTATTGTCGCGTACCGCATTTTTGCCCGTTGTAGGCGCGTAAATAACTGCGATATACGTGCGCCGCACCCGGCGAAATTCCTCGCCGTCGGTGCCATAGGGGGGCGGGCACCACCATAACGAATGGACCGGGGTTCCTTATCCGGCCGGACCTGCCAACGAAGATTCGCAAGAACTTACGATTCGCATCGAGGGGATGCGATTTTGTCTTGGGGAGACACGAATGAAATCCATGTACAACGGCGGCCACGTCCGCCGCACCGCGCTCGCCGTGGCGCTGGGCCTCAGCCTGGCCGGCGGAACGGCGCACGCGCAGTCCAACGCATCCGGTGTGATCTTCGGTCATGCGGATAACGCCGCCGGGGCCACCATTCGCATCGAGAACGTGGACACCGGCCTGTCCCGTGAGTTGCCGTTGCCTGCCGACGGCCGCTACCGCGCCACGTCGTTGCCGGTCGGCCATTACAAGGTCAGCCTGGTCCGTAACGGCGCCGCCACCGACACGCGCGACGTGCAGGTGAACATCGGCACCGGTACCGACGTGTCCTTCGTCGCCGCCGCGTCGACCGGTGCGGCCACCAGCCTGGAGGGCATCAGCGTCAGCGGTACGGCACTGCCGGCCATCGACGTCTCGTCGGTCGATTCGCGTACGGTGCTCACCGCCGAACAGCTGCAGCGCATCCCCGTCGCCTCGAACGTCAATGCCGCGGCGCTGCTGGCCCCTGGCGTGGTGACCGGCGACTCCCGCTACGGCGGCGTGATCTCGTTCGGCGGCGCGTCGGCCGCCGAGAATCAGTACTACATCAACGGTTTCGCGGTCACGAATCCGCTGACCGGCCTGGGCTTCGCCACGCTTCCGTTCGATGCGATCGACCAGCAGCAGATCCTCACCGGCGGTTACGGCGCCGAGTACGGCCGCTCCACCGGTGGCGTGGTCAACCTCACCACCAAGCGTGGCGGCAACACCTGGAAGGCCGGTGCGCAGGTGCAGTGGAGCCCGCGCGCGCTCAAGGCCGATCCGCGCAACATCTATTATCCGCAGACGTCGGGCAACGTGACCGACGGCACGATCTTCCAGTACCGCGCGCGCAACAAGACCGACGAACTGCTCTACGGCCTGTACTTCAGCGGTCCGCTGATCAAGGACAAGCTCTTCGTCTATGCCGCCGCCGACGTGGTGCGCAACGACAACTCGGCCGGCGTCACCAACGTGCTGACGCAGACGGCGTTCGACGGTCCGCTGAAGGCCAATCACTGGATCGGCAAGATCGACTGGAACATCACCGACAGCCACATCCTCGAACTGACCGGCATCGGCGATTCCAACCTCAACGACACCACGATCTACTCGTACGACTACGCCACGCGCTCGCGCACCGGCGTGCTCGGCACCGAGCACCAGAAGAACATCGGCGTGGCCAATTCCACGCCGGGCGGCAAGATGTACATCGGCAAGTACACCGGCTACATCACCGATTCGCTCACGATCGATGCCCTTTACGGCCGCAGCGTGACCGACCACGTCGACGACGTCGCCGGCGCGGCAGGTGTCACCTGCCCCAATATCATCGACAACCGCAACGTGCCGGCGGCCCTCAAGCGCGTGAGTTGCGCGCCGGTGCAGGGCAACCTGATCGTCCCGGGCGCGAAGGACAAGGTGCGCAACTGGCGCTTCGACATCCAGTACTCGCTGGGTGACCATGACCTGCGTGCGGGTATCGACAACCAGACGGCCGAGTCCTTTGGCGGCCTCGCCGTGCAGGGTGGCGCGTTGTGGACGTACAGCAACCCGCCGGCCAGCGGCCAGATCGCCGGCTTCCCCGAGTTGGCCATTCCGCCCGGCTCTACCGAAATCGCCCGTCGCCAGATCTTCCGTGCCGCGGGTAACGTGAAGGTGGAGCAGGAAGCCCAGTTCATCGAAGACCACTGGCAGATCTCGCAGAACTGGCTGGCCTACCTCGGCCTGCGCAACGAGCAGTTCAAGAACTTCAACACCGACGGCGTGGTGTTCGTGAAGCAGCGCCACCAGCTGGCGCCGCGACTGGGCGTCACCTGGGACGTGTTCGGCGACTCCACCCTGAAGATCTACGCGAACGCCGGTCGTTACCATCTCGCGATCCCGTCCAACGTGGCCATCCGCGGCGCCGGTCCGCAGCTGTTCGAACGGCAGTACTTCACCTATGGCGGCGTCGATCCGATCACCAACACGCCGATCAACCCGACGCCCATCTCCGACATCCACTTCGCCAACGGTGCCGACGGCAGCGCGCCCGACCCGAAGACCCTGTCGGCGAAGAACCTCAGCGCCTATTACCAGGACGAATACATCCTCGGCTTCGACAAGCAGCTGGGCACCGACTGGACCGTGGGCGCGAAGGCCACCTACCGCAAGCTGCGCAGCATCATCGACGACATGTGCGATACCCGTCCGATCGAGGCATGGGCCGAGCGCAACAACATCACGATCAGCCCCGACGCGTCGATTCCCGGCTGCCTGCTGTTCAACCCGGGCAAGGGCAACACGTTCACCATCGACCTCAACAACGACGGCACGTACGAGAACGTGGCGCTGTCCAAGGCCGACCTCGGCTTCCCGGACCTCAAGCGCAAGTACCTGGCGGTGAACCTCTACGTCGAGCACCAGTTCAACCAGGAGTTCTTCGGCCGCGCCGAATACGTCTGGTCGCACAGCTTCGGTAACTCCGAGGGTCTGTTGAAGTCCGACATCGGCCAGCTGGATCCGTCGGTCACGCAGGACTGGGACTTCCCCGAGCTGATGATCGGCTCGAACGGTCCGCTGCCCAGCGACCGCCGCCACCAGCTGAAAGCGTACGGCTTCTGGCAGGTCAATCCCGAGTGGCTCTTCGGCGCGAACCTCACGGCGGTGTCGGGCCGTCCGAAGAACTGCCTCGGCATCCGCCCGCCGGATATCTATAACTACGGCTCGTCGTACTTCTACTGCGACGGCCAGGAGGCTCCGCGTGGATCGCGTGGCCGCCTGCCGTGGACCTACCAGCTGTCGCTGAGCGCGGAATACCGGCCGTCGTACTTCAACCACGACCTGGCGCTGAAGGTGGACGTCTTCAACGTCTTCGACCAGCAGAAGGTGCAGAACATCGACGAAACCTACCAGACGGCCGACGGCCCGCTCAGCCCGACCTATGGCCGTCCGCTGAGCTACTCCACGCCGCGCAGCATCCGCCTGACGGCCCGGTACGACTTCTCGATGTAAGTCCTCGTAACCGAAAACCGACAATAAAAAGAGCCGCTGGGCGCGGGACGCGCCCTGACGGTGACGTGCAGAGTGACTCCCCGGATCGCCTCCGTGCACCCAGCACGGGGGCCTTTTTTTGGCCCTGCGCAGAGGCGTCGGGATGCGATTCGTCTAGGAATGTTTCCTAAGTCAGATTCCATAAGTGCCGGAAGTCACGAGTCGTCATCGTTCGCAACTCCTTACGTCCCATGAGATTTTTAATTCCGCTGTCGAAGACTTTACTGTCGTCGCAATTATCCATCGTCAAAGATCGGTGAAATTGCGGCTTGCCGTAATTACATGCGTTACGTATATGTTACTTCCGCGTCGCCCGGGAGGAGCGGCGCGCTTGGGGGCGGCGAACCGGATACAGCGGATTCGCCGCGATTGATGATGTTTTCGACACCGAAATGCTTTCACCTGGCGCAGGCCGGGGCGGGGTCGATTTGCCGCAATGTCGCAAAAACACGCGCGAGCGGTTTTCAGGGGAGATCCACTTTGATGAATTCGCGTACTTACCCGGCCTCGATGTTGGGCCGTCGTACCGTGCTGGCCCTGGCCATCGGATTGGCCTCCGTTTCGGGAGCGGCGCTGGCGCAGTCCAACACGTCCGGCTCGATCTTCGGCACCGTCGAAGGGCAGCCCGGCTCCACGGTCACCGTCAGCAACCCGCAGATCGGCTTCAGCCGCACCATCACGGTGGAAAGCGACGGCCGCTATCGCGTCACGCAGCTGCCGCCCGGCACCTACACCGTCACGCTGCAGCGCGACGGCGCCACGGTCAGCACGCGCGACAACGTGTCGGTGACCATCTCCAACGGTTCGGACGTGTCGTTCGGCGGCGCCGCAAAGGCCAATGACGCCAGCACGCTCGAAGGCGTCTCCGTCACGGCCACGGCCCTGCCTTCGATCGACGTGTCGTCGGTCGATACGCGCACGGTGCTCACCGCGGAGCAGTTGAACAAGCTGCCGATCGCGCGTGACGTGCTCGCCGCCGCCCAGTTGGCGCCGGGCGTCATCGCCAACTCGAGCTATACGGTCGCCAACTCCGGCGGCGTGCCGAGCTTCGGCGGTTCGGCGGCTTCGGAAAACGCTTACTTCATCAACGGCTATGCCGTCACCAACCCGCTCACGGCCATCGGCACCACGCAGCTGCCGTTCGACGCGATCGACCAGCAGCAGGTGCTCACCGGCGGCTACGGCGCCGAGTTCGGCCGCTCCACCGGCGGCGTGATCAACGTGGTGACCAAGCGCGGCACCAACGACTTCCACTTCGGCGTCTACACGATCTGGGAGCCGAAGTTCGCGCGCGCCGAGGCCCGCAACAGCTACTACCCGGACACGGGCTTCTATCCGAACTCCACCGACGGCACGATCTACCAGTACAACCGCAAGAACACCTATTTCCGCAGCACCTACGGCGCCTACGCCAGCGGCGCGCTGATCAAGGACAAGCTGTTCTTCTACGTCGACGCGGAAATGACCAAGCGCGAAGGCCAGGCGGTCGCCTCGAACATCACGTCGACCTCGGTCGCCCGCACGGGCTGGAATGAATACCAGTACAAGATCCCTCGCTGGACGGCGAAGATCGACTGGAACATCACCGACAACCACCATCTCGAATTGACGGGCGTGTCGGACAAGTCCGAGTACACCTCCAACACCTACGGCTTCAACTACGCCGACGACACTCACGGCAGCACGCAGAACAGCGGCGTGTACACCAAGGATGGCGGTGACCTGTACATCGGCAAGTACACCGGCTACATCACCGATGACTTCACGGTGTCGGCGCTGTACGGCAAGCAGAAGCAGGACCATCTGCAGCTGCCCTTCAACTACAACGACGCATGCCCGTACATCTCCGCGTCCCAACAGGTGCGTGTGCCGGGCTTCAACTACGCGGGCTGCCAGGCTTATGCCAGCAGCGTGCGCGTGCCGGGCGCCCAGGACAAGACCCACGGCTGGCGCGTCGACCTCGAGTACCGCATCGGCGACCATGACGTGAAGTTCGGTGCGGACCGGCAGATCGCCGAGTCGTACACCGGCACGTCGCTGCCGGGCGGCTACGGCTGGTACTACGGCAAGGTGGCCACGGGCGCTACGGCGGTGGATGCCCCGCACGGCGTGGGTGCCCCCGGCCCCGCGGGTGGCTTCGGTACCGACGGTTACTACGTCTATCGCGGTTACACGACCACGGCCGCCCGCGTCCGCACGGAGCAGGAATCGCAGTACGTGGAAGACCGCTGGCAGCTCACCGACCGCGTGCTGCTGTCGCTGGGCCTGCGCAACGAGCAGTTCAGCAACTTCAACGGCGACGGCGACAAGTACGCCGCGCAGCGCCACCAGTTGGCACCGCGCCTGGGCTTCGCGTATGACGTCTTCGGCGACTCCACGCTGAAGGTCTACGCCAACGCCGGCCGCTACCACCTGGCGATGCCCAACAACGTGGCCGTGCGCGCGGCGTCCGGTTCGCTGGGCACCAACGAGTACTTCACCTACACCGGTGTCGTCGACGGCATCCCGCAGGGGCTGGCGCCGATCGCCGTCAACCAGGCGCAGGGTTACTCGTGCGGCGGCAACGTCGTGTCCACCAACCTCGAGTGCGGCACCGCACCGGACCCGCGCACCGTCGCGGCCAAGGGCCTGAAGTCGCACTTCCAGGACGAGTACATCGCCGGCGTCGACCACGCCTTCCTGCCCACCTGGAACTGGGGCGCCAAGATCACGTGGCGCAAGCTGCGCAGCGCGATCGACGATACCTGCACCCCGGTGCTGGGCGGCCGCTGCTTCCTGTTCAACCCGGGCCAGGCCAACACCTTCAACATCGAAGAGGACGATGGCACGTTCAGCACGGTGACTTACACCCGTGACCAGCTGAACCTGGGCAAGCTCAAGCGCAAGTACTACGCGCTCGACCTCTACCTGGAGCATCCGTTCGCCGAAAAGTGGTACGGCCGCATCGACTACACGTTCTCGCGCAGCTACGGCAACACCGAAGGCCAGCTGGCCTCCGACCTGGATACGGGTACGGGCGGCCAGGCGGACGTGTCGGTCACCCAGGACTGGGACCTGCCGCAGCTCATGCAGGGCGCCAACGGCCGCCTGCCGAACGACCATACGCACCAGATCAAGGCGTTCGGCTACTACCAGCTCAACGACGACTGGCGCTTCGGTGCCAACGCGCAGATCATCTCGGGCCGCCCGCGTAACTGCACGAGCTTCTACCCGACCCAGGACAAGGGTCTGTACAAGGGTTCGTACTACTACTTCTGCGGCCTGCCGGGCACGGCGGGCTACGAGCGCTCCAACCGCGGCACGCACGGCTCGGCGCCGTGGCTGTACCTGGTCAACCTCAATGTCGCGTACACGCCGACCTGGCTGGACAAGAACCTCACCTTCCAGTTCGACGTGCTCAACGTGCTCAACAAGCAGACGCCGACGGCCTATAACTCCCGTTACGCGTCCGAACGCGATGTGGTGAGCCAGACCTACAACCGCGAGCTGAACTACACCGATCCGCGTTCCATGCGCTTCACCGTCCGCTACGACTTCTAAGCGGCACGCCGGGGAGGAGGGACCCTCCCCGGACATTTTTACCCGGCAAAAAAAACGAGCCAGGACGGCAGCCGCAATAACGTCTCCCCGAATTGCCACCGGCCCACCGGTGGCCTTTTCCGGCCGATGAGCAGCCCACTCTCCCGCCAGATCCTTATTTTCGGGCCAATGCCTTGTAAATAATTTGTTGACACGGCCGCCCGCCTGCCCCTATGTTCGGCATCGGCGAATCCTGTCGGATTGGTTTCACAAACCGTGAAGTCGATCGCGTACAGCAAGAGTCGACGGACTTGTCGGGAGCAGGTCTCATGGGGACGGCGCCACTCTGGGAGGAGTTGGCGGCGAGGAATCACCCCGGAAACGTGCACCGCCAAGGCCTTTATTTTTCCGGCCTGTGCCGG
This sequence comes from Luteibacter sp. CQ10, assembly GCF_040900725.1. Classification (NCBI taxonomy): domain Bacteria; kingdom Pseudomonadati; phylum Pseudomonadota; class Gammaproteobacteria; order Lysobacterales; family Rhodanobacteraceae; genus Luteibacter; species Luteibacter sp. CQ10. Next base: position 318,823 of record NZ_JAEUYM010000005.1, on the reverse strand, counting down.
GTTGCTCGTTTTTCAGGCCCGGTTCGGGCCGATCTGGGGAGATTTGCACATGAGTTCTCGCAGCATTCTGCAGGCATCGGCCCTGCGTCGTTCCGCGTTGGCGGTTGCCCTGGCGGTTGGCCTCGGCGGCACCGGCGCCGTTCTCGCTCAGTCCACCTCCGGCACGATCTTCGGCCAGGCCACGCCGGGTCAGACCGTCACCGTGACCAGCACCTCGGGCGTGACACGTACGGTCACCGTCGACCAGTCCGGTCGTTACACGGTCAGCAACCTGCCGGTGGGTACCTACAACGTATCGCTGATGGCCGACGGTGCGACCGTCTCCACTCGTGAAAACGTCGGCATCCGCGTGGGTTCCGGTACGGAGGTTTCGTTCGCGAATGCCGCCGCCACGGCGGGCAACGCGCAGGATCTTTCCGGTGTGACCGTTTCCGCAAACGCTCTGCCGTCGATCGACGTGACTGGCGTCGACTCGCGCACGGTTATCACCTCGGCTCAGTTGGCCAAGCTGCCGCTGGCGCGTGACGCCGACGCCATCGCGCAGTTGGCTCCGGGTGTGGTCCAGGGCAGCTCCGACTTCGTCGGCCAGAACGGTCAGCGCCTGTCGTCGTTCGGCGGCGCGAGCGTTGCTGAAAACGCTTACTACATCAACGGTATGAACGTCACCGACCCGCTCAACGGGCTCGGCGGCATCGAACTGCCGTATGGCTCCATCGAACAGCAGGAAGTGCTGACCGGCGGCTACGGCGCCGCTTATGGTCGCTCCGACGGCGGTGTGATCAACCAGATCGGCAAGCGCGGCACGAACGAGTGGCATTTCGGCGCCCAGATCCTCTATACGCCGGAATGGGCTCGTGGCACGCCGCGCAACACGTACTTCGGCAATGCCTATCCGGGCGGCGAAACGAACGGAACCCTTTACCAGAATCGCAGCGCCAACAAGGGCTGGGAAGCGGTGGAAAGCGCCTACGTGGGCGGCCCGCTGATCAAGGACAAGCTGTTCATGTTCGCGTCGGTCGAGGGTGACCGTACGGAAGACACGAACACGCAGTCGGTCGAGACGTCGCAGCAGACCAAGCGCACCTACAAGGATCCGAAGTGGTACGCCAAGCTTGACTGGAACATCACCGATAACCACATCCTCGAACTGACCGGCGCTTCCACCAAGCACGAGTTCAGCGGTTCCAACTACGACTACGACTACGACACCTTCCAGCGTGGCGATTACGTCGCCCCGGCCGTGTCCACGAAGTCGTCGGCACGCATGTGGATCGCGAAGTACACCGGTTACATCACCGACGACTTCACGGTCTCGGCTCAGTACGGCAAGCAGGTCACGGACATCTATCGTGATCCCTACAACCCGTACGCGGATATCACTCCGCTCATCTCGAGCGATGCCGGCAAGCAGAATCCTGCGCTGAATGGCGGTCGTCCGATCACGAACCAGAACACGATCATTCATGTGGCCGATCCGTCCCACCAGACCCGTGGCGCGAATTACCGCATCGACCTGACGTACAAGCTGGGTGATCACACGATCACGGCGGGTATCGATAACCAGCGCACGCAGGATCTCAACGACAGCTCGCTGATGGCGCCGACGTCCGGCTATGCGTGGGACTACGGTCGCCAGAACGATCCGACGTCCGATATCGCCGACGGCGAAGTCGACGCGCCGGCCAACTATCCGGGCGGTGAGAACGGCTATTTCGTTTCCAAGTACATCCAGGAAACCAACGCGTCCATCCGCGTCGAGCAGCGTGCGCAGTACATCGAGGATTCGTGGCAGGTCAACGATCGCTGGCTGGTGAAGATCGGCCTGCGTAACGACCAGTTCACCAACTACAACCCGGACGGTGCCGCGTTCATTCGCCAGACCCGCCCGCAGTGGGCTCCGCGTCTGGGCTTCAGCTGGGACGTGTTCGGCGACTCTACCCTCAAGATCTACGGTAACGCGGGTCGTTACTATCTCGCCCTTCCGACCAGCGTCGCGCTGCGCGGTGCGTCCGGTTCGTTGTACACCAACACGTACTACACCTACACCGGCATCGACGCCCTGGGTCAGCCCACCGGCCTCACCCCGATCAACACGTATCAGGGTCCCGAGGTTCCGTATTCCGCCAACCGCGAATTCGGCCAGGCTCCGGACGCGAACACGGTGACGGCGAAGAACCTCAAGGCGCAGTCCCAGGATGAGTACATCCTCGGCTTCGACAAGGCGCTCGGCGACAAGTACACCTTCGGCATGAAGGCGACGTATCGCAAGCTGAATCGCGCGATCGACGACGTCTGCGACACGGACGTGTTCGAGGAACAGGCGACGTTGCAGGGTGCCGATCTCACCGGTCTGCGCGGTTGCTACTTCTTCAACCCCGGTTCCGCCGCTACCTTCCAGCTGCCGAACGCGGCCGGCGGGTACCAGCAGGTCAAGATCACCAACGACGACTTCGGCTTCCCGCACGTCATGCGTAAGTACTACGCGTTGGATACCTACCTCGAGCATCCGTTCGACGGTACGTGGTGGGGCCGCGTCACCTACACCTTCTCGCGTAGCTACGGCAACACGGAAGGTCAGGTGAAGTCGGACATCGGTCAGGCCGACATCGCCGCCACGCAGGACTGGGACTACCCCTACCTGATGGAATACTCGGGCGGCCGTCTGCCGAACGACCATCGTCATCAGCTCAAGGCCTTCGGTACCTGGCAGATCAACCCGGAATGGAACATCTCGGGCATCTTCACGATGGCCTCGGGCGCTCCGAGCTCCTGCCAGGGTCTTTACGGCCCGGACCAGACCGCTCCGGCCTACCCGGGCAACTACTACCACTACTGCAACGGCCTGCCGGCTCCGGCCGGTTCGGCTGGCGACACGCCGTGGACGCACATCTTCTCGCTCAACGCGGAATATCGTCCGTCGTTCGCGGACCACAAGCTGGCGTTCAACGTGAACGTGTACAACGTCTTCAACGAACAGAAGCCGACCCGCCTCGAGCCGGACTTCAGCGACGGCTACTACAAGCTGCCGCGTTCGTGGGAGACCCCGCGCTACGTTCGCTTCGGTGTGACCTACGACTTTTAATTGATCGAAAGTCGTTGTCGTAATAAAGAAAGCGCCGCCCATATCGGGCGGCGCTTTTCGTTTCCTGCGAGGCCGCCGGCTCGGCGACTCAATCGGTGGGATTGCCCCGTTCGTCGTATCCACTCCCGGGAAGGTAGGTCCAGGTTTTACCCACCATGACATCGGGACCCGGCCCTGGAAGGCAATAACCATTCGTCTGGGCGCATGCCTGAGGAATGCTTACGTTGGGTGGAAGGCTAGAGAAAACGACGGCCGTGCCGGGATAGATGGATTCGCCCGAAGACGTGTGGAACTTGCAGTCCCATGTGAGCAGGATCTGATAGGGCGTGTGGACATTGCCCGCGTGAGTGATGTTGCTTTCACACCACGTGATTTGATGGCCGACCAGGTTGCCGTCGGCGTCGAAGTAAACGAACGACGAGCCCTGGCTTACTGCCGCTTGCGCGCCGGTAGCCGCCAGAGCGGATAACGACATCAAGCTTCCCACGACGATCGATTTCAGGATCATGGAGGTCTCTTGGCAATGCCGAGCCTTTCTCGGCATCCGATCATGCCTCGGCGTTGGAAGAGGCGCGCCGGACTTTGCCGATAAGGGGCTGAAATACCTGACATGGAACCTATCGCGGATGCCGCCTCTTCTGATGCTCTGCAAGTTATTGATAGTTAAGGCGGATGAAGGCTTTGCACTCATTCGGCAACGATACGGCGTGTCGCGCCATGTGGATCACAAATTTCAGATGTATACGCTTTTTTACTCTTGACTTTTCCATCCGCCAATTTGCCGGTATGCTCCAAGGTTCCCCCCGCAAGGTATGGCGCTCCATGCGCGTGCGTATCCTGCGTGACCTTTTTTCCGATCCGTTACTGAGGTTCAGACCCATGCGCAGGCTTTTCTTGTCGCTCGCATCCGTGGCCACGCTGGCCCTTGCCGGTTGCGGCGGCTCTTCCGATAACGGCCAGCAGGCCGCCAACGGTGGTACGCCCGACGCTTCCGCCCCGGCCAACAACGTCACGGGTACCGTGACCCTGCGCGATGCGGGCAAGCAGCTTTCTCCGGACGCCAAGCTCGAGCTCAAACTGGTCGACGTCTCCGCCCAGGGCTCGCAGCCGCTCGCGACGAAGACGATCGCTCCGGTAACGATCCCGCAGCCCTTCCAGCTCGATTTCAACGCGGCGGATCTGAATCCGAACGACATGTACATCGTCGACGTGTCGCTGCAGGATGGCGATCGCCATTACTCGTCGCCGCTGAAGACGCCGGTGCTCACCAAGGGTGCGAAGAACGTCGCCAACATCCAGCTCGTGGGTGAAGCCACCCCGGGCGAGAAGGAACTCGCGGGCTTCAACAGCCTGAAGAAGAACATCGGTGGCCTGAAGATGACCCAGGGCACCGCGCTGAAGGAAGGCGAGTCGCGCGGCTGGCAGATCTTCAAGAAGGGCAACGATGTCCAGTTCGTCATCGAACTGGTCGATTACGGCGACAAGGGTTTCACCTCGACGAACTACGCTTACAAGAACGGTAAGCCGTGGGTCATCGTGCAGGAGAAGAAGCCGAGCAAGGATGGCAAGCCGACCTCCACCGAGCGCGCGGGCTGGAACGATGCCGGCGAGCTGGTACTGAAGGAGAAGGAAGCGGGTGGCAAGGTCGACGTGCTCGGCGATGACGAAGCCAACAGCCTGAAGAGCCAGGCCGAGGCGATGTTCTCGAAGGCCGGCGGCAAAAAGTAAGGTTGCTCCGGCCACCAAACTGATCCATGGGGTAAAAAAAGAAGCGCCGACACAGAGTGTCGGCGCTTCTTTTCGTTTGTGGGACCGTGTCGCTCAGAACGCCATCTTCACACCGAGGTTGAGGCTGTTGTAACGCTGCGAATCATCGCCGAAACGACCGCTGTACGCGGCCCAACCGCTCCAGCGCTGGCTGAAGTCGGCCGAGAGGCCCAGGTCGGCGGTGACCCAGTTCTTGTCGGGCGAGAAGCCCTGCACGCTGAAGCGGCCCGACATGTTGGTGAGGCCGGCGGTGACGAAGCGATCGTCGGCGCGACCGTCGTGGTTGTAGGCCACTTCGGCGAACGGATGCAGCGTGGTGCTGCCCGACTGCCACGAACCCTGCAGGCGCCAGCCGCCGGTTTCGATGCGCGCATTGCGGGTCTGCTTGCCGAACTGCATCGCCGTGCTGGTGCTGCCGTATTCGGTGTAGCCGAACACGCGAAGCTGTTCCCACTCCACGCTCACGAACGGACCGGTCTTCAGCGATTCGTTGCCGAACCACCAGCCGCCGCTCAGGCCGCCGCCGACGTGCGAACCGTCGGTCTTGCCGGTTTCGGTACGGCGCGCCGCGCCCAGGTCGATGCGGCGATCGATGTCGGTGAAGCTCAGCTGGCCGAAGCTGACGAAGCCGCCGACATAGCCGCCGCCCGCGTGGTAGAACGCATAGCCCGAACCGGCGACGTCCTGCAGCTTGTAGCCGCCACCGCCCTGGAAGTTGGCGTCGGTCTGGCCGAGGCCGAGGGCGACGCCCACGTTGAAGTTCTCGTTGACCTTGGCGTCGGCGCCGACGGTGAGGTTGACGTTATCGCTGTCGGTCTTCGGCGAGGTGCCGGTGTCCTTGAACTTCTGCTGGCCGTAATCGACCGAGGCGAAGAAGCGGGAGTCCGCGCCGAAGTTGTCGGACATCATCTGGTTGCGCAGCGAGCGCACGTGCGCCGCGTTCGTGGCCAGGCCCGCTTCGCCCAGCAGCGAGATCTTCTGCGGCGCCTCGATGACCGACACCGCGTACTGACCGAGCAGCGCATGCGCGGCGGCGGTCGGATGGATGCCGTCGGCGAAGAGGTAGCTGTTGACGTCGCTATCGCGCAGCGTGGCCGGCGAGCAGCTGAGCGAGCTGGACGTGGTGCACACCGGCACGGTGACGTTCTTGAAGCCGTAGGTGGACGGGTTGGCGATGACTTCGTTGAGCAGCGTGTAGGTGTCGATCGGCACGATGCCGCGCTGCGCGGAGGCCAGGCCGCCGGAAAGGATGCCGTTGTAGAGCTGGCTCAGCTGCGTAAGGCCGGCCGAGGCGGCCGCACCTTGCGACATCGCGGCGGGCGTCTTGCCCACGTCGGGGAGGTTGAACACGACGATGGTCTTCGCGCCGGCGGCCTGCAGGGCCTGGATCTGGCCGACTTCGTTGGCCGCGGCGGTGGCCACGGTCACCTGGGCATTGGCCGGGTTCTGCACGGCGGCGAGCAGGTCGTTGGCACCGATCCACATCGTGTAGAGGGCGTTGGGGTTGGCCTTGCCGCCGTTGGCGGCGAGGTAGGACTGGATCTGGGCGGAGGTCGGCGTCGCGACCAGCGGGCCGGCGATGGGATTGGCGACGGCCGCGCGCGCATTACCGTAGGCGTAGTCCGTGCCGCCCTGGAGCGACGGCGTCAGCGAGAGGTTGAAGTACGTCGCGATGTTCTCCACGGCGACGGTGCCGGGATTGGTGGTGAAACGCGAGGTCACGGGGGAGCCGACAAGAATCGAGACGTTGCCGTTGTCGCTCAGGCTATCGCCGAAGGAGACGACCTGCTGGAAACCGTCGGCGTGCGCCCCGGCGCTGAACAGGAGGGCGGCGCCGATGGCGCCGGCGAGATGGCGGATGCGCATGTGGATCACTCCCTGGGGGTGTTAGAGAATCGTTACGGTAATGGAAAGCCATACGCGGGCGCATGCTGCGCCGCGATAAGCTCGCCGATCGCGGCCTGTACGGGGCTGTAGGCGATCGTCCCAGGGTTCCCGGTTTTCCACCGACGAACCCTGGGCTTTGAGAAGTTTCTTGCCGAAAGGGCCTACTTCTTGAGGGCGCGGGAAAACGCGTCCGCGAAGGCACTGTTGGCCGGCGCGGCGGCCGGCTTGGGCGGCATCGGACCGCGACCGCCCCCCTGTCCACCGCGGCGACCGCCGCCGGAAGCATCGTCGCGTTGGGCGGGACGTCCGCCACGCGCTTCCCCGGGCACGTCGTCCAGACGCATGCTCAGGGCGATGCGCTTGCGCGGGATGTCGATCTCCATGACCTTCACCTTGACGATGTCGCCGGCCTTCACCGCGTCGCGCGGATCCTTGACGAAGGTGTGCGACAGCGCGGAGACGTGCACGAGGCCGTCCTGGTGCACGCCGATGTCGACGAAGGCACCGAAGGCCGCCACGTTGGTGACGCGGCCTTCCAGCACCATGCCTTCGCGCAGGTCCTTGAGGTCTTCCACGCCTTCGGCGAAGCTCGGCGCGACGAATTCCGGGCGCGGGTCGCGGCCGGGTTTTTCCAGTTCCTTGAGGATGTCGCGCACCGTCGGCAGGCCGAACGTCTCGTCGGTGAAATCCTCGGCCTTGAGGCCACGAAGGAACCCGCTGTCGCCGATGACCTGCTTCACCTCGCGACCGCACTGCTTGAGGATGCGCTCAACGACGGGATAGGCCTCCGGATGCACGGAGCTGGCATCCAGCGGATTGCTGCCTCCGGTGATGCGCAGGAAGCCCGCGCACTGTTCGAAGGCCTTGTCGCCCAGGCGCGGCACCTTGAGGAGATCCTTGCGGCTGGGGAAGGGACCGTTGGCATCACGGTGCTTGACCACGTTCTCGGCCACGCTGGACGACAGACCCGCCACGCGCGCCAGCAAGGGCGCCGAGGCCGTGTTGACGTCCACGCCCACGGCGTTCACGCAGTCTTCCACGCGCGCATCGAGCGCGCGGGCGAGCTTCACCTGGTTCACGTCGTGCTGGTACTGGCCCACGCCGATGGCCTTGGGCTCGATCTTCACCAGTTCGGCGAGGGGATCCTGCAGGCGGCGGGCGATGGACACCGCGCCACGGATCGAGACGTCGAGGTCGGGGAATTCCTTCGCCGCCAATTCGGAGGCCGAGTACACCGACGCACCGGCCTCGCTCACCACGATCTTGGCGAGGTTGAGGTCGGCGTGCTTGCGGATCACCTCGCCGGCGAGCTTGTCGGTTTCGCGCGAGGCCGTGCCGTTGCCGATGGCGATGAGGTTCACGCCGTGCTGCTTGCACAGCTGTGCGATGCGCGCGATGGATTGATCCCACTGGTTGCGCGGTTCGTGCGGATAGATGGTGTCGTAGGCGAGCAACTTGCCCGTGGCGTCGACGATGGCCAGCTTGCAGCCGGTGCGGATGCCGGGGTCGAGGCCCATCACCGTCTTCGTGCCGGCGGGGGCGGCCAGCAGGAGGTCCTTCAGGTTCTCGCCGAACACGCGGATGGCTTCGTCTTCGGCGTGTTCGCGCACGCGGCCGAACAGGTCGAGCGTGAGGTGCAGGTGCAGCTTCACGCGCCAGGTGAGGCGCACGGTTTCGCGCAGCCACGCGTCGGCCGGGCGGCCCTGGTTGACGATGCCCGCGCGCGCGGCGACCCGGCCTTCGCCTTCGGCATGGCCCTGGTCGGCGTCGAGGCCGGGATTGAGGTCGATTTCCAGCACGCCCTCGTTGCGCGCGCGCATCAGCGCAAGCAGGCGGTGTGAGGGAATCTTCGACACGGGTTCCACGTGGTCGAAGTAGTCGCGGAACTTCGCGCCTTCGTTTTCCTTGCCGGGCACCACGGTGGCGCGGATCTGGCCCTTGTCCCAGAGCCAGTCGCGCAGTTCGCCGACGAGGGCGGCGTCTTCGGCGATCGTTTCCATGAGGATGGCGCGGGCGCCGTCGAGGGCGGCCCTGGTGTCGGCCACGCCCTTGTCGGCGTCGACGAAGCCGGTGGCGAAGGTTTCCGGATCCTGCGATGGGTCGTCGCGAAGGCCCAGCGCCAGCGGCTCGAGGCCGGCCTCGCGGGCGATCTGCGCCTTGGTGCGGCGCTTGGGCTTGTAGGGCAGGTAGAGATCTTCCAGCCGGGCCTTGGTGTCGGCGGTGAGGATGTCGGCCCTGAGGGCGTCGGTCATCTTGCCCTGTTCGGCGATGCTGTCGAGGATGGCCGCGCGGCGGTCCTCCAGTTCGCGCAGGTAACGCAGGCGCTCTTCGAGCAGGCGCAGCTGCGTGTCGTCGAGGCCGCCGGTGACTTCCTTGCGGTAGCGCGCGATGAAGGGCACGGTGGCGCCGCCGTCGAGCAGTTCCACCGCCGCGCGCACCTGGTCGGGCTTGGCGGCGATGTCCTGGGCAATACGTTGTTCGATGCTCTGCATGTCGTTCCTGTGCGTTGCTCAGCCGGCCGGTACGTCGGGCCGGGCCGTCGATGATAGCAAGCGCGGGGAACGCCCCGGCCGGGATGGCCGGGGAGGGAAGGTCAGGCGTCGAAGCTGCCGTGGTTGCCCGGGCGCGCCGATGGCGCGGGTTCGACCGCCTGGCTCGCGCGGCCGACGAGCACGTAGGTGCCGGCGAGCAGGTCGTGCACGCCCTGCTTGCGCTGGGTGAAGGCGGCGACGATGTAGAACACGAAGGGCACCAGCGAGCTGAGCACGTTCACCAGCCGGATCGCATTGCGTCCCGCGGCGCGGGCCGGCGTGAGGCGGCGGCCCTGCACGTCGGTGACGCGGATGCCCAGCGCCATCTTGCCGGGCGTGGCCTGCCACTTGGAGCTCTCGAAGAAGACGTAGTAGAGGTACCCCACGATCACCAGCACCAGGCTGATCGGGCGAACGGCGGTGGCGTACGCGGCGAACGCCGCGGTCTGGTCGCGCTCGAAGCTGGACAGGAATTCGGTCATCAGGCTGCCCAGGCCCATGGCCATGCTGATGATCGTGAAGGGCACCATGAGCACGATGTAGTCGATGACCCAGGCGCCCACGCGGCTCCAGAACGTGGCGTAGTCGGGTGCGGCGGCTTCGTTGATGCCGAGGAAAGGCGGGGGCGACGGCGGCGCGACCGAGGCTTCGGGGCGAGCCTCGGGAAAGAGCTCACCCATCGGGCGCCAGTCGGTCATGCCCTCGTACCAGCCGAGTTCGTCGGTGCGAACGGTGCCGTCGCGAAGCCATTGGCGCACTTCGTCGTCGGTGTAGGGGCCGAAGCGTTCGCCGTTGCGTCCGATCCAGACTTGCATGGTTGACCTTCCGTAAGGGGGTTCACTGGTGGCAAATGATGCCAGATGGGGCGTGACGCGGCCGACTGCCGGTTGGCATGGAGGCCCCGCGTCGGTCCCCACTCACCTGGCAGGCAGGGTTACGGGATGCCCTGCTACCGAAGGGTGGGAGCCGATCGTATCGGCGAATCAGGCCGCGCGGCGCTTCAGGTGCACCAGCAACAGCGAGATCGCCGCCGGCGTCACGCCGCTGATACGCGAGGCCTGGCCGATCGTCGCGGGCCGCGAGTGCTTCAGCTTGAGCAAGACCTCAGCCGAAAGCCCGCGCACGCGGTCGTAGTCGAAGCCATCGGGAATGGCCGTCGACTCGTGCTTGCGTTGCCGCTCGATCTCGTCGCGCTGGCGCTCGAGGTAGCCGGAATACTTCGCCTGCACTTCCACCTGCAACGCCACTTCGGCGTCGCCCACCGGCGGACCCAGCTCGGGCACGGCGGTGATGGCGGCGTAATCGAATTCGGGGCGGCGCAGCAGGTCGAGCGCATGCGTCTCGCGGCTGACGGCGACGCCGAGCGAGCGTTCCACGGCGGCGCCGAGCGTATTCGTGGGGGCGGCCCAAAGGCCACGCAGGCGCGCCGTCTCGCGCTCGGTGGCCTCGCGTTTGGCCTCGAGGCGACGGAAGCGATCCTCGAATACCACGCCACGCGCGTAGCCCTGTTCGGTCAGGCGAAGGTCCGCATTGTCTTCGCGCAGGTGCAGCCGGTATTCGGCTCGCGAGGTGAACATGCGATACGGCTCAATGGTGCCGTTGGTGGTGAGGTCGTCGATCAGCACGCCGACGTAGGCTTCGTCGCGTCGGGGATACCAGGGCGCGTCGCCGCGCACGGCCAGCGCGGCGTTCATGCCGGCGATGAGGCCTTGCGCGCCTGCTTCCTCGTAACCCGTGGTGCCGTTGATCTGCCCGGCGAAATACAGGCCGGGGACATTCTTCGTCTCAAGCCACGGGTGCAGGCCGCGCGGATCGAAGTAGTCGTATTCGATCGCATAGCCCGGCCGCGTGATGTGCGCGTTTTCGAAGCCGGGTATCGATCGCACCAGCGCGTACTGCACGTCGAAGGGCAGCGACGTGGAGATGCCGTTGGGATAGATCTCGAACGTGTCGAGGCCTTCGGGCTCGACGAAGATCTGGTGCGAGGTCTTCTCGGCGAAACGAACGACCTTGTCTTCGATGGACGGGCAATACCGGGGGCCCACGCCTTCGATCTGGCCACTGTAAAGCGGCGAGCGGTCGAGCGAACCGCGAATGAGGTCATGCGTGGCTTCGGTGGTGTGCGTGATCCAGCAACTCACCTGGCGCGGATGGTCGGCGGGCGACCCCATGAACGAGAAATGCGGCATCGGATCGTCGCCCGGCTGCTCGTCGAGCACGGAGAAGTCGATGCTGCGGCTGTCGATGCGCGGCGGGGTGCCGGTCTTCAGGCGGTCGGCGGCGACCGGGAGCTCGCGCAGGCGCGACGCCAGCGTGGAGGCGGGGGGATCCCCGGCGCGGCCGCCCGCGTACTGAGCCGGACCGATGTGGATCTTCCCGGCAAGGAAGGTGCCTGCCGTCAGGACGACGGCGGGTGCATGGAAATCCAGGCCCATCTGGGTGCACACGCCGGCCACGCGGTCACCCGCGAGAATCAGGTCGTCCACCGCCTGCTGGAACAGCCACAGGTTGGGCTGGGTTTCCACCATGGAGCGAATGGTGGCCTTGTAGAGGGCGCGGTCGGCCTGGCAACGCGTGGCGCGCACGGCCGGCCCCTTAGAGGCGTTGAGCGTGCGCCACTGGATGCCTGCGCGATCGGCCGCGCGGCCCATGGCGCCGCCCAGGGCGTCGATTTCCTTGACCAGGTGCCCTTTGCCGATGCCGCCGATGGCGGGGTTGCAGCTCATCTGGCCAATGGTTTCGATGTTATGGCTCAGCAGCAGCGTGCGAGCGCCGGCACGCGCCGCGGCCAGCGCGGCTTCGGTACCGGCGTGGCCGCCGCCGACCACGATCACGTCGTAGGATTCTTGATGAAGCATCTTGGGTCAGGGCATCGAGGGGCCGATGGGCTAGTTTACGCCGGCGCGGGGTACGACGTTGCGCCGCAGCGTGAACCCCTTTTCGGCAACCATGGCATGACTCGTGCTTGATGGTGCCGGCACTTCACCCGGGCGGACGCAGCGCGATCATCCGCGCGCCGAGGCTGGACGACAGGGGTTCGGCCGTGTGCCGGGGGAAGGAAGCGGAATGGCGGGCAGGGACGCCCCATTCGGTCGACGAATGAGATCTGGCGCCCGGCGGTCTCAGGAACAGGGGGAATCCAGGATGACCGTGCTGCCGGGCGCCAGAAACCGTATGACTGGCACGAGAAGCCGCGCCCTTGGGTGCGGCTTCGTTCGTTGAGGGCAACACTACACCGTTCCAATGAACCGTGCGTGACTTTTTTGTCAACAACCTGCTCGATTTCGGCAATGGGTGACGCGGAGCGTCACTTTCTTGATCACCCGCACTTTCATGCTGTGATGCAGCGCACGCTTAACCGAGCGCCACCCTCGCGAGGATGTCGGTGAGGTCACGCGAAAGATCCTTCCGCGCCGACAGTTCCGCCACCACGGCATGGGCCGCTTCGCGTCGCACCGGCTCCAGCCGCTTCCAGCCGTTGAAGGCGGTGGCCACGCGCGCCGCTACCTGTGGATTGAGCGCATCCAGGGCCAGCAGGCGATCGGCCAGCCAGCGATACGCCGCGCCTTCGGCACGATGAAAGCCCGTGGGATTGGCGCGGGCGAAGGTGCCGATCAGTGCCTGGACGCGGTTGGGATTCTTCAGCGTGAACGCCGGATCGCCTTCCAGGGCCTGGATGCGTGCGAGCGTGTTTTCGCCCGGCAGTTGCGCCTGCATCGCGAACCACTTGTCGAGGGCCAGTGCGTTGCCCTCGTAACGCCGGCGGAAGTGCGCGATGGGCTCCATGGCGGCGTTCGCGTCCGATAGCGCCAGGGTGGAGAGCGCGGCGAGGCGGTCGGTCATACCCGGTGCGTCGTCGTACTGCGAGCGGGCCAGCGTGCGGGCCTCTTCGGGCGCTATCAGCGCGAGCAGATCGAGCACGCGCCGCTTGAGTTGGCGCCGGGCCTGGCTGGCGGCGTCCAGTGCCGCGCTGGTGCCCGCGCGCAGCGACTCGTAGCGGGCACGCAGTGGCGTCGCGCCGATGCGCTCGGCGAGGGCGCCGAGCATGCGCTGGCGGGCGTCGCGGATGCGCTGGGGATCGCGCTCGGCCTGGCGCTCCACCAGCTCGATCTCACCGGGTGGCGTGAGCAGCTCGGCGAGTAGCGCGTCGTCCACGGCGCTCTCGGCGAAGAGATCCGCCAGCGCGCCCGTCCACGCGGTGATGGCCGGCCCGGCATCGCGACCGTCGCGGCAATCGTCGAAGGCGAGGCCGGCGAGCTGTTGGCCCGCTTCCCAACGGTTGAAGCCGTCGGGATCGTGACGGAGCAGGATCGCCAGTTCGTCCGGGGTGTAGTCGTACTCGAGGATCACGGGTGCGGAGAAGCCGCGCAGCAGCGACGGGACCGGGGCCTGCGCGACATCGTCGAAGACGAACACCTGTTCGGCCGTGTCGAGCACCACGGTGCGCTCGGTGCCGCCCGCGGCACCTTCACCTTCCATGCGCAGCGGAAGCGCGCGGCCGTCGCGATCGAACAGCGACAGGCGCACGGGAATGGGCAGCGGCTTGCGCGCGCCCTGGCTCGTGCCCAGAGGCGTGCGCTGGCGCAGGGTGAGGCGGTAACGGCGATTTTCCGCGTCGTGCCGGGCTTCGGCGCTCAGGCGCGGCGTGCCCGATTGTTCGTACCAGGCGAGGTAGGGCATGAGGTCGACGCCGTTCGCGTCGCCCAGGGCCTTGAGGTAGTCCTCGATGGTCACCGCCTGGCCGTCGTGCCGGTCGAAGTAGAGGTCCATGCCCTTGCGGAAGCCTTCCCGGCCCAGTCGGCCGGCGAGCATGCGCACCAGTTCCGAACCCTTCTCGTACACGGTGGCCGTGTAGAAGTTGTTGATCTCGCTGTACTGCGACGGGCGTACCGGATGCGACAGCGGACCGGCATCCTCGGGGAACTGCGCGCGACGAAGCAGGGCCACGTCTTCGATGCGCTTGAGCGGCGCCGAGTTCATGTCGGCCGAGAAGCTCTGCTCCCGGAAGACGGTGAGGCCTTCCTTCAGGCTCAGCTGGAACCAGTCGCGGCAGGTGACGCGGTTGCCGCTCCAGTTGTGGAAATACTCGTGCGCGACCACCGCCTCGACGTGGCGATACTCGTCGTCGGTGCTGGAATCGGGATCGGCGAGCAGGTATTTCGCGTTGAAGATGTTGAGGCCCTTGTTCTCCATCGCGCCCATGTTGAAGTCGTGCGTGGCGACGACGTGGAACACGTCCAGGTCGTAATTGCGACCGTACGCCTGCTCGTCCCAGGTCATGGAGCGCACGAGCGAGTCCATCGCGTAATCGCAGCGGTCGATCGCGTCGGGCTCGGCCCAGATGTGCAGCGCCACGGTGCGGCCGTCGGCGGTGATGTGATCGCGACTGATGCGTTCCAGGCGCCCGGCGACCAGGGCGAACAGGTAGCTGGGTTTGGGGTGCGGATCGACGAAACGGGCCCAGTGGCGACCGTCGGGAAGGTCGCCCTCGCCATCGGGATTGCCCCCCGCGAGCAGTACCGGGAAGCGCGCCTTGTCGGCGCGCAGGGTCACCGTGTACTTCGACAGCACGTCGGGACGATCGGGGAAGAAGGTGATGTGACGGAAGCCCTCGGCCTCGCACTGGGTGAGCAGGAAGCCCGCTTCACGGCTGCCGGAAAGGTAGAGGCCTTCGAACGCGGTGTTCTCGGCCGGTTTCAGCGCGACCCGCGTGCCGATGGTGCCGCGCTCGCCCTCGATGTCCAGTTCGAGCACGCCGTTCGCAAGCATGTACTCCCCTTCGCCGAGCCGGCGCCCGTCCACCGTCAACTCGAGCAGTTCGAGCCCCTCGCCGTTCAGGCGGATGGGTTCGTCGGCCTCGCGCCTCACCTCGAGGCGGGCGGCGACCTCGGTGCGGTCGATCCCCAGGTCGAAGGCCAGTTCCACGTGTTCCACCGTCCACGCCGGCGGGCGGTAGTCGGTGAGGAGGATGGGGGCGGTGGGGGTGTCCGAACGGTCGCTCATGGCGTCAGAGAAGGCTCAAATGACTGGCTGGCAGGCTAACATGCGGTCGGATTCGCCAAAAGGAAACCGCCCCATGCCCCGTTTCACCGTCACGCGTGACTCCCTCGGAGCCCAGGAACTGGTCGTGCTGACCGATACCGTCGCACACCGCGAGGTACGCATCGCCCGCCATGGCGCCACGGTGCTGTCCATCAAGCTGGACGGCCACGATATCGCCGACGGCTTTCGCGACGAAGCCGAACTGGTGCCGCACAAGGGCTCGCGCTTCGCGATCATGACGCCGTTCGCCAACCGGGTGGAGGATTCGCGCTATACCTTCGAAGGCCAGGCCTACGATCTGCAGCCGGGCGTCGTGGGCAAGGATCGCGCGAGCCGTCACGGCTTCCTGCGCGGCGAGCGGTTCGACGTGCGGGACGACGCGGGGGGCGACGATGCCGCGACGGTCACGTTCGCCACGCAGGCGATCCGGCCGGAAGCGCGCCCGGGCTATCCCTTCGCGTTGGATGTCGCCGTGACGTTCACGCTGGACGGGAAGGGGCTGACCGTCGACGCGCGTACCCGCAACGTCGGCGACCGCGATGCGCCGACCTTCTTCGGTTGGCATCCGTACTTCCGCCTGTCCGACACGCCCATCGAGGGATGGGTGCTGCAGATTCCCGCCGACGAGATCATCGTCGCCGACGAGGGCTTCATCCCGGTGCCGGGTCCGGCGGCCTGGCAGCCGATCGGCGAAGCGGATGCCTCGCTGGATTTCCGCCAGGCGCGGGCGATCGGCCATACCGAGCTGAACAACACGTACGCGACACTGGCGCGCGATGCCGACGGCCGCGCACGCACGCACCTGAGCGATCCGGCCACCGGTCGCCGCATCGCGGTATGGCAGGAAAAAGGCGTCATGCTCGCCTTCACCTCCGACACGGCCGAGCGCGACGCGCGCAAGTCGGTGGCGCTGGAGCCGATGGAATGCATCCCCAACGCGTTCAACCGCGAGGATTGCCAGGACGCGATCACGCTCGCTCCCGGTGCCGAGCGCCGCTTCGTCTGCGGCGTGGAGTTCGGTGGATGAATGCGATCCCCACCTGGGACGACATCCGCGATGCCGCCGCCCGCATCGCGCCGCATGCCACGGTCACGCCGGTCCTGCGCAGCGATCTCATCGACGCGCGAGTCGGCACGGCGGTGCGCTTCAAGTGCGAAAACCTCCAGCGCGGCGGCGCCTTCAAGTTTCGAGGCGCCACCAATGCGGTGTGGTCGTTGGACGAGGAAGACGCCCGGCGTGGCGTCGTGACGCATTCGTCGGGTAATCACGGCAATGCGCTGGCGATGGCCGCGCGCACGCGCGGTATCCCCGCCCATGTGGTGGTGCCCGAGGGCGCGGTGAAGGCGAAGGTCGATGCCATCGTCGCCGCGGGGGCCACGGTGCATCGATGCGAGCCGACCACGGCGGCGCGCGAGGCGAAGGCGGCCCAGGTGCAGGCCGCGACGGGCGCCACGCTGGTCCATCCCTATGCGGATCCCCGCGTGATGGCGGGACAGGGCACGGTGGTGCCGGAGTTGCTGAGGCAACACCCCGATATCGATACCGTGCTGTTTCCGGTGGGCGGCGGCGGGCTCGCGGCGGGGTGTTCCATCGCAGCGCATGCCATCGATGCGAGGCTGCGCCTGTTCGCCGCGGAACCGGAAGGTGCGGACGACGCGGCGCGGTCGCTGGAAGCCGGCGCGCGTGTGGGTCCGTTCACGCCCGAAACCGTCTGCGATGGCTTGCGTACCCTCGTGGGCGAACCGAATTTCCGCGTCTTGCGCGAGCACCGCGTGTCCGTCTTGCGGGTGAGCGACACGGAGGTGGTTGCCGCGATGCGGTTGCTCTGGTCGGAGCTGCGGATCGTGGTCGAGCCGTCCAGCGCGACGGTGCTGGCCGCCTTGCTGCGCTACCCGGACCGCTTCGCCGGCCACCGTGTCGGCGCGGTGCTGACCGGCGGCAACGTCGATCTCGACGCCTTACCGTGGTGAGCGTGCAAGGCGCGCGCCGCTGACGGCGAAGAGGCCGGCCGCGATGAAGGCCATGCCGATCCATTCGTTCGGCGTGGGCCGCTCGTCCAGGAAGGCCCAGGCCATGAGTACGCCGAGCACCGGCACCGCCAGTGCCGACAAGGCGGCCACGGCGGTCGGCAGCCGGCGTACCACCACCAGCCACAGGGTCCATGCCAGGCAGGTGGCGAACACGACGGAATAGGCCAGGCCGCCGACGAGGGCGGGCGTCCATGCGATCGGACGTTGCGGCACGCACAGGGCCGTCACGGTGAGCGCGGCGGCGCCGAAGAGCATCTGCCAGGTGGTGAAGTTCAGCGGATCGCAGTGGTGGCGTTGGAACATGCGCTTGCTCATCACCGTGCCGACAGCCCAGCACATGCCGCCGAGCAAGGCATAGAGCGTACTCCGCACGCTACCCAATCCTTCCCACGGGGCGATGACGGCGAGCAGGCCGACGGCGGCGAAGGCGAGTCCCAGCCAGTGCCTTGGCGTGGGCTTCTCGCGCAGGATCAGCCACGCCAGCAGTACCGCCCAGAAAGGCATCGCATACGCCAGGAGCACCACGTGGCCCGCGCCTCCGGTGGTGAGGGCCAACTGCCCCAGGCCCTGGAACGCGGCCGTCTGGGTGAGGCCCACGAGCGCGGTGCCGCCCCATGGCGGTGGAGCCAGCGGGCGGCGCATCGCCAGCAACACCACGAACATCAGCACGCAACCGATGCCGTAGCGCAACGCGGAGAAATCGAAGGGACCGGCATAGGCCAGCACGCTTTTCATCACGATCCAGCTGCTCGCCCAGATGATGACGGTGACGCCCATCGCGACGACAGCGCCCTGCGATGGCTTGGGTTCGTTCATGCGTACGCCGGACACCGTGAAAAGCGGACATCTTGACGGAAAACGCGTCGATATTCTCGTTCGCTCCGAGGAAAGGACGAGGGGTGCCGCCGATGCGCTGCGAATGGGCCGATACGACCGACGCCGAACGCGTCTACCACGACACCGAATGGGGCGTGCCTACGCACGACGACCGCAGGCTGTTCGAACTTTTCGTTCTGCGGGGCGCGCAGGCCGGCCTGGCCTGGCGTACCGTCCTGCCCAAGCGTGCCGACTATCGACGCGCGTTCCTCGATTACGATATCGCCGCCGTCGCGGCGCTCGACGACGAGGCCATGGCGCGTATCGCGGCGGATCGCGGCATCATCCGCCACCGGCTCAAGCTGGCGTCCGTGCGCAACAATGCCCGGGCCGCGCTGCGCCTCATCGATGCCGAGGGATCCCTGGCCGCGTTCCTCTGGTCGTTCGTCGATGGCCGGACCGTGGTCAACCGGGTCCGGCACGTCGACGAGATGCCTTCCAGGAGCTTCCGTTCCGATCGCATGAGCGAAGCGCTCCGCGAACGCGGGTTTCAGTTCGCGGGTACCGCCATTTGCTACGCCGTGATGCAATCGTCGGGCATGGTCGATGATCACGTGGACGGCTGTTTCCGTCGTGAACGCGGTTGACGGAAGCGTTCACCGTGCATGCACGGCTCGCGCGATGCCATGGCCTCATGGCTACCGTTCGCATCGGCATTTCCGGCTGGCGCTATGCCCCTTGGCGTGGTGTGTTCTATCCGAAGGATCTCGTGCAACGCGATGAGCTGAAGTTTGCCTCGCGCCGTTTCCGGACGATCGAGATCAACGGATCGTTCTATTCGTTGCAGAGCCCGGACAGTTACCGCCAGTGGTATGACGATACGCCTCGAGGTTTCGTTTTCGCGGTAAAGGGGCCACGGTTCATCACCCACGTGAAGCGGCTGCGCGATGTGGACGCCCCGCTGGCGAACTTCTTCGCGTCCGGCGTCTTGGCGCTGAGGGAAAAGCTGGGGCCGATCCTGTGGCAGTTCCCGCCGAACTTCCGCTTCGACGCGGATCTCATGGATGCCTTTTTCGCGCAACTGCCGCGTACCACGAGGGATGCGGCGGCACTGGGGCGTCGCCACGACGCGAAACTGAAGAAGCGTGCCTGGCTGGCGGTGGATCGGTCGCGGCGGTTGCGCCATGCGGTGGAGATTCGTCACGAGAGCTTCGTCGACCCAGCCTTCGTCGAGCTATTGCGCAAGCACGGCATCGGGTTCGTGGTGGCCGATGCGGCGGGCAAGTTTCCGCGGTATTTCGACGTGACGGCGGCTTTCGTCTACGTGCGGCTGCACGGCGACATCCAGCTGTATGCCAGCGGGTATGGGGAGAAAGCGTTGAAGGCGTGGGCACGGCGAGCGAGTGCGTGGGCGCGCGGCGCGCAGGCCGCCGGCGATCCACGCATCTCGCGCAAGGCGCCGCCGAAGCGGGCGTCGCGGGATGTCTACGTGTACTTCGACAACGATGCGAAGGTGAAGGCGCCGGGCGATGCCGAGGCGTTGGAAAAGCTCGTGGCGAGGCATCGTGCTTCGGGATGACCGAGGCCCTGGGCTCCTGCGTGCGCAGGAGCGACGGATGGCCTCACCGTCGTCCCTGCGTACGCGGGGATTCTGAGCGCCAGCTCAGGGTGAGCGACGCCGACTCAGCCGAACGGCGTCTTCCGACGCGATCCACGCAACTTGTCGATCGGGAAGCTGGCGACCTCGCCGCTCCCCTCCCGGCGCGACTGTCCCTCCGGCGCACCCCACGCGTAAGCCGTCACCACTTCCCACGTGGAAGGAATCGTCCCGTCGCTACGTATCGCCTCATATGCCTCGATCATGCGACGGTAATGCTGCTTGCCGGTCAGCCCGCGCGAGCGGTCGGCATCGGCGTTGTTCGCTCCCAGCCCGCGCAACTCGTCGAGCAAGGCGCGTGGTGTCGGATAGGTGAGCGTATAGCGTTCGGCGAACAGCACCGGATCGCGCAGGCCTTGGGCCAGCATCGCATCGCCCACGTCGTGCATGTCGAGGAAGCGTGCCACGTGCGCATGCTCGTCGGCCGCCGCCCATGCACTGCGCAGCTCGGTGAGCGTATCGGGGCCGAACGTGGAGAACGTCAGCAGACCGCCGGGCTTGAGGACGCGCGCGCACTCGGCGAACAGGCGCGGCAGGTCTTCGCACCACTGGAAGCAGAGGTTGGAAAAGAGGATGTCGACGCTGCGGTCGTGCACCGGCAGCGTGTACGCATCGGCGGCCACGCGCGAGAACGGCTTGAGCCAGCCCGCGTTGTGCTTCGCCTGGCGGAGCATCGGCAGGGCGAGGTCCATGGCGATGACCTGCGCCTTGGGGTAGCGCTTCTTCAGCGCCGCGCTGCCGCGCCCGGTGCCGGCACCCACGTCGAGCACCACCTCGGGCGCCGGCGTGTAGACCTCGAGACGGTCGATCAGCGTGGATTGCACCTCACGCTGGAGCGCGTCGTGCTTTTCGTAGGTGCCCGCGGCGCGGCCGAAGTTGCGGCGGACCTGGCGGCGGTCGAAATGGAAATCGCTCATGCGTGGGGTTCGGTGAAAAGCGTGATGACGCGCGCGAGGTCGTCGGCGTGTCCGATGAAGGGCGCGTGCCCGGCGTTGATTTCCTCGAAACGGCCGTCGGCGGCCTGCGCCGACCAGCGCATGGCCTCGGGGTGCACGATGCGGTCGCGGCGTCCGGCGATCCACAGGTTGGGCTGGCGCAGTTCGCCCAGACGGGGACGCAGGTCGGTCGCCTCGAGCAGGCGCAGGCCTTCCATGAGCACGCGCGGATCGGGTTCGCCGCGCGCGTAGGCTTCGTCCTTGAGCTTGCGCGTTTCGGTCTTGGGATCGGCGCTGCCCAGTGCCTCGAGGGCGATGAAGCGATCGACGGTGGCCTTGTAGTCGGCGTCGAGATCGGCGGCGAGCTTTTGCACCATGGCGATGTCGTTGCCCTGCGGCCAATCGTCCGCGCGCACGAAGCGCGGCGTGGAACAGACGGGCACGACGGCACGTACGTGGTTCCCCAGTTCGAGCGCGGCCACCAGGGCGACCAGGCCGCCCATCGACCAGCCCAGCCAAGCGGCGGGCGGCACGTCGTCGGCGATGGCCCGGGCACAGGCGAGCGGATCGAGCGGAACCTTCGAGTCGCGCGAATGGCCGTGGCCGGGCAGGTCGACCACGTACATGTCGAAGCGTGCGTCGAGGGCGTCGGCCAGCGGCGCCAGGATGCCGCCGTGCATGGCCCAGCCGTGGAGCATCACCAGCGGGATATCGCCCCGGCCGCGCCGCTCGATGTACAGCCCGCTCATGGCGCGGTGCTCGGTGCGAGCGAAGGATCCACGGCGCCGCGTCCGTCGAAGACGAAGCAGTCGCCGCGCCAATGCGCGCCGCCGACCTCTTCGAAATACTTCAGGATGCCGCCTTCCAGCTGGAAGACGTGTTCGATGCCGATCTCGCGCATGTGGATGGCCGCCTTCTCGCAGCGGATGCCGCCGGTGCAGAACGACACCACCGTCTTGCCGTCGAAGCGCGCGCGGTCGGCGGCGACGGCATCGGGGAATCCGGTGAAGCTCGACAGACCGTAGTCGACGGTGTTCTCGAACGTGCCGGCGGCCACTTCGTAATCGTTGCGCGTATCGAGCAGTACCACCTCGCGACCCTCGTCGTCGCGGCCGGCATCGAGCCAGCGGCGAAGGTCGCGGGGCAGCACGTGGGGCGCGCGGCCCGCCTCGGGGCGGATCGCCGGCGCGTGCATGGTGATGATTTCCTTCTTCAGGCGCACGCGCATGCGACCGAAGGGCACCTCGTCGGACCAGCTCTCCTTCGGCACGATGTCGGCGAAGCGGGCGTCGCCGCGCAACCACGCCATGAAGGCATCCACCGCCTCGCGCGGGCCGGCGAGGAACAGGTTGATGCCCTCCGGCGCGAGCAGGATGGTGCCCTTGAGTGCCCATGCCTCGCAGCGGGCCGCGATGGCCTCGCGCAGCGTGGCGGGTTCGTCGAGGGCGACGAACTTGTAGGCGGAAATGTTGAGGATCGACATGGACATGCGTGGGGCCTGCGGCCGCCCATTATACGGCCGCGGCCCCGCGGGGCACCGGGAGCCGTTCCAGGGCGTCGAGCAGGGCGTCGATACGATCGGGCGTGTGGGATGCCGAGAGCGTGATGCGCAGGCGGGCGGAACCGCGTGGCACGGTGGGCGGGCGAATCGCCACCACGAGGAATCCCGCCGCTTCCAACTGCCTCGCGGCCTCGGTGGCCGCCTCGGCGGAGCCCATCACCAGTGGCTGGATCGCCGTGTCCGAGGGCGTCAGGGCCAGGCCCAGTTGCGCGGCCCCGGCGCGAAAGCGGATGACGTTGGCGCGCAGGCGCTCCCGCCGCCCCTCGCGGTCGGTGCGCACCAGGTGCAGGGCCGTGCGCGTGGCGGCCGCCAGCGCGGCGGGCATGGCGGTGGTATAGACGTAGGCGCGGGCAAACTGCGTCACGGCCTCGATGAGGTCGGCGTCGCCCGCCACGAAGGCGCCGGCGCAGCCCAGGGCCTTGCCCAGCGTCCCCATGAGCACGGGCACTTCGCGCGGACTGAGGCCCGCCGCGGCGACCGAGCCGGCGCCCTGCGGGCCCAATACGCCCAGGCCATGGGCATCGTCCACGTAGAGCAGGGCATCGCGTTCGGCGCAGGCCCGGGCCAGTGCGGCCAGGGGCGCCACGTCGCCGTCCATGCTGAACACGCCGTCGGTGGCCAGCAACGCGGGCAGCCCGGGGCGGGCGTCCAGCTGGCGGGCCGCGGCCTCGGCATCAGCGTGGGGATAACGCCGCAACTCGGCGCGGGCGAGTGTCGCGCCGTCGATCAGGCTGGCGTGGTTGAGGCGATCCTGCACGCAGAGCGCCTCCTCGCGACCGTGTACCGCGGAACCGAGCAACGCCTGCAGCGTGCCGAGGTTGGCCATCACGCCAGTGGAGAAGAGCAAGGCGCGCTCACGCCCGGTCCACTCGGCCAGCTCTTCTTCCAGCGCGGCGTGTTCGCCACGATGGCCGCTGACCAGGTGCGCCGCGCCGGTGCCCACGCCCTCGACGCTGGCCGAGCGGGTCAGCGCGGCGACGAGATCGCGGTGGCCGGCGATACCCAGGTAGTCGTTGCCACAGAAATCCGACAGGATGCGGCCTTCCACGACCCGTCGCCCGCCGGGTAGCACGTCGCAGATGCGCGTGCGGCGCAACAGCCCTTCGTGTTGGCGAAGCGCGCGTGCGGCCTCCACGCGGGCGCGGAGACCGGGACGGCTCATGCGACGGCGGGTTCGACGATATCCGCGTGCACGGTGCCGGGTTCGAAGGCCACTTCCATCGGCTTCAGGCCGAGGCGCCCGAACAGGCGACGGTCGTGCTCCACGTCGGGATTGCCCGTCGTGAGCAGCTTTTCGCCGTAGAAGATCGAGTTGGCGCCCGCGGCGAAGCACAGCGCCTGCAGGGCGTCGTCCATCGATTCCCGCCCCGCCGACAGCCGAACCACCGAGGCGGGCATGAGGATGCGGGCCACGGCGATGCTGCGCACGAATTCGAAGGGATCGAGTTCATCCGTGCCCGCCAGCGGCGTGCCGGCCACCTGCACGAGGCGGTTGATCGGCACCGATTCGGGGTGCTCGGGCAGGTTGGCGAGGGTCTGCAGCAGGCCGGCGCGCTGCGCGCGCGACTCGCCCATGCCCACGATGCCGCCGCAGCAGGTCTTCATGCCCGCGGCACGCACGTGTTCGAGCGTGTCCAGGCGGTCCTGCATGTCGCGGGTGTGGATGATCTCGCCGTAGTAGTCCGGCGCCGTGTCGATGTTGTGGTTGTAGTAATCCAGGCCGGCGCTTTTGAGCGTCTCGGCCTGCGGGCCGGTGAGCATGCCCAGCGTGGCGCAGGTCTGCAGGCCCAGCGCCTTCACCGCGCCGACGATCTCGGCCACCTTGGCC
Organism: Luteibacter sp. CQ10; assembly: GCF_040900725.1. Lineage (NCBI taxonomy): Bacteria > Pseudomonadati > Pseudomonadota > Gammaproteobacteria > Lysobacterales > Rhodanobacteraceae > Luteibacter > Luteibacter sp. CQ10. Next base: position 294,686 of record NZ_JAEUYM010000005.1, on the reverse strand, counting down.
ACGTCGCGGTCCTTCGGCGAGCGCCAGGCGGCGCCCATGCAGAAGCGGCTGGCGCCCGCATCCTTGGCAGCCTGTGCCTTGGCGAGCACGGCTTCCACGCTCATCAGCTTCTCGGCCTTCACGCCGGTGGCGTAGCGGGCCGCCTGCGGGCAGTAGGCGCAATCCTCGGGACAACCGCCGGTCTTGATCGACAACAGGGTCGATACCTGCACGGCGTTCGGATCGTGGTACTGCCGGTGAACGGTCTGCGCCTGGAACAGCAGGTCGTTGAAGGGCAGGGCGAAAAGGTGCTCGACCTCCTCGCGGGACCAGTCGTGGCGGATGGCTGCGGTCATGGGGACTCCCGGGTCGAAGGCGCGAAGTGTCGGCAGGGGACACGCTGTTGTCAACCTGAATGACGTTTCTATGGTTTACATCAGACCGGCCGCCGCCGCCCTACCATCGGGCTACCTACCGACGGAGGCATTTCCATGAGCGAGGGTCAGGGCAGCGGCGGCAACGTGCTCGCGGCGATCTGCAGCTTTTTCATCCCGGGCCTGGGCCAACTGGTGCAGGGCCGGGTCTTCAAGGCGCTCATCATGTTCGTGCTGGCGGCGGTGCTGTGGGTGATCTGGCTGGGCTGGATCATCCACCTGTGGTCGATCGTCGACGCGGCGATGTTCCGTCGGCGCGACTGAGGCGCTTTCCGACGCATGGATGCGCGTGACTGGCTGGCGGCGGTGGGGCGTTTCGTCCTCCCGCCGCGTTGCATGGCCTGTGGCGATCGGGGCATCGACGGCACCGAGCTGTGTGCCGGCTGTCTGGCGTCCCTCCCCCTGAACACCACGCGATGCCTTCGCTGTGCCTTGCCGCTGCCGCGCGAGACGGCCATCTGTGGGCCATGCCAGCGCAACCCGCCTCCCTGGCACGCTATCTGGGTGCCGTTTCGCTACGCCCAGCCCGTGGATCGGCTGGAGAGCCGGTTCAAGTTCCATGGACAACTCGCCGCCGGACGGACGCTGTCGCAGTGCTGGTTGCGCGCGGATCCCCCGGATGAGTTACCGCAGGCCATCGTGCCCGTGCCGCTGCATGTGTCGCGGTTGCGCGCGCGAGGATTCAACCAGGCCCTGGAACTGGTGAAGCCGCTGGCGCGGCGTTTCGGTATTTCCGTGTGCGCCGATGCGCTCGAACGCGTGCGGATGACGGAGGCGCAGAGCGAGCTGGATGCGGTGGAGCGGGCGCGCAACGTGCGTGGTGCGTTCGCGGTGAGGCGGTTGCCGTATGTTCGGCATGTCGCGGTGGTGGACGATGTCATGACGACCGGGGCGACGTTGGGTGCTTGTGTTCGCGCGCTACGAGATGCCGGAGTCGAGCGGGTGGACGTTTGGGCCCTGGCCCGGACCGGGCTGGGGGCGCTATCGCATTGATCCGTGCCTCGCCGTAGGCACCGGCGCAGGCCGGTGCCCACGGCGGAGTGTTCGGTTTTAGCGATTGACGTACACCGGATTGCCCAGCACGAGCAGATGCCCTTGCGCATCGCGCACGTCCACGCGCAGCCAGTGCGCCTTGCCGTCGCCGGTCCAATCGAACGACTGCGAGCCATCGGCACCGATCACATCACTGCCGCGCAGTTCGACACGCCGTCCATCCACGGTCACCACCATTTTCTGGCCCGACAGCGCGGCCGTGCGCACCTCCACGTGCATCGCCTCGCCCCGAGCGACGGCGATCGCATCGCCCATCCCCGCCTCGTGCGTTCCCGCACGCGCACGCACCTCGAGCATGCGTTCCCTCGTGCCTTCGATATCCACGAACACGTGCCCCGCGCGGATGCCGTCGAGGATGCCCTCGATCGACAGTGCACGCGCATGCACCACCGTGGTCGGCGTGCCGATACCGGGTCTGCTGCCGTCGTGGCTGTCGCTGCCGCCGATGGCGGTGATGCGCAGACCGGCGTCGAGTTGCTTTTCCCAGAATGGAATGCCGCTGTCCTTGCGCTCGGTGTCGGTACCGTTCACCGCCTCGATCGCCTGGAAACCGCGCATGTCCACCGGTCCGGCCGGGGTGAAGCCGCAGCCCATGCAGGTCTCGTCGTTGGGCCGCATCGGGTGGTTGATCGAGATCACGCCATGGGCCTTCGCCACGGCGGCGAGCAGCGCGTTCCAGTCGGGTACGTCTTTCGTGCCCAGGCGAAAGTCGATCGGCTCGGACACGCCGAACAGGTTGGCATGCCCTTCGAACGTGGTGATCTCGCGGGCGGGGATCAGCAGCATCGTGTCGAAATAGGGCTGCATGGCGCGCATCTCCGACACCTGCGACATGGTGTTGTGTTCGGAGAGGGCGATGAAATCCAGGCCGCGCTTGGACGCGTTGTCGACGGTGAGGAACAGCGGGCAGGGCACCTTCTTCGTGCCCGACGCGTTGAGGCAGCCGCCGTCGCTGTGCACGCTGTGCATGTGCAGGTCGCCACGGTACCAGCGGTCACGCGTGTCGAGCGGTTGCTCGGTCAGCCCGTGCTCGGGGCCGAAGCCTTCGTCGTCGCGCGAGAACCACACCTTCGCGGTGTAGGTGGATGTCGACGACGGACGGATGTTGGGAATGCCCAGTTCCAGTCGCCAGCGGCCCGGCTCGATGGCGCCCGGCAGGTAAGAGGGCGTGGCATCGGTGGCCGACACGGTGAAGCGATGCTTGTTGCCGCCGCTCCACCCGCGAAAGCCGTCCTGTTCGACGAATCCGCCCGGGCCGAGCAGGCCCAGGTCGATGGTGGTGTGTTCGTCGCGACCGGTGTAGTCCACGTCGATGGTGATCCGCGAGGTGCCCTTGGGCACGTCGAAGGGCGCTTCGCGATACGTGTGATGGTCCTTGCCGGTCAGCTCGCCACGCAGCACGAGATCCGGTGCCCGCTCCGCCGCCGCGGTGGCGGCGAAGCAGGCGAGGGCGATAGCGGTCAGCGCGCGCATCAGAAACGGTACATCACGGCGGCGCGGTACGAGCGGCCCAGCAGCGGTCGCGCGATGAACGTGTTGGCGCCGGCATCGGCGCTGGCCAGCTCACCGGCTCGCGGGTTGCCTTCAGTAAGGCCCAGCGAGTTGTTGATGTTGTCCGCATAGAGGTAGAACGACAGTTGCTGCGTGGCGTCGTAGCGGGCGCTGGCGCCCCATACATGGTAGGACGGCAGCACCACCGAGTTGGCCGTGTCGACGTAACGGCGTCCTTCGAATTCGTACGTCACCTGCAGGCGCAGGCGGTTGTCGAACAGGTTCACGCCCGGCACGATGCGGTAGCTCACCTTGGGCACACGGATGAGCTGATCGTCCTCGTAGTCGCGCAGCACGGGAGCATTGTTCACCAGCTCGGTGTAGCGCAGGCCCTTGTATTTCGGATCCTGATAGGTCGCGTTGAACTGCACGTCGAACCACGACGTGGGGTAGATCGTGCCTTCCAGTTCGAGGCCGTAGGTCTTGGTGTCCGCGTAGCCGGTCTGGGCCGTCGAGGTGTTGCCGTTGCGATCGAACACGTAGTTGCTGAAGGCCACGTTGTCGTACTTGGTATAGAACGCGGTTGCGTACAGGTCGAGGTGGCGGTCGCTGTATTTCCAGCCGGTTTCCCCCAGGTCCATCGTCTGCAGCACCGGCGTGGCCGTCGGGCTGGTGATGTACGTGCTGAGGTTGGGCAGGCGGAAGGTCGACGTCCAGCGGGCGAACAGGCCCTGGCGTGGCGAGAACTGCCAGTTGGCGCCGAGCGTCCAGCCGGTCTTGTCGAACGACTGGTCGTAGTGGGCGAACTGCCCGTTGCCGGTCAGTACCTGCGACGCCGCCGGCGAGCCACCGATGTCCACGGTGGCCTTGCCTTCGGTATAGCCCTGCACGTTCACGTGTTCGTAGCGCGCGCCGCCGTCGATGCGAAGCTGCGGTGTGACCTGCCATTCATCGGAGAGATAGAACGCGTTGGTATCCGACTTGCCGCTGGCGTTTTCCCACTCGTAGCCATAACGGTAGTAGCCGTGGTCGGTCAGCGAGCCGAGGACCTGGCCGTTGGCGTCCACGCCCACGAGGTCGAGCAGGCGTGCGTTGTCGCGCACGTCGAGCAGCACGGTCGACGAATAGCGGTCGAAGCGCTGGGTGAAGTTGGCGTGGTAGTAGCCCAGCGTCACGTCGTGGGTCTGGTCGCCGATCTCGAACTTGCGCAGCAGGCGCGTATCGTTGTCGAACTCGTTCACCGGCGCCGTCACGCCGCGGATGCCGCCGGTGACGACCAGCCCGTTGCCGTTCTGGTTGGCGACGTCGAACACCTGCGAGGGGTTGTCGACGTAGCGCAACTGCAACGCGGTGGCGCCGGGAATGAGGCCGAGGCGCTTGGCGCTGTCCTGCGCGATGAGCGAGCTGCCGCTCTGCACGGCATTGGGGAATACGCCGTTGCGCTGCGAATCGGTGGTGCTGTAGCGGGCCGATTCGGCGAGTTTCCAGTCGTCGCCCAGGTCGTGGTCGAACTTGAACGAGACCTGCGTGCGCTTGACGTGCGTACCGTCGGTATTGTCGAAGTGATACGTGCCGCCGCCGGCCTCGCGCATATCGAGGTCGCGGGTTTCCGGGCCGGCCAGGGTACCGTAGTTGCCGCTGAAACCGGGCACGGGGCGGATGTCGCCACCCGGCGTGGTGCGCATCGGGATGCCCAGGTACAGCGCCACCTTGTCGTCCAGGTGCTTCACGTCGAAGCTGATGTCGCCGTGCTCGAGTTGCTTCGAGAGCGTGGCGCGGAGCTGGCCGCCGTCGTCCGCATGGAACTGCGGGCGGCGAATGCCGTCGTCCACGCGCCAGAAGCCGCCGAACGACGCCTTCCAGCCGTTGCCGACCGGCGTGCCGTACCAGAAGTCGAGGCGGTTGAGCGAATAGTTGCCCACCGTGTACTTCACCAGGCCTTCGGCGGTATCGCCGACCGTGCGCGGAATGAAGTTGATGGCGCCCGCCGGGGCGTTCGAATAGAAAATCGACGATGGGCCGCCGCGTACCACCTCCACGCGCTCGATGGTTTCGTCCAGGCGGAACGCCTGGTCGGCGTTGAGGTACCCCAGCGCCGGATCGTGCTGCACGGGGATACCGTCTTCGAGCAGGGTGACCGAGCCGTAGCCGTCGACCGGGATGCCGCGCGCACGGATGTTGCCCGAGGCTTCGCCGCCGGACGATTCCACCCAGAAGCCGGGCACCGACTTCACCGCTTCGGTGACGCTGGTCGGCGCCTGCATGCGCAGGCGGTCTTCGTCGATCGTGGTGATGGAGTAGCTGGTTTCCGCCTTGGTGCGCGATTCGACGCCCGAACGCGCGGTGACCACCACGTTGTCGAGGTCGGTGGTCTTCTTCTGGGGAGCGGCATCCTGCGCCTGGGCGGCGGCCGAAACGGCGAAAGCGCCGAAGAGTGCCGCGCGCAGGGCGCGGGCGAGCGGGGTGCTACGCATGTGGGGGAAACTCCGGGGATGGGATGGGCGTGCGCACCCACCCCGCGACCCGGCAGGGGCGGCCGGGTCCGCGGCCTCTCCCTGGGTGCGCGATCCCGACGACGTTAAGCGTAAGTGATGACGGATTGTTTCAGTCTTCGTGTCCGTCAGATTTCAATCGATCTATATCGTTTTCAAAGGGATGACAAAGGTGACCTGCGTCACAAGGCCAGCGCCAGGACGATGCCCACCCAGATCACCAGGCCCACCCAGTTGTTGTGGCGGAACGCGGCGAGGCAGGCGGGTCCCTGGCGGTCGCGGATCATCCATTGCTGGTAGGCGAACATGCCGGCGGCGGCGAGCAGGCCGATCCAGTAGGGCCAGCCGAGGTTCGAGCGGGTGCCGACCATCGCCATGGCGAGCAGGAAGGTGCCCATGAGGATGCCGATGATGACGCGGTCGGCATCGGCGAACAGGATGGCCGTGGACTTCGCGCCGGCGGCGATGTCTTCCTCGCGGTCGACCATCGCGTACATCGTGTCGTACACCACCGACCAGACGATGTTCGCGATGAACAGCAGCCACGCCACGGGCGGCACGCTCTCGCCCACGGCGGCGAACGCCATGGGGATCGACCAGCCGAACGCCGCGCCCAGCACCACCTGCGGAAGATGGGTGTAGCGTTTGGTGAAAGGATAGGCCGCGGCCAGCGCGGCGCCGCCGAACGACAGCAGCAGGGTGAACCGGTTGGTGAACAGCACCAGCACGAAGGAGAACGCGATCAGTCCGGCAAACGTCCACAGGGCTTCGCGCGGCGTGATGCGGCCGCTGGCGATCGGCCGGCCACGCGTGCGTGCCACCTGGGGGTCGAGCTTGCGGTCGGCGTAGTCGTTGATGGCGCAGCCCGCGGCGCGCATGGAAAACACGCCGAGGGTGAAGATCACCAAGGGACCGATCGGCGGAAAATCCTTTGCCGCCAGCCACAGCGCCCACCACGTGGGCCACAACAGCAGCAACGCGCCGATGGGGCGATCCATGCGGGTGAGCTGCAGGAACGCGTAGACGCGGTCACGCCGCGCGGCGGGCATGCCGCGCAACACGAAGGCGAGCACGCGCTCGGCGGAGGTCGAGGCGTCGGCGGGACGCGAGGCCGGCGCGGGGGCGGGGGCACGGCGCACGGAAGGCGCGGCCGTGCGACGTGGCCGGGGTTTCTTGGGGGCGGGACTCATGGGCGAAGTCTACCGGCTCGGTGCGGGACGCCACAGGGGCTTCGATCCGGATGCCTTAGACTTTCCGTCCCACCCGCCAACGCCGATGGCTGCCTTGATCACGGACACGATGTCTTTTCGCCGGCTGTTCCTCCTGTTGTGCCTCGTCTGGCTGGTCCTGGATTCCAGCCTGCTCTTCCGCGGGCGGGTGTTGCCCTGGGACGCCATCAACGAGTTCTATCCCACGGTTTATTTCAACGCGCATGGTCTGCGTACGGGTGAGCTGCCCTGGTGGAACCCCTACATCTACGGCGGCTACGCACAGATCGGCGATCCCCAGGGCATGCTTTTTTCCCCCTTGCTGATGGCCTGGATGCTCTTGCCCGCCGACCCTGGCGCCACATGGTTCAGCTGGGGCGTTCTGCTGCACATGCTCATGGGCGCGACGGCGATGCTCGCCGTGCTGCGCCGACACGGAACCAACGCGTTCGGTTCGCTGGTGGGAGCCATCGTCTACATGGGCGGCGGTGTCGCGGCGTCACGACTGGAGCACATTCCCATCGTCATCGCGTACGCGTACGTGCCCGTGGTCCTGCTGGCCTTGCGGCACTTCCTGGCGACGCCGGGTGTCGCGCGCGCGTCGTTATTGGGACTGGCGGCGGGCGCGATGGTGACCCAGCTCGTCCAGGTCACCTACTTGTTCGTCATCGTCATCGGTGCCTATGCGTGCGTGGCGCTCGTCCGTCATTGGCCGGTCTACGACGCGTCCCGGCGTCGCGCGGTCGTCGGCGGACTGGCGCTGGCGGCGCTGATGGCCCTGGTGATCGGAGGGCCGCAACTGGTCTTCAGCTGGAGCGCGATGGTCATGTCCAATCGCAGCGAAATGGCCTTGTCGGACGCGGCGGGGTCGTCGCTCGACGCACGTGCCTTCCTCTATCTGGTGCATCCCAACGCCTTCGGTGGATTGAGCGACTTCGAGCACGCTTCGATCGATCCGGTACAGGCGTTCCTCTATATCGGCGCGATCCCGTTGCTCGCCTTCCTGGGCCTGGGACGCGCATGGCGTAGCGGTCACGCGCGGACGATCGTCTGCTTCGGCATCCTCGCCGTCGCGGCGACGATCTACATGCTGGGCACGCATACGCCCATCTACGGCTGGCTCTATGGATGGATGCCGGGGCTGGTCCATTTTCGCCGGCCATCCGACGCGGCATACGTGCTCGACGTCGCGCTGGCCTTCCTCGCCGGCATCGGCGCGAGCCGCATCGACCTTCGATCGCGCCGTGAGTTGACGATACTGCTCGTGGTGGCGGCCGCATGGCTGGCGATCGCGGCCACCACGATGCTGCCCTCACGCGCCACCGCGTTCGTTGCGCCCGCCGTGGCGCTGGTTGCCCTGTGGCAGGTGCGCCAGCGTGACGACGCGTGGCGCGCCGTCGTATGGCTTCTCGTCGTCATCGTCGCGGATTACCGGATGTTCAATTTCAGCGGACGCTTCCTGACCTCCCCCAACGAGGCGAAGCGTTACCTCGCCAGTCCCGAGGTCGCCTATCTGAAGCAGGCCCTGGGGACGAACGGTGCGTCGCCACCCGCCCGTATCGCGACCCGCGACACGGGCGCCATTTGGGACGACGGCGGCATGCTCGCCGGGATCGCGTCGACGCAGGGTTACAACCCGCTTCGCTACGCACTCTACGAACGATGGTACCGGCCGAGGGAAAACACGCTCGTCAACGTGCCCGACTCGCCCTACAACGCACCACCTCTTGCCCGGCTCGACGATCTCCTGGGCGTGCGTTACCTCGTACTCGGAAAGGGGCGGCCTGGCGCGCCGTATGCGCCGCCCTCCCACTACCGGCTCGAAAAGTCGTTCGCCTACGTCGACCTCCTGCGCAACGATCGAGCCTATCCTCGTTTCCTCAATCCCCGGCGGGCGAACGTCCTTCGCGTCGAGGAGGAGCCTGGGGTGGCCGCCTTCGTCCATACCGATTTCGCGGAAACGTTATGGCTTACCCCCCGGGATGCCGATGATTTCGCATCGGCGGTAACCGATGCCTCGTCCTGTCACGGCGCGGTCGCTCTCGACCCCGTGCGGAATACGCCTACTCGCCAGGAGCTGCACACGCGCGCGACGTCGGCGGGCTGGGTCGTGGCGGGTGAACTGGATCATCCCGGCTGGCAGGCCCGGCTCGACGGACAATCGTTGCCCATCCATCGCGCCAACGGCATGTTCCGCGCCGTTTGCGTGCCCGCGGGCGAGCATCGTTTGAGTTTCGTGTTCCATCCCTGGGACATGGTGGCCTACGCCTGGCGGCACAGGGGATGACGAAAGGGCGCCTCACGGCGCCCTTCGTTCATTTCGGTTCCAACGGCTCCACCGGGTCGTCGTCCACCGGCGGCTCCGGGTCGGCATCGCGCTCGGGCCGGTAGCTGCCGGGCTGACGGATCTCGTCTTCCGGGCGGTTCTTGCCCGGCTCGGCGAACGGGGGCTGCGGATTGGTCGGGGTATAGGGCATGGAGCGGCACTCCGAATAGGGTACTTGCCTCGCACGCTAGGTCCCACGGGGTGAAGCCACCGGGAATGCTTCGTAAAGCCTCAGTCGACGAGCGAGTCCAGCCGTTCCAGCGTCCCGCGCACGCCGCGTTCCGCCATCGACGCCACGTAGATGTCGTATTGCCGACGGAAGCGCGCGTCCTTCGCGGGTAGCGGCCCCACCAGGTCCTCGCTTTCGATCAGCGCATCCTTCGAGCCGCTGTCGATCAGTGCCTGCACCAGGTGCATCGCGTTGGGCTCGCGCAAAGGGTAGGTCGCACCGTCGTCGTCGTGGCCCACGCGCACGTAGCGGTCGAAGGCGGCGAGCAGGAAGGCCAGGCGGCGCGCATCCTTGCCGTGCTCCAGGCAGGCGCGGATCGTCGGGCCGAGGAAGCCGGGGATCTTCGAGCCGCCATCGAGACACAGCCGGTCGAGCTGGTCGGCGATGGAGGCGTTGCCGAAGCGTTCGAGCAGTTTCTTCTTGTAGGGGCCTAGATCCATGCCCGGCAGCGACTGCAGCCATACGCCCGCGTCCTCATCGAGGAAGTCGGTGAGATAGCGTTGGAACAACGGATCCTTCACCGCGACGTCCACGCGCCGGTGGCCCGCCAGGAAAGCGGGGTACGACAGCATCTGGTGGGAGCCGTTCAGCAGGCGGATCTTCGCGTCTTCGTAAGGCGACACGTCGTCGACGATCTGCACGCCGTGGCGTTCCCACGCCGGGCGGCCCTGGCGGAAGCGATCTTCGAGTACCCACTGGATGAAGTCTTCGCAGATGACGGGCGCGCGATCGTCCAGGCCGGTGGCGGCATTGAGTTCGTCGCGCACGGCGTGCGTGGTCGCGGGGGTGATGCGATCGACCATCGCATTGGGGAAGTCGACTTCCGCCTCGATCCAGGCGGCCAGTTCCTTCGAGCGCGCCGCGGCGAAGGCGAGCACGGCTTTGCGCGCCTGGGCGCCGTTATGTCGCAGGTTGTCGCACGACATCACCGTGAACGGCGGCGTGCCGGCGGCGCGCCGCCGCTCCAGCGCGCCTACGACGAAACCGAAGACGCCCTTGGGTGCGTCGGGATGGGCCAGGTCGTGAACGACGGTCACGTCGTCGAGGCGGAAGCGGCCGTTCTCGTCGATGAGGTAGCCGCCTTCAGTGATCGTCAGCGAGACGATGCGAATGGCGGGGTCGGCGAGGCGCTCCAGCACGGCCGCCGCACCGGCGGTCGGCGCATGGAGGTAATCGACCATCGCACCGACGACGTGCGTGCGGCGTTCGCCGTGCGGATCGTATTCGCTGACCGAGTACAACCCGTCTTGCGCGCCGAAGGCTTCGGCGAGCGGCTGGTCGTGGTCGAGCAGGTGGATGCCGAGGATGCCCCACGACGCCATGTCGGCATCGGCGAGTGTTTGCTGGGTGTAGATCGCCAGGTGCGCCCGGTGGAAGGCGCCCACGCCGATGTGCGCGATGCCGGCGGATACCTTGCGGCGATCGAACGGCGGCGCGTCCACGCCGGCGGGAAGGCGGTCGAAGTGCGAAGGGGTGAGTGCGACGGACATGGGGAAGGTCTTCAGGGATGATGGATGGCGATGCCCGCGGCATCGAACACATGGGCGTGGGCCGGGTCGAGGCGGACGCACACGTCGCGGCCGGCGCGTCGCTCGAAATCGCCGTCGGCACGCACGGTGATCGTGCCCACCTTGGGTACGTCGACGTAGGCGTAGGTTTCGCTGCCGAGGCGCTCCACCACGGTAAGTCGGCCGCCGAGCGTCCGGCCGGCGGTGTCGTCGGTGTCGCAGACGCTCAGGTGCTCGGGCCGTATGCCGACCGTCACCTCGCCCTTCGCTTCCAGGCCGGCGGCTAACGGAAGCACGCTGCCGTCGGCCAGCCGCAAGGCGCCGTCGATGACCTCGGCGGCGAGGAAATTCATCCTCGGCATGCCGAGGAAGCCGGCGACGAAGCGGTTCACCGGACGCCGGTAAAGCTCCAGGGGTGAACCGACCTGCTCGATGCCGCCCTCGCTGAAGATCGCGATCCGGTCGGCCAGCGTCATCGCCTCGACCTGGTCGTGGGTCACGTAGACCATGGTGGCGTTGAGTTCCTGGTGCAGTCGCGCAAGCTCGAGGCGCGTCTGCGCGCGAAGCGCCGCGTCGAGGTTGGACAGCGGCTCGTCGAACAGGAACACGCGCGGTTCGCGGGTGATCGCGCGGCCGATCGCGACGCGTTGCCGCTGGCCGCCCGACAATGCCGAGGGCTTGCGGTCGAGGTAGGGTTCCAAAGCGAGGATCTTCGCCGCCCTGGCCACCTTCTCGTCGATGGTGCGCTGGTCGGCCTTGGCGAGCTTCAACGCGAACGACATGTTCTCGCGCACGCTCATGTGCGGGTACAGCGCGTAGCTCTGGAACACCATGGCCAGGTCGCGCTTGTCGACGGCACGGTGGGTGATGTCGTCGCCGTCGAGCAGGATCTGCCCGTCGTCGGCGTCTTCCAGCCCGGCGATCAGGCGGAGCGTCGTCGACTTGCCGCAGCCCGAGGGGCCGAGAAACACGCAGAACTCGCGGTCTTCCACCACCAGGTCGATGCCCTTGATGACGTCGACACCTTCGAACGACTTGCGCAGCGAACGGATTTCCAGACGGGACATGCGTGACTCCTATTTGACCGCGCCGAAGGTGAGGCCGCGCACGAGCTGGCGTTGCGACGCCCAGCCGAGCACGAGGATGGGGGCACAGGCCAGGGTGGAAACGGCGGACAGCTTGGCCCAGAACAGTCCTTCGGGACTGGAGAACGAGGCGACCAGGGCGGTGAGCGGCGCCGCGCTGGCGGTGGTGAGGTTGAGCGACCAGAACGCCTCGTTCCACGAAAGGATGAGGCACAGCAGCGCCGTCGAGGCGAGGCCGCCGCGGCTGACGGGGATCAGCACGCGGAACATCGTCTGCACGGTATTTGCGCCGTCCATGCGCGCGGCTTCGAGGATGTCGTAGGGGATGTCGCGGAAATAGGTGTAGATCATCCAGACCATGATCGGCAGGTTGATCAGCGCGAAGATGACCACCAGCGCGGTCTTCGAGTCGAGCATGTTCAGATCGCGGCAGATGAGGTAGATCGGCACCAGTACGCCCACGCTCGGCAGCATCTTCGTGGAGAGCATCCACAGCAGCACGTCCTTGGTGCGGCGGGTGGGGTGATAGGCGAAGGCGTAAGCCGCGGGTACCGCCACCAGCATGCCCAGGATCGTCGCGCCGCCCGCGGTCACGACGGAATTCCACGCGTAATGCAGGTAGTTCGCGCGCGCGAGGATGTCGCGGTAGTTCTCCAGCGTGGGCGTGAACAGGAAGTGCGGCGGCATGCTGAAGGCGTCCAGCTCCTTCTTGAAACTGGTCAGCAGCATCCAGAGGATGGGAAAGAACATCGCCAGCGCCACCAGCCACGAGGCGACGGCTCGGACGGTGCGGGCGAGACGACGATGGGGTCGGTTCGACATGGGTCCGTCTCCTTCAGCGTTCGGTGAGCGACTTGCCGATCAGGCGGATCAGGAAGATCGCCATCACGTTCGCCAGCACCACCGCGACCAGGCCGCCGGCGGAGGCCGCGCCCACGTCGAATTCGAGCAGCGCCTGCGTGTAGACCAGGAAGGGTACGTTGGTGGTCGCGTCGCCCGGGCCGCCGTTCGTGGTGACGTAGATCTCGGCGAACACGTTGAGCAGGAAGATCGCTTCCACCATCACCACCACGGCGATGGGACGCGCCAGGTGCGGCAGCGTGAGGTGGCGGAAGATCGCCATGCCGCGTGCGCCGTCCATGCGTGCCGCTTCCAGTTGCTCGCGGTCGAGCGATTGAAGCGCGGTGACGAAGATGAGGATGGCGAAGGGAAGCCACTCCCACGACACGACGACGATCACCGACAGCAGGGGCCAATCGGCGAACCAGTTCACCGGGGTGGCGCCGAACAGTTTCCATAGCCAGGCAAGGAAGCCCGACACGGGATTCATCAACAGGTTCTTCCAGACCAGCGCCGCGACCGTGGGCATGATGAAGAACGGCGAGATCAGCAGCATGCGCACGATGCCCTGGCCGGGAAAGGTCTCGTCGACCAGCACCGAGATGAGCACGCCGCCCACCACGGTCACCGCCAGCACGCTGCCGACCAGTACCACGGTATTGAGCACCGACGTCCAGAAGCTTGGATAGGTGAAGAAATAGGCGAAGTTCTCCAGCCCGACGAAAGCGGATTTCCCCGGATAGAGCAGGTTGTAGTACTGCGTGGAGAAATAGAGCGTCATCGCCAGCGGCACGATCATCCACACCAGCAGCATGACGATGGCCGGCTGGGCGAGCAGCCGTTCGGGACGTTTACGGACCGTCGCGTTCATGGCGTCGCCTCCTGCTTCTGGATGACCGGCTTGTTGTCGTAGTAGCCCGCGCGCTTCATGGTGCGATCCACCGCGCCCTGCGCGACGTGCAACAGCGTGTCGACCTTGCCGCGGCCGGCCAGCGCGCCGGCGATCTCACGGCCTACCAGCGTGGCGACCGCCTGGAACTCGGGGATGGACACGATCTGGATGCCCTTGTACGGCACCGGCAGCAGCGTCGGATGCGCCGGGTCCACCGCCTTGAGCGACGCGTAGGTGACCTTGGCGAACGGCGCGGCCACGAGATAGTCGGGATCGGCGTAAGTGGACTCGCGCGTGCCCGGCGGCGTGGATTCCGGTCCATAGCGCTCGGCCACCTTCTTCGCGTAGGGCCGCGACGTCGCCCACAGGATGAAATCGCGGGCGGCGTCGGCCTGTCGCGAACTGGACGGAATCGCCAGCGACCACACCCACAGCCACGACGAACCCTTGTCGGTCACCTGGTGCGGCGAACGCGCGAAGCCGACCCGTCCGGCGACCTGGCTTTCTTTCGGATTGGCCACCGTGCCGCCGCCGACGCTCGCATCCACCCACATCGCGCAACGTCCTGCCGCGAACAGGGCCAGGTTCTCGTTGAAACCGTTGTCCGAGGGGCCCGGTGGACCGTAGTTCTTCAACAGGTCCACGTAGAAATTCACGGCCTGGTGCCAGGGCGGCGTGTCGATCTGCGGCTTCCAGTACTCATCGAACCAGCGCCCACCCCAACTGTTCACCATCGTACCGAGCAGCGCCATGTTCTCGCCCCAGCCGGCCTTGCCGCGCAGGCAAATGCCATACACGCCATGCGCGGGATCGTGCAGCTTCTGCGCGAAGCCGCGGATCTGGTCCCACGTGGGCTGGTCAGGCATCGTGAGGTTGGCCCGGGCGAACAGGTCGGTGCGGTAATAGGTGATGCTCGCCTCCGCATAGAACGGCACTGCGTAGAGGTGCCCGTCCACGGTGAGCTGTTCGCGCACGTTCTTGAGCAGGTCGTCGGCCTCGTAGTCCGCGGGCAGGTGGTCCAGCGGCTTGAGCCATCGCTGCGCCCCCCACAAGGGGGCCTCGTAGGCACCGATGGTGATCACGTCGAACTGGCCGCCATGCGTGGCGATGTCGGTGGTAAGGCGCTGGCGCAGCGTGTTCTCTTCCAGCACCACCCAATTCAGGTGCACCCCGGGATGGCTTTTCTCGTAGTCGCCGGAGAGCGCCTGCATGCGCACCATGTCCGCGTTGTTGACGGTGCCGATGGTCAGCGTCGTGTCCGCCCACGCGGTTCCCGTCGACGCCGCCAGGGTGGCGCCGGCAAGCAGCGCGACGAGTCGGCGGTTACGTTTGCGTCGATCGGTCATCGTGCCTCCCGTGAGACGGCGGGGTGCCGCGTCGTGGTTAGGCGTTATAGGTGTAATACACGGGGGCGCACCAATACGGCCGCCGTCGTTTTACGGTGAAAATGCATACTTTTTTGCAGGCAGCGAGCCCGAAGAGTCGCCTGCGCACGCGAATTCAGCGTGATCATGCTGCTGCGCAGCATGATTGAGAGCCGTGCAAAAGAGTATGTATATGGCGGTGTTATGGGGCCGAGCTGTCGGTACCTGCGGCACCGCCGCATCAGTCGTCGTGGTCGCGCCGACGATGACGCGTGCGGTAGTCGCGCGGCGTCATGCCCGTGAGGATGAGGAAGCGCCGATTGAAGTTCGACAGGTTGCTGAAGCCGACCTCGTAACAGACGTCGGTGATGGCGACATCGGACGAAGTCAGCCGTTCGCAGGCATGCTGCACACGGATCTGGTTCACGTAGTCGATGAAGCGATAGCCGGTGTGCTGATGGAAGAAACGCGAAAAGGCGGTCTCGGACATGTCCAGCCGGGAGGCGACGGTCTTCAGCGACACGTCGCCGGCGTGGTGCCGCTCGATGTAGCTGACGGCCCGGTGCAGCTTCATCGACTGCGTGCGATCCGCGGCGCCCTGGAAGGGGCGACTGCTCAAGAGCCGGCGCGTATCGTCCTCCGACAGCGCATCGATCATCTCCAGAAAGCTGGCGACGCGCCGCAGTCCGGTGTGGCTGGCAACGCGCATGAAGTAGGGCTCGAGCCGACGGCCCAGGTCGGACGAAAAAGCGATGCCGTGGCGGGCCTCTTCCAGCAACAGGCGTTGCACCTGACGCGCCGAGGGAAAGAGGGCCATGCAACGGTGAACGAAGGCCTCGGAGAACAGGATCACGCGGTCGCGCACGGCCACCGGCGCGCAGGCCTCGTCGGTGATCCAGTTGTGCGGCACGTTGGGCCCGGTGAGCATCAACGTGTGTGGTGCGAAGCGGCCGGTATGATCGCCCACGTAAGCGGTGCCTTCGGTGGCGACGATCAGGTGCAGTTCGTAGGCCGGGTGGTAGTGCCAGCGGATCAACCGGCTGCGCGAGCCGTGCTCGAGGTAGTGCAGTGTGGGCTCATCGGAGAGCCCGAACAGATCCTGTTCACCGCCCAGCGCCGACGTATCGGCCATGGGGGGCGGCAGCGAGAGCGCGGCGCGACGGTTCATGCGACCGAGGGTACCCTTCCCGGCTGCGATCACCAAGGAGGTAGTTTATGAAAATTCTCATCATCGGCGCGAATGGCACGTTGGGTCGGGCGGTGACGGCGGAACTCGAGCCGCGCCATGACATCGTGCGCGCGGGTCGCTCGAGCGGCGACGTACGCGTCGATCTTTGCGACGCGACGAGCGTGGAAACGATGTTCGGCCAGGTCGGTGAACTGGATGCCGTGATCTGCGCGGCGGGCTCGGTGCCGTTCAAGCCGTTGGCCGACTTCACCGAGGCGGACTACCTCGTGGGCCTCCACGACAAGCTGCTCGGCCAGGTGCGCCTGGTGACGGCGGGCACGCCGCACGTGCGCGATGGCGGCTCGTTCACCCTCATCACCGGCATCCTCGCCGAGCAGCCGATCGTGGCCGGCGCCTGCGCCAGCATGGTCAACGGCGCGGTGGAAGCGTTCGTGCGCGGCGCCGCCATCGAGTTGCCGCGTGGCCTGCGCATCAATGCGGTCAGCCCGAACGTGCTCGTCGAGTCGATGGAAGGGTACGGCCCGTTCTTCCGCGGCTTCGAACCGGTGACGGCGGCGCGGGCGGCACGGGCGTTCTCGCGCAGCGTGGAGGGGCGGCAGACCGGGGAGGTCTATAAGGTTTGGTGATCTGCGTTCGCCGATACGATCGGCTCCCACCCCTCCGGTAGCAGACTCCCTACCGACCGGGGAGGTCTATAAGGTCTGGTGATCTGCGTTCGCCGATACGATCGGCTCCCATCCCTCCGGTAGCAGACTCCCTACCGACCGGGGAGGTCTATAAGGTCTGGTGATCTGCGTTCGCCGATACGATCGGCTCCCACCCCTCCGGTAGCAGACTCCCTACCGAAGGGGTGGGAGCCGATCGTATCGGCGAATCAAGCCCGCGACAGGTCGGGGAGCGCGGTGGGCACACGCTCGATGGCCGCCACCCCGCTGCGTGCGTGATCGGCGATGTCGGCGACATTGCGAAGCCCGTCGATGAAACCGTCGACGTCGTCGGTGCGGCCGGTGTATTCCACGATCGAATGCCCGCCATCCCGCTGCAGCAGCCGCGCGCCGGCTCGGGCGAGGTAGCGATCGATCGCTTCGCCGTCGCCTTCCACCCTTACCACCGAAAGCTCCCGCTCCAGGTGATCCCGCCGCGTGAGCTCCGCGACGTCGATCACGTCCACCAGCTTGGCCGTCTGCTTCACCACCTGGTCGACGGTGATGTCGTCACCGAACACCACGAGCGTAAGGCGCGACACGGCCTCGTCATGCGTGGCCGCCACGGTGAGCGATTCGATGTTGTACCCGCGCGAGGCGAACAGGCCGGCGACGCGCGCGAGCGCGCCGGCCTCGTTTTGCAAGAGCATGGAAATCAGGTGGCGCATGGTCAGAACATTCCCGTCGGTTCGGCTTCGTGCGCCACGGGAACGTGGCGGCTGGGAATCCATTCCCCGGTGATCATCTCGGCATACGATGCGCCGGGCCCCACCATCGGGTACACGCCCGCGTCGGGATCGATGACCACCTCGAGGAAGGCTGGCCCGTCGAAGGCCAGGAAGTCGGCGATCGTCGCCTCCAGTTGCGCGGCGTCGTCGAGACGCCGCGCCCACTCGAATCCGTCGGCCTGGGCGGCGCGGACGAAGTCCTTCTTGTGCAGGCTCTTGTCGCTGGCGGAGAAACGGCCGCGGAAGAACAGCTTCTGCCACTGCCGCACCATGCCGTCGCCCGCATTGTTCAGCACCACGATCTTCACCGGCAGCCCGTAGGTGGTGACGGTTTCGAGCTCGCCGATGTTCATGCGGATGCTGGCATCGCCGTCGACGTCGATCACGGTGAGGTCGCGGCGCGCGAACTGCGCGCCGATGGCGGCCGGCAGGCCGAACCCCATCGTTCCCATGGACCCCGAGGTGAGCCAGCGTCGCGGCTCGCGGAAATCGAAGTACTGCGCCGCCCACATCTGGTGCTGGCCCACGCCGGTGGTGATGATGGCGTGGCCCCCCGTGATGCGATTGATCGCCTCGATCACGGCGCAGGGCTGGATGAGATCGCCGTCCCGGCAGAAGTTCATGGGATGGGCCGCTTTCAACGCCGTGACGTGGGCGTGCCACGCGCGGCGGTCCGGCGCGAAGCCGATGTCGCGACCGTAGGCCGTGAGCGCGCGCAGCGAGACGTCGAGCGAACCCACGTGATGCCAGTGCGCGGCCTTCACCTTGCCGATCTCGGCCGGATCGATGTCGATCTGCGCGATGGTGCGCGCTTTCGGCGCGAACTTGTCGGGGACGCCGACCACGCGATCGTCGAAGCGCGCGCCCAGCGCGAAGACGAAATCGCAATCGTCCATCGCGTAGTTCGCATACGCCGTGCCGTGCATGCCGAGCATGCCCAGCGCGAGCGGGTCGGTGGTGTCGACGCCGCCGATGCCCATCAGCGTGGTGACCACGGGCACGCCGAACGCCTGCGAGAAGTCGCGCAGGGCATCGGCGGCTTCGGCCGATACGATGCCGCCGCCGGCGTAGATCAACGGCCGCTCCGCGGCGGCGAGCGCCGCGAAGAACACCCGGCAGGCGTCGTCATCGGGCGTGGCCGATTCGACGGCATGCAGGCGCGCGCGATAGCCGCGCACCGGCAATTCGCGCTCGCCGTGGAAGACGAGGGGCGCGTTCTGAACGTCCTTGGGAATATCCACCACCACCGGGCCGGGGCGGCCGCTGCGGGCGATGTGGAACGCCGTGCGCAGCGTCGCTTCGAGCGTGCTCGCATCGGTGACGAGGAATACGTGCTTGGCGCACGCGCCCATGATGGTGCCGATCGGCGCTTCCTGGAACGCGTCGGTGCCGATGGCGCCGGTCGGCACCTGGCCGCAGATCACCACCAGGGGAATGGAATCGGCCATCGAATCGCGCACGGGCGTCACCGCGTTGGTGGCGCCGGGGCCGGAGGTGACCAGGGCCACGCCGACGCGCCCGGAGGCGCGCGCATAGCCGGCGGCCATGAAGCAGGCGCCCTGTTCGTTCGCGGGCACGATGAGCGGCAGGCGTTCGCCGCCGTCGTCGAGGGTATGGGTCTGGTTGTAGCGGAACAACGCGTCGTAGACCGGAAGGATGGCACCGCCGGAGTAACCGAAGAGGACGTCGAGGCCTTCGTCGGCGATCACCTGCACGACGATGTCGGCGCCGGTCATGGCCTGTCCGGCGAGGGGGTGGTTCGAGGCGGGGCGACCAATGTCGCCGATGTCCGGTTGCGCGTTCACGGTGATGGGCTTCCTTGGAAGGTGCGGGAGCGCGTCCGCTCGCGGGCGAGGGGGAGGGACGGCATCGCGCGCTGGACGCGCTCCCACAGGGGATGGCATCAGGGGGTCTTGGCGGGCTCCGATGCCTTCGGCTGGTTGGCGGCGAGCCACGGCATGCGCGCGCGCAGCTGGGCGCCCACCTTCTCGATGGGATGCTCGAGGTCGCGCTGCTTGTAGGCCTTGTAGTTGGGCAGGCCGGCCTGGTATTCAGCCGTCCATTCGCGGGCGAAGGTGCCGTCCTGGATCTCCTTCAGCACGCCCTTCATGCGCTCCTTCGTGGCGTCGTCCACGATGCGCGGGCCCCGGGTGTAGTCGCCGTACTGCGCCGTCTCGGAGATGAATTCGAGCATGCGCGCCAGGCCGCCTTCGTAGAAGAGGTCGACGATGAGCTTCAGCTCGTGCATCACTTCGTAGTAGGCGATCTCCGGGCGGTAGCCCGCTTCCACCAGCGTCTCGAAGCCCTTGATGACCAGCTCCGACGCACCGCCGCAGAGCACGGCCTGCTCGCCGAAGAGATCGGTTTCGGTCTCTTCCTTGAAGTCGGTTTCGATCAGCATGGCGCGCGCGCCGCCGATGCCGGCCGCGTAGGCCGTGGCACGCTCGGTGGCGTGGCCGGTAGCGTCCTGGTGCACGGCGTACAGGCAGGGCACGCCACGGCCGATCTCGTATTCGCGACGCACGAGCGCGCCCGGGCCCTTCGGTGCGACCAGCACCACGTCGATGTCGGCGCGGGGTTTGATCTGGCCGAAGTGCACGTTGAAGCCGTGCGCGAAGAGCAGGGTGGCGCCCGGCTTGATGTTCGCCTCGATGGCGTCGCGGTAGATGCCGGGCTGGGTCATGTCCGGCGTGAGCACGGCGACGAGGTCGGCGCCGCGCACGGCCTCGGCGGGTTCGGCGACGTGGAAGCCGTCCGTGTACGCCTTGTGCCAGGACGGACCGCCGGCGCGCAGGCCCACGACCACGTCGAGTCCGGAATCCTTGAGGTTGAGCGCATGCGCGCGGCCCTGGCTGCCGTAGCCGAGCACGGCGATACGGGCGTTCTGCAAGGGGGCGGTGGTGGCTTGTTGGTCGGTCATGGATCTCTCCGGGTCGGTAAGTAGGGCAAAAAGGGGTGGGGCTGTCGCAAGCTCTGTTCGCCGATGCGATCTGCTCCCACCCCTTCGGTAGGAGGCTCGCTACCGAAGGGGTGGGAGCGGACCGTGTCCGCGAATCGTGCGGAGCGCGGCCAGGTCAGTTGCCGATGAGTTCCTGGGTCATGTTCTCGTCTTCGATCTCGCGACGAACGCGAGAGACGGGCGCCTCGTCGAAGGCTTGCGTCACCGCGCCTTCGGCGGCGGAGCCGACCAGTCGCGCGTATTTGGCGAGTACGCCGCGGGTGACCTTCGGCGCGGCGGGCCGCCACGATGCACGTCGTGCGGTGAGGTCGGCATCGGTGCGCAATTCGCGCGTGGAGGCGTCGATGAAGATCGCATCGCCCTCGCGCAGGAGCCCGATGGGACCGCCGCGCGCCGCCTCCGGCGCGACGTGGCCCACCATGAAACCGTGCGTCGCGCCGCTGAAGCGCCCGTCGGTGATCAGCGCCACGTCGTTGCCGAGGCCGCGGCCGACCAAGGCGGCGGTCACGGCCAGCATCTCGCGCATGCCGGGACCACCGGCGGGGCCCTCGTTGCGGATCACCATGACGTCGCCGGGGCGGATACGCCCGGCCTGCACGGCGGCGAACGCCTCTTCTTCGCTCTCGAACACGCGTGCGGGGCCGGCATGGCTCGTGCGGCCGTGGCCGGCGAGCTTCAGGATGCTGCCTTCGGGCGAGAGGTTGCCGTAGAGGATGCTGTAGCCGCCGCGCGGCTTGAACGGCGCCTCGGTGGAGCGCACCACCTCCTGGCCCTCGGTGGCGGCGGGCGCGTCGTCGAGTTCGGCGAACAGCGTGCGGCCGGTGACGGTGGGCGTATCTTTGAGCATGCCCGCCTTGCGCAGTTCCCGCGCGACGATGGCCGTGCCGCCGGCGGCGGTGAGTTCCACCGCGCTGTAGCGACCGCCGGGCTTGAGGTCGGCGATGACCGGCGTATGCGCCGACGCGGGTTCGAAATCCTCGATGGACAGCGGCACCCGTGCCTCGTTGGCGATGGCGAGCAGGTGCAGCACGGCGTTGGTCGACCCCGCCGTGGCGGCGACCATGCGTGCCGCGTTGTCGAAGGCGTCGCGGGTCATCGCATCGCGGGGGCGGCGGTTCGCTTCCAGGCAGGCCATCGCCAGCTCACCGCAGCGGAACGCGGCATCGCGCTTGGCCGGGTCGGTGGCGGGGATGTCGTTGAAGCCGATCGGGGTGATGCCCAGCGTGGTCAGCACCATCGCCATGGTGTTGGCGGTGAACTGACCGCCGCACGCGCCCGCACCCGGGCAGGCATGGCGTTCCACGTCGTCGAGCGTGGCGTCGTCGATCTTGCCCGCGCCGTGCGCGCCCACCGCTTCGAACACTTCCTGCACCGTGATCGGGCAACCGTTATGGCTGCCGTGCGCGATGCTGCCGCCGTAGAGCGCCACGCCCGGGATGTTCAGGCGGGCCAGCGCCATCGCGGCGGCGGGAATGGTCTTGTCGCAGCCGCACAGCACCACCATCGCGTCGAGGCAGTGGCCATCGACCGCCAGTTCGATGGAATCGGCGATCAGTTCGCGGCTGACCAGCGACGAGCGCATGCCGGGCGTGCCCATCGCGATGCCGTCGGTGACCGCGATGGTGTTGAACTCCACCGGCGTGCCACCCGCCGCACGCACGCCGTCGGCGGCGGCTTCGGCGAGGTCGCGCAGGTTGAGGTTGCACGGCGATACGTTGGACCAGCTATGCACGATGGCGACCATCGGCCGGGCGATGGCCTCGTCGTCGAGGCCCGTGGCGCGCAGCATGGCGCGTGCCGGGGCGCGGTCGGGGCCGGTCTTGATGGCGTCGCTGCGCAGCGTGCGCAGGGGGATCTTGCGGCTGCTCATGCGGCCTCCGTCTCGGTCTGCAATGCGTGGATCACGGCCTGCGTCACGGCGTCCGTGGTGGCCGTGCCGCCCAGGTCGCGGGTGAGGTTGCCGTGGGCGAGCACCTGTTCCACGGCCGCCTCCACGGCGGCGGCTTCGTCGGCCAGGCCCAGCGAATGACGCAGCAGCATGGCGACGGAGAGGATGGTGCCCAGCGGGTTGGCGAGCGACTGGCCGGCGATGTCGGGTGCCGAACCATGGATGGGTTCGTACACGCCCGCGCCGGGTCCGCCCACCGACGCCGACGGCGACAGGCCCAGCGAACCGGCCAGCACGGACGCCTCGTCGGTGAGGATGTCGCCGAACATGTTCTCGGTAACGATCACGTCGTAGTCGGCGGGCCGGGTGAGCAGGTGCATCGCCATCGAGTCGACGAGCTGGTGCTCGAGTTCCACGTCGGGGTAGTCGGCGGCCACACGCGTGGCGACCGAGCGCCACAGGCGCGAGGTTTCCAGCACGTTGGCCTTGTCCACCGAGGTGAGCTTGCGCTTGCGCGAGCGGGCCAGGTCGAAGGCATGGCGCACCACGCGTTCCACTTCCGCCACGCTGTAGCGGCACTCGTCGGTGGCGCCGTCGTCGTCGCGCGTCTTCGCGCCGAAATAGATGCCGCCGGTGAGTTCGCGCACGAAGACCAGGTCGACATCCTTGGTGCGTTCCGGCTTCAGCGGCGACAACGCGGCGGTGCGCGGATGCAGCTTCAGCGGACGGATGTTGGCGAACACGCCCAGCAGCTTGCGCATGGCGAGCAGGCCCTGTTCCGGGCGAACCTTCGCCGACGGATCGGACCATTTCGGTCCGCCGACCGCGCCCAGCAGGATCGCGTCGCAGGCGAGCAGCGCTTCGCGCGTGGCGGGCGGCAGCGGGTCGCCGAAGCGGTCGATCGCGTCGCCGCCGATGGCATGCTCGTCGAAGGCGAAGTCGTGACCGAAGCGCTCGGCCACCTGGCGCAGCACGGCGACGCCGGCCGCGGCCACTTCGGGGCCGATGCCGTCACCGGGCAATACGACGATGCGGGACTTCATGCGGCTTTCTCCGTGAGCGTTTCATAGGCGGTGATGTCGTCGTCCTGCTGGAGCAGGAAGCCCATCTGGTCCACGCCGTTGAGCAGGCAGTGGCGGGCGAAGGCGTCGAGCTCGAAGCGGATCGAGCCGCCGTCGGGCAGACGGATCGTGCTTTCGGCGATGTCGATCCGCAGCTCGACGCCCGGGTTGTCGAGCAGCCAGCGATGCTCGGCGTCGCTCAGCACGATGGCGAGCAGGCCGTTCTTCAGCGCGTTGCCGCGGAAGATGTCGGCGATCTCGTTGGAGATCACCGCCTTGATGCCGTAGTCGAGCAGGGCCCAGGGCGCGTGCTCGCGCGACGAGCCGCAGCCGAAGTTACGGCCGGCGACGAGGATCGAACAGCCGCGTGCGGCCGGCTGGTTGAGCGGGAAGGCGGGATCGTCACTGCCGTCGGCGGCGTAGCGCCAGTCTTCGAAGCAATGCTTGCCCAGGCCCGTGCGCTCGGTGGTGGTGAGGAAGCGGGCGGGGATGATGCGATCGGTATCGATGTTCTCGTCGCGCAGCACCGCCGTTCGCGAATGCACGTAGGTGAGGGGTGGGTTGGCGCTCATGCGGCGGCTTCCTGGTTCATGTAATCGCGGGGATCGGCCACGCGACCGGCCACGGCGGATGCGGCCGCGACCAGCGGGCTGGCGAGCACGGTGCGCGCGCCCTTGCCCTGGCGTCCCTCGAAATTGCGGTTGCTGGTGGCGACCACGAGCTGGCCCGGCTGGGCGAGGTCGCCGTTCATGGCGATGCACATCGAGCAGCCCGGCTGGCGCCACTCGGCGCCGGCGGCGCGGAACACCTCGTGCAGGCCTTCGCTTTCGGCGTCGCGGCGCACCTGTTCGGAACCGGGCACGACGAGCATGCGCACGCCGTCGGCCACGCGGCGGCCGCGCAGGATGGCGGCGGCGTCGCGCAGGTCGGACAGGCGGCCGTTGGTGCAGCTGCCGATGAAGACGACGTCCACCGACTCGCCGGCGATCGGCTTGCCCGCGCTCACTTTCATGTAGTCGAGCGCGCGTTGCTCGATGGCGTCGGCGGCCGCGGGTACCGGCGCATGGATGGACACGACCATGCCCGGGTGGGTGCCATAGGTGACCGACGGCTGGATCGTCGACGCGTCGATGCGTACCTCGCGGTCGTAGGTGGCGCCTTCGTCGCTGGGCAGCGTGCGCCAATAGGCGACGGCGGCATCCCATGCAGCACCTTTCGGCACGCGCTCGCGGCCTTCGAGCCAGGCGAAGGTGGTTTCGTCCGGCGCGATCAGGCCGGCGCGCGCGCCCGCCTCGATCGACATGTTGCAGACCGTCATGCGCTCTTCCATCGACAGCGCGCGCACGGCGTCGCCGGTGTACTCGATGACGTGTCCCGTGCCGCCACCGATACCGATGACGCCGATGATGTGCAGGATCAGGTCCTTCGCGGTCACGCCGGGCTGCAAGGCGCCGTCCACGTGGATGGCGAGCGACTTGGGCTTGCGCTGGAGCAGGCACTGCGTGGCCAGCACGTGGCCCACCTCGGTGGTGCCGATGCCGAACGCCAGCGAACCGAACGCGCCGTGCGTGGCGGTGTGGCTGTCGCCGCAGACGATGGTCATGCCCGGCTGCGTCGCGCCCACCTCGGGGCCGGCCACGTGCACGATGCCGCGCTGCGGGCTATCCCAGCCCATGAGGTCGATGCCGAACTCGCGAACGTTGGCTTCCAGCGTGGCGACCTGGTTCTCGGCTTCCTTCGTGTAGTACGGGCGGCGGCCATCCGCGTCGGGCGGCAGCGTAGGCGTGGAATGATCGAGCGTGGCGAGCGTGCGGTCGGGGCGGCGCACCTTCAGGCCGCGCGAGCGCAGTTCGTCGAACGCCTGCGGCGAGGTCACTTCGTGCACGAGGTGCAGGTCGATGTAGAGCACGCCCGGCGTGCTGGCCGTCTCGGCCTTTACCTGGTGGGCGTCCCACAGCTTGTCGAGCAGCGTGCGCGGCGTCATGCGGCGGCCCTCCCGGCGGCGACTTCGTCCACCGGCGTGAGCCAGCCCCAGCGGTCCTCCGTGCGACCGTCGAACAGGCCGAAGAAATCCGCCTGCAGCTGGCGCGTGATCGGGCCCGGGTGGCCGCTGCCCACCGGCTTGCGGTCGACCGAACGCACGGCGGTCACTTCGGCCGCGGTGCCGGTCATGAACACTTCGTCGGCGAAGTAGAGCATTTCGCGCGGCAGCGGCTGTTCCACCACGGTATAGCCACGCTCGCGGGCCAGCGTGAGCACGGTGTCGCGGGTGATGCCGCAGAGGATGGCCGAGGCGGCCGGCGGCGTATAGATCACGCCCTTGCGCACGATGAAGAGGTTCTCGCCCGCGCCTTCGCTCAGCAGGCCGTCGGTGCCCAGCGCGATGCCCTCGGCGTAACCGGCGTTCACCGCCTCACGGGCGATGAGCTGGCTGTTGAGGTAGTTGCCGCCGGCCTTCGCGCCGCTCGGATAGGTGTTGGGTGCCGCGCGGTTCCACGAGGACACGCAGACGTCGACGCCTTTCTCGATGGCATCGGCACCATGGTAGGCGTTCCAGGGCAGGGCGATGATGGCGACATCCACCGCCGTGTCCAGCGACGGCGCGAGGCTGAAGGTGAAGCCGCTGCGGAAGACGATCGGGCGCACGTATGCCGACGGAAGGTCGTTGGCGCGGATCACCTCGCGGCAGGCGCGGTTGATCGTGGCGGCGTCGTACGGCATCGCCAGGTCGTAGACGCGCGCCGAATGGAACAGGCGCTCGGTGTGTTCTTCCAGGCGGAAGTAGCGCGGGCCGTCGGGCGTGGCGTAGACGCGCACGCCTTCGAACACCGACGAACCGTAATGCAGCGCGTGCGCGCCGACGTGGACGGTGGCATCGGCGAAGGCCTTGATGCGTCCGTTGTGCCAGAGATGGGCGGGGGCTTCCATGATGTGCTCCTTCAGGACTGGGCCGCGACGGCGGCCTGCGTGTCGTCCTCGAACGCGCCCATCAGCGCGGTGAGGTCGTCGTTGGTCACGGAACGCTGGCGGTCGGCCAGCACCTTGAAGCGTTCGAACACCGTATCCAGCGTGGCTTCGTCGACGTCGTAGTCGAGTTCGACCAGGCGCTGGCGCAGCGCGTGGCGGCCGGAATGCTTGCCCAGCACGAGCGAGGTCTTCGCGCCGACATCCTGCGGACTCATGATTTCGTAGGTGCCGCGGTGCTTGAGCATGCCGTGCTGGTGGATGCCCGACTCGTGCGCGAACGCGTTGTCGCCCACGATGGCCTTGTTGCGCGGTACCGGCTGGCCGGTGACTTCGGCGAGCAGGCGCGAGGTGGGGAAGAGCCGGCGCGTCTGGATGCCGGTGTCCGCTTTGTAAAGAGGGCGTCGCGTGTGCAGCGCCATCACGACTTCCTCGAGCGCCGCGTTGCCCGCGCGCTCGCCGATACCGTTGATGGTGCATTCCACCTGGCGCGCGCCGGCGGCCACGGCGGCCAGGCTGTTCGCCACGGCCATGCCGAGGTCGTCGTGGCAGTGCGCGGAGAAGATCACCTTGTCGGCGCCGCGCACGTGCGCGCGCAGGTAGGTGAACATCTCGGTGATTTCGGAGGGGGTGACGTAGCCGACCGTGTCGGGCGCGTTGAGCACGCTGGCGCCGGCTTCCACGGCCACCGAGAAGATCTCGGCGAGGTAATCCGGCTCGGTGCGCAGGGCATCTTCGGCGGAGAATTCGACTTCGTGTGCCAGGGCTTTCGCGCGCTGGATCGCCGTTGCGGCGATGTCGATCACTTCTTGCTTGCTTTTCCCCAGCTTGTGTTCGCGATGCAGGGGAGAGGTGGAGAGGAACAGGTGTATCCGTGAATGCCTGGCGCCTTCCAGCGCCCGTCCCGCACTGTCGATGTCGTCGGGCAGACATCGGGCCAATGCGGCCACCGTGGGTGTCTTCAGCGACCTCGCGATCTCCGCCACGGCCGCGAAATCGTCGGGCGATGCCTGGGGAAATCCCGCCTCGATGATGTCGACGCCCAATTCCTCCAGGGCGTGCGCCATGCGCAGTTTCGCGCGGCGATCCATCGAGAAGCCCGGGGCCTGCTCGCCGTCGCGCAACGTCGTGTCGAAGATGCGCACGCGGCCTACCTCGGCCTCGGTCGTGTCGTTACTGCCATGTGCTGGATTCATGTCTTCGCTCCGCTCGCAAGGCGGGCCAGGCAACAAAAAACCCCGCATCCGTTGTCGGGTGCGGGGTTTTGGGAGTCTTCAGGTCGTTTTTCTTTTTACCTGGACACTTGCCCTTAGCCCGCACCTCCGCAGGTAATAAGTACAAGGTTAATAAGAAGGAGACCGCCGCCCAGACGCAGCTCGCCGTCGACTCGTGGAAGTCGGTTCAAGGCAAAGCGACCATGGCTGCTGCGCTGCGTCATGCAGTCGAACGTAAGCCACGCGTTCGGTGGGTGTCAACACTTTCCGTTGAAAGTATTTTTCCTAGGAACGTTTGGACGGCTAGACATCCATGCACTGGTCGGCGGCGCCGGACCTTGGTACGACACGCATCGGCAGCACTGGTATGCATCGCCGCGGGGGCGTTTCACCAGCCGCGCAGCCACGCCGAGAAAACACCGCCATCCGCCGCCATCGGCTCGGCGGAGGCGTCCCTGGCGAGCATCGCGGCGAGGGCGTCGGGTACGTCGATGCGACGGCCCACGAGGGGCTCCACCACCGTATCGAACTTCGCCGCATGCGCGGTGGCGGCGAGGGTCCAGTCGCGGCGGTCGCCTTCCATACGCAGGCGTTCGAAAACATGTACGGCGGTGGCCGTGTGGGGGCAGAACACTTCGCCGTCGTTGGCGGCATGGCGGCGGATGGTGTCGCGAATCTGCGCGTCGTCCACGCCATAGGCCCGGCCGTTGGCGCGGACGGCCTCGTCATCGCCGAACAGGTGGCGCAGGCGCTCGACGTTGCTCGGCGCGCCCACGTCCATCGCGTTGGCGACCGTCGCCACGGCGTCGCGGGGCCGGTAGGGCTGGCCGGCGTAGAACTCCGGCAGGGTCGGGTTGGCGTTGCAGGCGAACACCACCTCGCCGATCGGAAGCCCGATCGAACGCGCCCAGAGGCAGGCCACCGCATTGCCCAGGTTGCCGGTGGGCACGATGGTGTTCATGGGGCCACCGGCTTGCAGGGCCGCGTGGCCGAAGTAGGCCATCTGGGGAAGCAGGCGGCCGAGGCTGATGCTGTTGGCGGACGACATGGGCACGTCGGCCTGCAGGGCCGGGTCGCCGAGCGCGCCCTTCACCAGGCGCTGGCAGTCGTCGAAGCTGCCTTCCACGCGCAGGGCGCGCACGTTACCGCCGAAGCTGCCCAGCTGATGGGCCTGCCGGGGCGAGACGCGGCGGTCGGGATAGAGGATGGCGACGCGGATGCCGGGCAAACCGTGGAAAGCGGCGCCCACCGCCGCGCCGGTGTCGCCCGAGGTGGCGACCAGGATGGTGAGCGGGCGGTCTTCGTCGCGGCGCAGTCGTTGCAGGCAGGCGGCGAGGAAGCGCGCGCCGAAGTCCTTGAACGCGGCCGTGCGGCCGTGGAACAGCTCGAGCAGGTGCGCGCCGTCGATGCGCAGCTCGCGCCGGGGCGCGGGGGCGGCGAAGGCTTCGGCGCAGATGGCCTCCAGTTCGGGAGCGAGGGCATCGCCTTCGAAGAAGGGCGCGAGCATGCGGGCGGCCGTGCTGGCGAGGTAGCCGTCGGCGGGCAGCCGGGTCACCTTGGGCATGGCCTCGGGCACGTACAGGCCGCCATCCGGGGCGAGGCCGGCGGCGATGGCGGTGGAAAGCGTGACCGGCTGGGCGCCGCCACGCGTACTGACGTAGCGCATCGTCACACCACCCGGGCGGCGGGGCCGTCGATGGGCGCCACGAGGACGTCGGCGGCATGGCCCTCGTCGGCGAACGCCGCGCGCATCGCCGCGCCGGCCGCCTCGGCCGACGCGCGATCGGCGAACCACCCGAACACGCTGGGCCCGGCCCCGGAGATGCTGGCGCCGAACGCGCCGTGGTCGAGCGCCGCCTGCTTGACCCGGGCGAAGCCGGGAATCAGCGGCGCGCGGCGTGGCTCGACCAGCACGTCGGCCAGCCCTTCGCGCACCAGGGCGGCCTCGCCGCGATAGCAGCCGGCCAGCACGAGCGCGAGGTTTGCGCTCTGTCGCACGAAATCGCCGAGGGCGTAGTGGCCCGCCAGCGCGGCGCGGGCCTTGCGGGTTTCCAGCACCACGTGGGGGTGCACCAGCGCGCAATGCCATTCGGCGGGCACGGGAATGCGCACCAGGCGGGTATCGGTGGCGAGTACCAGGCCGCCGAGCAGCATGGGGCCGAGGTTGTCGCCGTGCCGGCTGCCGCTGGCCACCACTTCGCCATCGAGCGCGAACGGGTAAAGGGCGTCGCGGGAAAGCGGTTCGTCGAGCAGGGCGTTGGCGGCCACCAGCGCGGCGACGCAGGAGGCGGCCGAACCGCCCATGCCCGAGCCCAGCGCAATGCCCTTGTGCAGGGTCAGCTCGAAACCGAAGGGCAGGCCGAGGCCGCGCCGCATCGAAAGCAGGGCTTCGCCGGCGGTGTTGTCCCGCGCCGCCAGCGGAAGGTCGGTGACCACCCCATCGATGCCGGCGATGCGCACCTCGGGCTCGGGGATGCGCCGCACCTCGGCGCGATCGCCCGCACCGGCCACGCAGTGGCCGAGGATGTCGAAACCGATGCCGACGTTGCCGACACTGGCGTAGGCCTCGGCCGTCGCGACGTCCGCGCGGGCCCGGGGCGGGGTGGATTCGTTCAGCATGCGCATCGTTTTACTCCCATGGCGCCGGCCACGCGCAGCAGGTCGGCGAAGACCGCCGCGGCCGTGACCTCGGGGCCGGCACCCGGCCCCTGTACGACCAGCGCATTGTCGCAGTAACGACGGGTGGCGAAGCGGACCACGTTGTCGCTGAGGCGTGCGTGGGCGAACGTGTGCGAGGGATCCAGCACGCGCAGGCCGACCGTCGCCCGGCCGTTTTCCAGCGTCGCCACGTGGCGCAACACGCCGCCGGGACGAAGGCGCGCGGCCATCGGCGCGTCGAGCCGGTCGAGCCGCTTCATGAAGGTGTCGACATCGCCCTCGGCGAGTTCGGCGGGTACCAGGCTCTCCACCTCGACATCGTCCAGCGACAGCGCGAGGCCCGCCTCGCGGGCCAGGATCACCAGCTTGCGCGCCACGTCCATGCCGGAAAGATCGTCGCGCGGGTCGGGTTCGGTATAGCCCAGGGCGTGGGCCTCGCGCACCAGGGCGGAAAAGGGCCGCGAGCCGTCGAAGCGGTTGAACAGCCAGGCCAGGGTGCCGGAGAGCATGCCTTCGACGGCGACCAGCTCGTCGCCGGTATCGAGCAGGTCGCGCAGCGTCCGTACCACCGGCAGTCCGGCGCCCACGGTGCCTTCGTAGTGCAGGCGGGCGCCGCTGGCGTGCGAGGCCTCGGCGATACGCCGCCAGCGCTCGAGCGGTCCGCTGGCGGCGCGTTTGTTCGGGGTCACCACGTGGATGCCGGCGGCGAGCCAGCCCGCGTAGCGGTCGGCGACGGCGTCGCTGGCGCTGCAATCGGCCAGCACGGCGAGCTGGCCGCCACGGCTGCCCACGTAGGCGGCGAACTCGTCGAGTGCGGCCGGCCGCCAGGTTTGCGCGCCGTGGGTGCGGCCGTTGAGCGCGTCGTCGTCGCAGTCGAGCCACATGTGGCGGCTGTCGCTGACGGCGCGCAGGCGCAGCTGCATGTTGCACTCGCGCAACAGTCGGGGGGCGGCGAGCCGCAATTGCGCGAGCAGCGCGCTGCCGACCTTGCCGGGGCCGACGAGGCCGAGGTCGACGACGATGGGATCCGCGATGGCTCGCGGTACCTGGGTGGGTATGGCGTTGGCGATGTACACGATGAAAGCCTCCGGGTGAGAGGCCCTTCGTTCGCGTCAGGGGGGAGTTCGGCCTGGGATCGCTTCGGCGCCCGTCCCGTCCTGCGGGAGGTCGGGGCCGGCAGCGACGTGGAACTAAGCGCGCGCGGTCTCCGATCCTCCGACCGTAGTGGTCGTGGTGGTGGTCGTCGCGGTGGTGGTGACGGACGCGAACGCGCCGGCCGGGGTGATGGCCGTGAAGGTAATCAGCGCGGGCGCGGAAGCGTGCATGACTCGACGGTATGCCTGGGGCGTGCGGGGTGTCAAGAGCCGATCGACGCTATGGCGAATCCTGTAGACCGAGGCGCTGGGTTCCCGCTTACGCGGGAACGACGAGCTGCACGATTCCAGTCCGTCGCTCCTGCGTACGCAGGGGAAGCCCAGGGCCCCGGTCGCCGAGGTCCCTCAGCGCTTCGACAGATCGATGGCGTACACCGCCGTGCCGTCGCCGTTGTCGCGCACCTGCCGCACCGCCAACCCCAACGACTTCGCGAGGTCTTCCTTCCCGGAGGCCGAGGTGAACGTCACAGGGCCCTTCACCTTCAACGGCGCGAACGACCACGAGCGCTTTTCGACGTCCTTGCGCGTGAGCGTCTTCTTCGACTGCACCCACTGGATGACGACTTCGCGGTTGCCGTCCGGCGCGTTGAGCACGACGGAATCGCCCTTCATGCCCGGGAAATCGCCGCCCCCGTTCGCCCGGTAGTTGTTGGTCACCACGATGAACGCCTGGTCGTCCTTCACCGGCTTGCCCTTGTAACGCAGGTTGCCGATGCGTTCGCCTTCCGGCTTCGACACGTCGATGGTGTAGGTGACGCCACCCTGCATCTGGTCGAAGTTGTAACCCGGCAGGCGGCCGATCAACGGCTGCTCGCCGTCCTTCGACGGATCGATGCGATTGAAGCGAGAGGCCGACTTCTCCAGCCACGCCTTCACGCCCGCGCCGTCGATCTTCACCGCGGCGAGCGTGTTCGGGTAGAAATACAGGTCGGCCGCGTTGCGGATCGTCAGCGGGCCCTTGGGCACGTCGGTGAAGTCGTCCGGCCCGCCGAAGCCCGTGCGGAACGCGGAGGCGGCGGAGATGACGGGCACGTCCTTGAGGTCGGGACGCGAACGCGCCAGTTCGTCGCGTGCGTAGTCGATCTGCGCCGCGTTCACCACGGACAGCGCCGTCATGTTGCCCTCGTCGGCGAAGTAGCTGGAGAGGTCGTGGTCGACGGCACCGATCGGCGTGTTGACGTAAGCGATGGCGGCCTCGTGCGCTTCGTTCACGATGGGCGCGATGGCCGGGTCCGGCGCGACGCATTCGCCCTTCTTCGCGCAGATGGGCCGCACCTCGCTATGGCTGGCGTCCTTCTGCACCACCCAGCGATCGCCCTCGCGCTTGAGCGTCATCTGGATGACGCCGAGATCCTTGCCGAAGAATCCGCCCATCACCGCGGGAACACCGCGCACGAGGCCGCGCTTGGCATCGACGTCCTTCATGCCCGCGTACCGCGGCCCCGGGAATTCGGTATGCGAATGGCCCAGAAGCAGCGCATCGATGCCGGGAATGCCGGCGAGGTACCAGCCGCCGTTCTCCATATGGGGGGTATAGGGCGAGGTGTCGAGACCGCCGTGGAGGATCGCCACGATCAGGTCCGGATGTTGCGCCTGAAGCTCGGGCACGTATTTCTTCGCGGCTTCCACCACGCCGTCGACGGTGACCTTGCCGGCCAGGTTGCGCTTGTCCCAGTCCATGATCGGCGGCGGCGTGAAGCCGATGATGCCGATCTTCAGTTCGGTGGGCACGGTCTGTCCCGAGGCGGTCTTCACCTCGACCTTCTTCGTGACGATTGTCCACGGCTTGAAGATGGGCTGGCCGTCGCGCGTGCTGTAGACGTTGGAGAGCACCAGCGGGAACTTCGGTCCGGCACACTGGCGCGCGGTCACGCCGTCGACGTTCATCGACGTATCGGTGACCTGGGCCAGGAAGGGCAGGCCGTAGTTGAATTCGTGGTTGCCGGCGGTGCCGCCGTCGTAACCCACGGCATCCATCGCCTTGTAGATCGCCAGTTCCGTGTCGCAGCCGACCGGCTTCACGATGGCCTGGTAATCGGCCAGCACGGAGCCCTGGATGGTATCGCCGCTGTCGAACAGCACGGTGTTGGGAAAGGTCTTGCGGGCCTGGCGGATCAGCGTGGCGACGCGCTCGTAACCGAGCGACGGGTCGTCCTTCTGCTTGTAGTAATCGTACGACAGGATGTTCGAATGGACGTCGGTGGTCTCGAGGATGGCGAGGTCGAGCGTCGCGCCGTCGGCGAGCGTGGCCGGCTTATCGGCGGGCGTGCTCGCGCAGGCGGCGAGCAGGGCAGCCGAGAGGGTGGCCAGGGCGAGGGGTTTGAACATTTTCGGTGTCCGTGACATGTGAGTTTCGGGGCGGAAGCTAGCAGATGTGGGGTGGTGTCGATACAGCCGAGCGCTTCGCCGTGGATCCCGGCCCGCCGCGAGGAAGCCGGTTATCGCGTCAACGCCGTTCGGCCTTGGCCTGGTCGAAATACGTATACGTCCTGCCGTTATCGTCCACCTGCCTGGTCTTCAGCACGAAGCGATAGGTGGACCGCTCCATGGACGATCCGTCGATTCGTCGTATATCCAATCCCGTCGCCTCGTCGCTGGCGACATCCACGGCCTTCACCGCCAACCCGTCGCCGTCGCGCCCACGCAAGGCTTCGCGAAGCACGCGCCCATCCGGCTTGCCGAGATCGAGCTTCAATATCGCCGCGAGCGTCGGCGCCAGATCCACGTTGCCGCTCGGCAAACTGCTGCGCAGCCCTTCGCGAAAGTCCGGTCCGCTGGCGATCAGTGTGTTGTGCACATCCACCGGGCTGAAGCTCCCGTGCATGCCACGCTCGTTGGACATGCTGGTGTACTCGGTGCCCTTGAAGCCTTGTACCACGGCGTCGGCGTCGAAGTCGTAGCTGGCGACGATGTCCGGGGAACGCTTGTTCGCAAGGTGCACCGCCGATAGCGGCAAGGTGCCGGGAATGCGTCCGTAACGCGCATCGACGAAGATCGCGCCGAACATCTCGCGCGATTGCAGGAAGCGAACCGCTTCGATGACCTTGGCCCGGTCGTGCGAAGGTTGATAGAGGTATTCGCTGCCGCCGTTGGGTGCGATCACGAAGGCGCCGGCGGTGATCTCCGCGGGCACTTTGTAGGCGGGCGTGGTGTATGGCCCCGGCTTGCCGCACAGGCGGCCGTCGTCGTCGAAGCGGGTGGGTCGCAGCGGCGTGCCGTCGGCGCGGATGCCCGACATCACGGGCGCATAGATGCAGCCGAAGCCGTCGTAGGCGGTGAAGCCCGCGCGAGTCATTTCATCGGCCAGGCGCACCGAGCCGGACACCGAATAGCCCCACTCCGCATCCGGACGGCCGACCCGTCCGTCGGCGATGTCGCGCAGCGGGAACCGATCGGCGGGACCGGACACGTTGCTGTGCGCATGGTCGGAGACGATCACCAGGTCCGTGTCGTCGGCCATGCCCAGCTCCTTCAGCTTCGCTTCGAGCTTGCCGAGCAGTTCGTCCTGCGCCCGCAGCGCGAGGTGGAAGTTGGGCGAGCCGACGCCGTAGAGGTGTTCGGTGGAATCGGGATTGCGCAGCCAGACGAAGCTCACGTCGGGCTTCTCCACGGGGAGGATGTAGCCCAGGAACGCCTCCATGAGGTACGCGTTGGACGGCGTGGGCGGTGCGCCGGAGCCATCGGACGCATCCGAGCTGGCGCCGTCCTTGAGCGTCACCAGCGGCAACTGCGCCGTGGGCGCCCCGTTGTCGGGCTCGAGCTGGAAGCGGTCGGCGTCGTAGGCGTGCACGGTGTTGGCGGGCAGCTTGAATCCCGCCGCGGCCAGCTTTTTCGCGAAGGCCAGGGGCAGGGCCACGTTCTCGTCGAGGAGGGTGCCACCCTCGTGGATGTCCTGGAGGAAGGCGGGGCCGGACTTGCCCACCACGGCCGTCGTCAGTCCCGCCTTGCGCGCACGCTCGAGCAGGGTCGGCGCCTGGAGGAGGTCGTGCCGATAGTGGTCGTCGAGGGCGCGGAGCACCGCGTAGTCCTCGGTGTAGATGGGCGCGGCGAAGTCGCTGGGTACGCCCTTGGCGTCGAAACCATGGGCGCCCGGTGCCCAGAAGCGGTTGCCGTAGAAGCCGATCGTGCCCGGGAACGATCCGGTGGCGAAGCTCGAGGCATTGACCATGGTGAAGGTGGGATACGTGGCGTGGTGGTCGGCGAAGAACGTGCCGCGCCGGGCCAGGGCCGTCAGGTGGGGGGTGTCGTCCTCGCTGATGGCGTCCGGACGCATGCCGTCCCAGACGAACACGATCACCCGATGGGCGTTCGCCTGGACGGCGAAGGCGGTCAGCACGATGGCGGCGAGTCGCGCGGCGCGGCGCATGGCATTCCCCTGGGTGTGATCGAGCCCGTCATGGTGACGGCACGATGTTGCAATCTCGGGTGCGTGAAATCGATACCCGCGTCGCAGGATCGTCACGCGGCAAGCAAGATCGCATGCCATCGTAAGAAAACGTACACATCGCATCGCCAATCTGCGGGGTTTTCCATCCTCAGGTTCGCCCCGATGAAGCTTTGCCGCCGCCCCCTGTTCCTCGCGCTGTCCTGCGCATTGGCCTTCGTCGCCCACGCCGACGACGATACCCCGCCCAAGACCCAGGACCTCGAGACGGTATCGGTGATCGGCCAGGGCGAGACCCGCCAGGTGCAGCGCATCGTGCCGCAGGACCAAAAGGTGCTGCCGCCGGGTACCAGCCCGCAGAAGATCCTCAACCGCCTGCCCGGCGTGTCGGTGCAGTCGAACGATGCCTTCGGCGCCAACGAGGAGTCGCAGTCGATTACCCTGCGCGGCTTCAACACCACCCGCCTGGGTTACACGCTCGATGGCCTGCCGCTGGGCGACAACGCTTACGGCAACTACAACGGATTGAACATCTCGCGCGCGCTGATCGCGGAGAACATGGCCACCGTCGAGCTCGCCGAGGGTATCGGCGCACTGGGCACCGCCTCCACCAGCAACCTCGGCGGCGCGATCCAGTACTTCTCGGCCGACCCCGCCAGGACCTTCGGCGGCAAGGTGGCGCAGACCTTCGGCAGCGACCATAACCGCCGCACCTATGCGCGCATCGATACCGGCGACTACAAGGGGTTTTCGATGTACCTCTCGGGCGTGCACGCGGACGCCGACATGTGGGCCCGCCCGAATTCGGATACCACCACGCAGCAGTTCAACGGCAAGGCCGTCTACGAGTTCGGCGACGGCAACCGCATCACGGGCTTCGCCGACACCTCGCGCACCAGCCAGGCCGACTACGCCTACCTGTCCAAGAGCGGCCTGAGCCGCGGACTCGGCTGGGACTGGAACCTCTATGCCCCGGACTGGCAGCGCGCGCTCGCGGCGGCCTACTGTGCGCCCGCATATACCAAGGGCGGGGTGAAGGATGCCCGCTGCGGTTTCTCCGGCGGCGTGGACAACATCGACGACGCCTACTACCAGAGCCGCGCCCTGCGTCGCGACGATCTCTACTACGTGGCCGGCGACTTCACGGTGGCCGAGGGCGCCACGCTGCACACGCAGGTCTATCACCACGAGAACGCGGGCCAGGGCCATTGGTGGTCGCCGGGCCAGCCGTCGTATCCGGGCACGCAGCAAGAGCTGCCGATCTCGATCCGCAGCACCAACTACACCATCAACCGCGATGGCGCCATCGCCTCGCTCTCGTGGGACCTCGGTGCGCACCACGTGGAAGGCGGCCTGTGGTACGAGCACAACGATCATCACGTCGAGCGCAACTTCTACGACATCACCGGTCCGGTGAGCGACGACCGTTACCTTTCCGACCCGGATCGCCGGCTGTTCGCGCAGGACTACGTGATCACGACCAAGCAGGCCTATCTGCAGGACACTTTCAAGGCCCTGGACGATCGCCTCACCGTGGACGTGGGCGTGAAGAGTCCGCACACCACCATGACCGCGCGCGAGGCCCCGGGCGTGGAAAGCCCCATGGCTAACGGCACGCTCAAGGCCGGCAAGTCGCTGCTCCCGCAGGCGGGCGTGGCCTTCCGGGTGGCGCCGGGGCAGGAGTTCTTCCTGTCGTACGCCAAGAATATCGCCGCTTTCCAGGGCGGCGGCGCGAGCGGACCGCTGCTGGTGTCGCAGACCGCCTTCGACGGCACGAAGTCGAACCTGCATCCGGAGCAATCGCGCACCATCGACGGCGGCTTCCGCAGCATCGGCCAGTCGTACGAGGCCTCCGTGGCGCTGTACGACGTGAAGTTCGACAACCGCCTGCTCTCGCTCAATCCCTGCCCCAGCATCGAGCAGGGCACGCGCCCGGAATGCAATACGGCGTTCGTGAACGTGGGTTCGGTCACCAGCCGCGGTGCGGAGTTCACCTTCATCTGGAAGCCGTTCCGCGGATTCCAGTGGTACAACTCGGCCTCGTTCAACGATTCGACGTACGACGACAACTACGTCGCCAACGGCCAGGTCGTGCCGGTGAAGGACAAGACCACCGTCGACACGCCCAAGCGCCTGTACTCGAGCGAGGTCAGCTACACGGTCGGCCCGTGGTCGGCGAGCCTGCGCGGGAAGTACACCGGCAAGCGCTATTACACCTATACCAACGACCAGAGCGTCGCCGGCGCCACGTCGTTCGACCTCGGTGCAAGCTACGACTTCGGCGCGGTCGGCCAGCTCAAGGCCTTGACCCTCGCCCTGAATGTCACGAACCTCACCGATCATCGTTACGCCACCAACCTCACGGCGTTCGGCGCCACCGACCCGCAGGGACGTGCCCTGGCCTTCCACGCCAGTGCCCCGCGGCAGAGTTTCGTGACCCTCTCGGCGGATTTCTGATGAAGCGGATTGCTCTATCCTCCTGCGCTCTTGCCCTGCTGATCGGAGCGCACGTCATGACCCTGCACGCGGAATCGGTCCGCCCCATCGCCGCCAGGGTGCTGGTGATCGGCCATCGTGGCGCGAGCGCGCTGCGCCCGGAGCACACGCTAGCCTCCTACGCGGTGGCCATCGAGGACGGCGCCGACTTCGTCGAACCCGACCTCGTCTCGACGAAGGACGGCGTGCTGGTGATCCGCCATGAAAACGAGATCGGCGGCACCACCGACGTGGCCTCGCATCCGGAATTCGCCGCGCGCCGCACCACGAAGACGGTGGACGGCGTAAAGATCGACGGCTGGTTCACCGAGGATTTCACCCTGGCCGAGCTGAAAACGCTGCGTGCCCGCGAGCGCCTCCCCGAGATCCGCAAGCGCAATGCCACCTACGACGGGCAATTCGCCGTGCCCACCTTCGATGAGATGATCGAGTTCGTGGCGGCGGAAGCCTCGGCGCGCGGTCGGGTCATCGGCATCATTCCCGAGATCAAGCATGCCACCTATTTCCATGGCATCGGCCTGCCCATGGAAGACAAGGTGCTCGCGACGCTCGCCGCGCACGCCTATACGCGCAGCGCGCCGGTGGAGATCCAGTCGTTCGAGGTGGGCAACCTCAAGTATCTCCACGACAAACTCGGCAAGAACCACCCCAACGTCCGCCTGCTCCAGCTGATGGATGACGCCACCGAGCACCCGGCCGACCAGCCCGGCATCACCTATGGCGCGATGATGACCCCGGCCGGGTTGAAGACGATCCGCGCCTATGCCGACGCCATCGGGCCGTCCACGCGCAGCATCATTCCGCTGGGCAAGGACGGGAAGCTGGCGCCGGCGTCGTCGCTGGTCAAGGACGCCCATGCGGCGGGGCTGGAGGTGCATCCGTATACCTTCCGCCCGGAGAATCACTTCCTCGCTGCGGATTTTCGCAACGGTGCGGGAGACGCGGAGCGCAACGAGGAGGGCTCGGTGAGTGAAATCCGTGCCTACCTCGCCACGGGTATCGATGCGTTTTTTACGGATGATCCGCGCTTGGGACGCAGGGCCGTGGACGGCCGCTGAGGCTTTACCGCTCCGTCGGATTCGCCGATACGATCGGCTCCCACCCCTTCGGTAGCCACGTGTCTACCGAAGGGTGGGAGCCGATCGTATCGGCGAACCCAAGGCTGGCCGGAGCCTCGATGCTGCACCCGCCCGACGACACGACCCGCCCCCGCCCGCTATGATCCCGGCCCATTGAGCCCCTGGGATCTTCCGATGTCGCTTGCCAAGTTCCTTCGCCACAAATCCGTCGAGCAGTTGCAGGCGGAAGTCGGCC
Organism: Luteibacter sp. CQ10; assembly: GCF_040900725.1. NCBI lineage: Bacteria > Pseudomonadati > Pseudomonadota > Gammaproteobacteria > Lysobacterales > Rhodanobacteraceae > Luteibacter > Luteibacter sp. CQ10. Next base: position 255,072 of record NZ_JAEUYM010000005.1, on the reverse strand, counting down.
AGCGCCGGGATTTCCGCCGCGTGCTGGGCCTGTGGCAACTCACCGCCATCGGCATTGGCGGCATCATCGGCGTGGGCATCTTCGTGCTCGCCGGCCAGCAGGCCGCCATGAACGCCGGTCCCGCCGTGGCGCTGAGCTTCATCATCGCCGGCCTGGGCAGTGCCTGCGCGGCACTGTGCTACGCGGAATTCGCCGGTCTCATTCCGGTCACCGGCAGCGCCTATACCTACGGCTACGCGGTGCTCGGCGAAGGCGCGGCATGGATCATCGGCTGGGACCTCCTGCTCGAATACGCCCTGGTGGTGGCGGTGGTCGCCATCGGCTGGTCCGGCTACGTGCAGGTGCTGCTGGCCACGGCCGGTGTGCACCTGCCGGAGTGGGCGCAGAAGAGCATGAGCGCCGACACCATGAAGTACTACTGGCAGCACGCGCTGGGTTCGCTCGGCGTCGGCTTCGCCGACCCGGTGCCCGCCCCCACCGACGGCCATCGTTTCAACGTCATCGCCGCGGGTATCTCGTTGCTGGTGGCGATCATGCTCTCGGTACGCACGGAGTGGGGCGCCCGTCTCAATACCCTCATCGTCGGCATCAAGGTGCTTGGCGTGGCGCTGGTGATCGGCGTGGGCGCGTTCTTCATCGACGCCTCGCACTGGCACCCCTTCATCCCCGAGCGCATCGTCAACGACAAGGGCGTGGGCCACTTCGGCTGGCATGGCGTGCTCACCGGAGCGAGCGTGGTGTTCTTCGCGGTATTCGGCTACGACACGCTCACCACCGCCGCCGAAGAGGCGCGCAACCCGCAGCGCGACCTGCCCCGCGCGGTGCTGCTCTCGCTGGCCGTGGCGATGGTGCTCTACATCGCCGTGTCGATGGTGCTCACCGGCATCGTGCCCTACACCAGTCTCGGCGGCGAGGCCTCGGTATCGGACGCGTTCAACGCCATCGGCCTGCCATGGATCAGCAACATCATCGCCGTGGCCGCCGTCATCGGCGTGATCAGCGTGCTCTTCGCCTTCATGCTCGGTGCCGCACGCATCTGGTTCGCATTGTCGCGCGACGGCCTGCTGCCCGCGTGGTTCGCCCGTGTCCATCCGCGTTTCGGCACGCCCGCCCGACCCACCATGATCCTGGGCGTATTCACTGCCGTCGTCGCCGGCCTGTTGCCCATCGGCGAAGTGGCCGAGCTGGTCAACATCGGCACGCTCAGCGCCTTCATCCTGATCTGCGCCTCGGTGCTCGTGTTGCGCGTGCGCAAGCCGGACCTGGAGCGCAAGTTCCGCACGCCGGCCGTCTGGTTCGTGGCGCCGCTGGGCATCCTGTTCTCGCTGGCCCTGATCTGGGGCCTGCCGTGGATCACCTTCGAGCGCTTCGCGATCTGGATGGCGATCGGCCTGATCGTGTACTTCACCTACGGCGTACGCCACAGCAAGCTCAATCGCGGCTAGGCTCCGCCGTCCCCTGACACTGCCCCCGGGCTTCGTGTTAGCTTTGGGCCGGGACGAAACCGCACGCCGGTTTCGTCCGCTATCACGCTACAGGGGAAAACATGAAGTTACACGCCATGCTGGCAACCGCCGTGACGGCGGTGATGCTGTCCGGCTGCATGACAGCCTTGCTTCCGAAAGCCTCCGAGCCCACGAGTGGGCCCCGCGCGCGCATCCGACTCATCGGCGGCGCGGGCGACCTGATGATCCGACCCGAGAAACAACCCGGCGACAAGCGCGGGGACATGGTGGCCCATGGCCTCCTGTGGCCGGGAAATCGTGTCCGTATCGGCATGCCCGACGATGAAGAACCCACGCGGCTGGCCGACGAGCACTACGTGATAGCCGACCAGGACGTCGATGCGTTCTTCTCGTTTCGCATGGACACGCCGGGCAACAAGTATGAACCGGGAACGATCCAGAAATGCGGCCCCATCGACGCCAAGTTCCATGTGGACGACGGCGGCGATTACGAAGTCTCGTCCAGGATCACCAACAAGGAATGCTTCATCGTCGTGCGCCGCCTCCTGGCGGTGAACGGGCGCATCGTGACGAAGATGCCCGTGATGCTCAAACCGCGGTTTCCATGATGGATCACAAGGGAGAATCAAAGTGAAGAAGAGCGCATTGACCGTGCTGTTCGTGCTTGCCGCCACGCCGGCCGCGTTCGCCGCCGACATCGTGACGATCCAGAGGCATATGGGGTTCAACGAAGATGCCGAGGTTCCCAAGGCGGTGCTCGAGGAGTGCAAACTCGATGGCGAGATGCCGAGGGCCGTGGCAGAGAGCGCCCTGAATGCCGGCACGACGGTGAATTTCGCCGAGAAGGTCGATGGCACCGAGCCGGGACGCGTGCTCTGGATGGAGATCGCCGACGTGATGTCCGACGGAAACGGATTCATCGGCCACCGCAAGTCGATCACCGTGAAGGGCAAGCTCTACGAGGACGGCAAGGTCGTGGGCAGCTTCAAGGACCGGCGCTCGTCGATGGGCGGGGCCTTTGGTGGTTTCAAGGGAAGCTGCTCGGTGCTCGTGCGCACGGCCAACGCCATCGGCGAGGACATCGCCCACTGGCTGTCCGCGCCGAAGATGGACGACAAGCTCGGCGACCTGGAGTGAGCCGGCAGGGAGGTGTCGCGGTGTGCGGCGCCTCCTCGCTTGAATACGCAGGCGCGGGCGCCTACCTTCGATGCTCTCTCCCACGAAGGATGCCCCCCATGACCGCCGATCTCTCCGGTTTTCCCATCGCGCAACGCTGGCCGGCGGCGCATCCGGATCGCCTGCAGTTGTATTCGCTCAACACGCCCAACGGCGTGAAGGTGTCGATCATGCTCGAGGAGCTGGGGTTGCCTTACGAGCCGCACCTCGTCGACATCACGAAGAACGAGAGCAAGTCGCCCGAGTTCGAATCGCTCAATCCCAACGGCAAGATTCCGGCCATCGTCGATCCCGACGGCCCGGGCGGCAAGCCGATGGGCCTCACCGAATCCGGTGCGATCCTGCAATACCTCGCCGAGAAGACCGGCAGATTCATCCCGAGCGATCCGGCGCGACGTTGGGAAACCATCCAGTGGCTGCACTTCCAGATGTCCGGCATCGGCCCGATGTTCGGGCAGGTGGGTTTCTTCAACAAATTTGCCGGTCGCGCCTTCGAGGATAAACGCCCGCTGGAACGCTACGTCGGCGAGTCGAAGCGCCTGCTCGGCATCCTCGACAAGCGGCTCGACGGTCGCACGTGGATCATGGGCGACGACTACACCATCGCCGACATCGCGACGCTCGGCTGGGTGAACAACCTCATCACCTTCTACGAAGCGCGTGAACTCGTGGGCTTCGACGATTATCCGAACGTCGCGGCGTGGCTCGAGCGCGGCATGTCGCGGCCGGCGGTGCAGCGTGGCTTGAAGATCCCGTCGAAGTCCTGAGCCCAGGGTGGGAGCCGACCTCTCCGGCTCCCACATTCGGGGGGCTTTCGTCAGAGCCGGTATTCGACCGATGCGCCGAGCGTGCGTATGTAGCTGGTGTGCTGGCCGACGACGAAGCCATTTTCCAACTTGATCTTGTACGCGTCAGCGTTCAGGGCGAATGTCAGGTGGGTAGTCACGTCGTACCCGAAGCCGATGCCTGCGTAGATACCTCCGTGGGTGGTCACCGTATGACGAGTCCGGGAAAGCCCGGAGAAATCGAATTCCTCGTCGACGGTCGCGCGTGAATGCAGTGCGCCGGCATGCGCGAGGATCGTCCAGGGGCCTGACACGTTCCATTTCATCGTCGCGCCGAGCAGCGTTGCCCTGGCTCGCAGGCGCCAGCTGCTTCCAGCGGGGAAGGTGACGGACGTACCCGTTCCCCCCAGGGGGAGGGTCTGCGGCGAAATGTCGCTCGATCCAAAATTCCCCAGGCGGCTGTAACCCGCCTCGATGCCCATCGCATAGGTATCGGCGAGGCTCCAGCGATACCCCAGCAGGAAGCCGAGGGAGTGGTCGCTCTTATCGTCGCGCGGACCGTAGTTGGCGCTGGTGTGCGACATGCCCGCATTGGCGTGCACGAACAGTCCATCGACAACGTCGGCGTGTGCGACGGCGGAGCACAGAATAAGAGTGGTAGCGGCGGCTACCGTTCGGAAGATTTGCATGACGAGTCCCTGTATCCGTAGTGAAGCCGCGACTGGCGCGGCATTGATCCCCGAGAAGTCGGTCATTCTTCACATATGCCCGGCGTATATCAATCACTCGTAGACGTTTGGCGCGGGCTTTCTTGCAACGCGACTTCGAGTGGAGCAGAGACCATTGATCATCCGGAGGGAGCGGGAGCGACGCGCCGACCCTCCACCCGCTTACCAGAAGCGGTATTCCGCCGTGAGGCCAAGGAGGCCTACGTGTGCCGTGTGGCCGGCATCGTGCGGGCCTCCCGTCTTGTAACCGTATCGGTCGTAGCTGAGCGTCAGGCCGATGTTCTCGTTGAAGTCATAGCCGAAACCGACGCCGCCGTAGACGCGGTTACTGTTCGTCGAATGGCTGGTCTGCGTCGTGACGGGTGCCAGAAAGATGAATCCCCCGATGTCCGTTTCGTGGTTCCTGGCACGCATGTGCGACACGCCGACGCGGGCGGTCACGGTGAGCTCGTAGGGGAGATCCCACTTGCCGTTGATGCCGACGAGGATGCCGTCGACCTTCGTTTTCGCGCGCGCGTCGTACTGGGACGACAGGCCGCCGTAGTGCCCTTTCCACGTCGTGTCGCCGAGGTTGACGTAGCCACCTTCGACACCCAGCGAGAACGGCCGCGCCACCACCCAGCGATAGCCGCCGAGCACGTCGAATCCCGTGCCGTCGCTGTCGTCCTTCGGGTCGAGCGCGGATGGATCTCGGTCCACGTTGAAGTGCGACTTGCCGCCGGTGACCGACACGAACGCGCCGGTCTGGGTGACGGACGCGGAGTCGGCGAGAGCGGCGAAGGGTGACGAAAGCAACACGACGGCGACGGTCGCCTTGAGTACCGAAGTGTGCATGATGAGTCCTTGGGTCCCTGTTTCCTGGATTTCGCGCCCGACGGTACGCGGCGGGCCGCGGCATTATAGGAAACCTCGTCGCTTCGGCATCCCCGGGATAAGGCTCTTTCTCGCGCGTTTCGTGAAACCGCGCCGGTTTTCGTGAAATCCTGTCGGCCCGTCATGGCGCCGGAAGCGGGGCTACCGTGACCTCTGGCATGGGGCCTGCCAGCCCCCCGGAGCTAGCATCGGTCACTTGCGCGAACCACAGGGGAACGCGCGCCGATCCGCTCGGAAGGGAATGGCCGGGCGCCTTTTGTTCCACGGGAGACCCCAGTGAAATCCACCCTTCTCGCTTCCGCGCTGCTGGCCGCCATGGCCGGTTTCGGCGCTTCCGCCGCGTTCGCCGCGGACGACGTGCCGCCCATCCAGGACGCGCCCTACGCCGGCATCCTGAAACTCGACGTCGACGCCACCGACCTCGACCGTCGCATCTTCCGCGTCAAGGAAACCATCCCGGCGCAGCCCGGCAAGCTCACCCTCCTGTTCCCGGAGTGGATTCCCGGCCACCATTCGCCGACCGGGCCGATCGACCAGTTCGCCGGCCTCATCGTGCACGCGAACGGCCAGCGCCTCGAGTGGAAGCGTGACCAGTACAACGTCTATGCCTTCCACGTCGACGTGCCCGCCGGCGCATCGTCGGTCGAGGTGGAGTTCCAGACCCTCACGCCGCAGAGCCCGCGCCAGGGCCGCGTGGTGATGACGCCCGAGATCGTCAACGTGCAGTGGAACCAGGTGGCCCTCTACCCGGCCGGCTATCGCGCCGACCAGGTGAAGATCGACGCCTCGGTGAAGCTGCCCGCCGGTTTCCAGTACGGCTCGGCCCTGGAAGAGGCCAGCAAGAGCGGCGACACCGTCACCTTCAAGACGATAGACTTCGACGACCTCGTCGACTCGCCCGTCTTCGCGGGCAAGTACTTCAAGCGCGTGGACCTCGACCCCAACGGCCGCTCGCCCGTGCACCTGAACATCGTCGCCGACGATGCGAAGTCGCTGGAGATCAAGCCCGAGGCGCTCCAGATCCATCGCAACCTCGTCAAGCAGATGGACAAGCTCTACGGCGCGCGACACTACAACCATTACGACTTCCTGCTGGCGCTCTCGGAAAACCTCGGTGGCATCGGCCTGGAGCACCACCGCTCCTCGGAGAACAGCGCCGCGCCGGGATACTTCACCGAATGGGAGAAGAACTGGCTCGGTCGCGACCTGCTCGCCCACGAATACAATCACTCGTGGGACGGCAAGTACCGTCGCGGTGCCGACCTGGCCACGCCGAGCTTCAACGTGCCGATGGGCGACAGCCTGCTGTGGGTGTACGAAGGCCAGACCCAGTTCTGGGGCAACGTGGTTGCCGCGCGCTCGGGCCTCGTTTCGCAGGACCAGGCGCGTGACCTGCTCGCCTTCGTCGCCGCTACCTACGACAAGGGCCGTCCGGGTCTTTCCTGGCGCAACATCCAGGACACCACCAACGATCCCACCATCGCCCAGCGCCGCCCGCTCTCGTACCGCAACTACCAGATGAGCGAAGACTATTACTCGGGCGGCCAGATGATCTGGCTCGACGTCGACACCAAGCTGCGTGAGCTTTCCAAGAACAAGCACAACCTCGACGATTTCGCCAAGGCGTTCTTCGGCATGAAGGACGGCGACTGGAAGGTCAACCCGTACACCTTCGAAGACGTGGCCAACACGCTCAACGGCATCCAGCCTTACGACTGGGCCAAGTACCTGCGCGATCGCGTCGACGGCCACAAGGGTGACCTCGAAGGCATCGAGCGCGGCGGCTGGAAGCTCGTCTACAACGACAAGCCCTCCGACGCCGTGAAGGCCGTCGAGGCGCGGCGCCATTACACCGACCTCACCTACTCGGTGGGCTTCGGCGTGTCGTCCAAGGGCGACATCTCCGACGTGCGCTGGGACAGCCCGGCTTTCAACGCCGGCCTGTCGCCGGGCATGACGGTGATCGCCGTCAACGGCAAGTCGCTCGACGGCGACACCCTGAAGGATGCCGTCACCGCCGCCAAGGGCACCTCCGCCCCGATCGAGCTGCTGGTGAAGAACTTCGACCAGTACAAGACGATCAAGATCGACTACCACGAAGGCCTGAAGTACCCGCACCTGGAGCGGGACAAGAGCAAGCCCGACTGGCTCAGCGAGCTGTACAAGACGAAGTGACGAGGAAGAGGGCGCCGGGAGGCGCCCTCTTTTTTTCCGGGCGTCGCGGCAGGGGGCCGACATCGAGGATCGTCACGCCCCTGACGATCAGGCAGCCCGCGTCTTCCACTTCGATCACGAACTCGTTGATGGGATTGCGCGGCCACGCATCCGACATGGGGCAGGTGCCGACGATCTTTTCGAAACCCTTGCGGATGACGATCGAGTGGCACATGTCCTCACCGTCGAACTGCGTATTCAGCAGGGCATCCTCGCCGAGGCCGGACGTATCCAGGTCGAGGGTGAACTGGCTGTACTCGCCCAGGTCATGTCGCGACTGCATGGTCAGCGTGCCGTAGTCCTCGAATCGGGCGACGAGGCAGCGGGGATACCGGTTCGACAGGGTGAGCGTGCCTTTTCCTTCCATGAGCCACCGCGTGTGGCCGCTCTCGACATGGTGTTTGCCCACCGCCGTGGCGCATTCGAACATGTCGTGGATCACATGCGCCCGTGGGGGCACGGGCGTCGGCTTGCACCGCATCTGCGTTCTCCTTGTGCGTGTCGCTTCCATGGGCCCCTGCTGGGGACGTCGAGCTAACCACGAGTCGATGGACGATTTCGATCTGACTTTCGGTGTAGGCGTGACATGGATGGATTCGGCAGGAAAGCCGTGCGGCGAACACCGATCGTGCCTACGGCGAGGCGCCCGTTCCGGGTAGCATGCCCACATGAGCGCATCCCCCACACTTCCCGGCCAGGAACTCGCCCACGCACATCATCGCCGTCGTGTGTTCGTGGTGGCCTTCTGGCTCGCCGTCTTTGTCACCTCGGCCGTCACCAACATCCTCACCTTGCGCATCGACGCCGATCGCTACGGGATCGACGCGCCCACCTGGCAGATCGCCACCAACGAGCTCAGCAGCATGCTGTTCTCATTGATCGCCCTGCCGTTCCTGCTCGTCGCCTGCGATCGCTGGCCGCTGCACGCCGATACCTGGCGCCGCCGCCTGCCGCTTTACATGCTGGGCAGCGTGGCCTGGTGCGCCTTCCACGTCGTGGGCATGAACCTCCTGCGCGTGGTGATCTACCGCCTCAACGGCGCGCACTACGATCCGGGCGACCTCGGCCTGGCGGCCGTCTACGAATACCTCAAGGACGTGCGCACGTTCTTCCTGATCGTGGCCGTGGCGCATCTCGTGGAGTGGTTCGGCCGCCGGGTGAAGGGTGAAGCCAGCCTGCTCGCCGAACCGGATGAAGGCCTGCCCGTCGAGCCGGTGGACCGGCCCGAGCGCTTCCTCGTGCGCAAGCTCGGCCGCGACTTCCTCGTGGCCACCGCCGAGATCGAATGGGCGCAGGCGGCGGGCAACTACGTGAACCTGCGCGTGCGCGGGCGGGACTATCCCTTGCGCAGCACGCTGGCGGCGCTGGAGGCGCGGCTCGATCCGGCCGCCTTCGTGCGCGCGCACCGCAGTTATCTGGTGCGATTGAGCCAGATCGCCTCGATCGAGCCCCTGGACGCCGGCGAGGCCCGCCTGCACATGGCCGACGGCAGCACGCTGCCGTGCAGCCGGCGATATCGCGAGGGCGTGCGCACCGCGGCGGGCGGCATCGAGCCCGCCCGCAGAACGGGCTAGGCCGGGCCCGGCAATCCCGCTACAATGCCCGTCCGCTTCAGCACGCGCCCGTAGCTCAGCCGGATAGAGTAGTGGCTTCCGAAGCCATTGGTCGGGGGTTCGAATCCCTCCGGGCGCGCCATTTTCCGTCGTGGCCTCGACATGGTATGCATTTGCCGATAGTTTGGCGCCGTCGCCAAACTTTGAACGAAATTGGCAAAAGTTTGGCGCGAGCGACTCGTTCGCCGTCCAAGCTAAAGGTGCATTAACACAGATATTGGCGCAGGCGATGATCTTTGAGGTGACCGCCTTCCAGATCTCGAGCGGCCTTCCGGCGCCTGGGCCGCTTGCTGCGCAGATTGAGCCCGGCCAGCTTGTAAAGCCGATGAGCGCCCGGCGTTGCACCGGCTTCAGAGCTTTTTTTGGATCACGTCCTCAAGCATGGCCTTGTCCAGGCTCAGGTCGGCGACCAGCTGCTTGAGCTTGCGGTTCTGTTCTTCGAGCTAACGCAGGCGCCGAAGCTCGGTCACGCCCAGTCCGCCATATTTCTTCTTCCAGTTGTAGAACGTCGACTCGGAAATACCCCTCTTGCGGCACGTCTCGTCGTCGGCGGTCCCGCCTTCGACCTGGCGCAACGCGAACGCGATCTGCTCGTCGATGAATTTCGATTTCTTCACGGCAAAACGACCTCTTGGATGGGCTTAGTTTCGCCGAATCTCTCTACTTTTGGATGGCTCGAAACGTTGGGGGGGCAAGCATGAAAAAGCCTCCATCCTGTCCGGCCGAGGCTCTCCCGCCTCGGCCGGCATCCGAAGTCAATTCACGAGAACCGCGCTCCAAGCAGTGGCAACAGCCTTAGCCTCAGGAGAATTGGTGCCATAAAGATCACCGGCCGCTTTGAGCGTTGCCGCGCGCGCTTCCGGATAGGTCACCGTCGATGTGAAGTAGACGGTAAGTGCGCGGAACCAAATTGCGCCCGCCTTGTCCCTTCCGATTCCTGCAAATTGGGTGTTGCCATTGCAGACCAGGTCTTTGGGAGCGTAGTTGAACCCCGCTGGAACGACGGGGCCTTCGGCGAGCAAATAGAAGAAGCGATTGCCGACACCCCCGGTGAAGTGTGGATCGTAGGGGCCGCCTTTATATGTTTTATCCGCCGTGAAACCACCCGGAATGTAGCAACTGAAGGACCTCCCGTCGGCATCCTGTTTGAACATGAGCCGCAAAGCTTTAGTTCGCGAAGGGTTATCGGCGTAAATATCTTCGCCAATAAGATAATTGCCAGGCTTGCCTTTTACATTCGCACTGAATTCGACAAGTGTACCGAAGATGTCCGAGTTTGCTTCATTGATGCCGCCAGTGTCCTTGACGGTGTAGTAAGCCAGGCCAGCCGTCGCGGCCGACACACCATGACTCATCTCGTGACCCGCCACGTCGAGCGCAACCAACGGCCTAAACCCGTCTGCGGGATTTCCATCTCCGTAATACATGGTCTTCGTGGCTCCATACCAGAACGCATTCGAGTAGTCCTGGCCGACATGGGCATACGATCTGACACCCTTTCCGTCGTTGAAGATCCCCGTTCGTCCGTGGGTGTTTTTATAGTAATCCCAAGTCGCTGCTATTCCAAAAGCAATGTCTGCTGCCACGGTCGCTCTATCGCTCGTTTGATAGTTGCCCCAAGTGTTGTCAGAATCCACAAATAGAGTAGCTGCAGAAACGTCCTGCGGGTTAGCCCGGTTGTGCGCATCATAGATCGATCCGCCACCTCGCGATGGATCGACGAGCTGAAATCCACCTGCGACGGAATCTGTGGGTATGGCAACTGCGCCGAGCGTGAGACTCTTGCCCGTCCCTACCGCGGCGATGCTCATTACTTGGTCGTCCAAGCCCAATACTTTGCCAGTTGACGCATCGATGAAATACACGATGTCACCTACAGGTACCCCATCGTTACGTTTACCGAGAACGCGAACCTGCCATGCAAGCTTAGGAGCGACACCCCTGGCGTATAAAACGAGCGTCGTCTCCGGTTCATCGGTAATCACGCCGGGAAAGGCGGCAGCAGCAAACACCTTAGCTTCGTCCTGGCTCAGCTTCGGTGTAAGCGCCGGGCGCTTTGTGGTGCTAAGCCCCAAGTCAGCGCTTAAAAGCTGCCCCGCGCGCGCATGTGATACGACATCACCGCCGATGACTGGTAGTCCAGCGTAGAAGCGATTTAGCCGAACGTGCTCGGTACCATCTTCGTCTATAATTACATCTCGAGCGGTGAATGTATCTCCGACCCCTGGATCTGCTGCGTTTATCGCAGTCCGCAAGCCGGAGTTCGGTCTAGCGAGCTGGAAGGCGCCGGGATTTTGCGTGGCCAAGTCGATTGCACGTTGCACTGCAGCTTTGCGCGCGGCGGGAACGTCGTTGGCAAATGATGGGTTTCCGAGTGTCGCGGCAATGATTGCCGCGAGGACTGCATTTCGCATGACCATAGTGACTCCCCATGTGATTACACATATCGGTCCGGTGTGGACCATGGACAAGCATCGCTGAGGATGCTTAACGAGCACACGTTGGCATTCGTCCACGTGTGTGATCGTACGTATACGTCCTTGATAGGCGACCTCACTCGCCTGATTGTTCTGACAACGATTCGACCGAAAGCTTTAGGCGGCGCGATGGAGAAAGGAAATTCGCTGGTAAGGTCCGTGTACCGTGTTTCGTCCAGTCGTGACGCATCGCGGGCCGAATTCGACGATTTACGCGGTCTGCCACCGACGCGTGTGACCCGCAGCGTTCGCTTTTCAGGCCACCGAGCCATAGCTGCCAACAGAAGCGACATCGAGGCCTTTGGACCGACCGCGCGTTCCTCCTTTGACCGCCTTCCGCGTGACCGATTGATCACGACAACAACGCTATGCCATCGGTTTCGACGCGACAATGCATTAGGCGCAAACTTTTCGCCGCGCTTACGAATCCTTTCCGCGCAATGACGTAGGTGAATTTCATGCATCGCCTTCAACGAAGCCAAAGTGCGCACTGCGTCACACGATGCATGTGCGAAACCAAAGAAGGCCATCAGCTCGATGATCTAGTGGTGCGTCAACGTGTGCGCCGGCTGGGAAGTGTCCAACGCACTATTTGATCGGCCTGGGTCAGATACGGCGGGACCATGGGGACTGTCAGGTTCGTGATCTCCGAACCGTCCGAATAGGAAAGACGTACGATCTTCGTTTGTAACGCGAGCTGTGCAACCTCCATCGTGTCGTTTCCCGAAACGACTGGACGGTTGGGTGCATCCTCGATGTCGGTGAAGCCTTGGGAGCGAAGGTAATCTAAGACTCCTGGGGCATCGGCCGCGCTCGGAACCACCACACGCGCGCCTTCTGGCGTCCCGAGCAGACCCGTTGCTGAACCCGGGACATTTTCTTTAGCAAGCGCGGGTGGGCCCGGTGGCCCCGGGTCTGATGTCGCCAGCGGAACTGCGTCGAGACTAGATTTTCTTACACGTATAGAAGTGGAATGCTGCCTCTTGCTGGGCGCGCAAAAAGCGATTCTGGATGGTCTCCCCGAACACTGCGTACGTCGATTGTCAACGTTCGCTCCCTCTTTCCAACGGTGCGACTTTAAGCGCAGGCCTGGGAATTGGCGACAACGCAGTCTCAGGGTGTAGCCATAATGCCGCTATGCCGCCTAGATTGAATGGAGTCCTACGAGCGACGCTTCGCTCGCGGCCGCGATCCCTGTTGCGCGTAATGAATTGGACTCGCGGAGCCGTTGGCTTGGCGAACTACCGTAGCGCGCCAGGGATCAGGGCTTATCCGAGATGAGAGTGCTTCTCGGACATCCCCCCTGGTACCCGCGGGGACGATCCTGTTGGGGTGTAACCTTAGGATATCGGGGCATGGCTTCGACGTTCGGTCGCGGTTCGGGCGTCTCCCTACTTGCCTGGCAAGGTGCATCGCGTTGCTCTTCATCGATGTCTGCCGCCAAACAAGCCCACAATGCCAGCGCCAAACTATGGGCGAACGCATCCATGGAGGCACGTCCATCACGACGTAGCCTCCCACATCCGTGCGACCGACAGATAGACGGGCAGGATGTCGCCTCCCTGCGCATCCGTCACCTCTTCGCTCGCCATCGCGCCCATGAAGGGGTCCGCTTCCTCGAGTGATGGATCTGTGGGGCGCATAGACATTCCCGGTGAATCGGAGCGTCCTGGCGCAACGTCACGACATAGCACCTTGCATCTCCGGCACATTCAGATAGGTTGGTACGGTAAAGCCCGATGGTGCGTCTATGACATCGCCCGGCGTGGCCGCTTCCACGATGTTTCCCGCCGTTTCCTCCAATCTGTCCAGCGTCGAGCTGAAGAACAGTGGCAGGCAGGTCATGTTGTAAGTGAAGTCCAGCGTGTCAGCATTTTCCCCTAGCAGAGACCCGAGTTTTCTTCCTCCCATGGGTGAAGTAGATTCGACCGCCAGCTTCCCTCGTGAGGCATATGTCTCCACTGGCAGGGAGGTAGCGGAACGACGCGAGCTGCCGAACTTGAGATCGCCGAGGGCTTCCACCCAAGGCTTGGTGACGGGCTTCGGCGAAGCGGTATTTAGGGGCGCCCACGCGGCACGGTTCGGCATGGGCAGGAATTTCGTCCCGCCCTCCAGCATGTTGCGCAGTCCGCCGCGCGAGCCGACGCCCAGAGGGGGCCGGAGCCGCTCGGATACGCGCGAGGCCAGCTTGCCTATCCGGGAGGCGCTCCAGGAGAGCAGTCGGCCGGTGAAGCTGACGATGGTCGGCGCCGCCATTGCCATGTCCATGGCGAAGCCGGCCCAGCTCAGGGCATTTGCGATCTTCGGGTGGCTGTACCGGATCGCTTCTGCCGCCAACTGGATGCCGGTCGAGACCACGGTGGCCGCCAGGATGACGCCGGCGAAGACCAGCGAGGCGCCGCCGGTGGGGATGGCCAGCAGGACGGCGGCCACGCTGGCGAGGATGGCCACGCCGCCCCAGATGATCGACGACATGGCGCGAACGTACCAGGGCCGGTCGTCGACTTCCGGCGGATCGTCCGGCGGATCGAGGCTGTCGATCAGGCGATCGAGTTCGGAGAGTTGCTGCTGCTGCGCCCATCGGCTGAGCAGGACGTGCCCGCTCGGGTCGTGCAGGTTGATCGGGTCGCCGTCGCAATACGCCCGGTCGTTGATGCCGCCTTCGCCGAACGGGCTGAGCGTATCCATCTGGTGGAACATGCGCGCGGCGGGGTCGTAATAGCGGTAGCCGTTGCCCAGGTGGTAGCCGCCGAGCACGGGGTCCCGCCATTGGCCGTTGTAGCCCACGGACGACGGCGTGGAGCCGCAGTGGTCGCCGAAGGGTCCGAAGGTGACCATGTCGCCGCCGGCGATACCGCGCGTACCGCTGAACGGATCAACGAAGGCGAAGTCCACCGTCGTCCTGCCGTCCTTCACGGTGCTTTGCATGACGCCGTCGAAGCGGACGGTCTGGATCGGAGAGAGACCCTTGTCGAGCCAGGTCTCCGCGATGAGGCGGTTGTCGTCGTAGACCAGTTGCCGGGTGTATCCGCTGTCGCCGTCGTACGCGGCCGACAGGCGCATCAGGCCGTCGTAGTCGTACCGGGCCAGCACCGTGCCCTTGCCGTCGGTGACGCGCACGACCTGGCCGAGGAGGTTGTACTCGAAGCAGCGCCCGCGCTCGTCGCTCAGCAGGTTACCCCGGGCGTCGTAGCGCAGCTCGGTCTTCTTGCCGTCGACGGTGACGAACCGGCGCAGGCACGGCGAGGCCTTGTCGTACTCGTAGCCGAGCGAGCGCTGGGTCCCGTCGACGTAGACGGTGGTGCACGACAGCAGGTTGCCGAGCGAGTCGTGGGCGAAGGCTTGCGACCGGAACGCCTTGCCAGTCTCGTCGGTGGGGGCGAGGGCGGGATCGGCGGCATCGCACGCGTACGTGAGCAGTCGTTCGGTCTGGGGATCGTATCGGTAGGTTTCCGTGGTCTGCACAGACCCTGCGCGGCTCATCGTCTTCGATGCCAGCTGGCCGTTGTCCTGGTAGGTGAACCCGAAACGCACCTGCTCGTCGCCGTCGACGACATAAGCGCGTTCGATTTCGCGCCCTGCCGGATCATGGGTCACCGTCATCGTCAGGTGCCGCGTGCCGTCGAACACCTCCTGCCGCTCGAGCAGGCCGGTGTCGCCGTAGATATAGCGTCGATCGGCGTCCTCATCGATCTTGCGGACCACGCGCTCGTACGCGTCGCGGAACAGGCGGGTCCGTGTGCCGGCGAGCGAGGTCACCGCCAGGGGCTGGCCCTGCAGCGACATACGTATCTCGCCCTCGCGCGAACCGAGCGGCGTGGTCTGCGTCAGTGAAAGCGACCAACTCCTGGGGCGGCCTTCGACCACTTGTTCGTGCCGGCCCAGGGTCATGCCGTCGATCACCTGGTTGGCGGTGCCGGACGTCAGTCGCACCGTCCGTCCGTCGTCCTCGACGGATCGGCGGACGAGAAGGTTGCCTGTCGCGCTATCCTGGCGCGTCTCCCGGATCGGGCCAGTCACCCGCTGCACGACCTGTCGGCCGTCCGGGTAGCGCACGGTATCCGCGGCAGGGTACTCGCAGGCGTACGCGCCGACCTTGCGTCGACTCAGGCGACCGCTTTCCTGCGCCTGCTCGCCTAGGGCGATCCGCTCCTTGGCCGACTTCACCCAGTCGATTCGCTGCACCTGACGAGTAAGTCCGAGGTAGCTCCGTTCCAGGCGTGTGCCGTCGGGCATGACATGGGCGACGGGACGATCGAGATCGTCGTACTCGATGGTGATGGCGCGCTTTTCCTTGCCGTTTTCGATACGCGTGAGCCGGCTTCGATCGTCGTAATGACGGATAGACGTGTTCAGGGTCGTGGCGTCCGGAGCGTAGACCGTTCTGCGATGAACGACACCACAGGACGCGGTGACGGTTTCCTGCTCGGCAATGGTCGAGACCACGCGGTCGCCTAGCAGGACGGAGACCGTCTCCGTATCGACGTCCTCGCCAAAGGCATCGGGGTTGCGCGTTCTGGTTTGCGAAAAGGCCGGGGCTGCGAGGCTACCGTGGCGGGCGCGGCAAAGGCCGCCGGGCAGATGGTCATAACGACTTTCGCAGACCAGGGCGTCGTGGTCGTAATACGCTCGGTAGACGAGCCGACCGTCGACCGTGCGCCGTATGGCGTGCCCCAGCCCGTCGTATTCGGTCTCGCAGGCCATGCCGCCCACGTTGGCCAACTGTCGATTGGCCGTGGGCCAGGATTCGCCTTCGACCATCTGGCGACCCTCGCCGTGCCAACGCCACCGGAGTACCTTGTCGCCGTCGCGTCGGCTGAGCAGATGGCGGGTGAAACGACAGAACGTCTCCGCTTCAGGCTGTTCCACCGTTCGGCCGTCGGTTTCCATGCTGACGCTCTTGATCCGTCGCGTGGCGTCTTCGCGCCACGTCCCGGTATAGCGCGTCTGGCTGCGCATGCCATTCCACAAGATCGTCGTCTGGCTGCTCTCCGACCACGTGCTCTGACCCGCTTCGGTGACCGGATCGGTCAGGATCGTCTGCACGATCTGGATGACCGGCGATTGCCGACCGGCCGCGAGCCTGAGTACCTTGCCGTCCCGGATGACGCCGCGCAGCTCGACGTGCCGCCGGGATTCCAAGCGTCCGGCCGCGTTGAGCGTGTAGCCGTAGAACTTCAGCGCATGGGGTTGCAGCGTGCCGTCATCCAGGTGGCGGTATTCGTAAGCGCAAGACAAGAGCGATGCATTCTGGACGGCGGGATAGGCAGGGCAGGTCAATTCCGCCAATGAATCCCTGCCGACGCTGTCTTCGGCGATCCCGTCGCTCGCGTTGCCCCCCTCGCGGGGGTAGTACCACCATTGGGTGAGGGTGCCGTCGGCGGCCGTGCTTTGCGTCAATCGGCCGGCGTTGTCGTAAGTGAAGGACTGGACGACGGTTTCCTTTGCCTTCTCGTACTCGTACGCGTCCTCGTCCCCGTCTTCGTCCCCGTCCTCATACGTCGTGGTGATGCTCTTGACCTGGGAATAGGCCAGTCGCTTCGGTGAGGCGTCCTCCTCGTAGGACCATTCGGTCGTTTGTTTGGCCTCACCGGACGTTTGCACTTCCTTGACCCGCCGATGGTGCTTGTCGAATTCAAGGTACGTCGAACCCGCGTCGCCACGGTCGATGGTCGTGCTGAAGTGGCCCGATCGGGTCAGGTAATGGTTGGGACTGTATGCGTACCTCGCGAGCCGCGCCAGGCTTCCACGGTCGCGTACGGAATGGATACGAACCGCCGGCAAGGATGGCGTGGCATCCGGGTATGCCATGACGTTGGATTGGTAGATGACCTGCTCAATGGATCCGTCGGGGTCCGTGACGCTCACGAGGACATGGTCCAGCGTTTCGACATGATGGTATTCAAAGCGTGTGACGCGGTACGAAGCCGTGTCGTTGTCGATCACCTCGCCATCGCGCCGCGAGGCCTGGACCAGGAGGAGTCGCTCCAGGGTCAAGCCGACGGACATCTCGCTCCCGGTGCCGGGGAAGCAGGACATGGTCACCGTCGACCGGGCCAGCAGATCGGCGATGACCGGATAATCCGCAGTGAACAGGCAGGTGGCGCCGGATTCGATCCGCTTCAACAGACATTGGCCGCTGCGCTGCTGCCAGGTCAGGTCGAAGCGGCCACCTTGTGGCATGACGATGGTCGACGAGAGAAAGTAACCGAACGGACGGTCGAGGTAGTCGCGCAGGCGCTCCAGCTCCTTGATGAGCGGGCTGTTGGCTTTTTCCCTTTCGCGCCGCTGCTCGACATAGGTTTCGATGCCTTTGGATACCACGGCCTTGATGGGTCCCGCGAAAGGCACGAGGACATCGAACCAGTTGCTTTGGTACTGAGCCATCAACGCATCGACTTCTTTCTTCTCCGGTTCGGACAGTTTCGACTTGGCCGTCTGGATTCGGGCTTTCCACTGGTCGACGAAGGCCTGGTTGCTTTCCGTGCGGTCACCGGATGGGCGGACCAGCGTATCGATCCGTCCCGAGGGATGAGTGACGATCAGGCGTCCAATGCCTGAGAGATCATCGCCGTCGGTATCGGCGCTCACCCAGCACGGCGCGCGCCGCACGGTCTTCCCCTCGAGAAGCTCGTCCCACTCGTCGTCGGTGAAGCGGATCACCTCTCCCGAGTCGAGGGTCAGGCGGCGATCGCGATATTCGAATCCGGAAAAGCGAAAGGCCCAGCCGTCGCCGAGGCCCGCTTCGTTGCCTCGGCGCGCGGAATAGTGGAGCGTCAGGTCGAGCTGGCCGTCGCGTCCATTGAGCGCGTGAAGCGTAGCGACCGGATAGTGGGCATGAAACAGGCCGGTCTGCGGATTGACGCCCGTTTCGGTCTCGCCTTCGGTATCGAACAGCTCGCTGCCGGCGGTGTTGCCGTAGTCCTCGCACAGCAAGCTGGTCGGCTCGTAAGCGGTTTGCGTCGAGCGTAATGCTCTAAGGGGAATGGATAACGACGATATCGAGGCCCACGGCGCGGTCCTGCTACAGAAGCCGGCCTCCCCCAACAGGGTGGACGCCGTCTCTGGCGCATAACTTCCCGCGATATGCATGTACACGCGGTACCAGCCCGGCTCCCACGAGCCGCCTGACGTGGGTTGCAGACGGAGGCACGGACCCTGCCCCTCCCACGACATGCTCCGATCGGCGTAATAGAAGCGGCAATCGTTCCATGGCTGGACCAGGCCAGGTTGAACCTGTCGCGGATTGCCGTCCCTGCTCCAAGGCCCGGGAAGGTGGGCTTCCTCCCGTAGATGCTGCGCCCTCAGAGACATCACATCGACGGAGCCGTCGAGCCTGAGAAGAAACATCAGGTCGTTGGCGTTCAAGTGAAGTGCCGTCTTTCGATCAATCTGAAATTCCCAACAAATCTCGTCCAGCGCTGGATCAAGAGGAATTTTTGGCATCTCGAACGATAAGGGTCGAGAGCGGTATGGAAAGACGAACTCTCCCTTGTATTCACGGGGCGCCAACGAGGCAAGGAAGCTATTTTCCTCCGAGATGACGTTCCATTGCATGGGCCTCACGTCGGCTTTGGTCGCTGAGGTCAGGAAAGGTTGTCGAGCGAGCCATACCCGGTAGGCGTTCCAGAACGCCTGTGCTTTTCGCAAGGTCAATTGCGTTTCACTCGTCGACGCCTCCCCCTCGATGCCGGCGCGTCGGTCCAAGTGGGATTGTAGGAAGTCACTCGCCCAGAACGGATCGATGGTCTCGAGTGAATCCGGCAGGGTTGGTCCGCTCGTGGCTCGGACCGATGGTGCCGCTTCGACCACCTGCGTTTCGTCGGCGAACGTGGACAGCGTGACGGCCAGGTCGGAGTGCTGGGGAATGAAGATGCCGGGCATGTCTTCGGATTCGGCTTTCCACCCCTGGCCTGCCCGGATCCAGCGGCTCGCCCGATTGATCTCTTCGCACAAGCCCGGGATCCAGCCGCCGGCATCGGGTGCGGTGAAACGGATGCGTTCGTAGAGACGTTGCGTCCGGATGTCCCGCACCTCGATCCACAACGACGTGCCTGCCGGGACTTCGACCGGCTCCAGGCAAAGCGCGCGAACCCAGTTGTCGGGCGACGGCAAGGTGGAAAACGACCGGCAATCATGGCCGTAGTGCCAGAGGCGATTGCCGGTGTCTTCGAGTACCAGGCCTTTTTTGCCGGCGACGCCGGCCTTGAGCTGGACACCGTTCGTCTGCACGAAGGCGGCCAGCGCCTTTTGCCACCCCGCCTTGCCCCAGGTCGCGTCGTCGCCGGGAGCGTAGGCCAGCCGTTCGACGATCTCGCCATCGTCGCGGATGAGGTAGGCATCCATGGCGGACGCGGACCGTGCGAAAGCGTCGTCGATGCCGGCATCGAGCGGACTGTCGCTAACCCATGGACACAGTGGGCTCAACAGGTATTTGCGCTCGAGATCGCCGGTGGCGGGCGAGACGCGGGGCAGGGACCAGAGCGACGGCGCCATGATGCGTTTCCTCTTCCATGAGTGAGAGGCGCATGGCGCGCCTCGTAGACATCCTGTCCTGAAACGTTGGTGCATGGTCAACCTACGCCGATCGATACCGATCATCAAAGGCGATCTCTATGCCGATTCGGCGGAAGTGGCCTGGTTGGCGGATCGCCAGGGAACGGGCGCACCGCGGTTTGGGGGGGGCGTCGCAGGGGGTGGATCACCCGCGATCAACGGCCCAGCGGAAGTTCGACGTACGTTGCGTCGCCACCCGTGATGATTTTCTGGGTGGCGGTCACGTAATCCCCCGGTTGCGCAAGCAGGATGTTCGGCACGAAGGTCTGCGGGTTGCGGTCGTACAACGGAAACCAGCTCGACTGGATCTGCACCATGATGCGGTGGCCCGGGAGGAACACGTGGTTGGCGTTGGGCAGGCTGAAGTCGTACGGCAATGATGCACCCGCCTGGATGGGCTTCGCCGTGGTGAAGCCTTCGCGATAGCGGCCGCGGAAGATGTCCATGGACACGCCTAGCTGGTACCCGCCCATCTCCGGCTGCTTCGCGACCTGATCCGGATAGACGTCGATCACCTTGACCACCCAGTCGGCGTCGGTGCCCGTCGTGCTGGCGACCAGGTGCACGTGTGGCGCGCCGCTGATGCGCACGGGCGCGGTCAGCACGGCCGACGTGAAGGTCGCCACGTCCGGCCGCGCGGAGGCCTCGCGCTGGTCGTTCGTCAGCCAGTGCTGCCAGCCCGTGCCGGACATGGGGCCGACCGGCCGCGGCCGGTAGGGAATCGGATGCGTGGGATCGGATACGTACTCGACGCTACCGGACGTGCCGGTGCCAGTGCCGTGGCCGCCGTGGGCGAGCGCGAGCGAACGATCGGCTTCCGGTACGAGGTTCAGCGTATCGCCCGTCGACATCGGCCACGACGGCGCGGTCTCCCAGCGGTTTTCGCCGGTGACGAAGGCGTTGACCGGCGCGGGCAGGTCGGGCGCATCCTTCAGGTAATGCGCCAGGAACGGGCGCAGGATGTTCTGGCGGAAATACAGGCCCGTATTCGAGCCGAAACGCACGGCGCCCAGGCTGCTGCCGTCGCCGATCTCCTGGCCGTGGAACCAGGGGCCCGCGACGAGGAAGAGGCGGTGGGCGTCGTCATGCGGCGCCATCGCCTTGTACACGGCGAACGCGCCGTAGATGTCTTCCTGGTCCCACAGGCTGGCGACGATCATCGTCGGCACGCTCACCGGTTCCCGGCCGAGGATCTTGTCCACCGCCTGCTGCGACCAGAAGGCGTCATAGGCCGGATGCGCCACCACCTTGTTCCAGAAGCCCAGCTGCTCCATGCCGTAGCGTTTCGCGACGGCACCCGCCGAAGTGCCTTCGAGGAAGAACTGGTAATCGTCGGCATAGTTCGCCGGCCACTTGTAGTGGTTCTTCCGTGACGCGGTCTGTTCGTAGATGTATTCCAGGTTCTGCTGGCGGAACGCACCATGATGGAACCAGTCGTCGCCCATCCAGCCGTCCACCATCGGATTCATCGGCGCGGAGGCCTTGAGCGCCGGATGCGGGTGCACGATGGCCATGAGCGGTTCGAAGCCGTCGTACGAGATGCCGATGATGGCGACGCGGCCGTTGCTCTCCGGCACGTGGTGTACCAGCCAGTCGATGGTGTCGTAGGCATCCGTGGAGTCGTCCACGGGCGTCGGATTCAACGGTCCGTGCAACGGCCGGTTCATGACGTAATCGCCTTCGGAACCGTACTTGCCGCGAACGTCCTGCACCACGCGGATGTAGCCGTCCTGCACGAGCACGTCGCTGGG
The DNA here is from genome assembly GCF_040900725.1 of Luteibacter sp. CQ10. NCBI lineage: Bacteria > Pseudomonadati > Pseudomonadota > Gammaproteobacteria > Lysobacterales > Rhodanobacteraceae > Luteibacter > Luteibacter sp. CQ10. Next base: position 233,433 of record NZ_JAEUYM010000005.1, on the reverse strand, counting down.
CTCGTCGTCGTGGCTCACGGCTACGGCGAGGTGACCGCTCGCGATGGCGCTCGTCATCTCGCTCGCGTCGTACGGCGTGCGGGTGAACAGGATGCCCGCCTTGTTCGCGCCTTTCGGCACGAGGATCACGGTATGCAGCTTCACGCCGTCGCGCATGGGAATCATGACATCGCGCGTTTCGTAGTCGAAGGCATCGTTGGTCGGCTTGAACGTCGTCGGTGTTTCGCTCGGCAGCGCCTTGTAGGTGCCCTTGTCCGTCAGTGCATGCGATACCGCGGGCATGGCCATCATCAACGAAAGCACCAACGGGCGGATAAGCGTCACGGCGAACCTCACGAAGCGGTCGGGATAGAGTCGCCATCACATCCCATTACGGAATGGCCGTCTACATGCATCGCCATGGCGACGACCGATTCGCAATTTCTTGCCGTCGTCCGGCCGGGGATTCACGGAGCGATCGTGCCCTCGAGCGCGTTGCCCAGGTAATCCACCACGGCCGAGACCTTCGGCAACCATTGCCGCGCCCGTGGCCACACCACGTGCATGGGCAGGCCTTCCGTGTCGTGCTGGGGGAGGATGGCGATGAGCCGTCCGTCGGCGAGGTGGTCGCCGATCAGCCACGTAGGCAGTTGCGTGATGCCGAAGCCGCTCGCCGCGGCGTCGACCTGCGCCTCCGCGCTGGCCAGCACGAGGCGCGCTTCGGGCGCGTGGCGTTCGAGCGGGCCGTCGCCGTGGCGGATGAGCCAGGGGCTCGCGGTGCCGTCGGGCTTGGCGTAGACGATCGCGGCGTGCGGCGCGAGCGCATCGAGCGAGTGGGGCGTGCCGTGTGCGCCGAGGTACGACGGCGATGCGCAGAACACCTTCCGCTCGTGGCCGAGATAGGTGTGCGCAAGCGCGGCCGGCCACAGGTCGGGGCCGCCGATGCGGATGCCCACGTCGATGCCTTCGTCGACGATGTCCACGAAGCGGTCGGTGAAACTGATGACGGCCTGCAGGCCCGGGTGGCGATGCAGGAGGGGAAGCATCCGTGGCATCACCTGGAGACGGCCGAAGGTGACGGGCAGGTCGATGCGCAGGCGGCCGGTGGGCTCGTCGCTTTCATGGGCCAGCACGTGCTCGGCCTCTTCCAGGTCAGACAGCACGCGCGTGCAGACGCGAAGGAAGGCCGTTCCCGCATCGGTGAGTTCGAGGCGACGCGTGGTGCGCTCGAACAGGCGCGTGCCCAGGCGCGCTTCCAGCCGGGCGATGGCCTTGCCGACGGCCGAGCCGGTGAGGTGCAGCCGCTCGGCGGCCGCGGCGAAACTGCCGGCTTCCGCCGTGGCGACGAAGGCGCCGATACCCTTGAGGCGTTCGGGAGACTGCATGGCGGCGATTCGGGAATTAGGTTCCGCAAAGGCTAGAGCAATTTCCCGAAATGGGACATTCATGATCGCCTAGCATGGGGTATCCCCCTTGCCGGTTCACCCCATGTCCGCCGTTTCCACGACCGACCGCGCGGCCGCCAGCGGCCTGCCGGTGGCGATCCTCGCCGTCGCCGCCTTCCTCATCGTCACCACCGAGTACCTGATCGTCGGCCTGTTGCCCGCGCTGGCCCGCGACCTGGGCATCTCCATTTCCGCCGCGGGCCAGTTCGTGACCCTGTTCGCCGTGACGGTGGCCCTGTCGGGTCCGCCGCTCACCGCCGCGCTCTCGCACCTGGATCGCAAGCGGCTGTTCGTGGGCATCCTCTTCATCTTCGCCGCCTCGAACGCGCTGGCCGCCGTGGCCTCCAACGTGTGGGTGCTGGCCGTGGCGCGTTTCGTGCCCGCCCTGGCGCTACCGGTGTTCTGGGGCACGGCGAGCGAGACCGCGGCCGAACTGGCCGGGCCCGCGAAAGCCGGACAGGCGGTGTCGCGTGTGTACCTCGGCATTTCGGCGGCGCTGCTGTTCGGTATCCCCCTGGGAACGTTGGTGGCGAACGCGGTGGGCTGGCGCATCGCGTTCTGGGCCCTGGCGGCCGCGTCGGGCGCCATGGCGTTGGCCCTCGCCGCGGTGATGCCGCCGGTGGCGCGGGCGCCAAGGATGCATCTGCGCGAGCAGGCGCGGATCTTTCGCGAACCCTATTTCCTCGCCAATGTCGCGCTGTCCGTCGTCGTATTCACGGCGATGTTCACCGCGTACACCTATCTGGCCGACATCCTCGAACGCCTGGCGGGCGTGCCGTCGACCCGGGTCGGCTGGTGGTTGATGGGGTTCGGCGCCGTGGGGCTGGTGGGCAACGCGCTGGGCGGGCGCATGGTGGATCGTTCGCCGTTGCGTGCGACGGGTGTGTTCGTCGCGTTGCTCGTGCTGGGCATGGCGGTGTCGTTGCCGCTGGCGCGCACGGGATGGCCGTTCCTTGTTTCGTTGGCGGTCTGGAGCATCGCCTACACGGCCCTGTTCCCGGTGTGCCAGGTGCGCGTGATGCATTCGGTGAAGCACGCGAAGGCGCTGGCGGGAACGACCAACGTCTCGGCGGCGAACGCGGGGATCGCGGTCGGCGCGGTGTTGGGCGGCGTGACGATCCCGGCGCTGGGGTTGGCGCATATCGGATACGTGGCGGCGGCGGCCGGCGTGGTCGCGCTGGCGCTGGTGCCGATCGTGGCCCGGTACCGCTCGCCCTGACGGCCACGCGCGTTTCGACAGGCCGACGAGACCGCCCTTATCGCATCCGGTCCGGCGGGTCGATCCCCCGACGGGGGACGCCCGTCGCGCCGCCACGGGGGATCATTCCCCCCGTATCGCCGTGCCTTGAGTGCGGCGCGATCGCCCGCATTGCCATTTCCTATACCCACCCGTATACCAAATCGGTGGCGGGCAAATTACACTTATCTTTCATCCAAGCCGCTGGCTGACCCGACGACGGGCGTGAATCCCCTCGTCCGGGGCGTCCCGTCGGCCCTGAGGGGGGCGGCTTTCATCGATTACGGACACGATCTTGAACACTTCCGCCCCGTTGCGTATCGCCCCGCTTGAGAACAAGTCGGACCTGGATCGTTTCGTCAAGGTCCCGGCCGCCATCCTGGGCTCGGATCCCCAGTGGATCTCGCCCCTGCTGCTCGAGCGCAAGCTGCACCTGGGCGCCAAGACCAATCCCTGGTTCGAGCATGCGCGCTGGAAAGGCTGGGTCGCCTACCGCGGCGACACGCCGGTAGGGCGCATCAGCGCGCAGATCGACTACCTGCACCTGGAGCGTTACGAAGACGCCACCGGCTTCTTCGGCATGCTCGACGCCGAGGACAACCCCGAGACCTTCGCCGCCCTCATCGGTGCCGCCGAAGAGTGGCTGCGCAGCGAAGGCGTCACCCGCGTGCGCGGACCGCTCAGCCTGTCGATCAACGACGAGGTGGGCCTGCTGGTGGACGGCTTCGACACGCCGCCGGTCTTCATGATGGGCCACGCCAAGCCGTATTACGGCGCGCACATCGAGCGCTGCGGCTACACCAAGGCCAAGGACATGCTGGCGTACATGATCGCGCCGGACTTCCCGGAGCCGAAGGTGATGGGCCGCCTGCTGCGCAGTTCCAAGCAGCCGGTCACCGTGCGTCCCCTCGACACCAAGCGCTTCGACGAAGAGATGGCCACGCTGCGCGACATCTTCAACGACGCCTGGGCCGACAACTGGGGCTTCGTGCCCTTCACCGAAGCCGAATTCAAGGATCTGGGCCACAGCCTGCGCGTGCTCATCTCGCCGGAGCTGATCCAGATCGCCGAGGTGGGCGGCAAGCCGGTGGCCTTCATCGCCGCGCTGCCCAACGTCAACGAGGTGATCCGCGGCTTCAAGGGCAAGCTGGCGCCGTTCAACTGGGTGAAGCTGCTGTGGAACCTCAAGGTGCGCTTCCCCAAGACCTCGCGCGTGCCGCTGATGGGCGTGCGCCGCAGCTTCCATAACACGCCCCTGGGCCCCGGCCTCGCCTTCCTGGTGATCGACGCCGTGCGCCATCATCTCGTGGCGCGCGGCGTGCAGCAGGTGGAACTGTCGTGGATCCTGGAGGATAACGACGGCATGCGGAACATCATCGAGACGATCGGTGGCCGCGACTACAAACGTTACCGCGTCTACGAGAAGCATCTGTCATGACGAAACGATCGTCCCGCATGGGGTGGGTGGTGCTGATCGCGGTGGCGATCGTGGCGCTGGCATGGTGGATCGGCCACCGCTCCGGCGGCGGCAAGCCGACGGAAGGGCAGGCCGTCCCGGTGGTGACGGCGGCCGTCCGGCAGGGCGGTTTCGTGGTCTACCGCTCGCAGCCCGGCACCGTGACGCCCGCGAACAGCGTGGTGGTGCGTAGCCGCGTGGACGGCGAACTCACCCGCGTGGCCTTCACCGGCGGACAGAAGGTCAAGCAGGGCGACCTGCTCGCCGAGGTGGATCCGCGCTCGTTCCAGGCCCAGCTCCAGCTCGCCACGGGCGACCTGGCGCGCAGCCAGGCACAACTCGCCAACGCGCAGGAAACGCTCACGCATTACCAGGCCCTGCTGGCGCAGGACTCGATCTCGCGCCAGCGGGTGGCCGACCAGCAGGCGCTGGTGCGCCAGTACGCCGCCGAGGTGAAGTCCGAACAGGGCCGCATCGGCACCGCCAACTTGCAGCTGTCGAGCACGCGCATCACGGCGCCGATCAGCGGCACCGTGGGCCTGCGTCGCGTCGATCCGGGCAACCTCGTCGGCCCCGGCGACGCGGGTGGCATCGTGACGGTGACGCAGTCGCAGCCGAGCAAGGTCGTGTTCTCGGTGCCCGTGCAGGACGTGCCCCACGTGCTCGATCGCCTGCGCAACGACACCTGCATTCCCGTGGACGCCTACGGTGACGACCCGGACCACCCGATCGGCAGCGGTCGCCTGCTCGCCGCCAACAACCAGGTGGACCCGTCCACCGGTACGGTGCGGATGGAAGCGCAGTTCGCCAACGAGGGCGGCGAATTGCTGCCTAACCAGTTCGTGACGGCGCGCCTGCCCGTGCAGGTGATCGCCGACGCCATCCTCGTTCCGTCCGCTGCCATTCAGCAGGGCGCGCAGGGTGCTTTCGTCTACGTGGTGAAGAAAGACGGCACCGTCGCCGTGGCGCCCGTGCAGACCGGCGCGTCGGATGCCGCCACCACCGTGATCCGTTCCGGTGTGGCGCCGGGCGACAGCGTGGTGATCCAGGGTGCCGATCGCCTGCGCAGCGGTGTCGCCGTGAAGGCCACCCCGGGTAACGACGCGCCGCCGATGGCCGCCGTCGCCACGTGCGGCCGCCCCGCGGCGGCCGCTTCCTCGCCGACCCCGCCTGCCCATCCGTGAACCCGTCGCGTCCCTTCATCCTGAGGCCGGTGGCGACGTCGCTGCTGGCCGTCGCGGTGCTCCTGGTGGGTCTGTTCGGCTACCGATTCCTCTCGGTGTCGGCACTGCCGGAAGTGGATTTTCCCACCATCGAAGTGACCACCGCCTACCCTGGCGCGGGGCCGCAGGTGATCGCCTCGTCGATCACCGCACCGCTGGAACGCCAACTCGGGCAGATGCCGGGTTTGGGCCGGATGTCGTCGACCAGCACGGCCGGCCACTCCACGATCACCCTGCGCTTCAACCTCGACCTGCCGCTGGACGTGGCCGAGCAGGAAGTGCAGGCCGCGCTCAACGCGGTCACGCCCTTGCTGCCGCCCGACGTGTCGCAGCCGCCGGTCTATCGCAAGGTGAACCCGGCCGACGCGCCGGTGATGACGTTGGCGCTGACCTCGCCCACGCTGTCGTTGCGCACCGTGCGCGAACTCGCCGATACGCGCCTGGTGCCCAAGCTGTCGCAGGTGAGCGGCGTGGGCGCGGTGAGCATCGACGGCGGCCAGCAGCCGGCCATCGTCGTGCAGGCCGATCCATCGCGCCTGCGCTCGCACGGGCTCACGCTGGGTGACCTGCGCACCGCGATCCGCGACGCCAACTCGAACCAGGCCAAGGGCATCCTCGAAGGCCCCGACCGCTCGTCCAACATCGCGCTCAATCGCCCGGTGGACACCGTGGACGGTTTCCGCGACCTCATCGTCGGCCATCGCGACGGCGCGGTGGTGCGCCTGGGCGATGTCGCACGCGTCGCCGAAGGCGCGGAAAACGCACGGCTGGCCGCATGGTCCGGCGAGGCGCAGGCCATCGTCGTGCGCATCCGCCGCCAGCCGGGCGCCAACGTGGTGGAGGTGGTCGACCGCATCCGCCAGCTGTTGCCGCAGCTCAAGGGCACGCTGCCCGCGGCGGTCGACGTCGCCACCCTGAGCGACCGCACCGAGACCGTGCGCGCCGCCGTGCGCGACGTGCAGGTCGAGCTGGTGTTCGCCGTCGTGCTCGTCGTGCTCGTGATCTTCCTGTTCCTCGGCAACGGTACCGCGACCGTGATTCCCGGCGTGGTGGTGGTGCTGTCGCTGGTCGGCACCTTCGCCGTGATGTACCTGGCGGGTTTCTCGATCAACAACCTGACCCTGATGGCACTCATCGTCGCCACCGGCTTCATGGTGGACGACGCCATCGTGATGATCGAGAACATCTCCCGTTACGTCGAGGCGGGTGAGGCGCCGCTCGAGGCGGCGCTGAAGGGCGCGCGCCAGATCGCCTTCACCGTGGTGTCGCTCACGGTGTCGCTGGTGGCCGTGCTGATCCCGCTGCTGTTCATGGGCGGTCTGGTCGGTCGCCTGTTCCGCGAATTCGCGGTGACGCTGGCGGTGGCGATCCTGATTTCCTGCGTGGTGTCGCTCACCCTCACGCCGATGATGTGCGCACGCATGCTGCGCCGCATACCCGAGGCGGAGCAGGGCCGTGTCGCCCGCGAAGGCAGGGCCTGGCTCGACGGTCTGCTCGCGCGCTACGAGCGCGGGCTGGCCTGGGTGCTGGCGCGCCAGGGCGCGACCCTCGCCACCGTCGGCGCCATGGCGGTGCTGGCCGTGGTGCTTTACGTGGCGATCCCGCGCGGCCTGTTTCCCGTGCAGGATTCGGGCGATATCCAGGGCATTTCCGAAGCGTCGCCGACCGTATCGTTCGACGCGATGGGACGGCGCCAGCGGGAGTTGACCCAGGCGATCCTGCAAGACCCCGCCGTGGCCAGCGTCGCCTCCTTCGTCGGCGGCGAAGACGGCGCGATGCCGGGCAACACCGGTCAGCTGATGATCCACCTGAAGCCGCTCTCGCAGCGCGATCGCGTGGGCGCGGTGATGGCACGGCTCACGGAGGCCGCGGCCAAGGTCGATGGCATCACCCTGCACCTGCAACCGGTGCCCGACCTCACCATCGACGACCGGATCAGTCGCGGGCAGTACCAGCTCTCGCTCGAAAGCGCCGATGCCGCGCAGCTCGCGCAGTGGACACCGCGCGTGGTCGATGCGCTGCGTGGCGTGAAGCGCATCGACGGCGTCGCCGGCGACCAGCAGAACCTCGGCCTGCAAGCCTACGTCGGCGTCGACCAGGACCTCGCCAGCCGCTACGGCATCACCGCCGCGGCGGTGGGCGATGCGCTCTACGACGCCTTCGGGCAGCGGCAGGTGAGTACCTTGCTGTCGCTGGCCAACCCGCGCCGCGTCATCCTCGAAGCCATGCCGTCCACCGACGGCGCGAGCGGCGCGATGAACGGCATCTACCTCGCCGCGTCGCAGGGCACGGCCAAGGGCGGCGAACCGGGCGACGCCCTCGTGCCGCTCTCGTCCATCGCCACGGTGAGCGAGCGCACCGCGCCGCTGGTACTCACGCGCATCGACCAGCAGCCGGCCGCCACGGTGTCGTTCAACCTCGCGCGCGGCGATGCCCTCGACGGCGCGATCCAGGCCGTGGACGATGCGCGGCGCAAACTCGACATGCCCGCGAGCGTGCAGGCGCGTTGGGAAGGTGCCGCCGAAGCGTTCCAGGCGTCGCGCGAAGGCCAGCCGTGGCTGATCCTCGCCACCCTGATCACGGTGTACATCGTGCTGGGCGTGCTCTACGAGAGCTACGTGCATCCGTTGACCATCCTCTCGACCCTGCCGTCGGCCGGCATCGGTGCCTTGCTGGCGCTGATGATCGGCGGCTTCGAGCTCGACGTGATCTCGCTGATCGGCGTGATCCTGTTGATCGGCATCGTGCAGAAGAACGCGATCATGCTGATCGACTTCGCGATCGACGCGCAGCGTGAGCAGGGCCTCACGCCACGCGACGCCATCGTGCAGGCGAGCCTGCTGCGTTTCCGCCCCATCCTCATGACTACCCTGGCCGCGATGCTGGGCGCGCTGCCGCTGATGCTGAGCGGCGGCATGGGCGCCGAGCTGCGCCATCCGCTGGGCGTGGGCATCTTCTGGGGCCTGCTGGTGAGCCAGCTGCTCACGCTGTTCACCACCCCGGTGATCTACCTCGCCTTCGAGCGCGTGTTCCATGCCCGCGGCGCCGAGGTGCGCCGCGCATGAACGTGTCCCGGGCGTTCATCGACCGGCCGGTCGCGACGACGCTGTTGTGCCTCGGCCTCGTGATCGCCGGGGCCCTCGCATGGCGGCTGCTGCCCATCGCGTCCATGCCCGAGGTGAACGTGCCGACCATCAAGGTATCGGCGTCGCTGCCCGGCGCGAGCCCGGCGACGATGGTCGCCGCGGTGGCCACGCCCCTGGAGCGCGCGCTGGGACGCATCGCGGGACTGACCGAGATGACCTCGGTCAACGCCAACGGCCAGACCGACATCCGCCTCAGCTTCGACCTGTCGCGCAGCACGGTGGGCGCGGCGCGCGACGTGCAGGCGGCGATCAACGCCGCGCGCGGCGACCTGCCGCCGGACATGGCGGGCAGCCCGAGCTATCGCGAAGTCAGTTCCGCGGATGCCCCGGTCATGGTGCTGGCGCTTACCTCGCGACGCGCGACGCCGGGCCAGATGTACGCCGTGGCCTCGTCCACTTTCGCCCAGGTGCTGGCGCAGGTGGACGGCGTGGGTGACGTGGAGATCGTCGGCAGTGCCGAGCCCGCGTTCCGCGTCGAGCTCGATCCGCAGGCTATGGCCCAACGCGACGTCGGCATGGAAGACGTGCGGCATGCCATCGCATCGGCGGTGGCGAACCAGCCAACCGGCGTGGTGGAGCTTGGCGACCGCGCCTTGCAGGTCGCCACCAACGGCCAGCTGGATTCCGCGGACGCCCTGCGTTCCCTCGTAATCGCCCTGCGCGACGGCGCGGCGGTGCGCCTGGGCGACGTCGGTCGCGTCGTCGACGGCGTGCGCGATACGCGTGCCGCGGCGTTCGCCAACGGCGAACCCGCGGTGCTGGCGCTCGTGCGGCACAAGCCCGGCTCCAACACCATCGAAGTGATCGACGGCGTGACCCGCCGTCTGCCGGTGCTGCGCGCCTCGGTACCGGGCGACATGCGCGTGGGCGTCATCGTCGATCGCGCGGCCACCGTGCGCGCGTCGCTGGGTGCCGCCGAGCACACGCTCGCCCTCGCCGTGGTGCTGGTCGTGGTGGTGATGCTGGTGTTCCTGCGCGACTGGCGCGCGGCGCTGATCGCCAGCGCCGTCGCGCCGATCGCCATGCTCGGCGCGATGATCGTCATGTATGCGCTGGGTTACAGCCTCGACATTCTCTCGCTGATGGCGCTGACCATCGCCGTGGGGTTCGCCGTGGACGACGCGGTGGTGGTGGTCGAGAACATCGCGCGTCATCTCGAAGCGGGCATGCCGCCGCGCGAGGCGGCACGTGTCGGCGCGGGCGAGGTGGGTATCACCGTGCTGTCCATGAGCGCGGTGCTCATCGCCGTGTTCATTCCGTTGCTTCTGATGGGCGGCTACGTCGGCCTGTTCGTGCGCGAGTTCTCGGTGACGCTGGCGACGGTCATCGCCATTTCGCTGCTGGTGTCGCTGACGGTCGTGCCGATGCTGTGCGCGCAATGGCTGCGGCCGGCCGGGGCGCAACGCGAACACGGCCGCCTGTATCGCTGGAGCGAACGCGGCTTGTCGAGGTTGCAGGATGCCTACGACCGCAGTCTCGTCCTTGCCCTGCGCCGTGCGCCGTTGACCATGCTGTCGCTGCTGGGCGTGCTCGCCCTCAGCGTGTACCTGTACGTCGTGGTGCCCAAGGGCTTCTTTCCCCGCCAGGACAACGGCGAGCTGACGGGGGACTTCGATGCCGATGCCGGTACGTCGTTTCCCCGTGTGCGTGAGCAGCTGGCGGGCTTCCTCGACACGGTGCGCGCCGATCCGGCCGTGGCCAGCGCGGCGGGCTTCGCCGAGCAGGATTCGGGATCGCTGTTCGTGACGCTCAAGCCGTTCGGCGAGCGCGACGCGAGCGCCGACGAGGTGGCGGCGCGCCTCAACGCAAAACTGGCGAACCGCCCCGGCGGCATCTTCACGGTCACCTCGGTGCAGAACATCCGCGTCGGTGGCCGGCGCAGCCGTTCGTCGAACGAATACACCATCCAGGCCGATTCCTTCACGTTGCTGCGCCAGTGGGCGCCGCGCATCGCCCAGGCGATGACGACCTTGCCGGAGCTGCGCAACGTGCACGGCAGCGTGGGCGGTAACGGCACCGCGACCTCGCTGGACGTCGACCGCGACACCGCCGCGCAGTTCGGCGTGCCCTACGCGCGGATCGACGGCGTGCTGCGCGACGCCTTCGCCGACCGTCGCGTGGCGACGGTGTTCACGCCGTCGGACCAGATTCCGGTACTCATGGGCGTGGCCCCCGAGCACGCGCGTTCGCCGGATGCCTTCGCACAGCTCCGCGTACCGGCGGCCGGCGGCGCGAACGTGCCGCTGTCGGCGCTCGGGCAGGTGCGCCAGACCGACGCGCCGCTCAGCATCTCGCACTTCGGCCAGGCGGTGGCCGCCACCGTGTCGTTCGATCGCGCGCCGGGCGTGTCGTTGTCGCAGGCCGGCCAGGCGATCCAGCGCGCGGTCGAAGCGCTCGCCGTGCCGACCTCGGTACGCGGCAGTCTCCAGGGTTCCGCCGGCGCGGCGCGCCAGGTGGCCGACAGCGAACCGGCGCTGGTCCTCGGTGCCTTCCTCACCTTGTTCATCGTGCTCGGCGTGCTCTACGAAAGCTGCGTACACCCGATCACCATCCTCTCGACGCTGCCTTCCGCGGCGGTGGGCGCGGTGTTCGCGCTGCTGCTGTTCCGCACCGACCTCGACGTGATCGCCCTCGTCGGCATCTTCGCCCTGGTCGGCATCGTGATGAAGAACGCGATCATGATGGTGGACTTCGCGCTGGTGGCGAGCCGCGAGGGCCGCCTGACGCCGGCCGAGGCGATCCAGGAAGCGTGCCGACTGCGTTTCCGTCCCATCCTGATGACCTCGCTGGCGGTCATGGTGGCGGCGGTTCCCCTCGCGGTGTCGCGCGGCAACGGTTCGGAAATGCACCAGCCGCTGGGCATCGCCATGGGCGGAGGCCTGGTGGTGAGCCAGGTGTTGACCCTGTACACGACGCCCGTCGTATACCTTTATCTCGATCGATTCAGCAGGTGGGCCAGTTCATGGTTTCAGAGCTTCGGAACCCGGCGCGACGCCGCGTGGCCGGTAGGCCGCAAGGGGCCGTCGGCATGATGCGTCGCACCGTGTTGATCGCCGGTGCGGTGGTGGCCGTCTCCGCGTGTGCGCCGGTCGGCCCGAACTACGTGCGGCCGTCGGTCGCCACGCCCGCGGCCTACAAGGAGGCTGCGGCGCAGGGCGCCCGGCAGGCCACGCCGTTGCCCGCGGGCAAGTGGTGGGCCATCTATGCCGATCCCACGCTCGACGCGCTGGTATCGCAGGTGCTCGTGAACAACCAGTCTCTCGCCGCAGCCGCCGCACGCGTGCGCGAGGCCCAGGCGTTGACCAAGGCGGCCGGCGGCGCATCGGTACCGGCGGTCACCGCGGGTACGCTCAAGTCCGGTCGTCGCAACGAAAACGACTTCGGCGTGGGCGTGAGCTGGGAGCTCGACCTGTGGGGACGCATCCGCCGTGACGTGGAAGCGCACCGCGCGGCCACGCAGGCGAGCGAGGCGGACCTCGACGCGGCGACGCTCTCGATGCAGTCGCGCGTGGTGCAGAGCTACTTCGCCCTGCGCGAGGAAGACGCGACCATCGCCCTGCTCGAACACGCGGCCGACGTCGGCACGCGCTGGCACACGATGGTGCAGAACCAGTACGCGCAGGGGCAGGCGTCCAGCGCCAACGTGGCGGAGGCTCTCGTGCGCGCCAGCACCGCGCAACTGCAGCTGGCCGACGCGCGGGCGGCACGTGCGCAGCTCGAACACGCCATCGCCGTGATGCTGGGCAAGGCACCCGCGGATTTCTCGATCGCCCCCGCGCCGTTCGACGTGGCCGTCCCGTCGATTCCCGCCGGCGTACCGGCGAGCCTTCTGGAGCGCCGTCCCGACGTGGTCGCCAGCGAGCGCCGCATGGCGGCCGCCAGTGCGCGCATCGGCGTCGCCAAGGCGCAGACGTTGCCGTCGATCAACCTCGCCGCCGGCATCGGCGTGCTGCGTGGTCTGACAGGCACCGTCGACGCGCGAGCGCCCCTGTTCGCGGGCGGCCGGTTGGAGGCGCAGGTCGACAACGCCGACGCCGCCTATGCCGAAGCGGTCGCCAACTACCGGCAGACCGTGCTCGACGCGTTCCGCGAGGTGGAAGACGGATTGGTGACGACGAGCCAGCTGGCCGGCGCGGCCGATCTCCAGGCGCAGGCCGCCGCGGCGTCGCGTGAGTCCGACCGCGTGATGCAGAACCAGTACCGCGAAGGCGTGGCCGATTATCCGGCGGTGGTGGATGCGGCGAACACGGCGCTCAACGCCGGGCGCGGCGATCTGGAACTGCGCCGCCGGCGCCTGGATGCGAGCGTGGATCTGATCCTGGCACTGGGCGGCGGTTGGCAACCGCAAGCCCGTCCCTGACCGGCCTACCGAAGGGGTGGGAGCGGACCGTGTCCGCGAACCCTCGGCATGACTAATGCGAATGAGGCTTTGCGGTCATCGTGTGGGCGGCAAACGCTCGCACGACCGATGCAAAGCCTCATTCGCCTGTCGGTAAGCCTGAGGGTTCGCGGACACGGTCCGCTCCCACCCCTTCGGTAGCAGAGCGGCGCGCGATGCCGTTTACATACTCATGACCGGCCCACTGCGCTGCATCGCCATCTGCTGCGCCTGCTGCATCTCCATCGCCTGCATTTGCTGCAGCATCGATGCATCGCTCTGCGCGGCGAGCTCCATGCTTTCCTCCTTCGGCGGCGAGTGCGTGTCCATCGGCACCGCTATTTCCGCACCCGGTCGAACGCCGCGGCAGACGATGTTGCCATCGTCGATGTCCACGGACCTCAGCGCGTCCTCGCGATGCACGCCGATCCCGCGCACTTTCGCTGCCACCTCGGCCGCCTTGTCGTCGGAGACCTCCAGCGGAAGCTGGAGGCGGATGCTGGCGTAGACCGGATCGTCGCCGGGCTTCGGGAAGGTGGCGCGCGGCGTTTGATCGGCCAACGGCTGGGGTGATTTCTGGAGCACCGCCGGATCGTCCGGGTGCCATGCCTCGCGTGCCGCTTCACGCTCCAGCCTGAGCTGGTAGGTGTCTTCGAGTCGCCTGACGATCTCGGGCTCCGTGACGTCCTTGTAGACGGTTTCCGAGCCGATGGCCGTGTGCAGCTGTTCGACCTCCACCCATTGGCCGTTGCGCTCGCGCATGAAGAAATTTTCGTTGCCGCCGATGATGTACGGACGGGCGTAAGAGCGCTCCTGCGCGGCCTTGAGATAGGCGCTGCCCATGTCGGTGACGTAGCCCGTTTGCTCATGAGGCGACGTGAACCAATCAACGCCGCTCCGACCCAGGGTCTTTCCCGCGCGAACGATGCCGAGATAGCCATTGTCGAGCATGGTCGACCAGAGCTCCTCCACTTCGGTCTTTTCGTCCGAGGGAGGCAGGCCGAGCTCGGCGCGGCACGCGGCTTTGTCTTGGTCGCGCCGATGGGCAGCTTCGAGGAGCTTGCGGGGTGTCCAGGCGTTGGGGTCGATTTCCGCATGATCGAACGCTTCATCATGGGCGCGCTTGACCTCCGATGCTGGCAGATTAAGCGCAAGGTTGGCTTGCCCGTTTTTCCAATGAATCTGCCTGAAAGAAAGGTCGCGCTGCATCAGGTCGACACCGAAGTCATCCCATTCTCGTTCGCTTAGGACTTTCCCATTGTGGTCCTTTGCGTAACTCTGTGCATAAGCATTTGCCGTTGCGCCGGGCATGTTGTCGTTCCTGACAACGCCGAGCGCAAGAGATCCGTAGCCATCGTTGTTGGGCAGTCTGGCGAGGTAATTCCAGTAAAGCTCGCGATTTCGCCTTTGGGCATAGTACCGAAGAATCTCCATGTCCTTGTCATTCATGACTCACCTCCCTATGCCGTCTATCGGATCTGCGATGTCTTCATGACCGAGCGCACGTGATCTTCGATGCGTCGCCAGTCGAAAAGCACGGTCCGCGAATAGGTCATCCATACCGCAATCTTGTATTCGGGTATCAGGAAATGGTGATCGCAAATCGATCTCCCGTCTTCGTCGATCGCATCGACGAGCTTGCCACCGACGATGCGGCTTCCGTCCGGAAGAAAGCGGGAGTCGCACTTGATGACCGTCTTCGGATTGCCGTCGCCATCGAAGTGCAGATACCAATCTTGATTACCTCTCGGATCCGCGGCGGGATAGGCGGAGTCGTGAATGCGCTGGTAGTAGACCTTCAGCTTGTCGAAATCCGCCAGATACGGGATCAGGCCGTATGCCGGTGTCGACTTGATGCGCAAACCCAGGTTCCGATCGGGATCGGAAGCCTGGACGGGGTCGCTCGGGTCAGGGGGGCGGATATGGCGAGACAGTAAATGGCGGTATTGCACGTCCGTCAGCTTGTCGATGTAGCTGACGTCGATGGTTATCCTGGAGATGAACGTCTCCGTCGTGTCGTGATAATCGACGCCCATGGGCAGCGGTTCCAGGGACGGCCACTGCACGGACAGCGTAGTGGCCTCGCCCGGTCGATCTTGGCCCGACTGGCCGTTGTCATACAGATTCTGCGGAAACCGGAACCGGTGCGGACCGAACGTCGACATCACCAGTGGCACCGGCAACGGGTTGCCGCGGCGATCCTCTCGAACCACGAGCGGTTCGACAGCGATTGCGCTAGGTGGAGGCATGTCGGCCGTCGCCACGAGGGACGCCAGCACGGCGGCGAGGGGTTGGGGAAAGGCCATGGCTTCTCCTTGATGTGAGCCGGATGAGGTAGCGATGAGCGGGGGCGGGGTTTTCGGCACGCGGCAGCGCACCGGGATCGTGTTCGATGGAGTGAGGACGAGTTGGTCGCCGTCGTGCACGTGGGCGAAGTCGTTGGCGCGAACCGGCGTGTAGCGGTAGTCGCGTGGCCGGTACGCCCGGTGATAGTCCGACAGTGCGTTTTCGTCATCCTCGTTGAAGTGGCTGTCGCGCGGCAGCACCACGCAGGGGAACCGTTTCCACACGTGCGGCATGTCGCGGCCGTAGCGGCGGCGGAGGCGGGACAGGCGCCGCACGGTGGCGAGGCACCGCATGCCACCGTCCAAGAGTGTCGGTAAGCGGCTGTAGGCGTCGACTGTGTCGATCACGAACCACGCATCGTCGAGGTCGCGGGTTCGATGTCGCCACCGGGCCAGGAACGCGTCGAGCAGAGGTGCGATGGCCTGCTCGGAGCCTTTGGGTACCTCGAACCACATCGGCGTGGTCGTGAGATCGATGTGGGCAAAGTCGTTGCCGCGCGTGGCGGCGTCCACCGTCGTATCTCCGAAAACTCTCAATATTCGGATCAGTCCGGAGCACACCTGCCCGAGTGCGGCCTCGTCGAGGGAACGCCACGATTGCAATCCTTCGCGCGTCGCGGGCGACAGCATCGGCAACGACGCCATGGCGTCGAGTACAGGGCGAGGCTCGGCGCGATCCAGTACCTCGGCAAATCGATACACATCACCCGGTGTCGGAGGAAGACCGGCTTTCGCCTCGCGGAGTATGTCGTCCACCACGCCGACCAGGGCCACGAACGCCTGGCATAGGTGGCTGGCGAGCAATCGCGAATCCTGATCTTCCGGCGGGAACCAGCGCTGCGCCAGGCTTTGCAGCACATCGCGGCGTAGCCGATCCGGTGTCCATGCTTCGGTGAAAGGGTTCCAGCGCAAACCCTCACCGAATGGCGCGAAGCGGGCTACCGTGCCACGCTGGGCCGCCCGCGCGCCCACGTAAAGCGAGGCGCCGCGCATCCGGCGCAGCGTGGGGCGGAGGGTCGTGTCGAATCCACTCGTCGAGGTCACCAGGACCGAGGCGGCCGTGATCTTCCGGCGCGACAGCACGACGCCTTGCCGCGCAGGGCACGGGACATCCGTCAGCGGCTCGAATCGCGATATCGGTGGTGCGGGAAACGCCTGTCGCCATGTGCGAATCACGCCCACCAGCCAAAGGAGGGGCGCGGGCAAGGCGCCCGCGATGCTGGATACA
Source organism: Luteibacter sp. CQ10 (assembly GCF_040900725.1). Taxonomy (NCBI): domain Bacteria; kingdom Pseudomonadati; phylum Pseudomonadota; class Gammaproteobacteria; order Lysobacterales; family Rhodanobacteraceae; genus Luteibacter; species Luteibacter sp. CQ10. The sequence continues at coordinate 216,996 of NZ_JAEUYM010000005.1, read as the reverse complement.
CGCATGCGCCACGCGAACGGGGCGAAGTCGGGTTGCTCCAGCACCGCCCAGTAGTCGAATACCCGACCCATGCGCAGGTCCGACAAGGGCAGGTCGACGGCGTACAGCATCGACGCGCCCGCGAGATAAGGGGATACCACCCCCGCGCCCAGGCCACCCACGGCCATCCCGAGGCGCCAACACCATGGCTTCATGCCACTCCTTGCGATTACGACTCCGACCAAAATTCATAGCACGCCAGCGGCGTATCGGTCACGAGACATGTCGCCTTCCGAGGAGGCGAACGGGGTGGGAGCGGACCGTGTCCGCGAACCCTCAGCGTGACTCAAGCGAGTGAGGCTATGGGGTGATCGTGCGAGCGATAAGCGCCCGCCCGATCGTCGCAATGCCTCATTCGCCCGCCGGTGAGCCTGAGGGTTCGCGGACACGGTCCGCTCCCACCCCTTCGGTAGGGGATTCAGTTCATCTGCATCGTATCGGTCATGAGATGGCCTCCCGCCCTCTTCGGTAGGACGGTTCAGTGCATTTGCCAGCGGCTATGGGCCTGCATCGCCGATTGCGAGCCGAGCTTGACCAGCACGCTCACGGCACCCAGTGCCAGCAAGGTCTGCCGTCGATCACACAACTCGATTTCAGTGGTGCGCTCGATCAACAGATCGACCACGCCTTGCGCGTACTGAAGGTATTCGCCGGCTTCGTTGAGCAAGGTGTCGACCGTGGTATCGGTGTCTTCATTCATGGCTTGATGTCCGCATGAGGTGTGGCACGCCGTGCGAACACGACGTGCCACGAGGAACGCATCGCGCGAGCGATGAGCGCTCGTCGGCCTGCCCGTGACCGGGCGCCGGAAGGATGGTTGGGAAGTGGGGTGCGGCGTGACGCGCCGGGTTGCACGGCTGAGTAAATGCTCAGGAACACGGCGAGACGCCGCGGTTCGTCAACCGCGTCTGGGGAAGGTCCAGACGACCCGGTAACCGTCGAGGGTGTCGCCACGGGGAAGCGGCGGGCGGGGGGATGGCGTAGAATTTGCCATAGCTCAATCAACTCTCAGTAAGTTGTTTGGGTTAGTGGCCTCGGCGTGTGTCAGCACGCCGGGGTCACGCTTCACCGCTTCGTGCGATGGTTGCCTGCGGCGCAGCGCAGGCAACGGTGTGAACGTAGCAGAATGCCGTCGCGTTGTCTGTCATCCCATGAAGCCGCATGGGGTGTTGTCGCCTTGCGCCCGTACGAGCGACGACGCGCGTTCGCTAAAGCGGATAACGAGCCGCTAGTGACTCGAACCGCAAGCCCACCCCCGTACGCAGGAACCCGAGGAGCTACACGCTTGCCGCCACGTACAACACCACCTCACGTCGTTCCTGCGCACGCAGGAACCCAGCGCCTTGCGCTCGTGCGAGCGATGACGCGCGTTCGCTAAAACGGATAACGCGCCACCAACGCCTCGAGTCGCGAGCGCATCTGCGTGGTCAGCGGGGCGGGCGTGTCGTAACTGCGGCGACCCGACAGCGACTCGGCCACCATCTCGTCGTGGCGCGCGCCCATCAGGCCGTTGATCGCGGCGAGGAATCGCGACATGCGCAAGGCATGTTCCTCCGGCGCGATCGAGCGCACCGTGTCGTAATACGACACCTGCATGCTGACGATCTTGCGCACCGTGTGGAACTGGTGGCCGGCGAAGTGCGTGCGTTCCATGGCCTTCTTCAGCCGGCGCATTTCCGCTCGCTGGTGGGCGATGAACCCTGCCTCGTCGTCGAGCTCGATCTGTTCGAGCCCTCGTTTGACCATGATCCACACTGGGCGCGAGAGCAGCAGCTTCAGGCGCCGCCCGTGACGCAGCACGCCGGCGCGGCGACCGCTGCGGAAGGCATCCTGCAGGTGGCCCATCACGCGCGTGGTGAAGTCGAACACCAGTCCCGAGCGATGGCGCTTGCCATAAAGACGCTGGGCGAAGCGCAGGTGCTTGTAACGCGCACGGATGTACTTGTAGAGCATCCGCTCGTCCGCGCTGAGGCCTTCGTTGCGCAGCAGCTTGTCGACCAGCTGCAGCAGCTCCTTGCGGTGCACGCCGTCGTGCCAGAACTGCAGGCACAGCGCGTAGCAGCGCTCGATCTGGTCGCGCGGGCACGACAGCACGATGGGGTCGGGCAGGGCGACGTGGGCATCGACCACGTCGTCCGTATCCACCGCATCGAACAGGCGCCGGAGGGTTTCCCTCGGGAAGCGCTGCCAGCGAAGACCGCCATACACGCCGTTCATGGGCCCGCCTCCCCCGGGGCGTAGTACGAAAGCGCATGCCGCCGGCGATAAGCCGTGAGGGTGGGAACCAGCGAGAAGAACGCTTCCAGGCACTGGCCGCCGAAGTAGGCGATGGCGGCACCCATGATGCCGACGTAATGGGTGAGCGCGATGAGCAGCAGTGCGTAGAGCACGGCGGCGAGCGCTTGCGCCACCAGCGCGGCGCGCTGGCGGCCCGCGATGTAGAGCAGCGATTCCAGCGGGAACCCGGCCATGGAAACGACCAGTGCGGCGGACATCACCTGGAGCAGCGCGTACGACTCCAGGTACTCGTGGCCGAACACCGAGGCGATGAGCGGCTTGCCCACGACGATCACCAGCAGCGCCACCAGCACGCCGAGACCGCCGGCCAGGGCCGCCGAGCGCAGGCCGAGCTTCCACGGGCGGTCGCTCGCCGGGTCGAGGCGGCGGATCTCCGGATAGAAGCTCTTCTGCATGAGCGAGGCGGGCGTGCCCGCGGCGTCGAAGAAGGTGAGGGCCACCTTGAACAGGCCGGCCGCGGTGGGGCCGAGCATGATGCCGACCAGCACGTTGCTGCCGGCGTTGCGCGCCGACCAGATCGAGTGGGCGAAGTTGGTGGTCCAGACGAAATCCCACGCGCCCTGGATGCGCCGGGCCACACCGAAGAGCCCGGGGCGAAGCGCACGGTCGATGTTCTGCCGGCGCAGTTCGCGTACGGCGAACCACCACAACGCGCCGTCGCCGACGAGGCTGGACACGTACCAGGTGGCGATGAAGCCGGGGAAGCCGAGGTCGCCGAAGTAGGCGATCACGCTGCCCACGGCGCGCAGGAACGGCGTCACCGCCTGCTGCACGGCGATCAGGTCGAAGCGGTCGATCGCGCGCAGGATGCCCGTCGGCGTGGCCGCGGTCATGGTGGGGATCAGCGTGCAGTAGCCCAGCGCCCACCAGAAATCGGTGGGCTTGATGCCGACGGCATGGCCGAGCAACGGCAACAGGATCATGCCGCCGACGAGGGCGATGACGCCGCTGGCGAGGTCCAGGCCGAAAGAGAAGCCGGCCACGTCGCGGAAGCGGTCGAGGTCGCGGCGCGTCAGCGCCGGGGTGCCGAACTGCACTACGAACTGCCAGGTCTGGAACTTGGCGAAGTCGCTCACGCTCTTGGCGTAGGCCTGCACCACCACCAACGTGCCGAACAGCGCCGGGTCCATCGCGCGACCGGCGCAGGCCAGCGCCAGCAGCCCCAGGAGGGCGCTGACGAGGTTGCTGGAGCCGAGGTAGGAGGCGTTGCGCACGATGGCGCGAAACGCACCATCGGAGAACCAGTGCTTCATCTTCCCGCGCCGGGCCAGCTGGCGAAGGCCGCGCAGATGGCGTCGATCTGTTCGGGCGTATGCGCCGCGCTGACGCTGCAACGGAGCAACGATTCGTCGCTGGGCGTGGCCGGCGGCACCATCAGGTTCACGTACACGCCGCTATCCAGCAGGTGGGCCCAGAAACGCAGCGCTTCCACCTTCTCGCCGGCCAGCACCGCCACCACCGCGTTGGCCGGGGCGCCCAGGCGGAAACCGAGCTTGCTCAGGCCGTCGTGCAGGCGCTGCGCGTTCGCCTGGATGCGCTGGCGCAGGTCGTCGGCTTTCTCGAGTTTGCGCAACGCCGCGCGCGTGGCCGCGATGGTCGCCGGCGGCAGCGAGGCGGTGAACACGTAGGGGCGGCTGGCGTAGCGCAGCAGCTCCATCTCGTCGGTATCGCCCACGCAGAAGCCGCCCGTGTTGCCCAGGCTTTTGCTGAAGGTGCCGACCACGTAGTCGACGTCGTCCAGCACGCCCGCCTCTTCGGCGAGGCCGCGTCCCTTCGCGCCGAGCACGCCCATGGAATGGGCCTCGTCGACCAGCAGGGTGGCGCCGAATTGCTTCTTGACCTCGACGAACTCGCGCAGCGGCGCGCGGTCGCCGAGCATGCTGTAGACGCCTTCGACCACGATCAGCGCGTCGGCGGCCTTGTCCTTGAGCCGGCGCATGCGCTTGGCGAGGTCGTCCGGATCGTTGTGGCGAAAGCGGATGGTCTCCGCGCCGGCCAGACGGCAGCCGTCGTAGATGCTCGCATGGCTGTCGGCGTCGATCATCACGGTATCGCCGGGGCCGGCCAGGGCCGAGATCATGCCCAGGTTGGCCTGGTAGCCGGTCGAGAACACGATGGCGTCGCGCTTGCCGTAGAAACGCGCCAGCTCCAGCTCGAGCTCACGATGCGACGCGTAGCTGCCGTTGGCCATGCGCGAGCCGGTGGTGCCGGTACCGGCACTTTCCAAGGCCTCGCGCGCGGCGGCGACGCAGTCCGGGTCGAAGGTCAGGCCGAGGTAGTTGTTCGTGCCCGCGAGGATGACCTCCTTGCCGCGGATCAAACCCCGGGTAGGCGAGAGGATCTCGTCGATCTGCACGCCGAACGGATCGATCCCGATGGCGGCCAACTCCTGGCGAACGCTCTGTACCGCCTGGAGCCTGGAATTCTCTTTCATGCACTCAACCTACGAATTTCTGGATAAGCGACGCGAGGTCGCCCACGACCTTGACGTTGGCCAGCGCGTTCACCGGCACGGAAATGTCGAAATGATCCTCGACCGCCATCATGAGGTCCATCACCCGGAGCGAATCCAGGGCCAGTTCGCCGGTCAGTTCGGTCTTTTCGCCGATGTTCGCCACGCGACCCTCGGCCAGCGGAGTGACGAGCTGCACCAGCTGCGCGACCACGTCTTGATAATTCATTGGGACACTCCGTTCAGTGCGACGGGTGGCTTGCCGAACGTTTGCGCCAGCCCTTCGGCGAAACCGATCGCGGGTTGCCACCCGGTCGCTTGTACAAAATCAGCGTTGTCGCACGTCCAGTCGGCGTGCGTGATCTCGCGCACCTTGCCCGGCGTCAGCATGGGCGCGTAGCCGAAGAGGCGCGCCGCCAGCAGGTTGACGCCGGCGACGGCGCGCAGGCAGGGCGTGGGGATGCGCAAGCGGCGAATGCGCGCGCCGTCGCGCAGCACGCGCGATGCCGTGGCGAGCACCGTGTCCCAGTCGTAGCCGCGGGCATGGCCGTCGTGCAGTTCGTGGATGGCACCCGATTCGCTTTCGACGGCCAGCCATGCCACCACGGCCGAGGCCAGGTCGGCGACGTGGATCATCGAGAACCGGCCGCGGCCGTCGCCGGGGATCGGCGCCAGTCCGCGTGCCATGCCTTCGAAGAGCGGGAGCATCTCGCGGTCGCCCGGACCGTACACGGCGGGCGGCCGGAGCGCGACCCAGGTGAGGTGCCCGGCGTGGGCCTGGAGGGCCTGCTCGCCCAGCCGCTTGCTTCGCGCATAGTCCGACAACTGCGGCTCGCGCGCCGCCAACGACGAGATCAGCAGGAAACGGTCGCACCCGGTGGTGCCGCGTGCGGCCTGCACGATGTCGGCCACGCCCTTTTCGTTGACGAGGTCGAAATCGTCGCGGCGCGCGCCGCGCACGTTACCCGCGCAATGCACCACCGCCGTCGCGCCGTTCACGAGCGCGGCCAGGGCGTCGCGGTCGGCGAGGTCGCCCGCCACCCAGGTGAGCCCGGGTGCCTGCGGCATCACGCGGCCCCGGCGCGGGCGGTAGAGCGCGCGCACGGCATGGCCGGCGGCCAGCAGCCGCTCGCGCAACGCGTTACCGATGAAGCCCGTGGCACCGGTCAGCGCGATAACGGTGGATGCCCTGCCCGGCGCGTGGTTCATCTGGAACCCACGACCCGGAGAGGCGGCTCCTGCGCCTGCCGTGCGAGGTAACCGGTGCGCGTGGCCGAGCGGGAAAGCTTGCCGGACGAGGTGCGCGGCAGCGTATGCCGCGGCACCAGTTCGATGAGGCAGTCGACCGCGAGCTCTTCCAGCAGCTCGCGACGGATGCGCTGCACGAGCGTGGCGCGCACCGTCGGGTCGTTGGACGCGCACTGCACCACCACCACGGCCATCTCGCCACCGGTCGGGCCGGGCACGCTGAACGCGGAGGCGTCCTGCGAGCGCAGCTCCGGCTGGCGCTCGACGATGCGCTCGATGTCCTGCGGCCAGATGTTGCGTCCGTTGACGATGATCATGTCCTTGTGGCGGCCCGTGATGACGACTTCTCCGTCCACGAGGTAGCCGATGTCGCCGGTGTCGAGCCAGCCGTCGCCCGTCAGCACGTCGGCGGTCAGTTCCGGCTGCTCGAAGTACGCCGACATGAGGCTCGGCCCGCGAACCAGGATGCGGCCGACGTGACGCTCGGGCAGCACGCGGCCCGCGTCGTCGCGGATTTCCAGATCATGCCCCGCGATGACGCCACCGCAACGCACGAAAGCGGTGCCCTGGCCTTCGGCCACCGGGGTGGCGAGCAGGCGATCGGCGAGGTCGGCCGGGTCGATCCAGTCGACCACCATGCCGCCGTCCAGCGGCGCGAAGCTGACCGCCAGCGAGGCCTCGGCCATGCCATAGGAGGGTACGAACGCGCGGGCGTCGAAACCCGCCGGTGCGAGCAGCTCGGCGAACTGCGTCAGCACGGTCGGCAGGATGGGCTCGGCGCCGACGCCGGCGATGCGCCAGCGCGAGAGGTCGTACGAGGCGATGTCGCCGGGGCGCACGCGACGCGAGCACATCTCATAGCCGAACGGCGGGCTGTAGGCGACGGTCGCCTTCGACTCGCTCATCAGTTCCAGCCAGCGGCGAGGACGCATCGCGAACTCGCGCGTGTCGAGGTAATCGATGGAGCGCTGCGCGCCGAGCACGGTGAGCAGGCAACCGACCAGGCCCATGTCGTGATAGAAGGGCAACCACGACACGAAGCGATCGTCCTCGCGCAACGCGAGGCCATCGTCGATCGAGCCGCGCAGGTTCGCCATCAGGGCGCGCTCGGTGATCACGGCGGCCTTCGGCGTGCCGGTGCTGCCCGAGGTGAACTGCAGGTAGGCGATCTCGTCCGGGCCGATGGGCGTGAGCGCCTTGGCCTGCGAGGGCAGGGCTTCGAACGCGGCCGGCTCGCCCCACATCACCACGTCGAGGCCGCGCACGGCTTCTTCGAGAAAGCCCTGGTACGCGTCCGACGCCACGACGACCGCGGCGCGACACGCCTCGAGCATGCCGTGGAGCTTGTGCACGAAGGCGTCGTGGCCACCCAGGTTGATGGCCGACGGCAGCGCGACGGGAACCAGGCCCGCGTATTGGCAGGCAAAGAAGAAGCGCAGGAAGTCCGGCGTGGTTTCCGCCACGATGGCCACGCACGCGCCGCGCGGAAGGTCCAGCGAGAGCAGGCGCCTGGCCAGCGTCATCGCCTGCGCGCGCAGGAGGCGGTACGGCACGGCCGCGACGAGCTTGCCACCGGCGTGGAAGTTCGCGCCGGTGACGCCCGTGGCGGCGTAGTCCAGGGCCTCGGACAGCGTGGAAAAATCCCCGCGTCGCAGAGGCACCGTGTTGATCGTGGGAGTCGCGGACCCGCTACGGGTCGAAATGCTTCCGTCTGCGCTCATGGTCTTTTTCGTTCGATGCGGATTTCACGTTACGGGGAGATCACCGCGGCGTGGCAAGGCGATTACTGAACCCAATGGTACCTTAATTGGGGCGGATGTTAAGAATTTCCTCAGGAAATCGTGAGGGTTTGCCTCCGTTCGCATATACAAACGTGAAGGCTTGGAGAAGGCCCTCACCGGCCGCGGTCGCGATTCCACTTGGCGAGGTTCCTGATCGGCTGCCGCACATAGGGGCTTGCCTGAATCAGCCAGAAAATCAATCGGTTGAACGCCGTTCCGATCCGGTCCATCGGACGGTCGATATCGATGAACAGCACGGCGCGCAGCTCGTCGGTGTCGTTGTGGACCTCGTGCTCGTAGCTGTCGTCGAAAAGCACGACCTTGCCCTCGTCCCAGTGCAGGATCTGGTCGTCGACACGGATCCAGACGTTTTCCCGGTCGGCCGGCACCTTCAGGCCCAGGTGCGCGCGGATCACGGCCTTGGTCGGGCCCTTGTGCGGGGCGATGCGATAGCGCGGCTGGAGAATCGAGAACATCGCGCTGCGCATGCCCGGCAGCGCGTCGAGCACCGCGGCCGTCTCCGGGCAGAGCGCGCAGTTCTCGTCCACGCGCTTGCCGTAGACGTAGAAGCCGAACGTCTTCCAGTTGTCGCCCTTGGAGATACGTTTCTGGTCGGGCGAGATCTGGTGGAAGGCGGGGATGTCCTCGGGGTGTTCGAGCAGGTGGTCGAGCTCGGCCCGGATCCGCGGCCAGGCGCTTTCCAGCTGCGGCACCCAGGCGAACTGCTCGTTGCCGATCACGGGCGTGGTGGGGGCCAGTGAGTGCCTGTCCTGGAAACGGCCGCTCCAGCGCAGGAAGTGCTTGCCGCCCCGGATCAGCAGGCGGCGCCATAGCGGTGCTTGCGGTGTGGTGGAAACGGTGGTGTTCACGGTAGCCCTGACGATGAAAGTGGCGGTGACGGCGCGACAGGCGCGCTCATGCGGCCGCGTTGGCGAGGGATGAAAGCGTGGGCATCGCCGCGATCACGGCAAGCGATGCTCTTTCCAGCACGTCGGCGTACGGCGCGCGGGTGTCCAATTCGAACAACGGGGCGCCGTTGTACTTCAGGCGCGACATCACGGCGATCTTGTCGCTCAGCTCGGCCGGGTTGTGGTCGGGCTTGCGCGCATGCGCGGTAGACAGATCGATGTCGAGCTTGATGACCAGTGCGGGCCGATGCCGCGCCATGCGCTCGTACAGGCGCTTTTCGCGCGCCGCCAGCTTGCGCACCAGCCAGTGGTCGCTGCGCTCGCCCAGGCCCGGGCCGTCGTAGCGGAACCCGTTGATCTCGGCCTGCGGGTAGCGATCGGTGATGACCAGCACGCCACGCTCGGCCATGCGGCGAACCTTGCGCAGGTGCGCCGCGCGCCAGAGCGACAAGCCGTACATCACCAGCGCGCCCCAGGGGCCCGGCGCCTTGTTGCGCATGTCCTGCGCATGCGCGGCCTTGGCGGCGAGGCGGCGTTCCAGGCGAGGGCCGATCAGCGGCAGGCGCTTGATCTTGTCGCCGTTCTCGCCGGAGATCAGGCCCAGGTAACGCCGCTCCACGCGCGCGTGCCGGCCCAGGTTGCGGGCCAGGTCGTGGGTGAGCGTGGATTTGCCGGTGCCGTCGCAGCCGACGACGGCGACCAGCCCCGAGATGGGCGGCGGCATGGCGGTGTGGGTGTTCATGCGGGCGTTGCCTCGAGGGCGCCGTGCACCGCGCGCAGCGACGCATCGAGCACGTGGGCCGCATCGTCGCGACCGTCGAGGTCGAGGATACGGGCGCCGTTGAAGGTGAGGTGGGGAATCGCCGCGATCTTCTTTCGCAGCGAGGCGAGCTTGTGGTCGGGCTTGCGCGCGTGGGCAGTCGCCTCGTCGACGTTGAGCCGGATCACCAGCATCGGCACGCCGGTGGCCATCCAGCGGTAGAGCTTCAGCTCGCGCTCGCGCAGCCAGCGCACCCACCAGGAACCGCCTTGCGTCTTCGCCAGCTCAGGGCCGTCGAACAGGAAGCCGGGGATTTCGGCCTGCGGGTAGCGGTCGGTGATCACCAGCGCGCCGCGCCGGCACATCGCCAGCATGCGGCGGTACTTATGCGCACGCCAACGCGACAGGAGGTAGATCGCCAGGGCGGTCACCGCGCCCGGCGGCTCGCTGGGGCGCTCATGCACGCGGTCGGACTTGCGCCCGAGGTAACGCCCCACCGGCGGGCCGATCAGTGGCAGGTCGCGGATCCAGTCGCCGATCTTTCCCGACGACTGGCCGAGGTAGAGCTGCTCGGTCGACGCCTTCTCACCCAGGTGTGAGACCAGCGCGGAGGCGAGCGTCGACTTGCCCGAGCCATCGCACCCGGTAAGGGCGATGACGGGCAGCACGCGCGGGCCGTCGGAAAGGGGCGAGAAGGAAACCAACGAAAATAACCTGTTGCGTAATATAATTGCAATGTTAAGCCCGCGTGGACGTGCTCGTCTACGTAAGATCTCACAGGATCTTCACTTTCATGCGGTCATGCACCGGGCACGTTAGTTGGTGCGTGTCATCGGTCTTTCAAGCGCCTTTCACATTTCGTGCGGATAACAGCAATGCGGGCACAGCCTGACGCCTTGGCTCCTCTGATCGCCATCATCGGTACCGACGGGTCGGGAAAATCGACCGTCGGCGACCACATCGCCACCTGGATCACCCGTTATGGGCCCGCGGGCCGGGTCCATCTGGGCAAGCAATCGGGCAACGTCCTTCGTGCGCTGGGGCGGCTGCCGTTGATCGGCGGGGTCACCGAGCGCCTCATCGAGCGCAAGGTCAAGGACGTAAATAAGCAGATCAAGGCCGACCGGCAGCCCAAGCTGCTGCCCGCGCTGGTCATCAGCCTGTTCACGCTGCGCCGCAAGCGCCGCTTCAAACGCATGCTGGCGCTGCGCCGGCAGGGCCTCATCGTCGTCACCGACCGCTTTCCCCAGGTGGAGGTCCCGGGGGCCTACGACGGCCCCGGTTTTCCGGAGACCTCGACGGGGTCGCCGCTCGTGGTCCGACTCGCCAGGCACGAGCACGCCGCGTTCGCCTGGATGGCCAGCCATCGCCCCGACCTGGTCTTGCGCCTCAACGTCGATCTCGACACCGCGTGCCGGCGCAAGCCCGATCATCGCCGAGAGGCGCTTGCGCGAAAAATCGCGGTCACGCCCCTGCTGACGTTCAGCGGCGCGCGCATCGTCGACATCGACGCCGCTCAGCCGCTGGCCCAGGTGTTCGCCCAGGCCGAAGCGGCGATCGCCGTGGTCATGGAAGAGCGCGGCTACGTCGCACGCTGAGAGACCTCGGGTCGGCGCGTTTCGGCCGCTCCGACCCGGGCCGCATCGGCGGGCTTACCTTGCCTTCGTCGCGGCGTCCTCGATCACCGCGGCGACCTTCGCGGGTTGCGAGATATAGACGACGTGGCTGGCCTCGATCTCGGTCACCTTCGAACCGGCGCGCTTGTACATCCAGCGCTCGAGATCCGGGTTGAGTGCGTGATCCTTCCTGGACACGACGGCCCAGGAGGGCTTGTCGTGCCACGCGGCCACCGGCGCGGTGGCGTCGAACGCCGCCTTGGCGGCGGGTACCTGCGAGATCGCCATGAAGTCGGTGAGTCCCTTGGGCACGTCGGCGGCGAAGTCTTTGGCGAACTTGGCCGGATTGAAATACAGGTGGCCGTCGCTGGTGGGCTGGATGTCGTCCGCGTCGCCGGCGGCGGGCATCGAACCGACCAGCTTCCCGAGGCTTTCGCCCACGTCGGGTACCACGGCCGAGACGTAGACCAGTGCCTTTACCGTGTCGCGGCTGCCGGCCTGGGTGATGACGGCGCCGCCATAACTGTGGCCGACCAGCACCACCGGGCCATCCTGTCGACGAACGGCCTTGTCGGTCTGCGCGACATCGTCGGCGAGGTTCTCCGCGCGGGTCTGCACCACGGTCACGTGATAGCCCTTGCGGGCGAGGATGTCGTACACGCCGCGCCAGCCCGAACCGTCGACGAAGGCGCCCGGCACGATGACCACGTTGTGGATGCCCGGCGGGGTGGCGGCGTCGGCGGCGACCGCGGCCGACGCGCTGCCGAGTGTGAGGGCGAGAAAGAGAAGCTTGCGCATGGGATGTCCTTTGCGTTGTGCGGAAAGAGGCGGGATGTGCCGCCGGCTCGGGCCGGCGGCGGGGCAAGGCAAACGGCCGTCAGGCGAGGGCGACCTGCACGTCGATGTTTCCGCGGGTGGCCTTCGAGTACGGGCAGGTGCGGTGGGCCTGCTCGACGATGGCCCGGGCCACGTCGCGGTCGAGGTCGGGAAGGCTGACGGTGAGCCGCGCTTGCAGGGCATAGCCGTTGTCGCCCGTGCCGAGGTCCACTTCGGCGTCCACCGCCGTACCGGCCGGCAGGGTCAGCTGGCGATCGCGGGCCGCCAGGCCCATCGCGCCAATGAAGCAGGCGGACCAGCCAGCGGCGAAGAGCTGTTCGGGGTTGGTGCCGGCGCCGCTGGAGCCCGGCGAGGAGAGGGCGATGTCCAGGCGGCCGTCCGAACTGCTTGCCTTGCCGTCGCGGCCTCCCGTCGTGCGGGTTTTGCCGGTGTAGAGAACTTTTTCGATCTGGGCCATGGTGGCGGTGTCCTGTGTGGGGTGTCGGTGGACACATCAGACCGCGGCGGCGTATCCGGGCTGTGTCGCCGGGACGGCCGAAAGGCATCGAAACGTGTCGCCGACAGGGGCGTACACGTTTGGATACAAAGCCGATGGGGCGTTATCGCCTGCGCGGATGCCCGGCGCTGGGCTCCTGCGTGCGCAGGAGCGACGGATCGAAATCTTGCCGTTCTTCATTCCTGCGTACGCAGAAATCCAGCGATTCACCGCGGGGCGGGGCGACGGATACACATCGATACAAAAAGCGTGGAGGCCGGAAATCCCCCGGATACGCACGAATCGTCTACTGGGTGACATCCCCCAGGAGACCCTCCCCCCATGCCTTCCCTACGTATCTGCATCACCCTGCTGGCGCTGTTCATCGCGTTGATCGCGTCCTGGCCGTCACCGCGCGGTGCCGAAGCCGTCGCCACGTCCGCCAACGCCGTTCCCGCCCCTGAATTCGCCGGCATCGACCGCTGGTTCAACTCGCCGCCCCTCACCCTGAAAGGCCTGCGCGGCAAGGTGGTGCTGGTGGAGTTCTGGACACACGGCTGCATCAACTGCCTTCACGTGCTGCCCCATACGAAGGCGCTCTACGACCGCTACAAGAACGACGGCCTGGTGGTGGTCGGCGTGCATACGCCCGAATACGAGGAAGAGCGCGATCCCGTACGCGTCGCCGCCGCCATCCGCAAGCTCGGCATCGACTGGCCGGTGGCCGTGGACAATGGCCAGCACACCTGGAACGCGTTCGGAAACCGGTTCTGGCCGGCGCTTTACCTCATCGACCGCGACGGCCGCATTGTCTATCGGCACGTGGGCGAGGGAAACTACGACGAGACCGAGGCGCACGTGCGCGCACTGCTGGAAAGGGGCTAAGCGCTTGGAACACATCGACCACATCCTCGTCGTCGACGACGACCACGGCATCCGCACCGGCGTCGTCGACTACCTGCGCAAGAACGGTTTGCGCGCCACCGCCGCGGCGGAGGGGCGCGAGATGATGGCCCAGCTCGACACCTCGGCCTTCGACCTGATCGTGCTCGACGTCATGATGCCCGGCGACGACGGCCTGGTGCTGTGCCGCAACCTGCGCAGCGGCAAGCATCGCGCCGTCCCCGTCCTGCTGCTCACCGCGCGCGACGACGAGACCGACCGCATCATCGGCCTGGAAATGGGCGCGGACGATTACCTCACCAAGCCGTTCTCCCCGCGCGAATTGCTCGCGCGCATCAAGGCGGTGATCCGTCGCACGCGCATGCTGCCGCCCAACCTGCGCATTACCGAAACCACCGACATCCTCGCGTTCGGCCGTTGGCGCCTGGATACCACGGCACGCCACCTGCTCGACGAAGACGGCACCGTGGTGGCGCTCAGCGGCGCGGAGTTCCGCCTGCTGCGCGTGTTCCTCGACCATCCGCAACGCATCCTCTCCCGCGACCAGTTGCTCAACCTTACCCAGGGGCGCGACGCCGAGCTGTTCGACCGTTCCATCGACCTCATGGTGAGCCGCCTGCGCCAGCGTCTCCAGGACGACGCGAAAGAGCAGGCTTACATCAAGACGGTGCGCAGCGAAGGGTACGTCTTCAGCATGCCGGTCAGCGTCAACGGCGACGCCCCGTGAACGCGTTTCGGAGGTGGCTGCCCCGCAGCATGACCTCGCGGCTCTATCTCATCATCGTCTCGGGGCTCCTGCTTGCGTACGCCATGGCGGGCGCCCTCATGGCCTACGAAAGCTACCAGCGGGCCATCACGGTGATGCTCGACACGCTCGAACACGACGTGGGTACGTCGGTGGCCTTCCTCGACCGGCTGCCGGCCGCCGAGCGATCGCGCTGGTTGGGCCGCGTCGAACGCGACAACTACCGTTTCATCCTCGGCCCTGGCGAAATGGGCGAGCCGCTGGCCACGCCGAGGTCGAAGGAGGTCACGCGGCGTATCGCGCGCGAGGTGGGTCCGTCGTATGGCGTGCATGCGGAGACGGTGTCCATGTCGCCGGAGCGTTACCAGGTGCACCTCACGCTGCACGACGGTTCGCCGCTCACGCTCGAGGTGATACCGCACCCGCCGACCGTCGCCGACTGGCTGCCGGTGGTGTTCGTCCTGCAGATGGTCTTGCTGCTGGGTTGCGCGTGGCTCGCCGTGCGCTTCGCGACGCGTCCGCTGGCCGACCTGGCCCGCGCCGCGGAGCGGCTGACGCCGACCGTCGATGCGCGGCGACTGCCCGAGGACGGGCCGACCGAAGTCGCGCAGGCCGCCGTCGCGTTCAACGCCATGCAGGATCGCATCGGCAAGTACCTGAAAGAACGGCTGCACATTCTCGCCTCCATCTCGCATGATCTGCAGACGCCCATCACGCGCATGCGGCTGCGCGCGGAATCGCTCGACGACGGCGCCGAACGCGACCGGTTGCTCGCCGATCTCGCCGAGATGGAGCACCTCGTACGCGAAGGCGTGGCCTACGCGCGTAGCGCGCACGGTGGCGACGAGGCGCCCGTGCGCATCGATCCGTCCGCCTTTCTGGAAAGCCTCGTCTTCGACTACCAGGACATGGGCAAGCCCGTCGCGCTCGTGGAGAGCGCGAAAGGCGCGGTCACCGTGCGACCGCGCGCGTTGCGTCGCGTGCTGGGCAATCTCGTCGACAACGCGATCAAGTACGGCGGTTCGGCCGAAGTGGGCAGCACGCGGGATGCGGGCGGCACGCTGCGCATCACGGTCGCCGATCGCGGCCCGGGCATTCCCGAAGCGGAACTCGACGACGTGCTCCAGCCTTTCTATCGCCTGGAAGGCTCGCGCAGCCGCGATTCGGGCGGCGCCGGCCTCGGCCTGGCCATCGCAACGCAGTTGATGCGTTCGATCGGCGGCGACCTGCGGCTGGGCAACCGCGACGGCGGCGGGCTCGTCGCGACGCTCACGCTGCCGTGAGCGCTGCGCGACGGTAATCCGTCGGCGATGTGCCGACGATGCGCACGAACACCTTGCGGAACGACGCGGTGTCGTCGTAGCCGACGCGCCAGGCGATGCGGTCCACCGGCCAGCGCGTGGCGGCGAGCATCGTGCATGCCTCGGCCACGCGCAGGTGCTGGCAATATGCGGTGGGCTTCATGCCCGTGGCCTTGACGAAGCGGCGCAGGAAGGTGCGCTCACCGAGGCCGGCTTCCGCGGCCATGGCGGCGATACCGGTGCCGCGCGTACCCGCGCGGTGCAGGCGATGCTGCACGCGGAGCACCGCCGCATCGCCATGGGCGAAGTCGGGAACGAAGACATGGCCGCGGGGTGCGTCGCCGCCGGGCGGTTCCACCTGCATGTAGCGCGCGGTGTCGCGCATCGCCTGCGTGCCGAGTACACGTTCGATGATGCGCAGGCCGATGCCCGCCCATGACATCAATCCCGCGCCGGTAAGGATGTCGCCATCGTCCAGCAGGGCGCGATCCGGCTCCATCCGCAGGCCAGGATGGCGCCGCACCAGTTCGGCGGCGTACATGGCATGGGCCGTGACGCGGCGATCGGCCAGCACGCCGGCCGCGCCGAGGGTGAATACGCCGGAGCAGACGCCCGCCAGCATGGCACCGTCGGCATGCCGGGCCTTGAGCCAGGGACCGACGGAAGGCGGCATGCCGACGGCCAGTGGATCGTCGAGGCTCGGCGGCACGATGAGGGCCTTCAGGACGCTGGTGGCGCGCGGCGCGGTGTCGAAGACGCGGCGGCCGTCGTCGTAATGGCCGATGCGAAGTGCAGGTACGTCATCGTCGCGGCAAACGGTACGGTCGGCGACCGCGAACAGGTCGGTGAGACCGCGCAGGGCCGCGTCCTGGGCACCCGGGTAGAGCACCAGGCCGATTTCCACCGTGGGAATGTCAGTTTTGCCTCGCATGAGGTCAGTTTAGCCAGGCGCGCGCGACGAGGGTGAGGGATAGCGTAGGCGGCATCTTCCCGACGCAGGAGCATCCCATGTTGAATTTCAGCGTGTCAGACCGTTTCGGTGCCTACATCGCGTATCCCAGTGTCACCCCCGCACCCGTGGTGGTGGTCGTGCAGGAGATCTTCGGCGTGACCGAAGGTATCCGCGGCATCGCCGACGGCCTCGCCCGCGACGGTTACATCGCGATCGCTCCCGACCTGTTCTGGCGTTTCAGCCCCTGCATCCTGCTGTCCGAGCACAGCAAGGAGGACTGGGAGCAAGCGCTGGGTTATTACAGCCGACTCGACGTCGAGGTGGCGGCCGATGACATCGAAGCCACCATCGCGGTCGCACGGGCCTTGCCTGCCGCCAACGGCAAGGTGGGCGTCATGGGCTATTGCCTCGGCGGGCTGTTGAGTTTCATCGTCGCCACGCGGGGGGGAGTGGATGCGGCCGTCGAGTACTACGGCAGCCAGACGGAGCGTTACCTCGATCGCGCGGAAGGCATACGTTCACCGTTGCTCATCCATCTGGCGGGGGCCGACGCGTTCATGGATGAGGCCGCGCAGAAGCGGATCGCCGGCGGCCTGGAGGGCAACCGGTTCGTCCAGACACATGTCTACGAGGGGCGAGACCACGCGTTCGCGCGGCCCGGTGGGGATCACTTCCACGCGGGGGACGCCGAACTCGCGAATGGACGGACGCGAGCATTCCTTCGGCGGCACCTCCTGGATCGTTGATGCGTGAAAGGGTGACGCAAAAAAAAAGCCCCGGCTCGATGCCGGGGCTTCGTCGATCATGTGTCGCGGTCTTATATCCTCGGCCCGCGACGCAGGCCGCCGAACAGCAGCGAGAGGATAAACAGGATCAGGAACACCACGAAGAGGATCTTGGCGATGCTGGCCGCGCCGGCGGCGATGCCGGTGAAGCCGAAGATCGCGGCGATGATCGCGATCACAAAGAAGATGACGGCCCAATGCAGCATGACGTTGGCTCCTTGGAAGCGGGTTGGTATGTGTGAGGAGGATCAGTACTGACGATCGATATCTTTGCGGAAGTCGTGGATTTCCCGCTCGACGTCGTCCTTGGCCCTTCCGTAGCGCTCCTGGATCTTTCCGGCGAGGTATTCGCTGTTACCCTCGGCGACATCCAGATCGTCGTCCGTCAGGTCGCCCCACTTGGCCTTGATCCGCCCCTTGAGTTGCTTCCACTGACCCTTGATGACGTCTTCGTTCATGACTTTTCCTTCCTCGTTGCAAGTGCCCGCGCCTGCGGGTTGGGAGGCATTCGACCACCCGCGACCTGAAAGACCCGTCTTCACGCGGTGAGATGTCACCTCACCGCGCCTTGGCGCGGCGCTCACGAAACCGCATCGAAGCTGAAAAAATCTGGTCAGCCCGCCGGGGAAGACAGCCTGCGGCACAGGGTGGCGGTGTCGTCGTTGTCGGGAAAACAGCATTCGATGCGCACTTCCTCGAGTGTCACGTCGTGCGGTGCGGCGAAAGTGGTGATCGTGGAAAAGAACCGGAACTCGTCGCCACGCCGGCGCAGGACGGTGGCGAGCAGCGGTGAGAGGGGCTGTTCGAGATGGCGCTGGCGCCAGCGCGCCGGCACGCCGGGATAGGAAAGCGCTTCGTCGAGCAGGGCGCGGAGGGCATCGTCGCCGGGTGCGGCGGCGATGGCTTCGTGCAGGTGGCGCACGAGGTCGCCGGCCACTTCGTCCCAGTTCGCCACGGCGGGGCGCAGGTCGTCGGGGTCGAAGATCTGCCGGACCATGTTCATGTGCTTCGGCGGCCTGCCGTCGAGGACATGACCGTTCACGCGGACCGCTGCCTCGTTGGCCTTGAGGATGTCCCAATGCCGATTGAGCACGAACGCGGGGTAGGGTTCCTGCTGGCGCAATAGACTTTCGATGGCACGGTTCACCGATGACAGTCCGGGCATCGCCAGCGGCGTTTCGCGGTAACGCGGCGCGTAGCCCGCGGCCACCAGCAGCGAGTTGCGCTCGCGCAGCGGCAGGTCGAGGCAGTCGGCCAGCCGGGCGACCATGTCGCGGCTGGGCGACGACTTTCCCGTTTCCACGCAGCTCAGGTGGCGCGCCGACACGCCCGCATCCAGGGCGAGATCGAGCTGGCTCATCCGCCGCGCGATGCGCCAGGTCTTCAGTAGGGGTCCGAACGTGGCGGTGGGCATGGGGCCAAGGTAACGCGCCGACGGCATGGCGGCCATGACCTGCGGGGTCATTGCGGACATGCCTGCGACCGGCGATGGTGATGCCATCCAACCGGGAGTACCGCCATGTCCGTGCAACGTTTCCGTGATCTCCATCGGGGCCAGGCCCTGCTCGTGCTGCCCAACGCGTGGGATGCCGGCAGCGCCGCGGCGATCCGCCATGCCGGCGCGCCGGCCATCGCCACCACCAGCGCGGGCGTCGCCTGGGCCTGCGGGTGGCCGGACGGCAACCGGCTTTCTCAGGACGAGCAGGCCGCCGCCGTGCGACGCATCCTTCGCGTGGTGGACGTGCCGCTCAGCGTGGACATCGAGGAAGGTGGGTCGGACGATCCGGAGGCGGTCGGCGCCTTCGTGGCGCGGTTGGCCGAGGCGGGTGTGGCGGGTATCAACATCGAGGATGGCGCCGGCGCGCCCGAGCGACTGGTCGCGAAGCTTCGCGCCATCCGCGCGGCACTCGGCGGGCGCGACCTGTTCATCAACGCGCGCACCGACATCTACCTGCGCGGACTGGCGTCGGGCGATGCGGCGGTGGATGAGGTGATCCGCCGCGCGGGCCTCTATCGCGAGGCGGGCGCCGACGGGCTGTTCGCGCCGGGCATTCGCACGGTCGAGGCCATCCGCCGCGTGACGACGGCCCTTGGCGACATGCCGCTCAACGTGATGCTGGTACCGGAACTGCCCTCGCGCGAGGCGTTGTTCGAGGCGGGTGCGCGGCGGTTGAGCGCGGGGATCGCGTTGTCGCTCGAGGCGTATGCGGGCGCGGCGCGCGGGGCGGCGGCGTTCTTGGGCGTGGCGCCGCCGGGGGAACTCGATTACGCGACGCTCAATGGGCTGCTTGCGCGATAAGTCGATGGCGGCGGGTCGCTCGCTCGGACGCGAGGCGCCGGGTTCCTGCTTTCTCAGGAACGACGCGCTACAAGGATTCGACGTCGCCTCAAAATAACCTCGAGTCGTTCCTGCGCAGGCAGGAACCCAGCGCCTTGCACCCGATTTTCGCGGCGTCGTTCCTACGAAAAAGCGCGGCCGAAGCCGCGCTCTTCAAGGGCAAGCGAAAAAGATCGCTTACTTCTTCTTCACCTCGAACGCCTCGTTGCCCACGGCCTGGCCGTTGAGCGAGACGACGACCTTGTACTTGCCTTCCGGCCACTCGTTCGGGTTCTGGATCTTGAACGTGGTGACGGCCGGGCCGTCGGTGCTGACCGACTGGCTGATGTCGCTCACGGTGGTGGCGGTGTCGCCGTCCTGGAAGGTCCACTTCGCGTTCAGCGTGGCGCCGGCGGTGGTGCCGTCGGTGGCGACCGAGGCGTAGATGGTCTTCTCGTTCGGGGTGAAGGTGGTCTTGGCCTTGGACACCTTCTTGTCGGCGCCGACGGCGCTGCCGAGGGTGACCGAGTCGACCTTCAGCGATTCGCTGGCCGCGGCGGGCGCGGCCGGCGTGGCGGCGGGCTGGGCGGCCGGTGCGGCAGCGGCCGTGCTGGCGGCGGCCGGCGCGGTGGCCGACGGGGCGGTAGCGGCCGGAGCCGGAGCGGCCGCCGGCGCGGTGGAGGCCGCGGCAGGGGCGTTCTGCTGTTCGTCCTTCTTGCCGCAGGCGGTGAGGACCAGCAGGCCGGCGACGGTGGCCGTGGCGAGGACGGACGAACGCAAGGAAAGCTTCATGTGTGGGTTTTCCGGAATGGCTTGGGTCGAAAGGAGCGGGCGCCGCCGCAGGTTACAGGCTACACAACTAAAGGCAAGACCAATGAAGAACGCATGAATGCGGCGTTCATCATTGGCGGGCGCCACGGGGATTCGTGGCCCTCGCGGAGGGGTCGGTGCTTCGGAACGGATTGATGTCCAGGCCGCCGCGGCGCGTGTAGCGCGCATAGACGGTGAGTTCGCGCGGCGCGCAGCGCTCGCTCAGGTCCATGAAGATGCGCTCCACGCACTGCTCGTGGAATTCGGTGTGGCGGCGGAACGAGACCAGGTACCGCAGCAGGCCCGCGCGGTCGATGGGGGCGCCGGCATACGACACCTGCACGCTGCCCCAGTCGGGCTGGCCGGTGACCGGGCAGTTCGAGCGCAGCAGATGGGAGACCAGCACCTCGCGGACCTCGCCGTCGCCCGCATGCAGGAAGTCGGGACGGGGCGGGCCGTAGCTGTCGAAGTCGATGTCCATCGCATCGAGCAGCAGGCCGTCGGGCTCGCCGATGGGCGTGCCGCGCAGTTCGTCGGGGGCATGCAGCGCCACCTCGACCGGGCCGCCCGCCGCCGCGGAGAGATCGCGCACCAGCGTGTCGCGAAGTGACGCGGCGTCGGCGATGCGCTCTTGCGCGAAGCCGTTGAGGTAGAGCTTGAAGGACTTGGATTCGACGATGTTCGGCGTGGTGGCCGGGAAGCGGAATTCCGCCACCGCCACGCGGGGTTTGCCGCGCGCGTCGAGCCAGGAAAGCTCGTAGCCGTTCCAGAGGTCTTCGCCGTGGAACGGCAACGCGCCTTCACGCACGCCGATCTCGTCGCGCTTGCCCTGGCGGGGTATGGGGAAGAGCAGGTTCGCGTCGTAGCGATCGGCGTAGACGGTGGCCTTGCCCAGTGGCGAGTGGTCGGGGGACGACATGATGGCGGTTTGCCGCGTGCAACAAACCGCCATTATAGGTCAGGCGCCTCCGATCACGCGTTGATGGTGCCCATCATCACGGCCTGGTAGCGGTCGCCCGAGGCCGCATCGGCCGGGAACACCGCGTCGATCTCGGCGACCTCGGCCTCGCTCAGCGCGACGTCGTCGGCGCCGGCGTTCTCCTCCAAGTATTTCACCCGCTTGGTACCGGGAATCGGCACGATGTCCTGGCCCTTGGCCAGCACCCAGGCCAGGGCCAGCTGGCTGGGCGTGCAGCCCTTGTCGGCGGCGAATCGCTTCACCTTGTCGACGATGGCGAGGTTTTTCGTGAAGTTCTCGCCCATGAATCGCGGGTTGCCGCGGCGGTAATCGTCCTCGGCGAAGTCGTCGGGCTTCGTGATGGCGCCGGTGAGGAAGCCGCGGCCCAGCGGGCTGTAGGCCACCAGCGCGATGCCGTGTTCGCGGCAGGCGGCGAGGGTGCCGGTGGTTTCCGGGTCGCGGGTCCACAGCGAGTATTCGCTCTGCAGCGCGTGGATGGGGTGCACCTTCGCGGCGCGGGCGATGGAGGCGGCCGAGGCTTCGGAGAGGCCGAGGTAACGCACCTTGCCCTCGTCCACGAGGCGGGCCATGGCGCCGACGGTGTCCTCGATCGGCACCTCGCGATCGACGCGGTGCTGGTAGTAGAGGTCGATGTGGTCGGTCTTCAGGCGGCGCAGGCTGCCTTCCACCGACTCGCGCACGTATTCCGGGCGACCGCTGATGCCGCGTTTGGACGGGTCGTTCGGGTCGCGCACGATGCCGAACTTGGTGGCCAGGAACACCTTGTCGCGACGGCCCTGCAGCACGCGGCCGAGCAACTCCTCATTGGTGTGCGGGCCGTAGGCGTCGGAGGTGTCCCAGAACGTGATGCCCAGCTCGAGGGCGCGCTCCAGCGTGGCGATGTTTTCCTTTTCGTCGCCTTGCCCGTAGAACTCGCTCATGCCCATGCAGCCGAGGCCCTGGGCCGATACCTGGGGACCGTTCTTGCCGAGAGTGCGTGTCTTCATGCCTGTTTCCTTCGTTTCGAGGGGGCGGTGACCGGGGGCGGCGGTGCCGCGGCCTCGGCCGGGGAAGGCGCGCCGTCGGCGACGTACATCGACCGGTAGAGGGCGATCTTGTCGTCGAGGCGTTGGATGGTGTCGTTGAGGGTGGTCAGCTCCTCGCGCAGGTGCGCGGCGTGGCGAGCCAGCAGGTCGCCGCGCAAGCGGATGCTCTCGGGCGTGTCGCCCAGCCGGCGCAGGCGCACGTATTCCTGGATGTCGCGCATGGGCATGCCCGTGGCGCGCAGCTTCAGCACGAAGCCGATCAGGCGGATCTCGAGCTCGCCGTAGACCCGCTGCCCGCTGCGGCGCGGCACGGGGTCGATCAGGCCGATCTGCTCGTAGTAGCGCAGCGTGTGCGCGGTGAGGCCGGTGGCGAGGGCGGCCTCGGCGATGGTCATGGCGTGGGGCATGACCGGAAGCGTACGACTTCGAGTGCGCTCTAAGTCAATACAGGCAGGCGAAGCCTCCCTCGCTTGGTAGGAGCCGATTCATCGGCGATTCCTAACCGTGTCGCGATCCGGCTTTCGCCGCTGAAGCGGCTCCTACCAAGCGAGGTGTGGCCCGCTTGGAGGTTACGCCTCGACCGGCGTCGGCTTGTGGTCGGCATCCAGCGCGATCATCACGAAGGTGCCCCGCGTGCACAGCTCGCGCTCGCCGGTGATGAGGTCTTCGGTGTACATCGCCACGTCGACGTTCATCGAGGTGCGGCCCACGGACACCACGGTGGCGATCAGCTCCACCATCTGGCCCTTGCGCACCGGCACGTGGAAATCCACCTGCTCGGAGCGGGCCGTGACCACCACCTTGCGGGAATAGCGCGACGAGGCGAGGAAGGCGGCCTTGTCCATCCACGCCAGCGCCTGGCCGCCGAACAGCGTGCCCAGGTGGTTGGTGTGATCGGGGAAGACGATCTCCAGGAGACGGGCTTCGGTGGGGCGGGCGATGGGGAGCATGGTGGGGGTGTCTGGCATGATGGCTCCCATTCTATCGCGGAATGTTGCGCTGCCGCATCGCCGCTCCGTTGGCTTTCGCCGATGCGATCGGCTCCCACCCCTCCGGTAGCGGACATTCTATCGAAGGGGTGGAGCCGATCGTAGCGGCGACGGGATCAGAACGCCTGGTCGAACGACACCTCGCCCTGCACGCCCACCTGGTACGACGACACCCGCCGCTCGAAGAAGTTGGTGAGTTCCTGGACGTCCTGCAGGTCCATGAAGTCGAACGGGTTCTTCGCCCCGTACTTCTTCGGCATGTCCAGCTGCACGAGGCGCTGGTCGGCGCAGTATTCGAGGTACTGGCGCATGTCGTTCACCGACAGGCCGGCCACGCCGCCGGAGAGCACGTCCTGGGCGAACTGCGTCTCGCAGGCGATGGCGTCTTCCAGCATCTCTTCCACCTGCCGGCGCATTTCCTCGTCGAAGAGATCCGGCTCCTGCTCGCGCACCGTGCGCACCACGTCGAAGGCGAAGGCCATGTGGCCCGACTCGTCGCGGAACACCCAGTTGGTGCCCGAGGCGAGACCGTGCAGCAGGCCGCGCGAACGCAGGTAATACACGTAGGCGAAGGCGGCGAAGAAGAACAGGCCCTCGATGCACGCGGCGAAGCAGATGAGGTTCAGCAGGAACTGGCGGCGATGCTCGCGGGTTTCCAGGCGGTGGATGTCCTGGATCGAGTCGATCCACTTGAAGCAGAACTCGCCCTTCTGGCGGATCGAGGGGATGTTCTCGATGGCGGCGAAGGCCTTGTTGCGCTCCGACGGCTCCGGAATGTAGGTGTCCAGCAGCGTGAGGTAGAACTGCACGTGCAGCGCTTCCTCGTAGAGCTGGCGCGAGAGGAACATGCGCGCCTCGGGCGAGTTCACGTGCTGGTAGAGGTTCAGCACGAGGTTGTTCGACACGATGGTGTCGCCCGTGGCGAAGAACGCCACGAGCCGGTGGATGAGGTGGCGGTCGGCGTCCGACATCTTCGACTTCAGGTCGGTCACGTCGAGCGAGAAGTCCACTTCCTCCACCGTCCAGGTGTTGCGGATGGCGGCGCGATACATCTCGTAGAACTTCGGGTAACGCATGGGGCGCAGCGTCAGCTCGAAGCCGGGGTCGAGGAGATGCGAATCGCGGGTGATGGGGCTGGCGGACATTACTGGCAGGCCTCGCAGTATTCGGGGTTTTCGAGCGAGCAGAACACCGCGGCGGTGGCCTGTTCCTGGGCGTCGACCGGCGGCGCGACCGGTGCCGAGGCGGCCGCGCTGACCGTGGTCTTGGCGATGCGCGTGGCGGGGCGCGAGCGCAGGTAGTAGGTGGTCTTCACGCCCGACTTCCAGGCGTACATGTACATCGATGAAAGCTGGCCGATGTTCGGGTTTTCCATGAACAGGTTCAGCGACTGGCTCTGGTCGATGTACGCGCCGCGGGCGGCAGCGAGGTCGATCAATGCCTTCTGCGGCAGTTCCCACACGGTGCGGTACACCGCGCGCAGCTGGGCCGGGATGGCGGCCACGCCCTGCACCGAACCTTCGGCCAGCTTGATCTGGTCTCGGATGTCGGCGGTCCACAGGCCCAGCGTCTTCAGTTCTTCGACGAGGTAGCGGTTGACCACGAGGAAGTCGCCCGAGAGCGTCTCGCGCTTGAACAGGTTGGATACCTGCGGCTCGATGCACTCGTAGCAGCCGGCGATCGAGGCGATGGTCGCGGTGGGCGCGATGGCGATGAGCAGCGAGTTGCGCAGGCCGTGCTGCTGGATCTTCGCGCGCAGCTCGGCCCAGCGGTCGTCCTTGCCGTTGGGCGTGGCGGCCGGCCAGTAGTCGAACTGGAGCTCGCCGTTGGCGGCGCGGCTCTCGTCGAAGCCCGGATGGGCGCCGTCGCGCTCGGCGATCTCGTTGGACATCGACAGCGCGTGGAAGTAGATCTCCTCCGAGATGCGCGTGGACAGCGCGCGCGCCTCGTCGGAATCGAACGGCAGCCGCAGCTTGAAGAACACGTCCTGCAGGCCCATCACGCCCAGGCCGACGGGACGCCATTTCTCGTTGGCCGTCTTCGCCGTGGCGATCGGGTAGAAGTTGAGGTCGATCACGCGGTTGAGCTGGCGCACGGCGGTGCGCACGGTGGAGGCGAGCTTGTCGAAATCGAACGCGCCGTCGACCACGTGGCGCGAGAGGTTCACCGAGCCGAGGTTGCAGACGGCCGTTTCGCCCTCGTTGGTGACCTCGAGGATCTCGGTGCACAGGTTCGACAGGTGGATGACGTTTTCCGGACGCGCGGTCTGGTTGCTCGTGGCGTTGGAGCGATCCTTGAAGGTCATCCAGCCGTTGCCGGTCTGCGCAAGCGAACGCAGCATGCGGGCGTAGAGTTCGCGCGCCTTGATCGTCTTCACCGCCAGGCCCTCGGCCTCGGCCTTCTCGTAGGCGGCGTCGAAGGTGGCGCCCCAGGTATCGACGAAGTGCGGCACGATCTTCGGGTCGAACAGCGACCAGTCGCCGTCGCTCTCCACGCGGCGCATGAAGATGTCGGGCACCCAGTTGGCGAGGTTGAGGTTGTGCGTGCGGCGGGCGTCGTCGCCGGTGTTCTCGCGCAGTTCGAGGAATTCCTCGATGTCGGCATGCCAGCTTTCCAGGTACACGCAGGCCGCGCCCTTGCGTTTGCCGCCCTGGTTCACGGCGGCGACCGAGGCGTCGAGCGTCTTCAGCCACGGCACGAGCCCGTTGGAGTGGCCGTTGGTGCCGCGGATCAGCGAGCCGCGCGAACGGATGCGCGAATAGGCCAGGCCGATGCCGCCGGCGAACTTCGACAGCTGGGCCACGTCGCCGTACTTGGCGTAGATCGAGGCCAGGTCGTCCTGCGGCGAATCGAGCAGGAAGCACGAGGACAGCTGCTCGTGCGCGGTACCGGCGTTGAACAGCGTCGGCGAGCTGGCGAGGTATTCCAGCGAGGAGAGCATGCGGTACAGCTCGAGCGTCTCGGTCACGTCGTTGCCGCCGAGCGCGCAGGCGATGCGCATGAAGAAATACTGCGGCGTCTCGATGACGAAGCGCTTGGTCGGGTGGCGCAGCAGGTAGCGGTCATACACCGTGCGCAGGCCGAAGTATTCGAAGCGGCGCGAGGCGGCGGTGTCGATGGCGTCGTTGAGCTTGCGCGCGTTGACCTGCACGAAGTCGCGCAGGCGGGTGTTGAGGATGCCCAGTTCGGCGCCGGTGGCGATCGACTGCGAGAACGACTGGATCTCCTGCCCGGCCACTTCCTTGTCGATGAAGGCCGATAGCAGGCGCGCGGCGAGCTGGCCGTATTCCGGTTCCTCGGCGGTGAGCGCGGCGGACGTGCGGATCGAGAGCTGGTCGAGCTCCTGCGTGGTGGCGCCGTCGTAGAGGCCGCCGATCGTCTTCAGCGCCACGCGCATCGGATCGACCGAGTACAGGCCGTCGGCGCTGCGGGTCACCGCGCGCACGATCTTGTTCACGTCGACGGTTTCCTGGCCGCCGTTGCGCTTGGTCACGCGCATCTGGCCGGGGTTGTGCGGCGGGGTGAGGGCGAACGCGGGCGGGGCGTCGTTGCGGTAGCCGGCGGCGGGGGCCTTCTCGCTGCCGGGAGCGGTGGTGGGGTGGGAGGCCGTGTCGGCCGTCTCGGTGCGCTCGCGCGCGGCGGAATCCATCGTGGTCATTCTGGCGTACCCCATGAAACTGGTTCGACGCAGTGGAGACACGCGGAAACGGCCGGGACGGAGCCCGCGAAGGCTCCGGTCACGACGTGCCTCCCCGCGGAAGCCGCCACCACCCTCATCGACGCCGGTCGTGGCGTCGACTGCTGGCAGGTCTTCGGACTCGTGGACGGGGGCTTTCGCCGGGCCTACCCGGGGCTTCCCGGTCTTCGTTCAAGACCAGTGCCTCGTTCCGGGGTCGTTTCCACTTACCGCTGCGGGGCAGTTCCGGATTCGCACCGGATTCCCTATTAGTTCCGACGGGCAGTCGCGCCTCCTCGGACACCAGCGGGACACACGATATAGGCGAGGCAGGGGGAGGTCAACACAAGATGTAGGGTAAATGACCTATGTGCTTGCTTTGCCGGGCAAAGGCGGTCGCGGAGCCGGCGTCGCGGCGACGGGATGGGCCGGGACCGCCATCGCCGGCAAAGCCGGCTCCCGAAAGGCTCCGTTACATGCCCACCCACTTCTTGCCCTGCTTGAGCACCGCATCGCACACCTTGCGCGTCACCTGGGCCTTGAGATCGCCCCCGGCACCGCCCTGGGCGCCGGCCAGGTCGAGGGTCTTGCCGTCGCCGCTGCGGAGCAGGCCCTTGGCCCCGTCGAGGTAGCCCTTGTCCTGGGTGGGTTGCACGGCGGGGGTGGTGGTCTTCTTGCCCAGCTTGCTCATCAGGCCGCTGGAGGCGTCATTGCTGGCCGCCGTCGTGTCACCCGAGCCCAGCTTGCCGAGCAGCTGGTCCTTCACGCCCGCGGCGTCGCTGTGGCCGCCCAGGTAGTTATTGCTGATGCAGTACTGGATGACACCGGCGGCGTTGCCCATGCTGCCGGAGGTCAGCGAGCCCCCGGACCCGCCCATGAGGCCGCCGAGCTTGTCGAGCTGGCCGGCCGCGGCGCTGCCGCTGGCCAGGGTGAAGGTGAGCGCGAGGCCGGCGAGGACGGTCTTCATGACGTGACTCCCTATGGGCATTCGAGTGCGTCATTGATACCCCTCCTGCCGTTAGCCCGGCGTCGTCATGGCCATCGACAAAGGCCGTGCCGGAGTGCCGACAACGTGCATGGAGCTTTTACGGTGGAGGGCTGAACGCGACATCGATCCCGCGACGGTTCAGGCGGACGTCGGTCGAGGTGTAAACCATGTCCTGGCACACCTGTCAGCCATGTGTCCGGTCCGATCGATGACAAAACGTCAGCGGAGTAACCACCGCACGTCGCTTCAGTCACGGATCGGCACGGCCTAACCTGTGCTCCGTCACCCCACGGAGAAACCCCATGTACGCCATCACCGGTATCACCGGCCAGGTCGGCGCCTCGCTCGCCGAGGCCCTCACCCAGGCCGGCCGGCCTTTCCGCGCCGTCGTCCGTCAGGCCGCCAAGGGCCGCGCCTTCGCCGACTTCGCCGTGGCCGACCTCGACGACACCGCCGCGCTCACCCAGGCCTTCGACGGCGCCGAAGCGGTGTTCGTGCTGCTGCCGCCCACGTTCGATCCGTCGCCCGGCTACACCGAGTCGCGCCGTACCATCGCCTCGATACGCGAGGCCCTGCTCACGGCGAAGCCCGCCCGGGTGGTGGCGCTGTCCACCATCGGCGCCGACGCCGTCGAGGACAACCTGCTCTCGCAACTCGCGCACATGGAGCGCGAGCTCGCCACGTTGCCCATGCCGGTGACCTTCCTGCGCGCCGCGTGGTTCATCGAAAACGCGCAGTGGGACATCCCCATGGCGCGCGACGAAGGCGTCATCGACAGCTACCTGCAACCGCTCGACCGGCGCATCGCGATGGTGGCGACGAAGGACATCGGCCGCCTCGCCGCGACGCTGCTCGACGAGCCGGGACAGGGGGTTCGCGTGGTGGAACTGGAAGGACCGGAGCGCGTGAGCCCGAACGACATCGCCGCATCGCTCACGCGCGCGCTGGGTCGCGAGGTGACGGCGCGTGTCGTGCCGCGCGATGCGTGGGAGGCCCGTTTTCGTGCGCAAGGCATGAACCATCCGCATCCGCGCATGCGCATGATCGACGGGTTCAACGAGGGCTGGATCGATTTCGGCACGTCGTCGGTCAAGGGTTTGACGGGGCTGGACGAAGTCATCGCCGAACTGTCGTCGCGATGACCGGTGATGAGTCGCGCGTTTCACGACGCGTGACCCGGTCACGCCTCCACCTCGGATTCACGCTCTCGCCCCCACGCTTTGCGGGAGGATCCCGAGGGTGAAGCCATGTACGTAAGAACTCGCGCCTTTCACCCGATGACGGTGTTCACCGCCTTCGTCTTCGCGGCCTACGGCGCGGTCTTGCTCTGGGGAGGCCTCCAGCTGCTGCACGTCGGCGGGTCGCCCTATTACCTGGTGGCCGGTCTGGTGACGCTGCTGTCGGCGTTGCTGCTCCTGCTGCGATCGCGCATGGGCGTGTACCTGTTCTCGTTCCTGCTGATCGGCACCGCCGCGTGGGCCGTATGGGAAGTGCACCTGGACTGGTGGCAACTGCTGACCCGCCTGGACCTCTGGTTCGCGCTCGGCCTATGGCTGTTGTTGCCGTGGTCGCGTCGCGGCCTCACCCCGGGCCGTTTCACCAATACGGCCCGGGGCACGGGTGGCGGGTTCCTTTTCCTTGCGCTGCTCGTGGTCGCGGCGGTCGGTGCGGCCGGTGCGCTGCATCCCGAACCCGACCTCGGGGGCTCGCTGCCCATGGCTGCCGTCGCCGGCCCGCAAGGAGATCGTGCGATGCGTCCGGACGCCGACTGGACTGACTACGGCGGTTCGCCGTTCGGGCAGCGCTATTCGCCGCTCACGCAGATCAATGCGGACAACGTGCAGCACCTCGACGTGGCATGGAAGATCCAGACCGGCGATATGCCGGGACCGGGCGATCCCACCGAAACCACCGCGGAAAACACGCCGCTCAAGATCGGCGACACCGTCTACCTGTGCACCCCGCATAGCCGTGTGATCGCCGTGGACGCGGCCACCGGCGCGAGGCGCTGGGAGTTCGATCCCCAGTTGCAGAGCCCCGTCGGATTCAAGCATTGGGAGCACATGACCTGCCGCGGCGTGTCGTATCACGACGACGCGAAATACGCATCGGCCCAGGCCCCCGCGCCGGCGACGACGGCGCCCGCATCCGCGTCCAGCACATGGGTACCGACGGCCACCGCTTCGGCCATCTGCCCACGCCGCCTGTTCCTCCCCACGGCGGACGCGCGCCTGATCGCGCTCGATGCCGACACGGGCAAGCCGTGCGCCGACTTCGGCAACCAGGGCACCGTCGACCTGCGCGCGAACATCGGACCGTTCACCCCCGGCGGCTATTACTCCACGTCGCCGCCGGCGGTAACGCGTGACCTGGTCATCATCGGCGGGCACGTCACCGACAACGAATCCACGAACGAGCCGTCCGGCGTGATCCGCGCGTACGACGTGCACGACGGCCACCTGGTGTGGAACTGGGACCCGGGCAAGCCCGACGACACCGCGCCCATCGCGGCGGGCGACACCTACACGCGCAACTCGCCCAACGTGTGGTCGCTCTTCAGCGTGGACGAATCGCTGGGCATGGTCTACCTGCCGATGGGCAACCAGACGCCCGACCAGTTCGCCGGCACCCGTACGCCCACCTCGGAGAAATTCGGCGCGGGCATCGTCGCCCTCGACATCGCCACCGGCAAGCTGCGCTGGAACTACCAGTTCACCCACCACGACCTGTGGGACATGGACGTCGGCGGCCAGCCGACCCTCATCGACCTGAAGACCGCCGACGGCATGAAGCCCGCGCTGGTGGCGTCCACCAAGCAGGGCAGCGTCTACGTGCTCGATCGCCGCGACGGCACGCCCATCGTGCCGATCCATGAAGTGGCGCGCCCACAAGGCGCGGTGCCCGGCGACCACACGTCGCCGACGCAGCCGTTGTCGGAACTCAATTTCGCGCCGCCCGACGTGCGCGAACGGGACATGTGGGGCACCACGCCGCTCGACCAGCTGTGGTGCCGCGTGCGTTTCCGCTCGCTGCGTTACGACGGCATGTTCACCCCGCCGTCGGAGCAGGGTTCGCTCGTGTTCCCTGGCAACTTCGGCGTGTTCGACTGGGGCGGCGTGTCGGTGGATCCCACGCGACAGCTCATGCTCATCAACCCGAGTTACATGGCCTTCCAATCGCGGCTGATTCCCAAGGACGAGCTGGCGCAAACGGAGGTCGCGGAGTCGAAAAGCGAGACCCAGGGCATCAAGCAGGCCAAGGGGATTCCCTACGCCATCGAGCTGCAGCCGTTCCTCTCGCCGCTGGGCATCCCTTGCCAGGCGCCGCCTTGGGGTTACGTCGCGGGCGTCGACCTGGGTACCGGGCGGATGATGTGGCGCCACAAGAACGGCACCATCGTCGACAGCGCGCCGTTGCCGATCCCGATGCCGCTGGGCGTGCCCAGCATGGGCGGCATGCTCACCACCGCGGGTGGCGTCACGTTCCTGAGCGGCACGCTCGACAACTACATCCGCGGGTACGACGTGCGCACCGGGCACAAGCTATGGGAGGCCCGCTTGCCCGCGGGTGGCCAGGCCACGCCGATGAGCTATGCGGATGCGAGCGGGCGGCAGTACGTGCTCGTCGTCGCGGGCGGCCATGGTTCGCTCGGGACGAAGCAGGGCGATTGGGTGATCGCGTATGCGCTGCCGAAATAACGGCCGAAACGTGCTTCACCCCGCCTGGTAGGAGCCGCTGAAGCGGCTCCTACCAGGCAGAGTCAGTTCGTCGGGCGCTTGCGGTTGGGCAGGAACGCCGCCAGCAACCCGATCAACGGCAGGAACGCGCACACCTGGTACACCGCCTCGATGCCGATGTGGTCGGCCAGTTCGCCCAGTCCCGCGGCACCGAGCCCACCCATCCCGAACGAGAAGCCGAAGAACAGCCCGGAGATCATGCCCACCTTGCCCGGCACCAGTTCCTGGGCGAACACCACGATCGCGGGAAACGCCGAGGCGAGGATCAAGCCGATCGCCATCGTAAGCGGCGCCGTCCAGAACAGGCTCGCGTGCGGCAGCAGCAGCGTGAACGGCAACGCGCCGAGGATCGAGAACCATATGACGTGCTTGCGCCCGAAGCGGTCGCCGAGCGGGCCGCCCAGCACCGTGCCGACGGCCACCGCGCCGAGGAACACGAACAGGTGCAACTGCGCGCTCTCCACCGACACGCCGAAGCGGTGGATCAGGTAGAAGGTGAAGTAGCTCGTGAGGCTGGCGAGGTAGACGTACTTGGAGAAGATCAGGGCCAGCAGCACGGCGATACCGCGACGGGCCTCGGCGCTCGTCGGTACCGTCACGTGGTGCGTGCCGCCCGCCTTCAGGCGGGTGAGGCCGTGGTGGCGATACCACTGGCCCACGTTCCACAGGATGGCGCCGGAGAGCAGGGCGAGCATCGCGAAAAAGGCGAGGCTCGACTGGCCCCAGCGCACTACCACGATGGCCGCGGCCAGCGGGCCCAGCGCCTGACCGGCGTTGCCGCCCACCTGGAACAGCGACTGGGCGAGACCGTGGCGGCCGCCCGAGGCCATGCGCGCCACGCGCGAGGATTCGGGATGGAATACCGACGAACCCATGCCCAGCAGCGAGGCCCCGACCAGCAGCATCGGGTAGGTGTGCGCCACCGAGAGCACCAGCAGTCCGGCCAGGGAGAACAGCGTGCCGCCGGGAAGGGCGAGCGGTGTCGGCCGGCGGTCGGCGTACAGGCCCACCAGCGGCTGCAGGATCGAAGCGGTGATCTGGTAGGTCAGCGTGATCAGGCCGATCTGGCCGAAGTCGAGGTGGAAACCCTCCTTCAGGCCCGGATAGATGGCCGGCAGCAACGACTGCATCATGTCGTTGAGCAGGTGGCAGAAGCTGATGGCGAAGATCACGCCGTAGACGGTGGGGCTGGTGGCGCGCGGGGCGTCCGCCTCGGCGCTGGCGGGGGCTTGCATCGGGATGTCCTGGGGAAAAGGAGCGGGTACGCGTATGAGAACACGCTCAAGGACTGTCCCGCGCTAGGATATGGGTCAGAAGCCTTCGCGAACGGGACAACCATGACCCAGCACGATGCCGACGCCTTCGAGGCCGTGCCCCGGCCGGTCGTGTCGCGGGCCAACGTCTACCCCGCCTCCTTTGAACTGGCGACCCATCGGCACCGCCGAGGGCAACTGCTCTACGCGTCGCGGGGGACGGTGGCCGTGACGACGCCCTTCGGCGCATGGATCGCACCGCCCGAGCGCGCCGTGTGGATTCCCGGGGGAACACCGCATTCGGTGCGGATGATCGGCGCGGTGAACACCAACAGCGTCTATCTGGAAACGATGGTGACCGGCGCCTTGGGCGAAGCATGCCGGGTGCTTTCGGTCTCGCCCCTGCTTCGCGCCCTGCTGGTCGAGGCGGCCGCCGTGCCGCGCGAATACGACCCGGCTGGTCGCGACGGCTTGCTGATGTCGCTGGTGGTGGCGGAGATCGCGCGCGCACCGACGGTGCCCCTCGCACTGCCCTTGCCGACGCATGCCGCGCTGTCGGCACGTTGCGCGCGATTCCTCGAACGGCCGACGGTGACCGAAGCCATCGACGGCTGGGCCGACGATCTTTCGATGCATCGTCGCAGCTTCACGCGACTGTTCCGGCGCGAAACGGGCATGAGTTTCGCGCAGTGGCGTCAGCAGGCGTGCCTGCTGTCCGCGTTGCCGAGGCTGGCGGCGGGCGAGTTGGTGACGGCGATCGCGCTCGACCTGGGCTACGAGAGCGCGACGAGTTTTTCGACGATGTTCCGCCGAGCGCTCGGGAAGGCGCCGAGCGCGTATCGCGGGGTCCAGGAGCCGTAGCGGCGCCCGGCGATAACCGGTCACGAGGCGCTGGGCTCCCGCGTGCGCAGGAGCGATGAGCCGCGGGATGGAAACGTTCGTCGTTCCTGCGCATGCAGGAACCCAGCGCCTTGCGTGTCCTATGTGCGACGCGCTTCCCTACGGCACTTTTCCCGTATGACGTCTTCGATTACGTCCGCGGGCGACTCCCCGATATCCACCCACAAGGCCTCGTCGCGCGACGGCTCTTCCAGCGTCGCCAACTGGCTATCGAGCAAGGCCGGATCGAAGAAATGCCCGCTGCGGTGGGCCAGGCGATCGGCCAGCAACTCGCGCGACCCGCGCAGGTAAACGAAGCGCACGTCGTCGCGCCCCTGCCGCAGGAAATCGCGATAGCGCCGCTTGAGCGCGGAGCAGGCGAGCACCAGGCCGTCATGCCGCTGCATCTCCGCCACGATGGCTTCGAGCCACGGCTGCCGGTCGGCGTCGTCCAGCGGCAGGCCGCGGGCCATCTTGTCGCGATTGGCCTGGGGGTGCAGGTGGTCGCCGTCCACGAACGGCACGCCCAGGCGCTGGGCCAGTCCCTCGCCGATCGTGCTCTTGCCGCTGCCGGATACGCCCATGACGATGGTGATCATGGCCCGATCATGCCGCAGGTGCGTACATGGCATCGTGAACGCCTTCGCGTACCATCGGCGATTCCTTCCCGATGATCCGTTTCGCGATGAAGACGATCGACCTGCGCAGCGACACCGTCACCCTGCCCACCGACGCGATGCGCGAGGCGATGCTGCGTGCCCCGGTCGGCGACGACGTCTACGGCGAAGACCCCGCGGTCAACGCCCTGCAGGATCGCCTCGCGGCGGACCTCGGCTTCGCCGCCGCGCTGTTCGTGCCCACCGGCACGCAGAGCAACCTGCTCGGCCTCATGGCGCACTGCGAGCGGGGCGACGAATACATCGTGGGTGCCGACGCGCACACCTATCGCTTCGAAGGCGGCGGCGCCGCGGTGCTGGGTTCCATCCAGCCCCAGCCCATCCCGCAGGACGCCGACGGCAGCCTGCCGCTGGACAAGGTGGAGGCGGCCATCAAGCCGGTCGATCCGCATTTCGCGCGGTCGAAAGTGCTGGCGCTGGAAAACACCTGGCACGGCCGCACGCTCGTTTTCGATTACCTCGGCCGGGCGCGCGAGCTGGCCACCCGCCGGGGCCTGAAACTTCATCTGGACGGCGCGCGCATGTACAACGCGGCCGTGGCCTACGGGAAATCACCGCGCGAGGTGGCGGCCGGTTTCGACAGCGTGTCGGTGTGTCTGTCCAAGGGGCTCGGTGCGCCGGTGGGTTCGGTGCTGCTGGGCGACGTGGCCTTCATCGATCGCGCACGCCGCTGGCGCAAGGTGGCGGGGGGCGGTTGGCGCCAGGCCGGCATGCTGGCCGCGGCGGCGATGCATGCGCTCGACCATCACGTGGAGCGCTTGGCCGACGACCATGCACGCGCGCATCGGTTAGCAGAAGGATTGCGTCGCATCGAAGGACTCACCGTGAGGGCGCAGCACACCA
The DNA here is from genome assembly GCF_040900725.1 of Luteibacter sp. CQ10. Classification (NCBI taxonomy): domain Bacteria; kingdom Pseudomonadati; phylum Pseudomonadota; class Gammaproteobacteria; order Lysobacterales; family Rhodanobacteraceae; genus Luteibacter; species Luteibacter sp. CQ10. The sequence goes on along the minus strand of NZ_JAEUYM010000005.1, from coordinate 181,723 downwards.
ACATGGTGTTCGTCGACGTGCCGGCGCCGCGGCTGACGGATCTCGCCGCGCACATGACGGCGGCGGGTGTGCGGTTGAGCATCGGCTACCTGCCGTCGGTGCGGCTGGTGACGCATCTGGACATCGACGACGAGGCGGTCGAGCGGACGATCGAGGCGTTCGCTTCGTTTTCGTACTGAGGCTTTTCGCCGATACGATCGGCTCCCACCCCGCCGGTAGGAAGGTTGCTACCGAAGGGGTGGGAGCCGATCGTATCGGCGAATCCGGCGGGCGTCGGCTTTCAGGACCGCGGCGCCATCAGCTTCCGCTGCAACGAATAGAGGATCGACGCATCCGTCGCGTCGAGCGTCTCGCTCTCCATCCCGCGGTAATGCCGATGGAAGGCCACGATGGCCGTGCGCGGATTGGACACGTCGTAGCCCACCATCCGTATCGCCGCGAGGCTGTCGAACCCCGGCGGGGCCGGGATGAGCGGCTGATCGGGCCATAGCCCGAACCCGTAGCGCGCCAGCGTGCTCCAGGGAAACAGCGCGCTGGGATCGTTCTTGCGGCCCGGGGCGATATCGCCATGTCCCACCACCGCCTCGCGCGGGATACCCAGTCGCGAGGTGAGATCGGCCAACAGGTTCACCAGGGCCTGGATCTGCGGCTGGGTGAATGGGGAAACGCCGTTGTTGTCGATCTCGATGCCGATCGACGAGGAGTTGATGTCGGTCATGCCCGCCCAGCGCGATGCGCCGGCATGCCAGGCACGGGCACCGTCGTCGACGAGCTGGTCGATGCGGCCATCGGCTTCCACGAGGTAATGGGCACTGACCTGCCCCTCGCTATTGCGGCTCTTCAGGATGCGCAGGGCCTCCGCGGCGTTCGCCGTGGAGGTGTGGTGCAGCACGATGAGCTGTGCCTTGCGCGCGTTGAAATTGGGCGAGGGCGACCAGTGCGCCAGCGCACTGCGTTGCGGGGCGACGGTGGGTGCCGATGCGCAGGCCCCCAGCAGGGCCAGCACGGCCGCCACCGCCGCGATGCGCACGACGTGCACGGTACGCGCGGGCCGGCCGTCCATCAGTCTTCGACCTTGAAGTCGCTGCTGGTGATGACCCAAGCGATCTTGTCGTCGTTGCTTCGGTCGCTGTCGTCGAATTCCTCGATGTCCCTGTTCGACGCGACGACGATCTGGAGGTCGACGCAGTCGTGGCCTTCGGAGAGCCATTCGGTCGCTTCCAGGGCCATGCCCTTGCGCTCGAGGTCGTCGTGCAGCCGCGGCATGTCGGTGTGCTTCAGTTCGATGCCGTCGTGGGACAGCTCGCCGCCTCGCACCTCGATATCGCAGAGCTTGTCGTCGAGGAAGCGCAGCAGCAGCCAGTCGCGGCCGTCGCCGTCGGTGTATTCGTCTTCGTCGTCCCACATGCCGTCGCCGGTCGGCGTGTAGCCGAGGGCGTCACGCAGGGCCGTGCGGCGCATGCCGAAGAAGATGTCGGTGTCGCCCCGGCGGATGCCGCGGCCGGGGATCAGTTCGCAATGTTCCATGGCGTACCTCTTGGGGAGTGCGGGGGGACCCGCCCGCAAAGCATGGCCTGTTTCCGGTGCTTGCCGCTAGCCGTCCGCAGGCCTTTCTTATCAGGGCTTGTGCTCACGGCCGAGGTAGTCTTCGCTCTGCATCTCGATGAGGCGGGATTCCGTGCGGCCGAATTCCGCGCGTACCTTCGTTCCGTCGTACAACTCGGTGATCGGCGCGGCGGCCGAAAGAACGAGCTTCACGTGGCGGTCGTAGAACTCGTCGACCAGCAGCACGAAGCGCTTGGCTTCATTCTCGGAGTACGCGGTGAACTGCGGCACGTTGGAAACGATGACGGCGGGATAGGCCTTGGCCAGCTCGATGTAATCGGACACCGCGCGCGGTCCTTCGCACAAGGCGGCGAAGTCGAACCAGACGATGTTGTCGGCCCGTTTTCGCACCGGGACGTGACGCGCATTGAGATGAATCGTACCGTCGTCGACGATGTCGCCCTGTGCCTGTCCGTTGAAAATCTTCGCCAGCGAGCGCTCCGCCTCGGGGCCGGGAGGCACCAGGTAGACGGGCGCCTGGCTGAGCGCGCGCAGCCGCCAGTCGCGCGACGAGACCATCTCGTGCACCACGCAGTGCGCTTCGATGGCGGCGATGGCCGGCAGGAATCGCGCGCGTTGCAGGCCGTCCTTGTAGAGGCCGGACGGTGGCGTGTTCGAGGTGGTGACCAGCGTGACGCCACGCTCGAAGAGGCCTTCGAGTAGGGCGGAGAGGATCATCGCGTCGCCGATGTCGGTGACCAGGAACTCGTCGAGGCAGAGCACGCGGCACTTCGCGGCAAGCCGGGCGGCGACTTCGTCGAGCGGATTCTGCCGTTCGCCCAGCTCGCGCAGGGTGGCGTGGGTTTCCTGCATGAAGCGGTGGAAATGCCGGCGCAGGGCGAGCCCGGGCGACAGGCTGGACACGAAGAGATCCATGAGGAAGGTCTTGCCGCGGCCGACGCTGCCCCAAAGGTAAAGGCCGGGCACGGCCTTGCGCTGCTCGCCGCTCAACATCGTGCGCAGGCGGCCGAAGAGCCCCCCCGGCGTGTCGTCGGACGTGCACAACGCGGCGTGCAGGCGATCGAACTCCGCGATGACGGGAAGCTGGGCGGGATCGGACTCCCAGCGGTGTCCGGCGATGCCGTCGCGATAACGCTCGCCCGGCGTGGATGCGCTGCAGCTCATGCGGAGACGGGCGGTGGCGGCCAGTCTTTCACCGCGTGCTTGATGACGCCACGCAGGTCCATGAGGCGACGGTGGAAGAAGTGGCTGGTGTCTTCCATCTTCACCAGCACCGGACGACGGCCTTCGGGAAGGCCGTCGATCCAGTCGTAGACCGCCTGCGGTTCGACGATCTCGTCGGCATCGCCCATCACCACGAGCCAGCGGCACGACGGCAGCTCGATGGGGCCGAAGTCCCAGCCACGGCCCGCGGCGGGCGGGGCGATGCTGACGAGGCCCTCGGCACCCAGGCGTACGGCGTTGCGCAGGGTGACGTAGCTGCCGAAGGAGAACCCGGCGAGCCAGAGCGTGGCACCCGGCCGCACCTTGCGAGCCCAGGCGACCACCGCCGCGAGGTCGTCGCTCTCGCCGTTGCCCTGGTCGAATTCGCCTTCGGAGTGGCCCACGCTGCGGAAATTGAAGATGACGGTGTCGACGCCGGACTCGCGCAGCGCGCGCTCGACCATCGTGACCACCTTGTTGTGCATGCTGCCGCCGTCGGTGGACAGCGGATGGCAGATGACCGCGACGGCGTCGCGCCTACCCTCGGGCGCGGCGGCCCGTGCCTCGCATTCGAGCTTGCCAGCGGGACCGTCGAGCGCGAATCTTGCGGTTTCGTCCGGAAAGCGTTCCGGCGCCACGGAAAGTAGATCGTTCATCCCGTCATGATACCCGCTGCCCACGACAACCGCGCCGGAGCCCCGCCGTGAACGTGCTTGCCCATGCCTTGCTGGCCGGCGGCGATAGCGAGCTGCGCCTGGGTGGCACCCTCGGCGATTTCGTGAGGGGCACCCCCGACGAGGCGCTGCCGCCACGCGTGCGCCAGGGCATCTACCTGCACCGCGCCATCGACGGCTACACGGATAGCCATCCGGAGGTACGTGCGGCGCGCGAGCGCATGCCCGCGCCGTTTCGCCGTTACGCGGGCATCCTCCTCGACGTGTGGTTCGATCATTGCCTGGCGCGGGATTTCGCCCGCTGGAGCGACGAGCCGCTGGGGGCGTTCTCCGATAGCGTGCGCGCCGAGCTTCATGAGGCCGAGGCGATCCTCCCGGAGGGGCTCAAGCGGTTCCTTACCTATATGGACGCCAACGACCTGCCCGCCGGCTACATCGATCCCGACCGGGTGGCCGCGGCCTTCGGCGGGCTGTCGCGGCGGCTCTCGCGGGCCAATCCGGTGGCCGAGGCGATGCCGTTGCTGCTGGCGGACGATGGGGCGCTCAGGGACGCTTTCGACCGATTCTTTCCCGATTTGCGGATGTTCGCCTCGAACTGGATCGACGCCGAACCCGGCACGGTGCCGCGGCCCGCTCGGTAGGAGCCGCTTCAGCGGCGATCCGAGGTTACGACAGGGTTAGGTATCGCCGCTGAAGCGGCTCCTACCGAGCGGGCCGCCGACAAAAAAGGCCGCGATCGCTCGCGGCCTCTCTGTGTTACCGGCAACTGGTAAGCATTACTTCGCCTGATCGATCATCCACTTGACCGTATTGGTCATCTGCTCGTCGTTGAGTGCGGGGTTGCCGCCGCGGGCCGGCATGTGGTTGCCGTCCGGACCGGTGTAGCCCTCGATCGCGTGCTTGATCAGCGTGGCCGTGCCCTGGGCGATGCGGGCGCTCCAGGCGCCCTTGTCGCCCAGCTTCGGCGCACCGGCCACGCCGGCGGTGTGGCAGCTGTGGCAGAGATTGTCGTAGATGGTCTTGCCGTCGGTGCTGCCGCCATAGGCGACCTGCGCGGCGGCGGCCTTGGCGGCGGCATCCTGGGCGGCCTGCATCGCCGCGCGGCCGGTATCGCCGGCATACACGGCACCCGTGGGCGCGATCCGGGATTCGGTGCGCTTGGCCACCGCCGGGTCCTGCTCCTTGGGAATGTGACTGTAGATGGTGTATGCGATCACCATCAGGATCAGGGCCAGGACGCTCAGGCCCGCGGTCAGCCAGGAAAACTGGCGCATGAAGTTCTGGTCGGACTTGCTTGGAGAACCGCTCACGCATTGACTCCACTGGTTTTGGGTGTGCCGGCCCCCCTCCCCGGGGATTCGGCGTGCCTGCAAGCCGCGAAGCGGCGACGAACCTCGGCGAGTATAGGGGGAACCTTGGCGTTCGTCAGCGGTCTTGGGATCGCCCATGGCAGGGAGATGACGGGGGACATGCCGTCAGTCATGGTGCACCCCTGTCAACCGGCATTGTTCAATGCCGTTCCCCAACACCTATATTGGCGCCGTGGTTCGTTAACGTTTTGCGGGTATAAACCGTTGGCGCACGGCGCGCCCGGCCTCGAGCGAAGGCCGGCTTTTGACCCCTGGGAGTGTTTCATGTCGCGTTTCTGGAAAATCGCGCTGGCCGTCATCGTTGTCGTGGTGATCGCGGGCTTCTTCGTCGTTCCGCGCCTGCACCATGGCAAGGGTGGGAAGGGCGAGGCCGCCGCCGCCGGCGCGCAGGCCAATGGCGAAGGGCAGGGCAAGGACCAGCCGCCGGTGCCGGTCACCGTCGTGCCCGTCGTCAGCCAGGATGTACCGGTTTACCTCACCGCGCTGGGCACCGTCCAGGCGCGCAACACCGTCACCGTGCGTCCGCAGGTGGGCGGTCAGCTGATGAAGCTGAACTTCAAGGAAGGCCAGGAAGTGAAGCAGGGCGACGTCATCGCCGAGATCGACCCGCGCACGATCCAGTCGCAATACGACCAGTCGGTGGCCAAGCTCAAGCAGGACCAGGCCGCCGCCGCCACCGCGAAGAACAACCTCGAGCGTTCGCAGAACCTGGTCAGCAAGGGCGGCCAGCAGTACGTGTCCAAGCAGGACCTCGACAACCTCAAGAACACCCTCGACCAGTCCGCCGCCACCGTGGTGGCCGACCAGGCGGCCATCCGCGCGGCGCAGGTGCAGTTGGGCTTCACCAAGGTCATCGCGCCGATCGACGGCCTGGCCGGCATCCGCTCGGTCGACGTCGGCAACATCGTCACCACGACCGACGCCATCGTCACGCTTACCGAACTGCACCCGATCTACGTGATGTTCTTCCTGCCGGAGAAGAACCTCGACATGGTGCGCTCGTCCACGACCGCCGGCGGCGACCTCGCCGCCCTGGAAGTGCAGGCGCTCGATCGCGTCGATTCGCACGCCATCGCCACGGGCCACCTCGACGTGCTCGACAACACCATCGACACCAGCACCGGCACGTTCCGCCTGCGCTCGCTGTTCGACAACGAGAAGACCCAGCTGTGGCCGGGCCAGTTCGTCAACGTGCAGCTGAAGGTGCGCACGGTGAAGAACGGCCTCGTGGTGCCGGCCCAGGCCGTGCAGCGCGGTCCCGACGGCGATTACGTCTATCTCGTGCAGGGCGACAACACGGTCAAGATGCAGCCGGTGGAAACCGCCAGCGAAGTCGGCGATAGCCACGTGCTCATCAGCAAGGGCCTGAAGCTCAACGACAAGGTGGTGACCGAGGGCCAGTTCCGCCTCAAGCCCGGTTCGAAGGTGCAGCCGCTGGCCCCGGGCCAGGTGCCGGCCGCGCCCACCGCCGAAGAATTGCAGAAGGCCAAGCAGGGCCAGCAGGGTCGCGGCGGACGTCGCGGCGGCTGATAGCGCGCGGCGCGCCCCGCCGGGCGCGCCGCACCGGGCCTCCAGGGGCCACGACACCAGGATCAGAACGTGGGTTTCTCGACACTCTTCATTCGCCGGCCGATCGCGACCTCGCTGCTCATGGTGGCGGTGCTGCTGCTGGGCATCCTCGGCTACCGCCAGCTGCCGGTGTCGGCGTTGCCGGAGATAGACGCGCCGAGCCTCGTCGTCACCACCCAGTATCCCGGTGCCAGCGCCACCACGATGGCGGCGCTGATCACCACGCCGCTGGAGCGCAATTTCGGTCAGATATCCGGCCTGTCGATGATGAGTTCCGACTCGTCGGCCGGCCTGTCGACGATCGTGCTGCAGTTCAACATGGATCGCGACATCGACATCGCCGCACAGGACGTGCAGGCGGCGATCAACCAGGCGCGCGGCACGCTGCCCAACAACCTGCCGTATCCGCCGGTATACAACCGCGTGAATCCGGCCGACGCGCCGATCATGACGCTGATGCTCACGTCCGAGAGCCTGCCGCTGCGCGACGTGAACAACTTCGCGGACTCGATCCTCGCGCAGAAGCTCGCGCAGGTGGAGGGCGTGGGCCTGGTCTCCATCGCCGGCAACGTGCGTCCCGCCGTGCGCATCCAGGTCAACCCGGCGCAGCTGGCCAACCTCGGCCTCACGCTGGAAGACGTGCGCAGCTCGCTCACCCAGGCCAACGTCAACGCGCCCAAGGGTACGTTGAACGGCAAGACGCAGTCTTACAGCATCGGCACCAACGACCAGCTCGAAGACGCGGCCGCGTACAAGGACACGATCATCAGCTACAAGAACGGTGCCCCGGTGCGCCTGTCCGACGTGGCCAACGTGATCGATGGCGTGGAGAATGACCAGCTCGCCGCCTGGGCCAACGGCAAGTCCGCCGTGCTACTCGACATCCGCCGCCAGCCCGGCGCGAACATCGTGCAGACGGTACAGCAAATCCGCCAGACCCTTCCCGACCTGCAGAAGGTGCTGCCGGCCGACGTACACCTGGATGTGTTCGCCGACCGCACCATCACCATTCGCGCCTCGGTGGAAGACGTCCAGTTCACCCTGATCCTCACCATCTGCCTCGTGGTGGCGGTGATCTTCGTCTTCCTGCGCCGCCTGTGGGCCACGGTGATTCCGTCGGTGGCCGTGCCGCTGTCGCTGATGGGCACCTTCGGCGTGATGGCCTTCGCCAACATGTCGCTCGACAACCTCTCGCTGATGGCGCTGGCGGTCGCCACGGGCTTCGTCGTCGACGACGCGATCGTGATGATCGAGAACATCGTCCGCTACATCGAGCAGGGCCACGACGGCAAGACGGCCGCCGAGATCGGCGCGAAGGAAATCGGCTTCACGGTGCTGTCCCTCACCGTGTCGCTCATCGCCGTGTTCCTGCCGCTGCTGCTGATGCCCGGCGTCACCGGCCGCCTGTTCCACGAATTCGCCTGGGTGCTGACGATCGCCGTGGCGATCTCGATGCTGGTCTCGCTGACCCTCACCCCGATGATGTGCGCCTACCTGCTCAAGGCCGACGAACTGCCCGAGGCCGAGGACGCCCACGAGCACGCCATCGCCGCGGGCAAGCCCACCACGTGGTCGCGCATCGTCGAAGGCTACGGCCGCAGCCTCGACTGGGTGCTCGACCACCGCCCGTTCACGATGCTGATCGCCGCGCTCACGGTAGCGCTCACCGTGGTGCTCTACATCGTGATCCCCAAGGGCCTGCTGCCCGAGCAGGACACCGGCCTCATCACCGCCGTGGTGCAGGCCGACCAGAACGTGGCCTTCCCGCAGATGGAAGTGCGCACCAAGGCCGTGGCCGATGCCCTGGCGAAGGACCCGGCCGTGTCCGGCGTGGCCGCCTTCATCGGCGCGGGCTCGGTCAATCCGACGCTGAACCAGGGCCAGATCTCCCTGGTGCTGAAGAACCGCAGCGACCGCGACAGCCTCGACGAGGTACTGCCGCGCCTGCAACGCGCGGCCTCGCAGATCGCCGGCGTGGCGCTGTACCTGAAGCCGGTGCAGGACGTCACGCTCGACAGCCAGGTGTCCGCCACCGAATACCAGTACTCGCTGTCCGACGTGAACAGCACGGAGCTGGCGGGCTACGCGCAACAGATGACCTCGGCGCTGCGCAAGCGCAAGGAGCTGGCCGACGTCGACAACAACCTCGCCGACCAGGGCACCGCGCTCAAGCTCACCATCGACCGCGACAGCGCCAGCCGCCTGGGCGTGCCGGTGCAGACCATCGACGACACGCTCTACGATGCCTTCGGCCAGCGCCAGATCTCCACGATCTTCACCCAGCTGAACCAATACCGCGTCGTGCTGGAAGTGGCGCCGGAATTCCGCACCAGCAAAGACCTCCTCAACAAGCTCACCGTGCGCGGCAACGGCAACGGCGCGCTCACCGGCTCCAACGCCACCAGCTTCGGCCAGCTCGCCTCGAGCAACTCGGCCACGCCGGCGGGCATCGGCAACACCGGCAACGTGGGCTTCCAGGTGGGTGCGGGCGGCACCATTCCCATCGCCTCGCTGGCCAGCGCCAAGGTCACCTCGGCGCCGTTGGTGGCGAGCCACCTGCAGCAGCTGCCCTCGGTCACCATCTCGTTCAACCTCGCCCAGGGCGAGTCGCTGTCGTCCGCCGTGGATGCCATCCACGAGGTGGAGAAGGAGCTGAACTTCCCGGCGTCGGTGCGCGGCCAGTTCATCGGCAAGGCCGCGGAGTTCTCGTCCTCGGTGGGCGACGAGGTACTCCTGCTGCTGGCTTCGATCATCGTGATCTACATCGTGCTGGGCGTGCTCTACGAGAGCTACATCCATCCGCTGACGATCATCTCCACGTTGCCGCCGGCCGGTGTCGGCGCGCTGCTGGCCTTGCTGATGTGCGGCATGACGCTCTCGGTCGACGGCATCGTGGGCATCGTGCTGCTGATCGGCATCGTGAAGAAGAACGCGATCATGATGATCGACTTCGCCATCGAAGCGAAGCGCACCGGCATGAACGCCGCCGAAGCCATCCGCCGCGCCTGCCTGCTGCGCTTCCGCCCCATCATGATGACCACCGCCGCGGCACTGCTCGGCGCCCTGCCGCTGGCGCTGGGCAGCGGCATCGGTTCGGAGCTGCGCAAGCCGCTGGGCGTGTCCATCGTGGGAGGCCTGCTGCTATCGCAGCTGGTCACCCTGTACACGACGCCGGTGATCTATCTCTACATGGAGCGGTTCTCCGACTGGCTGGCCGAACGCAAGCGACAACGCGCCCTTACCCAGGCCCAGCCGCGAATCGCGAGCTGATGGTTTCACCGGACACCATGTCGAACCCTCATTCGCCGGGCGCCAACACCGCCCGGCGAAACCTTTTTCCGGTTCGCGCGTTGATGACGGAATATTTCGCGCGCGCCCGCCCATGACCCGCTTCGCCCCATGAATATTTCCGGTCCCTTCATCCGACGCCCCATCGGCACCTCGCTGCTGGCCATCGGTATCTTCATCGTGGGCATCATCTGCTACTCGCTGCTCGGCGTGGCGGCCCTGCCGACGATCCAGTTCCCCGCCATCTTCGTCAGCGCGCAGCAGTCGGGCGCCGACGCGGGCACCATGGCCTCCACGGTGGCGGCACCGTTGGAACGCCACCTGGGACAGGTGCCGGGCATCGAGCAGATGCGCTCGAACAGCTCGGAAGGCTCCACCTTCGTGCTGCTGTTCTTCCAGAACGGCGTCAACATCGACGCGGCGGCGCGCGACGTGCAGACGGCGATCAACGCCGCGCAACCGGATCTTCCCCCTGGCCTGCTCAACGCGCCGTCGTACCAGAAGGCCAACCCCAACGACGATCCCATCATCGTGCTGGCGCTCACCTCCGACACGATGGCGCCCACGGCCCTCTACAACGTGGCCGATTCCATCCTCGCGCAGCGCCTGCGCCAACAGGAGGGCATCGCCTCGGTGGACATCGCCGGCAGCGCCACGCCGGCCATCCGCGTCGACGTGAACCTGCGCGCGCTCAACGCCATGGGCCTGTCGCCCGACCAGCTGCGCAACGCGCTTACGGCCGCCAACGTCACCTCGCCGCAGGGCTTCCTCAGCGACGGCCAGACCGACATGGCGGTCATCGCCAACGACTCGCTGCACACGGCCGAGGAATTCGGCCGCCTGGTGATCGCCAACAAGAACGGTACGCCGGTGCGCCTGTCCGACATCGCCAAGGTGTACGACGGCCAGCAGGATGCGTACCAGGCCGCGTGGTTCAACGGCCACCCGGGCATCCTGATGTACGTGTACCGCAAGTCGGACGCGAACATCATCGCCACCGTCGATCGCGTGAAGGCGCTCATTCCGACGATGCAGAGCTGGCTGCCGGCGGGTGCCGAGCTGCACCCGTTCTTCGACGGCACGCCTACCATCCGCGCCTCGCTGCACGAGGTGCAGGCCACGCTGCTGATCAGCCTGGCGATGGTCATCATGACCATGGCGGTGTTCCTGCGTCGCCTTGCGCCCACGGTGATCGCGGGCCTGGCCGTGCCGTTGTCGCTGGCCGGCGCGTTCGTGGTGATGTACTCGTTCGGCTACACGCTCAACAATCTCACGCTGCTCGCCCTGGTGATCGCCATCGGTTTCGTGGTCGACGACGCCATCGTGGTCATCGAGAACGTCATCCGTCACATGGACGAAGGCATACCCCGGTTCGAGGCGGCGCTTCTCGGTGCGCGCGAGATCGGCTTCACCATCGTCTCGATCACCGGCTCGCTCATTGCCGTGTTCATCCCGTTGCTGCTGGCCCCCGGCATCTTCGGCATGTTCTTCAAGGAATTCACCGTCACGCTGATCGCGGCCATCGTCGTATCGGCGGTGGTGTCGCTCACGCTCACGCCCTCGTTGTGCGGCCAGTTCCTCCGGGCGCACAAGGACCAGAAACCCGAATCGAAGCTGGGCATGGCGCTGGAGCGCATGCACGAGCGGATGGTCGGCATGTACCGCGGCGCGCTCGACTGGACGCTGCGCCACGCCTTGCTCATGGCGCTGACGCCTTTGGGGCTGGTGGTCATCACCTTCTTCCTCTTCGGCATGGTCAAGGGCGGTTTCTTCCCGCCGCAGGACACCGGACTCATCGCGGCGCGCGCCAACGCGAGCTCCACCGTGTCGTTCGGCGAAATGAAAGAGCGCCAGAAGCGCCTCACCGACATGTTGCTCGCCGATCCCGATGTCCGCGCGGTCGGTTCGCGCCTGGGTACGAGCCGCACGGGTTCGACCGGCTCGTTCAACATCGAGTTGAAGACGGTGGCCGACGGCCGCCAGGACACTACCTTCGACGCACTGGCCCGTCTCTCCGCCAAGGCCAACCGCTATCCCGACCTCAACCTGCGCCTTCGCCCGATCCAGGACCTGCCCACCGGCGGTGGCGGCGGTTCGTCGCAGGGCGGCCAGTATTCGGTATCGCTCAAGGGCAACGACGTGGCCGAGATGCAGTTGTGGCTGCCCAGGCTCGTGGACGCGCTGAAGAAGAACAAGATGCTCAAGGACGTGGGCAGCGATATCGACGCCGCCGGCCTCCGCCAGAACCTCACGATCGACCGCGACACCGCCGCGCGCCTGGGCGTCGGCATCGGTACCATCGATGGTGCGCTTTACAACGCGTTCGGTCAGCGCGCCGTGTCCACCATCTATTCGGACATCAACCAATACCGCGTCATCGTCAACTCGCTGCCGCAGATGGCCGCCACGCCCGACGCGCTCAACCAGCTTTACGTGAAAGCCGATTCGGGCGCGATGGTGCCCATCTCGGCGGTGACAAAGCAGGAACCCGGTCTCGCGCCCACGCAAATCGTGCATGAAGACCAATACACCACGATGGACGTGAGCTTCAACCTGGCCGAGGGCGTCAGCCTCGGCGAGGCCACGGCAATCATCCAGAAGACGGTGGCCGGCATGCGCATGCCCGGCGATATCCGGGTGGAAGCGGGCGGCGATTTCCGTCGCTTCCAGCAGACGCAGAGCGACATGCCGCTGTTGATCCTCGCCGCGATCGTCACCGTCTACCTGCTCATGGGCATGCTCTACGAGAGCCTCATCCATCCGGTGACCATCCTCTCGACGCTGCCCGCCGCCGGCGTCGGCGCGCTGGCCGCGCTGGTCATCACCGACACCGAGCTGTCGGTGGTGGCGATGATCGCGCTGGTGCTGCTCATCGGCATCGTGAAGAAAAACGCGATCATGATGATCGACTTCGCCCTGGTGGCGCAGCGCGAGCGCGGCCTCACCTCGAAGGAGGCCATCCGCGAAGCCTGCCTGGTGCGTTTCCGTCCGATCATGATGACCACGATGGTGGCGATCCTCGCCGCGCTGCCGATCGCCATCGGCCTGGGCGAGGGCTCCGAACTGCGCCGCCCGCTGGGCATCGCGATGATCGGCGGCCTGTTGATCTCGCAGAGCCTGACGTTGCTTTCCACGCCGGCTCTGTACGTGATCTTCGCGTGCCTGTCCGAGCGTTGGAAAGCGCGAAAGGCGCGGCGGCGCGAGCGGAAGGGATTGCGGGCTGCGCGGGCTTGAGCGCTCGTGCGGTGAGGTGAGGAGCCGCTGGCCTCGGCCCCTTGCCGCGACGGCTTCACCGTCCCTTGGGAAAGGAGGAGCCGCTACGCGGCTCGGTGTCTGATGGCTCGCGCCCCTGCGGGCACGGACGGTCGGGCGGGGTTTTCCGACTCGGCATCCTGCCTCGGCGGAAAAGATCGGCCATCCATGGCCGATCCCGCTGCGCGGCCTCATCCGCCCGACCGTCCTCGGCTCCAGATGTCGCGGCAAGGGGCCGAGGCCAGCGGCTCTTCCGACCGGCGAGGTGCCATGCCCGCAAGCTCCCGCCGCACCGTACGAGCGCTGCATCTTGCCGCGAGCGCACAACTCCCATGCCCACCCCTCGCTTTCCCCTCGAACCCCATCCGGGCCACAATGGCAGGGTTGTCCGCCCGCGATAGCCCCCTTGCGGTGCCTCCGGCGCGGCCCCATGACCTGGCCCACTCACGTAGAAGGCTCCCCGCACATGTCGAAGTCGCCCAAGATCATCTACACGCTCACCGACGAAGCCCCGTTCCTCGCCACGGCCTCGTTCCTGCCGATCATCGAGGCCTTCGCGGGCACCGCCGGCGTGGCGGTGGAAACGCGCGACATCTCGCTCGCCGGCCGCATCCTGGCCCAGTTCCCCGATCGCCTGACCGACGCGCAGCGCATCGGCGACCACCTCGCCGAACTCGGCGAGCTGGCCACCACGCCCGAGGCCAACATCATCAAGCTGCCGAACATCAGCGCCTCCGTGCCGCAGATGAAGGCCGCCATTCGCGAATTGCAGTCGCAGGGCTACGACCTGCCCGATTATGTCGACGCACCCGCCACCGATGCCGAGAAGGAAAGCAACGCCCGCTATGGCAAGGCCATGGGCAGCGCGGTGAATCCGGTGCTTCGCGAAGGCAACTCCGATCGCCGTGCGCCGCTCTCGGTGAAGAACTACGCGCGCAAGCATCCGCATCGCATGGGCAAGTGGTCCAGCGAATCGAAGTCGCACGTGTCCCACATGGACGGCGGTGATTTCTATGGCAGTGAGAAGTCCGCGACGCTCGACAAGGCCGGTAGCCTGCGCATCGAATTCGTCGGCAAGGACGGCGCGGTGAAGGTACTGAAGGAGAAGGTCGCGGTGAAGGCCGGCGAGATCGTCGATGCCGCCGTGATGAGCCGCAAGAAGCTCGCCGCCTTCATCGATGCGCAGATCGAGGATGCCAAGGCCAAGGGCGTGCTGTTCTCGCTGCACCTGAAGGCCACCATGATGAAGGTGTCCGATCCCATCATGTTCGGCATCGTCGTGCGCGAGTTCTACAAGGATGTGCTGGCCAAGCACGCCGACCTGCTCAAGCAGGTAGGCTTCGACGCCAACAACGGCATCGGCGACCTCTACGCACGCCTGGACAAGCTCGATGCGGCCAAGCGTGCCGAGATCGAAGCCGACCTCAAGGCCGAGTACGCCAAGCGCCCGGGCCTGGCCATGGTCAATTCGGATAAGGGCATCACCAACCTGCACGTGCCCAGCGACGTGATCGTCGACGCCTCCATGCCGGCGATGATCCGCGACTCCGGCGGCATGTGGAACGCCGAAGGCAAGCTGCAGGACGCCAAGGCCATCATCCCCGACCGCTCCTACGCGGGCGTGTACCAGGCGGTGATCGACGACTGCATCGCCCACGGCGCCTTCGATCCGGCCACCATGGGCAGCGTGCCCAACGTCGGTCTGATGGCGCAGAAGGCCGAGGAATACGGCTCGCACGACAAGACCTTCCAGATCCCGGCCGACGGCACCGTGCGCGTGGTGGCGGACGACGGCTCGACGGTGTTCGAGCATGCGGTGGACGAGGGCGATATCTGGCGCATGTGCCAGACCAAGGATGCGCCGATCCAGGACTGGGTGAAGCTCGCCGTGCAGCGTGCGCGCCTGTCGGAGACGCCGGCGGTGTTCTGGCTGGACAAGCACCGTGCGCACGACGCGCAAGTGATCGCCAAGGTCGAGCGTTACCTCAAGGACCACGACACCGCGGGTCTCGACCTGCGCATCCTGTCGCCGGTGGAAGCCACGGCGTTCTCGCTCGAGCGCATCCGCAAGGGCCAGGACACCATCTCGGTCACCGGCAACGTGCTGCGCGATTACCTCACCGACCTGTTCCCGATCATGGAACTGGGCACCTCCGCCAAGATGCTCTCCATCGTGCCGCTCATGGCCGGCGGCGGCTTGTTCGAAACCGGTGCCGGCGGATCGGCACCGAAACACGTGCAGCAGTTCGTGGAAGAGAACTACCTGCGCTGGGATTCGCTGGGTGAGTTCCTTGCCCTGGCCGCGTCGCTCGAACACCTCGCCGAGCGCTACGACAACCGCCACGCCCGCGTGCTGGCGAAGACGCTCGACCAGGCCAACGGACGTTTCCTGGACAGCAACAAGTCGCCCGCGCGCAAGGTCGGCGAGATCGACAATCGTGGCAGCCACTTCTACCTGGCGCTGTACTGGGCCGAGGCGCTGGCCGCGCAGGACGACGATGCCGAGCTGAAGGCGAAGTTCGCGCCGTTGGCCAAGGCGCTCGGCGAGGGCGAGGCGACCATCGTCGGTGAGCTCAACGGCGCGCAGGGCCACCCGGTGGAGATCAAGGGCTATTACCATCCCGACATGGCGCTGGTCAGCCAGGCCATGCGTCCGAGCGCCACCTTCAACGCGGCCATCGACGCACTGCGTTGATCCGCACGTGACGCTCCCGGCGTGATGCCGGGAGCGTCACGGTGAGGATCGCGATGTCGACCTTGCGGGATGGCGCGTGCCGTTCTACCGGCAGCCATGCCTCGATCAGTGCAGTCCCCACGATGGAGGCGCCGATTCGACGGCCCAGCCGGCCATGAGTTCATGCATGCGGGTGGTCGGATGCAGACTGTCCCAGAACACGTAATCGGCAGGAAAGCAGCCGGCGCGCAGGGCCGGCTTGCGCAGGTAGTTGAGCGAGCTGTCCGTATCGATCTGCAGGCACGACTGCGTGGTGTTGCTGAAGCCGTATCGCTCGGGGTGGGCCATCACGTCGTCGAACGACGAGCGCACGTCCACCACGCGGATCTCGGCTCCGGTCATCGCGGCGACCCGACGCGCCATGTCGCCCAGGTGCGCGTTGTAATACTCCACCTTGCCCAGCACGGTGGCTCCGTCGGTACGCCCCATGCGGAAAACCGGTGCCACGGAGACATCGGGGAGATTGACGAGGAGGATCTTGCGCGCGCCCTTTTCGGCCAGTTTCCGTAAGGTCTTTTCCTGCTGGTCGAGGATCTCGGGTGCCGTCTTGGTGTCGTTGACGAAATCGTTGCCCGCCGCGAGGAAGGTGAACAGGGTGCGGGAGATGTCGTAGTTCTCGGCCGATTGCATGTAGTTGAAGAAGCCTTCCACCTGGCTGTCGACGCCATGGATCAATCCGAAATACACGTCACGGGTCTGCGCACCGCCGATGGCCCAGTTGTGGAGGGTAAGGCCGTTGCGGCGGGCGAGGTGTTCGACCCAGACCGGGCCGTTGCTGAATCGTCCCGCGTACCAGGCGTCGCTGGGAAGCCGCCACTGGGATTCGTTGTGCATGTTGCCGGTGTCGGAGAGGCTGTCGCCGAACGACACGATGCGTTCGATAGGGGCGCCGGGCTTGAGATCGCCGTTGTACCAGAACTCGTAGTTGTAGCTCTGCGCCGAGGTGGCGGCGGTCACGCCGACGAAATCGCCGACCCGCGGCAGGGTGGCGAGATAGAGGCGGCAAGCGTCGAGCAGGTTCTGCGGACGGTCCTGGGTGAAGAACAGGCTTCGCGAGGGCAGGATGCTGGAGCTTCGCCAGTAGCCCTTGACCTTGTAGTTGGGCATGGCGAACGCGGTGGCGGCACCGGAATGGTCGTCGCGCAGGCGATAGTGGCAGCGCAGGCCGGTCGTGGCCTCGGCCGCCAGGACACTGGTGCCGTGGAACAGGGCGGCGACGGCAAACACCGTTTGGGCCAACGTCGGAAAGCGGATGAAGCGGCGCATGTATCCTCCTTGAGTGCGTTGCCGGCTTCATGCCGGCCGCATCATCATGGCGATATCGCCCTCGCTGTCGTGTAGGCCTTGGCCTCGATGTTCTGTAGGGGATGGACTCTAGCTGCTGGCTGCGTCGAGAACCGCGACGTCGTCGTCGCTCAGCGCGAGGGACGCCGAGCGCGCGATGTCGCGCAGTTGCTCCACCGTCGTCGCGCTGGCGATGACCGCCGATACGGCGGGACGTGTCATCAACCACGCGAGCGCGACCTGCGCAGGGGTGCCGCCATGCTTTTCCGCCACCTGGTCGAGCGCGCCAAGCACGCGCGTGCCACGCTCGCCCAGGTAGGTTTTCACCCGGCTGCCGCGCGCCTTGCTCTTGGCCAGGTCGGCTTCGCTCCGGTACTTGCCGCTTAGAAAGCCGCTGGCAAGCGAGTAGTAGGTGATGACGCCGATCTCCTTTTCCACGCAGAGCGGCTGCAAGGCGTCCTCGAAACCCTTGCGGTCCATGAGGTTGTATTCCGGTTGCAGCGACTCGTAGCGGCACAGGCCCTTGTTGCCACTGGTATCGAGCGCATCGGCAAGCCGGGTGGGTGCGTAGTTCGATGCGCCGATGGCGCGGACCTTGCCCGAGGCGACCAGGTCGTCGAACGCGCGCAACGTTTCCTCCAGCGGCACTTTCGGATCGTCCTCGTGCGATTGGTAGAGGTCGATGTAGTCGGTCTTGAGGCGGCGGAGGGAATCTTCCACCGCCTCCTTGATGTTGGTCGGCGAAAGCCCCGGATAGCGCGCCCACTTACCGACCTTGGTCGCGATGAGCACCTTGTCGCGCTTGCCCGACGCCTTCAACCAGTTGCCGATGATGGTTTCCGACTCGCCGCCTTCGTTGCCAGGCACCCAGGCTTCGTAGACATCCGCGGTATCGATGAGGTTGAAGCCCTCGTCGACGAACGCATCGAGGAGGTCGAACGAGCGTGCCTCGTCGACGCTCCAGCCGAACACGTTGCCGCCGAAGGCGAGCGGGGCGACCTGGAGCGGCGAGCGACCGAGCTGCCGAAGCTTCATGGATGGGTTCTCCGAAAGGCAAAACCCGATTCTCACTCCGCCAGGGTTGGCGCCGCGTGATGCGTCAGCAGCACCCCGGGACGCAGGCCAGGGCATCGTCCCCTTCGCGCGCTTTCTTCGCTTCGCGGTTGGCACGCGCGTCGTGGATCTTGCCCGACCCGGCCACGGGTTCGGCCCGGCCCAATGCCATCACGAGTTCCCTGTTCACGATGTGGCCGTGCATGAAGGCAAGGCCAGTGAAGATCGATGCCATGACACCCTCCTGAAGTCGCTGCCGCAAGCCCTTGCGGCTTTCGGTGAGCTAAAGGGTGCGCGTTTCTCGCGCGGCCAAAAAGCGATATGTTTGCAACCCGGCCTTGAGAGAATTGCAACCCGGCCACGAGGAATCGCCCATGTCCCGCTTGCCGCTCGGTCTGCTCCAGGGGTTCGTTCTGGTCGCCCGTACGGGCAAGTTGTCCCGCGCGGCCGAACAGCTCAACCTGACGGTCAGTGCGCTCAGCCACCAGATACGCAACCTCGAGGAGCGCCTCGGCCGCACGCTTTTCGAGCGGGGGCCGCGCGGCGTGACCCTCACTTCCGAGGGCTCCCACCTCCTCGATGCGATCGGCCATCATTTCGAGGGCATCGAACACGCACTCAACCGTTACCAGAGCCGCCACCAGGACCTCGTGACGCTGAGCGTGCTTCCGTCGGTCGCCTCGAGTTGGCTGGTGCCGAGGCTGCCGCGCCTGGTGGCGAAACACCCCGAACTGGAACTCAGCCTGCACTCGTCCGTCGCGCTGGCCGACTTCGATCGCGAGCCCACCATCGACTGTGCGTTCCGCTACGGGTTGGGGGCGTGGCCACGCACGCGAGCGGAGCGGCTGTTCGGCGAATACATCGTGCCCATCGCCAGTCCTTCGCTGGTGCGCCGCATGGGTGGACTGCCCGATACCTCGCTCGCGGGCTGGCCGCTGCTGGGCGATCCGTCCGGCCGCTGGACCGACTGGGCCGAACAGTTCGGCATGCCCTTGCCCTCGCGTTACGTGGCCCGCTTCGACAATACCGAACACCTCCAGCGCGCGGTCCTGGAAGGCATGGGCGTGGCCCTGGGGCGGTTGGTGATGGCGCGCTCGCTCATCGAGTGTGGCGCGCTCACGGTGCTGTGCAAGGAGCGGATGCGGGTGGCCGAGGCGTACTACCTCGTGTACCCGAAACGCTCGGAGTCGCACGGCGGCGTGATGAAGGTGCGTGACTGGCTGATGGCCGAAGCGGCGGATTACGAGGCGGGCATCGCGGACGGGAAACCGCTGCCCGCGTGAGGCGCGGCCTGCCATTCCATCTCACGCCGGGTTTTCGCGAAAGCGCAGCATCGGTGCTAGCCTCCGCCGCATGCATGACATCCTCGCCCGCCAGCGCCACGCCCAACGGACCGAAGGGTCGCCGAGCGCGGCCGCTCGCATCGATCGGCTCGATCGGGTCATCGGCCTGCTCGTGGACCATGCCCATGACATCGCCGAAGCCATGCGCGAGGATTTCGGCCACCGTTCGGTCGAGGGCTCCCTGGTCACCGACGTGGCCGCATCCATCGAACCCCTGAAGCACGCCCGGCGCCACGTGCGCCGCTGGATGCGTCGCGAGCGCCGCGGCGTGTCGCCCGCGCCGTTGGCCTGGCTGGGGGCGAGGGCATGGGTGGATTACCAGCCCAAGGGCGTCGTGGGACTGATCTCGCCCTGGAATTTTCCGTTCAACCTCACGTTCGTGCCGTTGGCGGGCATCCTCGCCGCGGGCAATCGCGTGATGATCAAGCCGTCGGAGTTCACGCCGCGTTCGTCCGAGCTGATGCGACGCATGCTGGCGAAGGCATTCGACGAAAGCGACATCGCGGTGGTCACCGGCGGTCCGGACGTGGGGCAGGCGTTTTCGACGCTGCCTTTCGATCACCTGCTGTTTACCGGCGCGACTTCCGTCGCGCGTCACGTCATGCGCGCGGCGTCGGAGCATCTGGTGCCCGTGACGCTCGAGCTGGGCGGCAAGTCGCCCGCCATCGTCGGGCGCGGTGCCGATCTCGACGTGGCCGCGATGCGCGTGATGTTCGGCAAGACGCTCAATGCCGGGCAGGTCTGCGTGGCGCCGGACTATGTACTGGTGCCGAGCGAGAAGCTCGCGGCCTTCGTCGATGCGCTGGAGCGTGCGGCGAAACGCATGTTCCCCACGTTACGGGGAAACGCCGACTACACGTCGATCGTCAACGAGCGCCATTACACGCGATTGCTCGGCCTGCTGGACGATGCCCGTGACAAGGGCGCGACCTTGCGATGGCTGCATCCGGATCACGATGCCCTCGACATGCGCCGCATCGCGCCGGTGGCGATCCTCGGCGTGGACGACGACATGGCCGTGATGCAGGATGAGATCTTCGGGCCGTTATTGCCTGTCGTGCCTTACGACGGCATCGACGATGCGATCGCGGGGATCCATGCGCGGCCACGTCCGTTGGCCTTGTATTACGTCGGCGACGATCGGGCGGAGCAGGAGCGCGTCCTGTCGCGTGTGGTCGCCGGCGGCGTCACGATCAACGACACGGTGATGCACCTGTCGATGGACGATCTGCCGTTCGGCGGTATCGGAGCGTCGGGAATGGGCGCTTACCACGGCTTCGACGGTTTCCGTACCTTCAGCCATGCGCGTGGCGTATACCGGCAGGCGCGGTTCGACGTGGGGCGGGTGCTGCGGCCGCCTTATGGGGCGGTGGTGCGTGGCTTGTTACGGGCGAAGATCCGTCGGTGAGCGGATCGCGAAGACCGAACGCCAGGCGCTGGGTTCCTGCGTTCGCAGCAACGACGGACTACGATATTCCGCGCCGCTGAAGGAACGATAGGTCCAACGAAGAAGGGGCCCGAAGGCCCCTTCCCGTCTTACAGCTTCGCGCCGAGCAGTTCTTCCAGCTTGCGCTGGTCGACCGCGAACTTGCGGATGCCTTCGGCGAGCTTGTCGGTGGCCATGGCGTCTTCGTTGTGGCCCCAGCGGAACTTGGCCTCGGTGAGCTTTTCCTTCGGCGGCTCGGCCTTCTGGCCGTTGTCCTTGAGGGCCAGCGGGAGGTCGGCGTCGGTTTCGTCGAGCTGCTTGAGCAGGTCCGGCGAAATGGTGAGGCGGTCGCAGCCGGCGAGGGCCTGGATCTGGCCGATGTTGCGGAAGCTGGCGCCCATCACGACGGTCTTGTAGCCGTGGGTCTTGTAGTAGTCGTAGATGCGGCGGACCGACTTCACGCCCGGGTCTTCCTGCGGCGCGTAGGTCTTGGTGTCGGTGTTGGCGACGTACCAGTCGAAGATGCGGCCCACGAACGGCGAGATGAGGAAGGCGCCGGCTTCGGCGCAGGCCACGGCCTGCTCGAAGCTGAAGAGCAGCGTCATGTTGCAGTTGATGCCTTCCTTCTGAAGCTTCTCGGCGGCCTTGATGCCTTCCCAGGTGGAAGCGAGCTTGATCAGCACCCGCTTCGGGTCGACGCCGACGTCCTTGTACATGCCGATGAGGCGCTTGGCCTTGGCGATGGAGGCTTCCTCGTCGAACGAGAGGCGGGCATCGACCTCGGTCGAGACGTAGCCCGGCACGATCTTCAGGATCTCGCGACCCACCAGGACGGCGAGCCGATCGCCGGCGTCCACGAGCTGCTGGGCGCGGTCGCTGCTCTGCTCCTTCGCCCACTTCACGGCTTCGTCGATGTACTGGGCGTACTCGGGGATGCCGGCCGCCTTGAGCAGCAGGGACGGGTTGGTGGTCGCGTCTTCGGGCTTGAAGGTCTTCATGGCCGACATGTCGCCGGTGTCGGCGACGACCTTGGTCACTTTACGCAGTTGTTCGAGCTGGCTGGTCACGTCTTGGGTTCCGTTACCTGGGGAGAAGGGCATTGTCGCGCCGATGGGCGGCGGCGAACAGCGAAAGTCCGATCTTAGGGCTTCATTCGTTCAATAGAGGTCGATGGGGTCGACATCAAGCGACCAGCGTACCTTGCGCGCCGAGGGCAACCCGGTCAGGGCGTGCTGCCAGGGCCGGAGGAAGGCGTGCAGCACCGGCCGCGAGTTCGCCTCCACCAGCACCTGGCCGCGGTGCCGTCCGGCGCGCAGGGGCATCGGCGCCGGCATGGGGCCGGCCACGCGCAGGTCGCCCGGCTCGCCGATGGCGGCATGCGCCTCGGCGAGGAAGGCGTCCACCTCGGGCCGGCCGTGCGCTTCCGCACGCAGCAGCACCTGGTGGGCGTAAGGCGGCAGTTCGAGCAGGCGGCGCTCGGCGAGCAGTCCGGAGGCCACGGCCGCGTAGCCGCCGCGCAGCAGCGCGTGCAGCATCGGGTGGTCGGGGTGGTGGGTCTGCAACAGCACGCTGCCGGGCTTTTCCGCCCGGCCGGCGCGGCCGGCCACCTGCACCACCAGTTGGGCCAACCGCTCGCTCGCGCGGAAGTCGACGCTATGCAGGCCCTCGTCCACGCCGACGATGGCGACCAGGGTGAGGTTGGGCAGGTCGTGGCCCTTGGCGAGCATCTGCGTGCCGACCAGGATCGCGGGTTTGTCTTCGCGAAGCCGGTCGAGGATGTCGCCGAACGCGTCGCGGCGCCGCGTGGTCTCGCGGTCGATGCGCACCACGTCCACGCCGGGAAAACGCTCGGCGAGGGCCTCCTCCAGGCGTTCGGTACCCTGGCCCTGCGGGCTCAGGTTGGCCGAGCCGCAGGACGGGCAGGCCGGGGGAATGGAAAGCACATTGTCGCAGTGGTGGCAGATCAGGCGCCGCCGCGCGGCATGCAGCGTCATCGGGCGGTCGCAACGCGGGCAGTCGGCGTGCCAGCCGCAGTCGTGGCAGAGCAGCACGGGGGCGTAACCGCGCCGGTTGCGGAAGACCAGCGCCTGCTCGCCACGGCCGACGCACTCGGATACCGCGTTGAGCAGGGTCGGCGACAGCCCGTGGTCGAGGCGTTGGGCGCGCATGTCCACGATGCGCACCTGGGTGGATTGCGTGGCACCGGGCCGGGCGCGCAGCAGGAGCTGCCGGTAGCGCCCCGCTTCCACGTTGCCCAACGTTTCCAGCGACGGGGTGGCCGAGCCCAGCACCACGGGGATGCCATGCGCACGGGCGCGGACCAGGGCGAGATCGCGGGCGTGGTAGCGGAAACCGTCCTGCTGCTTGTAGGACGGATCGTGCTCCTCGTCGACGATGATCAGGCCGGCGCGCGGCAGGGGGGTGAACACCGCCGAGCGCGTGCCGAGCACCACCTTGGCGGTGCCGTTGCGCGCCCGCAGCCAGGCCCGTGCCCGTTCGCCTTCGGCGAGGTTGGAATGCAGCACCTCGATCGTCACGCCCAGCCGTTCGCGGAGCCGGCGCACGGTCTGCGGGGCCAGGCCGATCTCCGGCACCAGCAGGAGGGTCTGCCGGCCCTGGGCGAGCGCTCGTTCGATGAGGGCGAGGTAGACCTCGGTCTTGCCGCTGCCGGTCACCCCGTCGAGCAGGTAAGGCTGGAAATTCCCGAAGCCCTCGCCGACGGCCGCGACGGCTGAGGCCTGTTCGTCGCTCAGGACGGGGCCAGGCGACGGCGTGGCCGGTGCGACGGGTTCGTCCCACTCGAGTTTCTCGACCAGCTCCGCCTCGAGCAGGCGGCGCGCGGCCGTGCGCCATTCGGGCAGCACCAGGCCGAGTTCATCGGCGGCGCGCGGCCCGTCGTACAGCGCATCGAGCAGGGCGGCCGAGCTGCCGCGGCGGGTACCGGCGTCGCGGCTTTCGCGACCGTGGTGGGTGAGCCGCCACACCTCCCGGCCGGTGGCGGGCAGCGCCTTGGGTTCGCGCAGGGCGAGGGGCAGGGCGTTGGCGAAAGCCTCCCCCGGTGCGCCCGCCCAGTAGTCCGCCGCCCAGGCCAGGGTGGCGAGCAGCTCGGCGTCGAGCAGCGGCGCGTCGTCGAGTACCTCCAGCGCGCGCTTGAGTCGCTTGGCGCCGACGGCCGCCTCGGCGTTCGGCTCGATCACGATGCCGACCAGCTCGCCCTTGCCGAACGGCACGCGCACGCGGGACCCCGCCTCCGCGATGCCGCCCTCGGGAGGCAGGTAATCGAAAAGGGTCAGGAGGGGAACGGGTAGGGCGACGCGGAGAACGGGAATCATCACCGGCCCTAGTTTATAGGGGTATGCCGATTGTGCTGGTCAATGATTGACCAGCATGACATGGGCTTGGGCCCACAAAGCACCTGAAGAAAGAGGAATGAAAGGTAAGTGCCCGCCCTAGGGAAGGTTTCCGGCTTATCCACAGGTCCTGTGGATAAGTCTGTGGATGAGGGTCGGATGGAAGGGTTCCAAGGCGCACCGTTGAGCCTTTCGGGTTAGCTTGGGTACATTTTAACCAAGCTGAAATATTACATGAATTCATGCACTTAGAAATTCGATGCGAAAAAGGTTCACTGACCATCCGCAGAACCTTGACAAAGGCGAAGGCACCACTCCCGCCTGTGCACAACCCGCGTTTGGGCTAGTGGGAAAGGCCGATCAGCATGGCGATGACGAGGGCGAATCCGAGTAGCCAGAAATAGACACTGCCTATCAACCAGTACTTGAAGATAGTCATGCCCCATCCCTGCCGATAGACCCGTTTTTGCATCAGCAGGAGGTAGGCGGGCATCCAGATCGCGATGGCCCACTGCACCAGGCGAATGCCCGACGCCGCGATGGCGACATGGGGCTGGAGGGCCGAGCGGGCGAAGCCCAGCAGCATGAGGATGAGCAGCGCCAGGAACAGGAAGGCGTGGCTGTGCAGGGCCACGATGACGTGCTCCATGTAGAGTCGCCGCCGGAACACATAGAAAAGCTTCAGGATCAGGGCGAACACCGGCACCATGATGAACATGGTCGGCGGCAGTACGCCGAAGATGCCTTCGACGATGCGATGCACCGCTTCGTTGCCCACGTCGCCGCCCATGCTCATCTGCTTGAGGTTGGCCTTGAAGCGGTCGATCGAGTGGTTGAGGCGTTCGCCCATGGCATCGGGCAGCCAGCCGAACGACACGTTCGATGGGCTGTTGAGCCAGTCGTCGTTCGCGTCGTAGTAGCTGTCGTCGTCCTTCCCGCGCCCCGCCTCCTTTTCCGCCGGGGTAGCCGCCCCCTTGCCCGCGTCCGGCGCGGCGGCGATGGGAGGCGCCTTCAGTTCGGCCAGCCGCGCATCGGCACTGGCCCGCATGGCGGCGCGGGCGGTCCTGAAGCCGGCCTTGGCCTGCTCGGGCACGTCGGCATCGGCCTCGGTGATGCGCAGGTTTTCGATGTTCGACTCGTAGAGCTGGCGCACTTCGTCGGGCGTCTTCGCGTGGGCGAACGCCCCGGTGTCGTCCCCGATGGCGGGAAAGCGGGTGGCCATGTCGTTGACCGCCACGTGCACGAAGAAGAAGGCCAGCAGGCAGAACACGAACATCAGGCGAAACGGGGCGATGTAGCGCACCCGGCGGCCGGAGAAGTATTCCAGGGTGAGAAACCCCGGCTGGGTGAACAACGGCGGCACCGTGTGCACGATGCGCTCGTCCATGTGGAAGAAGATGTCGCCGGCGTCTTCGAGCATGTGCGACACGGGGCGCAGCACGCTGTGCACCGACTGGCCGCATTCATGGCAGAACTCACCCTGCAGGGCGGCTCCGCAGTTGGCGCAGAAACGGACCGGCGCCTCTTCCAGCTCCTTCATGACCCCCACCCCTCGAGATTTTCCCCGCGCGGATGATGGCACGGGCG
The DNA here is from genome assembly GCF_040900725.1 of Luteibacter sp. CQ10. Classification (NCBI taxonomy): domain Bacteria; kingdom Pseudomonadati; phylum Pseudomonadota; class Gammaproteobacteria; order Lysobacterales; family Rhodanobacteraceae; genus Luteibacter; species Luteibacter sp. CQ10. The sequence continues at coordinate 156,024 of NZ_JAEUYM010000005.1, read as the reverse complement.
CGAGCAAACTCTGAAGACCTCCTCTTGCGCAGCGGCTACAATGGCCGGCCTTCCCGATAGTTTCCTGCCATGCCCATCGACCGCGCCCGCGCGCGTCGCGAGGTCGGCGCCACCTTCCGCCTGGCGCTGCCGATGATCGCGGCACAGCTTTCCGCCATCGGCACCAACGTCGTCGACGCCGTGCTCGCCGGCCACCAGGGCGCGCATACGCAGGCGTCGGTGGTCACGGGCGCGAACATCTGGGTGCTGGCGATCGTCACCGGCATCGGCACCATGATGGCCGTGCCGCCCACGGTGGCCCAGCTCGACGGCGCCGGCCGCCGCACCGAGGTGGGCGCCACCTTCCACCAGGCGCTGTACATCGCCTGGGGCCTGGGCATCCTGCTGGGCATCGGCGTCTGGCACGCCTCGCCGCTGATGGCCCTGTTCGGCGTGGTGGAGTCCATGCGCCACGACGTCACCGCCTTCCTGCACGCCATCGCCTTCGCCGCGCCGGCGCTCACCACGTATTTCGCGTTGCGCGGGTTGTCCGAGGGGCTGTCGATGCCCCGTCCGTCGATGTATTTCAGCTTCGGCGGCCTGCTGGTGCTGGCGCCGCTGGGCTACGTGCTGATGTACGGCAAGCTGGGTTTTCCCGTGATGGGCGCGCGCGGCAGCGGCATCGCCACGGCCATCGTGCTGTGGCTGGAGATGATCGGCTTCGGCATCTACGTGTTGCTCCATCGCAACTACCGCGACCTGGGCCTGCGTCGGCGCATGGCGCGTCCCGATGCGAGGCAGATCGGCCAGCTCCTGCACGTGGGCGTGCCCATGGCGGTCACGCTGCTGATGGAGGCGGGCCTGTTCGTGGCCGTGGCGCTGCTGATCGGCCGGCTCGGCGAAACCGTGACGGCCAGCCATCACGTGGCGCTCAACGTGGCGTCGGTGGCCTTCATGATCCCGCTGGGCCTGTCGATGGCGATCACCGTGCGGGTGGGCAACGCCGTGGGCCGGCGCGACGCCACGGCGGTGCGTTATGCCGGCTTGTCGGGCATCTCGCTGGTGCTGGTGACCCAGTTCATCTCGTCGGGTGCCATGCTGCTCTTCGCCGCGCCGATCGCCGGGCTGTACACGAACGATCCGGCGGTGATCGCCATGGCGTCCCAGCTTCTCGTGCTCGCCGGGTTCTTCCAGTTTTCCGACGGCATCCAGGTGGCCTCGAACGGTGCCTTGCGCGGCATGAAGGACACCCGCGTGCCCATGGTCATCACCCTCTTCGCCTACTGGGGCGTGGGCATGCCGGTGGGCTGGTGGCTGGCCTTCGGCCACGGCCTGGGGGCGCGTGGCATGTGGATGGGCCTGATCGCGGGCCTGAGCATGGCCGCCATCCTGCTGTTCGCCCGGTTCTGGCGATCCAGCGGCAAAGGCCGCTGGCTCGACGACTCATCGGCGCCCCTGCCTTTACACACGTGATGCTCATGGGCCGACGCGCTACGCTCGGCCCAACCTTCAAGGAATACGCTCCATGTCGGACCGCTTCGACGCCACGCCCCCGCCACTGCCCCCCCAGCCGAAGCCCGTGCCCCCGGTCCGCCGTCGCGGCGGCGGATTCGGCAGCTTCCTGCGCTCGCTGGGTCGCGGCATCAATTTCGTGCGGCTGTTCATCCTCAACGTCTTCTTCTTCGGGCTGCTGGCGGCGTTCCTGCTGGCCATCTACGCCAGCAACCGCACCCACGCGGTGGACGACAGGAGCGTGCTGGTGCTGGCGCCCGACGGCCAGCTGGTGGAGCAGTACAGCGCCGACCCGCTCTCCCGCGCCATGGGCAAGCTCTCCGGCGACGGCGTGAAGCAGGTGCAGGTGCGCGACATGGTTCGAGCCATCGATGCCGCCGCCAAGGACGATCGCATCAGCCGCATCGTGCTGCGCCCCGACAAGCTCGCCGCCGGCGGTTTCGCCGCGCTGCGCGAAGTGGGCGCCGCGCTCGATCGCTTCCGCGCCGCGGGCAAGCCGGTGCTGGTGTGGGCCTCGAGCATGGAGCAGGGCCAGTATTACCTGGCCGCGCATGCCGACAAGATCTACCTCGATCCGCAGGGTGGCGTGATGGCCACCGGCCTGGCCAACTACCGGTTGTTCTACAAGGACATGCTCGACCGCCTGGGCGTGCAGGTGCACCTGTTCCGCGTGGGTCAGTTCAAGAGCGCCGCCGAACCCTTCATCCTCGACCACGCCTCGCCCGAATCGAAGGAAGCCGACGGTTACTGGCTGGGTGGGCTGTGGGATACGTGGATCGGCGAGACCGCGAAGCTGCGTCACCTCGATCCGGCCGCGTTGCGCGGCGACGTCGACGGTTTCGCCGACCGCGTGCAGAACGCCAAGGGCAACCTCGCCGACCTGGCGAAGGAAGAAAAGCTCGTCGACGGCATCGCCACCGAACAGCAGTTCGTGCAGATGTTGCGCAAGGAAGGCGTGCCGGCGGGCAAGAAGGACCAGGGCTTCCGCCAGGTCGATCTCGCCGGTTACCTCGCCGCCACCGGGCTGTCCAACGCCGACCTGTTGCAGACCTCGCCGGGCGTCACCGTGGTGGTGGCCGAGGGTGAGATCACCGGCGGCAAGCAAGCGCAAGGCAGCATCGGCGGCGAATCCACCGCCGCGCTCATCCGCACGGCACGCCTGGATCGCCGCACGCGGGCACTCGTACTGCGGGTGAATTCGCCCGGCGGCGAGGTCTATGCCGCCGAGCAGATCCGTCGCGAGGTCGAACTGACCCGTGAGGCCGGTATCCCCGTCGTGGTGTCCATGGGCGACGTGGCCGCCAGCGGCGGCTACTGGATCTCGATGAACGCCAACCGCATCTATGCCGAACCGAACACCATCACCGGTTCGATCGGCATCTTCGGCATGTTCTTCACCGTGCCCGACACGCTGGCGAAGATCGGCGTGAAGAGCGACGGCGTGGGCACCGGCGGTCTCGCCGGTGCGTTCGACATCACCCGTCCGCTCGATCCGAAGGTGGGCGTGCTGATCCAGAGCATCATCGACAAGGGCTACCGCGATTTCGTCGGTGGCGTGGCGAAGGCGCGCGGCAAGGACTTCGCCGCCATCGACGCCATCGCCCAGGGCCGTGTGTGGACGGGCGAGCAGGCCATGCAGCGCGGGCTCGTCGACAAGCTCGGCAGCCTCGACGACGCCATCCGCGACGCGGCGCAGGAAGCGAACCTCGGCAAGGATTACGGCGTGCGTTACGCCGAGAAGCCGATGGGGGCGTTCGAGCGGTTCCTCACCAACGTGGGCGACAGCAGCGAAGCGAAGGTACTGATGTCGTGGGGCGTGCGCCTGCCGTCGTGGGTGGCGGAATTGCCGAAGCTGGCGCCCGAATTCGCGCTGTTCCGCACGGCGCAGGCCGGCAAGCCGAACGTATACGCGTATTGCTTCTGCTCGCCGCGTTGAGGCGACCGGGTTTTCGCCGATACGATCGTCTCCCACCCCTTCGGTAGGACGACTGCTACCGAAGGGGTGGGAGACGATCGTATCGGCGAAGGATCCGTGATGACGACCTATTGCTCCTGCGCCGCGATCGCCTTGCGCTGATCCTCGGCCTGCTTGTCCACCACCTTCTGCACGTCCTGCGCTTTCTTCTCCTGCGCCTTCATCGAATCCCACGGCGTGGCCACGGCCGCGGCGGCCTGGGGCTTGGGCGGCTGCTCGGGCTGCGGCGGTTTCGAGCATGCGGCACAGGCGATCACGAGGATGCAGGGCAGGGCGAGGCGTTTCATGGCGATACTCCACGGGCGAGCCCCGAGTCTCGCGCCGCGGTCGGGTCAGCGCAATCTCGCGCCGTAGAACCCGCCGTTCCTGTCCACGTCCATCGGCCAGCCGAAAAGCCGGGACAGGCGGTCTTCCGAAAGCAGGGCCGCCTTGGGACCCTGGTCGTAGAGGCGCCCCTCGCGCAGCATCACCACGTGGTCGATCTCGGGCACGATTTCCTCGACGTGATGGGTGACCAGCAGCAGCGTGGTGCCTTCGCGGGCCAGTTGGCGCAGCAGGTCGAGGAAGCGACGGCGCGTGCCGGGGTCGAGGCCCGCGCACGGCTCGTCGAGCAAAAGGGCGCGCGGCGCATGGACGAGGGCACGGGCGATCAGCACGCGGCGGGCTTCGCCCGTGGACAGGGTGGACACGTCGCGTTCGCCCAGGTGCGCCGCCTGCACGCGATCGAGCGCCCGCACCGCGCGCTCGCGCATCGAGTCGTCCACCGCGTGGTCGAGGCCGAGCGTCATCGAGGCGAAGAAACCCGAGAGCACCGTGTTCAGCGCCGTCTCGTGCGTGGCTTCGAATTCCCTGCGCAGGTCGGACGAGACCACGCCCAGCAGGGAACGAAGCTCGGCCACGCTCCAGCGATCGCGCCCGAACACGCGCAGCACGGGGGAGCCGTCGTCGTGCACGAGCGGATAGAGCCGCCGCTCGATGAGTTTCACCAGCGTCGATTTGCCGGAACCGTTGGGACCCAGGATGGCGGTGTGCTGGCCCTGCGCGATGGACAGGGAGAGGTCGTCGACGAGCGTGCGGTCGTCGCGCAGCACGGTGGCGCGGTCGAGGGCGAGCAGGGGCGTATGGGCGTCCATCTCCCAAGCTTAACCCGATGTACCATGCGACCCATCCCCCGGAGTTCCGCATGCACCCACGACTCACCCATTGGCGCCTCGACGGCCGCACCGCCCTGGTCACCGGCGCAAGCAAGGGCATCGGCTACGCCTGCGCCCGCGAACTGGCGGTACTGGGCGCCGACGTGCTGCTCGTGGCCCGCGACGGCGATGCGCTGGAAGAGGTCTGCGAACTGCTCGCCGAGGAATGCCCCGAGGTGGAGGTGATGGGCATGGCCGCCGACCTTACCGATGCGGAAGATCGCCTCGCCGTGTTCGACTGGATCGCCGACCTCGACGTCGACCTCTCGCTGCTGGTGAACAACGTCGGCGGCAACGTGGTGAAGCCCACGCTCGACTACACGCCGGACGATTACCGGCAGATCTTCGAACTGAACGTATTCTCGGCCTACGAGATGTGCCGCCTCGCCCATCCGCACCTCGTGCAGCACGCGAACGCGGCCATCGTGAACGTGGGCTCCGTGTCGGGCATCGTGCACGTGCGCACCGGTTCGCCCTATGGCATGACCAAGGCGGCCCTGCACCAGCTGACGCGCAACCTGGCTTGCGAATGGGCCGAGGACGGCATCCGCGTGAACGGCGTGGCGCCCTGGTACATCCGCACCCAGCGCAGCGAGCCCGCGCTGGCGGATGCCGAATACCTGGAAGAAGTGCTCGACCGCACGCCGATGGGGCGCATCGGCGAGCCGGAGGAAGTCGCCGGTGCCGTGGCCTTTCTGTGCCTGCCCGCTTCCGCGTACGTCACCGGCGAGATCGTTGCCGTGGACGGCGGTTTCCTGCGCTACGGGTTCTGACGCGCCACGGACCACCGGGCGCTAGACTCGGCCCACGTCCCCACAAAAGGTTGGGAAAAGACTTCGCGGCGACCATCTCCGGCTTCCTGCCAGTCCATCCCTCGCCAGGTCATGCACATCCTATTGCTAGAAGACGATATCGAACTGGGCGAGGCGATAAAGCATGCCTTGGAGCACCAGTCGTATGCGGTCACCTGGCTTACCGACGGCCGGGTCGGCGGAGCCGCGCTGCCCGACGAGGGATTCGACCTGGTGCTGCTGGACCTGGGCCTTCCCGGCAAGGACGGCCTCGAACTCCTGCTGGATGCCCGGCGATCGGGCGTGAAGACCCCCATCCTGGTCATGACGGCCCGCGACGCCCCGGAGGCCCGGATCAAGGGCTTGGACCTGGGCGCCGACGACTACCTGGTCAAGCCCTTTCACCTGGGTGAACTGGCCGCGCGCATACGCTCCCTGACCCGGCGTGCCCAGGGCCTGGTCGACAACCGGGTGGAGGTGGGCGGCCTGGTGCTCGACCTGGCGACCACCGACGTGGAGTTCCGCGGCGAGCGCATTTCCCTGACCCGTCGCGAATTCGCCGTCCTGCGCATCCTCATGGAGCGGGCCGGACGGATCGTTCGCCGGGAGAGCCTGGAAGGCTCGGTGTACGGCTTCGACACGGTCGTCGACCGCAACGCGATCGAAGTGCACGTCCACTGGCTGCGGCGGAAGCTGAGTGCCGAAGTGATCCATACCGTGCGCGGCATCGGCTACATGATGCCCCGGGAACCCAAGTGAGATCCGATAGCCTCCGCAGGCGGCTGACCTGGCTCATCATCGCCGTGCAGGTGGTGGTGCTGATCCCCCTGGGCGCCATCAGCTACCACCGCGAGCGGCAGGAGATGATCAAGCTCCTGGACGGACGCCTGGCCCAGGCCGGCCGCACGCTCGGAACCCTCATCGCCTACGGGCATCGCGATTACACGGACAACGACGCCAAGCGTGCCCTCGAACTCGCGACGGACGCCCAGCGCGGCACCGTGGTCGTGGCCGTCCATCCGCGCAACTACGAACCGGAAGTGGGCTTCCAGGCGTACGACCCCCGCGGCACCTTGATCGCCGCCACGGCGAACCTCGCCGACCTGCCTCCTCCCGGGCGGGGCGAACACGGTTTCAGCGATATCGAGCACAACGGCTCGCAGTGGCGGCTGTTCACGCTGACCAATCGCTTCAACCTGACCATCCGCATCGGCGAGCGCGCCGAGAACCGGTACGACATCACGCAGGGACTGATCCTCGAGCACGCGCTCCCGCTGCTGATCGGCCTGCCCCTGCTGGCGATCCTGGCGGGCCTCGCCGTCAAGCAAGGTCTTCGGCCGCTCGATGCCTTGACGCAGGTCCTCGCCGAACGCGCTCCGCGCAGCCGCAAGCCGGTATCGATCCAGCGATCGCCGGACGAGATCAAGCCGCTCATCGTCACGCTCAACCAGCAACTCGAGCGGCTGGAAGACGCCCTCGAGCGCGAACATCGCTTTGCCGGCGACGTCGCGCACGAGCTGCGCACGCCACTCGCCGCCACGCTGATCCACCTGGAAAGCGCGCTCATCGCCGAGGATACGAGCGAAACGAAGCTCATGCTGGAAAAAGCGCGACGGAGCCTGGGGCGGCTCGGCCGGCGTATCGAGCAGATCCTCGCCATCGCGCGGCTGGAGGCCGGCGCCGCCGTCGAGCAACGCATCCCGATCGACCTCGTCACGCTGGCGACCGAGGTGGTCGAGGAGCTCGCGCCGATCATCGCGGAAAAGGACATCTCGTTGAGCCTCTCCCACGACGAGCCGAGCATCGACGTCGCGGGACACGAGGTGGCGTTGACGGCGATGTTTCGCAATCTCCTCGAAAACGCCCTTCGGTACACGCCCGAGCGAAGCCGCGTGGACATCGCCGTGCGGCGGCTGGGCACCCAGGCCGTCGTCGATGTCTGCGACGACGGCCCTGGCATCCCCCCGGACCGGCGTAACGCGGCATTCCACCGGTTCCAGCGCGGCGTGGATACGAAGGAGCCCGGCTACGGGCTCGGCCTGAGCATCGTGCAACGCGCGGTCGAGTTGCATGAAGGCACCATCGAACTGCTCGAGGCGCCCAGCGGTCAGGGGCTGCTCGTTCGCATCCGCCTCGATGCCCTTGCCGCACCGGCGATCGACGCCGATCGCTGACCCGCCCGGGTTCCTTCGCGGGACAAAAGATTCCCACAAGAATCGGTCGGAATAATGGCTTTGGGCGATTCTGCCCGAGGCAAGCCGAGTGGCTCCACCGATGAAAGCGACCGCGATCCATCGGCGCACCCGCAGGTCCGGGTACGTCATCCAGTTGTCATCCCGGGCGGCCAGGGGGACCGACGCATGCTAGCGCTGGTCCGCATCGCCCTGTCGCGGCCCTATACGTTCATCGTACTGGCGTTGCTCATCCTGATCGTGGGTCCGATGGCCGCGATTAAGACGCCGACCGACATCTTTCCCAACATCGGCATCCCGGTCATCAGCGTCGTCTGGACGTACAACGGCCTTCCGCCGGACCAGATGTCCGGACGCGTCATCTATTACTACGAGCGCCAGCTGACCACCTCGGTCAACGACATCGAGCACATCGAGTCCCAATCGTTGCCGGGCGTGGGCATCGTCAAGATCTTCTTCCAGCCGGGCGTGGACATCCGCACCGCGACGGCGCAGGTGACGTCGATTTCGCAGACGGTGGTCAAGCAGATGCCGCCGGGCATCACCCCGCCGCTCATCCTGAACTACAACGCCTCGACCGTTCCGGTGCTGCAGATGGCGCTCTCCAGCTCCGTCCTCTCCGAGGCGACCATCCGCGACATCGCCCAGAACTTCATGCGGCCGACGCTCATCTCGGTGCCGGGCGTGGCGATCCCGACGCCCTATGGCGGCAAGCAGAAGCAGGTCACGATCGACCTCAATCCAAGGGCGCTGGCCGCCAAGGGATTGTCGGCGCAGGACGTGGGCAATGCGCTCGCGGCGCAAAACCAGATCATCCCGGTCGGCACGGCCAAGATCGGCACGTACGAGTACCACGTCCAGCTCAACAACAGCCCGACGGCCATCGACGAGCTGAACAACCTGCCCATCAAGACGATCAACGGCGCCACCATCACCATCGGCGACGTGGCCCACGTGCGCGACGGCGCACCGCCGCAGAACAACGTGGTGCGCGTCGACGGCAAACGCGCCGTGCTGATGCCCGCGCTGAAGAACGGCAACGCATCCACCCTTGACGTCGTCGCGGGCATCAAGAAGCTCTTGCCGCTCATCGCGGAGACCCAGCCCAAGTCGCTCAAGATGCACCTGCTGAGCGACCAGTCGCTCTTCGTGAAGTCCGCGGTCGCCTCGGTGGCCCGCGAAGGCGTGATCGCCGCGGTGCTGACCTCGGTGATGATCCTGCTGTTCCTGGGCAGCTGGCGGTCGACGGTGATCATCGCGCTGTCCATCCCGCTGGCGATCCTCTCGGCCATCGCGCTGCTGGCGGTATTCGGCCAGACGCTCAACGTCATGACGCTAGGCGGCCTGGCGCTCGCCGTCGGTATCCTGGTGGACGACGCGACGGTCACCATCGAGAACATCAACTGGCACCTGGAGCAGGGCAAGGACGTCATGAGCGCCATCATGGATGGCGCCAGGCAGATCGTGACGCCGGCCTTCGTATCGCTGCTGTGCATCTGCATCGTGTTCGTGCCGATGTTCATGCTCGACGGCATCGCCGGCTTCCTGTTCCGTCCCATGGCCCTGGCGGTGATCTTCGCCATGGTCTCGTCCTTCATCCTCTCGCGCACCCTGGTGCCGACGCTGGCGATGTTCCTGCTCAAGCCGCACACGACGGAACACGGCAAGGGCAACCACCCGGAAGACCCGTTCCTCAACCATCACGAAGGCGACCAGCACGCGCCCAAGCGCCACAACGCCGTGGTGCGGGGCCTCATCGCCTTCCAGCTCGGTTTCGAGCATCGGTTCACCAAGGTGCGCGACACCTACTACGGGGTGCTCGGCGTGGCGCTGGCGAACCGGAAGCGCTTCGTCATCGGCTTCCTCGGCTTCGTGCTCGTTTCCTTCGCGTTGCTGCCGGCACTGGGGCGCGACTTCTTTCCCGAGGTCGATTCCGATTCCCTGTCGATGCACGTTCGCGCCCCGATGGGCACGCGCGTGGAAGAAACCGCGGCGGAGTTCGATCACATCGAGCGAGCCATCCGCTCGGTCATCCCTCCGGCGGAACTGGACACGATCATCGACAACATCGGCCTTCCGCTGTCGGGCGTGAACCTGGTCTACAGCAGCAGCGGCACCATCGGCTCGCAGGACGGCGACATCCAGATCGTGCTCAAGGAAGGCCATCGCCCCGCCGCCGAGTTCATGAAGCGCCTGCGCGAAGTGCTGCCGAGGGAATTTCCGGGAACGCAGTTCGCGTTCCTGCCCTCGGACATGACCAGCCAGATCCTGAACTTCGGTTCGCCGTCGCCGCTGGACGTGTCGATCGCGGGACGCGACCGCAAGGCCAACGAGGCCTATGCCGAAGCGATCCTCAAGCAGTTGCGCAAGATCAAGGGCATCGTCGACGTTCGCCTCCAGCAGAGCTCCAGCTATCCGCAGCTCAACGTCAAGGTGGATCGCGTGCGCGCCGACGGCCTGGGCATAACCGAGCGCGACGTGACCAACAGCATGGTCGCCTCGCTGGCGGGCAGCTCGCAGGTCGCGCCCGCGTTCTGGCTCAATCCGAAGAACGGCGTGTCCTATGCCATCGTGGCTTCCACGCCGCAGTACCTGATGGATTCGATGTCGGACCTCAAGGCCTTGCCGGTCACGTCGGCCGGCAACGGCTCCACGCAGATCCTCGGTGGCCTGGCCAGCTTCACGCGCGGTCCCAGCGACGCCGTGGTGTCGCACTACAACATCATGCCGTCGTACGACATCTATGCCTCCATCCAGGGACGCGACCTGGGCGGCGTCGCGGCGGACGTGCAGCACGTGCTCGAGCAATTCGCGGCGAAACGGCCGCCGGGCACGCTCGTCAGCCTGCACGGCCAGGTCGGTACCATGAACGAAGCCTTCAGCGGCCTGCTGTTCGGCCTGGTGGGGGCGGTGGTGCTGATCTACCTGCTGATCGTGGTGAACTTCCAGTCGTGGCTGGATCCGTTCGTGATCATCACCGCGCTGCCGGCGGCGCTCGCGGGCATCGTCTGGATGCTGTTCCTGACGCATACCAGCCTGTCGGTACCCGCGCTGACAGGCGCCATCATGTGCATGGGCGTGGCCACGGCCAACTCCATCCTGGTGGTGAGCTTCTGCCGCGAACGGCTCGCCGAGCACGGCGATGCCTTCAAGGCCGCGCTCGAAGCGGGCTTCACCCGCTTCCGCCCGGTCTGCATGACGGCCCTGGCCATGATCATCGGCATGCTTCCCATGGCGCTGACCCAGGAGCAGAACTCGCCGCTCGGTCGCGCGGTGATCGGCGGCCTGCTTTTCGCCACCTTCGCCACCCTCCTGTTCGTGCCGGTCATCTTCGCCATCGTCCATGGCCGCACCGCGCCCGCTCCCTCTGAAGACCGCCTGATCGGAAATCCCTCCCATGTCGCATGAAGCATCCGCACCTACCCTGGGGCGCCCGCCCCGTGTCCGCCTGGCGCTGGCCGTCGGCATCGCGCTGGCGTCCATCGGCGTCATCGCGGGCCTTTCCCTGCGCGCCGTCGAATCGCACGACCTGGGCACGTGGACCGAAGCGCAGCTGACGCCGAGCGTCCAGGTGATTTCGGCCTCCGCGTTGAGCAGCACGCAGGGGCTTACGCTGCCCGGCCATCTCGACGCGTGGATCGCCACGCCCATCCACGCACGTGTCGGCGGTTACCTGAAGCAGTGGAACGTCGACATCGGCCAGAAGGTCAAGGCGGGCCAGGTACTGGCGCTCATCGACACGCCCGAGCTCGACCAGCAATTCGAGCAGGCGAAGGCCGAACTGGTCCGCGCCCAGGCCAACGTGCGCCTGGCGGACATCACGGCCAAGCGCTGGCAGAACCTGCTGGATTCGCACTCCGTCTCCAAGCAGGAGGCGGACGAGAAGGCCAGCGAAGCGGAGACGGCGCGCGCCAACGTCCTGGGTGCCCAGGCCGACGTGGACCGTCTCGCCGCGCTGGAATCCTTCAAGCGCATCGTCGCGCCGTTCGACGGCACCGTGACGGCGCGCAATACCGACATCGGCGATCTCATCACCGCCAACAACGACGGCGGCGATCCCCTGTTCTCCATCGCCGACACGAGCCGGATGCGCCTGTATACCCAGGTGCCGCAGAGCTACGCGTCGACCATCGTGCAGGGCATGAAGGTGAAGCTGCTCGTGCTGGGGCATGGCGGTGAGACGGTGGGTGCCAAGCTCATCGGCACGTCGCGGGCGATCAATCGCGCCTCGGGCACCCTGCTCGCCCAGTTCGAGGTGGAAAACCCGCACCAGGACCTGCTGCCGGGCGACTTCGCGGAAGTACGACTGGCCACCCACGCGCCGGGCAACACGGTGACCGTGCCGGCCACGACCCTGCTGTTCCGCGCCGCGGGACCGCAGATCGCGGTGCTGGGCAAGGACAACCGCGTGGTGCTGCGCGATGTGCACATCGCGATGGACCTGGGCGACAAGCTCGAGATCGACCAGGGCCTGCAGCCCAACGATCGAATCATCGACCACCCGACCGATTCGCTGGCCCAGGGCGACCTGGTTCGCCTGGCCACGCCGCAGCCGGAAGAGGGCGACCATGCCAAGCGTGCCTAAACCCCTCGTTCTCGCGCTGGGCGCGGCGATGACGCTGGCCCTGGGCGGCTGCTCGCTAGCGCCGAATTACGTCAAGCCCACCGTGGGTGCGGTGCCCGATGCGTACCAGGGCGCCGCGCATCCGGAAGGCTGGACGGTGGCGGAGCCCAAGGACACCCAAGCCCGTGCGCCGTGGTGGAAGATCTACAGCGATCCGACGCTCGACGCGCTGGAGGCGAAACTCAACGCCAACAACCCGAACATCGCCGTGGCGCTGGCGCGTCGCGACGAGGCCCAGGCGTTGCTGCAGCAACTCGGCGCCCAGCAATCGCCTCAGGTCGGCGTGTCCGCCAGCCCGACGAACGATCGCCAGTCGGATCGCCGTCCGTTGCGCGGTTCCAACCAGCCGAACGAGTACGACACGCGCACGGTCGGCATCGTGGCGGACTACGAGCTGGACCTGTGGGGCCGCATCCGCAACGAAGTCGCCGAGGGCCGCGCCCTGGGCCAGGCGGCCGAGGCCGACCTGGCCTCCGCGCAGTTGAGCCTCCAGGCGCAGCTGGCGGATACCTACATCGCCTTGCGCAGCATCGACGTCGAAACGCGGATCGTGCAGGACTCCCTGGATGCGTTCGGACAGGGACGGACGATCACCCAGAAGCGGATGGACGGCGGCGTCTCGTCCGGGCTCGACGTGGCCCGCGCCAACGCGCAATACGCCGACGCCCAGGCGCAGGCCACGGAGCTGCGCGTACAGCGCGCACTGGCCGAACATGCCATCGCGACCCTGATCGGCGAACCCGCCTCGAGCTTCTCGCTGCCGGCGAAAACCACGGCGATGACGCTCCCGACGATACCGCTCGGCGTGCCGTCCGAACTGCTCGAGCGTCGCCCGGACATCGCGGCCGCCGAGCGTCGCGTCTTCGCCGCCAATGCGGGCATCGGCGTGGCGCGCGCGGCGTTCTTTCCCACCCTGAGCCTCAGCGCCGCGTTCGGCTGGCAGGATGTCGGGCATGGAAGCCTGCTGGCCGCCAGCAACCAGTTCTGGAGCCTCGGGCCCGCCGCCGCGCTGAGCCTCTTCGACGGTGGCCTGCGTCGCGGTCGCGAAGCGCAAGCCAAGGCCGAATTCGCCGCCGCGTCCGGGCAATACCGGGCCGTCGTCCTGAAAGCCTTCCAGCAGGTCGAAGACAATCTCTCGTTGATCCAAGAGCTCGGTCGCGAGGGCCAGCAGGAGATGGCGGCCGCGGATGCCGGCAAGCAGTCGCAGACCCTGGCCACCAACCGCTACAACGAAGGCGTGGTGAGCTACCTCGAAGTGGTGACCGCCCAGACGGCGGCCCTCCAGGCCGAACGCACGGCGGAGCAGGTGCGCACGCGCCAGCTCCAGGCGAGCGTGGACCTGATCCGGGCGCTGGGTGGCGGCTGGCAGGGCAAGGACATGGATTCGTCGGACGTCAGCGAGCGATGAGCGGCCGGGCCGGCGGATGCCGGCTTCGCACGCGGTGCATGTGTTTCCCGGCTACACCCCTCTTCTCCAGGCGGCCGCCATGAACTTTCGGATCATCCGTACCGCTGCCACGAAAAAAGGCGGCGGGACAAGCCCGCCGCCTCGAACCATCCTTGAACCGTGCTTGCCCGATCAGAACGGGTAGTAGCGGAAGCTGGTGAACACCATGTCTTCCTTCGCCTTCGGCGAGCCACCCACGCCTTCGAACGCCTCACGCACGGTGTGCGAGTACTGCGCACCGAACTGGGCCTTGCCGAACTTGCCCTGGTAGAACTTCCACCAGAAGCCCAGCGTGCCGTTCCAGATCTGTCGCGTGTTGCCCACGCACGAGCCGCCTTCGATGTCGCAACCGGCGTTGTTGTAGGCCTTGTTGCCGTAGCCGAGGGCCACGCCGTTGTAGGTGTAGTCTTCCTTCTGCTCGCGCTCGCGACCGCCGAAGGCGTAGATGTCCAGGTCCGGCGAGGTGTGCCAGGTCAGGCCGGCCAGCAGCATGTTTTCCTTGATCGGCGCGATCTCGCCGTTGGGCTTGAAGGTCACGTCCGGCAGCTGGGCCGAACCGTAGCGTCCGATGCCGCGCCCCTGCATGCCGGTGAACTGGAAGTCGAGCACCTTGTCGACCAGCGGGAGCAGCATGCCCACGCCGAAGCCGCCGCCGTAGACGTTGTGGTTGCTGGGGCCGGTGCCGGAGTTGTAACGGTTGTAGAACGCACGGCCCAGGCCGAAGATTTCGTAGTGACCGAAGCCCGGATCCGCGGCGAACTTCACGATCACGTCCGGAATGTGGTTCAGCGACAGCGTGTTGGCCGAATCGTAGCCGGAGCCCGCGGGGGTGTTGTAGATCGAGGTGACAGGAGCCTTCGCCTGGTTGGGGCTGACGTAGAAGGTGGTCTGCGGGTTCTCGAGCGAGATGCCCAGCCAGTACTGCTTGTTGAAATCCTTGACCAGGCGAATCTGCGTTTGGCGGGCCCAGGCGAAGCCCGGCAGGTACTGGGCATCGATCTGGGGCGGCGCGGCTTCGTTGCGCGGCGTGATGCCCTTGCTGTTGAGCGTCAGCAACGACCAGTTCTGGCCGGCGAGAAGGTGCAGGCCCGGCTTGTCCCAGTCCACCGTCATGTAGACGTTGCGCTCGCGAGGGTTGAACGAATTGGATTCGTTCTGGTTGGCCGTCTGCGCACCGCCGAGGAAGTCCGCTTCGATGTAGCCGGCCACATGCGTGTCGGGGTTGATGTCACCCTGGGCGAGCAGCGAGACGCGACTCTGGCGAGCGCTGAACCGCCCCTCGGACGTGTGGCCCACGGGCGAGTTCTTGTAAGGGATGGCGTTCCAGTTGGAAGCCACGTCGGCGCCTTCGCCATGGGTGCGGTAAATCGATTCCGCCGCGAGGAAGCCGCCGAGCGTCAGGTTCACGCCCTTGTAGCTGAGCTTGTCGGAGGACTTCTTGGTGGCGGCCACGGCGTCGGAGGCGGTGGCCTGAACGTCGTTGACGATCTTGGCGGTCTCGACCTGCGCGTCGGCCTGGGCCTCCTGCTTGCTTTCCAGTTCGGCCACCTTGGCCTGCAAGGCGGCGAGCTGCGCCTGGAGCTGCTGAAGCGTCGCGGCGTCGACCGTGACCTTCGCCGGCTGGGTCTTCGTAGCGGCCATGGCCGTGAAACTCGCCACGCCCAGACCTGCGGCAATGGCCGCCGTGAGCAACTTGGAACGCATGAAATCTCTCCGCTGAGTTTGGTGGTGTGGTCCCCTGTGCCCCATTTTGAGCGTTTCGTGTACGAAATTACTCAAAAGTGGACCCTTGCCGCGAAGGATGCGTGAACTGGTTTGCGCTCCCATGACTCATTTGTTTCAGTGGCATGACAGCGTCATATGACAGTTTTCCCTGGCGGACCGAGGCCCAGGGGCATCGGCAGGCGTCTCGGACGGCGCCATTAACGTGGCGAGGCCAACACGCCATAATAGACGGTTGGGTGACGACGATCCGGTCCCGCGCGCCCCACGCCACAGGTTGAGAAGGACAGCATGAACATCGGTATCGACTTCGGCACGAGCTATTCCGCCGCCGCGACCTTCGTCGACGGCGTGCTCACGCCGATCCGCTTCGGCGAGGCCAAGCAGTTTCGCAGCGCGGTGTTCTTCCCCGAGGTGGTGCCCGATCCGGTCGACGTGCGTCGCCGGGCCGAACGCGCGGCGGCCACGGTGGAGAGCTTCAGCGAGGCGCTGTTCGGCGACGAGGCGGTGGAGGCCTACCTCGAATACGGCGACGGCAATCTCATCGAATCCCCCAAGTCGATGTTCGGCTACCGGATGGACCCCCAGGTGCGCAAGGTCATCGTGCACATCGCCACCTACATCCTCGAGCACATCCGTCTGGCGGCCAGCGACCAGCTCGGCGCCGCGGTGCGCACGGCCGTCATCGGCCGCCCGGTGCACTTCCGCAGTTCGATGGGCGAGAAGGGATCGCAGCAGGCGGTGGAAATCATCCGCGAAGCGGCGGCCGTCGCCGGTTTCGAAAGCGTGTCGTTCCTGGAAGAGCCCGCCGCGGCGGCTATGCATTACCACAAGCAACTGCAGACGCGGCAGACCGCGCTCATCGTCGACATCGGCGGTGGCACCACCGACGTGGCCTTCGCCGAACTGGGCGGCGACGAGATGCCGCGCATCCTGCGCACCTGGGGCCTCGCCAAGGGCGGTACCGACCTCGACGTGAACCTCAGCATGCAGAGCTTCATGCCGCTGATGGGCAACAACGCCACGCGCGTTCCCGTGCATCATTTCGTCGAAGCGGCCAGCGTGCAGAACCTGCCCAAGCAGCGCGAATTCCGCAAGCAGGATTACCGCTTCGTCGACGAGCCCTGGCGGTCGCGGCTGCGGGCCTTGCAGCAGCCCGGCGCCACCACGCGACTGAACCAGACCGCCGAGCGCAGCAAGATCGAACTCACGAGCCGGGATGCCACCGATGCCGACCTCGGTTTTCTCGAAAGCGGCCTTGGCGCGCAGGTGAGGCACAGCGACCTCGACCAGGCCGCGGAGCCGTTCATCGAACGCATGCGGCGATTGCTCGACGAGGTGCGCGGCGAATGGCCGGGCGTGCCCGCGAGCGTCTTCCTCACCGGCGGCACGTCGCGCTCGCCCATCGTGAAGGCGGCGGTGCGGGCGAGTTTCGCCGAGATTCCGATGGTGGAGGGCGATCCGTCGCTGGGCGTGGTGTCGGGATTGGCGGTGGCGGCGGTGGAGTCGGCCGGGTGAAGAGCCGCATCACCACCCCGCGATAACCGTGCGCAAGGCGCTGGGTTTCTGCCTGCGCAGGAACGACCAGCTACACGATTCGCCATGACCCGCAAATAACCTCACGTCGTTCCTGCGCACGCAGGAATCCAGCGCCTTGCGCCCGAACGAGCGACAACGCCACATCGGCTCTCACCGGCAGGACTGTAACTGCCCCCGCAACCGCGCATCCTTCGCATCCAGCGGTCCGCGCTCGCTCTTGAACGCGTTGCGGATCGCCCTTTGGTTCGCCTCGGCTTCATCGCGCAAGGCCTCGCACGTCTCCGCGGCGCTCAGCGCCCGGCAACTGTCCTGCACCCACACGTAGTGACCCCTCGTCGCCGAGGCGAAATCCACCCCGCGCGTCAGCTCCGGTGCCGACGCCGCCGGCACGTTCGCGGACAACGGCCCGGTCGCCGCGCCGAGCACCCCGAACGGCGCCAGGTAGGGCTGGGGGGTGCCGTTGTCGCTGGTATACGGCTTGCCGTCGGTGGCTCGTACGCAACCGAACAGGCGAGGCAGCGGCACCGGCGCCGGCAGGGGAGCCGGGATGTCGGGCGCCTTCTCGCGCGCCGGCGGCGCCGCGGCCACCGGCGGTGCGACGGACGGCGCGGCATCCTGAAGCTGGATCACCTGCTGGGCCTGGTGCGTGGCGCAGGGCGCCTGCTGGTAGGTGACCTGCCCGTTCGCCTGGCACTTGTAGACCGTCTCGGCGGCCGCCGGCGCCGACACGAGCAGCCACAGGACGACCGCCAGCCGCATGTCAGAACGAGGCGGTGTGGTCTTCGGAGGCGAGGCCGAGGGTCATGGCCCCCTCGCCCGCGTTGACCATGCCCGTGATGCCCATGGGGCTCTCCAGCATCTCCACGCCGGCGTCGGCGCAGGCGCGTACGAGCGCGTCGTAGCCGGGCAGGTTACGCATCACGTCGAGGTCGCCGCCGTAGCTGAGCGACAGCGACGGCACGAGCAGGCCGGCCTGTACGCGCCGGGCCGCGTAATCGAACAGCGACTGCGCGCCCTGTTCGAAACCGCGCACCTTGCCCACGGGTGCCGTCTCGCCGCGGTGGGCGCGCAGGATCGGCTTGATGTCGAGCGCGGTGCCGAGCATCGAGCTAAGCAGGCTCACGCTGCGGTCGCCCTTGCTGCGCGCGCGGGAGCGCAGGTAGTTGAGGTCGCGGGGCAGCATGTAGCCGTAGCTGCAATCGGCCACGTGGGCCGCGCGCTCCCGCACCTCGGCCGGCGAACGGCCTTCGCGGATCATCCGGACCGTTTCCGCCACGGCGGGGCCCGAGCCGGCGAAGATGTTCCGCGTGTCCACCACCCGCATGAGGAAGGGGCCGGTCCGTCCCGCGGCTTCCCGGATGGGACGGTAATTCTTCAGGATGGCGAAGCTGGCCTTGATGACGTTGTCGTGGATGGGGCTGCGCGTGGCCATGATGGTGAGGCAGACCACGCAGTCGTATTCGCCGACCATCCGCTCGAGGAACAGTCGCTGCACGTCCTCGACCGAACTGGGTTCGGTTTCCGCCGAATGGCTGCGGCCGCCCAGGTTCCGTTCGATGAAGCGGGCGATTTCCGCCGGCGCGCGGTCGTCGACGAACCGCTGGCCGTCCACGTTGACCGCGATCGGCAGCACCGTGATGCCGTTCGCTTCGATGAATGCCTGCGGCACGTCGCATGCCGCGTCGATCGCCAAGCCGATGCGCATCGGCACCACCCCCGTGGATAGCGTCCGCGACGCCCTTGGACGCGGATGCTACACTCGCACGAATAAATTGGCACCTCGCCGGCGTGGCGTCGCCGGTAACCGTGCCGTCGGCCGCCCCGTCCCAGGCGACGATCCGGCCGCCGGCGCACGCGCGATCCGGATTCCCATGAAAACCAAGCAAGAGATCGTCTCCAACTGGCTGCCGCGCTATACCGGCACGCCCCTGGAGGCTTTCGGCCAGCACATCCTGCTGACCAACTTCGGCCACTACGTCGAGCGATTCGCCCAGGAGAACGGCGTGGAGGTCCGCGGCCGCGACCGGCCCATGCCCAACGCCACGGCCGACGGCATCACGCTGATCAACTTCGGCATGGGCAGCCCCAATGCCGCCACGGTGATGGACCTGCTCAGCGTCATCGAGCCCAAGGCGGTGCTGTTCCTCGGCAAGTGCGGTGGCCTGAAGCGGAAGAACGCCATCGGCGACCTCATCCTGCCGATCGCCGCCGTCCGCGGCGAGGGCACCTCCAACGATTACCTGCTGCCCGAGGTGCCCGCGCTGCCTGCGTTCCAGTTGCAGCGCGCCGTCTCCACGATGATCCGCGACCTGGGCCACGACTACTGGACCGGCACGGTGTACACCACCAACCGGCGCGTCTGGGAGCACGACGAGGCGTTCAAGGAGTACCTGCGCCGTACGCGCAGCATGGCCATCGACATGGAAACGGCCACCGTCTTCGCCGCGGGCTTCGCCAACCACATCCCCTGTGGAGCGCTGCTGCTGGTGTCCGACCAGCCGATGATTCCCGAGGGCGTGAAAACCGAATCCAGCGATGCGGCGGTCACGGCGAACTTCGTCGAACGGCACATCCGGATCGGTGTGGAAGCGCTGAAGCTGGTGCGCCGGCATGGGCGAAGCGTGAAGCACCTGCGCTTCGCGGACGATGCGGATGGCGATGCGTCGGTGCTCTGAAAGAGCCGACGGCGCGCGGTCGCTCGCCCGACCGCGAGGCGCTGGGTTCCTGCGTGCGCAGGAACGACGTGAGGTTATTTGCAGGTAACGCTGAATCGTGCAGCTCGTCGTTCCTGCGCACGCAGGAACCCACCGCCGGGCGCCGGAGAAGGCGACCCCGCCACATCGGCGGTCTACGGATAAAAAAAGCCGCCCGTGGGAGCGGGCGGCGATCTGGGGAGCATCGCTGGGGTAACGCGCCGGATGGCGCGCTCCCCGGTCTTGTTGTGAAACGGTTCAGAGCGAGAAGTCGTACTCGGCCGACAGCTGCACGTAACGCGGCTGCTGGAATCCCGTGGGGATCTTGTACGTGCTGCCCGCCAGCGATGAGCCGCTGTCGTCTTCGCCGACTTCGTTGATTGTGGTGGTGCGCTGCTTGTTGAAGATGTTGAAGACGTTCGCGGAGATCGTCAGGCCCTTCGCCCAGACCGGCTTGTAGGCGGCGTTGAGGTCGATGTTCCAGTAGCTCGGCGTGCGGCCGGCCGAACCGCGCTTGACGATGTCGCCGTCGCAGTAGAGGTACGAGCCGGAACCATAGCCGCCGTCCACCACGCCGTCGATCGGGTTCAGGCCGTAGCAGTTTTCGGGACGTCCGGTCTGGAACACGCCGTTGGCGCCTACCATCCATTCGTCGTCGATCTGCCACGCGCCGTAGATCTTGAACGTGTGCTTGCGATCGTTCGGCAGGTAGCCGTTGGTACCCGCCATGATCTCCGGGTAGTCGAACAACTCGGTGGTGCCGGTGTCGGCCTGGCCGTTGCTGGAATCCACGCCGCCCTCGGAGTTGCCGCGCAGGTGCGACCAGACGTACGACGCCTTGAGGTACCAGGTGTTGTCGAAGTTGCGCTCCGCGGTGAGCTGGAGGGCCTCGTACGCGCGCTTGTACTTCGGCTCGCCCACGTCGGCACCCGACAGGTTGATGTCGTACAGCGTGCCCGTGGCATCCACCGGCGTGCGCAGCGCGACCTTGCTGCCCGGGTTGAAGATGTAGCAGCCAGGTACGTTGGAGTCGGCCGGCGTCAGGCTGTCGGTATCGAGGTTGAGGCCGTAATGGGCGTTGGCGTACTTGGCGATCGGACGGAAATCGCACGAGTCGTCGATGCCGGTGAGGATGCGACGGTAGATCGCCTTTACGCCAAGGGTCCAGTCGGCCACCTGCTGCTGCGCGCCGAGGATGAACTCACGCTGCTTGAACGGCTTCAAGTCCTTGGTTGCCACGGCACCGGGGTTCGGCACCACGCCGGCCTCGCCGTTCTGGAACACGGGCTTGTCGCGCGACGGGAAGGCGGCGGCATACCCCGGCGGCAACGGGCCGAGGCCGATCGGCGCGCCGGTGCGCGGGTCGGTACCCGTGTAGCTGAAGTACTGGCTCGTATAGAGCGAGGCGGAGGCGCCGCGCAGCGCGACGTTGCCGTCCAGTGGCAGCGAGTAGTCGCCTGCGCTGCCGTAGATCTTCAGCGTCGAGTCGCCGTGCACGTCCCAGGAGAAGCCCAGACGCGGCTGCCAGCTGTGCACCTGCTTCACGTAGGTCTGGCCGAGGCTGTTGCTGTTCTCGAAGCCGTCGTTGCGCACGCCGATGCGCGCCATGAAATTATCGGTGACGTGCCACTCGTCCTGCAGGTAGTACGACTTCTGCGTCACGCCGACCTTGGCGCCGGTGGCGAAGATCGTCCGCTGCACGACGTTGTCGGCCGGGTCGAGCGTCGGCTCGTGGCCGAGGATGTCCGGCGAGATCGAGCTGTAGGTGTAGTCCGCGCCGCCCTCGTACGCCGTGCCGGTGTCGGTCTCGAAATGGTCGCGCGCCCAGCCGGCCTTCAGGTCGTGGTCGCCGAGGTGGTACTCGAAGTCGATGCGGCCGGAGTTGCGCTTGTCTTCACCGTCTGGCGTGTCGAGCGAGCCACCAGCGAAGTTGCAGTGGGGAAGGCCGGCGGCGCCGTTCTTGACGGGCGTGCGATTGTCGAAGATGGTCGGGCAACCCGGCGAATTGGCGGCGTCGAAGATATTGCCGTCGTATTCCTCCACGATGCCGTTGGCGGCGGTGGCGTAGTTGCTGCGGCGGTTCTTGCTCTTGCCGTACTGGGCGGTGATGGTGAAATCGTCGGTAACGTAACTGGTGTACTTCAGGATGTTGGTCATACCGCCGGTCTTGTCGTAATCCTGACCGAGGTAATCTCCCGGATGCGGCTGGCCGCGATCGTCGTACGTGTAGCCGTAGATGCTTTGCTGCTCCGTCGTGCTGTCGCTGAAGCCGGTGTATTCCAGGATGTTGCTCTGGTTGATGTTCCAGTCGAGCTTGACGAGGTAGGTGGGCGCCTTGATGGTCGTTCGGTTGTAGTCGCCCGAACCCACCGCGTCGCCGTAATGGCTGTCCGCCGTGCGCGTGCCGCCGACGAGCGCGAACATGAACAGCTTGTCCTTGATCAGCGGGCCGCCGAGCCACGCGTTCCAACGCTGGCCGAAGTCGGTGGCATTGCCGCTGTTGTTGTTGCCGATCAGGTAGTTCTGGTTATGGCGGTCGTTGCGCGAAAGTTCGCCGTTGTTGAGATAGACATTGGGCTGATGCGCCTGGAACTGGTACGGGTTCCAGGTGAAGTCGACGCCACCCTTCCACTCGTTGGTGCCGCGCTTGGTGTTGACCGAGATCACGCCGCCGGTCGAATTGCCGTACTGCGCGTCGTAGCCGCCGTCCTGGATCTCCTGCGAGTCGATGGCCTCGAAGGGCACCTGCGAGTAGCTCAGGCTCTGGAAGAAATTGGTGAGATTGAAACCGTTGACGTAGTAGCTGTTCTCGGCCACCGATGCGCCGCTGAAGGAGGCGAGGTTGCCGAAGGCGCTGTCGCCGCGCGTCGCACCCGGGGCGAGCAGCGCCACCGCGGTCTGGTTGCGGGCGATCGGCAGGGCCTTGATCTGGTCGGAGGTGAGGACGGTGGTGGTCTGCGCCGAGGTGACGTCGATCGGCGGCAACGCGTTGGCACGCACCGACACGGTGCCGAGGTCTTCGGCGTTGGCCGCCGTGGCGGCCGGTGCCGCGGCCAGGTTGAGGTTGAAGCCCTGGCCGGCCACCACCTGCACTTCGCGGGTTTGCGATGAGCCGGAGGTCACCTTGTAGGTGCCCGGCGGCAACGACACGATGTTGAACCGGCCGTCGCTGCCGACGGTGGCCGAACGGCTCACGCCGTTGCCGGTGTTGGTGGCCGTGACGGTGGCACCGGGCTGGGCGGTGCCGAACACGCTGCCGGCGGTGCTCTGCGCCAGCGCCTGACCGGACACGACGCCCAGTCCTATCGCGATGGCGAAAGCAAGCGAACGCCGTGCGGCGCTTCGATACGAATAACGCGAATCCATGATGGTCTCCCCGGCCAATGGCCAAATGATGCAAGGCGTCGCGCATGCCTTGGCGAGGTGCGCGACAGTGGTTCTGGTTTGGCCGTCCGAAGCCCCCTAGCGGCATCGATGCATCCACGCGAGCCGTTGCGTGTGTCGATTAACGAAATCGAAACAAGCAAGCGGAAGCTACGCGCTGTCCCCGGGAGGGCTCAATGCGCGGATGATGAACGGAATACCTTGCGGGGATTGCGCTGTGGACCATCGCATGGGTGCGTCGCCGCACGAAGCTGCGAAGTGCTCTCGCGGTGCGACGGGCGTCGCATGAACCTCGGAAAATTGCATCGTCGAGGGGAGCGAAGATGACAAAGGTTTCATCTTCGAAAATATCTTGCGCGGCGAGTCGGAAAAAAAGGCCGCCCATCACTGGGCGGCCAATATCCGGGGAAACGTGCAGCTGTGTTGTCGTTATGTGGATGCCTTAGAGCGTGAAGTCGTAGCGAGCACCGAGGCGCACGTAACGCGGGTCCTGGAACGAGCGGGCGCTCTTGTACTGAGGATCGGCCACGCCGCCGGCCGTCTGGCCGTACTCGTAGTACTGCGTGGCGCGCTGCTTGCCGAGCAGGTTGAAGATATCGGCGCTGAACGTCAGCTTGTGGTCGGCGAAGGCCGGCTTCCAGGCGGCGCTCATGTCGAGCGTGTACGTCCAGGGCGTGCGGCCGAAGCTGCCGCGATGCGCCGGTTCGCCGTTACACCAGAAGTAATTGTTGTGATAGCCGAACGGATCGCCGCCGACCGAAGACGGACGCAGGCCCAGGCAACTCACTGGATAGCCCGACGCGATGCGCGTCACCGTCGAGAACTGCCACTCCTCGGTGGGCGCGTACGTGCCGTAGATACGCAGCTGGTGCTTCTGGTCGTTCGGCAGGTCGCCGTTGGTGTTCTCCATGATTTCCGGGAAGTCCCAGCTTTCCGTCGTCGACACGTCGGCCTGCACGATGTTCGAGTCGAGCTGGCCTTCGGAATTACCGTAGCTGCGCGAATACGTGTAGTCGACCTTGCCGTACCACTTGTCGCTGAACTGATGTTCCAGGTACAGGTCGACCATGTAGTAATGGCGAAGCGGTTTCTGGAAGCCGAGATCGTCGGCGGTCAGCGGGATGCTCAGGTACTGGCCGGGGGCGGGCGACAAGGTAAAGGTGTTGGCCCGACCCGGGTTGAACAGCCAGCAACCCGTGCTGCGACCCAGGCCCGCGGCCACTTCGTCGGACAGGCCATGGGCATCGCCCCAGGCCTGCAGCGGACGCGAGTCGCAGTCGTCGTCGATCAGGCTGCGGAGCTTGCGGAACATCGCCTTGCCGCCGAAGGTCCAGTTGTCGGCAAGCTGCTTGTCGAAGCCGAGGATGTATTCGTCCTGGTAGTACGAGTGCAGCCCTTGCGCGGACACGGTCTTGGCATCGGGCGGGACGCCGTTGGCGCCATTGTTGAAATAGGTACCCGAATAGGCGCCCTGGCCGAGGCCCGTCGGAATGCCGGTGGTCGGATCGATCCCGGTGAAGCTGAAGTACTGCGAGGGAAAGGTCGACGGACCGGCGCCGCGCACCGCCACCGAGGTGGGCAAGCCGAGGTGATAACGGCCCGCGTTGGCGTAGATCTTCAGCGAGCTGTCGCCGTAGACGTCCCAGGACACACCCAGGCGCGGATCGAGCTGGTGGCGCGCGTTGGCATAGGCCTCGCCCACGCCGTTGTAGTTGGTGAACTGCTCGTTGCGCAGGCCGATGTAGGCGTGCCAGCGGTCCGACACCTGCCAGTTGTCTTCGACGAACTGCGAACGCTGGTTGGTGCGTGCGGAGGTACCCGTGGAGAGGGCCGCCGATTCCACGTAATAGCCATTGGGGAAGTCGGCGGGGTTATACAGGGCCGGGTCCAGACCCAGGTTGCTCAGGCGGTCGCGAATGGCCTGGCCGTTGCCGACGTCGTTATAGGTGTAGGACGTGCCGCCCACCGGTACCGCGCCCCACGTGGCGCGAAGCACGTAGTTGTCGACACCGGCGCGCAGATCGTGGTCACCGAGCCGGTATTCGATGTTCACGCTCCAGCCGCGGGTGCTGTCCTTCGCGCCCGGAAGCAGCGAGGTGGTTGCGCCGACCGTACAGCCCGTCTGTGGGTTGCCGGCGAATTCGATACGCTTATCCGTGATGGACGGGCAAGACGCGTTGGCTGCGGTGACGTCCTGCTGGTGGTCCGAATGCGAACGGCCGTACATCGCGTTCACCGTCAGGTCGTCGGTGAGATATCCGGTGTAGTGGCCGATGTAGGTCTGACCGCCCGGCGTGGCATTGGTCTGCGTACCGTTGTAGTTCTTGGTGTACTGGTGGCCGAGGTAGTCGCCCCGACCGGTCTGGTAGTTGTAAGCGTAGATCGAACGGTCGAGGGTCTCGGTGTCGCCGATGCCGGTGAATTCCAGGATGTTGTTGTCCGTGATGTTCCAGTCGATCTTGCCGAGCCAGCGCTTGGTCTTGCTGTTGTCGTGCTCGTCGTCGCTCACCGTGCTGGGGCCGGTGTAGTTTCCGGTCTGCTTGATCCAGTCGGCGGCGGCGAAGATGAAGAGCTTGTCCTTGATGAGGGCGCCGCCCAACGAGCCGGAGTACTGCAGGTTCTCCTGGTCGCGCCAGGTATACGGGTTGCCGCGTTGGATCTGGATACCGTTGCGCTGGGTGACGTTTCGCGGTTGCTGCTGCAGTGAGTCGGGCGACCACAGCACCTGCACGTCGCCCTTCCACTCATTCGAGCCGCGCTTGGACACCACGTTGATCACGCCACCGGTCGAACGACCGTACTCGGCGCCATAGCCGCCGATGAGTACCTGCTCCTGGTCGATGGCGTCGTAGGGAAGCTGGCGGGAGCTGACGCCGGTGAGCGGGTTGGTGGCCTGGAAGCCGTTGATGTAATAGGCGTTCTCCGAAGCCGACGACCCGCCGAAGGAGAGCGCGTTGCCGTAGCCACGGGCTGCCGGCGTGGTGCCCGGTGCGAGCAGCGCCACGGAACTGATCGAGGTGCGCGCAATGGGCAGCTTGCTGAGCTGGTCGGCGGTGAGCACGGTGCGCGAGTCGACCGAGCTGACGTCGATGCTGGGCAGCGAATTGGCCGTGACCTGCACGCCGGTGAGGCTGGTGGCCTCGGCGGCGGTGGCGGCCGGGGCGGAGAACGAAACGTCGGTACCCTGGCTGATCTGCGTGGAAACACCCTTGCGCGAGTCCACGACGGCGCCGTTGTGCATCAGGCTCACGTCGTAGGTGCCGATCGGCATGGAGTTGGCGCGGTAACGGCCGCTGTCGTCGACGGTGATGTCGCGACGCAGGCCGGTAGCGGTGTTTTCGATGTGCACGACGTCGCCGGGCGTGGCCGAACCGAAGATCGAACCGGTGGCGTTGCTCTGGGCGAGGGCGTTGCCCGCGCCGCCGATGGCGACGGCGATCGCGGTGGCGAGGACCAGTCGCCTCCGGTGACGCATGGATCGTGTTGCAAACTGCATGGGACCTACCCTCCTGAGGAGCTACGTGAGGCGAAAAGCAACCCGCACCCGCGCGGCACGCGGATGTTTCGCCCTCACGGGCGGATGGGTCGCGGGATGGGAAAGCAGCCTGGCGCCGTCGCCTCTTGCAGGGCGTACGACGTCAGGTCGTCAAGGCGCGTGCGCGGGCGTGCCTATGGAAGGGGGTAGGAGCGAAAGCGGGTGTGGCATGTCGGTTCTCCCCAAAACGAGCAAAACGCCTGATGGCGAAAAGCCGGTTGCGCGCGTTTCGTCTGCCCCTGAAGCGCGCTTGCCGACGGCGCCGAACCGGCGCGTGAAATTAACGTAAACCCCTGTCCCGCAAGGGAACAATAGGAATAAGTCCTAAGCAGGAAATTGCGATTTTTGAGAGATATTGCGACCTGAATTTCTTTCGGAGAGACGGCCGAAAACGGGGAGGGAACCGCTTGGCCCGCTTGCCCTGGAACGAGCGGCTTGGGTAGCGTCCCGGGATGGATCTCGTCATCACTACCCTCGTCCTCCTTCTCGTCGTTGCCCTGTCCGGCGCCATCGTCCGGTTGCTACCGATCCGGCTTCCCCTGCCGCTGGTCCAGATCGCCCTCGGTGCATTACTGGCGCGCCCGCTCGGCATGCACGTGGAATTCGACCACGAGCTGTTCTTCCTGCTGTTCATTCCCCCGTTGCTGTTCGCCGATGGGGCACGCATACCCAAGCGGGAACTTTTCCTGTTGCGGGGGCCCATCCTCGCGCTGGCCGTGGGGCTGGTGTTCTTCACCATCGTCGGCATCGGCTACTTCGTGCACTGGATGATTCCGACGGTGCCGCTGGCGGTGGCTTTCGCACTCGCGGCGGTGCTATCGCCAACCGATGCGGTGGCGGTCACCTCGATCAGCGGCGGAACGGCGTTGCCGTCACGCCTGGCGCACATCCTTTCCGGTGAGGCCTTGCTCAACGATGCGTCGGGCCTCGTCGCATTGCAGTTCGCGGTGACGGCGGAGCTCACCGGTCATTTTTCCCTGCCCAGTGCCGCGCTGGATTTCCTGCTGATGGCCGTCGGGGGTATCGCCGCGGGCATCCTCGTGGGGCGTGCCTTCGGCCTGTTCCGTCGCCGACTGGTGCGCTGGAGCAGCGAAGTGGATCCGGCGAGCCAGGTGGTCATGCTGTTGTTGTTGCCGTTCGCGGCCTACCTGCTTGCCGAGCATTTCGGCGCATCCGGCATCCTCGCCGCGGTGGCGGCGGGCATGACGCTCAACTACACCGATACCGGCAAGGGCAATTACGTCGCTACGCGCATGCAGACGTTCGCGGTATGGTCGATGGTGGAGTTCACCTTCAACGGGCTGATCTTCCTGCTGCTGGGCATGCAGTTGCCTGGCATCGTCGACGGCGCCAAGCTCGACCTCGCACAGGCCGGCGGTGGCGAGCTTTGGTATCTCGCCGGCTACGTGGTGGCGATCACGCTCGCGCTGGTGGTGTTGCGCTTCATCTGGGTATGGGTCTCCTTGCGCTTCGTGTTCATGCGCGCCTTGCGCAG
Source organism: Luteibacter sp. CQ10 (assembly GCF_040900725.1). NCBI lineage: Bacteria > Pseudomonadati > Pseudomonadota > Gammaproteobacteria > Lysobacterales > Rhodanobacteraceae > Luteibacter > Luteibacter sp. CQ10. Next base: position 127,943 of record NZ_JAEUYM010000005.1, on the reverse strand, counting down.
GGGCGAAAAGCGGCCCAAGGCCGGTCCTCGGCTGATCTGGACGACCGCGCTGGCCGGTGTGCGCGGAGCGATCACGATGGCGGGCGTGCTTTCGCTGCCGTTGATGAAGGACGAAGGCGTAGCTTTCCCCACCCGCGAACTCATGATCTTCCTCGCGTCCGGCGTGATCCTGTGCACCCTGGTGTTCGGTGCCATCGGGCTGCCCCTGCTCGTGAAGGGACTGAAGCTGCCGGGCGAGGATCCGCGCGTGCGCGAGGAACGCAAGGCACGCGCGTTGGCCGCGGAGGCGGCCTTGCGGGGCATCGGCGACGAGCAGAAACGCGTGGAAGACGGTGGCGACGACCGTGCCGTCGCGCTCGCGTCGCGCGTGGCGGCGCGGGTGATGACCGATTACCAGCAGCGGCTCGAAGCGGCGGGAGAGGAGGGCGACGTACCGGAGCGCGCACGCGCCGAGGCGGGTACGGAGCGGCTGATGCGGCTGGCCGCGTTACGTGCCGAGCGCAGTGAATTGCAGGCTTTGCGCCGCAGGCACGAGATCAACGACGAGACCTTGCGCACGCTGGTTCGGGAAATCGATCTGGCCGAGGCGGCGTTGACGGGGCTGCATTCGGACTGAGGCATATCCTTCGCCGATGCGATCGGCTCCCACTCCTCCGGTAGATAGCTCGCGCGAACCTTGCTACCGAAGGGGTGGGAGCCGATCGCATCGGCGAATCATCCGTAGCGAAAGCTACAAACCGAAGAACGCCTCTGCCGTCCGCGTCGTCGACTCGGTCAACGCTTCGCGCGACTCCCCACGATCCCGCGCGACTTCATCGCGAATATGCGCCAGATACATCGGCTCGTTGCGTCGATCCTTCGGCATCGGCCGCAACGTGCGCGGCAACAGGTAGGGTGCATCGGTCTCGATCATCAACCGGTTCGAGGGAATGAGCTTCACCAGCTCGCGCAGGTGCGCTCCCCGCCGTTCGTCGCAGATCCATCCGGTGATGCCGATATGGCAGTCGAGGTCGAGGTAATCGCGCAGGGCCTCGCCGCTGTCGGTAAAGCAATGCACCACCGCCGCGGGCACGCGGTCGCGATAGCGCTTGAGGATGGCGAGGAAATCATGGTGCGCGTCGCGCTGGTGCAGGAAGAGGGGCTTGCCCACTTCCACGGCGATGGCCAGCTGACGCTCGAACACCTCGCGCTGCACCTCTCGCGGCGAGTAATTGCGGTTGTAGTCCAACCCCGTTTCGCCGACGGCCCGCACTTCCGGCTCGGCGGCGAGACGACGGAGCACCTGGTCGGTCGGATCGTCGTAGTCGATGGCGTGGTGCGGGTGTACGCCGGCGGTGGCGAACAGGCGTCCGCCGCTCGCCCGCGCGATGGCCAGGGCGTGCTCGCTTCCCTCGCGGGAGGCGCCCGTGACGATCATCCGGCCCACGCCGTGGGCGCTGGCCCGGGCCAGTACATCGTCAAAATCCTGACGGAAGGAATCGTGGGTGAGGTTGGCGCCGATGTCGATCAAGTCCATGATTTGCTTTGTTTTGAGACGATGGTTTGAATGCGGAGTGCGCGTGTTATCGCCGCGCAAGGTTTTGAATTGAAACGCATATGGACGTCCGAATCGAGTCTTGACGAGACTTTTCGCCTAGAGCGTAAGGCCAGGGAAAAAGATGCTGTCAAAATATTGACGTTCGTATTTTCGTGCTGTTAGGTTCCAAAGACCGTCGCCATGAGGCCGACGCCCGGGAAGCGCTTCGAAGGGAAGAAGACCTTATGCAGGGGATGCCCTTATCGGGCATCAAGGGAGGATGGCCGGCAATCGGTCGTCCACGAGCAGTACCACGAGACAGGGGTAGTGCACATGGTAATCCGCAACAGTGCGAGGGCGCTCGTCGCCTCGCTCGTCCTGGGCTTTGCGCCCGCCGCGTTCTGCGCCAGTGCGGGCGTGTCCGCCACTTTCAACGTATCGAACCTGCATTCGCCGGGTGGGTACGACGGTTTCATCGTGACCTATCGCGACGGCACGCAGGAGCGCAGCAGTTCGGCCGCCGCCACGCAGGCCGTATCCGCGGCGCTGTCGCGTACCTCGGCCACGAGCGCACAGCTTCGCGCGGGCAAGGGCGGCACCGTGCTCGCCACGTACAGCCGCAAGCTCGCCACCGGCGCCGATCTGGTGCGCACGTCGCGCAAGCTCTCGCACGACGATGCCGTGGCCCTGATCCGGCAGATCGCATCCAACCCGGCCGTGAGCCACGTGCAGGCCGACGTGATCATGCGGGCGGGCGACGACGTTCGCGCGACGGACGTCACGCCGTTCGTGCCCAACGATGCCAACTACGCGAAATACCAGTGGCACCTGCGCCCGGCCAACGGCACGCCCGAGACGATCGGCGGCGATACCGTGGCCTACGCCAATCGCGGCGGCGCCAACGTGGCGAACGCATGGAACCTTTCCGACGGCAACGGCGTGGTCGTCGCCGTGCTCGATACCGGCATCACGCAACATCCCGACCTCGACACCTCGCTGGCCGACGCCGGCTACGACTTCATCACCGACGCCTTCTACTCCGGCCGCTCCACCGACGGCCGCGTTCCCGGCGGTTGGGATCCGGGCGACTGGACCACCGAAGACAAATACCTCGCCGTCAACGGCGGTTGCGCGGACGCCGACCATCCCCAGGAAGATTCCAGCTGGCACGGCACCCACGTGTCGGGCACCGTCGCCGAGCTGACCAACAACACCACCGGCATGGCGGGCACGGCGTACAAGGCCAAGGTGTTGCCCGTGCGCGTGCTCGGCCATTGCGGCGGACTCAGTTCTGACATCGCCGACGCGATCGTCTGGGCGTCCGGCGGCCACGTCGACGGCGTGCCCGACAACACCCATCCCGCGCAGGTCATCAACATGAGCCTGGGTGGCGAAGGCACGTGCGGCGACGACGACGTCACGGCCGACGCCATCACGATGGCGATCTCGCGCGGCACCACGGTGGTGGTGTCGGCGGGCAATTCCGACGACGATGCGGCCAACTATTCGCCGGCGAGCTGCCCGGGCGCGATCACCGTGGCCTCCAACGGCATCACGGGCAAGCGGGCGTATTACTCCAACTACGGATCGACCGTGGCGCTATCCGCGCCCGGCGGCGGCATCTATCCCAACGACGCATCGTCGGGCACGTCCACGCCCTACGCCGGCTTCGTCTGGCAGGCGCTCAACGCCGGTGCGCACGAACCGGGCGCCGCCACCTACGGTGGCTACGCGGGTACGTCGCAGGCGGCGCCGCACGTCTCCGGTACCGTCGCGCTGATGCTCGCGGCGGTAAAGGGCGCCAACCTGCCGACGCCGACGCCCGCGCAGATCCGCGGCTACCTCGTCTCCACGACGAAGGGCTTCCCGTCCACGCCGGACGAGCCCATCGGCACGGGCATCGTCGACGCGTATGCGGCGATCGACAAGGCGCTCGGCAACGACACCGGCAATCCCGGTGACGAGGCCATCGTGCTGACCAACGGCGCCGCGCTCACCGGCCAGGGTGGTGCGTCGGGCACCACGATCGCCTACAAGATCGACGTGCCCGCCGGTGCGCGCAACCTCGCGTTCCGCACCTATGGCGGCAGCGGCGACGTGTCGATCTACGTGAAGAACGGCGCGGCCGCGACGTCGACCGCCTACGACTTCACCTCGGCCAGGCCGTCGATCAACAGCGAGACCGTGACCGTGGCCAAGCCGGCGGCGGGCACCTGGTACGTGACCGTGAATGCCGGAACGAAGGCGTTCGCCAACGTCACCGTGCTGGCGAGCTTCACCAAGCCATAGCAGCGACACCGGCCGGCGGATTCGTTCGCCGGCCGTGGACCCGCGTAGGGGGCGCGGTGTCCGTGACGTCTTTGCACCGGCGAGGGGGCCTTCGCCGGTGGGCGTGCAGGGAGGGGTCCCGGCGCCGTTTTTGGGAGGTAAAGGTAATGACTTCACGAACACTGGCACAGGCCGTCGGCCTCGTGCTGACGGGCATGTTTACCGTGGCGGGAGCGGCATACGCCGCCGACACGCCGTCCAAGCAGTCCACCGCGCACGCCGGCGCCGCAAGCGTCCAGGTGGCCATCGATCCGACCACGCATCAGCTGCGCGCACCGACCGATGCCGAGCGGGCCGCCTACGCCAAGGCGATGCAGCAGCGCCAACGCCGGGTGTCGGCATTCTCGGCGCAGCCGCTCACGCGGGCGGACGCGGCCAAGACCGTGCGCACGGTCGACTTCGGCAACGGCATGCGCGGCACGGCCGTCAAGGTGCCGCAGGAAATGATGAGCAGCGTCGTCGCCACCCGCAACGCGGACGGCACGATCAGCATCCACCACGACGGCGACCAGGCCGCGCCGAAGGCTCCGGAGGCCACCCGATGAATCGTCGCGGACTTCTCTACACCGCCCTTCTCGCGGCAGGCCTGCTCGGCGCCATGAGCGTCGATGCCGCCACGATCAAGATCGTCAACCAGGACGTCGGCACCGGCCAGGGCTTCGACGACCACACGCCCGCCACGCCCATCGGAGGTAACCCGGGAACGACGTTCGGTGAGCAGGCGTTCAACGTCTTCCTGTTCGCCGCCGACATCCACGGCGCGTACCTCAAGAGCGACGTCACCATCGTCAACAACGCGACCTTCGAGCCGCTGGAGTGCGACGCCACCGGCGGCGTGCTGGGTTCGTCGGGCCCGGTGTCGGTGTTCACCTTCGATTCGCCGCAGGGCAACGTCCCCGCGAATACGTGGGTGACGGGCGCCGAAGCCGACGCCATCGCCGGTGAAGACGGCGATCCGGGCAATCCGGACATCCAGAGCCAGTTCAACGGCGCCCTGGGTTCGCCCGGATGCATCGAGGGTTCGAAGTGGTACATGGGCCTCGACCACAAGGTTCCCTCCGGCCAGATCGACTTCCTCAACGTCGTGTTGCACGAGATGTCGCATGGCCTGGGTTTCCTTGGCCTCGATAGCCTGACGACCGGCCTGCCGTTCCAGGGCAATCCGGACATCTACAGCTATTACGTCAAGTACAAGGGCACGCCCTGGTACAGCCTGACGAATGCGCAACGCGTTTCCGCGGCCGTCGACGACGGCAACCTCGCGTTCACTGGTGCCACCGTGGTGGCCGAGGCGCCGCTCGCGCTGTCGCAGCCCGACATCTACCGCGTGTCCGCGCCGGCCGGCGCCGTGGGTGACTATCCGTTCGCGCAGGCCAGCTTCGGGCCGCTCGCCACCGGTTCGAATTTCTCGGGCGCCGTGGTGCAGGCCGTACCGAACGACGGTTGCAACGCGATCACCAACGCATCGGCCATCGCCGGCAAGGTGGCGCTGATCGATCGCGGCACCTGCGATTTCACCGTGAAGTCGCTCAACGCGCAGGCCGCCGGCGCCACCGCCGTGCTGCTGGCGAACAACCAGGCCAGCGCGGTCACCCCGGGCGGCACGCCCGCCTCGCCGGTGAACATCCCGGTGATCCTGGTGAGCCAGGCCGACGGCAACAAGCTCAAGGCCAACCTCTCCGGTCTCACCGGTGCGGTGACCAAGGGCAACGGCCTGGCCGGCACCAACGCCGACGGCGTGCAGATCTATGCGCCTACCGTGCTCGCGGGCGGCTCGTCGTTCTCGCACTACGACACGCGCCTCACGCCCAACGCGATCATGGAATACGCCATCAACCAGGATCTGCGTGGCGAAATCGACCTCGACCTCGGTCCGGCGCTGTTCAAGGACATCGGCTGGGGTATCGACTACAGCAACCAGCTGCTGCTGACCTGCGACACCGGCATTCCCCGGGTGGTGCCGGGCGGCATGATCATCGGCGCCAACGTGATCGCCAACGCGAAGATCCTCGCCGGGGCTTCCACCGACGTGGGTGCCTATCGCAGCGCGATCACCGCCTACGCCTCGCAGCTCGCCGCCGACGGTCTCGTCACCGCCGGCCAGGCCAGCAGCCTCAACGCATGCCTGTCCGATGCGGAGACGCAGAAGCAGTTCGACGCGTGGGGCGCGCCGCCTCCGCCCCCGGGCATCGCGTTGAGCAACAACGTCGCGTTGACCGGTCAGAAGGGAGCGGTGGGTGCCACCAAGGCGTACACGCTCGACGTGCCGGCCAACGCGAAGACGCTGAGCCTGCGCACCTACGGCGGCTCGGGTGACGTATCAATCAGCGTGACGGACCCGTCGGGCAAGGTCACGACGCAGCCGAACCGTCCGGGTAACTCCGAGCCGTTCACGGCCGCCAAGCCGGCCAAGGGCACCTGGACGCTGACCGTGAAGGGAGAGAAAGCGTATTCGGGCGTGAGCGTCCTGGGTACGTACACGAAGTAAGCGACGGCGAAAGAGGCCCCGTCCGCCGGGGCCTCTTTCCTTCGCGGCATGGGGTACGGGGTAAGGGGAACGGTTTTGGACGGCAAGTCCGCCGCGACGGCGACGGACGGGCGACGAACCGCGCAAGGCGCGGTGCGCGCATCTATTCGCTCTTGAGCGGCCACCTGGGAGGAAGTTTTTCGTGAATACCATTTACAGCAAGGTTTGGAACAAGTCGCTGGGCATGCTCGTGGTCGCGTCGGAACTCGCGCGCGCGAACGGCAAGGGCGGGTCCGCCAAGCGTGCGCGCGCCGCGATGGCGGCGCTGCCCCTGGCCGCCGGCATGCTGCTGGCGCTGGGCAGCGCGCCGGCGCACGCGGGCGACGGCAGCAACGTCTGCGGCGGCTACCTGCTTGGCCTGCAGGGCAAGGCGCCGGTCGCCAAGGGCGCCGATGCGTTCGCCTGCGGCACCTCCGCCAAGGCCGGCGGCGAATACAGCACGGCCGTCGGCACGAAGGCGAAGGCCAACGACGACGGCACCGCGTACGGCTATGACGCGCAGGCCACCGGCGCGTGGTCCACCGCACTGGGTCAGTCCTCCCGCGCCATCGGTACCGATACCGTGGCGGTGGGCGAGTCCTCCGTGGCGAGCGGTTCGGCCAGTTCCGCCTTCGGCACGGACGCGCAGGCCACGGCGAAGAACGCCGTCGCGCTCGGCAGCGACAGCATCGCCAATCGGGCCAACACGGTCTCGATCGGCTCGCAGAACGCCGAGCGGCAGCTCACCAATCTTGCCGACGGTACGCAGTCCACCGACGCGGTGAACAAGCGCCAGCTCGACAAGGTATCGACCAACGTCACCGGCGTGTCGAACAAGGTGGATACCTTGTCGACGTCGGTCGACAAGGTATCCACGCGCGTCGATGGCGTGGAGGGCACGGTCAGCCAGCTTTCCGACGATGTCGACGGTGTGTCGCGCTATCACCAGGCCACCGGCAACAACGACGGCACCGACGACGCGCAGGCGCTCGGCCAGTTCGCGACGGCGACGGGCTCGGGTTCGTTCGCCGCCGCCGACGGCGCCACCGCCATCGGCAGCGGCGCGGTCGCTACGGGCAATCAGTCCACCGCGACCGGTTACGGCAGTGTCGCCGACGGCGACGCGAGTGCGGCTTACGGTGCCGGCGCGCAGGCGACCGGCGCGCAGAGCATGGCCTTCGGCGACCATGCGCTTGCGGCCGGTTCGCTCGGCTACGCGGCGGGCGCGAATGCACAGGCGATGGGTGTGCAAGGCATCGCGCTGGGCGCTTCGGCGAATTCCTCCGCCGACTACGCCATGGCCATGGGCTACAAGAGCGAGGCGCTCGGCGAATCGAGCACGGCCGTCGGCGGCCAGGCGAACATTCTCTACGGCATTCCCGGCGGTGCGGCGTTCCTGCATACGCAGGCGCTGGGCTATGGCGCCACGTCGTTCGGTGCCGGTGCCTATTCGCGTGACTATGGCACGGCCGTGGGCCTGCTCGCCGCGGCGGGCGGTACGCGCGGAACCGCACTGGGCTGGAGCGCGGCGGCTTACCAGAACAACGCCACGGCACTGGGCGAATTCGCCATCGGCTACGGCGAGAATGCCACGGGCGTGGGTGGCGAAGCGGCGGCCTATGGCAATAACTCCATCGCGCTCGGTTACCAGTCAGGCACGTCGCTCGACGATACGATCTCGATCGGCTCGCGCAGCACGGCGGTATTCGAGGGTGCCGTGGCGCTGGGTGCGGGCAGCTACGCGAACAACGCCGGTTCGGTGGCGCTGGGTTCGGGCTCGATGACCGTGCGCGACAATACGGTGTCGGTCGGTGCGTCGCAGGATTGGGTCGATCGCAACGGCGTGGTGCATGCCGCGATGACGCGGCAGATCACCAACGTCGGCGCAGGTACGGAAGCGACCGACGCGGTGAACAAGTCGCAGTTGGACGAGGTGGCGAGCAGCGTGAGCGACGCGAGCCACTACTTCAAGGCGAGCGGCAACGGCGACGGCAGCGACGATGCGCAGACCATCGGCCAGTACGCCACGGCGGCGGGCTCGGGGGCGTTCGCGGGCGCCGACGGTGCGAGCGCGTTCGGATCGGGCGCGGTGGCGACGGGCCAGCAGGCGACGGCGTCGGGTTACGGCGCAGTGGCCTCGGGCCAGAACAGCGCCGCCTACGGCGCGAACGCGCAGGCGACCGGTCCGGGCAGCGTGGCGGTGGGCGGCAATGCCGTGGACGAAAACGGCAACGCGCTGATCACCAACGGCGGCGTGCCGGTGGACACCGGCGCGACGAGCGCGGGCGTGGGCGGCACGGCGGTGGGTGCGAGCGCGACCGCCAGCGGCTTCGCGGCAACGGCCAACGGCGTGGGCGCTTACGCCTCCGGCGCGGAAGCCGTGGCCTTGGGCGCCGTGGCCAATGCCACGGGCGATCTTTCGACCTCGCTGGGATCGGAGTCGTTGGCCGATGGCGTGCAGTCGACGGCGGTCGGCGCGGGCGCGGCGGCGTACAGTGACGGTTCGACCGCGCTGGGTAGCGCGGCCAGCGCGGTGGGCGTGGGCAGCGTGGCGGTGGGTGCCTCGTCCAGTGCCTATGGCGATGTGTCGACGGCGGTGGGCCCCCAGAGCACCGCGGCGGGATCGCAGAGCATAGCGATCGGCTGGATATCCAACGCCACCGGCGAGTCCAGCACGGCGATCGGCAGTTTCTCGACGGCTTCCGGTGACTTCTCGACAGCGGTGGGTACCGGCAGCACGAGCGACGGCGTGCGCGGCACCGCGATGGGCATGAATGCCAGCGCCAGTGGCCTCAGAAGTACGGCGCTCGGCAGTGCCAGCCTGGGCCTTGGCGACTACAGCACGGCACTGGGCGATCGAGCCTATGCCAACGGATATTCCGTGGCACTGGGCGAAGGCAGCACGGTGTTTGCACAGTATGGAGCGGCACTGGGAACCGAAAGCAGGGTGACCGCCAACAACAGCGTGGCTCTGGGTTACGGTTCGCTTGCCGATCGCGAGAACACGATCTCGGTAGGTGCGGCCGCTCCGTGGGAAGACGCTTACAGCGGCACCCTCTATCCGGCGGCCACCCGGCAGATCACCAACGTGGCCGCGGGAACGGAAGCGACAGACGCGGTGAACAAGTCGCAGCTGGACGACGTGGCGAGCAGCGTCAGCGACGCGAGCCACTACTTCAAGGCGAGCGGCCTGAACGACGGCAGCGACGATGCGCAGGCGCTCGGGCAGTACGCCACGGCGGCGGGCTCGGGTGCGTTCGCGGGAGCGGACGGTGCGAGCGCGTTCGGCTCGGGCGCGGTGGCGACGGGCCAGCAGGCGACGGCGGTGGGTTACGGCTCGGTCGCGACGGGCCAGAACAGCGCGGCGTTCGGCACGGGCGCCGAGGCCGACGGCCCGGGCAGCGTGGCGGTGGGCGGCAACGCGGTCGACGAAGACGGCAATCCGCTGATCACCAACGGCGGCGTGCCGGTGGATACCGGTGCCACGAGCGCGGGTGTCGGCGGCACGGCCGTGGGTGCGAGCGCGAACGCCAGCGGCTTCGCCTCGACGGCGAACGGCGTGGGTGCGTTCGCTTCCGGCGCGGAAGCGGTGGCCATGGGTGCCGTGGCCAATGCCACGGGCGACCTTTCGACGTCGTTGGGTTCGGAATCGTTGGCCGACGGCGTGCAGTCGACGGCGGTCGGTGCGGGTGCCGCGGCGTACAG
>NZ_JAEUYM010000005.1:0-117788 GCF_040900725.1 Luteibacter sp. CQ10 | reverse complement strand
GCCTACGGCGCGAATGCGCAGGCGACCGGTCCGGCCAGCGTAGCGGTCGGCGGCAATGCCGTGGACGAAAACGGCAATCCGCTGATCAGCAACGGCGATGTGCCGGTCGATACGGGTGCCACCAGTGCGGCCGTGGGCGGTACGGCGGTGGGCGCGAGCGCGAGTGCCAACGGCTTCGCGGCGACGGCCAATGGCGTGGGCGCCTATGCCTCCGGAGCCCAGTCCACGGCCGTCGGCGCGGTGGCCAATGCCACCGGCGACTACTCGACGGCGATCGGCACGTCCACCACGGCATCGGGCAACGGTTCGGTGGCCGTCGGCGGGCCGGGGAGCTTCAGCGGGCTGCAGGTATTCACCGGTGCGACCGGGCAGAACGCGTCCGCGTTCGGTGGCGGTGCGCAGGCGGTGGCCGACAACGCGACCGCGGTCGGTGCGATTGCCGCCGCCGAGGGCGTAGGCAGCACGGCCGTGGGTTATTTCGCCTACGCGCCGGGCACCAACGCCACGGCCCTGGGCGTCGACAGCTGGGCTTCGGGTGCGAGCAGCGTCGCGGTGGGCGATTTCTCCACCGCGCGCGGCGCGAACAGCGTGGCCTTGGGCTCCAACTCGGTTGCCGATCGCGCCAATACGGTGTCGGTGGGCGATCGCGGAAGCGAACGGCAGGTGGTCAACGTGGCGGCGGGCCAGCAGGGCACCGACGCGGTCAACGTCAACCAGCTGAACGATCTGGCGGGCAGCGTCAGCTCGGCCGCCCATTACGTGTCCGCCACGGGGGCGGGCGACGGCTCCGACGATGCGGCGGCCACGGGCGGCTTCGCCACGGCGGTCGGCGCGGGCGCCAGCGCATCGGGTGACCTCTCCACGGCCGTCGGCGCCCTGGCGACGGCGAGCAAGGAGTCGGCCACGGCGTTCGGTGCTTCCGCCAATGCCTCGGGTGCGTCATCCACTGCCATCGGCGACAGCGCTCGCGCGCTGGCCGCCAATTCCGTGGCCCTGGGCGCCGGCTCCACCGCCACGCGGGCCAACACCGTGTCGGTGGGCAGCGCGAGCGGCAACCGGCAGATCACCAACGTGGCGGCCGGCACGCAGGCTACCGACGCGGTGAACCTGAGCCAGCTCAATACGGCCCTGTCCGGTGCCTTCGGGGGCGCCTCGAACGCGGCGGGCAACGCCGTTGCGATGGCGCTCGGCGGCGGCGCGACCATGGGCGCCAACGGCCTGATCGGTCCGAGCTACCGGGTGCAGGGTGGCACCTACGGGTCGGTGGGTGATGCGGTAGGTGCCCTGGATGGTGCGATTTCGTCCCTGAACACCCGGGTGGGCAGCCTGGAGTCGAGCTCGACGGCCGGCACCGGCGGCACGAAGGGGCCGGGCACCAGCCTGCCACGCACCGCGGCCCGTACGGCGTCGGTGGCGGCACCGGCGGCCACGGCGGCCACGGTGACGGAGGCCGCGCCGGAAGTGTCGGCCGCGATGACCGCCGCACCCGTCGCCTCCGGTGCGCCGGCGGCGGCCGCCGCCGCGGCGCCGATTCCGGTCACGCCGGCGGTCGACGGCGGCGGGGCGCCGATCACCAACGTCGCCGCGGGCACCGCGCCCACGGACGCGGCCAACGTCAGCCAGGTCGACCAGGCCGTCGCCACGGCGAAGTCCTACGCCGACCAGGGCGACGCGGCCACGTTGAGCAGCGCCAAGGCTTACACCGACCAGAAGTTCGGCGATGTAGTGACCGGTGGCGCCTTCGATCAGTACAAGCGCGAGGTCGATCACCGCTTCAACAACCTTAACGATCGCCTCAACAAGGTGGGCGCGATGGGTGCGGCGATGTCGCAGATGGCGTTCAGCACCCAGGGCGTCAACGGCGACAACCGACTGGGTGTCGGTGTCGGCGGCTACAAGGGGCAGGGTGCGCTGTCGGTGGGCTTCTCCAAAGCCCTGTCGTCGAGGGCCAGTCTGACCTTCGGCGCCGCCGTCAGCGGCGGTGAGACTTCCGGCGGCGTCGGCGTAGGCGTCGGCTGGTAAACGACGGGGCGGCGGCCTCATGGCCGCCGCCTCGTTCCGGCATTGGCCGGGACGGACGTAAGTTGCACGTTTCCGTCATGCATCACGTCATGGTCACGTCGCGGTCGCCCTCGACGCATGGGATGTGCTACCAATATCGGCCCGCGCGGTCAGGAACGATCGCGCCACCCATGCATTGAACGGACCGTGAGGATGGCATGTCTGCGATGACCGAGCATAAGGACATGCTTACCGGAGAACCCGGCGAAGCCCAGGTATGCGCGCACCTGGTGGCGCACGGCCGCCTGAAGGATACCGACCTGGCGCGGGCGCGCCGCCTTCACGACGAAACGCCCGAAGGCACGCTCACGGCGCTGATGGCGCGGTTGGGCCTGGTGTCCGAACGCGATCTCGCCGACGCGTGGGCCGACCTGCTCGGCCTGCCGCTGCTCGCCGCGAAGGACGCGCCCGACCTGCCGCCGTCCGACATCGAGCTGTCTCAGCGTTTTCTCAAGCAATACCACGTGGTGCCCGTGCGCGAAGGCGAGGACGGCGTGGTGCTGCTCGTCGCCGATCCCGCCGACCCCTATCCCTTGCAGGCGGTGCGCCTGGCCACCGGCCGCGACGTGCAGTTGCGCGTGGGCCTGCGTTCGGAAATCGACGACCTCATCGAGCGGTACTACGGCCAGGGCCGGTCCGCGATGGGCAGCATCGTGGAAAGCCTCGACGGCAACGCGGCCGAGGAAGACGACGTCGAACACCTGCGCGACCTCGCTTCCGAGGCGCCGGTGATCCGCCTGGTGAACCTGATCCTGCAACGTGCCGTCGAACAGCGCGCGTCCGACGTGCACATCGAGCCGTTCGAGAATCGTCTCAAGGTGCGGTATCGCATCGACGGCGTACTGCACGAGGTGGAAGCCCCACCGTCCAGTTCCACCGCCGCGGTGATCTCGCGCGTGAAGATCATGGCGCGCCTCAACATCGCCGAGCGACGCCTGCCGCAGGATGGCCGCATCCAGTTGCGCGTGCAGGGCAAGGAGCTCGACCTGCGCGTCTCCACCGTGCCGACGAGCTTCGGCGAATCCGTGGTGATGCGTATCCTCGACCGCGAGTCGGTGGTGTTCGATTTCGCCTCGCTGGGTTTCGCCGGGCATTTCCTCGACCGGTTCATCGAGGTACTCGACCGTCCGCACGGCATCCTGCTGGTCACCGGCCCCACCGGTTCGGGCAAGACCACCACGCTCTACACGGCGCTGTCGCAGATCAATACGCCCGACGTGAAGATCATCACGGTCGAAGACCCGGTCGAATACCAGATCGAGGGCATCAACCAGATCCAGGTGAAGCCGCAGATCGGCCTGGACTTCACCGGTGCGCTGCGCTCGATCGTCCGACAGGATCCCGACGTGATCATGATCGGCGAAATGCGCGACCTGGAAACCTGCCGCATCGCCATCCAGTCGGCCCTCACGGGCCATCTGGTGCTCTCCACGCTGCACACCAACAGCGCGTCGGGCGGCGTCACCCGCCTGCTCGACATGGGTGTGGAGGATTACCTCCTCGGCTCCACGGTGAACGGCATCCTCGCCCAGCGACTCGTGCGCCGCCTCGACCCGGAAACCGCGATTCCCTACGAGGCGATGCCCGAGGTGATCGAGCAGTTCCAACTGCACAAGTACACCGACGAGCGCCCCATCCGCCTGTGGAAGCCGGGCTCCAGCGCCGCCAATCCCACCGGTTACCGCGGCCGTCGCGCGATCATGGAATTCCTGGTGATGAGCGATCCGCTGCGTCGCCTGGTGATGCAGCGCGCCGACGCCGGCGAGATCGAGCGCCAGGCGCGCGCCGAGGGCATGCGCACGATGTACGAAGACGGACTGGCCAAGGCCGTGGCCGGCATCACCACCATCGAGGAGGTCCTGCGCGTCACGCAGGAATCCTAGGGGCATCGCGATGAGCCAGTTCCGCTATCGCGCGATCAGTGCCGTGGGCGAAGTGCTTTCCGGCCGCATGGAGGCCGCATCCGTCGAAGACGTGGTCGCGCGCCTGCAAGACCAGGGACACACGCCGCTCGAAGCCGCGCCGGCCGATGGCGATGCCTCGGGCGGCGGCCTGGCCAAGCTGTTCCAGAAAGGCCCGTTCACCGGCGATCAGCTCGCCCAGTTCACCCATCAGCTCGCCACGCTGCTGGGTGCGGGCCAACCGCTCGATCGCGCCTTGGGCATCCTGCTCGACCTGCCCGAAGGCGATCGCGCGAAGAACCTCGTCGAGCGCGTGCGCGACCGCGTGCGCGGCGGCACCACGTTGTCCACGGCGCTCGACGAAGAGAACGGTGTCTTCCCGCGCCTCTACATCAGCCTGGTGCGCGCGGGCGAGGCCGGCGGTTCGCTCGACGACACCCTGCGTCGTCTGGCCGATTACCTCGAGCGTTCGCAGGCATTGCGCGGCAGCATCATCAACGCGCTGATCTACCCCGCCTTCCTCATGGTGGGCGTGCTCGGCTCGCTCGTGCTGCTGCTCGCCTACGTGGTGCCGCAGTTCGTGCCCATCTTCGCCGACATGCAGGTGCCGATCCCGCTCATCACCAAGGTGGTGCTCGCCATCGGTACCGTGGTGAGCGACTGGTGGTGGGCGCTCGTGCTCGTGCTCGTGGTGGGCGGTCTGCTGTTCAACGTGCGGCTGAAGGATCCGGACACCCGCCTCGCCTTCCACGCGCGCCTGCTCACGATGCGGGTGGCGGGTCCGCTGCTGCTGAAGGTGGAAACCGCGCGCATCGCCCGCACGCTGGGTACGCTGCTGAAAAACGGCGTGCCGTTGCTTTCGGCGCTGTCCATCGCACGCCAGGTTACCGGCAACCGTGCCCTCGACCAGGCGCTCGAGCAGGCCGCCGACCGGGTCAAGGGTGGTTCGGGCCTGGGCAGCGCGCTCAGCCAGACCGAACGCTTCCCGCGGCTGGCCCTGCAGATGATCCAGGTCGGTGAAGAAGCCGGCGCACTCGATACGATGCTTCTCAAGGTCGCCGACACGTTCGACGTCGAAGCCAAGCGTGCCATCGACCGGCTGCTCGCCGCGCTGGTGCCCACGCTCACCATCGTCATGACCGTGTTGGTGGCCTTCATCATGGCGGCGATCCTGTTGCCTCTGCTCAGCCTCACCAGCAACATCAACTGATCAAACCGTTCCAAGGAGCTTGCCCATGCGTACCGTGCGTACCCTGCCATCCCGTCATGCCCGCGGCTTCACGCTGCTGGAAATGCTCGCCGTGATCGTGCTGATCGGCATCATCGGCGCCATCGTGGTCACCCAGGTCGGCAAGAACGTCGACAAGGGCAAGTACGGCGCGGGCAAGGCCCAGCTCACCACGCTCAGCCAGAAGATCGAAAACTATGCGCTGGACAACGGCACGCCGCCGGCGCAGCTGACCGACCTCATCACCAAGCCGGCCGACGCGTCGAGCTGGCAGGGCCCGTACGCCAAGGAATCCGACCTGAAGGATCCCTGGGGCCACGCGTTCGGTTACCGTTATCCGGGCGAGCACGGCAATTTCGACCTGGTGTTCTACGGCCAGGACGGCAAGGCCGGCGGCGACGGCTATTCGGCCGACGTCGGCAACTGGCAATAAGACGCGAAGGCACGAAGCACGGCCATGCGCCCGCGCGGATTCACCCTGTTCGAGATGCTGGCCGTGATCCTGCTGATCGGCATCGCCGCGGCCGCGGTGTCGATCCCGGTCACCCAGGGTCTGGCCAGCGCGCGCGTGAATGCCGCCAGCGGTGAGCTGGCGGCGTCGCTGCGCTGGACGCGCGCGCAGTCGATCGTGCACGGCAAGAGTCTCGCGTTCGAGGTGGATACGGCCAAGGCCACCTATCGCGCGCCCGGCAAGGGCGACGTGCGCCTGCCCAAGGACATGCGCGTGTCCATCACCAGCGCGCGGGAAGACCAGGCCAACGCCACCACCGGTCGCATCCGCTTCTTCCCCGACGGCAGTTCCACCGGCGGCCGCATCACGCTCAAGCGTGGCGACCGCGAATGGCACGTCAACGTGGCATGGCTCACCGGCGCGGTGAGCGTGGTGGATACCCGATGAGGGCGCCGGGTCATCCGGCGCATGGCCAAGCGAGGCGAGCGGCACAGGGCGGTTTCAGCCTGCTCGAAATCATCGCCGCCATCGCCGTGCTCGCCATCGCCTTCGCCGCGCTCATGCAGGTGGCGGGCAGTTCGCTCAGCCTCACCGCGCGCGCCAACGAGCGCACGCAGGCGGCGCTCCGGGCGCGCTCGCTACTCGACGGCGCCTTCGTGATGGAGCCCTTGCAGGCGGGAAGCAACGAAGGCCGTTTCGACGATACCTACCGCTGGCGCCTCGACGTATCGCCCTGGCAGGCGCCGGGCGTCGCCGCCAACGCCGGCAACGGCACGGCCAACGTCCTCTACCGCCTCGACCTCGACGTGATGTGGGGGAAGGGGAACGCCGAGCGCCATGCGCGCTTTTCCACGTTGCGTCTCGGCGCGCCACCGGGGAACGGGCCGTGATGCGTTCCGTTCGCGGTTTCAGCCTGATGGAGGTGCTGGCGGCCTTGGCGCTGCTCACCATCGTGCTGCTCGGCGTCTATTCGGGCATCCGTACGGCGACGCGCATCGTGCGCAGCGGCGACGACGCCATCGAACGCATGGACGAGATCCGCTCGGCGCAGACCTTCATCCGCGACGAGTTGGCCCAGGCGCTGGTCATGCCCTACGGCGAAACCGACGACGGCGACGTGCTCGTCTTCGACGGCCAGGCGCAGACGATGAAGTTCGTCGCGCCGCTGCCCGGTTACCTCTCGCGCATGGGTGCCCAACTGCTCACGCTCGCGCTGGTCGACGACGGCCGCGAGCGGCAGCGCCTGGAAGTGACGCTGGCGCTCATTCCGCCCGACGGCGGCGCCCCCCAACCGCTGGGCGAGCCGGAGGTGCTCCTGCGCGGCATTCGCAAGGGCGGTTTCGCCTATCGCGGCATGGACGACCAGAACCGGCCGATGGACTGGCAGGACGCATGGGCCGACCATCGGCGTACGCCGTCGCTGGTGCGCATCCATCTCGACGCCGACGGCGGTGTGGCCTTCCCCGACATGGTGGCGCCGGTCCGCATCGACGCCTCCGCCTCCCGCAACGGTTTCTTCTCGGGGCGCGGCACGCGCGGGCCGGTGATTCGATGAAATGGCGGCAACGGCGCGGCGTGGCGCTGCTCATCGTGCTGTGGGGCTGCACCCTGCTGGCGATCATGCTCGGCGGTTTCGCGGCGCTCGCGCGCACCGAGGGTTTGCAGGCGCGCTACCAGTTCGCGCAGGTACGCGCCCACTATGCGGCGGAGGCCGGCCTTGCACGCGCCGTGGCCGGCTTGCAGTCGCCCGACATCGACGCGCGCTGGATCGCCGACGGCCGCATCTACCCGTTCGATTTCGACGATGCCAAGGTCGCCATCAGCATCGTCGACGAGGACGGCAAGGTCGACCTCAACGCCGCGTCCAACGACGTGCTGGTGGGCCTGTTCAAGGCGGCGGGCGCCAACGACGATGCCGCGCGGCACGTGGCGGCCGCGATCCAGGACTGGCGGCGGCCGGGTGACGCGGCTTCGCCCAATGGTGCGAAAAAAGCGCAATACGAAGCGGCCGGTCTCGGCTATGGTCCGCGCAACGCCCCGTTCGCCACGGTCGAGGAGGCGCGCATGGTGCTGGGCATGACCCCGGCACTGTGGGCGAAGGTGGAGCCGGTCCTCACCATCTGGTCGGGACGGGAGCGGCCCAACACCGAGCATGCACAGCCGCTGGCCCTGGCCGCCATCCCCGGCCTGGGCGACAACGGTGCCCAGGCCATCCTGGCGCAGCGTAACCAGTCCCGCGGATCGCTCGCGTCGGGAGGCAACGGTGTCACGCACACGATACGTGTGGAGGCCATCCTTGACGACGGGACGCGCAGTTCGCTGACATCGACGATCCGATTACGTGGGATAAGATCGGGCAACCAGCCCTACGCCGTTTTGCGTTGGCGCGAAGGAGACGCTGAATGACCGCTTTGCAGGACGCCTCCCAATTGCAGCTCGACCGCTTGCGCCGCGCCTGGCGAGGCAGCGCGTTGCCGGGCTTCCTGCGCTGGTGGGGCGGCGAACTGTCGGCTTTGGTGCCGGTGCGCTGGCGCCAGGCGTTCGCCGGCGGCAGGCGCTGGTACGTGGTCGAGCGGCAGGGCGATGCCTGGCAACTGCGCCGCGTGGGCGATTCCCTCGCCCTGGCCACGGCCGACGACATCGACGGCGTCGAGCATCGTGCCGCGGCGCTGGCCCGTGCGTTGTCCGAGGCCGATCCCGCCGATCGCCGCGTCGCCCTGCTGTTGCCGCCGGGCAGCGTGCTGCGTCGGCGCCTGGTGCTGCCGGTGGCCGCTCGCGACAACCTCCGTCAGGTGGTCGGCTTCGACCTCGACCGGCAGACGCCCTTCCGTGCGGAAGACATCCACTTCGGCGTGCGCGACCTGGGTGAGCCGGCACCGGAGGGCCGCTTCGTCGCCGAGCTCGCGGCCACGCCGCGCCAGGCGCTCGACGTCCAACTCGACGAACTGGCCGCGCTCGGCGTGTCGCCCGACCGGGTCGACGTGCCACAGGGTTATGGCCTCGCCGGCATCGACCTCCTGCCGCCTGCCCGCGTGCCGCGCCGGGTCGATCGCCGCGCCCGCCTCAACGCGGCCCTGCTGGCGGTCATCGTGCTGCTGCTCTTCGGTGCCATGGGCGGTTGGCTGCACAATCGCACCGCCGCCCTCGAAGACATGCGCGCGCAGGTCGAATCGCTGCGTTCCGACGCGCAGAAGGTCAAGGTCCTGCGCCAGAGGCTGACCGAAAGCGCGGGGGCCTCCGGTTTCCTCGCCAAGCGGAAGGCCGAATCGCCGGCGATCCTCCCCGTGTTGTCCGAACTCACCCAGCGCCTGTCCGACGACACCTGGCTGGAGCGCTTCACGGTCAACGCCAGCGGGCAGATCGGTTTCCAGGGTCAGAGTCCCCAGGCGGCACGCCTGATCGACGCCATGAAGGGCGCCGCCTACATCGGCGAACCGAGCTTCCAGGGCACCATTCAGAGCGATCCCACCTCGGGCAAGGAACGCTTCTACATGCAGGCCAAGGCGCTGACGCCCAAACCGGGCACGGTAACCACCCATCCGCACGCGCAGCCGGCTCCGGCGTCCACCGCCGGGGCCACGGCGGCGGGTGCCGTTCCGGCGAAGGTATCGCCCGCCACTTCCGTGCCCGCACCCAAGACCAAGGAGAGCGCCGGTGCGCATGAAGCCAAATGAATCCCGCGTCGCGGCGATCCTGCTTCTCCTGGTCGCGGTGGTCGTCGCCTACTTCGCATTGATCCACTGGTGGTTCGTGGCGCCACAGCTGGCCATGGCCGACGAAATGAGCGACCTGCGCGACTCGCAGCGCCGCTTCGCCGCCGCCATCGCCGAACGCCCGCAACTGGAAAAGCGCCTGGCTTCCCTCGAACAGGGCCAGACGCGCAGCGACGCCTTCCTGCAAGGCGACGACACCAACGCCGCCGCCGCCGGGCTGATGCAGCGCATCGTCGACGTCGCGGCCGCGCATCACGAAGACGGCGCCTGCGACGTGGTGCAGAAGATGCCGGTGCCGAGCCAGGAGAAAGCGGGCGAGCCTTACCGCAAGGTCACCGTGAACATCAGCCTGCGTTGCCAGATGCAGCCGATGACGGCCGTGCTGCACGACATCGAGGAAGCGGCGCCGTATCTCTTCATCGAAGACTTCAGCATTTACCGCAACCCCGTGGCCGCCCGTAACGGCGCGGCCGCGCCGATGGAAGTGCAATTCACCGTGTCCGGTTACATCCACGCCGCGCGCGCGGCGAAGGCGGCGTCGTGAACGCGGCCGGTCAGCGTCGCCTCACACCGATCCTCGGCGGCATCGCCCTCGCGTTGGCGGCCGTATGCGCCACGTTCGCGATGGGCGTCGGGCGCGGCATCCAGTGGGACGATCCCTCGCCTCCCGAGCCGTTGCCGCAGACGCGCGCGGCGGCGATGCCGAAGCCGACCCCCATCACCGATTTCGCCGAAGTCTGGCAGCGTCCGCTCTTCATGGCCGATCGCAAGCCCGTCGCCGCCACGGGCGGTGACGATTCGTCGAGCAACATCGGCGACCTCGAATTGACCGGCATCATCATGACGTCGGGCCTGCGAATGGCCCTGCTGCGCGATACCGGCAAGGATGCCACCACGCCCACGGTGCGGGTAAAGGAAGGCTCGGCGCTCGGCGACGGGCACTGGACGCTCGCCTCGCTCACGCCGCGAAGCGCCGTGTTCGACAACGGCGGCGAGAGGCGTGAGCTCACCCTCAAGGTGGCGGCTCCCGATCCGCTGGCCAACGGCCCGAAAAACGGCCCGCCCACGCCACCCGGACAGCCCCAGCCACCGTCGTCCCGTCCCTCCCAGGCGGGTAACGGGATCCACATCGAACAGCATCCTGCCGGTTCCGGGATCGCCGGTCCGGTGCCGCCGCAGCCCGCGCCGGCCGCGACGCGCCAGACCCCGCCACGGCAGGACGACCAGGCCCTGCAACAGGCGCGCATCGAGGCGCTCAAGGCAGCGGTGCAGCGGCGACGCATCGAGCAACAGCAGCAACAGCAGAACACGCAATCGAGGTAACGGCGCCGCCCGCGCCGTCAAGGAAGACAACAAGGAGCGACACATGCAACGACGCATATTCGGCGCGGCCGTCTTCGCGGCCATGCTGACGGCCGCCTGCGCGCCGATGCCACCGGTACGCGAGCCGGGCTCGCTTGAACGCGAGGCCCTGATCGGAACCGGAGATCCCGTTCCCGGCCAGCTTCCCCTTGCCGACGCCGCGCCGCCCGCGGACGACAGGGCAGATCGCGCTACGGGACACATCCTGCGTGGCAGCGGCCGCTTCATCCATCCCCATGCACTGGGAAAGCCGCGCGATGCCGTGACCGGCGAGGCCGGCGTCACGCTCAACTTCGAGAACCAGCCGGTCGAGGCGGTGGTCAAGGCCGTGCTTGGCGACCTGCTCGATCTCAACTACGCGATCGCTCCCGGCGTGCGCGGATCGGTGTCGTTCTCCACCGCCAAGCCGGTACGCAAGGACGAAGCCTTGCCCATTCTCGAAACCTTGCTCTCCTGGACGGGCAACGCTTTGGTGAAAACCGGGAGTCGCTACGACGTGCTGCCGTCCTCGCAGGCCATCGCCGGGCAGGCCGTTCCACGCCTGGCGGCGGGTGCGCCGCGGGCGGGCATGGGTACGCGGCTGTACCCGCTTCGCCACGTCGCGGCACCGGAAATGGTGCGATTGCTGCAACCGTTCGTCATGCAGGACGCGATGCTGCTCGCCGATCCCGCGCGCAACGTGCTCGTGTTGGCCGGTACGCCGGACCAACTGGCGAACTACGGCGAAACCATCGATACGTTCGACGTCGACTGGGTGGCGGGGATGTCCGTCGGCGTCTTCAGCCTGGAGCACGCCGCCGTCGGCGAGATGATCCAGGCGCTCGAGTCGGTGTTCGGCGCGCAAGGTGGGGCACCGGTGGCCGGGCTGGTGCGATTCCTTCCCATCGAGCGCACGCATGCCATCGTCGCCATCGCCATGCGTGCCGACCTGCTCGATCAGGTCGGCGAGTGGATCGGGCGCATCGATCGCGGCGGCGGCAACGAGCCGCGCCTGTTCGTCTACGACGTGCGCAACCTCCTCGCGTCCGACCTCGCGCGCTACGTCGGCAACGTCTTCGGTGCCGCCGTGGCCGGCGACGTGGGCGGCTCGACGGTGGCGCCGGGACTCAGCGCCGGTACGCTGACGGGAGGGAAAACCAAGGGGGCGGGCGGCTTCGACGAGGTGAACGATGGAGGCGACAGCGATCCGTCATTCTTCGAATCGAGCACACCGATACCGTCACCTTCCGTTTCCGCGTCGGGCTCGTCGGACCAGGGCATTCGCGTCACGGCGGTGGATGCCAACAACCAGCTGATGGTGCATGCGCGGCCAGCCCAGTGGGCGCAGGTGCGCGAGGCCATCGAGCGTCTCGATGCCGTGCCGCTGCAAGTGCAGATCGAGACGCGCATCCTCGAGGTCACCTTGCGCGACAACTTCCGTTTCGGGGTGCAGTGGTATCTCGAGGGGCTGGCCGGAGGCGACGGCGCCGTCGCGCAACCCGGCAACCGCCAACGTTGGGCACTAGGCCAGGCGACGGCCGACAGCCTGCGTCCCGACACGCTTTTCTACTCGTTCGTCAATTCCGAACTGCAAGTGGCGCTGCGCGCCATGGAACGCGACACGAACACCAAGATCCTCTCCGCGCCATCGCTGGTGGTCGTCAACAACCGCAAGGCGAAGATCCAGGTCGGCGACCAGATTCCGGTGACGCAGACCTTCGTCAACACCCAGGTCGGCAGCGGCAATCAAGTCGGCCAGGTCGAATACAAGGACACCGGTGTCATTCTCGAAGTACGCCCGCGCGTGAATCCCGGCGGCCTCGTCTATCTCGACGTCGTGCAGGAGGTCAGCCGAGCCGACCCCGACGGCACCGGTGGCAACGTGCCCATCGTCAAACGCATGCTCAACACCCAGGTCGCGGTGCAGAGCGGGCAGACGGTGCTGCTGGGCGGACTGATCCGTGAACTCGACGCCACCCAGCGGGGCGGCGTGCCGGGCCTTTCGCGCATTCCCCTCATCGGCGGGCTGTTCGGCGAGCGGGCCAAGGAGGGCGTTCGCACTGAACTGCTCGTGCTCATCACGCCACGGGTGATCGCCAACGGTGAGGACGCGAAACGGGTCTCGGACGATTACCGTCGGGCGTTCCGATCGTTGCGGCCGTTCGACAAGCCCGTTGCGGGTGAGGCGCGAGGCTAGAAGCGAACGCTTCGCCGTGGGTACCGGTCTCGGCCGGTGCCCCGGCGGTGAGCCCCGGTTTTCGCGAAGGTGGCCATGCGAGGCTTTGCGAGCTTGCGTACCATGACCACCGCATGCAACCCATCTTCCCCATCACTCCGCTGCTTCCCGAACTGCTCGCGTCCCTGGCCGAGCACCCGCGACTCGTCCTCGAAGCCCCGCCCGGCGCCGGCAAGACCACCCAGGTACCGTTGGCGCTGCTCGATGCGCCCTGGTTGGCGGGAGGCCGCATCGTGCTGCTCGAGCCTCGCCGCATCGCCGCGCGTGCCGCGGCCGCCTTCATGGCGCGCCAGCTCGGTGAAGAGGTGGGCGAAACGGTCGGCTACCGCATCCGTTTCGAATCGCGCGTCGGTCCGCGCACGCGCATCGAGGTGGTGACCGAGGGCATTCTCGGGCGCATGATCCAGGACGATCCCTCGCTCGACGGCGTCGGCGCGATCCTCTTCGACGAATTCCACGAACGGCATCTTCCTGGCGATCTCGGTGCCGCGCTGGCGCTGGACGTGCAGGCGAGCCTGCGACCGGAGTTGCGGCTGCTGGTGATGTCGGCCACCCTCGACGGCGAGCGCATCGCGCAATGGCTGCGCGCGCCGCGCCTGACCAGCCCGGGCCGGAGCTTTCCGGTGGAGGTGGTCCACCCGCCGGGGAGGCCGCAGGAGACGGTCGAACACCATCTCGCCCGCATCGTGGCCCAAGCCCTGCGCGAGAACGAAGGCGACGTGCTCGCCTTCCTGCCGGGCCGCCACGAGATCGAACGCGTAAGGGGCATGCTCGAACGCGTGGGTGACGAGGTCGAGGTCGTGGCGCTGCACGGCGAGCTTTCGCTCGCCGAACAGCAACTGGCGCTCACGCCGGCCGATCCGGGCGCGCGTCGCGTGATACTCGCCACCAACGTCGCCGAATCCAGCGTCACCTTGCCGGGGATACGCGCGGTGGTCGACAGCGGGCAGGCCCGCGAGCCGAGGTTCGATCCGCCGTCGGGGTTCACCCGTTTGGAGACCGTGTCCATATCGCAGGCCTCCGCCGACCAGCGCGCCGGTCGCGCGGGACGCGTGGCGCCCGGTCGAGCCTATCGCCTCTGGCCGGAAAGCCGGCGCCTCGACGCATCGCGTACCGCCGAGATCGAACAGGCGGAACTGTCGGGCCTGGCGCTCGAGCTCGCCGGCTGGGGAAGCGACGACCTACCCTGGCTCGATGCGCCGCCCGCCGGCGCCATGGGCCAGGCACGCGACCTGCTTCGCCGCCTCGGCGCGCTCGACGAGGCCGACGGCATCACGGCCCTGGGGCGCCGAATGCTGGCCCTCGGTGCCACGCCCCGCCTCGCCGCCGCCGCACTGCGCGCCCCCGTGGCCCGCCGTGCGCTCGTCGCCGATCTTCTCGCGCTGGCCGATGCGCGATCCCCGTTGCGCGGCGAGGCCGCTCGCAACGACGACTTCCGCCAGCGCCTGCATGCCCTGCATCTGTGGCGCGATGGTGGCGCGCGAGCCGCGCGTGGCGGATTGGCGGATGCCGGCGCGCTCGCCGCCATCGAGAAGGCGTCCGCCGGATGGCGTCGTCGTCTCGACGTGCGCAGTCCCGCGAGCGGTGCCCCCGACAGCCATGCCATCGGCGATCTCCTCGTGCATGCGTTTCCCGATCGAGTGGCACGCCGCGACGATGCGCAACCGTCGCGCTACCTTCTCGCCAACGGGCGCGGAGCGCGCCTGCATGACGCGAGCGCCTTGCACGGGGAACCGTGGCTGGTGGTGCTAGACCTGCGCCTGGATGCGCGCGACAGCCTCATCTTCGCCGCGGCGCCATTCGATCCCGACGTGCTGGAGCGCGATCATGCCGACCGCTTCGTCACCGAGCGCGTGCTGCGTTGGGACGATGCGCGGCAGATGGCCGAGGCCTTCGAAGAGCGCCGCTTCGACGCGCTGGTGATCTCGCGCAAGGCAGTCCCCCTCGGTGCCGACGATGCGGTGTCCACCTTGCTGGCCGCGATCCGGGGGCGTGGCGTGGACAGCCTGCCCTGGAGCGAGCATGCGAGGCGCCTGCGCACCCGCGTGAACGCGGTGCGCGTCTGGTCGCCCGAGCTGGGTCTTCCCGACGTAGGCGACGAAGCGTTGCTACGCACCCTCGACGACTGGCTTTCGCCGTATCTGTCCGGCAAGCGACGCCTGGAAGCGCTGCAGGCGTCGGAATTGTCCGAGGCGTTGTCCTCGATGTTCGACTACGACCAACGTCGCGCCATCGACGCGCATGCGCCGGAAGAGCTCGTCGTGCCCAGCGGCATGAGCCGGCGACTCGAGTACGGCGCGCGTGACGACGACCCGGCGGCGCCACCCGTGTTGGCGGTAAAGCTCCAGGAACTGTTCGGCCTGGCCGACACGCCGCGCGTCGCGAACGGGCGCGTGCCGGTCATGCTTCACCTGCTGTCGCCCGCGGGCCGCCCCATCCAGGTCACCCAGGATCTCGCCGGTTTCTGGAATCGCACGTACCCCGAGGTAAAGAAGGAACTCAAGGGACGCTATCCCAAGCATCCCTGGCCGGACGATCCATGGACGGCCACGGCGACCCATCGGGCGAAGCCAAGGGGAACATAGGACGATCCCGTGAGGGTATCGGCTGACACATCGAATCGGGTGCGCCTGCTTTTTCGTGAGAGGGATCGACGCTGAAATGCGCCCTCCTACACGGAGGTATGTCAGTTGAATAGAGCACCCACCAAGGCCAGACGCATCGTGTCGCGTCTTTCGATGGCCGTTTGCCTCGTTACGTGCACGGCATCCGCGGCGCCCGTCGCCTACCGGTTTCATCTCGCGCCGCGTCCTGGCCAGGAGTATCAGGCGTGGCTTCGCGAGGCGATGGGCCACATGAGCAAGAGCGACTACGGCGATTTTCATCCGTTGGCGAGCGATGCCGACTGGCGAAACTATTTCCTCGCGGATACCGAGTCGATCTACGGCGACATGAAGCCCGATATCTTTTCGAGCCGACCCGGGACGGAGATCGCGCCGGGCGAGATGAGGATGCGTCGTGCCATCGCCTGGGACCTTGGCCTCGACAAGGCGTTTTACGGACACCAGGCGTCGGCCGCGCCGTCGTTCGGTGCGATACCCCTCGACGACTTCCCGGAGGATATCCAGGCCAACCTCATCAAGAGCGGCGTCATGAGCCACTACTACCAGAGGGCCTATGAACTGGGCGGCGGGACACCGCTGTCCACGCTTGCCGCCGAGCTGGCTTTCGCCGCGCAGACCTTGCAGGCGTGGATCGAGGCCACCGCCAAGCTGGATCGACGACCGCTGGGCATTCGCGAAGACGTGCTCGCCCGTTTCGAAACCGCGGTGAGCCTCGCCGAGATGTCCGACGAAGACCTTGCCTATCTCGCCGACATCCTGCGCTCGGAACTGTCGTTGTTCCGTTCGGGCAGACTCAACTTCTATGGGCAACGGGACATCCCGGCACCGCTGCGCGTCGCGCGCGTGGCCGCGGCCTATCGGATAAGCCAGGGCTTCGATGCGCCACCTTGCCATGCCGACGGTACCGCGGACCGTGAGGTGGCCGGGTCCGACGCAGCGGCGACCACCCGGCCGATCTGCTTCACCGATGCCACCGATCGTGCCGTGTACCGCTGGTACAGGACGGAGCGCGCGCGGCAGATCGGACGCTTCATCGCATCGAAGGACGCGACCCCGTCGAGGGTCCGGCTGCTTGCCGCGTTCGAGAACGTCAAGCCCGCCTGGGCGGGAGCGTACGGCATCGACGCGATGTCGACGTCTCCCTTCGCGGAGATCGTCGAAGCGCAGATGGCGCTCGATCTGCCAGGCACGGAGGACGGCGAGAAACGGTTCTATCAGATGGTCGAGCGCGCCCACATCGCCATCCATTCGGGGGATCGTCCATGACCGCGTCGTTTCGCATGCTTCGTGCCGTCGCCTTCGCGTGGTGGTTCCTTCCATGGGCCGCCGTCGCCCATCCGATCGGGCAACGCATCGTGCATGACGACAGGGATGGTAGCGTCACGGCACGCGTCCTCGCCGCGTTCGACGTGCACGCGGACGCGGCGCAGCGCTGGTACAGCGATGCCCTCGCCGGCATGCAGGTGGGCACACGCCGGTTCTCCGCGTTCTCCCGGCCATGGGAAACCGCGACCTTCGCCAGCTTTACCTATACGTTCAACATGAGGGAAATGAGGCACGTCAGGGTCTATCACGCCCGCTCCGGTCACAACGAGCCCCTGCTCGGCGTGCCCGGCATCCAGGCCCGGCATCCTTATCGCAGCTATTTCGACGCGAGCAGGCCCGAATCGATCGCCTGGGACGAACCGGTGCCGGACGGATCGGACGTGACGAACACGCCCGTGGAAGGCGATCGGAAAGCAGACGCTCGCCAGCGCGACGCGGAACTGAAGGTCGCACGGCTCATCGAAGCCGATATACGGGCCGGGCGCATCGCGGCCGGTGGCGAGCTTCAGGTGTATGCCAGCCAGGCGCCATGCGATTCGTGTCGCCGTGCCTTGCAGGCGCTGTCCGACCGGTACGATGTCCGCATCCACGTGTCGTGGCTAGGCCATGGCAGCCCCGCGTACCTTCGTTTCCAGCGCATGCGCCACCAGCGGCTCAGTGGAATACAACACGTGGTCAACGGGGGATACCGGCCTTCGCTCGAAGCCGACGCGGTCGCGCCTGGCCACCTCGAATTCGTTTCGGTGGAGCCCGAGCACGGTTGTCGCCAGGAAGAGCACTGCGCCTACGAACTGGAGCGCATGCCGACGCAAGTGGAAGCACCCGCTCCCCTCATGCGCTAAGCCCTGTCCGCGCGAAGCCAGAGAGAAGCGAGGGGCGGCTCCGGCCGCCCCTCGCTTCGATCAGCACTCGCGCGAGAGCTGTTCGTCCGGGTCTCCCGAGGGGCGTCTGGAGGAACGTTCCGATCCACCATCCGTTCTTCCGGTTCGTTCCGGCTGGGGGCCGAGTCGAAACGACCGGCGTATCCATGGCGTATGCCTGGAACTCTCCATGGCCTGGGGCGTGAGGGCCTGGTTGACCTGCACCTGGCGGGACGCGGCGAGTATGTCCTTGGCCAGGATGGGGCGACCGCTCTGTGCATCGACGAGCAGCGGGCCCTTGAAACGGGCGCCGCCCGTCGACAGGAGGGCCCGTTGCCGTGACGGCGGCAGGTTGCCGAACACCTGGGTGACGCGGATGTCCACATCGTACGTTTCCGCCATGCGTTCCATGACGTGCTGGCAGGAGGCGCAGGCGCTCCCGCCGATCATTCCGGCGATGCGGCCGCCTCGGGGAACGAGCCCTTCGACGATATCCCGCTCGATGGCACGCATGGCCTTGAACTCGGCGTCGAGCGCGCCCTGCGCACCCTCCACATCGAAAGGCGTCAGCACGGAGCCTTCCGACGAAAGCACGCGGGCACGCACGTTGCCTTCGGGTAGATCGGCATAATAGATGTCGTCCTGCTCATCGATCCGGTCCATGCCATGGATGACGGGTCGGGTCGATGGGCCGGGTTCGGGGCTTTCGACGGTGAAATCGCCCGAATCCATGAGGGGAGGTGTGGACAGCGGGCTCTCACCGGTGAAGATCGCATCGGCGGTGGCACTCAGGGGTTGGCCGGCGAACGCGTGATAGATGCGTGTCTGTGGCATGCCGTCCAGTTCGTAGTGGTATTCCATGCGTGCCACGGGGGCGTCGCGCATGGCGACTTCGAGCGATTCCCAACGGCTCAGGTGGTGGCCCGAGGGATGCCGGCCCATGATGACTTCGCGCATGGCGTCGACGTGATATTGGCTGGTGGATTCCAGCAGGGCCACGACGTTACCTTCGTCCAATGCGGTGCGCTCCAGCGAGACGGTTCCCGCCATGGCATGCGTGGCGCCCGTGCCGACGGCCATCAGGAGCGTGAGGGTGAGAAAGCGGTAGGTCATGGGATGTCAGGCCTCGAGGGGGCAGGTGAGCGGAGAGGCGCGTTCCACCGCGGTGTCGACGCCTTCATCGGCGGCGACGGCTTCGGCCGCCGCCTCTTCGGCCGCGACTTCTTCCGCCCCGGCGACTTCGGCCACCTCGGCGACGGCAGCCAGGTCGAGGAGCGGCATGAACAGGGCCGCCGCGGCCAGCATGCGGGCCAGGCCGCTCTGTTCGGGTTCGCTGGGGATGGGATGGGCCTGGTCGTCGGCCTCGCGCAGATACCAGCGGTAGACCGCGCGATCCGTGGCGGCGACGAAACACAGCGGACGGTCGTCTCCTTCGCCTTGGCCCGCGCGTCCTTCGCGAGGAGTGGCGTCAGGGTTGCAGGGATAGGACAGGTAGCCCTCCATAT
The DNA here is from genome assembly GCF_040900725.1 of Luteibacter sp. CQ10. NCBI lineage: Bacteria > Pseudomonadati > Pseudomonadota > Gammaproteobacteria > Lysobacterales > Rhodanobacteraceae > Luteibacter > Luteibacter sp. CQ10. The sequence goes on along the minus strand of NZ_JAEUYM010000005.1, from coordinate 98,542 downwards.
CACGGTACGCGGCGGCGACGCGCGCCACGCGATAAGCGGCAGGCAATTCACGCTGGCCCGTCGGCGTGGCGTCGCCGAATCGTCGATGGATCAACCGATGCTGGAGCAGGAGCGAGAGATAGTGCACGTCGTAGGAGGTGAGATGCCGCAGGGACGTTCCGCTCATCACGCGTTCGAAGACTCCGCCCTCGATACCCAGCGCTTCCCAGCGCTCGCGGGGAAACGCTTTCATCTGGTTGCGAAGGATCTGCATGGCGACGGCGTAGCCGGCGGCCTTCGTGGAGTGCCGGTATCCGGTGATGTCGATGATCCGCGTGAAGATGTCCGCGTCCACGTCCGCCTTCACCAGGCTGGCCTCGATGAACGGGTCGAGGGCCCTGCCGTTCGCGAGACGAACGGTGCGGGTGACCGGGACGTCCACGCCCGGACGAGCCCGCGTCGCGCCCAGGTCCCATTGCACGATGTCGACCGCGTCGCCGTATCCGATCGAGGACGGCAAGTCGCCCAGTACGGCGCCCCATGCGCTGGTGTTGGTGAAATCGGGCTGGTGTTCGATGTCGCTATAAGGCGAGTCGGGCCGGACGAGGAGGCTCGCCGGGTCGATGCCCCGTGTCGGCGTGTCGTCGAGCCGGGCTTCCTGCTGTTCCTTGTACAGGGAGAGCACGTCGGGGCCGGGTTTCGCCGCCATGGCCATGGATGGTGCGACGACGCACAGGCCGGTAAGCAGGCAGCGGTGCAGAGGGCGAAGCGATGGAATGATCATTCACACAGTTCCTTTGGGAGAATCGATGCGGGGTTGTCGGTCGGTGGGGACGGTTCCGCGTGCCAGCGGACCGGTCGGGCCGACCACGAGGTGTCCTTGCTCAGGGCTTGCTTGCTGTAGTCGGTTCGGATCTTGCGTAGCGCATCGGAGGCTTCGCGGCTGTGCGTGACGAGATCCGACGATCCGGACGCGGCCTCGGATGCGGGATCGACGAGGAAGCGGATGGTTCCGTTCACGTCGTGCTCTTCCGCGAACAGGCCGATGTTTTCGCTGCACGAGACGCAGGGTGCCTTGCTGACGATGCCGGTGAGCCGCCCGCCGCGCGGTAGCGCGCCGGCACGTATTTCCCTGTCGAGGTAACGCAGGCTTTTCAACTCCGCGTCGTTGGCCTTGATGGCGTTGCCCGCGGTGGCCTCGAAGTCGGATTCGCCGCGGCGGACGAAGGTCGCGCGAACGTGACGGACGGGGGCCGTCGATGGGTCGTCGGCAGGATAGAAGGCGGCGTCGTTCACGTCTTTCGCGACCTCCGCTTCGGTGACCTCATACGACGAACCCGACGTGGACGTTCCGCCGTCGGACAGGTCGGACGATCCGGTGCTGGACGATTTGCGCGACAGGATCTTGCTGCGACCCATGTTGACCGTGGTGTCCAGTGGCTTGCCGCTTCGCCCATGGATCACGATCGTTCGCTGCACGCCGTCCACCTCGTACGTGTAGTCGAAACGCGAGACCGTGTAATTGTTCGCCTGTCGGCGGAATTCACCCAGTGCGGTACCGTTCGAGCGGACGTCGGCCGCGTCGGCGCGCGCGAGGCGGGAGTGGAGGGCGTCGGTGTAGATCCTGGCTTCTTCCGCCAGTTGGTCGACGTACGCGCCGCCACCCGGCTCGAGCCGGATCGTGCCCGCGAATGCGGGGCTGGCGAGTAGACAGAAAACGCCTAGGGAAAAGCGCCGCATCGTCATGGTCATGGCGTGCGCCTCACGTCGTTCGGTCGGTGGCCCGGTAGATCGTTTCCTTCCGGTACTGCCTCTGCGGCTTCGAAGCGGGCTTTCCGCAGGTACCACTCGTAGACGGCACGATCCGTCGCGGCCACGAAGCACAAGGGCCGGTAGGTGAGTGGACGGGCACTGGACGGGAGAGGTTTCCAGGCAGGTGCATCGCCGTGGCAGTACCCGCCGGGCCTCGCGTAACCCCGGCGGTCGGCGTAAGCGGCGGCCACGCGTGCGACGCGGAACGCGGCGGGGATCTGCCGCTCACCACGTTCGTTGAAGGTGGGATGCCCGGTGACGACGGCGTGGCGAAGGAGCTCTCCGGCGTAACGCCCGTCTTCGAGCGAGAAACGCGAGGCGTTGCTGTCGAGGTAGCGGTCGACCACGTCGGCACGAATGTTCAGGGCGGCGTGGTGGGCGATGCCGGTGGTCGCCGAGCGGTCGCGGACGATCTGGATCGCGACGGCTTCGGCGGCGGCCTGGGTGAGGTGACGGGGGTGCCGTCGAAGTGCGCGTTCGAAGATGTCGGCGTCGACACCCGCCTTGATGGCATTGGCTGCCGCTTGCCGGCCTTTGTAGCGCCGTTGGCTCTCCGGCCTGACGCTCACTTCGTAGCCAGGACGTGCCTTGGTCGCGCCGATCTGGTGCTGGAGCGCGGCAAGGGGTTTCGCGAACGACGATTCCCCCGGGGCGATCCGTTCGGCCGCGCGTTGCCACCATGCCTCGCGCGACCACGCCGGGCTGGCCAGCAGGGGGCTATACGGCGATTCGGGTTGGGCAAGGAGTTCGCCCAGCACCCGCTTCGATCCGGTAAGGAAGTCGTCGTAGGGCGACGAGTCGTCGGCGTCCTCGTCGTCGGATGAAGACGGTGGCGCGGGCACGCGGGCCTCGGCCATCGCCCGGTAGGCGTCCTCCGGGGGAGCGGGAATGGAAGGGTCGGTCAACGTCGATGACGTCGAAAGAAGGGTGAAGAGTGACTGCAAGAGCATCGCGGCATCCATGCGAAGTGACGAACGACCGGCGCGTCACACGTGGCTGCGATGCGATCGCCAGCCAGGCGTGACGCCCGGTGCGATCAGTGTGCGGGGATGGCCCGGGTCCCGCTGTCGGGGACGAACGATGGGGCGCGAAGGCGCGGTCGCCGCGAATCGATCGGCGTGCGACCGAGGGTGAAGCGGATGCCTACCAGCGTGTGCGTGAAGGGAGCAATCCCTTCAACTCGGCCTCGGTGAGGTTGCGCCACTGGCCGGGCTTCAGGTGGCCGAGCTTCACGTTGATGATGCGCACCCGGCGTAGCTGAGTCACGCGATAGCCGAAGGCGGCCGCCATGAGGCGGATCTGCCGGTTGAGGCCCTGGGTGAGGATGATGGCGAAGCCGAACTTGGCGATCTTGCGCACCTTGCAGGGCTTGGTCATCTGTCCGTGCACGCGTACGCCGCGTGCCATGCCGGCGAGGAAGTCCTCCGTCACCGGCTTGTTCACCGCCACGAGGTATTCCTTTTCGTGGTGGTTCTCGGCGCGCAGGATCTCGTTGACGATGTCGCCGTTGCTGGTGAGCAGGATGAGCCCTTCGGAGTCCTTGTCGAGGCGGCCGATGGGGAAGATGCGTTGCGGATGGTCGACGAAGTCGACGATGTTGCCGTCGACCGTGGTATCGGTGGTGCAGGTGATGCCCACGGGTTTGTTCAGCGCGATGTACACGCCGCGACTCTTCGACGACTCGGGCGCCATCGTGTGCGCGACGACGACCTCACCGTCGACCTTCACCACGTCGCCTTCGAGCGCCTTGGCGCCCATGCCGACGATCTCGTCGTTGATGGTGACGCGCCCGGCGACCAACAGCTCGTCGGCCTCGCGTCGCGAGCAGAGGCCGGATTCGGAGATGTACTTGTTGACCCGCATCGATCAGGAGCGCAGGCCGACGCCACGCTTGAGCAGGTGCAGGCCCACGGCCGACAGCCCGACCACGAAGACCAGCATCACGACGAAGGCCGTGACGATGGGCACGTCGCTCACGCCGAGCACGCCGAAGCGGAACGCGTTGACCATGTACAGGATGGGATTGACCATCGAAATGCTGCGCCACGGCTCGCCGAGCAGGTCGACCGAGTAGAACACGCCGCCCAGGTAGGTGAGCGGGGTGAGTACGAAGGTGGGCACCAGCGCGATGTCGTCGAACTTCTTGGCGAACACCGCGTTGACGAAACCGGCCAGCGAGAACACCGTCGCGCCGAGCAGCACCGAGAAGAAGGTGATGAGCGGATGGGAGACGTGCAGGTCGGTGAAGAACAGCGCGATGACCAGCACCAGGGCACCCACGATGACGCCGCGCACGACCGCGCCGGTGACGTAGCCCAGCAGGATCACCCAGTTGGGCATGGGCGACACCAGCATCTCCTCGACGAAACGGCCGAACTTGGCGCCGAAGAACGACGAGGAGATATTGCCGTAGCTGTTCGTGATGATGCTCATCATGACCAGGCCCGGCACGATGTACTGCATGTAGGTGAAGCCGTGCATCTGGCCGATGCGGCTGCCGATCAGCTTGCCGAAGATGACGAAGTAGAGCGTCATCGTGATGGCGGGCGGGATCAGCGTCTGCGTCCAGATGCGCAGGATGCGCATGATCTCGCGGCGGACGATGGTGCCCAGGGGAATCAGGTGGTTGCTCATGCCGCGTTCTCCCGGCCGTGCTCGACCAGGCGGACGAAGAGTTCTTCCAGGCGGTTGGCCTTGTTGCGCATGGAGGTGACGGTGACGCCGTGCGAGGACAGCGCGGCGAAGAGCGAATTGAGGTCGTGTGCGCGGGACATTTCCGCCTCGAGGGTATGGTCGTCGACCACGCGCAGCGTCACGCCCGGAAGCGATGGCAGGCTGGCGGGCACGCTGGACACGTCGAGCACGAAGGTTTCGACGTCGAGCGTGGCGAGCAGGCTCTTCATCGTTGTGTTCTGCACGATGCGGCCCTGGTCGATGATGGCGATGTTGCGGCAGAGCTGCTCGGCTTCCTCGAGATAATGCGTGGTGAGGATCACCGTGGTGCCCGCGGCGTTGATGCCGCTGACGAACTGCCACATGGACCGGCGGATCTCGATGTCGACGCCCGCGGTGGGCTCGTCGAGGATCAGCAGCTTCGGTTCGTTCATCATCGCGCGGGCGATCATGAGGCGGCGCTTCATGCCGCCGGAGAGCATGCGCGCCTGGTGGTGCGCCTTGTCCCACAGGCGCAGCTCCTTCAGGTACTTCTCGGCGCGCTCCATGGCCTCGGCGCGGCCGATGCCGTAGAAGCCGGCCTGGTTCACGCAGATGTCGAAAGGTTTTTCGAACTGGTTGAAGTTGATTTCCTGGGGCACGAGGCCGATCAGGCGCATCGCGTCGCTGCGGCGCTTGTGGATCGAGACGCCGAAGATCTCGGCGTCGCCCGCGCTGGCGTTCACCAGCGAGGAGAGGATGCCGATCAGGGTGGACTTGCCCGCGCCGTTGGGCCCCAGCAGGGCGAAGAAATCGCCCGGCTGGACGGTGAGCGAGATGCCCTTGAGGGCCTCGACGCCGTTGCCGTAGGTCTTGCGGAGGTCGGTGACTTGGAGTGCGGGAGTGGTCATGGGCTGCGCCGGGATGACAAGCCGCCTATTATACCGGGCTTTGCCGGGCGCTCCCTTGCCCGCTCGTCAACAGAGACTTTCCATGGCCGAACCATTCCAGCTGCGCCTCGCCGACAGTTTCATGCTCGCCCCCTCGGTGCGCCACCTGTCCTTCGAGCGTACGGACGGCCAGCCCCTGGCCTTCGTGCCGGGCCAGTTCCTCCAGGTGCACTTCCACTACGACGACGGCAAGCCGACCAAGCGGAGCTATTCCGTGGCCACGGTGGGCGACGGTTCCGGGCCGGTCCGGCGCATCGAGATCGCCGTGAGCTACGTCGAGGGCGGGGCGGCCACCCAACTGCTCGGCGGTCTGGAGGAGGGCCAGACCATCGACGCCAGCGGTCCGTACGGCCGGTTCTGCCTCATGGACGGCGACCAGAACCAGCGTTACATCCTGATCGCCACCGGCACGGGCGTGACGCCCTATCGGGCCATGTTGCCGCAGATCGAGGCCCTCATCGCCCGTCGGGGCTGCCGTTTCGTGCTGCTCTACGGCGCCCGCAACGAGAACGAATTGCTCTACGGTGAGGAGTTCGATGCGTTCGCGCGCAAGCATGAAGGGTTCGATTTCCATCCCTGCTTCAGCCGCGGCGCCCGCCCCAACCCCCGGCCGCACGATCGCCTGGGCTATGTCCAGGACATGCTGGCCGAGCTGGAACCGGCCGCCGACAAGGACATCGCCTACCTGTGCGGCAACCCGAACATGGTCGACGCGGCCTTCGCGGCCCTGAAGGAGCATGGGCTGGCCGTTCAGCACATCCGGCGCGAGAAGTACATCTCGTCGCGCTGACCGGGCGTTCCCGTCACAGGGAATCGCGGACAGGGTCCGCGAATGGGGTTGCCGGCGGACGGGATATACTCCCGCCCCATGCACGCCAAGGCCGATCCCCGCGTTCTCTCCGCCGACATGCGCCGCTACGCGGCCCTCGATCAACGGCTACTGGCGGCGGTGCGCCACATCCGCGTCCTGCCCACGATCTCCTGGCCGGCCTCGGTGGAAGAGCGGCTCATCGCGGAATTCGGGGCCGGGCGGCTTTCGATCCCCGAGATCCGGTACGCGTTGCCCGACCTGGGCCAGACCCGGGCCGAGCTGGAGGCCATCGAGGCCGAGGCCAGCGAAAGCCACCCGATCGCCGACTACCTGCGCCGCACGGCGGAATCCTGGCGCATCGCGGCGCACATGCTCGATGCGGCGGGCACCAGCGGCGTCACTGATGCCTCGATCCTGCTTTACGGCCGCCCGGGCGACGCCATACCGGGCAGCAGCCGCAGCAATCTCGACGCGGCGCGCTATTTCGTCGACCTGGCCGACGAGCTGGGTGCCGACCTCGAGACCGAGGATGCCGCGGGCAACATTCCGGCCGAAGTGCTCCAGCGGGACATGGCCCGCGAGCTGGACGCCTTCTTCGCGCCCGGCATGATCTCGGTGGAGGTCGATCCCGAGCTGACCGCCAAGGCGGCGGCCGGTGCCACCCGCATCCGGCTGCGCGGCGGCGTTCGCTTCACCGAATACGACAGGCACCAGCTGCTCGCCCACGAAGCGTTCGTGCATTCGCTGACGGCGCTCAACGGTCGCGAGCAGCCCGTGCTGGCCTCCCTGGCGCGAACTTCGCCACGCGTGACCGCCACGCAGGAGGGGCTGGCCGTGTTCGCCGAACTGATGTCGGGCGCCATCGATATTTCGCGCCTGAAGCGCATCAGCCTGCGCATCCTCGCCATCGACATGGCCCTGAACGGTGCCGATTTCGTCGAGGTGTTCCGCTACTTCCGCGACTGCGGGCAGAACGTGGCGGACAGCTTCCACTCCGCCCAGCGCGTGTTCCGCGGCGTGCCGCTCACCGGCGGCGCGGCGTTCGCGAAAGACAACGTGTACCTCACCGGCCTGCTCGCCGTGCACACGTTCTTCCGCTGGGCGCTGCGCCAGCGTCGGCTCGACCTGCTGCGCAACCTCTTCGCCGGCAAGCTCGCGCTGCACGACGTCATGAGCCTGGAAGACCACTTCATCAGCGGCGACATCGCGCCGCCGCGCTACCTTCCGCCGTGGATGCAGCACGTGCACGGGCTCGCCGGGAAGCTGGCCTTTTCGCTGTTCGTGAACCACATCCACATGGCGCGGGTGGAAGCCGAGGAAATCTCGCTCGGCCTGTAGGGCTTCTTGATTCGCCCATGCGACGAAGCGGCAGCATCACCGGCCGACGACGCGGAAATTCCCGGGCGATACCGCAAAGAACGGCGCCGAAGCGCAGCTGACGCGCACGCGTGCGCTATCCGTGCCGGCAAGCATCGGCAGGATGACGGAAGTCGCGCCGTCGTTGTCCTGGTTGCGAGCGAGCGCATGCGGCCAGCTGAGCCCACCGTCGGTCGAGAGATCGATGTCCACGCCGCCGCAGCCGATGGCCCCGCCGTCGGTACCTGCGACGTCCCAGCGCACCTCCAGCGGCATGCCTGCCGAAGCGACGGTTACCGTCGAGGGTGCGAGCACGGCGAACGCCCGGCCCGTGTCGACCACCTGCACGCGCGTATCGGCACTCGACGTGGTGGCATCGTCGCCGCCGTTGTCGCGCACCGTCAGCCGGAAATTCAGCAGGCGGTTCGTGCTGGGCAGCGTTTCGGCGGGCTCGGCCGGTTCGTGCCCGAGCAGCGCGGCGATACGGGGGAAGTCGCGCCGCGACACCGGCGACGGTGGAAGGGACCGGAAGATCGGGCCCAGGCCATCGTCGGTGAGGGCGCCCTTCTGATGGGGGCCCATGTCCATCTGCTCCCACGTGTAAGTGAGCCGGCGGGACGCGTCCATGGTCTCGGCGTGGGCATCGAGGAAGAAGGGCGTGCGTGCGGGAACGATCGCCTCGTCCGCCAGCGGCGCGCGATCGATCCAGGGTGCGGCGGTGCGTCCCAACCTCCGCTTTGCGCAGGCACCGCCCCGTGAGGCGAGCGAGGCACGTATCTGCGCGATGCTCGCCGCGTGGAAGTAGCGATCGTCCGCATCCTGAAGCCATTGCGCGTCGCTGGCGCAATGCGCCGACGCATGGCCCATCGCGGTGCTCCCGCTGCCCGGTTCCACCGCACGCTCGCCGGCGCGCATGCAGCCGTTCGCGGTGGGCCCCGCACCCAACTGCAGGCCGAGCACGTGGATGAAATGATCCTGCGCATCGCTCCCGGTGCCGGGCGACGCATGGCCGCTCCACGCGGCGGCCTTGTGGGTGGCATGGAAGTCGGCCGATCGGTCGTCGCTGCACGACGTGCCGCTTTCGCTGTGGCCGCCGTCGAAGGTGGTGAGCGCATGGCCGATGTCGTAGCGATCCGCGCCGATTCGCCGGTCGATGAACTCGACCGCCGCCGGCCCCGGCTCGCTGGATTCGAACGGATCGCGCCGCGGGCTGGTGAGGATGAGCCGATCGTTGCGGTCGGCGAGGGTGAAGTGCACGCCGAGATCGGTTTCGAACACTTCGTTGGCGCGATTGACGGCGTGGGACACCGCCGCCAGGCCTTGTTCGACGGTGCCGCCGGCCTGCGCCACGTATCGGCTGCTGGCGGCGACGGCAAGGCGGAAGTCGTAGCGGATGTCGCCGGTGGCCGTGGATCGGCGGCGCCTGGACGGCGTGGCGGGCGCGGGTGTGTAGGCCGCCGGCAGGACGATATCGGACGGAGCCGGTGCATCGCCGCCCCACTGCGCGATCCATTCATGGGCGGCGTCGCGCACGCTCAGCCACGTACCGGTGGTGGAGAGGTCCAGCCTGGCCGTGCGACCGGCGGCATCCGTGCCGCGAAGGCTGCGCAATCCGGGATAGCGACGCATCAACGCCGAGGGCAGCGTGCGTGAGTCGACGAGGCGGAAGCGCGAGCGGGTGTCGTCGCCTGTGGGCAGTTCGACATCCACGCCACGCGATCCATCCCTCGGCACCGTGGCGACGGCGGCGCGCAGGGCGCTCATGTCGGGCGTCGACGAAGCGAGGACGGTAGAGAGGCTGAAGGCGAGCAGTGGCATGGATGACCTCGGAGGCAAAGGGCATCGCAGCGTACGCATGCGCACGGCGAGCGACCGTCCCTCCGAGCCCGCGCGATTCCGTAGGTTTTCCCTATCACAGCGTGTCGCAATGCATCACACCGCATCCCCGGAGGCCGGGCTGCGCGGTGCTACCATCGCTCCTGGCATGCGGCAGGCGCCGCCCTCCCTTTCCCTTACGTCCACAGGATCCCATGGCCATCTCCGAGGAACTGAGGCAAGCCGCCCTCGAATACCACCGCCTGCCCCGTCCGGGCAAAATCAAGGTCACCCCGACGACGTCGCTGCTCACCCAGCGCGATCTCTCGCTGGCTTACTCGCCCGGCGTCGCCGCCGCGTGCGACGCCATCGTGGCCGACCCGAGGGCGGCCGCCGAACTCACCGCGCGCTCCAACCTCGTGGCGGTGATTTCCAACGGCACCGCGGTGCTCGGCCTGGGCAACATCGGCGCGCTGGCCGGCAAGCCGGTGATGGAAGGCAAGGGCGTGCTGTTCCAGAAGTTCGCCGGCATCGACGTGTTCGACATCGAGATCGACGAAACCGATCCCGAGAAGCTGATCGACATCATCGCCAGCCTCGAGCCGACCTTCGGCGGCATCAACCTCGAAGACATCAAGGCGCCGGAATGCTTCGTCGTCGAACGCAAGCTGCGTGAGCGGATGAAGATCCCCGTCTTCCACGACGACCAGCACGGCACGGCGATCATCGTCGGTGCCGCGGTGCTCAACGCGCTGCTCGTCACCGGCAAGAAGATCGAAGACGTGAAGCTCGCCACCACCGGCATGGGCGCGGCGGGCATCTCCTGCGTCGACATGCTGGTGACGCTGGGCATGAAGAAGGAAAACATTCTCGCCTTCGATCGCGACGGCGTGCTGCACACCGGCCGCACCGACCTCGACCCGGACAAGCAGCGCTACGCGCGCGATACCGACAAGCGCACGCTGGCCGAGATCGTCGAAGGCGCGGACATCTTCCTGGGCCTGTCGGCCGGCGGCATCCTCAAGCCGGAGATGGTCGCCACGATGGCCGAGCGCCCGGTCATCTTCGCGCTGGCCAATCCCAACCCGGAAATCCTGCCCGAAGACGCCAAGGCCGTGCGTCCGGACTGCATCATGGCGACGGGCCGTTCGGACTACCCGAACCAGGTCAACAACGCGCTGTGTTTCCCGTACCTGTTCCGCGGCGCGCTCGACGTGGGCGCCACGGTGATCAACGAGGCCATGAAAGTGGCGTGCGTGAAGGCCATCGCCGAGCTGGCCCGTCGCGAGTCGTCCGACGTGAGCGCGCGCGCCTACGGCGGCAAGCCGCCCAGCTTCGGTCCGGATTACCTGATCCCGCAGCCGTTCGACCCGCGGTTGCTCATCCAGCTGCCGCCGGCGATCGCCCAGGCGGCGATGGATTCGGGCGTGGCCGAGCGTCCCATCGAGGATTTCCCGGCCTACGTCGAGAAACTGACCAGTTTCGTCTTCCGCACGGGCCTGCTCATGAAGCCGGTGTTCGATCGTGCCAAGGCCGACCCCAAGCGCGTGGTCTACGCCGAGGGCGAGGAAGAAACCGTGCTGCGCGCCGTGCAGACCGTCATCGACGAGGGTCTCGCCAAGCCGATCCTGGTCGGTCGTCCCGACGTCATCGAGAAGCGTATCGCACGGGCCGGCCTGCGCCTGAAGCCGGGCGTGGACTTCGAGATGTGCAACATCCACTCCGACCCGCGCTTCGAGGATTACTGGCGCCTCTATCACTCGATCATGGAGCGTCGCGGCGTTACGCCCGCTTCGGCCAAGGCGGTGGTGCGCTCGCGACCGTCGGTGATCGCGGCGCTGATGGTCCAGCGCGGCGAAGCCGACGCGATGATCTGCGGCCTGGTGGGCACCTATCAGAGCAAGCTCGACTACATTCGCGACATCATCGGCCTGGACGACGGCGTGGCCGAGGCGTCGGCGATGGCGGCGGTGGCGACGGAGAAGGGCACGTTCTTCTTCCTCGACACCTACGTACAGGAAGATCCCAGCGCCGAACAGATCGCCGAGGCCACGCTCCAGGCTTCGCTGCGCCTGAAGCTGTTCGGTATCCAGCCGAAGATCGCGCTGCTGTCCAGCTCCAATTTCGGCAGCCGCGAGACGCGCAACTCCCGCAAGATGCGCGAGGCGCTCAAGCTCATCCGCGAGCGCGTTCCCAAGCTGGAAGTGGAGGGCGAGATGCAGGCCGACGTGGCGCTCAACCCCGAGCTGCGCCAGCGGATCTTCCCGAACTCGCTGCTGGAGGGGAAGGCCAACGTCTTCGTCTTTCCCAACCTCGACGCGGCCAACATCACCTACAACATGGTGCGTACCCTGTGCGACGGCGTGGTGATCGGCCCGATCCTCATGGGCGTATCCAAGCCGGCGCATATCCTCACCCCGCAGGCCACGGTCCGCCGGGTGGTGAACATGACCTCGGTGGCCTGCGTCGAAGCGCAGATCCGGGCCGGGTCGAAGTTCCTGCGTTCACCGTAAGTATCTGAAAAGTGGCGGCCTTGCGGTCGCCTTCGCCGATATGATCGGCTCTCACCCCTCCGGTAGCCAGGTGCGAAGGCCCCGCCTGCCGGAGGGGTGGGAGCCGATCGCATCGGCGAACCCGCGCAAGCGGGCCAGTACCCGCTGGCATATCAGTTTTTATCGATACAAACCGCCGTACGGCCGCGTATGCCGGAAGGTTGCGGTATCATCGGCCGGTTTCCCCGCTCCCCCAGCGGGTGTCTTCAGCCCCCATGAGCGCGCCTTGGGCGCCGCCGGAGCATCCATGGACCAGATCGACGATATCCTCAACCAGGACCTCGACCCCACCGAGACCCGCGAGTGGGTCGAGTCGCTCAATGCCGTCATCAACCACGACGGCACCGAGCGCGCGCATTTCCTGCTCGAGCGCATGGTCGACTCCACCCGTCGCGCCGGCGGTTACCTGCCGTTCGCGCCGACGACGGAATACGTCAACACCATCCCGCCGCACATGGAAGCGCGCAGCCCCGGCGACGCCGCCATCGAGTGGCGCATCCGCTCGCTGATCCGCTGGAACGCGCTGGCCACCGTGGTGCGCGCCAACCGCAAGCCGGGCGACCTCGGCGGCCATATCTCCAGCTTCGCCTCGTCGGCCACGCTGTACGACGTCGGCTTCAACCATTTCTGGCGCGCGCCCTCGGCCGATCATCCGGGCGACCTGGTGTTCCACCAGGGCCACTCGGCGCCGGGCGTCTATGCGCGTTCGTTCCTCGAAGGCCGCATCACCGAAGACCAGCTCGACCTCTTCCGCATGGAAGTCGAGGGCAAGGGCCGCGGCCTGTCGTCGTATCCGCACCCGTACCTGATGCCGGACTACTGGCAGGTGCCCACCGTATCGATGGGCCTCGGCCCCATCCAGGCGATCTACCAGGCGCAGTTCTGGAAGTACCTCGAACACCGCGGCCTGATGCCGAAGACCGATCGCAAGATCTGGTGCTTCATGGGCGACGGCGAGTCCGACGAGCCGGAATCGCTCGGCGCCATCTCGCTGGCCGGTCGCGAAGGCCTCGACAACCTCATCTTCGTCATCAACTGCAACCTGCAGCGCCTCGACGGCCCGGTGCGCGGCAACGGCAAGATCATCCAGGAACTCGAAGGCGTGTTCCGCGGCGCCGGCTGGAACGCCATCAAGGTCACCTGGGGCAGCTACTGGGATCCGCTCCTGGCCCGCGACACCACGGGCAAGTTGCGCCAGCTCATGATGGAGACCGTCGACGGCGAATACCAGGCGTGTAAGGCCTTCGGCGGCGCGTACACGCGCGAGAAGTTCTTCGGCAAGTACCCGGAGACGGCCGCGCTGGTCGCCAACATGTCCGACGACGACATCTGGCGCCTCAACCGCGGCGGCCACGATCCGCACAAGGTCTACGCGGCCTACCACGCGGCGGTGAACACCACCGGCATGCCCACCGTGATCCTCGCCAAGACGGTGAAGGGCTACGGCATGGGCGCGGCCGGTGAATCGCAGAACCCGGCGCATAACCAGAAGAAGATGGACACCGACGCGATCCGCGCCTTCCGCGATCGCTTCAACATCCCGGTGCCCGACGACAAGCTCGACGAGGTGCCGTACTACCACCCGGGCAAAGACTCCGAAGAAGTGCAGTACATGCTCGAGCGCCGTCGCGCGCTCGGCGGTTCGCTGCCGCAGCGTCGCCGCAAGGCCGACCAGTCGTTCCCGGCGCCCGCGCTCGAGGCCTTCGAGCAGATCACGAAGGGCACCGGCGATCGCGAGATCTCCACCACCATGGCCCTGGTCCGTGGCATGAACCTCATGCTCCGCGACAAGGAGCTGGGTCCCCGTCTCGTACCGATCGTGGCCGACGAGGCGCGCACCTTCGGCATGGAGGGCATGTTCCGCCAGATCGGCATCTACGCGCCGTTCGGCCAGAAATACCGCCCGCAGGACGCCGACCAGCTGCTCTACTACCGTGAAGACCAGAAGGGCCAGGTGCTGCAGGAAGGCATCAGCGAGGCCGGCGGCATGAGCGCCTGGCTCGCGGCGGCCACCAGCTACAGCGTCAGCAACGTGCCGATGCTGCCGTTCTTCATCTACTACTCGATGTTCGGCTTCCAGCGCATCGGCGACCTCTGCTGGGCCGCCGGTGACATGCGCGCGCGCGGCTTCCTCATCGGTGGCACCTCGGGCCGTACCACGCTCAACGGCGAAGGCCTGCAGCACGAGGACGGTCACTCGCACCTGCTCTCGGGCGCCATTCCCAACGTGGTCTCGTACGATCCGACCTTCTCCTACGAGCTGGCCGTCATCCTCCAGGATGGCACCCGCCGCATGATGCAGGAGCAGGAAGACGTCTACTACTACATCACGGTGATGAACGAGAACTACGCCCACCCCGACCTGCCCAAGGGCAGCGAGGAAGGCATCGTCAAGGGCATGTACCTCTTCAAGGACGCCGGCAAGGCGAAGAAGAACGAGCCGCGCGTGCAGCTGATGGGTTCGGGCACGATCCTGCGCGAGGTGATCGCCGCCGCCGAACTGCTCGAGAAGGATTTCGGCGTCAGCGCCGACATCTGGTCGGTGCCGAGCTTCTCCGAGGTGCGTCGCGAAGGCTTCGACGCCGAGCGTTGGAACCGCCTGCATCCGGAAGCGCCGCAGCGCGTGCCGTACATCACCGGCCTGCTCGCCGACCGCCAGGGCCCGGCCGTGGCCGCCACCGACTACGTGCGTGAGTTCGCCGACCAGGTGCGTGCGTTCATGCCGGACGGCATGCGTTACACCGTGCTGGGCACCGACGGTTTCGGCCGCAGCGACACCCGCGCCAATCTGCGTTCGCACTTCGAGGTCGACCGTTACTGGATCGCCCACGCCGCGCTCGCCGCGCTGGCGAAGGACGGCAAGGTCAACGCGAAGGACGTCAGCCGCGCGATCAAGGAATACAAGCTCGACGTGGACAAGCCGAATCCGATGACGGTCTGATCCGTTTTGGTTCGGTGAAGAAAAAGGCCGGGGAAACCCGGCTTTTTTCGTAGTTGACGCTTGTGGTTTCAGGCTCTTCGCACTGAGTTCCTGCGCATGCAGGAACCCTGCGCCTCGCGCACGGGCGAGCGCCGCCGCCGCATCGGTTTTTCCGCCAGGACGGCGCATGGAGCGCGCGCGTCACGCGCCATGGATGGCGCTTCACGCACTCTGCTGGTATTCCTATCGCGAGCTTTTTATGGAATCTGCCATGCGCTTCCCTGTCGTCGCCGCCTGTACGCTACTCCTGGCCGCCTGCGCCACCACGCCGGACACCCACGGCTCCCGCTCTCGCCTGGTCTACATCGCCGGCCAGAAAGCGCCGTGCACCAACGGCGTCGTGAAGACCGAGTGTCTGCAATACCGCGAGCAACCCACGCAGCCCTGGCAGCTCAACTACGCTCCCGTCGAAGGCTTCGACTGGCAGCCGGGCAACGAATACCTGCTGAAGATCACCGAGGTCGAGGTCAAGAACCCGCCGCAGGATGCCTCGCGCATCCGCTGGCATGTCGACAAGGTCGTCGAGCAGCATCCGGTCCCCTGAACGCGAGAAGGGCCGGGATCGCTCCCGGCCCTTCCTCGAGGATTCCCCTCGGCACCTGTGTCAGTCGTCGTCGCGCAGCGCATGGCGGATCAGCAGGAACGTGCCGATGGCCGCGGCGGCGATACCGATGGTCACGCCGGGGTTGCGGCGCACCTGGCGACGAAGGCGGCGGTACTGGTAGCTGGCTTCGTCGGCGAAGTCTTCGGCCATGTAGCGCATGCGCCGGCGGTTGTTGTACGCGTTGAGCTTGCTCGTGACCCGGCGGGTACGATCCAGAAGATCGCTACCGGCGTCCACCGCCTCGTCGGCATAATGGCGGACGCGACCCGATGCACCGTTCACGGCACTCTCGACCTGACGTGCGAAATCGCGGTTTCTCATGGAGGCGCTCCCTAAACGAACGTTACTGTCGGGTCACGACTTTGCGGCGATGGCCGTGAGCGTCGTGTAAACAGGGATCCGCCTGATTGAACGGTGATTCAGCGTTTCGGCACGAGATCGTAGTCGCCGCCGCGCTCGAGAGCGGCCTTCCATGCCGGGCGCGCATGGATCCGCTCGAGGAAGTCCCGCAAGCGGGGATGGGCGTCCGTCAAGGCGCCGCGGCTCGCGGCGGCCTCGAGGGGGAAGCTCATCTGGATGTCCGCGGCGCTGAAGGCATCCCCCGCGAACCAGCCGGTCTTGCCGATTTCGGCTTCGAGATAATCCAGGTGAAGCGCCAGCTGGGGGTCGACGAAGGTCTTTTGCGCCCCGCGCGCCAGCATCCGCGCCACCGGTTTGGCGAAGAAGGGCACGGGTGCCGACTCCATCCGCCGAAAGACCAGCTTGAGCAACAACGGCGGCATGGCCGATCCCTCGGCGTAATGCAGAAACTGGCTATAGCGCAGCCGTTCGGGCGTCCCCGGCGCGGGCCGGAGTCGGCCTTCGCCGTAGCGATCGACGAGGTATTCGATGATGGCACCGGACTCGGCCACGGTGACTTCGCCATCGACCACCACGGGCGACTTGCCCAGCGGATGTACCGCGCGCAGTTCCTTCGGCGCGAGCATCGTTTTCGGGTCGCGCTGGTAGCGGACGATCTCGTAGGGAAGGCCGAGTTCCTCGAGCAGCCATAGGATGCGCTGGGAGCGGGAGTTGTTGAGGTGGTGGACGGTGATCATGGGCCAAGGGTATCGCAAGTCCGGATCGCCGATACGATCGGCTCCCACCCTTCGGCAGGCAGGGCAGGGAGCCCTCGCGACCGACAGGGTGGAAGCCTTACCGGCGATTCGAGCAAGGCACTCAGGACTTCAGCGACTCCTGCAATTTCTTCGCCTGCTCCGGAAACGACTTGCCTTCCGACGCTACCGTCTGCGCCACGACCTTCTGCGCTTCGGCATTGCGGTCGAGCCCTTGCAACGCTTTCACCCGATACGTGGCCACCGTGATGGCATTCGCGCCATAGGCCTTCTTCGCGGCCTTGTCGAGGTAAGGAAGGCCTTCGGCGAACTTGCCGTTCTCCACGAGGCGACGCCCATAGCGGTAGTTGTACACGTAGTCGTTCGGATAGGCCGCTATGAGCTGCTTTTCGAGCGTGTCGAGCTCGTCGCCGGCCTTGGCGCGCAGCAGGTAGACTCGTAGGTTGTCCGCGACGTTTCGATCGCTCTTCAGGTTGCCGTCCAGTTTTTCGCGGCTGAGATCGATGGCCTTGCGAAGCACGGCCTGCTCGCCGTCGGGGTCGCCCAGCGCCGCATCGAGATCGGCGGCGGTGAGCACCGCGCTGCGCTGGTCGGCGCATGCCGGTGCGGCGGTGAATACCTGGGTGGCCAGGTACTCGTCGTAACGCGCCTTCTGTGGCGACAACAGGGCCTTCCGTTCCGCGTCGGCGCGGGACGTCACGGCACCCAGCAAGGCGTCGAGCACGTAGGGCCTCTGGCAGCCGATGTCGCCATCGAGCACGTGGGTGGCCGCATCCGCGATGGTCGCGTCATCCTTGGCGGCCTGCGCGTCGAGCAGGCGAAGCTGTTGCTTCGCGATCGCCACGCGCTTGTCCTTGTCGGACACGTTGCGCACCATCGCCGGTAGCGTATCGAACCAGGCCAGGCCTTCCTTGCCCTGGTAGCGCAGCTGGTACGTCTCGAGCACCTCGGCCACTGCGCTCATGACGCCCTTGGCGGCATCGGCCTTCTGTTTCGACAGCCGTGCATCGCCGGAGAGCAGCGTGCCCACCTCGGCGTAGAAGGCATCGCGCGGCCGCTCGGCGAGAATGCGGCCGAGCTCTTCGCCGTCGGGACCGATGGCGACATAGGTCGGCAGGAAGTGCACGTTGAGCTTCGTCATCCAGGCCTTGTCGGCCGGCTTGTCGGCATCGGCCTCGTAGAAGACGACCTTGCGTTCGAGGTCGTTCCACTCCTTGCCGTTGAGTACGTGAGCGGCCATGAAATAGCACGAGTAACACCAGACCGCCTGGAAATCGATGAGTACCGGCTTGTTCTCGCGCTTGGCCTGGGCCAGGGCGGCATCGATGCTGGCGGGGGGCGTGGGCGCGGCGAGTACCGGCCCGACGAGCCCCAGCAGGGCGGCGGCTAGAAACGGCTTCATGGTGGACGTCCCTTTTGGCGGTATAGACGTCCACTCCTATAACACTAATCGCGCCGCTTGTCAGATCGTATCGCTGGCGCCTTCCGCGGGCACGGGTTCGGAAACCAGGCCCTGGCGCCGGCGGAGGGACGGGAACCACCACATCCACAGCCCCACCACCACGAGGGTGCCGATACCGCCGATGACCGTGGCGTTTACCGCGCCGACGGCAGCGGCGAGGATGCCCGACTCGAATTCGCCGAGCTGGTTGGAGGTGTTCACGAAGATGGCGTTCACGGCGCTCACCCGCCCGCGCATGTCGTCGGGTGTTTCCAGCTGCACCAGGGCGCCGCGGATCACCATGCTCACCATGTCGAAAGCGCCGAGGGCGAACAGCGCGGCCAGGGAGAGCGGCAGCGAGGTCGACACCGCGAAGACCAGGGTGGCCAGGCCGAAGCCGGCGACCGAGGCGAACATGATCGGCCCCACGCGGCGTTCCAGGGTGTGCCGGGACAGCCAGATCGACATCAGCAGGGCGCCCACGGCGGGAGCCGAGCGGAGCAGGCCAAGGCCCCAGGGGCCGGTATGCAGGACGTCGCGGGCGAAGATCGGCAGCAGGGCGGTGGCGCCGCCGAGCAGCACGGCGAACAGATCCAGGGAGATCACGCCGAACACGGCCGGCCGGTGGCGGATGAAGTGCACGCCGGCGAAGAGCGTCTTCAACGTGGCCGGTTCGCGGCGCGGAGGGGCGTGGTCGTAGACCAGTCTCGACATCAGTGTCAGCGCCACGAGGTAGAGCAGGGCCGAGACGCCGTAGACGGTGGCCGGGCCGGCCACGTACAGCAAGCCGCCCAGGGCCGGGCCGGCGATCATCGCGGCCTGTCCGGCGGCCGAGGACGAGGCCATCGCCCGAGGCAGCAAGGGGGTCGGCACCAGGGCGGGCAGCATCGACGACATGGCCGGGAACTCGAACGCCTTGGCGACGCCCACCACGAACACGAGCGCGAGGATGCCCGCCTCGTCCAGATGGCCGCTCAGGCTGAAGCCGGCCAGGAGCACGATGGCGATCCATTCCACCGCCTGGCACAGCTTGACGATGCGCCGGCGGTCGAACTGGTCGGCCACGTGGCCGGCGGGGAGGGCGAGCAGCACCGAGGGCACGAACTGCACCAGGCCGATTAGGCCCAGGTCCACCGCCCGGCCGGTGATCGCGTAGATCTGCCAGCCCACGGCGACGGACATCATCTGGAAGCCGAAGCTCGATGCGTTGCGGGCGAACCAGTAGAAGACGAACGCCCGGTGGCGGAGCAGCGAATCGGCTCCGGAGGAGTGTGGAGGCATGGGAAATCCTTGGGGCTAGGGCCCGATTTTACGCCGGCCGGTGCGTCGCGACGCTCGCGAGAATTGATCGGAAGCGCCCCACGGGCCAAGCTAGGGCCTCAGCTATCCAGGGAATCGCAAGCTTATGCGCCGTATCGCCGCCCTCCTCGCCGTCCTCGGCCTCGCCGCATGCTCCTCGCCGCAGGATCAACAGGCGGCCTCCCCGCAGGCCGTCGCCGCGAACGACACGAACGCCGATGCGGCGAAGAAGCTGGAGCTCTACCAGCAGTTGCTGAAGCTGCACAACGACGGCCCCGCCGTGCAGATCGGCCATGAGATCGTCAACACCTTCCCCGATTCCCCAGCGGCCGCCGAGGTGAAGAAGACCCTCGGCCCACTCGAGGCGAATTACAAGGAAACCACCGAGAAGAACCGCCTCGCGGCCTTGTGGCTCTACCAGGTGTCGCCGATGCAGGGCGGCACGCAGAGCACGGCCACGATCCAGTCGTCGCGTCCCTCGGGCGAGGAAACCGTGCGCCTGATCCTGCGCCGCCACACCGACTGGGGGCAGAGCGTGTTCCTCTACGCCGTGGCCGGCAAGGGCTTCGTCTGCAAGGGCGACTGTTCGCTGAAGGCCAGCTTCGACGGCAAGGCCAAAACCATCAAGGCCTTCCGCCCACCGACCGGCGAACCGGCGCTGTTGTTCCGCAACGATGCGCAGTTCCTGAAGGATCTTGCGAACACGAAGCGGCTCACCATCGACGTGGTGACCATCAGCCGTGGCGAAACCACGCTCACGTTCGAAACGGGCGGGTTCGATGCGGACAAGTGGCAGACGGTGGCGAAGAAGAAAAAGTGACGCGGTGGGACCTGCCCGCATGCGGGCAGGCTCGATCGTGTAGAGCGGGGTTCCCGCGTACGCAGGAACCCAGGGCCGTGATTCCGGTTTTGGCGCAAGCCGTCAGTGCAGGAACAGCTTCTCGGTGATCCGCGTCAACGGCTTCTCGAGGAAGTTGTTCACCCGCGCGGGCAGATCCAGCGGACGCAGCAACATCTTCACCGTCATCTCGGCCGGGATGTGGCGCTTGAGCATGCCCTCGGCGCGCGAGGTGACGCGACGGAACTCGGCATCGTCGTGCGCCTTGTCGGGGTAGCGCGTGTTGAACACGTGGCGCAGCGCGATGTCGCTGTCCTCGTTCTTGATCTCGCTCAGGCGCTTGAGCAGGGTGCGCAGCGTGCTGATGCGGCCGATGCGATCGCGTTCGCGATAGATGCGGAAGTGCTGGTAGAAGTGCTTGTAATGCCGCACTTCGTCGCTCTTGATCAGGTGGGTCAGCTCGCGCAGCACCGGCTCGTCGGTGACGTCGTTCAACGCGCGGTAGAGGCTGGCCGTGCCGGTTTCCACCACGCAACGCGCCGCCAGTTCGAGGCCGCGGTTGGGTTCGAGTTCTTCCGACGTGCAGACCGAGCCGTAGTGCGCGAAGAAGTTGCGAAACCCCGTGTCCCAGTCGAATTCGGGCCATACGTGCTTGACGTAGGCCGCGAGCGCGCGACCGTGCTGGAGTTCCTCGTGCTCCCAGTGGTCGCGCAACCATCCCTGGAGTTCGTCGTCGCCGGCGAAGTGATCGACGAGGTTGTGCGTATAGAGGTCCGAGCCGCTCTCCACGAACGACGAACTGCACAGGAGGAAAAAGAGGTCTTCGTTGTCCCTGACCTTGGCGACGTCGATGCGCGAGAAATCGAGCTTATCAAGCGTCCATGGCAGACTGGCGGTGTAACTCACTGCGGGTGGTCCTCGGCGCTTATGTGGTATCGCCCCCTGGGGCATCTGACCGAATTGTGACAAATGCCGGGCGCGAATGGCTACGAGTAACGCCCGGCGTGCCTCGATCGGGCTAGCGAACCACGGTCACGGGGACATGGGCCCGGGCCAGCACGTCGGTCGATGTCGAGCCCACGAGCCAGCGGGCCAGGGCCCCCCGCTCGGTATGGCCGATGACGATGTGGTCGATGCCGTGCTTTTCCACGTAGGAGAGCAGGGCGTCCCCCGGGCTGCCCTGGACCAGGTCGACCGTCACCTCGGCGCCGGGCGACGGCGCCAGGGCGGCGACCTCGGCACGCAGCTGATCCAGCCGCTGGCCGGCGTTTTCCGTCATCACCAGCCCCGCGGTGTCCGCACCGTTCTCGAGCTGGTAGACGGACAGCAGGGTGATCCTGGCCTTGGAGCAGATCCCGAGGTCAAGGGCGAAAAGGTAGGCCCGCCGGGCGGTTTCCGAACCGTCGTAGCCGACCAGGATGTGCTTGGGCATGAAGGCTTCCTTCTTTCGGGATCGTTCTGGACGGCGCCATGGTAGGCCCGACGCACGTGATCGGGAAATGCATTCACTGGCCGTCCACGATTCCACGCCGGGGCTGAACGGTCCGGCGGCCGCTCCGGCTTTCTTCACATTCGTGAGTGGAGAATGCCCCACGCCGGACGACCTGACGTCCGCCCATTCGCCATTTCCAGCAGGGAGAACGAACATGATCAAGCGTATTACCGGGTTGGCCGTCCTGGCTCTGGCTTCCGCGGGCGCGTTCGCCGCGCAGCCGGCACACGCCGCCGAAGCGGCGACCAAGTGCCACATGACCTTCAGCACCACGGGTTGGGCCGCCATCTACAAGAAGGCCGACGGCCGTGGCCATGTGCGTTGCGACAATGGCCAGAGCGCCGACGTGATCATCCACGTGCGCGGCGGCGGCCTCACCGCCGGCAAGTTCAGCATCGAAGGCGGCAAGGGCGAGTTCACCAACGTCAAGGGCATCCATGAGGTCTACGGTGAATACGCCAGCGGCGGCGCCAATGCCGGCGTGGTCAAGAGCGCCGAAAGCGCCGCCATGACCAAGGGCGAGGTCTCGCTCGCCATCACCGGTACCGGTCGCGGCTTCAACCTCGGCGTGGACCTGAGCAAGTTCGAAATCGAGCCGCTCGGCGAGCACGTCAAGCACTGAACGCGGCCATCGAGGCCAGCATGATCCGAAAGGGGCGCCGAAAGGCGCCCCTTTCGCTTGAAGCAGGCAACCTTTACGGCATGGCGAGTACACTCACGCCGATCCCACCCCGCGAGGTTCGCCCCATGCGCCGTCTGCTCGTTTCGCTCGCCCTCAGTCTCGCCACCGTGTCCGCCTGGGCCGCCCAGCCGACGGTCGGCGACCAGGCTCCGGATTACAAGCTGCAGGACCAGAAGGGTGAGTGGCACACCCTGGCTTCCGACACCAAGAAGGGCGAATGGCTGGTGCTGTACTTCTATCCGAAGGACTTCACCGCCGGCTGCACCACCGAGGTCTGCACCTACCGCGACGACACGGTCAAGCTGCACAAGGCCGGGGCCCAGGTGCTGGGCGTGAGTCTCGACGACGTCAAGTCGCATGCCGAGTTCGCCGAGAAATACCACGTGCCGTTCCCGCTGCTGTCCGACGCCGACAGCGCCGTCGCCACCCGGTACGGCGTGCTCACCGACCACAACGGGCAGAAGTACGCCAAGCGCGAAACCTTCCTCATCAGCCCGCAGGGCAAGATCGCCAAGGTCTACAAGGATGTCGATCCGGAGAAGAACTCCGGCCAGGTACTCGCCGACCTCGCCGAGCTGAAGAAGGGCGCTTGATGGCGTTGAAGAAGCTCACGGCCCCCGGCGGGGGCCGTCCTTTCGCTCCGTGGCGCATCCTGGTCTGGCTGGTGATGCTGCTGGCCGCCGCCGGATTCGTACTCAACACCTATGCCGCGGTGGTGATCGGCCATGCCGTGACCGCCATGAGCGCGGAGGCGGCCAGCCAGGGTCCCGACCCGCGCGTGGCACTGGCCTGGACCGCGGGCTACATGCTGGCCGCCTTCGTGGTGATGGTGTTCGCGCTGTCCACCTTGCGCTGGCGTGAATGGGCCCGGTCGGGCATGCGGGTCATCGCCCTGCTTCTCGTCGCCTGGGCGGGCTACACCGCCTGGATCGGTTACGACCAATGGCAGCAGATAGGCGTGGTGCTCTCCCAGCCCGGGCTGCCCGCGCCGTTGCTCGCGATGGCCACCAAGCACCGCGCGATCCTGCTCATCGGCGTGGTGCTCAAGCTGGTGTCCATCCCCATGCTGGCCTGGCTCACCTGGGCCCTGGGCAGCGTGAAGGTGCGCGAGCAATTCGGGCAGGTGGCGCTGTAGGCGCCCGCGGTTCAGCCCTGATTCGCCCCTCGGAAGGTATCGAGGGGCTTTTCGCCGGATTCCCCATGAGCGCCCGCCCCCTCGTCTTTTTCGTGGCTACCTGCCTCGCTGGCGCCGCCGCCGCCCAGGATCTCGACCATGCCTGCCGCGTGGCGAGCACCTACGACCTCACCGTCCGCCCCGATGCCTTGCTGTTCGAGCGGGAGGGGGCGACGCCTCATGCGGTGCGCATGCACGACGGCAGCCTCGCCACCGACGGCCGGGCGGTGGCCTTGCGCCCCGACGAGCAGGATCGCGTCGCCCTCTTCGAAGGCCGCGTGCGCGCCCTCGTCCCAAAGGCGAAGGCCATCGCCACCGATGGCGTGGACGTGGCCGCACGGGCGGTGCGCGACGAGGCCCGGTCGGCCGCGCCCGACGCCGTCGCCAGCGGCGACTTCGACCGGGTGTTGAACGCACGCGTGGCCGACATCAAGCGGCGGATCGCCGCCAGTCAGAGCACCCGCGACTGGCAGGAGGACGCGATGCGCGCCTACGCGCAGGAGATCGTTTCCGACATCGCGCCCGTGCTCACCCAGGACGTCGGCGGCCAGGCGATGCAGATGGCCCTCAACGGCGACCTTCAAGGCGCCGCCGCGCTTCGCGACCGGGTCGCCTCGCTGACGACCGGCGGCCAGGCGCGCGTGGTGGCGAAGCTGAGGTCGGCCCTCGAGCCCCGGGTACGCGCCCTGTGTCCCTCCGTCCGCGAACTGGAAGATCTCCAGTCGGGCCTGCGCGACGCATCGGGACAGCCGTTACGTCTGCTCGAACCAGGCGAATGAC
The DNA here is from genome assembly GCF_040900725.1 of Luteibacter sp. CQ10. Lineage (NCBI taxonomy): Bacteria > Pseudomonadati > Pseudomonadota > Gammaproteobacteria > Lysobacterales > Rhodanobacteraceae > Luteibacter > Luteibacter sp. CQ10. The sequence continues at coordinate 74,210 of NZ_JAEUYM010000005.1, read as the reverse complement.
CACAGGCTGAGCGGCGAAACCCCACGTTTATGACCGGCTAAGACCATCGACGCTAACGTTTCACCCATGGAACGCCGTGCCGTCCGAGTCGTCAATGGGTTGATCCGCCGGGTCATCGCGGATCGCGACCTCTATCTGCAAGCCGCCCGGGGGGTGCGCGAGCCGGGACTGGCGGCGATCCTCGACGAGTCGGCCGCCGCGCTCACCGCGATCGCCAACGATCTCCAGGCCGAGGTGAATGCCACCGGCGGACGTGCCGCGACGGCGGGCAGTGCCTTCTCCAGCGTTCGCAGGACCGTGGTCGAGGCATCGGCCCGGCTTTCCCACGACCCCGATGTCACGTATATCCGCACGCTGGAACACATGGAGCGGCGATTGCTGGATGCGTTCCTGAAGTTGGAGGCGTCATCGAACGATCGCGCCACCGTCGGGCGGCACATTGCGCGCCTGCGCCTGCTTCACCTCGACATGGTGCAACTGGGCGGAGCGACCGGCCGCTGAGTTTGGTGCGTCGCGTCGTTCACGCCGCGCGGCGCATGCGTTGGAGTTCCCGCTGAAGGCAGTCGCCGGCGGACACCCGCACCGGACGCGTCGCCACGAGGGTTTCCCGATCGGCGAAGAAGTTCGCGAATGCGATGGCGTCGCCGGCATCGCTGCGCCGTGCGATCTGGACGCCTTCGCGAAAGATGCCCCAAAAGCCGTCGATCTCGGCGATGTGGTATTCGATGGTGGTGGGTGACATCGCATGTCCTCGTCGTTTCGCGCAGGCGCACGGATGGGGACATGATGCGAAAGCGAGGGGCGCAGGGATATCAGACTATTCTGAAAAATCACCCGCATTTTCACGTGGGGCGGAAAGCCGCGACACGCCGCGTCGCAGCCGTTCGAGGTAGGCCTCCACGGCGCCGAGGAAGGCGGGCACCCGCTGCATCGCCTCGTGGGCTTCGTGGCTACGAAGCGCGATTTCCAGGGCTTCGCCGATGCGCGCCTCGGGTGACGTGCCGAATACACGCATGCCACCCAGCAGGCGATGGATGCGTTCGGCGACGTGCCCGGGGTGGTCCAGCGCATGGATGTGCGCGATGTCTTCCCGCGTGGATTCGGCGAACCGATCCACCAGCGAAGGAAGTATGCCGAGATGGCCGAACGTCTCCGTGAGCAAGGTGGTATCCCACGGCGCGTCGTCGTCGGGCACGCAGGCGGCCAGCGCCAGGCGCAACGCGTCGATGCGCACGGGTTTGGCGATGAAACCATCCATGCCCGCGTCGAGGCATCGCTCTTTTTCGCCGTCCATGGCGTTCGCCGTCATGGCGACGATGGCGACGCGCGAGCCGCGCTCGCGCAGGGCGCGCGTGAGTCCGTAGCCATCCAGGCCGGGCATGCGCAGGTCGGTGAGCAGCACGTCGGCGGGTAGCGACGAGGCCAGTTCAAGGGCCTCCTCCCCGCAGGCGACCACGTGATGGCGATGCCCCAGTCGCTCCAGCTGGGCCGCGACCAGTTCGCGGTTGATCGGATGATCCTCCGCGACCACCACCTGGAGTACGCGCTCCGGCGGCGCATGGCCGGGGTTCTGTTCCGTCGCGATGGCTCGTTCGCCCGCGGCGCTGCGCGGCAGGGTGAGATCGACGTCCACGTGGGTGCCGCGGCCGGGTTCGCTGCGCAGGTCGATGGTACCTCCCATCAGGTCGACCAGTCGCCGGGATATGGCGAGCCCCAGTCCACTGCCGCCGGCGTGCCCCGACGACGGCTCCACCTGGCTGAATGGCGTGAACAGGCGGCGGATGTCGTCTTCGGCGATGCCGATGCCGGTATCGGCCACCGTGAAGCGCACGTGCTGGCCGTTTTCCCGTTCCGCGACGAGTTCAAGGCGAAGGCTCACGTGGCCTTCCGCCGTGAACTTGATCGCATTGCTGAGCAGGTTGACGAGCACCTGACGCAAGCGCATGCCGTCGACGCTGGACCATGGCGCCAGGCGGTCGTCGGTCTCGTGAAACAGATGAAGCCCCTTGCGCGCGGCCTGGCCGGCGAACAGCGTGGCGACGCCGTCCACGAGCGCTCGTATATCGACCGGCGTCGCCTCGACGGTGAGCCGTCCGGCCTCGATGCGGGAAACGTCGAGCACGTCGTCGAGAATGTGCATCAAGGCGTCGGCTGAGTGCCCGGCGGTGTCCAGGAACCGTCGTTGCGTCGCCGATAGAGGCGTGTCGCCGAGCAATTCGAGCATCCCGACGATGCCGTGCATCGGCGTGCGGATCTCGTGGCTCATCATCGCCAGGAATTCGCTCTTCGCGCGGGTGGCCTTCTCGGCGGTGTCCTTGGCGGCGGCCAACTGATTCGATTGCCGGTGTCGTTCGGATACGTCGATCCAATAGCCGGTGAATTCCACCACGGGGCCATCGGCTCGCGGCAGCGCATGCGAAGCGATCCAGCGCGTGGGATGGCTATCGCGTACGCGCATTTCGGCGTGCAACGGCGTGAGCGACGCGGCGGCTCGGGCGACTTCCGCCTGCAAGGGCCCCTGGTCGCGCGGATCGATGCGGGCGAAAGCGCTGCGTTCGTCGTGGAGGAACACCTCCGCGCCGACACCGAAGATCGGCTCGGGGTTGCCGCCGAGGTAGGTGAATTCGATCCGCCCGTCCGGATGGTGGCGAAATCGATAAACCACCGCGGGCACGCTGCGGGTCACGTCGGCCAGTTGTTCCTCGATAGCCCTGCGCCGGCGCGTTTCGCGGCGCAGCCGAAGGTAGGCATGGCTCACGGCAAGCAGCAGCGCGACGATGGCGAGGCCCGCGCCCCCTATCTTGCGCGCGATTTCCCGCCACGATCCGCCCCAGGTGTAGTGGGCGCGAAGCCAGGTATTGGCAATGGCCTGGGCGCGACGTTCGGGCATGCGCGCCAGCACCCTGTCGATCAGGGGGACCAGCTTGGCGTAGCGCCTTGCCACCGCCATGGCGATCTCATCGCGCTCCCCGGTGGCCGCCGTGATCTTCAGTCGCGCGGGATAGTCACGCCGCACGAGGTATTCGGTGCTGGCGACATCGCCGACGTAGGCATCGGCCCGCCCGTCGAGCACGGCCTCCAGCCCTTCGCGCACGGACGACACCGCGAGCGTGTCGGCGACGGCGATACCTTCCACCGCACGGGCCACCGCCGGACGCGCGAGGTTCGCTGCCAGCCGCCGGCCGGCCAGGTCGTCGACGGAGGCCACCGTGACGGCGTCCTCGCGCGTCACGATCATGACCGGAAACTCGGTATAGGGCGCGGTGAAGTCGAAGCGACCGGACAGCGCTTCGTTGCGGGGAGAGGCCGCGGGCAGCAGGTCGATCTCGCCCGCCGAGGCGCGCCGTACCGTCTCCTGCCAGCTGTCGGTGGGCACGACATCGAAGCGCAGGCCCAAGACGCGGGTGACATCGCGTAGATAGTCGGTCGCCAGTCCGTCGGGTTTGCCGTCGCGATCGAGCAGCGTGACCGGTGCCGCCGTAGGATCGATGCCGATGCGCAGCGGCGGCAGGCGAGCCAGCCATGCGCGCTCGGAGGCGCTGAGCGGCACGTCCAGCTCCGCGGCGAAACGGCCCGGCTCGTCACCGATCCAGGCGGATCGCAGGCGAGCGTGGTCGTCGGCACCGAGCTGGGCGAACGCGTGGTCGAGCGCGGTCAGCAAGGGCGCGTGCCCGCGTCCCGATGCGACGGCGAACGACAGGGTGGAAAACGGCAGGGGCGCCGGGGGTCCGATGCGCAACCGATCTCCCAGCCCGGCCGCGAGTATGGCGGTATCCAGCGCATGCGGGTCGCCGATGACGGCGTCCACCGTGCCGCGCTCGAGCTCCCGCAACGCGTCGGCGACGGTGGGCACGTTCGTGATGTGGGCGTCGGGCAGGTAGCGGCGAAGCACGTCGTCTTCGGCGTGCCCCACCTGCGTGGCCACGCGCGCACCACGCAGGTCGTCGAAGCGCGCGATGCGTGTATCGTCGCGGCGCAGGACGATGACCGGAGTGGATTCGTAATAGGGCGCTCCGATCAGCAGCTTGCCGTTGCGTTCCGGCGTGGGAGCGACGTCCATCAGCAGGTCGACTTCGCCCGACTGCGCGGCGGCCATGGCCGAAGGCCAGTCCGGATAGACGCGAAAACGCACGCCGATACCCAGATCGCCGGCGAGACGGCGCAGGTACTCGGTGGCAAGCCCGTCGACGCGACCGTCATGCACGCGCTCGAACGGCGCGTAACCTTCGGCGTACGTCGCGGCGACGATGACCGGATGCCTAAGCAACCATTGCCTCGATGCATCGGGCAGTGGCGATGCCGAGGCACTCGCCCATGCGAAGAACCCTGCAACGAAAAGCGAAAACAGCAATTTCATGTCGTTCCTTCGACCACGAACGGTTAATTACGGTAATCTCGGTGACACTGAGTAGCACAACTCATGGAGAGAGGCTGCGCATTATCCGCCGCCACTGGAAACATGGTTCTTCGAACGATCATCGCCGACGATCATCCCGTCGTACTCATGGGCACGCGAGCCGCGCTGGAAGCGGCCGGCGGCATCGACGTGGTGGGCGAGGCCACCAACGGCGATGCCCTCGTCGAACTGCTCGCGTCATGCCCCTGCGACGTTTTGGTCACCGATTTCTCGATGCCTGGCGGCGGCGACGGCCTGTTCATGCTCGATACCATCCATCGCCGTTTTCCGAGAGTGCGCATCGTGGTACTCACCATGGTGAACAATCTTCCCGTGTTGCAGACGATGCGCGCGCGCGGCGCGCTGGGGCTGTGCGACAAACGCGCGCCGCTCACCGAGGTACCGCTGGCGGTGCGGCGTGCCGCCATCGGCCAGCCGTTCGTCAGCGATACCATCCAGCAGCAGTTCGACGACGCGGGTCTGCCGGCCCGGGGCTCCCGCGTCAGGCTTTCGATACGCGAAATCGAGGTGGTGCGCCTTTACGTCGGCGGCATGTCGATTTCGGCCATCGCCGAGCGCCTGAGCCGTAGCGTGAAGACCGTGAGCCGACAGAAGCGCGACGCCATGCAGAAGCTTGGCATCGATCACGACAGCCGACTGTCCGAATACGCCCGCGAACACGGCCTGGCCTGACCCTGCCGAAAGTCAGGCCATGACCAAGCGCCCATGCGCGGCGCCCCCTGGCGGCATAAACCTTCTTCCGTCAGGCGGCATCTGAGCCGTCGTATCCGGATGTTCCGGGGGAGGGGAAACCATGCGCCACGCCATCATCGCCGCCTCGCTCGCAGCGACGCTCGCCATCGTCTCGACCGGGGCCGCCGCCAAGGGCTTCAGCTTCAGCACCGACACCTGCAAGTACGACTACGGCACCCTCTACGACGTGGACGTGACCGCGGCCGGCCTGTCGTTCCATCGCGACTCGGGCACGCCGTCGCGCATCTTCCTCCACGATGGCACCCTCAAGGTCGACGGACGCGACGCGAGCGTCTCCCCCGCCGATGCCGCGGCGCTGCGCCGCTACGAGGACGGCGTGCGTCGCCTGCTGCCGGAAGTGGCCGCCGTGGCCCGGGAAGGCATCGACATGGGCTATTCGGCCATGACCACGGTGACCATGACCTTCGCCGAGGCCGGGCAGCGCGACGCCCTGCTCGCCAAGCTGCGGCGCAAACAGGCCGAGGCCCTGCGTTCCGTCGACCAGGGCGTCGGCGCTGGCCACTGGTCGTCCGACCGCATGACCGGGTTGATGGCCGATTCCATTTCCGATTCGGTGGGCGAGCTCGTCGGCTCGGTCACCTCCAGCGCGGTGACGGCCGCGCTGTCCGGCGACACGGCCAAGATGGCCTCGCTGCAGGAACGTGCCGCCTCCTTGGACAAGGCCCTGGACGGCGAGATGGACAAGCGCTCGAAGGATCTGGAAGCGCGCTCCAACGGCATCTGTCCCCGCCTCAACGACCTGGCCGAACTGCAACGCGGCTGGCGCGTGCGCCTGCCGGACGGTTCGCCGTTGGAGTTGATGTCGATCAAGCCCAAGTCAGAGCACGACGAGGATTCGGACGGCGATCACGCCGACAAGAAGGTCGCCGCGGTACGTGGTGGCGGATAAGTCAGACGCCGCGGGCGATGGCGTCCCGCGTAGCGTCCAGTACCTCTTGCGATAGCGCGTCGTCGCTCGCGGCCACCGCGCGAGCGACGGCCACCGCGCCGATCTGGGCGGCGAGCGCCGCGATGGATACGCGACGCCGCTCGCCGGCCGGCAGGGCGGGATCGAGCGATGCTTCCAACAGGGCCACCTCGGCCTGGAACGCCGCCGCGAAGTTTTCGCTCAATGCAGGCCCATGCCGTGAGGCTTCGCTGGCCGAGGCCACCATCGGGCAGCCTTCGCCGACGCGATCACGCGCGCGAACCGAGAAAAGGGCCTCCAGATAATCGGCGAACGTCGGCTGCTTTCCGGCGGCCCACGCGTCGATGGCTGCCATGTTTCCGGCAAAGGCCTGCGAAAAAGCGGCGGCCACCAGCGCCTCCTTGGAGGGGAAGTGGGCATAGAGCGCGCCGTGCGTCAGTCCGGCCTGCTTGGCGACCTCGGCCACCCCGACCCCATCGATCCCCTTTTCACGAAATAAACGACCTGCGGCGTTGAGCAGCAGTGTCCTGTTTTCTTCGGATTTCTGTTTAGAAACGCGCATGACCCGGCCCTTGCGACTCCAGGCAAATTATACATTGCAATTACAATCAAATCAATTATGATTGTGCTCGCAATCAAAAAAGGCCCTGCGGAGGCGACGTCTTCGCAGGGTGATCCGACCAGCCGAGGAGATTTGTCATGTCCGTTGCAACGAAGAAGTTCGGAACCATCGCACTGGCCTTGGGCCTGTCGCTTGGCGCGTCGATGGCCGACGCCGCGGAGCCTATCCACAACGTCGTGCTGGTGCACGGCGCGTTCGCCGACGGATCGGGCTGGCGGCCGGTGTACGACCGGCTGGTGAAAAAGGGCTACCACGTGAGCGTCGTGCAGGAGCCAGAGACCAGCCTGGAGGCCGATGTCGCCGCGACGCGACGCGTGATCGATCAGCAGGATGGCCCGGTGGTCCTTGTCGGGCACAGCTGGGGCGGGCAGGTCATTACCGATGCCGGGGACGATCCCAAGGTGGCGTCGCTGGTCTACCTGGCGGCATTGATGCCGGACGTGGGCGAAAGCACGGAGACGCTGGAGACCAAACCGCAGTTTCCCGCGCCGAACAGTGACGTGAAGCTGACGACCGATGGCTTTTTCTACATGGATCCAGCGAAGTACCAGGCCAATTTCGCCGCGGACTCCCCGGCCGACCTGGCCACGTTCATGGCCGGGTCGCAGGTGTTCCTTTCGCAGAAGGCGTTCAAGACGCCGGCCAAGGCCGCCCCGTGGAAAACGAAGCCGACCTGGGCCGTCGTGCCCACGGCCGACAAGACCATCAATCCCGATCTCGAACGCTGGATGTACAAGCGCGCGAAGGCGAAGGTGACGGAGGTGCCTGGCGCCAGCCACACCGTTTTCCTATCCCATCCCGATGTCGTCGTCTCGATCATCGAACAGGCTGCCGGCAAGTAAGCCGCGTCCCATCACTCTCGGGAGAAAACCATGCGTTATCGCATTCTTGGCCAGCACACGGGCCTGCGCGTGTCCGAACTCGTGCTCGGCACGGGCAACTTCGGCACGCGTTGGGGCCACGGCGCCGAACCCGACGAAGCACGACGCATCCTCGATGCGTACCTGGCCGCCGGCGGCAACTTCATCGATACGGCCGACACCTACCAGTTCGGCGAATCGGAAGAGATTCTCGGGAACCTTCTGCAAGGTCGCCGCGACGACGTCGTGCTCGCGACGAAGTACACGCAGGCCGGCGGCAAGAGTGACGGCATCCTTGCGACGGGCAACAGCCGCCGCGCGATGGTGACCTCCGTCGAAGCGAGCTTGCGGCGCCTGAAAACCGACCGGATCGACCTGTACTGGACGCACTTCCCGGATCGCGTGACGCCGGTCGAGGAGATACTGCGTGGTTTCGATGACCTCGCCCGGGCGGGCAAGATCCTGTATGCCGGTTTGTCGGATTTCCCGGCGTGGCGGGTGGCGCGCGCGGTGACGCTGGCGGAGGTGCGCGGCTCGCTGCCGATAGCGGCGATACAGGTGGAGCACAGTCTCGTGGAGCGATCGACGGAACATGAGCTCTTGCCCGCGGCCGAAGCGCTGGGCCTGGGCGTCGTCGCATGGTCGCCACTCGGCGGCGGTGTGTTGACGGGCAAGTATCGCCGTGGCGAAGCCGGGCGCAAGGAAGGCTTCGGCGGCCGCGTATTCCAGGACGAAAACAGCGCGCAGCGCACCCGCATCGTCGACACGCTGCTCGCGATCGCCGATGACACGGGATGCGATCCGGGTGCCTTGGCCATCGCATGGGTGTCGCGAAAGGGGCCGTTGCCGATCATCGGGCCGCGTAGCGTCCAGCAACTGGAAAGCAATCTCCTGGCGACCACTATCACGCTATCGGACGAGCATCTTGCGCGCCTGCACGAAGCCAGCGCGTTGGCGCCGATTTTTCCGCACGGCCTGATCGACGATCCAGTGAACCAGCAGAAGGCATCGGGCGGGAAGCTGGACGACCTGGTGCCGCCGACGCGCAGGGTGGCCTGAGGAAAAGCCGTGCCACGCGCCCATCGGCTTGGGCGCATGAAAACGCGGATGGAGCATGAACTTTCGAAGGCAAACTTGCAAGTTTAACTTGCAAGTTTGCCTTTCGAAGCCTATGGTTTCACCTATGGCCCGACATCCCATTCCCGACGCGGACACCGCCGCCGCCGACCTGCTCGCCGCTTGCGGCCTGCTGATCCGCCGCTTGCGCGCCGAGTCCAACAACCTGGAGCTCACCTGGTCGCAGTCGGCGATTCTCTCGCGCCTCGCTCTCGCGGGCCCGACGTCCATCGCCGACCTTGCCCGCGCCGAATCGGTGAAACCGCAATCGATGGGTGCATCGCTCGCCATGCTGGAAAGTGACGGCCTGGTGGAGCGCACCCCCCATCCCAGCGACGGTCGACAGTTCCTGTTTTCGCTCACCGCGGTGGGCACCGAGGCACACCGTCGCGTGCGCCGGTCCAAGCAGGGCTGGCTTGCTTCGGCCATGTCGGAGCTTTCCGACGACGAGCGCGACGACCTCGCCCGCGCGGCCAAGGTGATCGCTCGGCTTGCCGACGGCGACACGCGGGCATCGTGATGCACCACTTCGACGAACGGCCGGCCGGAAACCCCTTCGGCGTGCGCTTCGTGCTGCCACTGGCCCTCGGTTCGTCCTTGAATCCGGTGAACTCCACGGCGATCGCCACGGCGCTCGTGCCGATCTCGCGCGACTTCCATGCGACGGTCGCGCAGACCGGCTGGCTCATCGCGGGTCTTTATCTCACCAGCGCGGTGGCCCAGCCCACCATGGGCCGCCTGGCCGACCTTCTGGGCGCACGGCGCGTCTATCTCGTGTCGCTCCTGCTGGTGGCCGCGGCCGGCGTGCTGGGCCGCTGGGCTCCTTCGTTGCCGTGGTTGGTGGGCGTGCGCGTCCTGCTGGGCGTCGGTACGTCGGGCGCCTATCCCTCGGCGATGCGCCTGTTTCGCGAACGCGCGGACCGCACGGGCAGCGCGCCGCCGCGTGTCGCCCTGAGCGTGCTGTCGCTCACCGGCATCGCCACGACGGCGATCGGTCCGGTGCTGGGCGGTGTGTTGACGACCGCGTTCGGTTGGCATGCGATCTTCACCGTGAACATTCCGCTGGCGCTGGGAACGCTGTGCATGGTGCTGGCGTGGGTGCCGAAGGATGCGCCGCGCGCGGCGCGCCGGAAGGGCCTCGCCACCGAGGTCGACCTTCTCGGCATCGGCCTCTTCGCAGGCACCCTGGTCGCGACGATGGTGTTCCTCATGGACCTGGATCATCCGCGCTGGGCGATGCTTCCCTGCGCCGTAGTGCTCGGCGCGGCGACCGCATGGCATTCCCTGCGTCGCGACGATCCCTTCCTCGACCTGCGCATGCTGGCGCGCCATGTGCCGTTGAGCGTGACCTACCTGCGCACCGCGACGGCCTTCGCCACCGCTTACTGCGTGTTCTACGGTTTCGCGCAGTGGGTGGAAAACGCGGCGGGTTATTCGGCCGCCGCCGCCGGGCTGGCGACCCTCCCGATGTCCGTGGTGGCGGGCATCGCGTCGTTGACCGGCGCGAGGACGCGCGGCCTGCGCGGTCCGTTCCTGTTCGCTTTCGCTTCGTCGATCGTCGGCTGCGTCGCCCTCTTGTGGATCGATGCCGCCTCGCCGTTGTGGATCATGGCCGCCGCGGTGACGTTCTTCGGCGCATCGCTCGGCCTGGTGTCGACCACCACCCAGACCGCGGTCTACCTGCAGGCCCCGCCGGCGCAACTCGGCGCGGCCTCGGGCCTGCAACGCACGGCGACGTACATCGGGGCGATCGCCGCCACCAGCCTGCTCGGGTTGGCGTACGGCCAGCACGCCAGCGACCACGGCCTGCATACGCTCGCCCTGGTGATGGGCGCGGTGAACGTCGTGCTCGTGCTCGCCACCCTCGTCGACCGCACGCTGCCGCGGGCGGTGTCCTCTTCCTCCACGTCCTGAAGGCTCCCATATGTCGCTCACCCAACTCGACGCCAACGCCGCACTGATCGTCGTCGACCTCCAGCACGGCGTCGTCAACCTCCCGCTCATCGAACCGGCCGCGCCCATCGTGGAGCGCTCGGCGAAACTCGCGCGCGCCTTTCGCGCCAGCGGTCGCCCCGTCGTCCTGGTGAACGTCGATGCCGGCGCACCGGGCCGCACGGACATGGGGCATCGCCCACTGCCGTCCGATCCCGAGTTCTCGCGCCTCGTGCCCGAGCTCGAGCAGGCGCCGACGGACCACCTCGTCACCAAGAAGCGCTGGGGCGCATTCCAGACCACCGACCTGGACAACTGGCTGCGCGGCAAGGGCGTGGAACAGGTGGTGATCGTCGGCATCGCCACGAGCATCGGCGTGGAATCCACGGCGCGTTTCGCCAGCGAGCTGGGCTACCACGTGGTCCTGGTCACCGACGCGATGACCGACCTCGACGCCGGCACGCACGAGAACAGCCTGGCGAAGGTATTCCCGCGCCTGGGCGAAACCACGACCACCGACGACCTGCTGGCCCGTATCGGCTGATATCGGCGCGGACGATCACCCGTGCGGGTGGTCGTCCGCATGCGCGTCGCCCACGGCCGCGCCGGCACCGAGGCCGACGCCCATGCCGGCCATGCCGCCGCCGCCCATGCCACCCCCTCCGCCTTTGCCGCCGCGGCCGCCTTCGTCCCGTCCGCCACCACCCTTGGTGCCGCCGCCCGATACGCTGCGCGACGGTCCCTGGTTGGGGATCGCCAGGCGGGCGGGAATGGGTTCGAGATCGAGCACACCGCGGATGAAGCCGCGCAGCGACACCACCAGGTCGTGGGTGTGCACCGGTCGGCCCGCGACCAGTTCGTTCGCCGCCTTCGCGGCCAGTTCGACCTGTTCCTCGGTCCCCAGCAGGACGATGTCCGACAGCGCGGCCTCGACGGCGTCACGCACGCGACGCGAACGCTCGTTGCCTGGCGATGCGTCGATGACACCTTCGCCTTCGGGCTTGCGCAGGTCGCGAAGGTGGCGCGGATCCACCGAAAGCTCACCGGTGAACGATCCGCCCAGCGTCTTGTAAGCGGCGATCAGCGTGCGCAGGCGCTCGTTGATCTGCCGGTTCTCCCGTTCCCTGCGCTGCTGCACGAGCTGCATCGTGAGCAGGCGGATGCCCACGCCGATGAGGGTGATGACCGCCAGGCCGAGCAGGGTGGAGAGCAAGGCCTGCCAGGAGCTGAAATCGAGGCTTCTCATGGACCGATCATGGCATGGGTGCCATCGGATTGCAGGGTTCCCGCGAAGCAGGAACCCTGCGCCTCGCCTTCGGTTTTCGCCGGAGCGCGGGCCGGCAAGTCACGAATGCGGAAGCATTACCACGTCGTCGGCTTCGGATTGCGCTCGTCGAAACCCTTCTGGTGCCAGTACGGATACACCGGCGTGGTCTGGCTCACGGCGTCCAGGCGAGCCACTTCGTCGGTCGCCAGCGACCAGCCCACGGCACCGAGGTTCTGAGTGAGCTGTTCCTCGTTGCGCGCGCCGATCACCACGTTGGCCACCGAGGGGCGGGTGAGCAGCCAGTTGAGCGCCACCTGGGCGATCGACTTGCCGCGCGCCTGCGCGATCTCGTCGAGCACGTCGACGATGTCGTAGAGCTTTTCGTCGTCCACCGGCGGCCCGCCCACCGCGCCGCCGGAGGCGATGCGGCCCGAGTCGGCGGCCTGGCCGCGACGAATCTTGCCAGTGAGGCGGCCCCAGCCGAGCGGGCTCCACACCATCGTGCCGACACCCTGGTCGAGCGCGAGCGGCATCAGCTCCCATTCGTAGTCACGGCCGATCAGCGAGTAGTAGCCCTGGTACGACACGTAACGGCCGAGGCCATATTTCTCGGACACGGCCAGCGACTTCATGAGTTGCCAGCCGGAGAAGTTGGACGCGCCGATGTAGCCGATCTTGCCGGCGGTAATGAGGTCGTCCAGTGCGCGCAGGGTTTCTTCGACCGGCGTGAGCGCGTCGAAGCCGTGCATGAAGTACAGGTCGATGTGATCGGTCTGCAGGCGGCGCAGGCTCGCCTCGCAGGCGCGAACGAGGTGGTAACGCGACGAGCCCTTGTCGTTCGGGCCGTCACCCATGGGAAAGGTGGCCTTGCTGGCGATCAGCACCTTGTCGCGACGGCCCTTGAGGGCCTCGCCGAGCACTTCCTCCGAGCCGCCGGCCGAATAGATGTCCGCCGTGTCGAAGAAGTTGAGGCCGTGCTCCAGGCAGAGGTCGACGATGCGCCGGGCCTCCGCGACCTGGGTGGATCCCCAGCGCTCGAAGAATTCTCCCGCGCCGCCGAAGGTGCCGGTGCCGAGGCTCAGGACGGGGACTTTCAGGCCGGAGCGGCCGAGTTGACGGTATTCCATGACGTATTCCTTGAAGTGGATGGAAGCGGGCGACGTGGCCCGGACGACGAAATCCATCTTCAAGCATGGGGCGAACTCCCTGCTTCCTCAACCGGCGGTTCCTTGCGATGGGTACACTGGTCCGCCCTCTTCACCGGTAACGTCCATGACCGCTCCCGTCCGTCTTGCCCAGCGCGTCTGCGAACGGTTCGGGGTGTCGCGCGCCGACGCCGAGCAGTTCATCCGTAACGGTTGGGTGTCGGTCGATGGCGTGGCGATCGAGCTGCCGCAGCACCGCGTCACGGACGAGCGCGTCGAGCTCGATCCCGATGCGCGCCTGGACGCGGTGGAGCCGGCCACCATCCTGCTGTACAAGCCGCCGGGGTATGACGCCATCGCGGGCGGCAAGCCCGCGAGCTCGCTGGTGACACCCGATACCCGCTGGCCCGACGACCCCAGCGGCGAGCGCCTGCTGCGCCGGCATTTCCACCGGCTCACGCCGCTCGTGCCGATGGATGCCGAAGCCAGCGGCCTGATGGTCTTCTCCCAGGATGGCCGGGTATGGCGTCGGCTGACCGAGGACGCCGCGCTCATCGAACACGAGTACGTCGTCGAAGTCAGCGGCGAGATAGCGCCCTATGGCCTGCAGAAACTAAGTAACGGCTTCGCCTTCAAGGGGCGGCCGCCGTCGCCGGCCAAGGTCAGCTGGCAGAACGAAACCCGCCTGCGATTCGCCATCAAGGGCGTTCAGGACGGTCAGTTACGGCACATGTGCGCGCAGGTGGGCCTGGATGTGGTGTCGATCCGGCGCCTGCGCATCGGCAAGGTGGGCCTGGGCAAGGGACCGAACGGCGCGATGCCGCCGGGCATGTGGCGCTACCTGCCGGTGGGCGAAAAGTTCTGAGGGTCATCGCACCGGTGCGGGGCGGTGCCCACGGCGAGGCGCCCGGTTATCGCGCAGGCCTACCAGTCCTCTTCCGCCGCCTCGCGTCCCTGCTGGCGTATCAAGGCCTCCTGGCGCGCATCCTCAATGGCCTCCCGAACTCCGTCGAGATCCACTTCCGATTCGTCGGGGGTGAACTGGCCCGTGAGTGCGGTATCGGGCAGCAGGCCGCCCGCTTCGAACAGCGCCCACATCTCTTCGCCGTACCAGGTGTCCAGCAGATCCGGTGCCCAGCGTCCCAGATAGGCCGTGAGGTTGTTGACGTCGCGCAACAGCATCGTGCGCGCGGCGTTGTTGCCCGAGGCGCTGACGACCTGCGGAAAGTCGATCACAACGGGGCCATCGGGGCCGACCAGCACGTTATACGGCGACAGATCGCCATGGATCAGGCCGCCGCACAGCATCAGCACCACCTGCCGCACCAGCACGGCGTGGAACGCGCGGGCCTCGTCCGCGCTCAGCTCGACTTCGCCCAGGCGCGGCGCGGAAAAACCGTCGGCGTCCGTGACCAGGTCCATCACCAGCACGCCGTTGAAATACCCGTAGGGCCGGGGCACGCGGGCTCCCGCATCGTAGAGCTGGTAGAGCGCGTCGACTTCGGTGTTCTTCCAGGCCTCTTCCTGCTGCTTGCGCCCAAATTTCGTGGCCTTGCCGATGGCACGCGCTTCGCGGCTGCCGCGCACCTTGCGGCCTTCCTGGTATTGCACACGCTGCTGGAAACTGCGCTGCGCCATGTCCTTGTAGACCTTCGCGCAGCGCACCTCGTCGCCGCTGCGCACGACGTACACGGAGGCTTCCTTGCCGCTCTTGAGCGGCCGCAGCACTTCATCGATGACACCGTCGTCGATCAGTGCCTGCAATCCTGGGGGTGTCTTCACGTCTCTCGCGCGGGTGTCGCGGCGGCCGGATCGGCCATGAACGGGGATTCTCGCATCTTGCGGGGCCACGGTGCCATGCGGCCCCCGGTTCCATGAAAACGAAAAGGCGGTATTGACGCCGGTCAACTCGGCGGTAACGCGGATCGCGAAGATGGTCGTGATCCCTCCGGAGCCTTCTTCATGGCAAACGTCATCGTGTTGGGCGCCGGGCTGGCCGGTACGGCTGCGGCTTACGGGCTTCGTGCCGCACTCGGCGACGACGACACCGTCACGCTGGTGGGCGATGGCCCGAGGTTTCAGTTCACGCCCTCCCATCCGTGGCTGGCCCTGGACTCGCGCCGTCGCGATGAACTCGCAGTTGATCAGGGTCAAGCCGGGCCACGGTCCGCGCGCTAGGGTGGAAAACCATGCGCGAACCGGCTTCGCGCATTCCCGCCCGGAGGTTCGCCATGAGCGTCGTCAAGGTCATCGAGATCATTTCCGAATCGCCCGACAGCGTGGAAGACGCCGTCCAGGAAGGGCTGGACCGCGCGGCCCGCACGCTGGACGGCATCAAGGGCGCCTGGATCAGCGAAACCAAGGTCATCACCGGTTCGGACGGCAAGATCACCGCTTGGCGCGTGTGCATGCGGGTGAGTTTCGAACTGGATTAGGCGCACCCGGATCACGGCTGGATCCGGCCGTCGACGATGCGGATGCGGCGATCGGCCTGGGCGGCGAACGACGTATCGTGGGTGACCACCGCCACGGCCCGGCCCTGTTCGTGCGCCAGCGTGAGGATGATCTGCTGCACCGTGCGGCTGGCGACGCTGTCGAGATTGCCCGTGGGCTCGTCGGCCAGGATCAGCATCGGATCGTTCGCCAGCGCGCGGGCGATCGCCACGCGCTGGCTCTGGCCGCCGGAGAGCTGGCGGGGCCATTTGTCGCATTGCGTTTTCAGGTCGAGCGCCGCGAGCAGTTCGCCGGCACGTGCGTGGATCGCGTCCTCGCCGAGGCGTCCGAGCCGACGCATGGGCAGCATCACGTTCTCGCGCGCGGTGAATTCCGGGAGCAGGAAATGCGACTGGAAGACGAAGCCGATGGCGCGAAGGCGCGCCTCGGCGCGTTCCGCGTCGCCATACCCCGCGGTGTCCTCGCCCCTCAGCACGATGTGTCCCCGCGTGGGCTGGTCGAGCAGCCCCATGAGATACAGCAGGGATGACTTGCCCGAACCGGACGGCCCGACGATCGCGACGCATTCGCCCGCGTCGATGCGAAGGCTCGCGTCGTCGACCAGCGTCACGGGCACGTCGGCGTCGAGCCGGCGGGTGACGTGGTCCAGGCGGATCGCCCCGGGCATCAGGTGCCTCCGCGAAGCACGTCCACCGGTTCCACCTTCGCCGCGCGCCGGGCGGGCAGGTAGGACGCGGTCATGGCGGCGAACATCGCCACCCCGCTGGCGAGGGCGAACTGGAACGCGCTCCAGTCGAGCACGAGGTAGCTCACGTCGCTGCTGCCGGGAAAGCGAAAATGCACGCGCATCAGCCCGGCCATCAGCCCGCAGCCGAGCGCGATGCCGAACACGTTGCCGATGGCGCCGATGATGGCGCCCTGGGCCAGGAACATGCGCTCGATGTCGCGTGCCTCGAAGCCCATGGCGCGGAGGATGGCGATGTCGCGCTGCTTCTCGAGCACCACGGTGGAGATCACGTTGTAGATGCCGAACGCCGCGACCACCAGTACCGCGCCCACCACCGCGTACATGATGATGCGGCGGATGGTGAGCGCGCTCATCAGGTCTTCCGAGCGTTCCTGCCAGGACACCGTCTTGTAACGCACGCGCTGCTCGATGCGCGCGGCTTCGGCCAGCGCGGCGTCCGGGTCGACCAGGCGGATCACGATGGTGTTGATGCGGTTGGGCCGGTCGAGCAGCGACTGGGCGCGCTTGAGCGCGACGAACGCCTGCCCGGCATCGAAGTCCGAGCGTCCGGTATGGAACAGGCCGATCACCTTGAACGTGCGCACCTGCCCCGTGGTGCTGGCGACGTTCACGTTGTCGTTCATCGTCAGGCTCATCAACCGGGCCAGTTCGTCGCCGACGACGATGCCGTTCGGATTGGTCTCCAGCTCGTCCAGCGAACCTCGGACCATGTAGCGCCGGATCGTGGACACGCGCACGTATTCGCTCGCGACGATGCCGTTCAGGCCCACGGCGCGATCCTTCCCCGCGAAACTGACCAGTGCCTGCCCACCGAGCAGGGCTGAGGCCTGCAATCCCGGCATGCGGCGGAGGTCGTCCAGTATCCGCGGGTAGCCGCGGATGCCGCGCGTCTCGGTTTGCGGCACGACGTGGTGCAACTGCACGAGCGCCTCGGGAAACATCTGCGCCACCGGTTGCCGCGTGGGCGTGCGGTAGTCGTCCTCGATGGTGACGTGGGGCGCGTTGTCGACCAGCCGATGCATGATGTCCAGCTCCGACCCGCGCATCATGGCCGAGATGGCGAGGAAGAACGACACGCCCAGCACCACCCCCAGAAGCGACACCACGCTCTGCCGGCGCCGGGAAAGCAGATGCCGTGCCGCCATGGCGACGAGCAGCCGGATCATGGCGGTGCGTCCGTGCGCGACGTCCGCACGCGCCGGCCTTCGCGCATGCCGTCGGCCGGTACCGCCACCACGGCGTCGGCGGCGGTCACGCCGGCGAGGATTTCGGCCTGGTGTTCGCCGCGTATGCCGACGGTGACGTGGCGTGCCGACAGCCGCCCGGCGCGCACCGTCCACACGCGGTCGCCGTCCAGCGCGGTGTCGGGCAAAAGCCACGCGCCATCGTGGCGCCGCGTCACGATGTTCACCTCGGCGGTCATGCCCACGCGCAACGGCGTGGCACCGTCGATGGCGATGCGCACGCGGTAGCTGCGCGCCGTGGGGTCGCCCTTGGGGGTCACGGCGGTCACCCGGCCTTGGAAAATCCTTCCCGGGTACGCGTCCGCGCGGATCAGCACGGCGTGGCCCGGGGCCACGCGGGCGATGTCCTCCTCGTCGACGTCGGCGGTCACGCGGGGCGGCGAATCGACGGCGAGCCAGAACACCGGGGAGCCCGCGACGACGAGCTGGCCGATTTCGCCGTCGCGACGGATCACCGTGCCGGCCGTGGGGGCGACCAGCCGGGCGAAGCGAAGCTCCGCGGTCGCCGTGTCGGCCGCCGATCGCGCCGACAGCCAGTCCGAGCGCACCTTGTCGTATTGCGTACGGGCGATGACGCCGCGCGGAAGCAGTGCCGCGTAACGCGCGTACTCGGCGCGGGTGAAGGCTTCCTGCGAGCGCAACTGGGCGAGGTGGCTCACGAGGTCGGTATCTTCGAGCCGGGCGAGGCGTTGCCCGGCGGCCACGCGGTCCCCCTCGTCGACGTCCAGCGCGATCAGCCGGGCGGTGATGCGCGCGGCGATGGGCAGCATGACCGTGTATTCCACGGTGCCGGTGGCATACACCGCTTCGATCGCGGTTCCCCGCCGGGCGTGCACGACGCCGACGCGCGGGGGCAGCATCCACCAGGCCGTCAGGCCACCCACCCCGAGCACGAGCGCCAGCCCCAGGCTCCAGGCGACGGCGTGCCGTCGGCGCTTCGGCCGCGGAGGCGGCGCAGCGTCGGCCACGGCCGGCCTGGCGAGGGGAGCGTCGTCCGGCATGGGCGTCCTCCGGGCAGCCTGGAGGGCCGGCCACCATCGAATATCCGAGCGTCCGTTATCCCCGGCCGGGCCCGGAAGGCTGTTGACGCAGGTCAACCCGCCCGGCGCATCGCGGGCGTCGCGGTTATGCTCGAGGGTTCCGGCCGCTACAATGCGGCCTGGGCTGGACCGCGGAACCAAAGGTAGGCGCAACGTGCTGCTGATGATCGACAACTACGACAGCTTCACCTTCAACCTCGTCCAGTACCTGGGCGAGTTGGGCCAGGAGGTGAAGGTGGTGCGCAACGACGCGCTGACGGTGGCGGACATCCGCGCGCTGGCGCCGTCCCGCATCATGATTTCGCCGGGGCCGGGTGCGCCCGACGACTCGGGCGTGTCGCTCGACGTGCTGCGCGAGATGGCCGGCGAGGTGCCGATCTTCGGGGTCTGCCTCGGCCACCAGGCCCTGGGCCAGGTGTTCGGCGGCAAGGTGGTGCGGGCGCGCGAGATCATGCACGGCAAGACCTCCCCGGTGAAGCACCTCGGGCAGGGCGTGTTCGCCGGGCTGCCGAATCCCTTCGAGGCCACGCGCTACCACTCGCTGGTGGTCGAGAAGGATTCGATCCCCGATTGCCTGGAAGTCACCGCCTGGACGGAACGCGACGACGGCTCCATCGACGAGATCATGGGCCTGCGCCATCGCACTCTCGACATCGAGGGCGTGCAGTTCCATCCCGAGTCGATCCTCACCCAGCACGGCCACGACCTGCTGCGCAATTTCCTCGGCATGCCGCTTCCGCTCGCCGCCTGATCCACCGGGACGTTCCATGCCGATTACCGCTTCCGAGGCGCTCCAGCGCACCATCGAGCACCGCGAGATCTTCCACGACGAGATGATCGAGCTGATGCACCAGATCATGCGCGGCGACGTCAGCCCGCTGATGACCGCGGCGATCCTCACGGGCTTGCGCGTGAAGAAGGAAACGGTCGGCGAGATCACCGGCGCGGCGCGCGTGATGCGCGATCTCTCCGCGAAGGTGGAAGCCGGCTCGCACCCGCATTTCGTCGACATCGTGGGCACGGGTGGCGACGGCGCGTCCACGTTCAATATCTCCACCGCCTCGATGTTCGTGGCGGCCGCGGCCGGCGCACGCGTGGCCAAGCACGGCGGCCGCAGCGTCTCGTCCAAGTCGGGCAGCGCCGACGTGCTGGAGGCCCTGGGCGCCCGCATCGAACTGCTGCCCGCCCAGGTCGCCGTGTGCATGGAGGAGACCGACATCGGCTTCATGTTCGCGCCGAACCACCACCCCGCCATGAAAGTGGTGGCGCCGGTCCGTCGCGAGATGGGCGTGCGCACCATCTTCAACATCCTCGGCCCCCTGACCAACCCGGCCGGTGCGCCGAACATCCTCATGGGGGTGTTCCATCCCGACCTCGTCGGCATCCAGGTGCGCGTGTTGCAGGCCCTCGGCGCGAAGCACGCCATGGTGGTCTGGGGGCGCGACGGCATGGACGAGATATCGCTGGGCGCGGGCACCCTCGTGGGCGAGCTGCGCGACGGCGACGTGCGCGAATACGAGATCGAGCCGGAGGATTTCGGACTCTCCATGGCCTCCAGCCGCAACCTCCGCGTGGAAAACGCGGATGAATCCAAGGCCATGCTGCTCGACGCGATTGCCGGCACGCCGGGGGTGGCCCACGACATCGTCTGCCTGAATGCCGGTGCGGCGCTCTATACGGCCGATGTCACCTCTTCGATACAGGCCGGCATCGATCTTGCCCGGGCCACCATCGCAAGCGGCGCGGCTCGTGTAAAAATGGAGGCGTTCGTGGCCGCCACCCAGCGGCTCGGCGCCTGACTCGCCGTCGCGGCCCCGCGCGCCGGCCTAGCCTTTAGGAAGCGCATCGATGCCCGACATTCTCCACAGGATTCTCGACCGCAAGCTGGAAGAGATCGCCGAACGCAGCCGCAAGCGCTCCCTGGACGATCTTGCCGCGCGCATCGCCGATCTCGAAGACACGCGCGGTTTCGTCGCCGCCATCGACGCCAGGCTGCATGACAACCAGCCCGCCGTGATCGCCGAGATCAAGAAAGCCAGCCCGAGCAAGGGCCTGATCCGCCCCGACTTCGATCCGGCCGCCATCGCCCGCAGCTATGCCGCCGGCGGTGCCACCTGCCTGTCGGTGCTCACCGATGCGGATTTCTTCCAGGGCCATGAAGATTTCGTCGGCCAGGCTCGCGCCGCCTGCGATCTTCCGATCCTGCGCAAGGATTTCATCGTCGACGAATACCAGGTGTACGAAGCGCGCGTGATCGGCGCCGACTGCATCCTGCTCATCGTGTCCGCCTTCGCGCAGAAAGAGGCCGACGGCGACCGCATCTACGACGAGGATCGCCTCACCGAACTGTCGCTGCTCGCCGCGGAACTCGACCTCGACGTTCTCGTGGAAGTGCACAACGAGGAAGAACTCGAAATCGCGCTCGGCATGCCGGCCCCGCTGATCGGCGTGAACAACCGCAACCTGCGCACCTTCGAGACCTCGCTCGGCACCTCGCTGAAGCTCAAGGACCGCGTCGGTCCCGAGACCGCCATCGTCGCCGAGTCGGGTATCCACACGGCGGAAGACGTGCGCATCCTGCGCGAGAAAGGCATCCACACGTTCCTCGTGGGCGAAGCGTTCATGCGCGCCGCCGATCCGGGCGAAGAACTGAAGAAGCTCTTCTTCTCGAACCCGCATCCACACGCTCACCGGCACTGATCCAGCGATGACACAGGGGATGGATGCGGCGGCGACCGACATCGCCGCCGATGCGCGGCGTGTGGCGTTGTTCGATTTCGATGGCGTGATCGTGCGTCACCAGACGCTCGAACTGTATTTCCGCGAGTGCCTGAAAGGCTTCGGTCGCTGGCGGCTGTTGCTGGCCTTGCCGCTGGTGCCCTTCGTGCCGGTGCTGCTGCCGAGCGTGGGCGGCAACCGGTTCCTCGGGCGAGTCTTCCTCCGCGTGGTGACGTTCGGCCGCAGCGAAGCCAGCTATCGCCGGAAGGTGACGGCCTTCGCGCGCGCGTATGCGCGCCGCCCCGGCGTGTTCGTCCGCGATGCGGTGGCGACGCTGCGCCGTCACCTGGACGCGGGCGATCGCGTGGTGATCGTCACCGGCAACGATGCGACGCTCGTGCAGGCCATCCTCGACGAAGTGAACCTCGCCGGTTGCGAACTCCTCGCCTCGCGCACGAAAGGTGGGCTGTTCGGCGTGCGTTTCGTCGTGCACAACGTCGACGGCGTGAAGCCGGTGTCCGTCCAGCGGGCAGGCATCGCGCGTCCTTGTGCCGTCGCGTACGGCGATTCGTTGTCCGACCTGCCCCTGTTGCGCATCGCCGACGCGCCCAAACTCGTCAACGCCCATCCCAAGACGGTCAAGAAGATGCGCAAGCTCCTCGGCGAGCGACTCGAAACGCTCGATTGGTTCTAACGCGCGACGACGATGTAGTTGATCAGCTGGTAGAGGCTGATCCCCACGATCAGGCAACCCACGGCCGTCATCACGTAGCGTGGCGGCAGGTGCTTCACCAGCCAGGCGGCGGCTGGCGCGGCGATGACGCCGCCGGTGAGCAGTCCCAGCACGATCGGCCAGTGGCTGATGCCCAGGTGGGCCACGAGCGTGGTGGAGACGGCGAGGGTCACCACGAACTCCGCCGCGTTGACCGTGCCGATCGTCTGGCGCACCGCGCCGCCGCGGGCGAGCAGGGTGGACGTGGCGATGGGCCCCCAGCCACCGCCGCCGATGGCATCGAGCAGCCCGGCGAAGAAGCCCACGACTCCCTTGTGACGTACGCGATGGTGCGACACCACGCGGCCGGCGGCCCGTACCAGGACCACGATGCCCAGGATCAGCAGGTAGACGTAGACGAAGGGCTTGATCGCGTCGCCCGGCACGCTGGCGAGGAACCAGGCGCCGATCACCCCGCCGATGACGCCGGGGATGGCCAGTCGCCGGAAGGCTTTCCAGTCGACGTTGCCGAAGAAGGCGTGGGCCCCGCCCGACACGCCGGTGGTGAACACCTCGGCCGTGTGCACCGTCGCGCTGGCCACCGCCGGTGGCAGGCCCAGCGCGAGCAGCACGGCATTGGACACCAGGCCGTACGCCATGCCCAGGGCACCGTCCACCAGTTGGGCGAGCAGGCCGACGCCCGCGAAGATGAGGAATTGGCTCCAGTCCATGCTTACCCTGGATATGGGTCAGAAGTAACCATATACGAAGGCCTATGCCTTTTCCGCATGAAAGCGGGTCAAAATTGGTTGCGTGCGGCAATCGGCCGCCGTAGTGTCGTGCTCGCTCCATCAGTCATGTAAGGACTTACGCATGTATCTTTCCTCGCTCCGCGAGCTGGCCCTCGGCAGCCGCCTCAAGGCGTTGAGCGATCACTTCTACCAGGCGGTCGACGAGGTGTACCGGGCGTGCGGGGCGGGCATCGAGTCGCGCTGGTTCCCGGTGCTGCGTTTCCTCCGCGACGTGGGGCCCAGCACCGTCACGGACGTGGCGCTGGCCATCGGCCAGACGCATTCGGCGGTCAGCCAGTTGGCGGACCGGCTGGTGGACGCGGGCATGGTGGTGCGCCAGCGCGATCCGCAGGACGGCCGGCGCAGCGTGCTGGCGCTGACCGACGCCGGCGAGCGCGCGCTGGGCGCGTTGGGGCCGGTCTGGCTGTCGATCCGCCGCGGCATGGCCGAGTCCCTGGGGCCGCGTGGGGCCGAGATGCTCGACGCCATCGACGCCTGCGAACGGGCGCTGGCGGCGCGCCCGGTGGTGCCGGCGATCCTGGCCAAGCATGCCGAACTGGTGCGCGAGAACGTACGCGTGGTGCCCTACGACCCGTCGCTGCGTGAGCACTTCCTGCGCCTCAACCGGCAGTGGCTGGAGCGTTATTTCCGTATCGAGGAGGTGGACCACGCGGTGCTGACCGATCCGGAAGGCATGATCGTCGGCGCCGGCGGCCAGGTGTTCTTCGCGCTGTATGCCGGCGAGGTGGTCGGCACCTGCGCGCTGATCCACGAAGGCGAGGGCGTCTACGAGCTGACCAAGATGGCGGTGGACGAGAATTACCGCGGCCTCGGCGCCGGCAGGAAGCTGCTCGACGCGGCCATCGGCGAATACCGCCGGCTGGGCGGCGGCACGTTGTTCCTGGAATCCAACAGCCGCCTGACGCGGGCGGTGGGCATGTACGGCCGGGCCGGCTTCGTCATGCAGGAGGGCGCGCGGCCGGGATCGCACTACGAGCGTGCGGACGTCTATATGGTTTACGCCGGTCCGTGAGGTGGTGCGGGGACGGAGCATGCGTTTAGCGGTCTATCCATCCACGCCAATAACTGCTATCAAGTCCCGGACGTTCTTTCGATCCAGGCGACCCGCTTTTCATGGAGTTTCGACAGACGCTGGCCACGGCAGGGGAAGCTGTGGCCGAAGAGGCGATCCAGCCGCACGTGGCGGTGGTGGAAGACGATGACGTGCTGCGCGATACGTTGCTCGCGCCGGGTCTGCGCGACTTCGGTTTCAGGGTGACCCCCGTCGGCACCGAGCGCGAACTGGCCCACGTCCTGGATACCGACGGCCCCGATATCGTGGTGCTGGATGTCGGATTGCCCGACGGCGACGGCTTCTCCATCGCCGAGCGGCTTTACCGCCATTCTCGGGTCGGCATCGTGATCGTGTCCGGAAGGCATAGCAAGCCGATCGGGTGAAAGGCCTGACTCATGGCGCCGACGCCTATCTTTCCAAGCCGGTGGTCATGCACGAGCTCGCGGTCACGCTTCGCAACCTCATGCGCCGGCTTCGCCCGCCGCCCTTGGCCCCGGCCGACGTGGCCACGTGGCGGCTCGACAACCAGGCATGGTGCCTGGTGGCGCCCAATGAGGTCTCGGTGGCGTTGAAATCGCATGAGCGCGTCATCCTTCGCACGCTGTTGCAGGTGCCGGGTGAACCGGTGAGCCGCGAACAGCTCATCGCCGCGCTGGGCGGCGATGAACTGTTCGACCCGCATCGCATCGAAGTGCTGGTCTATCGCCTGCGCAGCAAGGTGGCCAGCCGCAGCGGCATGGTGTTGCCGTTAACCGCCGTGCGAGGCAGCGGCTACGTCTTCACCGCGTAGGCCCCGTCGCCACGAGGTCTCCACGAGCTTCGTCGCCTCGGACACCAGCAGGTCGGGGGAGCACGGCTTGTGCAGGATGCCTACGCCCTTGGTCCGCTGGATCGTGGGCGGGAAATGTGAGGACACGACCAGTATCGGCACTTCCGGCAACAGGGCGCGCAGTTGGTCCGTCCAGGCATCGGGATCGTTATCGCCCAGGCGCAGGTCGGTCACGACCAGGTTCAACGTGTGCGCCAGTTCAGCGGCCAGTCGCATCGCTTGCGTGCCGCTCCCCGCCTCGACCACGAGGAATCCCTCGGCCTCGAATCGCCTGCTCCACATCTCGCGCAACACGTCTTCGTCCTCCACGAGCAGGGTGTGGATCAAGGGCGACGGCCGGAGCACGTTGTCGCCGTGGCCGGCTAGCGCGGGAAGGTCGACGAGCAAAGTGGTGCCGCGCCCCTCGAGGCTCTCCACGCCTACCGTTCCCCCATGGCTGCGTACGACGTCGCGCACCACCGCCAGCCCCAGCCCGCTGCCGGCATGCGCGGGCTTGGTGGTGAAGAAAGGCTCGAAGACGCTTTGGCGAACATGCTCGGGCATGCCTTGTCCGTCGTCGCGAAAGGCCATGCGCACGTGCTCGGGAGAGAGCCGGGTGACCTGGATGTCGAAGCGGCCGTCCGGCGGCATGGCATCGCGGGCGTTGGCGGCGATGTTGAGGATCATCAGTTCGAGCTGTTCGGGATCGAAGCGCACGTAACGCGCATCGTCGGCGATGTCCACGCTCAGCGCCACGCCCTGGCTGAACAACTGCCTCAAGACCTGCCGCGCGTCGCGCAAGGCGCGCTTGAGGTCGATCACTTCCAGGCGGGCCACGTCGCGCCGGCCGAAGCTGAGCAGCTTGCGGCTGATGGCGGCGCCGCGCCGCGCCGCCGCCGCCACGCCATACAGCGCCGAGCGCAGCACCGCCGGGTCGTCGCTCTCCTCGCGGGCCTCGGCATAGCCCTCGATGACGCTGAGGATGTTGTTGAAGTCATGGGCCACGCCGCCGGCGAGGCGACCGACGGCTTCCACCTTCTGCGCATGGATAAGCTGTTCGCGCGCGTTCTTGTGCGCGGCGATCTCGTCTTCGAGTACCCGGTTCATCTCCTCGAGCCGGAGACCGCGGCGTTCGGCCGCCATGACGCTGCCACGCAGCGTCGATACGCACTGGTCGAGCACCATGGTGATGGCCAAGTAGCTCAGCGCGAGCGGCAGCACGTTGATGGCGCCCATCATCGGGTGCTGGGCGCCCTTGGCGGCGAGGCGCGATACGTCCGCCGCGCCGCCCGCCGCGAACAGCACGATCAGCAGGCCGTACAGCCGCCACAGGGTGCGCCTGCCGAGGATCAGCCCGCCCAGCACGATGGGAAGCACGACGTAGGTCTGGTCGAGCATGGAACTCATCAGTCCGCGCTGGACGTAGGTCAGCGCCTGCGACAGGAGCATGCTGGCGACGAAAAGGCGTGTCGCGCCCTGCACGTCGCCCCGGCGGATCTTCACCACGCCCACCCACGCCGACGCCGCCACGATCGAATCGGTGCACAGGTCGATCCAGTCCGAGCGGGTGAGCGGATGGATCAGCGCCGCGATGCGATAAGGCCAGATCAGCGGAAGGGAAGAGCCGATCATGATCAGCAGGAGTTGAAGGGCGACGCCATTGCCGCGCGTGGTGTCGTCGCCGCCCGGGATGTCGCGCAGCCAGGCCACGATGGGCCGGAGGATGGGGTTCGTCACTCGCGCTCCTGCGCCGGTGGAAATCGGGGTTCCTTTATAGGCGCGAAAGGGCGGGGATTCACGCACCGAAACTGTCAATGCCGCGATGCCATGCCATCAGTCATGCAAATCGTGAGTTTTCGACAGTTTCCGACAGCGACGGTGCGTGATCGTGACGCGGCTTTGTCATAAGTTCGCCGCTCGCCCGCCGCCAGCGCGGGCGACGGGACGTCGTATGGCCGCCTAGGCGGCCAAAAGGGGTACGGGCAGGTAGGGATCGCACCGGCGGCCGTCCATTCGCACCTTCGGGGAGAACATCGAACCATGCATCGTCCACGCATGCGCCTTCTGGGCGCGCTCGTCATGGCAGCGTCCGTACCCGCGTTCGCGGGAAACGCCACGCCGCCGGTCCAGACATCCTTCGACCGTTTCATCGTCACCTATCGCCAGGGAACCGCCGCCGAATCGGCCGCGACGGCAGCCGTCCAGGCGGCGGGGGCCGCCATCGGACGCATCGGCCTTACCTCCGCACCGGGCTTACGGGCCACGGCGCCGTCGGTGACGCACCTGCGCAAACTCGCCATCGGCGCGCGCGTGCTGAAGCTTTCGCGCAGGCTCGACGCGAACGAGGCCGCGGCCTTTCTCGCCACGATGGCGGCCGATCCCGCCGTGAAATCCATCGTGCCCGACCGGCTGCGACAGCCGGTGCGCGACGTTCGCGCGGACGCCGTCACGGTGCCGGACGACACCTATTACCTGAAGGACCAGTGGCACCTGCGTGCCCCGGACGGCACGCCCGATACCGACGACGCGGTGCCCAACCAGGGCGGTGCGAACGTCGCCGCGGCGTGGTCGCTGGCCGACGGCAACGGCATCACCGTGGCCGTGGTGGATACCGGCATCACGCTTCACCCGGACCTGGATACGTCGCTCGCCGATGCGGGCTACGACTTCATCAGCGATCCGTTCGTTTCCGGGCGGGCCGACAGTAGCCGCGTGCCCGGCGGTTGGGACACCGGCGACTGGACCACCGAAGCGCCGTGGTCGGACAGTTGCAGGATGGAGCCCAGTTCGTGGCACGGCACCCACGTGGCGGGCACCGTCGCCGAACTGACCGAT
Organism: Luteibacter sp. CQ10; assembly: GCF_040900725.1. Classification (NCBI taxonomy): domain Bacteria; kingdom Pseudomonadati; phylum Pseudomonadota; class Gammaproteobacteria; order Lysobacterales; family Rhodanobacteraceae; genus Luteibacter; species Luteibacter sp. CQ10. Next base: position 46,766 of record NZ_JAEUYM010000005.1, on the reverse strand, counting down.
AACGGGCTGGGCATGGCGGGCGTCGCGTTCCGCGCGAAAGTGCTTCCCGTGCGGGTACTAGGGCATTGCGGCGGTTACGACAGCGACATCGCGGACGGCATCGTGTGGGCCGCCGGCGGCCATGTCGACGGCGTGCCGGACAACACGCATCCGGCCCAGGTGATCAACATGAGCCTGGGTGGGCAGGGTCAGTGCACCGCCGACGATCCCATGGAGCAGGCGATCGCCGCGGCCAACGCGCGCGGCGCCGTCGTGGTGGTGGCGGCCGGCAACGACGGCGACGATGCGGCTTTCTATTCGCCGGCCAGTTGCCCGGGAGCCATCACCGTGGCTTCGGTCGGCATCACCAGTCGCCTCGCCTTCTACTCCAACTTCGGCAAGCCGGTGACCCTCGCCGCGCCAGGCGGCGGCATCTACGCCAACGACGGTACCGTCGGCGATCCCGTCACCGAGGGCTTCGTGTACCAGGCCCTCAATGCTGGCGAGACCGTGCCGGGCGATCCGACGTACGGCGGCTACGCGGGCACCTCGCAGGCCACGCCGCATGTGGCCGGTACCGTGGCCCTGATGCAGAGCGCGCGGCTGGCGGCCGGTCAGGCCATGCTGCAACCTGCTGAAGTCGCCGCCGTGCTGAAGCAGACCGCGCACAAACCCAAGGTGGCGTTTCCGTCGGCCACGCCGGCCGGCGCGGGCATCCTCGACGCGGCCGCCGCGGTGCAACGGGCGGTGCTGGGCGACAGCTATACGCCGCAGCTCACCAACGGCCAGCTGCTGAATGGCCTGTCCAGTTACGCGGGCACCTCGGCGTTCTACCAGATCGATGTCCCGGCTGGCGCCCGAAGCCTGGTGGTGCGCACGTTCGGCGGCACCGGCGACGTGACCTTGCAGGTGAAGGTCGGCGCGCGACCCGCCGACGGCGGTTACGACTACCAGTCGGCCCACGCCGGCAACGCCGAGTCCGTCGTGCTGGCCCGCCCCGCGGCCGGCACGTATTTCGTGCGCGTCCTTGGCGTCAAGGATGCCCAGAACCTCAGCGTGCAGGCGAGCTTCATCGCCCCCTGACCCCCTTTCGGAGACATCGATGTATCGGAACTACCGTTCTTGCGTCCGTCATGCCATGACGGTCGCCATACTGGCCGGCCTTGCCGCCGGAACCGCCCACGCCGAGGCGCCGCTCCTCAAGGCGCCGCTGATCGCTCCCTCGCTGCGCGTGCTGCAAGCGGCCGACGTCACGCCGTCCGGCTATTTCGCCGCCAACGGCGCCGCCGATGGCAGTGACGACGCTTACGCCGACGGATATCACAGCGTGGCCGTCGGCGCCGGCGCGCTGGCCAGCAGCGACGATTCGACCGCCATCGGTTCGGGTGCCGTCGCCTTCGACGCCGGCACCACGGCGATAGGTAACGGCGCGATCGCCCAGGGCGAGGGCAGCGTCGCCCTGGGCCAGTCGGCGAATACCGCCGGCGACCACGCCGCGGCGATCGGCTACGGCGCGTCGGCCTCGGGTAGCAACGCCATCGCCTTGGGTACGGGAGCCACGGCCGGCAATGCGGGCGCGCTTGCCATCGGCGGCCTCGCCGTCGACGGTGGCGGTACGCCCGTATCCGACCAGGTGACCACGGCGGCCGGCGACCTCGCCATGGCGATAGGTGCCAGCGCGCAGGCCCAGGGCAACGAAGCCGTCGCCCTGGGATCGTTGGCGAGCAGCTTCGGCCCGGGCAGCCTGGCCGTCGGCAGCGAAGCGCAGGCCATCGGCGACAACGCCACCGTGGTCGGTACCGCCGCCACCGCCGATGGTGAGAGCGCCACGGCGATCGGTGGCGCTTCACAGGTGTTCCCGGGCGTGTTCGACCTGACCCGGGCGGCCGGATACGAATCCACCGCCGTCGGCGCGGCGGCGATGGCCCTGGCCGACGGGTCCACGGCCGTCGGCGGACATGCGAGAGCCGAGGGGGTCGCAAGTATCGCCTTGGGCAAATCGGCCTATGCGCAGGAAGCGAACAATACCGCGATCGGTTACAACGCTGCCGCCACGGGCATCAATTCCATCGCCATCGGCGGCGACGACCGTTCATCCACCTGGGCTTACGGCACCAACAGCGTGGCCATCGGCGACCTCGCCATGGCCAAGGGCGACGATTCGGTAGCCCTTGGCCATTTCGCCAGCCTCGGCTTCAATGCGGCCAACAGCGTGGCGCTGGGCGCGAACTCGGCGACGGACGATGCCGACGTGGTATCCATCGGCAGCGACGGCACGCTCACCAACCGCTACGGCCAGAAGATCCCCGCGTTCACTCGTCGCATCACCAACCTGGGCGCCGGCATCGAAGCCACGGACGCGGTGAACGTGGCGCAGCTGCAGGCCGCCATCGGCCAGGTCAGCACGGGCGATTCGGCGGTGAACGCCGCCGTCGCCAAGGCGTTCGGCGGCGGTGCCGGCATGGGCTTGTCCGGTTTCGTGCCCCCCGTCTACGCCGTGCAGGGCCAGACCTACGGCACGGTGGGGGATGCGTTCACGGCGGTCGACGACGCACTTTCCGGCGCGCTGCAAGGCATCGCCGAGATCCGTGGGCAGATCGCCGGCGGCATGCCGGGCAATGCTCCGGCGGTTCCCGCGGGCGCGGGCGACGGTCTCGCCGTCGGTAGCGGAAGCGTCGCGAAGGACTCGCGCGATACCGCCGTAGGCCATCACGCCACCATCGCCGCCGACGGCAGCGTAGCCGTCGGCAGCAACGCCAACGTCGGCGCGTCGGCGACGAACGCGGTGGCGGTAGGCGCCGATTCGTCCGTGTCGGCGGCATCGGCCACGGCGATAGGGCAGGGTGCGTCGGCCATCGCGGCGAACGGCGTCGCGCTCGGCGCCGGCTCGGTGGCCGACCAGGCCAACACGGTATCGGTGGGCAGTGCCGCCAACCAGCGACGCATCGTCAACGTGGCGGCCGGTACGGCACCCACGGACGCAGCCAACGTCAGCCAGGTGGACCAGGCCCTCGCCACGGCCAAGTCTTACGCGGACAGCGGCGACCAGCAGACGCTCGCGCGCGCCAACGCCTACACGGACGGCAAGGTGGGCAATGCGGTCAGCCGCAGCGACTTCGACGGCTTCCGGAACCACGTCGACGACCAATTCCATAAGGTCGGCCAACGGCTCGACCGGGTGGGGGCCATGGGAACGGCGCTTTCCCAGATGAGCATGAACACCTCGGGGCTTTCCGGAGAAAACCGCGTGGGCGTCGGAGCGGGCGCCTACGGCGGCCAGTCGGCGGTCGCTGTGGGCTACCAGCGTGCCTTCAACCGCAACCGGGCGAGCGTATCGATCGGCGCGTCGAGCTCGGGCTCGGAGAGCACGGTGGGCATCGGCGGCGGCTTCAGTTGGTGAAGTAGGAAGGCGGGCCGCCGAGGGCGGTCCGCCTGACCATGAGGGGTTCAGCGGGTGCCGCGCACCACGATCGTCTTGCCGGACACGTCGATCATGCGCTCTTCCTCGAGCTGCTTGAGCACGCGGCCCACCATCTCGCGCGAGCAACCGACGATCCGGCTGACTTCCTGGCGCGAGATGCGGATCTGCGTGCCGTCCGGGTGGGTCATCGCGTCGGGCTCCTGGCACAGATCGAGCAGCGTGCGCGAGACGCGGTTGGTGACGTCCATGAACGCCATGCGGCTCACCTGGCGTGAGGTGCGCAGCAGGCGGTGGGTGAGCTGGGAGCCGATGGCGAACAGCAGCTTGGGACATTCGGCGGCCAGCGGGCCTTCGAGCAGCTGGAACAGCCGCTCGTAGCTGATCTCCGCCATCTCGCAGGCCGTGCGCGTGCGCACCAGCGACTCGCGCTGCGCCTGCTCCACGAAAAGGCCCATCTCGCCGATGAACTGGCCCCGGTTGATGTAGGCCAGGATCAGCTCGCGGCCTTCCTCGTCCTCGGTGCAGACGGCCAGGGAGCCGTCCACCACGTAATAGAGCGTATTGGCCGGATCGCCGGGGCGGATGATCGCCGTCTTGCCGGGATAGCGGCGCCGGTGACAGGCGTCGAGAAAGCGGCCCATCGCGGCCGGATCGGGGGCGAAGCTCGAAGGGGCCTGTGACCGTTCGAACGCCTGTTGCAACAGATATTTAAGTTGTGCCACAGCGGATTCCGTTAAGCCTCAATGGCATGGCATGACCCCCAACGTCGACGGCCCCGACGGAAAACCGTCAGGCGTCGTCGACTCGCCATGTCCCCGTGTCCGGATTATGGCAGACATCCGGTCACCGGAATCCACCTATTCGGGGGACGGGATCACGGAACGTGTTCAAATCCTGACCATCTTGCCCCATAATTTCACCCCCTCGGCGCATGGGCCCTGTCTCACGCCGTTCACGAGGGGCGGGCACACTGCCCGTCTGCGCGTCGCCTTTCATCCTATTGCGGGGACCCTTGCTGCTAACCCGCGTCTGCTGCTGGCCGTTCCCCGGCCTCGGAGAGTCGCTGTGGTCAAACCGCTTCCCCGCCTTCGCCTGCAGGGTTTCAACAACCTTACCAAGGCGTTGAGCTTCAACATTTACGATATCTGTTACGCCGTCTCGGAGCAGCAGCGTCAGAACTACATCGAATACATCGATGAGCAGTACGACGCCGACCGCCTGACGCAAATTCTTACGGATGTGGCCGAGATCATCGGCGCCAACATCCTGAACATCGCCCGCCAGGATTACGATCCGCAGGGCGCGTCGGTCACCATCCTCATCTCCGAGGAACCGGTGGTCGAGAAGCTGGGCCGCGACACCATTTCGGGCGCCGTCGTGGCGCATATGGACAAGAGCCACATCACCGTCCACACGTATCCGGAAACGCACCCGCACAACGGCATCGCCACGTTCCGCGCCGACATCGACGTGGCCACCTGCGGCGTCATTTCCCCGCTGAAGGCGCTCAACTACCTGATCGACAGCTTCGAGTCGGACATCGTCATCGCCGACTACCGCGTGCGCGGCTTCACGCGCGACGTGAAGGGCAAGAAGCACTTCATCGACCACAAGATCAACTCGGTGCAGGACTACCTGGCCAAGCACATCCGCCAGAAGTACGAGATGTTCGACGTGAACGTCTACCAGGAAAACATCTTCCACACCAAGATGCACATCAAGGACTTCGACCTCGACACCTACCTGTTCGAGGCCCAGGCCGACGACCTCTCCTTCAAGGAGCGCCAGCGCATCGAATCGCTGCTGCGCCGCGAGATCGAAGAGCTCTTTCACGGCCGCAACCTGATGTGACGACGAGCCCCGCGAAAGCGGGGCTTTTTCGTTGGGCTTCACCTCGTCCCGGCTAGGGTGCGTCCATGCGTGCCTGGCTGCTATTTGCCCTCCTGCTGGCCGTGGTGGCCCTGGTCTGGTCCAGCGGCTGGCGGCCGCCCGACCGCTACAACCCGTGGGCGCCGCTGGACCTGCGCGCCGAGCCCGATCTCTTCCTCGGCTACAAGCTTTCCCGGCTGGCCGACGATGCGCCACGCTGCCGGGCGGCCCTGCGCGATGCCGGAGCCGTCTTCGAGCCGCTGGCCGATCGTGAGCAGGCCGGCGGATGCGGCTGGTCGAACGCGGTGCGCCTCTCCGCGCTCGCCGATGCGAAGCTCGCCTCGCCCGTGATGCTCACCTGCCGTCTCGCGGCCTCGCTGGTGCTGTTCGACCGCAACGTGCTGCAACCGGATGCGCGGGTCGCCTTCGGCCAGCCGGTGCGCGCCATCGATCACGTGGGCAGCTATGCCTGCCGCAATGTCTACCACCGCGACCAGGCGCCGCTCAGCCGCCATGCCCGCGCGGACGCCTTCGACATCACGGGGTTCCGGCTGGGCGACGGCCGCCGGGTAAGCATCGAAGAGGACTGGGTCGACCCCGCCCGCGCGCCGTTTCTCCGGGCCTTGCAGGGCGACGGCTGCCACTACTTCGGCGCCTTCCTGGGGCCGGATTACAACGCGGCCCACCGCACCCACTTCCACGTGCAGGGGCGCGGATACGGCTTCTGCCACTAGAGACGGTAGGCCACCGTCTTCATGACGGCGGAGGCCGCCTGCATCAGGCGCGGAATGGGGAAGGGCAGGTCGACGCCGCCGCGAGCCTGCGCGGCCTCGGCGTGGCGCACCTCGTCAACCTGCATCTGGCGCAGGATGGCGCGGGAGCGCTCGTCCTGCGACGGCAGGCGCTCGAGATGCTCGGCGAGGTGAGCCTCCACCTGGCGTTCGGTTTCCACCACGAAGCCCAGGCTGATCGGGTCGCCCACGGCCGCCGCTGCCACGCCGATGGCGTAGCTGCCGGCGTACCAGAGCGGATTGAGCAGGCTGGGGCGGCTGTCGAGCTGTTTCAGGCGCTCAGCGCACCAGGCAAGGTGGTCGGTTTCTTCCTGCGCGGCGTGCATGAGGTGGGCGCGGGTCTCGTCCGTGCGGGCCAGGGCGGCCTGACCGTAGTAAAGCGCCTGGGCGCAGACCTCGCCGACGTGGTTGATCCGCATCAGCCCCGCGGCGTGGCGACGCTCGGCATCGTCCATCGCGGCGTCGGGCACGACGTCTCCCGGGGAGGGGCGTGCCGCCTCGGGCGAACCGGCCACCGCCTCCATGGCGCGCTCCAGGCCGGCCAGCAGGCGGTCGAAAGGGCTCAGCGTGCGGACGGACATGGGAGACTCCTGACGAAGGGGGATGACACACGTTACAATGCGCGCCGCCCCGAACGGAGCCATCGCCGCTGCGGCCGCTTGTCGCGCCGATGGATGTCCCGTCCGTGGCGGGGTTGCGATACGGCCATGTTGTCATGTTATGATTGTCGGCCCGAAGCTCACCTATCTGGTGGGCTTGCGCGATGAAGGGCGGTTCCGCTATTCTCTCGCGTCTTTGCTTTCACCGATTCCGTGTTCCGCCTCTCACGGCGGCAAACCAGGTATTTTCGAAATGAAAACGTTCAGCGCCAAGCCGGAGAGCGTCAAGCGCGATTGGTTCGTGATCGACGCCACGAACAAGACCCTGGGTCGTCTGTCGACCGAGGTCGCTCGCCGTCTCCGTGGCAAGCACAAGCCGGAGTTCACCCCGCACGTCGATACCGGCGACTACATCGTCGTGATCAACGCCGGCAAGGTCGCTGTCACCGGTGCCAAGCTGGACGACAAGATGTACCACCGCTTCACCGGCTACGTCGGCAACCTGAAGACCACCAGCCTCAAGGATCTTCTGGCCACCTACCCGGAGCGCGTGATCGAGATCGCCGTCAAGGGCATGCTGCCGAAGAACCCGCTGGGTCGCGCCATGTACCGCAAGCTCAAGGTGTACGGCGGCGCCGAACACCCGCACACCGCACAGCAGCCGCAGGCGCTGGAAATCTAAGGAACCGACATGGCTACCCAGCAGAATTACGGTACCGGCCGCCGCAAGACCTCCGCCGCCCGCGTGTTCCTCCGCAAGGGCACCGGTGGCATCGTGGTCAACGGCAAGCCGCTCGATCAGTTTTTCGGCCGCGAAACCTCGCGCATGATCGTCCGTCAGCCGCTCGAGCTGACTGACAATTCCGAGAAGTTTGATATCATGGTCACCGTCGCCGGTGGCGGCATCACGGGTCAGGCCGGCGCCATTCGCCTCGGCATCGCCCGCGCCCTCGTCGAGTACGACGAAGCGCTCAAGTCGCCGCTTCGCAAGGCCGGTTTCATGACCCGCGACGCCCGCGAAGTCGAGCGTAAGAAGGTCGGTCTCCACAAGGCCCGCCGCGCCACGCAGTTCTCGAAGCGCTAATCATCGCGCTTCAAACTTCGGTGCTCCAAGGTCAGAGCGCATCGAAGCCCGGTTTATTGGGAGATCGTCTAACGGTAGGACAACGGACTCTGACTCCGTTTATCTAGGTTCGAATCCTAGTCTCCCAGCCAAACAAGCAAAAGGCCTCGCGAAAGCGAGGCCTTTTGCTTTTCAGGACTTGCCGTTCGGTCCAACTCCTTTCCTGCAAGCGACGACATACCGCTTCGGCGAGTCCGCTAAGGCGCGCGCCTGACGTCATTCATGCCACCGATCAGGCACGGACCCGGAACGTACGTGTTTTGACCTATTCCCACGACGCACGCTGACACGACGTAGCTTGTTGGCAGAGCACCGACAGCCGCCCCGGCGTCAGTGTCGGTACTCGATGTCGCGGTGCTATTTCACGTCGACGGAAGAGACGCGACCCGCCAGCACCGGCACGCCGGTCGCGTCAGCATCCGATGTGGAGCCACCGGTATGAATGAAGTACTGGTCCGGCGCCAGGTCGTCGACGTGGAAGGTACCTGCCTTGTCGCACGTCGCGCCAACGACCGCCTTCGAACGCTCGGCGGTGATCACCAGCTGTTGGCCGGCCTTGCAGTGGCCTTCGATCTTTCCGGCGCCGGTAGCCGCGAATGCGGGCGTGCCGATGAGCAGGGTGGACAGCAGGGCAGCCGATAGCAATGCACGCATGGATGAAACACCTCGATGAGTGGGGGGAGGACGCATCAGGCGCCCTAGGTAGATATTACGGGTTTCATCTTCACCACATCCGTGCCATCGGTTGGGGGCACTCGGCGCGATCGTTTCTCCCGGCGATGGGGGTGATGGTAAGTTGCGCGCTTATCGTCCCATCGCCGGATACCGCCATGTCCCACGTTCGTCGCATTGCGTCGCTTGCCGCCCATCGTAAATTCTTGCTTGGTTTGGCCTTGATCACAGGCACGGCGGCAGGTTCCGCCGTTGCCGAGCAGATCGGCAACGACGCGGTGCCGCCACCGCGGGATGTGCCTTACACGGGGCAGATCAAGCTTCATGTCGATGCCAGCGATACGGCCCAAGGCATTTTTCGCGTCCATGAAACGATACCGGTCAAGGCAGGCGAGCTGACGCTTCTGTATCCCCAGTGGATACCCGGTGACCATTCGCCGTCCGGCCCGATCGCGATGCTCGCCGGACTCAAGCTCACGGCGAATGGCAAGCCGTTGGCGTGGAAACGCGACACGTACAACGTGTACGCCTTCCATCTCGATGTGCCCACGGATGTATCGGCGATCGACGCCGAGTTTCAGTACCTCTCGCCGCGCGACGGCGGCTTCGAGATCACCGATCGCATGATGGACATGGAGTGGAGCAAGGTCGCCCTGTACCCAGCCGGCTATTTCACGCGGGGCATCACGTTCGTGCCCAGCATGACGCTGCCGCATGGCTGGCAGTTCGGCACGGCCCTGGAAACGGCTTCACCGTCCGGCGATACCACCACTTTCAAGCCGGTGACGTTCGACAATCTCGTCGATTCCCCCGTGTACGCGGGCCGCTACTTCAAGCGCGTCGACTTGAATCCGGGTGACAAGGCACCGGTGCACCTGGATGTCTTCGGCGACAAGCCCGGCGACCTGGAGATGACGCCCGAGCAGGTCAAGGTGCATCGCGCGCTGGTCACGCAAGCGGTGAAACTGTTCGGTTCACATCACTACGATCACTACGACTTCCTGTTCTCCCTGTCGGACCAGTTGGGTGGCAACGGCACGGAACATCATCAATCCAGCGAGGACGGCCTGGGTTCGGATTACTTCACCGCCTGGAACGAGGCGGCGCCCGAGCGCGACCTGCTGGCTCACGAATACGTGCATTCGTGGAACGGCAAATTCCGCCGCCCCGCCGATCTTTGGACGCCCAATTTCAACGTGCCCATGGGCGATTCGCTGCTCTGGGTGTACGAAGGGCAGACCCAGTACTGGGGATTCGTGCTGACCGCGCGCTCGGGCATCTGGTCGCCGCAGCAGTTCCGCGATGCCCTGGCCATGACGGCCGCCAACTACGATCGCAATCGCGTCGGGTTCCAGTGGCGTACGCTCGAGGACACCACCAACGATCCGACGGCCGCCCACCGGACGGCACTGCCGTATCGCAGCTGGCAGATGAGCGAGGAGTATTACAGCGCAGGCCAGATGATGTGGCTGGAAGTGGACGCCAAACTGCGCGGCCTCACGCACGACAGGAAATCGCTCGACGATTTCGCGCATGCGTTCTTCGGTGTCGACGACGGCAGCTATGTGCCCAGGACCTACACCTTCGACGAGGTGGTGGCCACCTTGAACGGCGTGGCCCCGTACGATTGGGCCACCTTCCTGCGCGCGCATGTCGCGACGGTCAACCCGCCGCTGCTCGATGGCATCGCGGCCACCGGCTGGAAGCTGGTCTACACCGATCAGGAAAGCGCATACGAAAAGCAATACAACAGCCGCCATGAGCCATCCCGGCATCTGTACAACTTCGCCTGGTCGATCGGCCTGACGATGAACGACGAGGGTGAGGTCAACGACGTGCGCTGGGATGGTCCCGCCTTCAAGGCCGGTGTCAGCACCGGCGCGACCCTGGTCGCGGTAAACGGCAAGGCGTATTCGAAAGACGTGCTGAAGAACGAGATCGCCGCCGCCAAGGGCGGGCAATCGCCCATCGTGCTGCTACTCAAATACCAGGGTGGCTATCGCACGGTACCGGTGGATTACCACGACGGCTTACAGTACCCGCACCTCGTACGCGTCGAGGGCACGCCGGACTACCTCAGCGAGATCATCGCCGCGCATAAGTAAAACGGCGTCACCGGAACGTGGGTGCGAGGCCTTGCTCCGCGAGACCTCGCGCCCACGTTCCCTCAGCCGGCTTGAACCACCTCGCGTGCGAAGTCGCGGTACGACCGGAGCGGGCGTCCCAGCATGGTCGTCAGGCGCTCGACATCGCCGGGTACGGGCAGCATGCCGTCGCTGATGAAGCGTTCGCTCATCAGGCGCATGTCGAAGGCGGTCCAGCCGGGCATGTGCTGTCGCAGGTTGGCTTCGAATCCCGCCGGGTCTTCGCCGGGATACGCCACCGGACGGCCGAGCACGTCGGACCAGATGCCGGCGATGTCTTGACCGGTCAACGTCTCCGGCCCCACGACATGGAACCGTTCCAGCGGAAGCGGCGTGTCGGCCTGCTCGCGGCGCTGCAGTTCGATGGCGGCGATCTCGCCGAGGTCGCGTGCATCGATCATCGCGAGCCCCTTGCCGCCGATCGGCATGGGGTAGATGCCGTGCTCGATGATCACGTCCTTGATGGAGCGATCGTTGTCGAAGAAGTACGCCGGGCGAAGGATGGTCGCGTGGATCCCCATGGTTTCGATCATGCGCTCCACCGTGAACTTGACGGCGAAATGGGGCACGTTGACGTAGACGTCGCTGTGGATCACCGACAGGTACACGATGCGCTCGATGCCCGACTCGCGCGCCACGTTGAGCGCGACGAGGGCCTGCGTGAACTCGTCGGAGGTGACCGCGTTCAACAGGAACAGCGTGGATACGCCCGTGAAGGCGTTGCGGAGGGAATCGACGTCGAGCAGGTCGCCTTGGGCGATCGCCACGCCCTCGGGCAGCCTGGCCTTGGAAGGATCGCGAACGAGCGCCCTGACGTCGGCGCCGCGCTTGACGAGCTGATGGACGACTTCGCGGCCAACGGTGCCGGTGGCGCCGGTAACGAGGATGGTCATGGTGTGTCTCCCGAAAGGTATGAGTGAGGTGTCCACTACGATAGGTAGTGCCATGGGAGAAACACAGATCGTAGAATGGAGATACCTCGTATCAAAAATGAGACGGTATGGATCTGAGCGCTCTCGAGGATTTTCAGCTGGTGGCGACCCACGGCGGCTTTGGCAAGGCCAGCCGGGCAACCGGCCGGTCCAAGGCGACGCTGTCGCGCCGGGTCGCGGATCTCGAGGAGGCGCTGGGCGTTCGCCTGGTGGAGCGAGGGAGCCAGCGCCTCGCGCTGACGGAGGCCGGGCAGGCGCTCCTGAGCCGGACCGAAGGCCCCCTTCGCGAGGTCGGTGAAGCGTTCGCCGCCGCGCGGGACGGCATGGGGGCGCCGCGGGGCCGATTGCGCATCGCCGCTCCGCAACTCTTCTCCCAGGTGGCCTTGGGTGCGCTCGTCGCCCGGTTCGTGGCGTCGTATCCCGAGGTCCAGGTCGAGACCATCTCGGAAGATCGTTTCGTCGATCTGGTCGAGGAGCACTTCGACATCGCCATTCGCATCAACCCGCAGGACGACAGCAACCTCGTGGGACGATGCTTCGCCAGGGACCGTCTCGTGCTGGCGGCGCCGCCCTCGATTCCGATACCCAGGGAGCACGGCGAGGGCCCTGTTACCGTACCCGCCGTCGTGATGAGCACCTACCGGGACGGTGATGTCTGGACGGCTCGCGGGGGCGGACTCACCGTGTTTCCGCAGCCGGTGCTCCGCCTCTCGTCGCTCTTGATGGTGCGCGATGCCGTCGCCGCCGGCGCGGGCGTGGCGCTCCTGCCGCAATCCATCCTGGGGAGTGCCATCGAGCGTGGGACGGTGGTGACGTGGGGGAGCGTAGGCAGCGAAGTCGAACTCTGGGTGTTGCATACCTCGCGTCGCCTGCAGAGTCCGAAAGTCAGGGCATTCGTCGAGTTCATCGTCGACCAGTATCCCGACGGCTCGTTCACGGCAGCCGCGTCCCGGTGACCTGATCCTCCGCGTACGTCGCGCTTCTTCTGCTGTGAGCAGTGCGCCAGGACAGGCCATGACGACGTAGTCCATAGGTCACTTCCCCTCTCGTGACTACACATGTAGTCTTGACTACAAATGTAGTCAATCTGGAGGAGCGACCGTGGTTCCAGCTATCCGACCCGTTCTGGCCCTTGCCGTGGTGATCCTCTCAGCCACGAGCCACGCCGGCGATACGTGGATTCTCCGCACCGATTTGTGGCACTCCCCAGCGTTCTCCACCTTGATCGCGCACCCGGACAAGGTCCGGCTCGAAGGCAGCCTCGACGGCGATGCCATCACCGGCAAGGCCGACGGTCGCGAACTGGTGTTCGACAGCACCGACGGGCAAGGCCGGGTCTCGCGATACCGGCTTCGTCGAACGAAGGACGACGTGACCGGCACGGCCGACCTTCCTGACCCCAATGACGGCAACCGTCGGGTGACGCATGCGGTGACGGGTTGGAAACTCCCCGAGAGGACGGGTGGGCCCCGCCTGTGGGACTACCGGCCCGACAGCTACTCCAATACGTGGGACGCCGATCGGAAACCCGTGCTCGTCGTCTGGCCGGGCGACACCATCCATACCACCACGCTCGACTCGGGAGGCGTGGACGCCACGGGAGTGACGCGAGCCCTGTTCGGCAATCCGCAGACCGGCCCGTTCTTCGTCGCGGGCGCCGTTCCCGGCGACACGCTGGTCGTGCACATCCGCCGCCTGCGCCTCGATCGCGACTATGCCGACAGCCTCGACACCATCGTCGGTCGCGCGCTCGGTGCATCGTTGGTCCCCGACGCCGGGCACCTGGGGAAACCCGTTCGCTGGATCCTCGATCGCGAGAAGGGGCTTGCACGCCCGGAGAACGCTTCGGGCGCATTGCGCGATTACGTGGTGCCGGTCAAACCGATGCTCGGCGGCCTGGCCGTCGCACCGGGATTCGGGATGCCGCCCATCTCGACGGGCGATACGAGCCGTTTCGGCGGCAACATGGATTTCAACGAGGTGATCGAAGGCAACACCGTTTATCTCCCGGTGCAGCAACCCGGCGCGCTGCTGTATGTCGGCGACGCGCATGCCCTCCAGGGCGACGGCGAAACCAGCCAGTACGCGCTGGAAACGTCGATGGACGTCACCGTCACGGTGGATCTCATCCATGGTCGTCCCATATCGATGCCGCGCGTCGAATCGCCCGAACGCATCATGGTGCTCGGTCAGGCAGGGTCGCTGGACGATGCCTTGAAGGCGGCCAGCACGGGCATGATCCAATGGCTACGCAACGACTACGGCATGACCCTGTCGCAGGCGGCGCAGGTGATGGGCAGCGCGATCCACTACGACGTGGCGAACCTCGCCGGACGAAGCGTCGGCGTGGCCGCGAAACTCGACAAGCGCCTGCTTCCTTTGCCGCATGTGCGCGAGAATCGGGCGGAATAGGTCGCGTCGTCCACCGTCAGGAAGGCAACGCGTCGGCCAACAGCACGGTGGCCGACGGACGCGGTGCGGTGATGCATGCACGTCCGTCGATCAACTGGCTGGCGAGCAGGCGCGATTCGACGAGCTCGTCGGCCAGGGCGAGTTCCTCATCGTCGAGCGTGTTGTAAGGTACCGGTTGCGAGCGGAACACGCCGTCGGTGGCCGTCCACACCAGGCGGCGCAGCAACCGCGGCAGCACGCCGCCCCGCGTGGATCCGCTTTCCAGCAACCGCCGTGCGGCATCGCGCGCCAGCGCGCCGTCGATGCCGCCGATGGCGCGATATGCCTCGAACGGCATGACGCCGAGGTGGTCGCGCGCTTCGCAAAGCCGGCGAAGCAGGTACTGGAGCGCGGGAAGGGATCCGGCATGCTTCCACGCGTCATGCAGCAATACGTCGTCGAGCTGGCGGGCGTCGACCGGATCGCGGCCGAAGCGCAGCCCGCATGATCGCGCGGGGTCGCGGATGATCGAGGCGATCTCCCCCGCGCTCGGCGCGGACACGGCGTAATCCGCACTGCCACGCATGAGGGCGGCCCACGAGGGGTGGCGCCGCATCGTCGCCAGTTCGGTGTGGCGGCACGTGGCCACGATCATGACGCGTGGATCGGCCACGAAGCGGTCGAGCATCGGTGCCGTCGAAGGATGCATGCGTTCGATGCCGTCGGCGACGAGGATGACGCGTTCGTGCGGCGGCGTGGCCGCGAGCACGCCTTGCACGTCGCCGCCGCTGTGCGGCGCGACCTGCATCCATGAAGCGAGTGGAAATTCGTGGCGCGCCGACGGTGTGGACAGCGAGGCGAGCAGGCCGGCGTGGACGAGCGACGTCTTGCCGCAGCCGCTGGCGCCATGCACCACGACGACGCGGCGACCACGGGCACAGCTATCGAACAGGGTGTCACGCAGTTCGGCCGTGGCGCGCGCGCGACCGAAGAAAACGCCCGCGTCGTCCACGCCGTAAGGGAGGTGCCCGCGATATGGCATGCGCATCGGATTCGGGATGATCTGTGCGGGGGGCGCGGCCTGGCCCACCTGCGCGATCAACTGATAGCCTCGCTTGCGTACCGTGGCGATATAGCGCGGCGAACGCGCATCGTCGCCCAGTGCCTTGCGCAGCATCGCGATGGTCTTGTGCACGGGGTTGTCGCCGTGGAAGACGTTTCCCCAGCATGCCTGGAGGAGGCGTTCCACTCCGATCACTTCGTCCGCGTGCGAGGCCAGGTACGCCAGTACGTCGACATGGCGCGGCTCCAGCGTTCGCCGTTCGTTCGAACGCTCGATGCGCCGGTGCATCGGGAAAACGTGCCATTCGCCGACGGTGAATGGCCTAAGGGCGTGGTGGGGGCGGTCTCCGCCGTGCATCGACATCTTGCTGGGTGTGCCTGAACTGAAATCGATTTCCGGGCCGTAAGCTTCCGGGAAGGACTTCGGCTGGCGTCATCTGCGACGGTAGGCGAAGTCTTAAACCGGAGTAGGTAAATGCAAGGAAGTTACCTGGACGGCCGTCCTGTGGAGCGCATTCTGTCACAGCCGCGTCGCGAGGCGCCCGAGATCGGGCGGATGGGCGCTTCCCGGCCCGTAAGAGTGGTGCTCGCGGATGAGCAAAGGATCATGCGGGAAGGATTGGCGGCGCTGCTGGCGGCCAACGATCGCTTCGAGGTGGTGGGCAGCACGGGTGACGGCAGGGAAGGCCTCCGCCTGTGTCTGGACCATCGGCCCGATCTCATGGTGTTCAATGACGCGATGCCCGGCATGGGCGGTTTCGAGATGGCCCGCCGGGTCGCCGCGCGCTGCTCGGCCACGCGCATGCTGTGCCTGTCCGAGAACGGCGATCGTTCCAGCGTGCGCGCGGCCTTCGACGCCGGCGCCCATGGTTATGTACTGAAGCGCTGCGCCTTCGACCACCTCGTGGAGGGCATCGACAGCGTGCTGGCGGCGCGATACCACGTCAGCCCCGAGCTGGCCCACGTGCTCGTGGAGGCCTTCTGCCGCGGCGGCAAGGGCGACGAATCGGTGCTGACACCGCGCGAGCGGGAGGTGCTCCAGCTCTACGCCGAGGGCCTCAGCACGAGGAAGATCGCCGATCGCCTGCACATCAGCATGAAGACGGTGGGTACGCACCGGGAACACATCCAGTCCAAGCTGGGCGTGGAGGGCATCGCCGAGCTGACCCGCTATGCCTTGCGGGCCGGGATCGCCACCATGCAGTGACGGCATCGCCGATGACGTCACGTCTCTTAAGATAATTCGGAAATTATCTCCGGAAGGTCTGGTGACCTTTCATCGATCTGACATCGAATGACGTGTCTCGCGATCGAGGATGGGGGTGCCGAGGTCCTTCCATGGGGCCGCCCCGTCACCGGGTTGACGTGTGTCGGTACATCGAGAGCCCTTCCGGTTCGCCGGAAGGGCTTTTTTTACGCCGAAGTTACTCATGGGGGCGCCGATGGTGCGGGCATGCCACGCTTCGTGGCGTGCGCCTTTCGCCGATGCGATCGGCTCCCACCCTCCGGTAGGGACGCTTCGACGACACGGGCAAGGTGTATGTGGATTCGGCCCGGTCACCGGGGAGGGCGCCGGTCGTTCCGGCGCCGGACTCAGCTTACCGGCAGGTGTCCTAGGACGTGACCCGATGACCGGTCGGGAAGCGTTTATCCAGCCGCGACTAACCTTTCCCGTTCGGTCTCAGGCCGCGACACCCGCCGAACATATGCTTGCCCCGCCTGCACGAGGGCGGATTTCGGCCGTTTTCGGGTGCTTTCATTTGACCTGAAACATGCGCGTAATCGGCACCACCTCCAAAACTGAGGTGCAGTTGCAGGAAAGTGCTTATACCAGCCGCTCTTTTGCAAGGGCGGGCTGGTGTTCTCGTGCCGATGTCCAGCGTCGGCCATCCCTCCCATCGTTCCAGGAGAACTCCCAATGCGTACCCTTTCCGTCCTTCTTCTCGCCTCCCTGATCGCCGTCCCGTTCTCCGCCCACGCGCAGCAGGCCGCCGTCAGCGGCCTGGGGCAGTCCTGGCCGAATGCCACGGACGTCAGCTCGAGCCCGAACTACCACGTCTACGTGTTCGAGCGTGGCAATACCCGTTATATCCAGGTGAACGATGCCAACGGTAACGTGCGTGGTGCGTTTGCCCGCACGCCATATAGCCTCGTCGGCTTGCCGATCGGTACGGCCGAACTCGCCACGCCTGATGAGCCGATGCCCGCGCCTGCGAGCACGACGGGTGAGACGGTGTATCAGGGAAACAACATCAAGGTGTTTGCGGCACCGCAACCGGACGGCACGATGCGCCTGATGGCCGCCCCAGTGAATTGCGCTCAAAATCCGGTCGAATGCACGGGAGCCTTCCGCTGATAAAAGCGTGAGGGAGATGCGCGGATCAACGCGTTACGGGGTTGATCCGTGCATCGGCTTGCTTGGCTACGGCACGGCGTTCCGTTACTCGCAGTCCGAGCAGAAGCGATGTGGAAATGGCGAAGGCAAGCGTGACCTGGGCCGGGATCATAGATGGATCACGGGTGGCGATGGCGCTCTCCGCAAGTGCTACGCTGGCCAGCATCCCGCCGATGGCCGCACCGTGCCAGCCATGCCTTACCGCCAGAACGACGACTGGAATCACCATCGCCATGCGCATGTAGGGGGTCGTGTTACCGCCAATGAAATGCACGGCCGCGAGCAAGGCGATCAGGATGGGGCCCTCTACGCAAAGAATTTCCCTGAGCAGTGGGCTATGCCACACGTGAGCCCACGTGAGTGGTCCATCGATGCGCATGATGCGCTCTCGCAACGCAAGCACGGTGGGAACGATCGTAAGCGCTCCAAGGTAATTGCCGAGCAGCCACGCCAGCACGATCGGCACGGAGACCGGAGGAGGCGTGCTGCCATCCGGCATCACGATCACCGATAGCGCCATGGAGCCAATACCAGTGGTGGCTCCTGCGCATACGAGGGCGGCGGTGAGGATCATGACCATGTTCGCTCGGCCGTCTTCGCGAATGAGCGGCATATGCTTATGCAGCAGCGCGAAAACCGGGGCGCACAGGAGGATCGGGGGAATCGTGGCGATCGATGCCCAGGCCGCGCCGAATGGGGCGCCTCCCAAGAAAATCTTTTCTGCGATGGGCAAAAATTCGCCGAGAACGAGCGCCGGCCAGAAGCGTCGCTGTACGAGCAAGAGGCAACCCAGGCGAAGGCCTGCCGTGATCATCCAATGGGTAAATGAGAAATACCGCACCACCTCATAGCAAGCGGCATAGGCAGCCGCCACCGCGAGGTGGGGTCCCCAGATGGACGGATCCTTGAATTTTGCGATCACGTGGCGCCCTCGTCCTGAACAGCGGTCCAAACAGGGGCGGTCGTCGAGGGGTGCCCGACGGCCGGCCTACTGCGCCGGCGGACGCGGGAGCGGCCCGAATACGACGACGCCTATAGTCTGAAGGTTCATCGGCCTCGCCGCCATCGGGCTTTAGGGGGCCGCATTCACGTTTGCCGATTTGGCGCCGGGATTGATGGGGTAGCCAGGCGACTTACCAGCGCAGCAGGCGGCGGCCGGCGAGCGCGCCGACGGTCGCCGGGACGAGCATGCCCACCAGGTACCAGAACGCCCAGAACGGCGGAGCCATCTCGGGGCAGTGCAGGCAGTAGGCGACCGTGGCCGTGGCCCCCGCGAACAGGCCGGTGGCGGCACCGGCCAGCCGGGGCCGGGTCGGGGCCATGCCGCGCACCGCCCACATCATGGCGACGAAGGCCGGTATCGAGAGGATGCCGATGAGGACGGGACAGACCTTCCAGGTATGCCCCAGCCAGGCCGCCACGCGCTCGTCGGCGGCCGTGCGCGCGAGGATGGCCGCGGCGGCGGCCCAGGCCGCGGCGATCGGCGCCGCCACCGCCGCCCAGCGCGAGCCGACCGTGGCGCCCGGACGCGCGAGCCGGATGACCAGCCACAGCGCGGCGGCGCCGATGGTGGCGGCGTAGCCCAGGCGGAACCAGAACATGGGCAGGCGCACGGCGGCGCCGAGGTCGGGGCGCAGGCCCAGCAGGCAGGCCATCAGCAGCACGGCGCCAGCCGCGCCGGTGAGCACGGCGAGGGCGTAACGGCGCGCGGGCACGCGGCGGTCCACCGCCGGTGCCTCGCGGGCGAGCATCGAAATCAGGTCGTCGGTTTTCATAAGCTGCCTCGCAGGGCGGCGGCCAGCGCCTTCAGGCCCCGGTGCACGCCCACCTTCACCGCCGACTCGGACATGCCGGTGCGCTGGGCGGTCTCGGCCACGGACAGGCCCTGGATCTTCACCATCTCGATGGGGACGCGGTGACGGTCGGGCAGGCCTTCGAGCAGGCGCCCGACGTCGCGACGGGCGTCGGCGGGCTCGGTGTCGGCGTCGACGAAGATGCGCGGATCGTCGTCGATCGGCTCGTGCAGGGCCTCGCGGCGGGCGTGGGCGCGGAAGAAATCCATGAGCTTGTAGCGGGCGATGGCGTGGACCCACGCCGTGAGCGGCTGGTCCTCGCGATAGGTGTGCCGGGCGTTGTGCACGGCCAGGAGGGTTTCCTGGAGGATGTCCTCCACGTCGTCGAGCGCGCGCGGCAGGCGGCGGCGCAGGTAGGCGCGCAGGAAACCGGTGAGGCCGTCGAGGAAGCGGCGATACTCCGCGGCGTCGCCGCGCAGGCCGGCCACGAAGCGCGCATGCAGTTCGATCTCGGCGGCGGAGACGCCGGCCGATGCCGTGGTTCGCGTCGTCATCGCCAGGGTCTCCATGGCGCACGGTATACCCGTGCCGCGCTCACCATCGCAAGAGCCTCGGGCCGAGCAGGGCGCCGAGCACCGTGGGCAGCGCCATGCCCAGCACGTACCACGTGGCCCAGAACGGCGCGGCCATTTCTGTGCAGTAGAGCGTGTAGACGAGCACGGCCTGCGCCCCGGCGAGGATGCCGGCGCCCATGCCCGCCAGCGTCAGGCGCGTGGGGGCGAGCCCTCGCACCGCCCAGAAGGTGGCGATGAAGGTGGGAACGGACAGGGCCAGGATGTTGAAGCAGCACACGCGCCAGGTCTGCCCCAAGAGCAGCGGCATGCGCAGCGAAGGGGGCGCCGACTCCAGCACCCAGCCCGCCGCGAACCACACCGCGAGCACGGGCAGCGCCAGCAGCAGCCAGGCCGACCGCGTGCGTGCGCCGGGCCGGCCCAGGCGCGCGGCCAACCCCAAGGCGGCGGTGGCCACGCTGGCGGGGAAGAGCGACTTCAACCAGAACACGGGGTTGTCGAGCACGTCGGGAAGATCGCCGCGCATGCCGCCGAAGGTGAGCAGCAGGATCAGCGCGACGCCGATGCCGGTCAGCGTGGACCAGGCCAGGCGCGTCGCCACCGCGTGCCGGCGCACGGGGCGCGTGTCGCTGGCGAGGACATCGATGAGGTGACGGGTGTGCATGAGCGGTTATTCGTGCGCGCGGGGCGCCTGGTTACACCTCGCTCCATGTTCATGCCGCGAGGTTCTGAATTTCTGCTTTCGCGGGCATGACGGTGTAACCGGATGCCGTGGCGGGACGAATGAATCCTCGAACCCGGGCATGTGGCCCGGGCCCCACCTCAAGGACATCGCCATGAACCATCGTCACGCCGCCTCGTTCGCCTTCGCCGTCGCCGCCCTCGTGGCGGGTGTCGCCCATGCCGACGACGCCAAGCCGCAAGGCTCGGAAAAGTGCTGGGGCGTCGCGAAGGCCGGTCAGAACGACTGTGCCGCCGGCCCGGGCACCACCTGCGCGGGCACCGCGAAGAAAGACTTCCAGAAGAACGCGTGGAAGCTCGTGCCGCTGGGCACCTGCACCGCGATCAAGACCCCGAACGGCCACGGCACGCTCGAGCAGAGCAAGGCCTGAGGCTCGTCCGCATGACCGCGCTCACCGCCGGCGTCGGCTTCAAGCCGCAGCACCTCGACGAGGCCCTGGCCTGCACCGAGGCCGGCGTGTGGCTGGAAGTGCATCCGGAAAACTACATGGTCGACGGCGGTCCGCGCCTGGCGATGCTCGACGCGCTCGCCGCGCGCCACCCGCTCTCGCTGCACGGGGTGTCGCTGTCGCTCGGCTCGGCCGTGCCGCCCGACGCCACCCATCTCGCCCGGCTGCGCCGCCTGTTGGATCGCGTGGAGCCGGCCCTCGTCTCCGAACACCTGGCCTGGTCGGTCTACGAAGGACGCTACCTGCCCGACCTGTTGCCGTTTCCCCGTACGGCGGAAGCGTTGGCGAGGGTGGTGGACAACGTGCAACGCACGCAGGAGGCCCTGGGGCGTGCCATCTCGGTGGAGAATCCCTCGCATTACCTGGCGCTGGAAGGCCACGCCTGGAGCGAAACCGACTTTCTCGCCGAGCTGGCCGCACGCAGCGGTTGCGGATTGCTGCTCGACATCAACAACGTTCACGTCAGCGCGCACAACCTGGGCTTCCGTGCCGAGGACTACCTCGACGCGTTTCCCTTGCACGCGGTGACGGAGATCCATCTGGCGGGCCATGGCGTGGACGAAACCCGCGATGGGCGCCTGCTGATCGATTCGCACGATGCCGCCGTGGACGATGCCGTGTGGTTGCTTTACGAGCGTGTCATCGCCCGCGCGGGGCACGTTCCCACGTTGATCGAGCGCGACGGTGACGTGCCCGCGTTCGACCGGCTGATGGATGAGCGTCGCCGCGCGCATCGCGCGATGTCCCGCCTGCGGGAGGCCGCATGAACGAGCTCGCCGCCTATCAGTCGGCGTTCGTCGATGCGCTCGATGCGGAAGAAGCGGACTTCGCGCCGTCGCGCCACGCGGCGTTCGATGTGTATCGCAACACGACGATGCGCGGTTGCGTCGACGCCCTGGAGGACAACTTCCCGGCCGTCGCCTGCCTCGTGGGCCGGGACTGGTTTCGCTCGGTGGCCGCCCTGTACGCGGAAGCCGAGCCGCCGCGGGATTCGCGGCTGCTCCATTACGGCGACACGTTTCCCGCCTTCCTGGCCGCGTTCGGCCCTGCGGCGGAATTGCCGTACCTCGCCGACGTCGCGCGCCTGGACCGCCTCTGGACGGAGAGTTACATGGCCGCCGATGCGGCGGCGCCCGACTGGGGCGGCCTCGCTGCCGATGCGCTCGCGCGTGTCGTGCCCACCATCCACCCCGCATTGCGGCTGTTTCGCGCGGTGACGCCGGCCGTGTCGATCTGGCAGGCGAGCCGGGCGGGCCTGCCGGCCGTCGATGATCTCGCATGGCGGCCGGAATGCGCCCTCGTCGCCCGCGCGGGCATGACGGTACAGGTGCATGCCGTAGAGGCATCGAGCCTCGCCTTCATCGATGCCTGTGCCACGGGCGCCACGCTGGCTGAAGCGGCCATGCACACCCTCGGCATCTATTCCGATGCCGCCCTCGACCACATCTTCGCCGAATGCCTGCGTATCGGCGCATTCGCCCATGAAGGAGTTTCACATCCATGAACATGACCCTGCGTACCCGCTGGAACGCGCTCGCCGACCGAGTGGAATCCCTGCTGACGCACGACGTGCTCGCCCTGGTGTCGAGGGTATCGATCGCCGCGATCTTCTTCCTTTCGGGCCGGACCAAGGTCGAGGGTTTGCTGTCCATCAAGGACACCACCTACGAGCTGTTCCGCACCGAATACAAGGTGCCGCTGCTGCCGCCGGAGATCGCGGCCCACCTGTCGGCCTACGTGGAAAACATCGTGCCGATTCTGCTGGTGCTTGGACTTTTCACGCGCGGTTCCGCCCTGGTGCTGCTGGGCATGACCACCGTGATCGAGGTATTCGTCTATCCCGATGCCTGGCCTACGCACTTGTCGTGGGCATCGATCCTGCTGTATCTCATCGCGCGTGGGGCGGGTCGTCTTTCCCTGGACCACGTTTTGCGCATTCGTTGACGACATTCGTGTAACCGGCGCCACGCCAGGCGCGAATCATCCATGCCACTACGGCACAACCCAAGCAACGGAGAGTCCACCATGCATACCGCCACCCACACCATCGCCGCCGCCGCCGCCATCTTCGCCGTGTCCGCGGTCGCCATCTCCACGCCGGCCCAGGCCGCCGAGAAGGGCGCCGGCAAGACCGTGCAGTGCTACGGCATCAACAGCTGTAAGGGCACCTCGGATTGCAAGTCCGGCGACCATGCCTGCAAGGGCCAGAACTCGTGCAAGGGCCAGGGCTTCAAGGAAGTCTCCATGAAGGAATGCACCGCCCAGGGCGGCAGCACCACCCCGCCGGCCAAGTGATCGATGGGCCCGGCCGCCCACGGCGGCCGGGCCTGCTGGAATTTCCGACCATGAACGTCTCCACCTTGCCGCGCTTCGACGGCTTCGGGCTCGGACTGCGCATTCCGCATTACGCCGACTTCCTCGACGTGCAACAGCCCGTCGACTTCGTCGAGGTGATCTCCGAGAACTTCATGGTCGACGGTGGCCGCCCGCTCGATGTGCTCGCCCGCGTGCGCGAGCGTCATGCGGTGGCCCTGCACGGCGTGTCGATGAACATCGGCACCAGCGATGGGGTGGATCGCGATTACCTTCGCCGCCTGCGCGCGCTGGCCGATTCGGTGCAGCCGCTGTGGGTGTCCGACCACCTGTGCTGGACGGGCGTCGAGGGCTTCAACTCGCACGACCTGCTGCCGTTGCCCTATACGCGTGAAGCGCTCGACATGGTCGCGGAGAACGTGGCCGTGGCGCAGGACATCCTCGGCCGGCCCCTGGTGCTGGAAAATCCGTCGACCTATCTCGCCTTCGGCGAAGCGGAGATGGACGAGGCCACCTTTCTCGCCGAGCTGTGCGCCCGCACCGGTTGTTACCTGCTGCTGGACGTGAACAACATCTACGTGAGCGCCACCAACCACGGTTTCGACCCCGACGACTGGCTCGAGCACCTGCCGCTGGATCGCGTGCGGCAGATCCATCTTGCCGGCCACAGCGTCGGTCGCGATATGCTCGTGGATACGCACGATGCGCCCGTGCCCGATCCGGTGTGGGCGTTGTACGTGCGCTTCATCGAACGACTGGGCGAGGTGGCCGTGATGATCGAGCGCGACGACAAGATTCCCCCGCTGCCCGAGCTGCTGGCCGAGGTGGCGCACGCGCGCGATCTCGCCGCCACCGCGCGGCGGCACGTGGCGTGAACCTGCGCGACCGGCAGAGGGCGTTCGCGGCGGCGCTCGCCGCCGGGCTGGTGCCCGCGGAGGTCGATCCACGGGGCATGGCCGTTTACGCCAACAACTACCATGGCCAGCTCGTGGCCGCGTTGCGCGATACCTACGAGAAGACCCTGCTCTGGCTGGGGGAAGCGACGTTCGACACGCTGGCGTCGGCCTACGTCGCCGCGCATGCGCCATCGTCATGGACACTCGACGCCTACGGCGCATCGTTCGTCGAACACCTGGATGCCGCCTATCCGGCGGACGTCGAGGTGGGCGAGATCGCCTGGCTCGACTGGCACCTGCGGCGCGCGTTTTCCGGGCCGGACGCGGGTGTGTTGGGCATCGGCGATCTCCAGGCCGACGACTGGGACAGCGTGGAATTCGACTTCGTGCCGACGTTGCGGTTTCGCCGGGCCAGGAGCAATGCCACGGCGATCTGGCGCGCGCTCGGCGATGGCGTGCCCCCTCCCGCGCCGGTGGGCGTGGAGGAGGGCGTCGGTATACGCGTGTGGCGCAGCGACCTGTCGCCCCGCTACGCGAGCATGACGGCCGACGAAACCTCGTGCCTCGACCTCGCGATGGCCGGGGCGAGCTTCGGCGAGATCTGCGCCTGGCTGGGACATCGTTACGACGGCGAGCATGCCGCACGCATCGCGGGGGGGTGCCTTGGAGCGTGGACGGCGGAAGGGATGTTGCGCGGATTGCGGTGACGCCGCTTCCTCGGGCCGCTTCGCATCTTGGGGTGCACCGCTTCGTAGGATTCGCGGACACGGTCCGCTCCCAACCCTTCGGTAGACAGGCTTTCGCGTGGGATTCGCGGACATGGTCCGCTTCGGCGACCGGCCCATCGGAGGGGTGGGAGCCGATCGTATCGGCGATGCTCTCACCGATTAGACTGCGCGCATGATCGACGATGCGCACCTGACCCATGGCCTTGCCGGTGACGAGCTCACGCCCGACTGGCCCGCCCTGACCCTCACCGAAGTCGCGAGCACGCTCGAACGGGTGCCCGGGACGGGCATCGCGAAGGCCTTGGCGTGGCGCAGTCCCAGGCCGCTGTCGGCGGCGGCGCTGGTCGATACGTCGCACGGACGCGTCTTCGTCAAGCGCCACCACCGCAGCGTGCGCACACCGGCGCAGCTGGCCGAGGAACATCGCCTTGCCGCGCACGTGCGACGCCGCGGCCTGCCCGTGCCGCGCATCTTCCACGACGAGGCGGGTGATTCCGTCATCGCGCAGGACGACTGGGTCTACGAGGTGCAGGAGCCCGCGCATGGCGTGGACGTCTATCGCGAGGCCTACTCTTGGTCGCCCATCGGAGGCGTGATGCACGCGCGGGCGGCGGGCGAGATGCTGGCCAGGCTGCACGATGCGCTCGCCGGATACGACGCACCGCAACGATCGACGCACGTGCTCGTCGCGCGCGCGGAGATCCTTTCGTCCCCCGATCCGGTCGCGGCGGTCGAGGCGCAACTGCCTTCACGCCCCTGCCTGCATTCGTACCTGCGCGAGCGGGACTGGCGCAAGGAACTGCGTGACGCCATGGCACCGTGGCCGCCTTGCGATCTCGCCGCGCGCTCGCCGTCGTGGACGCACGGCGACTGGCACGTGTCCAACCTGTACTGGAGCGGCGATACCGACGACGCCTCCATCACCGGCGTACTCGATTTCGGGCTATCGGCGCGCACGTTCGCGCTTTTCGACCTCGCCACGGCGATCGAGCGCAACGCCATCGCCTGGCTCGAGATCGAACGGGGCGACATCGGGCGGGCCGACCTCGCCCTCGCACTGATCGAAGGGTACCATTCGCGCCGGCCGCTTTCGGCGGCCGACATCGGCGCGCTTGCCGACCTGCTGCCGATAGTCCACGTGGATTTCGCCCTCTCGGAAGTGGCGTATTTCGAGGGCATCACGCGACGCCGCGACCATGCCGACGTGGCCTGGCATACCTTCCTGCGCGGCCATGCGGCCTGGTTCCTCGGCCCCCATGGCCGGGCCTTCCTGGACGCCCTTCGACACGCCGCCTGAGGATTCGTGGTTCAATAGGGATTCTGAAGCGGGGGTGCCCGGCGTTGGCCGGGCTGAGAGAGTCCCTTGGAACCTGATCCGGTTTGCACCGGCGTAGGGAGCTTGCAGAGCCACGGATACCGCCGTTCCGGCGCCGTGGCTCGCCGTCGCTTCGCACGTATTCGACGAAGACGACGATGACCCTCTCCCGCACGCCCCTCGCTCTCGCCCTGTTGTCCCTCGCCCCGCTGGCGCATGCCGACGACACCGCCCCGCCGCAGGCGCGCACCCTGCCCGCCATCGATGTGCACGCCGCGACGGCCAGCGGCTACCAGGCGGCCGATTCGCAGCTGGACACGTTCGGCAGCTTCGGTAGCGCGCCGCTGCACGATACGCCCGCCGCGATCACCGTGATCACCCGCGCGCAGATCGACGACCGCCAGCCCCGTTCGTTGAGCGAACTGGTGCGCGGCGATGCCGCGATCAACGACAACTACGCGCCCGCGGGGTATTACCAGGACGTGTCGATCCGCGGTTTTCCGCTCGATCTCGCCACGGGTTTCCGCTTCAACGGCATGATCATGTCCGCCGAGCAGACGCTCGCGCTGGAAGGCAAGGAACGGGTGGAAGTACTCAAGGGCCTGGGCGGCCTCGAGGCCGGCGTGGTCGAGCCGGGCGGCTTGGTGAACTACGTGAGCAAGCGCGTGGCCGACGTGCACAACGTCACCGTCGGCACCGATTCGCACGGATCCAGCTACGAGGCGATCGATCTCGGCGCGTGGTTCTCGCCCTCGTTCGGCATGCGGGTGAACGCGGCGAACGAGAAGACGCATTCGTGGATCGACCATGCCGACGGCCGCCGCAGCTTCGTATCGGTCGCCGCCGACTGGAAGATCAGCGACGCGGCCACGCTGCTGCTCGACACCGACTACCAGACCAGCGGCCAGCGCTCGGCATCGGGCTACCAGCTGCTCGGCGGCACGGTGATTCCCGAACATCCCAGTCGCACCCAGTTGCTCGGCTACCAGCCGTGGCAGCGACCGGTGGGGATCCATTCGAGCAACACGTCGCTGCGCTTCAACTATCGCTTCAGCGATGCCTGGAACGCGCAGGTATCGGCGGGTCACAGCCATACCGCGATCGACGACAACGTGGCCTTCGCTTATGGCTGCGGGTATGCCGAAGCCTGCGCGAACGGCTCGCCGGGCTACTTCTTCGCGCCCAACGGCGATTACGACATCTACGATTATCGAAGCCCGGACGACACGCGCCAGAACGACGAGGTGCGCGCGGTACTCACGGGTACCTTCGCCACCGGCGGCGTCGACCACGAGCTCAACGTGGGCGCCACGGCGTTCCGTCGCACGGTG
Source organism: Luteibacter sp. CQ10 (assembly GCF_040900725.1). Taxonomy (NCBI): domain Bacteria; kingdom Pseudomonadati; phylum Pseudomonadota; class Gammaproteobacteria; order Lysobacterales; family Rhodanobacteraceae; genus Luteibacter; species Luteibacter sp. CQ10. Next base: position 19,250 of record NZ_JAEUYM010000005.1, on the reverse strand, counting down.
GACCAGCGCCCCTACGTCTACGACTACGTGGGCACGGCCAATATCGATCAGCGCGAGCCGCCGGTGTTCGCGCCGTCGCCGAACGAACCGGGCGCGTCGGCACGTGCGCTCACCAGTTGGCAGCGCACGCTGTTCGCGATCGACCGGGTGCACCTGGGCGACACATGGCAGGTATTGGCCGGCGCGCGTTTCGTGCGCCTCGACGAAACCGCCTATGACGACGACGGCGCCGCCGATCGCCATACGCGCCTGTCGAAGATGCTCCCGCAGACGGCGGTGCTTTGGCAGCCGGTGGCGAAGCTCACCACCTACCTGAGCTATGGCGAGGGTCTTTCCCTGGGTCGTGAAGCCCCGTACTGGACCAGCAACGGCGGCACGACGCTGGCGCCGCTGCATTCGCGGCAGGTGGAGGCCGGCGCGAAGTACGCGCTGAACGACGCGTTCGACCTGCAGGCGGCGGTATATCGCATCCGCCAGCCGTATCAATTCGCCGCCCCCGACGACACGGCGGAGGGCTTCACCTTCCAGCAGCGTGGCGAGGAAGTGCATACCGGAGCGGAGGTGAACCTCTCTGGACAGGTCACGCGGAATCTCCGCATCACGGCCAGCGCCAATGCGATCCGCGCCCGTGCGGAACACACCGGCATCGCCGAGTACGAGGGCCACCAGGTCATCAACGTGCCGCGCTGGCACACGGCGGTCTATGCCGATTACAGCCTCCCGTTCGTGCCCGGCCTGGCCGTGCTCGGCGGCTGGCGCTACGTCGGCACCAACGTCGCCACGCCCGAGGGCACGGTGAGCGTGCCCGCGTACAACGTGTTCGACGCCGGGTTGCGCTATGCGACGACGGTGGGTGGGCATGCGCTCACCTGGCACCTCAACGTCGACAACGTGTTCGACAGGTTCTACTGGCGCGACACGGGCAGCTCGGGCGGCGACCGCTACCTGTTCCCGGGCATGCCACGCCTCACGCGCTTGTCGGTGACGTATGAGCTTTGAGCTGTCGCCCTTCGAGGTGTCCGCCGCCCTGGTGAGCGCGGCGGGCGTCTGGCTCACCGCGCGGCGCAGCCCGTGGTGCTGGCCGGTGGGGCTGGTGTCGGTGGTTGCCTATGCGTGGATCTTCGTCGACGCGAAGCTGTATTCCGACATGTTGCTGCAGGTGGTGTTCGCCGTGCTCATCCTCTACGGCTGGCATCGCTGGGTGCGCCATCTGGACGAGGGTGGCCACGTGCGCGTGGCGGCGCTGGACGGCCGCAGCGCCACGCTGCATCTCGCCGTGGGCACGGCGGCGGCGTTGGCCCTGGGCTACGTGATGCATCGCTGGACGGACGCGTCGCTGCCCTGGCTCGACGCCGCGCTCACCGCGTTCAGCCTCGTCGCCCAGTGGTGGCAGGCGCGGCGGCATGCGGCGGCATGGTGGCTGTGGATCGTGGTCGACGTGATCTACGTGGGCGAGTACGCCTACAAGTCGCTGCCGGTGACGGCCGTGCTGTATGCCGGGTTCGTGGTGTTGGCGGCGATGGGCTGGCGGGCGTGGCGGCGGGAAGTCGCCGCTCCGTAGGCATTCGCGGATACGATCCGCTCCCACCCGCTGGTAGCTAGGCTTGCATGACCCTCCTACCGGAGGGGTGGGAGCGGATCGTATCCGCGAATCCGGCGGAGCGTTACGTTGACGAATGTCGATCCGCGTTTTTCAGAATGCTTCCATAGGCAAGGCCACCCATAACACGGATCATTCACCGGTCGACGCAGTCCGGTGCTTGGCATCCAGGACTGGGGCCTCTCGGGGCGCCGGGCAGCACGACAGCGGCGGGAACGTGGGACGCGTTCCCGCCGCTTTTGTTTTCTCGATCACTGCTTAGGCGTCGCGCCCCAATCGCTCGCTTCGAACGACAGGTGCAGCACCGCGCGCGTGTCGTCTTCCAGGGGCGGGTGATAGTCCAGCGTGGTGCATCCACCGGCCAACTGCCGCTTGGCCGCCAGCGAAAGCGTCTTCTCCGTCGCCGGACCATAGGCGGGCAACCCGGCCTTGCCGGTACGCAGCATCAGGCGAAAACCGTCGGCGCTCACGCCGTCGGCCATCTCGGGGGGAGGCGATTGCCCGGGGGCGAGCACCGAGATGTCCATCTTCTTGCCGCAGCCGCCGACGCTGATGATGTCGACACCGTCGAGAAGGTTGCGCACGAAGCGGTCGGCGTTGTCGGCGAGCGAATCCACCGCCCCCACGGGCGTGGTGAGACGAATCTTGGTGAAGTAGAGCTTGCGGTAGAACAGATAGGTGCGCGAGGTGAGCATGTCCTGCTGCGCATCGAACACCAATGGCAGGAACCGGCCGTCGAGCGTCTTGCCGTTGGCGAGCTTCGCGGTGTAGGGCGACTCATCTCCCCACCAGACGTTGCGGTAGATCTCCTGGCGCTCGGCGAACGACACCGACTCGCGAAAGTCTTCGGCGGCCCGTCGCAGCATATCGTCCGTCGAGCCTTCCCCGGCGGGATAGATGAACACGTCGGCCGCGATCCAGTCGGCATGGTCGATGCGATAGCGCAACGACACGCCGGCCGCGATGTCGCCTTCGTCGGCGTAGTTCTTCACGGCGGCCAGGGTGGCGGTGCCCAGGCGCTTGGGCGCGATGATCCAGGTGTCGTCGATCACGCCACGATGTGCCTGCAATCTCGGCAGGGCGGGCATACCGTCGGGCGCTTCCTGCGCACCGGCCGTGACGGCCACGCCCATGGCCACCATCAGGGGGATTTGCTTCCACCGCCACATCGTCGACACAACCCCTGAAGAAAATAGCCATCCCCACCCGCGCACTATAGCCATCCGCATGCGCTAACGGGAGCGCTTCGTGCTGCGTAAGCGCCGACGCAGGTAAGACACCGTCAAGGCTTCGAGCTTCCGGGTGAAACGCGCGTCGGTCGGCGGTACCCGGCGGGCCAGTTCGCCGTCGAGCCAGCCGGCGAGAACTTCCGGATGGATATAGGAACGACGGCATACGGCCGGCGTGTTGCCGAGGATCGCCGCCACTTCCTTCACCGCGGCCGCCAGCGTCGATTTCACCGCGCGCTCGCCACCCGTGTCAGGTAGCGGCGTGGTGGCCAGCACCGCGACCGCCTGGACCGTGCCGCCCCAGGTGCGAAAATCCTTGGCCGTGAACTCGCCTCCGGTCACCTCGCGCAGGTAGTCGTTGACCATGCCCGAATCGATGCCCTGGCGCTGGCCCTCGTCGTCGACGTACTGGAACAGGCGTTGCCCGGGAAGCTCCTGCACCCGGCGAACCGCGCGCACGAGCCGGCGGTCGTCGAGCACAACGTCGCGCCACTGTCCGCTCTTGCCGCGAAAATGGAACTCGATGCGGTTCTTGCGCACGGCGATATGGCGCGAGCGCAGCGTGGTGAGGCCGAAGGAGTTGTTTTCCTTTGCGTAGGTGTCGTTGCCCACGCGGATCATCGTTTCCTCGAGCAGGCTCACCACCAGGGCGAGTACCTTGTCACGCGGCAGGCCCGGCAGGGCGAGGTCCTTGCGCAGGCGACGGCGGAGACGCGGCAGCATCGCGGCGAAATCGAGCATCCGCTCGAACTTGTCGCGATCGCGGATGGACCGCCATTCGATGTGGTATCGGTACTGCTTGCGCCGGCGGGCGTCGCGGCCGGTGGCCTGGAGGTGCCCGCGTTCGTCGGGGCAGATCCACACCTCGCTATAGGCGGGCGGGATGGCCAGCGAGCGGATCCGGGCGAGAACGTTTTCGTCGGTGATCCGGCGGCCGTCGAGGTCCAGGTAGGCAAAGCTCTTGCCTCGACGGCACCGGGTGATGCCGGCGTCGGTATCGCACACGTAGACCAGGCCCGCCGCTTTCGCGTGGGCCATCTCCGTGGTGACGGCCGCGAGGGCTTCGGGGACGGGTTTCCGGGACATGGCCGGCAGTGTGTGCCGGCCATCGATCAAGACTCGGTGAACGTTACGAGACCCGGCAGAACACGGCCTTGAGGTAACGGTTTTCCGGTACGTTGCTTGCCACCGGATGGTCCGGGCCGGCACCGGCCACGTGGAGCAACTGGATGTCGCGGCCGGCGTTGAGGGCCACGCGGCGAAGCATCTCGATGAAGTCGCCTTCGCCGACCAGGCCCGTGCACGAGCAGGTGAGCAAAATGCCGCCCGGCGCGATCACGTCGAGGGCGGTGCGGTTCATCGCGAAGTATTTCTTCAGCGCGTTGACCACCTGGTTACGGTCGCGGGTGAGCTTGGGCGGATCGAGCACCACGGCATCCCAGGTGCGCCCGGCGGCGATGGCCGCGCGCAGCCATTCGAAGACGTCGCCCTGTTCGAAGGTGGCGTCCACGTCGTTCATGCGCGCATTGGCGCGAGCCACCTCGAGGATGGCGGCATCGGCGTCGACACCGGTGGCTTCCAGTGCGCCGGCTTTCATCGCGTGCACGGCGAAGCCGCCGGCGTTGCAGCACAGGTCGAGCACGCGGCGGCCGCGGGCCAGGCCGGCGAAGCGCAGGCGGTTGTCCCGCTGGTCGGCGAAGAAGCCGGTCTTGTGGCCGAGGCCGGGGGCGGCGTGGAAGGCCAGGCCGTGTTCGTGCACGTCGACGGCCTCGGGCGCGTCGTTGGAGCGCACGTCGAAGGACTCCTGCCGCTGCACGTGCTGTTCGGCGAACCAGTACAGCGACGCGCCGGGGAAGTGGCGCAGCAACTCGGCATGGATGGCATCGCGGAAGCGCCACATGCCCGCGGCGAAGTATTCGACCACGAGGTGGTTGGCGTAGCGGTCGACCACGAGGCCGGACAGGCCGTCGCCCTCGCTGTGCACCACGCGCCAGGCGTCGCTGGCATCGTCGAGGCGGAGCAGGTCGCGGCGCAGCTCCACGGCGCGCGCGATGCGCGCGGCGATCCACGCGGCGTCGACGGTGTCCGCCGGATCGGTGGTGAGCATGCGCAGCGCGACGCGCGCGTGGCCGTTCCAGAAACCCCGGCCAACGAAGCGGCCTCGCGTATCGACCACCTCCACCACGCTGCCGGGCGGGATGCGCTCGGCGGGCTTGACGACCTGGGCGGACCAGACCCACGGGTGGCCGGGGGTACGGTCGGATTTGAGCTGGATGACGGGGGAAGCGGGGGTATTCATCGGTGAATGATACCGGCCTCAGCGGCCGTATCGCAGGACCAGCCAGGAAACCAGCGCCAGCACGTTGATGCCCACGTGCGCCGCCGAGGGTCCGCCCAGGGCCAGCAGCCAGCCATGCTCGGCGATGGCCCAGTCGAAGCCCAGGCGCGGCGAGCGCTGGAGCGTGATCGAGAGATTGGCGAAGGCGCCCGCCGAAAGCGCATAGCTGAAGACCGGCATGGCCAGCAGCGGCACCTGGAGGAACTGCGCCCAGACCGACATCTGCGTGCCGCGGCCGTCGTTGCTCGCCAGCAAGACGCCGGCGACGAGGATGAAGCCGAACAGCAGCACGCCCAACACGGTGGACACCGCCTCGAAGCCGTTCATCCGCGAGCCGAGCAGGTGGCCGATCTGGCGGACGAGACCGTAGAGACCGCCGGCGATCTCGAAGACGGCGATGATGCGGGTGAGGAACGATTGCATGCGTGATCCCTGGGTAAGCGACGGGCGATTATGGACGTAGCCGCTTGAGCCGTGGCTAAAGCGCGTCGGCGGCGTCGTGCAGGTCGGCGATGTGCTGCTCCCACCAGCGCGGTTCGCCCGCGAACGGGAAGGCGGCGGGGAAGGCCGGGTCGTGCCAGCGCTCCGCGATCCAGCCGGCGTAGTGCACCTGGCGCATCGCGCGCAATGCGGGCACGAGGGCGAGTTCGGCCGGATCGAAGTCGCGGAACTGGCCGTAGCCCTCCAGCAGCGCGTCGACCATCGCCTCGTCGGAGGCGAGCATCCACAGGTCCTGCACGGCGGGGCCCATGCGCGCATCGTCGAGATCGACGAAGTGCGGGCCGGCGTCCGTCCACAGCACGTTGCCGGGATGGCAGTCGCCATGGAGGCGGATGCGACGCACCGGCCCCACCGCCTCGAAGCGGTTCGCCACCGCGTCGTCCACGCGGGTGACGGCCTCGCGATAGGCGTCAGCCAGGTGCGCGGGCAACAGGTGGGAGGCCAGGGCGGCGCGCGCGGGGCCGTCGATCATCGACGCGCGGTCGAGCACGGCGCGCTCGCGGAAAGGCTCGCGGGCACCCACGGCATGCATGCGGGCGAGCAGGCGGCCCAGCCATTCGAGCTGGTCGGGCGATTCCAGCGAGGGTGCACGGCCGCCGCGTCGCGGGTACACCGCATAACGAAACCCGGCGTGACGCAGCAGCGTCTCGCCGCCGAAGGCCATCGGCGCCACCACGGGAAGCTCCGCCGCCACCAGTTCGAGCGCGAAGGCGTGTTCCTCGGCGATGGCCTCGTCGGTCCAGCGGCCCGGACGATAGAACTTGGCGACCACGAAGCCGCCGTCCTCCAGCCCGACCTGGAAGACGCGGTTCTCGTAGCTGTTGAGGGTGAGCTGCCGCCCGTCGCTCCATAGTCCCGTGGCCTCCACGGCGGCGAGCACCACGTCGGGCGAGAGCGTCGCATACGGGGCCTCTGCACTCACGGACGCATCACCGCGTCCATGCCGCCCGGCGTGGCGATGACCGACATGGTGAGGCGGGAAAGGCAGACCAGCTTGTCGCGGTCGTCTTCGATGCGGATTTCCCACACCTGCGTGGTGCGGCCCAGGTGCACGGCCTTGGCGGTGCCCGTGACCAGGCCTTCGCGCACGCCGCGGATGTGGTTGGCGTTGATGTCCAGGCCCACGGCCAGATGGGTGGTGGGGTCGAGGGTGATCATCGCGGCCGTGCTGCCGAGGGTCTCGGCCAGTACCACCGACGCGCCGCCGTGAAGCAGGCCGAACGGTTGGCGCGTGCGGTGATCCACCGGCATGGTGCCGCGCAGCCAGTCGTCGCCGATGCCGGTGAAACGGATGTCGAGCGTTTCCATCATCGTGCCCCGGCTCCAGGCGTTGATGTGGGCGAGGTCGGTGGATTGCTTCCAGATGGCCATGGGCGGCGTCTTCGCAGTGAACGATCCGGCATTGTCCTACAATGCGCCGGTGCCCACCGTAACCCTGACAACGTCTGGCAAGCGATTCGACGCCGCCGGCGACGAAACCGTGCTCGAAGCCGCCCAGCGCGCGGGCATCGCCCTTCCGTACTCCTGCCGCGGCGGCGTCTGCGGCAGTTGCAAGGCCGTCCTCGTCGAGGGCGTGTGCGACTACCCGCGCAATCCGCCCGTGGCGCTCGGTGCCGACGCGCGCGCCGACGGAGCCATCCTGCTGTGCCAGGCCGTGCCGCGCGGCGACATCGCCATCCGCGCGCGCGAGATCGCCTCCGTGGAAGACATCCCCCATCGCCGCGTGGATGTCGAGGTGGTGGCGCGGCGCGAGCTCGCGCCGGAGGTGGTGGGCGTCTGGCTGAAGCCGGTCGACGGCTCGCGCCTGAACTGGCTACCCGGGCAATACCTCGACGTGGTGCTCGACGACGGCCGGCACAGGCCCTTCTCGATCGCCAGCGGCCCCGTCGACGACGGCAGCATCGAACTGCACGTGCGCTACGTGCCGGGCGGCGGCTTCACCACGTGGGTGTACGAATCGCTGAAGGTGGGCGACCGGCTCACCATCGAGGCGCCGCTGGGCACCTTCGTGCCGCGCGAGGATTCCGAACGGCCGATGCTGTTCATGGCCGGCGGTACGGGGTTCGCGCCGGTGAAGGCCATCGTCGAGCATTTCATCGAACTGGGCACGCGGCGGCCGATGCACGTCTACTGGGGCGCACGGCAGCCCGAAGACCTCTACCTCATCGAACTGGCCCGCGAATGGGAGCGGCGCATGCCGGGCCTGCGTTTCACGCCCGTGCTGTCGGACATCGACGCGGCGTGGGAGGCCGGGATACGTGCCGGCCTGGTGCACGAGGCCCTGCTGGAAGACCATCCGGACCTGTCGGGCTTCGACGTCTACATGAGCGGTCCGCCGCCGATGATCGAACTGGCCCGCGAGCATTTCGCCGGTTCGGGCCTGCCGGACGACCGGCTGTATTTCGACTCGTTCGAACTGGCGCCGGACGTGCTGGCGGAGATATTGCGCAGCCGGGCGGGGATTCATGGGCTTTGAGTCCCGGCTACCTGGATTCGCCGATACGATCGGCTCCCACCCCTCTGGTAGCAAGGCGGCTACCGAAGGGGTGGGAGCCGATCGTATCGGCGAAGTCGGTCGCGATACCGCTTATTTCTTGCCCTTGGCCACCGGCAACTGCGCGTTCTGCCAGGCGTAGGTACCGCCGTCGAGCACGAACACGCGCGGGAAACCGGCCTTGATCAGGCGATTGGCGGCCTTGCCCACGCCGCGGCCGTCCTTGTCGACCAGCACCACGGGAAGCTCCTTCGCCTTGCTGAGGTCTTTCTGGGTTTCCGGATCGAACTGGCTCATCGCCACGTTCTTGGCCCCGGGGATGTGGGCCTTCTCGAAGTCGGCGCTGGCCGAGAGGTCGATGATGAGCGGGGTATCGCGGTTGATCAGCTGGGTGAGCCCGGCCGGCGTCAGGGATTTCCACTTGCGGAACAGGGTGCCGACTTCACCGGCGATCAGGGCGATCAGCAGGACGGCGAACAGCGCCGCCAGCGCCAGGTGATTGCCTGCGAATTCGGGCAACTTGTGCAGTACGTCGTTCATCGGGTCTTCCGAGGCCGCCAGGGTAAAGCGGCCGATTATATCGGTTCAGTGCGGCGAGAAGTCCGGCAGGCCGGTCATCAGGCGCCAGACGCCCTTGTCGCGGTCGTAGTGCCAGCGCTGGCGGTCGATGATCGAGCGCTCGGCCTGGGTGTTGACGTTGACCACGTTGATCTGAACGACCTGGGTCACCTCGTCCTGGCCGTCCGGGTGCGGCCCGGCGCCTTCGTCGTAGGCGGTGACGCGTAGCTGACCGAGCCGGCTCTGTTCCAGCGAGCTCATCGGATGGGCCGTGGCGTAGTCGGGATCGACGAAGCCCTGCGCGTTGGCGAAGTCGCCCCAGCGAATCGCCGACGCGTAACGCATCAGCGTGCTGTTGAGCGCCTCGTTGCGCTTGTCGGTGGCACAGCCGGCCAGGACGGCCAGCAGCAGGGCGAGGGCGGGCAGGGCGATGCGGCGCATGGCGGATTCCGTCGGGTCGAAAGCCCGGCCATTATGCCCGGCGCTTGGCGACGAAGCGCGCCTCCAGGCTGGCCGCCGGTCTGCCGTCGTCGCCCGGGAGCACGCAGGTGACGTCTACCCGGGCCCGTCCGCGCGCGTCGAGCGTGGCGAAGAACGGGCTCCAGTCGCCACCGGGCGCGAGCCGCGCTTCGGCGCGCAGGTCGCCCCATACCGGGGCGAGGTAGCGCACGGTGGAGTCGGCCACGAACAGGTCGCAATCATGTCCACGCTCCCGCAGCATGGATTCGACCAGGGCCCAGCCCGCCAGGGTCATCAGGCTGGCGAGGCTGCCGCCGAAGGCGCAACCCTTGTCGTTGATGTTGGGTGCCAGCGGCGCGGTCATCGCCAGGTGCACGCCGTCGAAGCCGGCGATGCTCACCTGCATGGCGCGGGCGAGGGGAATGCCGTCGAGGATGAAACGCTCGAGGGCCTGCAGGGTGGCATCGGAAGAAGTCATAAGCGGCGCAGTCTACGTGCGTGCCGGTGACGTTCGCACCCGTATGGCGCATGCGATGATGAATATCGTAGACCTTCGGCATGCGTGTCATCGACCGCATGTACGTATGCTCGAAACGTCACCCGCAGGATGCTTTCGTGAGCCGCTCCCAGCCCCTACGCAACGTTACCGTCGTCATCACCCGCCCCGCCGGCACCGCCGGTCCGCTTTCCCGTCGCGTACGCAAGCTCGGCGGCATCCCGGTGGCGGTGCCCGGCCTTTCGCTGCGCGCCACGGCCGATGCCTCGGCCACCCATGCGGCGCTGCGCTCGGCGCTGGAAGGCGACATGCTCGTCTTCACCAGCCCGGCGGCCGTGCGTTTCGCCGCCGACCTCCTGCCCCTGGTCACGCGTGCCACGGTGGTGGCCGTCGGGCGGGGCACGGCGCGTGCGTTGAAGGTGGTCGACGTCGCCGACGTCCGCTTCCCGGAAAGCCGCCAGGACAGCGAGGGCGTGCTCGGCATGCCCGAGATGAACGGCATCGCCGGCCGTCGCGTCGCGCTCATCGGCGCGCCGGGCGGGCGGGGCGTGCTGCGCGAGCAACTGGTCGCGCGCGGGGCGCTGCTGGAGGAGATCCACGTCTACCACCGCGTGGCGCCGCGCATCGACCGCCGCCACATCGATCCCCTGCTCAAGCTGAGCAAGCGATCCGCCGTGCTGATCTCCAGCGCCGAGGCCCTGGAGCACCTGCATCGCGCGCTCATCGCCCCGGCCTGGCGCCGGCTCGTGCAGGCGGTGGCGGTGGTCAGCAGCGACCGGTTGAGAGAAATCGCAAAACAAGCCGGTTTCGAGCGGGTGACGGTGGCCAAGTCGGCGCTGCCCGCCGACCTGCTCGAAGCCGCCTCGGGCGTCTCGTTCACCCGACGGTAAGGGATGTCTTCCGTGCGTTCGCGTATGGCCTGCTAGCATGCGGGCCATGACGACCGAGACCCCATCGACCGATACCGCCCCGGCCCCGCCGGCCCCGGCCGCCGACGCCGCCTCGCGACGCACCGCGAAGCCGCCCGCCACCGTGCCCCGACGCGGCGGCGGTGCGCTGGCGGTGAGCATCCTGCTGTCCCTCGCGGCGCTGGGCGCGGCGGGCTACACGGGGTGGATGGTATGGAACATGCGCGCCGAACTGGGCGCCGCCAACGGCCTGGGCGGGCAGGTGGGTGAACTGCGCACGCAGGTGGCCACGCTCACCGAGGAAAACGCCACGCTGCGCCGCCGCGTGAGCGACGCCGACGGCGTGAACCGTTCGGCGCGCGAGGAAATGCTGGGCGTCTCCGAGCGCACGAAGAACCTCGAAGACGCCGTGGCCAATCTGTCCGAGCGTAGCCTCAGCGGCCACGACGCGATGCTGCTCGACGAAGCCGAATCGCTGCTGCGCATGGCCAAGGAGCGGTTTGCCCTGTTCGGCGACGCGTCCGGTGCCCTGGCCGCCTACGATCTCGCCGATACGACGCTGGCCGCCGTCAACGACAGCGCATTCGCCGCCGTGCGGCGTAGCCTCGGCGCGGAGCGCGAGGCCCTTGCCTCCATCGAGCCCACGTCGCGCGCCAACGACTTGTCCACGCTGGCCGACTTGCGCGCCCGCATCCCCACGCTGCCGTTGAAGAACGCCGACGACAAGCCGCAGGACGGCGAGCGCGACTTCTGGCAGCGTGCCGGCGACGCACTCGGCAGCATCGTGAAAGTGAGCCACGACGACGGCACGCCGCTCGGCCTGGCCGACGAGCGCATCGCCCGCGAACTCGCCGCGCTCGATGTCGCCCACGCGGAATCCGCCGTGCTCGCGTACGACGATGCCGGGCGCAAGGCCGCGCTCGAGCGCGTGGATGCGAGCCTCGCCGCGCGCTTCGATCCCGCGTCGCCCGACGTGCGCGACGTCCGCGCCCGCATCGCCTCCTTGCTCGCCGGCAAGACGAAAGGCCCGCAGCCGCAGCTCGGCGCTGCCCTGGGCGAGCTGCGCAACCTGCGGTCCGTCCATGCGCTCAAGGACACGACGGCGCCCGCGCCCGCGTCGAGCGCGGCCGGCGCCCCGCAGGGGAATACGCCATGAAGCTCTGGCGCTGGATCGTCGGCCTCATTCTCGTCGCCGTCCTGGCGGCGTTCGGTTGGCATTGGGTCGCCCAGGATCCGGGCTACGTCCTTGTGCACTGGCGCGGCACCAACGTACAGATGACCCTGGTCACGCTGGTGGCGATCCTGCTGCTGGCCTGGGCCGTCATCGCGGCCCTGGTGACGCTGATCCGCTGGCCCTTCGGAGCGCTGACACGCCGCCATCGCCGCCTGAGCCGACGTCGCCTCGCCGACGGACTGGTCTCGCTGGTGGAAGGCCGTCACGCCGAAGCCGAGCGCGACCTCAACCGCGCCGCGCGGTATCCCTCGGTGCGCGGCCCGGCCTTGCTCGCCGCCGCCGAAGCCGCCGAACGCCACGGCGAATCGACGCGCGCGCTGGAAACGCTCGACGCGGCCGCGCAGGAAACGCCGCGCGCCGCGCGCGTGCTGCGTGCCCGTTTGCTGCGTCGTGGCGGCAAGGCGGCCGAAGCGGCGGCGCTGCTGGCGCCGGAAGCCGGCACGGCCGCGCTCACGCCCGCCGGCTGGGTCGAATACGCCGAAGCCTCGCTCGAGACGGGTGATGCGCGCAGCGCCATGCGCGCGCTCGAACCGTTGCAGAAAAGCGGCGAGCTGGGCGCTCGTGCCTATACCGAGCTGGAGTCGCGCGTCCTCGCCGCCTACGTTGGCGCCGCCGCCGACGGTGCCACGCTCGCCACGTTGTGGTCGCAGTTGCCCAAGGCGCAGCGCCGCCTGCCCGCGGCCGTCGATGCCTATGCGCGCCAGGCGGCGAAACATGGGCAGACGATGGCGGCGATGGACGAAATCGAAACCGCGCTGCGTCGCGAATGGTCGTCGCAACTCATCGCCACCTACGGCGAGATGGGTTCGGAAGACATCGAACAGCGCCTGCGCCGGGCCGAGTCCTGGGTCGATGCGCACCCCAACGACGCCGCCTTGCTTACCGCCCTGGGTCGCATGTGCGTGCGCGTGCGGTTGTGGGGCAAGGCCCGTCCGTACCTGGAACGCGCGCTCGCCATCGCACCGAGTGCCGATGCGTGGGAGGCGTTGGGTGACGTATACCTCGGCGAGGAACAACCGGAACTGGCGCAGCGTTGCTACCGCAACGCGCTGGCGCTTTCGCGCGGCGAACTCACCGAGGCCCTGCCCGAATACCGGGGCCGCCGCATCGATACGCGGGTGACGGCGGTGGAAGAGCGCGATCAGCACGGCGTGCCACGGTTGTCGCCTTGAGCGATCAGCGGTGGCGCCACGCCGCCGCGTCGATGGCCTTCAGGCGCGTCGCGTAGGCCTTGCGTACCGATGCCTCGTCCGCATCGTCGTCCAGGCCCAGGAGATCGAGATGCTGCCGCACGTTCATCGAACGTCTTCCGCTGTCGGTGCGTGCCAGTAGCCCAGGCGTGCGCAGCGCTCCCCGCGCCTCTTCATGAGATCGGCATCGTCGTCGTTCACGCCCGCGAGCGCATCCGGACGATCGAGCCGCGCGTGGAGTTCGCCGCAGGTCCGCGGCGTATCCTCCGGCAGCGATCGCGACGACGGCGAGACGGTGCCGTGCTGTATCGCCACGAGCAGGTTGTAGGCGATGCCGATCGCCATGAAAAAAAGAAAACCGAACCAGGGGTGGGATGACTTCCTGCGGACGGCTTTGGGGGCGACTACGCGAAATGCGTCCGAGGGTGCCGCCATCTGCCGGTACATGGCTTGCGTCGACATCGGTGCCGCTTCGAAGGCGGCGCGCCACGCCTGGCTCGTGGCCGTGTCCAGGTGCAGGGCGATCCAGCGCGGATAGTGGGCCTGGAGCGTCGCGACGTCCGGCCAATGACGGACCGTCGAGGCATCGAGTTTTCGAGTGGCACGTGCAAAGAGATCGAGCCAATGCCAGCGCCAGGACGGCGTGAGCCGTAGCCACAATTCACGTTCGGCGAGTACCCGCCCGACCCATGCGCCACGCTCGCCGAGCGCATCGAGTTGGCCGATGTCGCTCCACTGGAACGGGATCATGGCCGCCTCGAAAAGCGTCGCCCGATGCGGTAATCCTTGCGTGGCCAGCAGGTCGACGAGGCGCTCCTCGAATTCTCCCGGTGCATCCACGTAGCGGGTGCGCAGTGCCGCGATCGTGCGATGGAGCCCTTCCATCGCCTGCCCCGAATCGGCTTCCAACGTCTGCGCGATGAATGCGTCGATGAGTTGGGCCGCCTCCCGGCGGGCGTCGATCGCGTCGGTGTGGGCTGGGTCGGCGTCTTCCGCCGGCAGGGCATCGTCGGATGCTTCGGTCTTATCGTCGGGCGGCGCGTCGATCGCTTGGTCGCTCCAGGCCCGAGCGGCTTCGTACGCCGCGCGCAGACGCGCGAATCCCTCGGGATCGGAGGCCTGGTCGATCGTTCGCAAGGCATGGGCGTAGGCGCGACGGACGGTGGAAACGTCCGCATAGGGCGGAAGCCCCAGGGCGCGGAGAAACCAAGGTGTCTCAGCCATGGGAGCCGGGCTCGACGATCTTGGTCATGTCGCCGCTGGCGAAATCGGTGAAACGCCGCAGGGCATCCATGGCGTCAGCTCACCGGATCGGGCGCGAAGTGGCTGTCGGCTTCGATCGCCTTCAACGCCTGGCGGAACAGTTCGGCGTCGCGGGCGATGAGCCGGGCATCCTGTGTCGCCAGTACCTGCTCGAAGCGCAGGATCATCTTGCCGACGTGGTCGCGCATGTCGCCGAGCAACTGTTCGTACATGCGCTCGGCGCGCGCGAGCAGCGTGCGGTTTTCAAGCGTGTCGCGCGGATGGATCTTCAGCAGCGACAGCGCCGCGAGACGGGCTTCGATGTCGGACGGCGACATGTGTGCGTCGCCGCTCTCGATGACCAGTCGCTGTTTCTCGCCCGTGGCGACCACCGTGGCTTCCACTTCGAGCAGGCCGTTGACATCGTAGGTGAAGCGCAGGTCCACGCCATCGGCATGGCCGGGTCCTGGCTGGATGGGAACGTTGAGCTCCCCCAGGAGAATGTTGTCGCGGACCATGCGCGACTCGCCCTGGTACACACCCAGCCGGATCGCCTTCTGTTGCGGCGATATCGGCGAGAAGCGCTGCACGCGGCTCACCGGCACCACGGTGTTGCGCTGGATGATGGGTGCATAGAAGCCCGCCGCATGGCCGCCGCTTTCCAGCCGCTGCGCCACGTCGGTGCCGAGCGTGTAGGGGCACACGTCGGTCATCACCGTTTCGTTCAGTGCCGCGTCCTTCATCTTCAGGCCCGCCTGCACCGCGGCACCCAGGGCCACCACCTCGTCGGGATTCAGGCCCACGGCGGGGAAGCGGCCGAACATGCGGGTGGCGAGGGCGCGGATCATCGGCATGCGCGTGGCGCCGCCGGCGAGCACCACGTTGTCGAGGTCGGCCGCGCGGATGCGGGCGTCGCGCAGCGCGCGCTCGATGGGCCGCCAGAGGCGGTCGAGCAGGGGCTGGGACAGTTTTTCGAAGGCGTCGGCGTCCAACGTCACCGTGACGCGCGTGTCCCTCCAGTCGATGTCGAAGGTGGCACCGCCTCGTGCGCCGAGTTCGCGCTTGGCCGCCTCCGCGCGGGCCGTGAGCCGCTGCATGAAGACGGCATCGGCTCGGGCCGCCTCCGGGATGCCTTCGGCGAAGGCGCGCTCCACGATCAAGGTGGAGAAGTCCTCGCCGCCGAGCATGTTGTCGCCGGCGCTGGCGCGCACCTCCATCACGCCCTCGAACATCTCCAGGATGGACACGTCGAAGGTGCCGCCGCCCAGGTCGAACACGAGGAACTGCGTCTCCGTCGCGCCCTCGTGCAACCCGTAGGCAAGCGCCGCCGCCGTGGGCTCGTTGAGCAGGCGCTCGACCTTCAGGCCGGCCAGCTCCCCGGCCACGCGGGTGGCCTTTCGCTGGGCGTCGGAGAAATAGGCCGGCACCGTGATCACCGCCTCGGTCACGGCCTGGCCGAGGAAGGCTTCGGCATCGTCCTTGAGCGAACGCAGCACCAGCGCGGAGAGTTCTTCCGGCCGGTAGTCCCGGTCGGCGAGCCGCACGGTGCGCGCGCTGCCCATATAGCGCTTGAACAACGATGCGGTGCGCTGCGGATGGGTCTGCAGGCGCTCGCGGGCGGCCTCGCCCACGAGTACGCTGCCATCCTCGTCGATGCCCACGCACGAAGGGGTGAGCACACTGCCCAGCGCATTGGGGACGAGGCGGGGGCCACCGTCCTTCCAGACGGCGGCGAGGCTGTGGGTGGTTCCCAGATCGATTCCGATGATCATGCGTGGTCCTGGCGACGGTTTCCGACGCGCGCAGTCGCATCCTGGCGAGCGGTCGCGGCCTCCCGGGAAGGGAGGCGGGCGATCCGGCCGACGTTGGAGCCCCTTACAACGCGGTCAGGTTCGCATAAGCGTAAACCAACCACTTGCTGCCTTCATCCTCGAAGTTCACCTGCACGCGCATGTGGGCACCGGCGCCTTCGGCGCTGACGATGGTGCCTTCGCCGAATTTGGGATGGCTCACGCGCTGCCCGAGGCGGACGGGCAGGGGTTCGTCGAGGGAGGGGCTGGTGAAGCGGTCGGCATAGGCCGGGCGCGACACCTGCACGCGGGGTCGCAACTCGTCGATCAGCTCGGCCGGGATTTCGCCGAGGAAGCGCGAGGGACGGGCCAGCATCTCGGTGCCGTGCATGCGCCGGGATTCCGCGTGCGATACGAAGAGCTTCACGCGGGCGCGGGTGATGCCCACGTAGGCGAGGCGGCGCTCTTCCTCCAGGCGGTTTTCCTCTTCGGTGGAGCGCTGGCTCGGGAAGAGGCCTTCCTCCATGCCCACCAGGAACACCACGGGAAACTCCAGGCCCTTCGCCGAATGCAGGGTCATCAACTGCACGCAGTCGTCCCATGCCTCGCCCTGGCCTTCGCCGGCTTCCAGCGCCGCATGGGAGAGGAAGGCGGAGAGTTCGTTGAGGCCGGCATCGACGTCTTCGGGCGTCATCTCGAAGCGGCTAGCCACGTTGACGAGCTCGTCGAGGTTCTCCACGCGTGCCTCGCCGTTGCCGCGCTTGTCGTTTTCGTAGAAGTCGCGCAGGCCCGTATGCACGATGGCGTGCTCGATCTGCTCGGCGAGCACGAGCGCCGAGGGTTCGTCGCCGTCGCCGTCGTGGCCGTTGAAGGTGCGCTGCAGGTTGTCGATGAGGCCCACGAAGGCCTTGATGGCGTTCTTGGCACGGCCTGCGAGCGAGCCCGTGGATACTTCGTTGAGCGCCGCTTCCCACATCGACGTGCTTTCGCCGCGCGCGCGGCGGCGCAGCTCGTCGAGCGTGCGGTCGCCGATGCCACGCGGCGGCGTGTTCACCGCACGCTCGAAGGCGGCGTCGTCGTGGCGGTTGGAGGCCAGGCGCAGGTAAGCCAGGGCGTCCTTGATTTCGGCGCGCTCGAAGAAGCGCAGGCCGCCATACACGCGGTAAGGCAGGTCGCGCTGGATGAGCTGTTCTTCGAAGTTTCGCGATTGCGCGTTGGAGCGGTAGAGGATGGCGCAGTCGCGCGCGTTGCCGTGTTCGGCGATGTGCTCGCGGATCCGCTCGATGACGAAGCGCGCTTCATCCTGTTCGTTGTAGGCGGCGTAGAGCGCGATGCGGTCGCCCTCGTCGCCGTCGGTCCACAGCTGCTTGCCGAGGCGGCCGCCGTTACGCGCGATGACGGCGTTGGCGGCGTTGAGGATCGTCGAGGTGGAGCGATAGTTCTGCTCCAGGCGAATCGTCTTCGCGCCGGGGAAGTCGTTGAGGAACTGCTGCACGTTTTCCACGCGCGCACCGCGCCATCCGTAGATGGCC
Source organism: Luteibacter sp. CQ10 (assembly GCF_040900725.1). Lineage (NCBI taxonomy): Bacteria > Pseudomonadati > Pseudomonadota > Gammaproteobacteria > Lysobacterales > Rhodanobacteraceae > Luteibacter > Luteibacter sp. CQ10. The sequence goes on along the minus strand of NZ_JAEUYM010000005.1, from coordinate 1,679 downwards.
TGGTCGTCGTCGCCCACCACGAAGGCCTGGCCGGTCTGGCCGGCGAGCACGCGGATCCATGCGTATTGCAGGGTGTTGGTGTCCTGGAACTCGTCGATGAGCAGGTAGCGCCAGCGATCCTGGTAGTGGCGCAGCACCTGCGGATCTTTCAGCCACAGCTCGTGCGCGCGCAGCAGCAGTTCGGCGAAGTCGACGAGCCCCGCGCGCTGGCACTGCTGTTCGTAGGCCTTGTAGATCTCCACGAAGGTGCGCGTCACCGGGTGGTCGCGATGTTCGATGCCGTCGGGGCGCTTGCCTTCGTCCTTCCACTGGTTGATCTGCCAGGCGGCCTGGCGCGGCGGAAAGCGGGCCTCGTCCAGGCCCATGCCGGCGACCACGCGCTTGATGAGGCGCTGCTGGTCGTCCGAATCGAGAATCTGGAAGCCCTCCACGAGGCCGGCCTCGCGCCAGTGACGGCGCAGCAGGCGATGGGCGATGCCGTGGAACGTGCCCACGGTGAGGCCTTGCGTGCCGCCGGAAATGAGGCCATCCAGACGAGCGCGCATTTCGCCCGCCGCCTTGTTGGTGAAGGTGACCGCGAGGATCGCCCACGGTGGCACGCGTTCGACCTGGGTGAGCCAGCCGATCCGGTGGGTGAGTACGCGGGTTTTGCCCGAGCCGGCGCCCGCGAGAATCAGGTAATGGCCTGGCGCGGCGCTGACGGCCTCGCGCTGGGCCTCGTTGAGGTCGTCGAGAAGGTGGGAGACATCCATCCTCCCATTTTGCGGGAAGAGTGCGGTTGCCGCCATGCGGCTCGTGAACCGTAAGCCAGCCGGATGGCGTGCTTACGGCTCACGAACCGTGTCCCGAAGGGTGGCCGGCTCACCGCTTCCGTGCGATACCCGCCACCGCGACGACGCCGCCGATCACGATTCCGGCGATGCCCACCCATTGCGGCACGGACTTATCGTGCGTGGCGGTGATCTTGGCCGACCCGACCTGCGCCAGGGTATCGGTCTTGCTGTAGCTGCCGTTGCCGGCGACGACCCAGATGCCCAGGCCGATGAGGATGACGCCGACGATGATGAGTCCCGCGCGCATGGATGTGCCTCCTGTTTGAGTGAAACGGAGGATGCCCTGACAAATGTGAAGACGAAAAAAAGCCCCGGAAGCCAGGGGAGCTTCCGGGGCCCGGGGAGCGGCCGACCCAGGGGAAAGCCGGGTCGCTCCGAGGTTGTCCCAGGGAGGTGGGACACACCGATGCGGACGCCGTTGCGTACGTCCGAAGCTATAGACGTCTGGGGCGGGGCAAAGTTGCAGGCGAGGACGAAAAAAGTTACCCGGGGTTCATTTAACGTATTGCCAACGAATTGGGCTGGCGTGGTGGCCCGGCCCACGCCTTGGCGCCCGCAGCCGGTTCATTCGCTTCCAGCGAATGCGTGTATCCACGTGCCTTCGGCCCGAAGAGCCGTGCGGATCGAGGCGGTCGCCCAGCCCGCGCCTTGGCGCCCGCAACCGGTTCATTCGCTTCCAGCGAATGCGTGTATCCACACGCCTTCGGCGCGAAGAGCGGTGCGGACCGAGGCGGTCGCCCCGACCGCGCGCCCTGTCGGCCGCACGTCGCCCGTCCCCTTCGGGGCACGGACCTCTACGCGGGATTCTTCGACTCGACATCCTGTCTCGGCGAAGAACGCCGGTCA
>NZ_JAEUYM010000004.1:0-378755 GCF_040900725.1 Luteibacter sp. CQ10 | reverse complement strand
CCAACGACGTGCCGCGATGAAACACATCGCCCAAGGCCATGAGATCTCACCGGCCTGCCCGTGACCGGGCACCGGAAACGCTTTGATCGAGGAAGCAGGCGACGCCCTACCACGTCTTACGGGCGCACGTGACCACGCCGGGTAAGAACCGCAAGAAACATCTCAAGCCCGAACGGCGGGCGCCGCGGTTCGTCAACCGTGTCTGGAAGAACGCCAGACGGCCCGGTAACCGTTGAGGGTGTCGCCGCGGGGAAGCGGCAAGCGGGGTAATGCCTTAGACTTCGACATAGCCGAATCAACTCCGATTAAGTTGGTTGGGTCAGCGGGCCTCGCGGTGTGCTACCACCCTTGGCCCGCGCTTCTCACCGCATCGAGCGATGGTTGCCTGTGCAGCGCATTCGACACACGGCGCAGGCAACGACACGAAACTACCAAAACACGTCCGTGTTGTATGTAGTCGCCTGACATCCCCATCAGCCGTCGCCTGCTACCGAAGGGGGTGGGAGCCGATCGTATCGGCGAATCCTGCGAAGCGAGCGCTCCAGGCGATACGTAACGCTGAGTTGTTTCTCAGTCGGATCCGCTCATGATGTATCGATGCAACCCATAACGCTAAGCCGCGTTCGAGACAAAAGAAAGGCGCCCCAAGGGCGCCTTTCTCACGAGTCAACAACCCGCCCGATCAGTAACGATAATGATCCGGCTTGTACGGCCCTTCCACCGGCACGCCGATGTAGTCGGCCTGTTCCTTGGTGAGCGTGGTGAGCTTCACGCCGATCTGCGCGAGGTGCAGGCGGGCCACTTCCTCGTCGAGCTTCTTCGGCAGGCGATACACGGTCTTCTCGTATTTGTCCTTGTTCGCCCACAGGTCGAGCTGGGCGAGGGTCTGGTTGGAGAAGCTGTTCGACATCACGAAGCTCGGGTGGCCGTGGGCGCAGCCGAGGTTCACCAGGCGGCCTTCGGCGAGCATGTAGATGCTGTTGCCGGTGGAGGCGAAGGTGTAGCGGTCCACCTGCGGCTTGATGGTCTCGCGGGTGGCATCCTTCGACGCGTTCAGGCGATCCATCTGGATCTCGTTGTCGAAGTGGCCGATGTTGCAGACCAGGGCGTTGTTCTTCATCTTCGCCATGTGCTCGAGCGTGATGATGTCCTTGTTGCCCGTGGTGGTGACGTAGATGTCGGCCATGCCGAGGGTGTCTTCGACGGTGGTGACCTGGAAACCTTCCATCGCCGCCTGCAGGGCGTTGATCGGATCGATTTCGGTGACGATCACGCGGGCGCCGAAGCCCTTGAGCGAATGCGCGCAGCCCTTGCCCACGTCACCGTAGCCGCACACCACGGCGACCTTGCCGGCGACCATGAGGTCGGTGGCGCGCTTGATGCCGTCGGCGAGCGATTCGCGGCAGCCGTAGAGGTTGTCGAACTTGCTCTTGGTGACCGAATCGTTGACGTTGATGGCCGGCACCAGCAGCTTGCCGGCTTCGGCGAGCTGGTAGAGGCGGTGCACGCCGGTGGTGGTCTCCTCGGACACGCCCTTCCACTCGGCGGCGATCTTCTTGAACCAGCCCGGACGCGCGGCGGCCGTCTTCTTGACCAGGTTCTTGATGACCTGCTCTTCGTGGTTGCCGCTCGGGGTGTTGACCCAGTCGCTGCCGTCTTCGAGCTCGACGCCCTTGTGGATGAACAGGGTGGCGTCGCCGCCGTCGTCGACGATCAGCTGCGGGCCCAGTTCGCCCGGGTGGGTGAGCATGTCGAGCGTGCATTCCCAGTATTCCTCCAGCGACTCGCCCTTCCAGGCGAACACCGGCAGCTCGCCGGCGGCCAGGGCGGCGGCCACGTCGTCCTGCGTGGAGAAAATGTTGCACGAGGCCCAGCGGACCGAGGCGCCCAGCTCGCGCAGGGTCTCGGCGAGCACGGCGGTTTCCTTGGTGACGTGCAGCGAGCCGGAGAGGCGCACGCCCTTGAGGGGCTTCTCGGCGGCGTAGCGGGCGCGGATCTGCATCAGGCCCGGCATTTCCTCTTCCGCCATGCGAATGCGGCGGCGGCCGAGGTCGGCCAGGGAGATGTCACGGACCTTGTAGTCCTGGAAGGACGAATCTTTGGTGACGGCGTTCATGGGCGTAGCTCCGGAAGATCACGGGGGCGCCGTTGTGCGGGAAGCCGCGCCGAGCCTGGCCTTCGGGGGAACCCCTCCGGTCGCAGCGCCCCTCGGCGGGCGAAACGGTCCATCATTCTATCGCGGAATCCGCATGAAGGGATGAACACGCGAAATTAGGTACTCTCGGGATTCCACACCCAGCGAGAGTCCGATGGAAGCCGCACGCGATCCTGAATTCCTGCCCCACGACGGCCCCCTGCGCGAGGACGTGCGTCGACTCGGCGCCCTCGTGGGCCAGATGCTCGCCGAACAGGGCGGGCAGGCCTTCTTCGAGCGCGTGGAGAACGTGCGCACCACGGCCATCCAGCGCCGCCGTACCGGGGCCGACGTGGAGGCCCTGGCCGACCACCTCACCGGCCTGGACGCCGCCGACGCGGAGGCCCTGGCCCGGGCTTTCGCCACCTATTTCCAGGCGGTGAACGTTGCCGAGCGCGTGCACCGCATCCGCCGCCGCCGCGATTACCAGCGCGAGGGCGGGGCGCACCAGCCCGAGTCGCTGGCGGCCGTGCTGGCGCTGCTGAAGGAGGAAGGCGTCAGCCGCGAGGAACTGATCACGCTGCTGGGGCGCCTGGACGTCGAGCCGGTGTTCACCGCGCATCCCACTGAGGCCGTGCGCCGCTCGTTGCTGGAGAAGGAGCAGGAGATCGTCCGCGCGCTGGTCGACGAGTTCGACCCGACGCGCACGCCGCAGGAACGTCGCGACGACGACGCGCGCATCCTCATGGCGCTCTCGGCGGGCTGGCAGACGGCCGAGGCCTCGCCCGTGCGGCCCAGCGTGTCGGACGAGTTCGATCACGTGGGCTTTTATGTGTCCCGGCCGATCTATCGCGTGCTACCCGCGCTCTACGAATCGCTGCAGCAGGCCATCGACGAGACCTACGGCGAAGGCGTGACCCCGCCGCGCGTGCTGCGCTTCGCCACCTGGGTCGGCGGCGACATGGACGGCAATCCCAACGTCAACGCGCAGACCATCGCCTCCACGCTCTCCGCGCAGCGCAGCCTCGTGCTGGAACGCTACGTCGAGGACGTGAACGCGCTCGGCCGCCTGCTCAGCCAGACCGACGACCGGGTGAAGCTCGATCCGGCGCTGGGCAAGCGACTCGATGCCTACCGTGCGACGTTCCCCGCGGCGGCCGAACGTATCCGTCCCCGTCACGCCGACATGCCGTATCGGTCGTTCCTGGTTTTTGTCGCCGCGCGACTGGAAGCCACGCTCGACGACGCCGCGAACGGCTATCGCTCCGCGGATGAATTCATCGACGACATCGTGACGGTGGAGAACAGCCTGCTTCACCACGGTGGCCGCCATGCGGGTGCCTATGCGGTCACGCGCCTGCTCTGGCGGGCTCGCACGTTCGGCTTCCATCTCGCAAGGCTCGACGTGCGCCAGGATGCCCGCGTGCACGACGACGCGCTGGCGGCGCTGCTGGGCGACGCCGGGTGGGCGGATCGCGACGCGGCGTCGCGGGTGAAGACCTTGCGTCCCTACGCGGCGGGCGAGCGCAGCTTCGTCTCCGGCGCGGACCACGACGCGGCCGGGCTGTTGCGCGAGGTGTTCGCCACCCTGGCGGATTCGCGCAAGCGTTACGGCACCGAGGCCACGGGCCTCTACATCATCAGCATGGCCGAGACCGCCGCCGACGTGCTTGCCGTGCTCGCGTTGGCGCGGCGGGGCGGCCTGCTCGAGGACGGGCGCGTGCCGCTCGACGTGGCACCGTTGTTCGAGACCATCGACGACCTCAAGGGTGGCCCGGATACGCTGCGCGAACTGCTCGACGATCCGGTCTACCGCGCGCACCTGAAGTCGCGCGGCGACCGGCAATGGATCATGTTGGGCTATTCGGACAGCGGCAAGGACGGCGGCACGGTCGCCTCCAAGTGGAGCCTGCAACGCGCGCAGGTCGAGTTGCTGGAAGTCGCCTCGAAGGCGGGCATCCGCGTGGCGTTCTTCCATGGTCGCGGCGGCTCCGCCAGTCGTGGTGGTTCGCGCATCCTGCCCGCCCTGATGGCGTCGCCGCGCGGTTCCGTGGCCGGCGTGCTGCGCGTGACGGAGCAAGGCGAGGTGATCCACCGCAAGTACGGCATCCGTGCGCTCGCGGTGCGCAACCTGGAGCAGACGCTCGGCGCGGTGATGCGTGCCTCGCTGCGCCCACGCGTGGCCGAGGTGCGCGAGAACGGCTGGAAAGACGTCATGGCGAAGCTCTCCGATGCCAGCCGCAAGGCGTATCGCGAGCTCGTCGATCGCGAGGGCTTCGTCGATTACTTCCGCGGCGCCACGCCCATCGACGTGATCGAGCGCATGACGCTCGGCTCGCGCCCCGCGCGTCGTCGCAGCATGAAGGGCGTGGAAGACTTGCGCGCGATTCCCTGGGTGTTCTCGTGGACGCAATGCCGCGCGGTGCTCACGGGGTGGTACGGGTTGGGGTCCGCCCTCGACGCGATGGCGAAAGAGGGCGCGGAAGCCACGCTCCTGCAGATGGCCAACGACTGGCCTTTCTTCTCCACGATGCTCGACGACGTGGAGATGGTGCTGGCCAAGACCGACATCGATATCGCCGAGGCGTTCTCGAAGCTGGCCGGACCCTTGCACGAGCGGTTCTTCCCGCTGGTGCGCGAGGAGTTCGAGCGCACGGTGGGCTGGGTGTTGAAGCTGAAGGGGGCGAGCGAGTTGCTGGCGGGCGAACCGCGCCTGGCGACGTCGATCCGCCTGCGCAATCCGTACGTGGATCCGATGAGCCTGCTCCAGGTGGATCTGCTGAAACGCTGGCGGGCGTCGGGTGGCAAGGACGATGCGCTGCTGGGGGCGCTGGTGGCTTGCGTGAACGGGGTGTCGCAGGGGCTCCAGAACACGGGTTGATCGAGCTCAGGATTAAAGCTCGCCCGTCCCCTGCCGACACAGGAACATGGAGACCGCGTGCCGCGCGGTCCCGCTGCCATCGCAGGGCCTTCTATGAACGAATCCATCCGTCGCGCCTCCCGGCGCGGCTTGAGCGTGGGTGCCCGGCTGACGCTGCTCGTGGTGGGCATCGTCGCCGTGGGCATCGCCGTACTTACCGTGGTGATCACCACCCTCGTCTCGCGCGAGCTAGAGACGCGTGCGCGCGACGATCTCGCCCGCGGCAACCGTTCGATCATCGCCACAGTGAACACCTTCGGCGGCGCGTTGCTCGCCGAATCCGACCGCTTCCTCGCCATCTTCGAAGGCTACTACCCGCGCGGCGTCACCGTGGACGCCAACCGCCGCGTGCCCTTGGCCGGACGCTCGGTGCCCGTGCTGATGCACGACGGCAAGACGCTCAACGGCGATTTCGCCGCGGTGGACGATTTCTCCGCGCGTACCCACGTGATCGCGACGCTGTTCGTGCGCGATGGGCAGGACTTCGTCCGCGTGGCCACCTCGTTGAAGAAAGAGGACGGCACGCGCGCGGTGGGAACGTCGATCGACCATGCGCACCCGGCGTTTCCGCTGTTGCTGTCGGGCAAGGGGTACGGTGGTCCGGCCGTGCTGTTCGGCAAACCGTTCGTCACCCGTTACGAACCGATCCGCGATGCGTCGGGCACGGTCATCGGCGTGTTCTTCGTCGGCGTGGAGATCGCCAGCGAGATGGAGGGTCTGCGTCGCGAGATATCGGCCATCCGCATCGGCTCGAGCGGCCATTACGTCGTGGTGGATGCCGCGGCGGGCAAGCGCTATGGGTCGTTCGTCGTCGATCCGTCGGGCACGACGGCAGAGGGCGCCGCCCTGAAGGTACTCGATACCGACGGCCGGCCCGTGTTCGGCCGCATGCTGTCGGCGAAGCAGGGCGAGCTTCGCTATCGCGTGGCCGGTGGCGAGAAACTGGCCGTTTTCGCCACCGACCCGGCGTGGAGTTGGCTGGTGGCGGGCGTGGTCGACCTGGACGAGCTGTACGGTCCGGTGACGCGCTTGCGCACGATCGCGGCAGGCACGGCCGTCGTGCTGGTGGCCGTGCTTTCCCTGTTGCTGGTGATCGTGGTGCGCACGCGCATCACGCGGCCGTTGTCGGTGTCGGTCGAAGCCGCGGAGCGGCTGGCTTCCGGCGACCTCACGACGCGCCTGGCGAGCGAGCGCGGCGACGAGATCGGCCAGCTCATGAACGCCATCGACGGCATTGGCAACGGCCTGGGCGACATCGCCCGCTCGGTACGTAGCGCGTCGGTGAGCATGGCGGCCAGCACGGCGGAAATCGCGGCGGGCAACGTCGATCTGTCGCAACGTACGGAAACGCAGGCCCATGAATTGCAGCTCACGGCGACGAGCCTGGATCTGCTTACCCGCACCGTGCGCGACAACGCGGGGAATGCCGCGCGCGCGAGCACGTTAGCGGAAGGCGCGAGCGTGGCCGTGGTGCAGGAGGCCGGCGCGCTGCGCGAAGCGGTCGAGGCGATGAACGGCATCCAGGCGTCGGCGCAACGCATCGTCGACGTGATCGGCATCATCAACGGCATCGCGTTCCAGACCAACATCCTTGCGTTGAACGCGGCCGTCGAGGCGGCGCGCGCGGGCGAGCAGGGCAAGGGCTTCGCGGTGGTGGCGGAAGAAGTGCGAAACCTCGCGCAACGCAGCGCGACGGCGGCACGGGAGATCGAGTCGCTGATCACCGAGTCGGTGCAGCGCGTGGATGAAGGCCATGGCCTGGTGACCGAGGCCGGACGCGCCATGGAAGGGGTGATCGGCCGTATCGGCGACGTGAGCGGGCTGATGGGAGAGATCAGCCGCGCGTCGCAGGCGCAGTCGGAGCAGATCGGACGGATCAACCACGCGGTGTCGCGCATGGACGACTCGACGCAACAGAATTCGGCGCTGGTGGAGGAGGCGGCCGCGGCGGCGAAGAGCCTGGAGGGGCAGGCGGCGGAGTTGGCGCGGGTGGTGGAGGTATTCCGGCTTTAGAGCCGATGTGGCTCCGGCGCCTTCCCGAGCGTGGTCGCGCTGGGTTCCTGCGTGCGCAGGAACGACGAGCTGCAAGATCGTGGCGCGACGCACCTATCCCTCACGTCGTTCCTGCGCACGCAGGAACCCAGCGCGATGCATCCGGTTTTCGCCTCAGCCTTCGAGTTCTTCCCACCGGGCAAAGGCGGTCTCGAGCTCGGCCTGCAGCTTCACCAGCGCGTCGTTGGCCTTCGTGATCGCCGCCGCGTCCTGCTGGAAATACGCCGGATCGTTCATCGCCGCGGTGCGCTTAGCGATCTCCGCTTCGAGCTGCTCCAGTTTCGCGGGTAGGAGTTCCAGCTCACGCTGCTCCTTGAACGAGAGCTTCTTCTTTGGCGCCACCGGCGCGGGAGCCGGCGCGGCCGACTTCGGCGCGGCGGGCGCGGCCTTGACCTGGGCCACGGGCTTCTGCCGCAACCAGTCGCTGTAGCCGCCCACGTAGTCGCCGATGGCGCCGTCGCCTTCCAGCACCAGCGTGCTGGTCACCACGTTGTCGATGAAGTCGCGATCGTGCGACACCAGCAACAACGTGCCGGTGTATTCGCCGAGCAGTTCCTCGAGCAGTTCGAGGGTTTCCACGTCGAGGTCGTTGGTGGGTTCGTCCATCACCAGCAGGTTCGACGGCTGCGCGAACAGCTTCGCCAGCAGCAGGCGATTGCGCTCGCCGCCGGAAAGGCGCGTGATCGGCGCGCGGGCACGTTCGGGCGAGAACAGGAAATCCTGCAGGTAGCCGATGATGTGCTTGCGCTGGCCGTTGAGCTCGATGTATTCGCGGCCCTCGGCCACGTTGTCCAGCGCGTTCATCGAGTCGTCGAGCGCGATGCGGTGCTGGTCGAAATAGGCCACCTGCAGGCCGGTGCCGAGCGTGACCTCGCCCTCCTGCGGTTTGAGCTGGCCGAGCAGGATCTTCAGCAGCGTGGACTTGCCGGCGCCGTTCGGGCCCATGATGCCCACGCGGTCGCCGCGCATGATCGTGGTGGTGAAGTCGCGGATCAGCGTGCGGCCGCCGTAGGCCTGGGTGATGTGCTCGGCGTCGACCACCTTGCGACCCGATGCCTGGGCGTTGGCGAGGTTCATCTTCGCGGTGCCGGCGCCCTCGCGTCGCTCGGAACGCTCGCGGCGCATGGCCTTCAACGCGCGCACGCGGCCCTCGTTGCGGGTGCGGCGGGCCTTGATGCCCTGGCGGATCCACACCTCCTCCTGCGCGAGCTTGCGGTCGAAGTGCGCGTTGGCCTGGGCCTCGGCGTGCAGGCGTTCTTCGCGGCGGCGCAGGTAGTTGTCGTAGTCGCCCGGCCAGCTGGTGAGCTGGCCGCGGTCGATCTCCACGATGCGCGTGGCGAGCGAGCGCAGGAAGCTGCGGTCGTGGGTGATGAAGACGATGGCGCCGGCGAAGTTCTTGAGGAAGCCTTCGAGCCAGGCGATGGCCTCGATGTCGAGGTGGTTGGTGGGTTCGTCGAGCAGGAGCAGGTTCGGGTCTCGGACCAGCGCCTGGCCCAGCAGCACGCGGCGCTTCATGCCGCCGGAGAGATCGGCGAAATCGGTGTGCGCGGGAAGCTCCAGGCGTTCGATCACCTGCTGCACGCGGGAATCGAGATCCCAGGCGTTCTGCGCCTCGATCTTCGACTGCACCTCGCCCAGGCCGTCCATGTCGCCCTCTTCGAGCAGGTGGTGGTAGCGGGCGAGCAGGTGGCCCAGCTCGCCCAGGCCGTCGGCCACCACGTCGAACACGCTGCCGGAGGTGTCCTGGGGTACTTCCTGGGTGAGGCGGGCGATGCGGGTGCCACCTTGCAGGCGGATCTCGCCGTCGTCGGGGTGCAGCTCGCCGGCGATGAGCTTGAGCAGCGTGGATTTACCCGCGCCGTTGCGACCGACGACGCAGACGCGCTCGCCGGCGTCGAGGGAAAGGCCGACCTGTTCGAGCAGGAGCGGGCCGCCGACGCTGTAGTCGACGTTGAGGAGTTGGATGAGGGACATCCCCCTATGTTACCCGGATGGGCCCGCTTCGCAGGATTCGCCGATACGATCGGCTCCCACCCCTTCGGTAGCTAGCTCCCCAACCGAGGGATCAGACGGTATCGATGCGGTACCGGGTGTGCTGACGCCAGGTCTGTCCGGGGCGCAGGATCGCCCCTTCGGCCTCGGCCGTGTTCACCTGGTTCGGAAAGGCTTGCGCCTCCAGGGCGAATCCGGCGAAGGGCTTATAGTCCTCCCCTTGCCGGGCCGGCTGCCCGGTGAGCTTCTGCCCACTGTAGAACTGCAATCCGGGCCGGTCGGTCTCCAGGGTGAGGCGACGGCCGCTCCAGGGCTCGGTCACCACGGCGGCGGCGCGGGAGCCCGCGTTCAGCACGTAGCAATGGTCGAAACCGCCCACGAGCTTCAGCTGCGGATCGGGCCAGTGCAGGCGCGAGCCGATCGGCGCCGCCTCGCGGAAATCGAACGCCGTGCCGGCCACCGGCTGACGCCCGACGGGAATGGCCCCGGCCTCGATGGCGAGGAATTCGTCGGCGTCGATGCGGATGACGTGGTCGCGGATGTCCGGTCGCCGCTCGTTGAGATTGAAATAGGGGTGCGCGGTGAGGCTGAGCGGTGTCGGCGCATCGGTGGTGGCGACATAGCGCAGGTCGAGCGTGCCGTCGTCTTCCAGGCGCATGCGCAGGTCGACGCGCACCTCGCCCGGAAAACCACCGTCGCCCTCGGGGGATACCAGCCTCAGGGCGAGGCCGTCGCCGTCCGGTTCCACGTCCCAGCGTTGCAGGTGGAAGCCGTGCACGCCGCCGTGCAAGTGATTGCCGTGGTCGTTGCGGTCGACCTTGTAATCCACCCCGTCGAGGGTGAAGCGGCCGCCGCGGATGCGGTTGGCCCAGCGACCCACGATGGCGCCCATGTAGGCGTCGGACGCGATGTATTGCGAGGCGTCGGCATGGCCGAGCAGCACCTCGCCCACGCGGCCCTGGCGATCGGGCGCCTGCCAGGAGAGCAGCGTGCCGCCGAGGTCGGTGACGTCCACCTGTGAGCCGGTGGCGTTGCGGAGGGTCCAGCGATGCAGGGTGCGGCCGTCGGGCAACTGGCCCCAGGCGGTGGCTGAGGAAACGGGCATGGGCTCAGGGCGGACTCAGGTAGCGGCCGTCGGGGTGCGATGGAGGTCGAGGTACTGGCGCGGGGTGCAGTCGTACTCGCGACGGAACACCGCGTACATGTATTGCAGCGAGGTGAAACCGCAGCGCACCGCGATCTCGGCGAGCGGGGCCTCCGAGTCGGCGATAAGCTGGCAGGCGGTGTCGAGCTTGTGCTGCAGGATGGCCTGGTGCACGGTCTGCTTCAGCTCGCGCTTGAAGTGTTCCTCGAGCACGGTGCGCGACACGCCCACATAGTCGGCCACCTGCTCGGTCTTGATGCCGAGGCAGCCGTATTGGCGGATGTAGTGGCTGGCGCGCATCACGTGCGGACTGCGCAGCGGCTGGTATTTGCTGGACGCCTGCACGCTGATGCCCACCGGCGGCACGAGCACGCGGGCGGTGGAACAATCCACGCCGCGCAGCATCTGGTGCAGCAGGTGCGCGGCCGTGCGGCCCATTTCCTCGGCGCCCTGGATCACGGAAGTGAGCGGGATGCGCGTGAGCAGTTGGGCCATCGGATCGTTATCGATGCCGACGATGGCCACCTGGCCGGGCACCGCGATGCCGCCGATCACGCAGGCCTGGAGCAGCTGCCGGGCGCGGGCATCGGTGGCCGCGATGATGCCGATGGGCTTGGGCAACGCGGTGAGCCAGGCCACCAGTTCTTCCACCGCCGTGCCCCAGCCGCCGGCGGTGGTCGACTGGCCCTCGTAGACGATGCCTTCGACCGATTCCTCTTCCACGATGGACGCGAACGCGCGTTCGCGCTCCTGGGCCCACCGGCTTCCGGGATTCTGCGGGATGCCGTAGAAGGCGAACCGGCTGAGCCCCTGCTCGATGAGGTGGTCGTAGGCCAGGCGCACCAGCCGGGCGTTGTCGGTGGCGATGTAGGGCACGCCGACCGGGTAATCGGCCGGATCCTGGTACGAACCGCCGACCGCGACCACGGGGATGTGCAGGTCGCGCAGCGTCGCCTCGGCCTCGGGATCGTCGAAATCGGCAATGACGCCATCGCCCTGGAACTGGTGGATGTCCCGCATGCGGCTGCGGAAGTCCTCTTCCATGAAGAGGTCCCACTCGACGCGGGTACTGTTGAGGTAGTGTCCGATGCCGGCGATGACCTGGCGGTCGTACACCTTGTTGGCGTTGAACAGCAGTGCGATGCGATGCGGTGACATGGCCTGGGAAAGTAGCAGGATCACGGGGTCGGGGACATGACGCAGCGCGGCAATGAAAAAGCCTGCCGCCCCGTCGGAAATCGCAATTGCGCGAAAACGGCGCGCTGGCCGAGCATCGAAGGAATCCCTTACTCCCCATTGGTTCGTCAAGGAATCGTTATGTCGTATTTCTCGAGCATCCCGAAGATCGCCTTTGAAGGCCCCGGTTCGGACAACCCGCTGGCCTTCCGCCATTACGACGCCGGGCGCGTGGTGCTGGGCAAGACCATGGCCGAGCACCTGCGCCTGGCCACCTGCTACTGGCACACCTTCGTCTGGCCGGGCTCGGACGTGTTCGGCGCGGGCACCTTCGAGCGGCCCTGGCAGCAGCCCGGCGAGCCGATGGCGAAGGCGCGCGAGAAGGCCGATGCGGCCTTCGATTTCTTCTCGCGCCTGGGCACGCCGTTCTACACCTTCCACGACACCGACGTGGCGCCCGAGGGCAACGGCCTGGCCGAGTACCGCAACAACTTCGCCGCCATGGTCGACGTGCTGGAGAAGAAGCAGGCCGAGACCGGCATGAAGCTGCTGTGGGGCACCGCCAACCTGTTCAGCCATCCGCGTTACGCCGCCGGTGCCGCCACCAATCCGCAGCCCGAGGTGTTCGCCTATGCGGCCACGCAGGTGCGCCACGCGATGGAGGCCACGCATCGGCTGGGCGGCGCCAACTATGTGCTGTGGGGCGGCCGCGAGGGCTACGACACGCTGCTCAACACCGACCTCAAGCGCGAGCGCGCGCAGATGGGCCGGTTCTTCCAGATGGTGGTCGAGCACAAGCACAAACTGGGCTTCAAGGGCACGATCCTCATCGAGCCCAAGCCGCAGGAGCCCACCAAGCACCAGTACGATTACGACACCGCCACGGTGTACAGCTTCCTCAAGGAATTCGGTCTCGAGAACGAGGTGAAGACCAACCTCGAGGCGAACCATGCCACGCTGGCCGGGCACTCGTTCCACCACGAGGTGGCCACCTCGATCGCGCTGGGCGTGTTCGGATCGATCGACGCCAATCGCGGCGACCCGCAGAACGGCTGGGATACCGATCAGTTCCCCAACAGCGTCGAGGAAATGACCCTCGTCACCTATGAGATCCTGCGCGCGGGCGGCTTCACCACCGGCGGCTTCAACTTCGATACCAAGGTGCGTCGCCAGAGCCATGCGCCGGAAGATCTCTTCTACGGCCACATCGGCGCCATCGACACGCTGGCGTTGGGCCTGGAGCGTGCGGCGAAGATGATCGAGAAGGACACGCTGGCCGAACTGAAGGCGAAGCGGTACGCGGGCTGGGAGGGCGACTTCGGCTCGTCCATCCTGGAGGGCGGTTTCACGCTCGCCTCGCTGGCCGACGAGGCCGTCGCGCGCGACCTGCACCCGACGCACGTATCGGGCCACCAGGAGTTGCTCGAAAACATCGTCAACCGCTATATCTACGGGTGATATGAAACACGACATGGACGCTTCGGCTCGTTTTTACCTCGGCATAGACCTCGGCACCTCATCGGTGAAGGCCGTGCTTCTCGACGGCGCCGGCGCGGTGCGGGCCACCGCGTCCAGCCCGCTGTCGGTTTCCCATCCGCAGCCCCGGTGGTCCGAGCAGGATCCGCACGCATGGTGGTACGCCACCGAGACGGCGGTGACGGACGTCCTCAAGGCGGTGGACGCGCGTCGCGTCGCCGCCATCGGACTTTCCGGCCAGATGCACGGCGCCACCTTGCTCGACGACGCCGACCGCGTCCTGCGTCCGGCCATCCTGTGGAACGACGGCCGTTCCGACCTCGAGTGCGAGGCGCTCGAGCGCGTGCCGGGCTTTCGCGACATCACTGGCAACCTCGCCATGCCGGGATTCACCGCGCCCAAGCTCGCGTGGGTGCGCAAGCACGAGCCGGAGGTGTTCGCGAAGGTGGCGAAGGTGCTGCTGCCGAAGGATTACCTTCGCCTGCGGCTCACCGGCGATTACATAACCGATGCGTCCGACGCGGCGGGCACGCTATGGCTCGACGTGCGTAAGCGCGCATGGAGCGACGCGATGCTCGAGGCGACCGGCCTCGACCGTTCGCACATGCCGCTGGTGTTCGAGGGCAGCCACCCCGCCGGGCGCCTGCGCAAGGAACTCGCCGATCGCTGGGGCATGGACACCGTGCCCGTCGCCGCCGGCGGTGGCGACAACGCCGCCGGCGCGGTCGGCGTGGGGATCGTGCGACATGGGCAGGCCATGCTTTCGCTGGGCACGTCGGGCGTGTACTTCGCCGTGTCCGACGGCTTCCGCGCCAGTCCCGAAACGGCGGTGCACAGTTTCTGCCATGCGCTGCCCGATACCTGGCACCTGATGTCGGTGATGCTCAACGCGGCGAGCTGCCTGGACTTCACCGCGCGCCTTACCGGATTCCGCGACGTTCCCGCGTTGCTGGCGGACGCCGAGGCGAAGGGCCTGCACGAAAACGGCCCGTTGTTCCTGCCTTACCTCACCGGCGAACGCACGCCGCACAACGACGCGCACGCGCGCGGCTCGTTCACGAACCTCGGCCCCGACACCGACCGGGCCGACCTGGCGAACGCCACGCTCGAGGGCGTGGGCCTGGGCCTGCTCGACGGCCTGCTGGCCGTGGAAGGCACCGGCCTGGTCGCCGACGAGATCACGGTGATCGGCGGCGGCTCGCGCAGCGCCTACTGGACGCAGATGCTCGCCGACATCCTCGGCAAGCGGCTGGTGCTGCGCAGCGGCGGCGAAGTGGGCCCGGCCCTCGGCGCCGCGCGGTTGGCCCGCCTGGCCGTGGAGCCGGATGCGTCGCTGGACGAGGTATGCCCGATGCCGGGGGTCACCGCCGTGCGCGAGCCCGATGCAGCGCGTCATGATTATTTCCTGCAAACGCGCCACCCTCTGTTCCGCCTCAGTTACGAGCGGATGAAACCGTTGTATTCCCACGCCGCCCAACGCGACGATTCCCGCCCTTCCTGAACGGGCGACCCCTTACGCATGGAGAAGAGCATGAAACCCAAGGCCCTACCAACGTTGCTGGCCGTATCGATGGCCGCGGCCGGCGTGTTCGCCGCACCGCAGGCGCATGCGAGCAAGGATAAACCGGTGATCGGCTTCTCCATCGACGACCTGCGCGTGGAGCGATGGACGCGCGATCGCGACTATTTCAAGGCGGCGGCCGAGGCGAAGGGTGCCACCGTTTCCGTGCAGTCGGCCGACGCCAACGAGCAGAAGCAGATCCAGCAGATCGAGAACCTGATCGCGCGCAAGGTCGACGTCATCGTGATCGTGCCGTTCAACGCCAAGACGCTCACCACCGTGGTGGCCGAGGCGAAGAAGGCCGGCATCAAGGTGATTTCGTACGATCGCCTCATCCTCAACGCCGACGTCGACGCCTACATCTCGTTCGATAACGAGAAGGTCGGCGAGATGCAGGCCCAGGGCGTGGTCGACGCCACGGGCGGCAAGGGCAATTACTTCCTGCTCGGCGGCGCGCCCACCGACAACAACGCGAAGATCCTGCGCGAAGGCCAGATGAAGGTGCTCGATCCCCTCGTCAAGAGCGGGGCCGTCAAGATCGCCGGCCAGCAGTGGACCAACGAATGGCTCGCCTCGAACGCGCAGTCGATCATCGAGAACGCGCTCACCGCCAACAAGAACAACATCCAGGGCATCGTCGCGTCCAACGACGGCACCGCCGGCGGTGCCGTCGCGGCGCTGCAGGGCCAGAAGCTCGCTGGCAAGGTGGCCGTCTCGGGCCAGGATGCCGACCTCGCCGCCGTCAAGCGCATCAAGGCGGGTACGCAGACCATGACGGTCTACAAGCCGATCAAGCAGATCGCCACCGACGCGGCCAACCTGGCCGTGCAGTTCGCCAAGGGCGAAGCGCCCCAGTTCACCTCCAAGATGAACAACGGGAAGAAGGACGTGGA
The DNA here is from genome assembly GCF_040900725.1 of Luteibacter sp. CQ10. Classification (NCBI taxonomy): domain Bacteria; kingdom Pseudomonadati; phylum Pseudomonadota; class Gammaproteobacteria; order Lysobacterales; family Rhodanobacteraceae; genus Luteibacter; species Luteibacter sp. CQ10. The sequence goes on along the minus strand of NZ_JAEUYM010000004.1, from coordinate 363,407 downwards.
CACCATCCTGCTCACGCCCCAGCCGCTCACGAAGGCCAACGTCGACATCGTGGTGAAGGACGGCTTCTACACCCAGGCCCAGGTCGGCAACTGACCGCCGTACGATCCGGCGGCGCCCGTCCGGGCGCCGCCATGCATAAGGAACGACCGTGAGCGACTACCTCTTCGAGATGCGCGACATCGTCAAGGAGTTTTCCGGCGTGCGCGCGCTCAACGGCATCAGCCTCGCGGTGCGGCCCGGCGAATGCGTGGGCCTGTGCGGCGAGAACGGTGCCGGCAAGTCCACCCTGATGAAGGTGCTGTCGGGCGTGTATCCCCATGGCACGTGGGAAGGCGAGATCCTTTTCGACGGCAAGCCGCTGAAGGCGGCTTCGGTGCGCGACAGCGAGGCCGCGGGCATCGTCATCATCCACCAGGAATTGATGCTGGTGCCGCAGCTTTCCGTGGCCGAGAACATCTTCCTCGGCAACGAGAGCACGAAGTTCGGCGGCGTGATGGATTACGACGCCATGTACGCCAAGGCCGAGGCCCTGCTCGCCCGGCTGAAGCTGAAGGACGTGAACGTGGCCGCGCCGGTGATGAACTACGGTGGCGGCTACCAACAGCTGTTCGAGATCGCCAAGGCGCTGGCGAAGAACGCGCGCCTGTTGATCCTCGACGAGCCGTCGTCGTCGCTGACCTCGGCGGAAACCGACATCCTGCTGTCGATCATCGAAGACCTGAAGCGCGAAGGCGTGGCCTGCGTGTACATCTCGCACAAGCTCGACGAGGTGGCGCGCGTGTGCGACACGGTCACCGTGATCCGCGACGGCAAGCACATCGTCACCAAGCCGATGAGCGAGATGACCACGCATTCGATCATCACGGCGATGGTCGGCCGCGAGATCGAGAACCTGTTCCCGCGCGTCGAGCACGCCATCGGCGACGTGGTCTTCGAGGCGCGGCACGTCACCTGCTGGGACGTGACCAACCCGCAACGCAAGCGCGTCGACGACATCTCGTTCAAGCTGCATCGGGGCGAAATCCTCGGCATCGCCGGTCTCGTCGGCGCGGGCCGCACGGAGCTCGTATCGGCCATCTTCGGTGCGTACCCGGGTCGCTACGAGGCCGAGCTGTTCCTGGAAGGCAAGCCGATCAAGGTGAAGAACCCCGAGCAGGCGATCAAGGCCGGGCTCTCGCTCGTGCCGGAGGATCGCAAGCGCCAGGGCATCGTCCCGCTCATGGGCGTGGGTGACAACATCACCCTGGCCGTGCTCTCGCACTATGCGCATGCGGGCACCATCGACCGGCAGGCCGAGCTGCAGACGGTGGATGCCGAGATCAAGCGCCTGCGGGTGAAGACGGCGAGCCCGGAGCTGGCCATCGTGGGGCTGTCCGGCGGCAACCAGCAGAAGGCGGTACTCACCAAAATGCTGCTGCCCGACCCGAAGGTGCTCATCCTCGACGAGCCGACGCGCGGCGTCGACGTCGGGTCCAAGTACGACATCTACACGCTGATGTTCGAACTGGTGGCTCGCGGCGTCGCCATCGTCATGGTGTCGTCGGAGATGCCCGAAGTGCTGGGCGTGAGCGACCGCGTGCTCGTCGTAGGCGAGGGCAAGCTGCGCGGCGACTTCAAGAACGTCGGCCTCACCCAGGAGCAGGTGCTCGCCGCGGCCATTTCGCATGCGGCCGAAGGACCGGCGCACGCCGCCTGACAACCCATTCCACGCGTCATCAGGAAGATTTCCTCCATGCAGTCGCAGAAAATCCAGCAGTTGTTCGTTCGCTACAAGATCCTCGCCCTGTTGATCGCCGTCGCGTTGATCTGGGTGTTCTTCCACGTCAAGACCGAACAGGCCTTCATCACGCCGGGCAACCTGTCGAACCTGTTCCGGCAGATGGCCATCACCGGCATGCTCGCCTGCGGCATGGTCTTCATCATCATCGCCGGCGAGATCGACCTGTCCATCGGCTCGCAGCTGGGCCTGCTCGGCGGGGTGGTGGCCATCCTCACCGTGAACATGGGGTGGGGCACCTGGCCGTCGATCGGCGCGGTGCTGGTGCTTGGCCTGCTGATCGGCGCGTTCAACGGCTTCGTGGTGACGAAGATGCGGGTGCCGTCGTTCATCGTCGGCCTCGGCGGCATGCTCGCCTTCCGCGGCATCGTGCTTTACGTGACGGGCAGCTCCACGATCGCACCGGCGCCGGACGACCTCATCGCGCTCGGCCAGGGATTCGTGCCTCCCATGCTGTCGCGCTGGATCGGCGCGGTGATCTTCCTCGCGCTGATCGGCCTCACGGTCCGCCGTCGCGTGCGCCGTTCGAAACTGGGGCTGCACCAGGCCGCGGTGTGGATCGACGTGGCGCGGCTGGTCGCCATCGGCGCGGTGATGGCGGGCTTCATCCGCATGCTCAACGACGCCAACGGCATTCCCATTCCGGTGATGATCCTGCTCGCGCTGCTGGCCGTGTTCACCTACGTCTCCACCCAGACCGTGTTCGGTCGCCACGTGTACGCCGTGGGCGGCAACATGGAAGCCACGCGCCTGTCGGGCGTGAACGTGGCGCGGGTGAAGCTGGTGGTGTTCGCGTTGATGGGTTTGATGTGTGCCTTCGCGGGCATCATCACGGTGGCGCGTACCGGTTCGGGATCGCCCTCGGCGGGCACGGGCGGCGAGCTGGATGCGATCTCCGCCTGCTTCATCGGCGGCACGTCGATGCGCGGCGGTTCGGGCACGGTCTACGGCGCGCTGATCGGCGCGCTGGTGATGGCGAGCCTGGACAGCGGCATGCAGCTGATGGACGTCGACAACTCGTGGCAGATGATCATCAAGGGCGTGATCCTGGTGCTGGCCGTGTGGGTGGACGTGCTGTCGGGGTCCAACCGCAACGGTTAATGCCGCTTCGTCGGCTTTTCGCCGATACGATCGGCTCCCACCCCTTCGGTAGCAGGGTGCCTCAACCTGCCTACCGAAGGGGTGGGAGCCGATCGTATCGGCGAACGCGGATCGCCTCAGCGCGTCGGTAACGCCTTCGCCATCTCCAGGTGATGCTTCAGCGTCGGCAAGGTCTTCTTCGCGAACGCCTTCATCTCCGGGTTCGATCCCTTCTCGATTTCCACCTCGAACGACGCCACCGCTTCCTCGTGGTCGGCGATCATCTGCTTGCGATAGGCCGCGTCGAACTCGGCGCCCTTCATGCGCGACATCGCATCCAGCGCCTTCTGCGCGTCGGGCAGCGGCTTGTCCACGAGCGAATAGCCCTTGTCGCCGGACTTGAGCGAGCGCAGTTCGTCGTTGGCCTTGCCATGGTCCTCGATCATGGTCTGCGCGAAGTTCTTCACCTGGCTCGACGACGACTGCTTCGTCGCCAGTTCGCTGAAGGCGACCTCGGCCAGGCCGGACGCTCCGGCATTCTTGAAGAAGCCCGCATCGGTGGGCGTGCCGCCCTGGGTGTCCTTTTCCTGCGCGAGGGCAGCCAGCGGCAGCGAGGCGGCGAGGAAGGCGATGGCGAGCAGGCGGGGGGCGGGCTTGGGCATGGTGGCGTCTCCTGGGGTTGCTTCACCGCAAGATGTCGCATCCCGCCCATGAAGCCGCCGTGAGACCCACGAAAAAAACGGGCGCCCGAAGGCGCCCGTCGAGGTGTCTCTGACGATCGTGCCGCTTACTTGCGCGCGGCGACCTTGCCACCCAGGCCCGCGGCGTCGCGCAGGAGGTCGGCCTTGTCGGTCTTCTCCCACGAGAACGCGGTGTAGGTGCTGCCGTCGGCGCCCTTCACTTCGTACGGCTTGCGGCCGAAGTGGCCGTAGGACGCGGTCGGCTGGTAGATCGGGTGCACCAGGTCGAGCATCTTGATGATGCCGTACGGGCGCAGGTCGAAATGCTTGCGCACCAGCTTCTCGATCTTATCGTCGGAGATCTTGCCGGTGCCGAAGGTGGTCACCGAGATCGAGGTGGGTTCGGCCACGCCGATGGCGTAGCTGACCTGGATTTCGCAACGGTCGGCGAGGCCGGCAGCGACGATGTTCTTGGCGACGTAGCGCGCGGCGTAGGCGGCCGAACGGTCGACCTTCGACGGATCCTTGCCCGAGAACGCGCCGCCGCCGTGACGGGCCCAGCCGCCGTAGGTGTCGACGATGATCTTGCGGCCGGTGAGGCCGCAGTCGCCCACCGGGCCGCCGATGACGAACTTGCCGGTCGGGTTGATGTGGAACTTGGTGTCCTTGTGCAGGAGCTTCGCCGGCAGCACGGGCTTGAGGATCAGCTCACGCACGCCTTCGACGAGGTCTTTCTGCTTCACGCCCGGATCGTGCTGGGTGGAAAGCACCACGGCGTCGATGGCGATGGCTTCGCCGGCTTCGTTGTAGCGCAGGGTGACCTGGCTCTTGGCGTCCGGACGCAGCCAGGGCAGCGGCGAGTTCTTCTTCTTGCGGACCTTGGCCTGCTGCTCCACGAGGCGGTGGCTCAGGTGGATGGCGGCTGGCATGTATTCGCTGGTTTCGTTGGTGGCGTAGCCGAACATCAGGCCCTGGTCGCCCGCGCCCTGTTCTTCCGGCTTCTTGCGGTCCACGCCCTGGTTGATGTCGGGCGACTGCTTGCCGATGAGATTGAGCACGCCGCAGGTCTCGCCGTCGAAGCCGACTTCCGACGAGTCGTAGCCGATGTCGAGGATCACCTTGCGGGTGAGGGCTTCGAGGTCGATCCATGCGCTGGTGGTGATCTCGCCGGCGACGATGGCGACACCCGTCTTCACGAGCGTCTCGCAGGCCACCCGGGCGCGCGGATCCTGGGCCAGGATGGCGTCGAGAACGGCGTCGGAGATCTGGTCGGCGATCTTGTCCGGATGGCCTTCGGAGACCGACTCGGAGGTGAAGAGGTAGTTGCTCATCGCGGGGATATATCCTTCTTTACGGATAAAGAGATAAAAGGGGCGCGCCATGATACACGCCCCCGCGCCGGTTTGCAGCGGCAAGGGTAAACCCCGGGGGTGACGATTGCATGGTGGTTAAGGCGCCGGGGGCCCTCTGGCCCCGTTCGCCGATACGATCGGCTCCCACCCCTTCGGTAGCAGTCTTCCTACCGAAGGGGTGGGAGCCGATCGTATCGGCGAATCCCGCGAAGCGAGGCCTAGACGGCGGCGGCGATCCTGGTCCGGGCCGCCTTGGCCACCGCCACCATCCCCGCCAGCGCCTCGGCCACTTCCGGCCATCCCCGCGTCTTCAGCCCGCAATCCGGGTTGATCCAGAGCTGGTCCGGCCGGAGCACCTGGAGAGCACGTGCCACCAGGTCGGCCATCTCGGCCTGGGCCGGCACCCGGGGCGAGTGGATGTCGTAAACGCCCGGCCCGATGCCGTTGGGGTACCGGAACCGCGTAAACGCGTCGAGCAATTCCATGCGCGAACGGCTGGTCTCGATGGAGATCACGTCGGCGTCCATCGCGGCCACGGCCTCGATGATGTCGTTGAACTCCGAGTAGCACATGTGGGTGTGCACCTGGGTGGCGTCGCTGACCCCGCCGGCGGTGATGCGGAACGCCTCCACGGCCCAGTCGAGATAGGCGGCCCAGTCGGCCCGGCGTAGCGGCAGGCCTTCGCGCAGGGCCGGTTCGTCGATCTGCACGATGCCGATGCCGGCCTTCTCCAGGTCGTGAACTTCGTCGCGCAGGGCGAGGGCGATCTGCCGGCAGACCTCGGCGCGCGGGAGGTCGTCGCGCACGAACGACCATTGCAGCATCGTCACCGGGCCGGTGAGCATGCCCTTCATCGGCTTGTCGGTGAGCGATTGCGCGAAGGCCGACCAGGCTACCGTCATCGGCGCGGGGCGGGCCACGTCGCCGTAGATGATGGGCGGCTTCACGCAGCGCGAGCCGTAGCTCTGCACCCAGCCGAAGGCGGTGAAGGCGTAGCCGTCGAGCTGTTCGCCGAAGTACTCCACCATGTCGTTGCGCTCGGGCTCGCCATGCACCAGTACGTCGAGGCCGACTTCTTCCTGGAAGCGCACGGCGCGGCGGATCTCGTCGCGCAGGATCGTCGCGTAGGCCCCGTCATCGAGCTTGCCCGCGCGATGCGCGGCGCGGGCGTTGCGCAGTTCGAGCGTTTGCGGGAACGACCCGATCGTGGTGGTGGGCAGGTCGGGCAGGCCGAAACGCTCGCGCTGCACGGCGGCGCGAAAGGTGAAGGCGGAACGGCGCCGGCCGAACTGGGGCGTGAGGCCGCGAACGCGGGCGCGCACGTCGGGGCGGACCACGACCGGTGACGCCAGCCGCTCGGCGACCACGGCGTGCTGCCGTGCGAGTTCCTGGCTGGCCGCGTCATCGCCGTTGACAGCATCGGCGTAGCGGCGCAGCTCGCCGATCTTCTGGCGCGCGAAGGACAGCCAACGGCCCCGTTCGCCGGGTAGCCGGGTTTCTTCCGAGGCGTCGATCGGCACGTGCAGCAGCGAGCACGAGGTGGATAGCCAGAGGCGATCACGGGAAAGGCGCGAGCGCAGCGTTTCGATACGGGGAAGGATGACGGCCGGATCGCTCAGCCACACGTTGCGGCCGTCGAGGATGCCCGCCGAGAGCACCCGTCCCGGCGGAAGCGCGTCGAGCACGGCATCGAGCTGTTCCGGCGCGCGGGCGAGGTCGACGTGCAGGCCCGCGACGGGAAGCGACGCGGCGAGCGCGAGGTTCGCTCCCAGGGCGCCGAAATACGAGGCGAGCAGGATGCGCGTGCGGCCGTGCGCGGCGATGGCGTCGTAAGCGCGGCGCAGCGCGTCGCGGGTGGCGTCGTCGAGATCGAGCACGAGCACCGGTTCGTCCACCTGCACCCAGTCGGCGCCGGCATCGGCCAGCGCGTCGAGCACGCCGAGCCACGCGGGCAGGAGGGCGTCGAGCAGGTCGAGCGGATCGCTGCCGTCGGTCGTCTTCGACAGGCGCAGGAAGCTGACCGGTCCCAGCAGCACGGGGCGCGCGACGTGCCCCGCCGTGGTGGCTTCGACGTATTCGGCCACGGCTTTTCGCGGGCGGGCCGCGAAGGTCTGTCCCGAGACGAGTTCCGGCACGATGTAGTGGTAGTTCGTGTCGAACCACTTGGTCATTTCCAGCGCGTGCAGATCCACCTCGCCGTCCTGGCGGCCGCGGGCCATGGCGAAGTAGCCGGCCAGGGGGTCCCGCTCGTGCAGCGCCCGGTAGCGTGCCGGGATGGCGTCGACCGCCACGGCGGCGTCGAGCACGTGGTCGTACAGCGAGAAATCGTTGACCGGCACGCTGTCGGCGCCCGCGTCGCGGGCGAGCTTCCAGTGGCGATGGCGCAGTCGCGAGGCGACCTCGAGCAGGTCGGCGGCGGTGGTGTCTCCTTTCCAGTGGCTTTCCAGCGCGCGCTTCAATTCGCGGCGTCGGCCGATGCGGGGAAATCCGGGGTAGGTCACGTGTGGCATGGCTATGCATTCCTCTTCATGGCAAAGAGGAGGGAAGGGCGGCTCGCCACGCGGCGCCGGGGCGTCGTGGGATGGGCCGTCGACCTTCGCCCCCGCGGGCGAACCGGTGCCGCCCTTGGGGAAGGGCGGACCCAGGTCGGACGGGGAGACGCATCTCCCCGGCCTGCGGCAGGTCTTCGGGCTCGTGGATGTGGCATCGCTGATGCCGCCTCGTCCGTCGCTTCCCAGGGCCGGGGCCCCAGTGCCGTGACGGCGTCGTCTCCACATACCGCTGCGGGGCAGCGCCGGACTCGCACCGGCTTCCCTCTTAGCTTTATCTTCGTATTCGAATACAAAGATAAAGACCGCTGGCGCCGCGAAAATTAGCCGTCCGGACGGCCGAAGTCAAATGCGTCACCATGGGCGGATGAAGCCACGGCACATCGTGTTCGCCACGGTCGGATCGCAGGGCGATCTGTTTCCCTTTCTCGCCGTGGGCCGCGAGCTGGCCGCGCGCGGCCACCGCGTGACGGTGGGCGCGCATGCCATGCACCGTGCCGCGGTGGCCGAGGCCGGCCTGGGGTTCGTGATGGCGAGTGGCATCGCCGAACCCGACGACAAGGCCGCCTTCGCGGCAAAGGCCTTCCATCCGCTGCGCGGGCCGCGTTTCGTGGTGCGCGACCTGGCCGCGGCCGACGTGGCGGCGAGTTACGCGGCCCTGGCGCCGGTGTGCAGGGACGCCGATGCCATCGTCACCACGACGCTCGCCTTCGCGGGGCAGATCCTCGGCGAGACCTCGCGCGGGACGTGGTTGTCGGCCGTGCTGTCGCCATCGGTCTTCCTGTCCGCCGACGATCCGCCCGCGACGGGCGTGGCCTGGTTCGATCGCTACCTGCGCGGTTCACCCCGACGTGGCGCGTGGTTGCGGCGCGCGGCGGAGGCGGTGACGTCAACCTGGACGGCGCCGGTACGGGCCTTCCGGCGTTCGCTGGGCCTGGCACCCGTGTCGGTCGGGGGCGATCCGTTCCATCGCGGGCAGCACGCGCGCGATGGCGTGCTGGCGATGTATTCGCCGTTGCTCGGCGCCCTGCCTGCCGATGCCCCGGCGCGCACGACGCTGACGGGCTGGTGTCGGTACTCACCGGCCGACGGCCTGCTCGACGCGGAGCTACGTGCGTTTCTCGACGCGGGCTCGCCGCCGGTGGTGTTCACCCTGGGCTCGGCGGCGGTGCATGCGGGTGAGGCCTTCCTGCGCGAGAGCATGGAGGCGGCGCGCATGCTCGACCGGCGTGCGGTGTTGCTCACGGGGTCACCGGTGTTGCGCGAGCGCCTGGGTGCATGGCATGAGAGCGTGTTCGCCGTGGACTACGCGTCCCATGGCGCCCTGTTCGAGCGCGCCGCCGCGATCGTGCATCACGGCGGCATCGGTACGACGCATGAGGCATTGCGCGCGGGGCGCCCTTCGCTCGTGGTGCCCCACGGATTCGACCAGCCGGATAACGCGGCACGCATCGCGCGCCTGGGTGTGGGAGCGGTGTTGCCCGCGTGGCGGTATCGGGCGGATCGGGCCGCGGTCCTGCTTCGCGGCCTTCTTGGCGAAGCATTGACTCGCGATCGGGCGATGCGTGCAGCCGACCGTCTGCGCGTCGAGGACGGGGCGCGGAATACGGCTGATGCCATCGAAGGGGCGATGCATCGTGGCGGCCGCGCTCCGTAGGATTCGCCGATGCGATCGGCTCCCACTCCTTCGGTCGCCGCCTTGCTACCAAAGGGGTGGGGGCCGATCGCATCGGCGAACCTTCGGAGCGAGGCCTACTGGAATCCCTCGACCGGATGCGGCGCGTAAGCGCCTTCCAGCGTCGCGATCTCCTCCTCGGACAGCTTCAACTCGATCGCCGCCACCGCATCGTCCAGGTGCTGCGGCTTCGACGCCCCCACGATCGGCGCGGTAACACCACGACGTTGCGCCACCCACGCCAGCGCGACCTGCGCGCGCGGCACGCCGCGTCGCTCGGCCACGGCCTTCACCGCCTCGACGATGGCGCGGTCGGAGTCTTCGGTGGCCTTGTACAGCGTGCCGCCGAACACGTCGTTGTCCTGGCGGAAGCTGGTTTCGTCCCAGTCGCGCGTGAGGCGGCCGCGGGCGAGCGGGCTCCACGGAATCACCGCGATGCCCTGGTCGACGCAGAACGGGATCATCTCGCGCTCTTCCTCGCGCTGGAGGAGGTTGTAGTGGTCCTGCATGCTCACGAATTCCGTCCACCCGTGCAGGCGCGAGGTGTAAACCATCTTCGCGAACTGCCACGCATGCATCGACGACGCACCGATGTAGCGCGCCTTGCCCGCCTTGACCACGTCGTGCAGCGCCTCGAGGGTTTCCTCAACGGGCGTGGTGGGGTCGAAGCGATGGATCTGCAGCAGGTCGACGTAATCCGTTCCCAGGCGCGACAGCGAATCGTCCACCGAGTGGAAGATCGCCTTGCGCGAGAGGCCTCCGAGGTTCGGCCCCTTGCCCCACCGATAGAACGTCTTCGTCGCGATCACCACCTCGTCGCGACGCGCGAAGTCCTTAAGCGCGCGTCCGACGACTTCTTCCGACGTGCCATCGGAGTAGGCATTGGCGGTATCGAAAAAGTTGATGCCCAGGTCGAGCGCCTTGCGGATGAACGGGCGGCTCTGCTCTTCGTCGAGGGTCCATGCATGGTTGCCACGGTCGGGAATGCCGTAGGTCATGCAGCCGAGCACGAGCGGTGACACCTCGAGGCCTGTCTTGCCGAACTTGACGTATCGCATGGGGGATTGCTCCGTGGGAGAAAGGCGGTCTACACGGCACCTATACCTGCCGTGGTTATCTTTATCAGCTTAGCGCGACCCGGCGCGACGTGCTGCGAGTCGCACGTTCTTTCGGAGAAGCGCCATGTCGACCATCATTTCATCACCTCGCCCACCACGCATCAGTGGTGCGGTGATCGCCATCCTCGGATTGCTGCTCGCCGCGGGCGGCGTCTGGCTGGTCGCCTTGGGCGGCTCGTTCTATTACCTCGTCGCCGGTGCGGCGGTGCTGGTCACCGGCGTGCTTCTGTGGCGTGGGTCGTCCGGCGCGCTGTGGCTGTATGCGTTGACGCTGCTCGCGACCGTCGTCTGGGCCGTCGGCGAAGTGGGCCTCAACGGCTGGTCGCTCGAACCGCGCCTGTTCGTGCCGATGCTGTTGGGCATCTACCTGCTGATGCCCTGGGTGCGGCGCAGGCTGACGCCAACGCGCGGAGGCGCGGTGGTGGTGATCGTCGCCGTGCTGGCATGCATCGCCGTCGGCACGGCGGGATTCATGCAGCCGGTGGGCACGCGCGGTGAGACGGTGGCACGCAACCTGCCCGACGGCGCGGATGCCTCCGTGCCCGATGGCGACTGGCAGTTCTACGGCCGCACGGCGAAGGGCGACCGCTTCTCGCCGCTGGACCAGATCAACGCGGGTAACGTGAAGAACCTCAAGCTCGCCTGGACGGCGCGCACCGGCGACACGATGCGCCCTGGCGAAGACAAGGGCGGCACCGACGCGGGCCACGAGTTCAACTTCGAGAACACGCCGATCAAGGTGGGCAACACGCTGTACGTCTGCACGGGCCACAGCTGGGTGGTGGCGTTCGACGCGGCGACCGGTGAGAAGAAGTGGAGCTTCGATCCCAAGGCGAACACCGACGCCGACGTCTACCTCGCCTGCCGCGGCGTCGCTTATTACGAGGCCCCCGCGGGCACGGCCACCGATTGCCCGCGCCGTATCCTGGCCCCGGTGCTCGATGCGCGACTGATGGCGTTGAACGCGGATACCGGCAAGCCGTGCGAAGACTTCGGCGAGCACGGCTTCGTCTCGCTCACGCAGTATCTCGGCCACGTGCCGGCGGGGTTCCATTTCGTCACCTCGCCGCCGCTGGTGCTGAAGGATCGCGCGATCCTCGGCGGCTGGGTGTACGACAACCAGGCCGAGAACGAGCCGTCCGGCGCGGTGCGCGCATTCGACCCGCTCACCGGCAAGCTCGTCTGGGCCTGGGACGTCGGCCACGACCCGCAGAACTGGCAGCCTGGCCCCAACGACCAGCTCACCCGCGGCACGCCGAACGCGTGGGGTGTGTACACGGCCGATCCCGACCTGGGCATGGTCTACCTGCCCATGGGCAACGCCACCCCGGATTACTTCGGCGGGCATCGCCGTCCGTTCGACGAGAAATACTCCAGTTCCACGGTGGCGCTCGACATCGAGACGGGTGAGCCGAAGTGGGTGTTCCAGAACACGCACCACGACCTGTGGGACATGGACGTGCCGACCGGCCCGTCGCTGGTGGACCTGCCCAGCGCGGGCGGCACGATTCCCGCCCTGGTGCAGACCACCAAGCGCGGCGAATTCTTCGTACTCGATCGCCGCACCGGCAAACCGGTGACCGCCGTCACGGAAAAGCCGGTGCCGCAAGGTGCGGTGCCCGGCGACCACACCTCGCCGACGCAACCGTATTCCACCGGCATGCCGTCGCTCACGCCCGAAGACCTCACCGAGCGCAAGTTGTGGGGTGCCACGCCCTTCGACCAGCTCATGTGCCGCATCGAGTTCCGCAAGGCGGTCTACAAAGGCCAGTTCACGCCGCCGCAGTTGAGCGACACCATCGTGTATCCCGCGTTCGACGGCGTGATCGACTGGCACGGCGCGTCGATCGATCCGTTCAACAAGCTGGTGATCGCCAACGCGAACTACATCCCCTTCATGATCAGCCTCGCGCCACGCGGGCCCGCTGAAGCGAAGGGACTGGTGAAGCCGTGGGACGGCACGGGCAACGAGCCGCCGGTGGGCGGCGGACTGGCCCCGCAATACGGCACGCCGTACGTCGGCAAGGTGCATCCGTGGCTCAATCCCATCGGCGTGCCGTGCAATCCGCCGCCGTGGGGCACGCTGGCCGCCATCGACCTGGTCACGCACAAGCTCGTGTGGGAACGCCCGATCGGCACCACGCGCGATACCGGTCCCTTCGGCACGCACGTCAACGCGCCGCTGCCGACGGGTATCTTCAACATCGGCGGCAACATGACCACGCGCGGCGGGCTGATTTTCATCGGCGCCACGGCGGACGATTACCTGCGCGCGATCGACGAGCGCACGGGCCAGGAGCTGTGGAAAGCGCGGCTGCCGGCGGGCGGCCAGGCCAATCCGATGTCGTATTCGGTCAACGGCAAGCAGTACGTGGTGATCGCGGCTGGTGGGCACAGCGGCTTGGGGACGCGGTCGGGGGATTACGTGATGGCGTATGCGTTGCCTTGAAGGGCCGTAGGCGGCGTCTTCGCGGATACCGGTCGCCACGCGCTAGGCTCCTGCGTGCGCAGGAGCGACGGCTTCCCTCACCGTCATCCCTGCGCACGCAGGGATCCAGCGCGAGGCAACCGGTTTTCGCAGCAGCGTGCCTACGGCTCTTGAAATCCACGGTAGCGCCCCGACCTAGCGAACCAGCGGTTGCCGCCAGCGAAGCGCCGGCGTAGCATCCGCCCCTCGAATCCGGAGCCATCCATGTCCCCGTGCAAGCACGCATTGATCCACCTGCCAACGAACGCCCCTCGGGCGCGTCGCGGGTGCGCGCGCGCCGGGAACGGCGGAGCCTCGTCGTAAGACGGGCCCCGGCCTCCATCGGATACCGAAAGCACCCGCAAGGGTGCTTTTTTTTTGCCTCTCGAAAACCGGAGCCACGTGCCATGAAGAACTGCCGCGAACCCCGATCCTGACCCGTTCCGCTCACGCCAGGGGCGACGGGAAAGCCTCGGGGAGTGCCTCGCTCGAGCCCATGCATCGAGCCCCTGGCGATCCTTGAAGGAACCGTTCAACCATGAGTACCCGAGACACCATTCCCGTCGGCCGTTGGCGCAACCTCGGCATCATCGCGCACGTCGACGCGGGCAAGACGACGCTGACCGAGCGCCTGCTCTACAAGACCGGCACGATCCATCGCACCGGCGAAGTGCACGACGGCGCCACGACCACCGATCACATGGAACTGGAGCGCGAGCGTGGCATCACGATCGGCGCCGCCGCCGTGCGCGCGAACTGGACGCCGGAAGGCGGCCAGCCGCATCGCCTCACGCTCATAGATACCCCCGGACACATCGACTTCGCCATCGAGGTGGAGCGTTCGCTGCGCGTGCTCGACGGCGCCGTGGTGGTGTTCTCGGGCGTCGCCGGCGTGCAGCCGCAGTCGGAAACCGTGTGGCACCAGGCGCGTCGGCATGGCGTGCCGCTGATGGCGTTCGTCAACAAGATGGATCGCCCCGGCGCGGACTTCGACGCGACCGTCGCGCAGATGCGCGACAAGCTCGGCGCGAATCCGTGGGTGGTGGCGTTGCCGGTGATCGACGGCGAGCACATCGTGGGGCTCGTGGACCTGGTCGGCGAGCGCACCTGGCGTTTCGACGACGCCGGCAAGCCGAGCGTGCATGCATGGAACGACGACGAACGCGCGACGCATGCCGCCGCGCGCGCCGACCTGGTGGCCGCCGTGGCCGATCGCGACGAGGCCCTGGCCGAAGCGTGGCTCGCCGAACGGCCCATCGACGCCGACGAACTGACGGCCGCCTTGCGTCGCGGCACGCTCGCGGGTCTCGGCCAGCCGGTGCTGCCGGGCTCGGCGTTCCGCAACGTCGGCATCGAGCCGCTGCTCGACGCGTTCGTGGCCTATCTGCCGTCCCCGGCGGATCGCCCCGCCGTGCCCGCGCACACCGACGACGGCGACACCGCGATCGCGCCCGACGCGAACGCGCCGCTGGCCGCGCTCGTCTTCAAGGTGGTGAACCAGTCGCATGGTCCGCTGGCCTTCGTGCGCGTGTATGCCGGTCGCCTGCACGTCGGCGACGCGGTGTGGCGCAGCGGTACCGATCGCGTGCAGCGCGTCGGCCGGCTGGCCGTGGTGCGCGCGGACGAGACCGAAGCGGTGGAATCCGCCGAGGCGGGCGACATCGTCGCCATCGCGGGCTGGAAGGACGTGGCCACGGGCGAGACGTTGTCCGACTCGCAGCATCGCGTGCGGCTGGAAGCCATCCAGGCGCAACCGGCGGTGCTTTCCTGGCGGCTGTCCCCGGAAAAATCGGCGGACCTGCTCAAGCTCGGCAACGGGCTGGCGCGTCTCGCGCAGGAGGACCCGTCCTTCCGCGTGGGCACCGACCCGGATACCGGCGAGACGCTGGTCTGGGGCATGGGCGAACTCCACCTGGAAGTGATGGTGGAACGCCTGCGTCGCGAGTGGGGCGTGCAGGTGCGCACGGGTTCGCCGCGCGTGGCTTACCAGGAAACGCCGGCCCGCGCGTCGGGGCCGGTGGAGGGCAAGCTCGCCAAGCAGACCGGTGGCAGCGGCCAGTACGCGCGCGTGGTGCTGTCGGTGTCGCCGGTGGAAGGCGATGCCAACCGCTACGAAGACCGCACCACGGGTGGCGTCATTCCGAAGCCGTTCCAGCTGGCGGTGGAGAAGGGCGTGCACTCGGCGCTGCTGAACGGGCCGCGCGGCTATCCGGTGGTGGGCGCCGAGGTGCTGGTGCTCGACGGCCAGGCGCATGCGGTGGACTCCAACGAGGGAGCGTTCCATCGTGCCGCGCAGATGGCGGTGAAGGCGGCGCTGGAGGCGACCGGCACCGTGCTGCTGGAACCGGTGATGCGCGTCTCGGTGAGCGCGCCGGGCGTGGCGGTGGGCGACGTGCTGGGCGACCTGCAACGGCGGGGCGGCCAGATCGTCAACCTCACCGATCGCCAGGAACGCACGGAGATCGACGCCGACGTGCCGTTGGCCCAGATCGACGGGTACAGCACGGCGTTGCGTTCGCTGAGCCAGGGACGGGCGTCGGCCACGGTGGCGTTCCATGCCTACCGGCCGGCAGCGGTGCAGGAGGGTTCGCGCAAGTCCGCGTGATGCGCTTCGCGGGATTCGCGGACACGGTCGGCTCCCACCTCTTCGGCAGCCAGGTTTCGTCAACCTGGCTACCGGAGGGGTGGGAGCCGATCGTACCGGCGATGTAGTCTTGCTCCATGATCGCCTACCCCGACGCGCTGTCCCTGCTCATCGCCGCTACGCCGCGCCTGGGCGATGAAGACGTGCGGCTGGACGACGCGATGGGTCGCGTCCTCGCCGCCGACGTCGTCAGCCCGCTCGCGTTGCCGGGCTTCGACAATTCGGCCATGGACGGTTTCGCCTTGCGCATGCCCGACGAGGGATGGCGCGCGGGACGCACATTCCACGTCGCCGCGATGCACGCGGCCGGCGATGCGACGGCCGCCTATCCCGGTGCCGAGGCGTGCGAGATCGCCACCGGCGCGCGCATCCCCGAGGGTTTCGACACCGTCGTTCCCGTCGAACGTTGCGAACGCGACGGTGACGTCGTGCGGTTGCTCCGCGACGAGACGCCGGGCCTGAACATCCGTCGCGCCGGCGATGACGTGGCGGTCGGCGACATCGCGCTTCCGGCGGGAAAACGCATCGACGCCGCCGCGATCATGTTGCTCGCGGCCTTGGGCATCGATGGCGTCACCGTGACGAGGCGCCCCCGCGTGGCGGTCATCACCACCGGTAGCGAGCTGCATGCCGATGGCCCGCTGCCCGAAGGGGGCATCCACGACTCGAACGGCCCTTATCTCATGGCGAGCCTCGCGCGCTGGGGCGCCACGGTGGTGGCCCGCGCTCGCGTGCCGGATACCGGCGACGCGTTCCGTCATGCGCTTCGCGTGGCGCTGGATGCCGAGGCCGATCTCATTCTCACCACCGGTGCCGTCTCCGCCGGGCGTTTCGATTTCGTGCCGACGACGCTGGCGTCGCTCGGTGCGCGCGAGCTGTTCCATAAGGTGGCGATCCGCCCGGCGAAACCCCTGATGGCCGCGCGATTCGACGACGGCCCGTTGGTGATCGGCCTGCCCGGCAATCCCATCGCGGTGGCGACGGGCTACCGTTTCTTCGTCGCGCCGACATTGCGTGCGATGGCCGGCATGGCGCCGGAACGGCCCCTTCGCCTGCGCCTGGCCGAGGCGCCGGCAGTGCGCGAAGGCATGCACCATTTCCAGCTCGGCACCATCCGCTCCGACGGCGGGGAGCCGGTGGCGTCGCTGCTGGCCGTGCAGGCCGCCTATCGCATCGCGCCGTTCACCCGTGCCGATGTCTGGCTGACGGCGGCGAACGCCTTCGGCGACGTCGTCACCGCGTGGCCGCTCGATCCCGCGGACGCGCCGTGATCGGCGGCCTCATCCTCGCCGGTGGACTCTCCTCGCGCATGGGCCGCGACAAGGCCATGCTGACCGTCGGTGGCGAGACGCTGCTCGATCGCACCACGCGCATTTTGCGCGAGTCCGGTGTGGATCGCGTGGACGTGAGTGGCGCGCGGCCGGGAGGCATCCCGGACCGCTACGCACAGTCTGGACCGCTGGGCGGCATCGCCAGTGCCGCGTCGGTGCTTCCCGACGGTGCATGGCTGATCGTGCCCGTGGACATGCCGCGCCTGCATTCCGACGTGCTCTTGCCCCTGATGGCAAGCTCCGCGCGTGCGGCGTGTTGGTCGCAGCATCCGTTGCCGATGATGCTGCGCCTGGACGACGACATGCGTCGACTGCTCGAGCGGATGATGGAGGAGGCCGATTCGAGGGGGCGGTCGCCTTTCGCGTTGCGTGCGCGGCTTGCGGGAGACGTGCTTCCGCTCGACGGTCTGGACACGCGCGGGCTGGTCAACTGCAATACCCCGGACGAATGGCAGGAGGCGAACGCATGAGGGTGCAGCTGGAAAACGACACGATCCGCATCCGGGTCGACGAGGACGAATTGGCGGAGTTGCTCGGCGACGTGGCGCTGCTCGGCTCCACGGCGTTCGGGAGGGCATTCACGATGCGCTATGCCATCGATGCGACGGATGGGGAGGTGTCGTTGGACGGCACGGCGCACGAGTGGCGGCTGGGGGTGCCGCGCGCGCAGCTGCTGGAATTGAAGTCGCGCTTGCCGAGCAAGGATGGTCTGGTGTTCGAGATTTCGGGAAACAACACGGCGGCGACACGGGTGCTGTTCGACGTGGACGTGAAGGATAGCCTGCGTCGTCGCAAGTCCTGATTCGCCGATACGATCGGCTCCCACCCTCCGGTAGGTCGTTAACCTCCTACCGGAGGGTGGGAGCCGATCGTATCGGCGAATCAAGGTCGAGCAAACGCCTGGGATGGCTATAGACATTGAACCGCCCCGGTCTCGCGAACCCGATGAGCGTGACCCGGCACTCGCGCGCCAGGTGCACCGCCAACGCCGTCGGCGCTGAAATCGCCACCACCACGGCCATGCCCGCCACGGCCGCCTTGGTCACCATCTCGTAGCTCGCGCGACTGGTAATCACCACGAAGCCGTCCCGCGTGCCGATGCCTTCGACGCTCATCGCGCCGATGAGCTTGTCCAGCGCGTTGTGCCGTCCCACGTCCTCGCGCACGAGCACGATGTCGCCGTTCGCGCGCGCCCATGCCGCCGCATGCACCGAACCGGTGAAGGCATTGATGGGTTGACGTTCACGCAGGCCCTGCAACGCGCGCTCGACCGCCGTGGCATCGAGGACGGGACCTTCACCGACGGGCGCCGGATGCCGCACGACATCCTCGAGTTCGCGGGAACCGCATATTCCGCATCCGCTTCGCCCCGGCATGAGCCGTTCGGCGCTTTTCGCGGCAGCCGGCGTCGTCGGCGATGCGCGTCGCACATCGACCAGCACGCCTTCCAGCATCTCGCGCACGTCGATCGAGGCGATGTCACCGATCGACGCCACCAGCCCCTCGGTCAACGCGAATCCCCGTGCGAAATCCTCGATATCCACGGGCGAAGCCATCATCACCGCGAACGGTTCCCCGTCGACGTGCATCGCGACGGGCACCTCCTCGGCGAGCCGGTCGGTGTCTTCGACGATGCGCCCGCCCTCGGCGCGCCACACCGGCCGCGTGGCGCAACCGGCGGGCGGCACGCCCTCGTCACGCATGCGCGGTCTTGCGCCGATGCGAAGGGTCGGGTGGCAGGGTGGACGCCTCGATGCGCACCGGCACCGACTTGTAGGTGGGCGTGCCCGAATGGCTGTCGTGGTTTTCCAGCGAGATGAGCGCATTGCCCTCGGGGAAATACATCGCCACCGAACCCTCGGCGATGTCGTAGGCCACGGCGGTGTAGCCGCGTACCGCACGCTGGCGGCCGTCGGCCACGTTGGCGCCGGTGGCGAAGATGTCGATGCGGTCGCCGTGCTTCAGGCCGCGCGCGGCCAGGTCCTTCTCGTGCATGAACACCACGTCGCGGCGTCCGCTCACGCCGCGGTAGCGGTCGTTCAGGCCGTAGATCGTGGTGTTGTACTGGTCGTGGGAGCGGATCGTGGTAAGCACCAGGCCGTTCTTCGGCGTGCCGGGATCTTCGTCCAGCCCCGGTGCCAGCAGGAAGTGCGCCCGCTTCTCCGGCGTGGCCCAGTCGCGCTCGCTGGCGGCGACGCGCAAACGGAAGCCGCCGGGCACGCGCACCCGTTCGTTGAAGTCGAAGAAGATCGGAAAGACCTTTTCGATATCGTCGCGGATGAAGTCGTAATTGCCGACGAGGCGATCCCAGTCGACCTTCGTCGCGGGCAGCGTGGCCTTGGCGATGCCGGCGACGATCCACGGTTCGGAGCGCAGGTGCTCGGACGCGGGCGTCAGCGAGCCGGCGGAGGCGTGCACCATCGACATGGAATCCTCCACCGTCACCGACTGCGGGCCGCCGGCCTGCTCGTCGAGTTCGGTGCGGCCCAGGCAGGGCAGGATGAACGACTCCTTGGCCAGCAGCAGGTGCGAGCGGTTGAGCTTGGTGGTGATGTGCACCGCGAGATCGAGCGTGCGCATCGCCTCGAAGGTTTCCTCGGTATCGGGCATCGCCACGGCGAGATTGCCGCCCAGCGCGACCATCGCCTTGGAGCGGCCTTCGCGGATGGCGAGGATCGACGCCACGGCGTCGTGACCGTGCGCGGTCGGCGGCTCGAATCCGTAGGTCTTTCGGATGCCGTCGTTGAGTTCGGCGTTGGGCTTCTCGGTGATGCCCACCGTGCGGTCGCCTTGCACGTTGCTGTGGCCGCGCACGGGACAGATGCCCGCGCCCTGGCGCCCCATGTTGCCGCGCAGGAGCAGGAGGTTGGCGATCTGCTGGACGTTCTCGGTGCCGTGCTTGTGCTGGGTGATGCCCATGCCGTAGCAGACGATCACGTTCTTCGCGTGGGCGTAGATGTCCGCGGCGTGCTCGATCTCCGCTCGGGTGAGGCCCGAGGCGCGCTCGATGTCGGCCCATTCGGTGCGGCGCACGTCGTCGGCGAGGGCGTCGAAGCCAAGGGTATTGTCGCGGATGAACTCATGGTCGAGCACCGGCTCCTCGCCGGCGTCCCGCGCGCGCTCGTCGGCCGCGATGAGCGATTTCATCATGCCCTTGAGCGTGGCGATGTCGCCGCCGACCTTCACCTTGTAATACGTGGACGCGATGCGCGTCGACTTGCCGGTGAGCATCTCGGCCGGGTGCTGCGGCGAGGTGAACCGTTCGAGGCCGCGCTCGGGCAGGGGATTGATCACCACGATCGGCACGCCGCGCAGCGAGGCGGCACGCAAGGTGGTGAGCATGCGCGGATGGTTGGTGCCGGGGTTGTGACCGAAGCTGAAGATCGCGTCGCAGTGGTCGAAATCCTCGAGCGTCACCGTGCCCTTGCCCGAGCCCACCGACCTGGGCAGGCCGACGCTGGTGGCCTCGTGGCACATGTTCGAGCAGTCGGGGAAATTATTGGTGCCGTACTCGCGCACGAACAGCTGGTAGAGGAAGGCGGCCTCGTTCGACGCGCGGCCGGACGTGTAGAACTCGGCCATGTTCGGGTCAGGCAGCGCGCGCAAGGCGGCGCCGATGCGGCGGAAGGCCTCGTCCCATTCCACCGGTTTGAAGGTGTCGGTCGCGGCGTCGTAAGCCATCGGATGCGTGATGCGGCCGAGGCCTTCCAGGGCGTAGTCGCTGAGTTTCCACAGCTCGCTCACGGGGTTGCTGGCGAAGAACTCGGGACGCACCCGCTTGGCGGTGGCTTCCCAGGAGACGGCCTTGGCGCCGTTCTCGCAGAACTCGAACGAAGAGGTTTCCTTCGGATCGGGCCAGGCGCAGCCGGGGCAATCGAAGCCCGTGGGCTGGTTGACCTTATGCAGCGCCATGGACTCGCGCGCGATGGCCATCTGGCCGCTGAGGGCGCGGGCCACGGCGCCCAGGGCGCCCCAGCCGCCGGCGGGGCTGTCGTATGGCTCGATGCCGGGAACCTTGGTGTCGCTCATGGCACGCTCGTCGGATGGTGGCTATGGGGAGTGATTCTACGCCCGGGAGACCGGCGCCACGGCGAGGTGCGGCCCGTCGTTGGCGACGCGTGTTGCAGTACCGCATGATGTCTTGCCGAAAATGCGCATGCCGGGCGGTGAAAGCCGCCCTGCCGCATGGTTCTTGGGATTGTGCAATGCACAAAGATCATGGCGTAACCGAAGTCATGAGTAACTTGCATAGCTGATAATCCTCGCTTCGCGTTGTTCCCGCACGGGCGCGGCGGCGAGGATGCCCCCGTTCTTGCTGGGGGGAACCCACGTCCATGTCACACCGTCTCGCTTTCGTTCTTGTGTTTCTCGCGCTGCTCGGCGTTTCCGCCGCGGACGCGCAGACCGTGCCCGGGACCGCGCCGAAGAGCGACGACAACCTCGTCGAGCGCCTGAAGGACGAGGGCGTGAAGCTGCGCTTCGTCTGGGCCAACGACTGGGCGGCGAGCGTGCGCGGTGGCGAACGCGTCGGTGCGACCAACGGCGGCGGTGCGGTCGGCGGTGCCGACTTCGACACCGGCAAGTTGTTCGGCATCAAGGGCGGCACCATCCGCCTCACCTTCGCGCGTTACTACGGCCACAGCGTGGCGGCCGACGACATCGGCGTGATCCAGAAGATCCAGGGCTACTGGTATCCGAAGCGCCAGTGGCAGCTCGCCCAGCTGAGCTGGGAGCAGCAGTGGGACAACCACGTCAACCTCATGGCCGGCCGCATGAACGCGACATGGCAGTTCGCCCGCTCGACTTACGGCTGCCGATTCGTCAGCGCGCCCGATTGTCCTTACCAACTCACCAATACGGCGGGCGGCTTCACCGGGTTCCCCTACGTGAACTGGGGTGCGCGGGTGAAATACCAGCCCGACGCGCGCTACGTTTCGATCGGCGCGTTCGAGATCAATCCCGAACGTCGCAACAACCATGGCCTCGTCTGGAGCCTGCACGACTCGAGCGGCGTTCTGGTGCCCGTCGAGGTGGGTTACGCGACCAGCTTCAAGACCGATCCGTATCCCCGCCACCTGAAGATCGGCGGCTGGTACAACTCGGCGGATTTCACCGACCCCGAGCTCAACGCCAGGGGCCAGCATCGCGCCCTGCTCGGCGGCACGGCGCGCACGTACGATGGCGGTCGCTACGGCCTCTACGTGCTGGGCGACCAGGTGGTCTACAAGCCCGACCCGAACAGCGACACGCGCAACCTCGCGGTCTTCGGCTCGCTGACCGGCCCCCTGGACAACGCCGAGAACTATACGTTGCAGTCCACCGCCGGCTTCATCTGGACAGGCCTGTCCGCGTCCAGGCCCACGGATTCGCTGGGTTTCCAGGCCACCTGGTTCCGTTTCAGCCGCAAGGCCGTCGGCTTCGAGAACGACGTGATCGCCCGGAACCATGGCAGCGGCACGTTCAGCCGCAACGAGCTGATGACCGAGCTGAACTACAGCTACAAGCTGTTGCCCTCGTTGAGCCTGGTGCCGAACCTGCAGTACATCGTGCATCCGGACATCCTGGGCAACACCGTGGGCGTCCGGAAGGTCTCGTCCAACGACATCGTGGTCGGCCTGCGCGTGATGCTCAACCTGGGTGGTCCAGGCAGCCCCAAGTGAGCCTGGGTCATAATCGGGCCGACACAGGCTGCCGTGCGCCGTGACCTTGGACCTGAAACACCTGCAAAGCTTCATCCGCATCGTCGAGTTCGGCAGCCTCACGCGTGCCGCGGCGACGCTGGACGTGTCGCAGTCGCTGCTCAGCCGCCAGGTACGCCAGCTCGAGATCGAGCTGGGCACCCACCTGCTCGAACGCAACGGACGCGGCGTGGTGCCCACCGAGGCCGGCCGCGAGCTGGTCGAACACGGGCGCGGCATCCTGCGCCAGGTGGAGGTGGCACGGCTTTCCCTGGGCAGCGTGCGTGGCGTGCAGGGCGGCAAGCTCGCCATCGGCGTGCCGCCGAGCGTGGGCTCCCTGCTCACGGTGGAGCTGGTCACGCGCTTCCGCGAGCGCTACCCCGCCGCGCAGATCAGCGTGGTGGAAGCCTTGAGCGCGAGCCTGCTGGAATGGCTGCAACTGGGGCGCCTGGACTGCGCGCTGCTGTACAACCCGGCGGTCAACGCCAACATGCGCTTCCGGCACGTGCACTCGGAAATGCTGCATCTCATCGGCAGCGCGCGTGACGGCATGCCGGAGAAGGTGCCGCTGGCCACGCTGGCCCAGTACCCGCTGATCATTCCCTCGCCGCTGCACTCGGTGCGCCAGCTGATCGAAGCCGATGCCGCGCGCTACGGCGTGGCGCTCGACATCCGCCTGGAAATCGATTCCGTGCGATCGCTGCTCGATCTGGTGGAGCGCGGGCTCGGCTACGGCGTGCTGTCGCGCAACGCGCTGTTCGCCCGCCGTGGCGACCACGGCCTGCAGGCGGTGCCTATCGTGATGCCCAGCATCATGACCCGCCTCGTGGTGGCCACGCCCACCCAACGTCCGATGAGTTCCATCACCGAACGCGCGCTCGCGCTGGTCGACGAGCTGATCGCCGAAGGCCGGCTCAACCCGGACGCCTGACGGCTCGTTGTGCATTGCAACATATGCATGTTTTGAGCGGTGGCATGCAATTCATGCATATCAGATAAGCGGCGGATCGCGTTGTTCGGCCGGCCGGGGGTGACGACCATCAACGCCATACCGTGATGGCGTATCGACCGATGTCCCACGAAATTCCCTGCTGGTACATGCGCGGCGGCACCTCCAAGGGGCCGTTCTTCCTCGCCAAAGACCTCCCCGCCGACGCGGCGACCCGCGACGCGGTGATCCTCGCCGCCATGGGCTCGCCGGACGACCGCCAGATCGACGGGCTGGGCGGAGCCAAGTCGCTCACCAGCAAGATCGGCATCCTGTCCATTCCGGCCGACGATGCCGCCGACCTCGATTTCCTGTTCGGCCAGGTCGGCATCGCGGAGGCCTCGGTCGACACCACCCCCAACTGCGGCAACATGCTCGCGGCCGCGTTGCCGGCGGCGATCGAGGCGGGCCTGCTGCGGGCCGACGAAGGCACCACCACGCGTCGCGTGCGTACGGTGAACACCGGCGTGGTCGCCGAGATCACCATCCTCACGCCCGGTCGGCGCCCACGGTACGACGGCGAGGCGCGGATCGACGGCGTGCCGCGCCCCGCGGCGCCGGTGACCTGCGGTTTCCTCGATACCGAAGGCTCGCTGGCCGGCAGCCTGCTGCCCACGGGTAACCTGCGCGACACCATCGATGGCGTGGAAGTGACGCTGATCGACAACGGCATGCCGGTGATGATCGTCCATGCCGCCGCCCTCGGCGTGCGGGGCGACGAATCGCCCGCCGATCTCGACGCGAACGTCGCGCTCAAGGCGCGCATCGAAGCGCTGCGGTTGAAGGCCGGCCCGCTGATGAATCTCGGCGACGTGACGAAGAAGCCAGTGCCCAAGATCACGCTCGTGTCGAAGGCCGCGCACGGCGGCGCGATCGGCACGCGCACCTTCATCCCGAAAGACGTGCACACGTCCATCGGCGTGCTCGGCGCCGTCACCGTCGCCACGGCGGCGGTGCTGCCGGGCACGGTCGCCCATGACGTGGCGTCGCCGGGGGAGGGCGACTCGCGCTCCCTGTCCATCGAACATCCCACGGGCGAGTTCAGCGTCGAACTCGGCCTGGAGGGCGACCGCGTCGTGCGCGCCGCCCTGTTGCGCACCGCGCGCCTGCTGATGCGCGGCAGCGTGCCCGTCTCTCCCTCGATCTGGCCCGGCCCGTCCGCCTGATCGCTCCCCCTTTCCCCACGGAGTCCCCCATGTCCGAGAACCGCACCGCGCTCGTCGTGAGCGCCCATTCCGCCGACTTCGTCTGGCGCGCCGGCGGCGCCATCGCGCTGCACGCCGAGAAAGGCTGGAAGGTGCACATCGTCTGCCTGTCGTTCGGCGAGCGCGGCGAGTCCGCCAAGCTCTGGCGGCAGCCGGGGATGACGATGGACAAGGTGAAGACCGACCGCCGCCGGGAAGCCGAAGAGGCCGCCGGCATCCTCGGTGCCAGCGTGGAATTCCTCGACATCGGCGACTATCCGATGCGCGCCGACCTCGACGTGGTGTTCCACCTGGCCAAGGTCTATCGCGAGCTGCGTCCGTCCTTCGTGCTGAGCCACTCGCTGAAGGACCCCTACAACTTCGACCACCCGCTGGCCACGCACGTCGCTCAGGAGGCCCGGGTGGTGGCCCAGGCCCACGGTCACGATCCGGCGGTGCCGGTGATCGGCGCGCCGCCCGTGTTCCTGTTCGAACCGCACCAGCCGGAACAGTGCGAGTGGAAGCCGGAGCTGTTCCTCGACATCACCTCGGTATGGGACAAGAAGAAGGCCGCCTTCGAAACGATGCGCGCGCAGGAGCATCTGTGGGAGTACTACACGCGCGTCGGCCTCCAGCGCGGTGCGCAGGCCACGCGCAACTCCGACTTCAAGATCACCTACGCCGAAGCCTACCAGCGCGTGTTCCCGCACGTGACGCAGGGCACGCTGGCATGATCGGCGTCGTCGTCCGCAACCGCCCGTCGATTACCCCCGAGCAGGCGCAGTCGCTGGCTTCGATGGGCGTGGCGACGGTGCACGAGGCGCAGGGCCGCATCGGCCTGCTGCAGCCGCCGATCGCGCCGATCCAGCGCGACGCCTGCGTGGCCGGTTCGGCGGTGACCGTGCTCGCCCAGCCCGGCGACAACTGGATGCTGCATGTGGCGGTGGAGCAGTGCCGGCCCGGCGACGTGCTGGTGGTGGCCTGCACCACCGAGAACACCGACGGCATGTTCGGCGACCTGCTCGCCACCTCGTTGATGTCGCGTGGCGTGGTCGGCCTGGTGATCGATGCCGGCGTGCGCGACAGCGCCGAACTGCGCAAGATGGGCTTTCCCGTGTGGGCCCGTGCCGTGCATGCGCGCGGCACCGTGAAGGCCACGCTCGGCTCGGTCAACGTGCCGGTGGTGATCGGCGGCCAGGTGGTGAAGCCCGGCGATGCCGTCGTGGCCGACGACGACGGCGTGGTGGTGGTGACCCACGCCACCGTCGATGCCGCCATCACCGCCGCGCGCAAGCGCACGCTCAACGAGGAGTCCAAGCGCGAGCGCCTCGCGGCGGGCGAGCTGGGCCTCGATATCTACGACATGCGCCCGAAGCTGGCCGATGCCGGCTTGCGCTACATCGACGACCTCCCGAACGACTGAAGAGCCATGAAGAGCTGCCTCCCTCCCGACCCGAATCCCGTCAAGCCGCGGCACGCGCTGCCGCCGAATGCCTGCGACGCGCATTGCCACGTCTTCGGCCCCGCCGACGTCTTCCCCTACGCCCCGGACCGCAGCTACACGCCGCCGGATGCCCCCTACGAGCACCTGGTGAAGCTGCACGACTTCCTCGGCCTCCAGCGCGGCGTGATCGTGCAGGCGAGCTGCCACGGCACCGACAACACCGCGATGATCGACGCCATTGCCCGGGGCAACGGTCGCTACCGCGGCGTGGCCATCGTCGACGACGGCATCGACGAGCGCGGCCTCGAAGCGCTCGATGAGGGCGGCGTACGCGGCGTGCGCTTCAACTTCGTGCAGCACCTGGGCGGCCGCCCGGACATGAAGGTGTTCTGGCGCGTGCTCGACAAGGTGGCCCAGATGGGCTGGCATGTCGTGCTGCACCTCGATGCCCAGGACATCGTCGAGCTCAACGACGACGTGCTGGCGAAGATCAGGGTACCCTTCGTGATCGACCACATGGCCCGCGTGCAGGCCGCCAAGGGCCTGGACCAGGCGCCGTTCCGCCTGCTGGTGGCGCTGATGCGCGACAATCCGCTGGCCTGGGTCAAGGTGTGCGGCGCCGAGCGCGTGTCGGTGGGCGAGCGTCCGTTCGACGACGCCATCCCCTTCGCGCAGGCGCTGATCGACACCGCGCCCGACCGCGTGCTGTGGGGCACGGACTTCCCGCATCCGAACATTTCCAAGGACATGCCCAACGACGGCGAGCTCGTCGACCTGATGTTCCGTTTCTGCCCCGACGACGGGCTGCGCCGGAAGCTGCTCGTCGACAATCCCGCACGCCTGTACGACTTCGCCTGATCCGCCCACCGAGTCCCCCCATGCCCGATACCACCGTCCACCTCCCGCCGGCGACGCCGCGCAAGCCCTTCTACCGGCAGCTCTACGTCCAGGTGCTGGTGGCGGTGGTCATCGGCGTGATCCTCGGCTACCTCTCGCCGAGGTACGCGGTGGCGATGAAGCCGCTGGGCGATGCCTTCATTTCGCTCATCCGCATGGTGATCGGCCCGATCATCTTCTGCACGGTGGTGACCGGCATCGCGGGCATGCGCGACATGCGCAAGGTCGGCCGCGTCGGCGGCAAGGCGCTGCTGTATTTCGAGGTCATCTCCACCATCGCACTGTTCTTCGGGCTGGTGGCCGGCCACGTGTTCCATCCGGGCACGGGCTTCGACGTGGACCCGTCGACGCTGAAGTCGGGGGAGATCGGCAACCTCGTGGCGCAAGGCCACAACATCGAGTCGATCCAGTTCGTCTTGTCGATCATCCCCACCACCTTCGTCAACGCGTTCGCCAAGGGCGACGTGCTGTCGATCCTGCTGGTCTCGGTACTGTTCGGTTGCGCGCTCGCCGCGATCGGCGAGCGCGGCAAGCCGGTCTACGACGTGATCGAAGCCGGCGCGCAGGTGTTCTTCAAGATCGTGCACTACATCACCGGCGTGTCGTCGATCGGCGCGTTCGGCGCCATGGCCTTCACCATCGGCAAGTACGGCGTGGTGTCGCTGGTGCCGCTGATGGAACTGATCGGCAGTTTCTACGTGGTGTGCATCCTGTTCGTGGTGCTCATCCTCGGCATCGTCGCGCGCATCGCGGGTTTCAGCATCATCCGGTTCTGCGGCTACATCCGCGACGAGCTGTTGATCGTGCTGGGCACCAGCTCGTCGGAAGTGGTGCTCGCGCCGCTCATGCGCAAGATGGAAGACCTCGGCTGCCCGAAGGAAACCGTGGGCCTGGTCGTGCCGACCGGCTACTCGTTCAACCTCGACGGCACCAACATCTACCTGACCATGGCGATCCTGTTCATCGCTCAGGCGCTGAACATCGATCTGACCCTGCAGCAGCAGATCACCGTGGCCATCGTCGGCATGCTCACCTCCAAGGGTGCCAGCGGCGTGGCCGGTGCCGCGCTGGTGATGCTCGCGTCCACCCTGAGCGTGGTGCCGGTGGTTCCGGTCGCGGGCATGGTGCTGATCCTCGGGATCCACCGCTTCCTCGGCACGGGGCTGGCCATGACCAACCTCGTCGGCAACGGCGTCGCGGCGATCGTGGTGTGCGCGTGGGAGCGGGAACTGGACCGGACGAAGTTGAACGCCGTGCTGTCGCGGCGTTGAGTCGTCGGACAACCTTCGGCGGCGCGTCCTTCTTCTAGCGCTGGCCCAGGGCCACGCGACCCGCGCGTACGACTTCCTTGCCGGCTCGCCAACTCCACGGAAGAAAGGCGAGCATCGCACCGGGCATGCCATGCCATAGCGTGCGCAAGGCGAGCTTCGGCTGGCCCGAACCGGTATGCAGCCGGGCCAGCACCAGCAGGCTTTCGGCCCGGCGGCGTCGGGCCACGGCCCTCAGGCGTCGGGTGGGAAGGGTATCGGCGTATCTGGCATACAGCTGCACCCAGCCTTCGTAGGCGAGCGTGCGGTTCGCGCTGTAGTTGGCGCCGTCGCCCACGCGGATCACGGCGAGGGATTCGTCGACGGTGACGACGGGACTGCGCAGCGCCAGGCGCACGTAGAGGTCGTAGTCTTCGCCGAATCGTTGCCCTTCGTCGAAGCCGCCCACGTCGAGCACGAGGTGCCGGTCGGCCATGACGGTGTCGATGGCGATGGCCGCTTCGATCGTGAGCAGGCGCTCGGTGATGTCGCCCGCGTGTGCGACCCAGGGGGCGAGATCGTCGCGAGGAAACGGATGGCCGTCGGGTCGGATCACGTCCGCCGCGGTGTAGCTCCATCGGCAATCGGGCGAGCCGCGCAGCGCGTCGAGTTGCCTTGCGAGCTTGGTCGGCCGCCAACGGTCGTCCGAATCCAGGAAAGCCAGGTAACGTCCGCGTGCCTTTCCGATGGCCGCGTTGCGTCCGATCGACGGGACGCCGGTATGCGGAAGCCAAAGCACGGTGATACGCGGATCGTGGAGCGAACGCAGGTAGGCACGGGTGTCTTCCGACGAGCCGTCGTCGGCGACGATCATCTCCCAGTCGTCGAACGTCTGCCCGATGGCCGAAGCGACGGCTTCACGCAGGTAATCCGTGCGGTTGTATGTCGGCAGGATGATCGAAACGGTGGGGGAGTCCATGCGTACGCGGTAACGGAGGCGGTGTCCGCGTGAGTGACGGTTCGGCGGGGGAAGGTTGTCGCGACGACCGTACGCCTCGCCGCAGGCCGGTGCCTACCGCCGGGCGTCCGATGTCCGCGGGGAAGTCATGCGGCCTTGAGGCCGGCCGAGAGCGCGTCGAAGTAATCCCGCGTCAGCCGCAACTGCGTCGCCGCGTCTTCCGCACGATTCACCACCTGACGGAACGCCGCGTTCTCGGGACGATCCTTCGCGTACCACCCCAGGTGCTTGCGCGCGATGCGCACGCCCATCGTTTCGCCGTAGAACGCGTAAAGATGTTCGAGGTGGCCGACGAGGATGTCGCGCACCTCCGCGGGCGAAGGCTCGGGCAGGAAGCCGCCGGTCGCCAGATGGTGCGCGATCTCGCGGAAGATCCAGGGACGGCCCTGCGCGCCGCGGCCGATCATCACGGCGTCGGCGCCGGTGAGGCGGAGTACCTCCCGCGCCTTCGCCGGGTCGACGATGTCGCCGTTGGCGAGCACGGGGATGGACACGCTGGCCTTCACCGCCGCGATGGTGGCGTATTCGGCCTCGCCTTCGTACTTGTCGGCGCGCGTGCGGCCGTGCACCGACAGCGCGGCGATGCCGGCGTCCTCGGCGATGCGCGCGATGGTGAGCGCGTTGCGGTGCTCGCGATCCCAGCCGGTGCGGATCTTCAGCGTGACGGGCACGTCCACCGCCTTCACCACGGCGTGGAGGATGCGCGCCACCAGGGGTTCGTCCTGCAGCAGGGCCGAGCCCGACCACACGTTGCAGACCTTCTTGGCCGGGCAGCCCATGTTGATGTCGACGATCTGCGCGCCGTTGTCGGCGTTGTAGCGCGCCGCCTCGGCGAGCATGCCCGGGTCGTAGCCGGCGATCTGCACGCTGACCGGCTCGGGCTCGCCGTCGTGGTCCATGCGGCGCAGCGACTTGCGCGTGTTCCACAGGCGCGGGTCGGCGGTGGTCATCTCGGACACCGCAAGGCCCGCCCCCATGCGCTTGCACAGGAGTCGGAACGGCTTGTCGGTGACGCCGGCCATGGGGGCGAGGACCACGGCCGGCGCGATGGCGTAGGGGCCGATGCGCATCGGGCGATTTTACACCCAAGCCATCCGTTGGGCCGGTATTGCACCATCCGGGGTATTGCCCGTTCTCCGCCGGCCCCCTATGGTCGGGGTGACGACGGCCAAGGGAGCCAGGGCATGCGGACCGCAAGGACATCCATCGCGCTCATCGCGGGCCTGGTGCTGGCGCTGGGCTGTGCCGTCGCCAGGGCGCCGGAGGCCCGGCCCTCCGACGCGGTCGTGAAGGCCTCCCGCGTCGATCACGCCGGGGGTGACCCGTGTCCGGCCCACCGTCAACGCTCGACCTTCTGCCGGATGTTCCGTCCGCTCAGCGCCTGATCGCCTCGACCGCCGCCGCGGCGTTCACCTGGAGCATGCCGTGGGTGACCGTGCTGGTGTCGAGCAGCACGTCGTGCACGCGCTTGGCGTCGATGGTGGGCGACACCGCCAGCAGCAGGGCGACGATGCCGCTCACGTGCGCGGTGGCCATCGACGAACCCGAGGTGAAATCGTAGCCGCCGCCGGGCTGGGTGGTGAGGATGTCGTTGCCCGGGGCGCTGAGCACGCCTTTCGGCGCGGGCGTGTTCGCGGTGGAACGCACCACGATCACGCCGGGCGCGCTGTCCGGGAATCCGAGGGAATCGCCATCGGGCGGTAGCGCGGCGATCACGATGCGGCCCTGCGAGATCAGGTGCGACAGCAGCTTGCCCAGCAGGGGATCGGCCGGACCGCCCAGGCTGAGGTTGACGATGCGCGCGTCGGTGTCGCCGACGGCGCCGAGCGCCTTGGCGAGCGTGAACGAGTTGCAGCGCGCGCCCCCTTTGGGGTCGGGGTACCAGCAGGCCTTGTAGACGCTGAGCTTCGCTTTCGGCGCGATCCCCACCATGCCCTGGTGGTTGTCGCCCACCGCGGCGATCACGCCGGCCACCTCCGTGCCGTGGCGATCGTCCGCGAACGCGGGGTCGTTGGCGCTGACCGCGTCGCCGGCGACGGTGACGTGCCCGGCGAGGTCGGGGTGCGTGGTGTCGGCCCCCGTGTCGACGATGGCCACGTGCACGCCGTTGCCCTGGGTCACCGCGTGCGCGACGGCCGCTTGCGTGTCGACGAAGCCGTGCTGGAGGTCGGTGTAGGGATCGTTGTAGTGATGTTCCGGCTCGGTCGTCGTCGAGGCGTAGACGGTGTAATCCTGCAACGGCTGGGCCAGGCGCACGCGGTCGTCCTTGCCCAGGTCGGCGATCAGCGCGTCGCGATCGACGCCTGCCGGCGGGCGCAGCACGATGCAGTACAGCCCGAGCGCGCGGATGGGCCAACCGCCCATTTCGTTCCAGCCGTAGCGCTTGCGCAGGTCGGCCAGCAGCGATCGGGCGCGTTGGCCCACGCCGTAGGTGGGCGGCGGCGCGTAGCCGATGAGGCTGGAACCGGCACGCGGCGGCGCCGGTGCGAGCGGGTTGTCGACAGCGAGCACGATGTCGCGCGTGGCGTCCATGCCGGTCACGCCGTCGGGCGGCTGCACGTCGTTCTGCGCCGGGCTTGCGATGGCGCAGAGCGGTGCCGCCGCCAGCGCGATGGCCAGCGCCACGCGGAAGAGATTCATGGCGAGCCCGTGGCCGGTTCGGCGAAGCGGATGCCCGCGCCGTGCAGTCGCTTGATCACGTCGGCCTGGGACGCCTGCGCGTCGTCGGAAACGACGGTATAGGCGCCGACGCTGTTGGGACCGCCGACCACGCTCAGGTGCTGGTCGCGGAGCAGCGTGTTCCAGCGGTCCACGCTCATGCTCTTCTCCGGCACCACGTGCAGCGCACCGGCCGGCGCGGGCGCCGACGGCGAGCTGAGCGTGCGATAGCTGGCGGGCGAACGGTCGTTGGTCCACAGCTTCATGCCGAGCACGCCGATGCCTACCGCCTGGACGAGCACGGCGGCCGCGAGCAGGCGAACCACCCACGAAGCGTTGGCGACCTTGCGCACGGGGGCACGCTGCGGATCGTCCGCGTCGATGCGGGCGAGCAGGCGGCGCAGGCCCAGCTCGGGATCGGGCTCGACGATGGGGTCGAGCGCCATGGCCAGGTGCAGGCGCTCCTGCAACTCGAACTCACGGCGGCAGTCCGCGCAGCCCGCCAGGTGTTCGGCGAACCACGCCTTCTGCGAGGCGCCGGCGCTGTCCTGGAGCACCCAGGGCATGGCTTCCCAGGCGCGGGCGCACTCGGTGCCGTCTGCGGTGGGACGGGTCATGACAGTTTCTCCTTGGACGGGGCCGTTTCGCCGGCCAGGCCCGGTAGCAGGTTGCGCAGTTTCACCCGCGCGTGGAACAGGCGCGCCTTCACGGTGCCGACAGGGCACTGCATGATCGCGGCGACGTCGTCGAGGCTATGCCCGATGCCGTAGACCAGTTCGACCACCACGCGCTGCTCGGGCGAGAGGCGGTCGAGGCCGCGGCCCAGCCAGTCGCGCATTTCGCGATCTTCGCCCGGATCGTGCGAGGGCACGCGGTCTTCCGGGATGCTGTCCTCGTCGACGGGCTCGCTGCCGTGCTGGCGCAGCGATTTCAGGCCGCAGCGATAGGCGATGCCCATGATCCAGGTGGAGACCCGCGAGTCGCCCTGGAACGTGCCGGCCTTCTGCCAGACGATCCAGAAGCAGTCGTTGATCACTTCCTCGATGATGTCGGCCCGCCGCGTGAGGCGGTTGAGGAAACGCGTGAGCCGGCCGTGGTAGGCGCGGTACATCGTGGACAGCGCGGCACGGTCGCCATCGGCCATGCGCTGCAACAGGATGCGGTCTGTGGGTTCGGTATCGGCCTGGCTCATGGGGGGGTCACGGCGTGGTTCTCGGACTCGTGAGTACCCACGCGGAAGAAAAAAGTTGCCGAGGCCCTCCGGGCGTCAGAAGCTGCGGGCTACCGTGGCGAGCCAGGGCGAGGCCTCGCGCTCGAACGGCCGCCGGTCGCGGTCGGCCATCACGCGAAGCAATTCCACGCGCCAGGCCCCGTCGGACCAGGCCAGGCCCGCGTTGCCGTAGGTGTAATGGCCGGACCCGGTGCCGTAGCGCTGGCCGTCATAGTAATGGTACGGCGTCACCAGGTAGCGGGCCACGCCGGCGCCGGCGGCCAGCGAGAGGTGGTCGGTCAACGGCCAGCGCAGGCCCACGTCGAGGGCGGCGCGTGGCGAGCCACCCCCATGCAGGCGCTCGGCCGCGCTGAGTCCCACGGTGAGCACGTCGCGGAAGATCACCGTGCCGCCCAGTTCCACGCGTTCGAATGCGCGCCAGGCGGGATTGTTCGGATAGCGGTAATAGAGCGCGGCGGCCTGGACCTGCCAGTCGTCGTCGATCCGCCACGCCTTGGCTCCTTGCAGCAGCGCTTCGGAGAAGCGCCCGATGGGCTTGGTCTGATAGCTGGCCGAGGCGCCGAACGACCACCCCGAGGACGTGAACCCGTTCACCGCGCCCTGGACGACGGGGCCGGGCGCGGACACGGGAATGCCCCGGTCGACCAGTTGCGAGCTGACCGCCACCGTCGCCGTCCAGTCGTCCGCGATCGCCGCACCGGGCAGGGCGGCGAGGGCGGCGAACAGCAGGAAGGCACGGCGTGCGGCCGTGCCTTCGCGAACGTCGGGGGATGGCTGTATGTCAGCCGTCATGGAATGGCGGTCGGCCCGTGGCCCGGTTCATTTCAGGGTCGCCAGGTACGACAGCAAGTCGTCGAGGTCCTTGGCGTTGTCCAGGCCATCGTATTTCATTTTCGAGCCGGCCACGGCCTGCTTCGCCGGTTGCGAGAGATAACCGTGGAGCTCGTCGGGGGTCCAGGTCTTTCCGCTGTTGCGCATCGCGTCGGAATAGTTGAAATCGCCGATGGAACCGGCCTTGCGGCCGACGATACCGAACAGGCTGGGACCTTTCTTGTTCGTTCCCTCCTTCACGCTGTGGCATTCGGCGCATTCGGACTTGAACACGTCCTTGCCGGCCGCGGCGTCGCCGGCGCGGCTGGCGGGGGAGGCCAGCAGCGTGCCGAGGAGGAGGACGCCCGCGGCGGCGAGGCGCGCGGGCAGGGGGCGGGTGGGGAGCATCGTCACGCTGGATTTCCTTCGTTGGGCTCGGGACGTCGAAAACGGGGAGGGCATCAGAACGCGAGGCTGGCCGTGACCACGAAGCCGTTGATGTCCTTGGCGTTGAGCGGCTGGACGCCCGGGGGGGCGCCGAAGATGTTCGAGCTTCGCCCGTTCAGGCGCAGGGTGCGGAACCAGGTCGCGGCAAGCTTCAGGTTGCCCTTGCTGATCCACGCGTCGTCCTTGCCGAACGGCGCCCAGAAGATCGTGAAGAAGTTCGTCGTGGCGTCCGGATCGGGCAGCACGGGGGAATAGCGCGCGGGATCGTCGGAGCCGGTGCCGCGCAGGTGCGACACGGTGATGCCGTAGGTCTGCCTGAACGTGTACGTGGCCGACATGATCTCGTCGCGAGCGGACCCGCGCGCCGGGGCGAGGGTGCCCGGTTCGAGCGGATTGGCCGGGCGGCTGCCGAAATGGCGGTGTTCGTAGATGTTGACGTAGCTGGCCTGGAGGATGTGTTCGCGGTTGCCCAGGTACTGGTACGTGAGGTCGTAGCCGTAATCGTTCAGTTCGTCGGTGGGGGCGGCGCGCGGAAGCCGGCGCTTGGTGGTGAGCGCGACCACGCCGGCGGAGAAGAACTGCTTGCGCATGTCCTTCATGTAGGCGAGGCGGAAATAACCGGTGTTGCTGAGGTGGCCCGGATCGGAGCCGGGGCTGAAACCGAGCTTGTCCTGGCCTTCCTGCGAGAGCGAGCGGTAGGTGCCCGCCTCGGCGTACCACACCTTGTCGTACACCGTGTACAGCGACGCGCCGATCACGTGGTTGTTCAGCGCGTTGGGCGCCGACGGATTGAGCAGCGTGCCGGTGCGGCCGCCCTGCGAGATGCCCGAGAAGCCGGGGAAAGCACCGATCGGGTCCTGGAAGCCCGGGCTGTTGTTCACGGTGACGCCGACGAGGGCGCTCTTGCCGGCGAAGGTGAGTTCCTTGGCGACGTAGCGCAGGTCCACGCTGCTCAACTGCGTGTTGTAGGTATTGTGGCCCGTGTGCACGGCCTGCACCTTGACGATGCCGCCCACGTTCTCGGTGAGGCGGCCGGCGATGAACAGGTCGCCCTCGGTGAGGTCGGTGGTGCCCCTGCCCTTCGCGGGGGCGACGTGGGTCTCCACCAGTTGCAGCGACAAAGGAATCTTGGTGCCTTTACCGTCGGTGTCGGTGTAGCCGCCGAGCTTGAAGCGCATGCCATAGGGCGTGAGCGCCGGACCGTAGGAACCGGCATGGCAATCCGCGCACGAGGCGCCGGTCTGGCGGGCGAAGGCCGGAATGGCGTGCGCGCCGTGGCTCACCAGCGAAAGCAGCAGTGCCAGGGCGGCCCCCCAGCCGGCGCGGCCGGCGCGGCGTGCCCGTCGTCGGAAGGAAAAAGGTCCCATGGATACAACTCCTCGTGTCGATGAAAGGGAGGCGGCCGTCACGGCCACATGCGGCGAAGCACGCCGTCGCGGCGGACCACGTGGTGCCAGAGGGCGGCGCCCGCGTGCAGGCAGGCCACGCCGAGCAGCACCCAGGCCACGTCGACGTGCCACGCCTGCAGGCGATCGGCGAGGTCGTCGTCGGCGGCCACGATGTGCGGC
This sequence comes from Luteibacter sp. CQ10, assembly GCF_040900725.1. Taxonomy (NCBI): domain Bacteria; kingdom Pseudomonadati; phylum Pseudomonadota; class Gammaproteobacteria; order Lysobacterales; family Rhodanobacteraceae; genus Luteibacter; species Luteibacter sp. CQ10. The sequence goes on along the minus strand of NZ_JAEUYM010000004.1, from coordinate 327,563 downwards.
AGGGTGAAGCCGAAGAAGTGGATGGTCTGATCGGCGGCGCTGCTCAGCGCCCAGCCCAGCAAGGGCATGGCCAGCAGCAGCGCGTAGAGCAGCACGTGGGTAACGCCTGCGCAGATGTGCAGGAAGGTCGGCATCGGCACGGGCGGCGCGCCGCGCAGGGTGAGGCGCAATGCGAGCCGGACGGCGATCAGCAGCAAGACGAGCAGGCCGATATGGCGATGGCCTTCGAGCAGCCACAGGCGCAGGGCGCGTCCGGAGACTTCCTCGCGAAGCAGCGCCACGCACGCGCCGGCCGCCACCAGCAGGGCCATGAGCCAGTGCAGCCAGCGAATCGGCCGCGGATAGGGAGTGGCGGTGCCGCGTGTGTCCCGAACCATGCGTTGCGAACCCTTCTGGTGGTGTCCCCGCGAAGGCCCGTGCCGGGCCGTCGTACCGGATGAGTGCCGGGCGGGCTCCGAAAGGTTGTGCGCCCGTGCATGCAACCTTTGCAGGGCGTGCGCGGCACTCAGCTTCGACGGTCGCGACGCGGCCACGCGGGACCGATGACCATGGAGATCGAACGCATCCAGCTGGAGACGCACGGCGACCGCCGGGGCATGCTCGTGGCGCTGGAACCGAAGCTCAACGTGCCGTTCGACATCCGGCGCGTCTATTACATTTTCGCCACGCGCGAAGGCGTGCGCCGCGGCCAGCACGCGCATCGCCGGCTGACGCAGATGGCCGTGGCGGTGCGCGGCTCGGTCACCGTGATGCTCGACGACGGCACCGGGGCCGTGGAGACGCGCCTGAGCGATCCGTCGCAGGGGCTCCTGATCGGCCGCATGGTCTGGCGCGAGCTGTACGACTTCAGCGACGACTGCGTGCTGATGGTGCTCGCCGACCAGCCCTACGATCCGGGTGACTACATCGCCGAGTACGACCAGTTCCTGCGCGAGTCGCAGATCCCCGCCTATGCCGAGACCGTGGTGGCATGGCCGGGACGCTGACGGACGAGGTGCCGTTCCTCGACCTGCGCGAGGTGAATGCGCGCCACGCCGACGCGCTCAAGGCCGCGGTGGCCCGCGTCATCGATTCGGGCTGGTACGTGCTGGGCCGGGAGCTGGAGGCGTTCGAACGCGAATTCGCCGCATGGTGCGGCACGCGACACGCGCTGGGCGTGGGCAACGGCCTCGACGCGCTTACGCTGATCCTGCGGGCGTATCGCGATCTTGGCGAACTCTCGCCCGGCGACGAGGTGATCGCGCCGGCGAATACCTTCATCGCCAGCTTCCTCGCGGTCGACGAGGCGGGCCTGCGCGCGGTGCCGGTCGAACCCGACGAGGCCACGTTCAACCTCGATCCCGCGCGCGTGGAAGCGGCCATCGGTCCACGCACGCGCGCCATCCTCGCCGTGCACCTGTACGGACAGCTCGCCGATATGGGCGCGCTCGGCGACATCGCGAAGCGGCACGGCCTGTTGCTGATCGAGGATGCCGCGCAGGCCCATGGCGCGACGCGCGGCGGCGTGCGCGCGGGCGCGTTCGGCGATGCCGCGGGCTTCAGCTTCTTCCCGTCGAAGAACCTCGGCGCGCTGGGCGACGGCGGTGCCGTCGTCACCTCCGACGAGCGGCTGGCCCGGCGCGTGGCGGCCCTGCGAAACTACGGCTCCGAGGTAAAGTACCGGCATCCGCACCGCGGCGTGAATTCGCGGCTGGACGAGATCCAGGCGGCGATGCTGCGGGTCAAGCTCCAGCACGTGGACGAAGACGTCGCGACGCGCCGCGCGGTCGCTCGCCGCTATCTCCATGGCATCCAGCATCCCGCCATCGGCCTGCCGCGCGACGTGACCGGCGAGTCGCATGCGTGGCACCTTTTCGTCGTGCGCTGTGCGCGGCGCGATGCGCTCCAGCGCCACCTGCGCGAATGCGGCGTGCACACGCTGGTGCACTATCCCGTGCCCGCGCATCGCCAGGGTGCCTACGAGGGCGCGTGGGACGTGGCGTTGCCGATCACCGACCGCCTCAGCGCCGAGGTGCTGAGCCTGCCGATGGGACCGACGCTGGACGCCGACGCGATCGAACGCGTCATCGATGCCTGCATGGCTTTCGAGGCCGATCCGTGAACATCGCGCGCGCCGGCGCCTGGTCCGCCATCGGCACCGCGGCGCGCCTGGGCGCGGCGCTGGTCACGGTCAAGCTCGTCGCATGGCTCGCCGGTCCCGCCGGCGTCGGCCGGCTCGGCCAGTTCATGAGCCTCATGTCCGTGCTGGCGGTGTTCGCCGGCGGCGGCATCAACGCCGGCATCGTGAAATACGTGGCGGAATACCGCGACGATCCCGAGCGGCTGTCGCGCCTCCTCGCCTCCGCGCTCGGCTACGCCATCGCGGCTTCGTGCGTGATGGGCTGCGTGGCCCTGCCGTTCAGCCGTCCGCTCGCGACCTGGCTGCTGGGCGACCCCGGTTACGACGGCCTGATCCGCATCCTTGCGGTGGCGTTGATCGGCATTGCGCTGGTGAACTACGTGCTGGCCGTGATCAACGGCTTCATGGACGTGCGCCGCCTGGCCTTCATCCAGGTGGCCGGATCGATCCTCAGCGTGGCGCTCGCCCTGTGCCTGGCCCATGCGTTCGGCCTGTACGGCGCGCTGCTCGCGCTCGTGCTGGGTCAGCTGTTCTGGCTGCTGGTCGGCCTGCCGGCATGGTGGCGCAGCCCATATTTCAACACGCGCATGCTACGCGTCCGCTTCGACGCGACGATGACGCGGCGCCTCGCGGCCTTCTCGATCATGTCGTTGACCTCCGCGCTGCTGCCGCCGCTGGTCAACATCGCCGTGCGGGACCACCTCGCCGCCTCGCTGGGTTGGGAACAGGTGGGTTACTGGCAGGCGGTGACGCGCGTCTCCGATGCCTACCTGCTGTTCATCACCACCGCGATCAACGTCTACTATCTGCCGCGGCTCGCGGCGACGAGCGACCCGGGCGCGATCGGGCACGAACTGCGGCAGGCATGGCGCTGGCTGATGCCTGCCGTGGTCGTCATGGCCCTGGGCATCTACCTGTTGCGCGACGCCATCACCCGCCTTCTCTTCAGTGGCGGCTTCGCCGCCGCCAACGATCTCTACGCGCCGCAACTGGCGGGCGACGTGGTCAAGATCGCGGCCTTCGTGATGTCGTACCTGATGCTCGCCAAGGCGATGACCCGGCTCTACGTCGTGTCCGAATGCGTCTTCGCGACGAGCTACCTGGTGCTGGTCTACCTGTGCAGCGCGCGCTTCGGCCTCATCGGCGCGATGTACGCGTTCGCGATCAACTACCTGGCGTACTTCGCGTTCAACGCGGTCGTGGTGCGCCGTTTCCTCGGAGGGGCCGCCCGATGAACCGCCATCTCACCGACGAATCGCCGCTGGTCTCGATACTCATCCCCGCCTACAACCACGAGGACTTCGTCGAGCGCTGCCTCGACAGCGTGCTGGAGGACCCTTATCCGGCCAAGGAAATCGTGATCATCGACGACGGTTCGACCGACAAGACGGCCGAGCGCATCGCGGCGTGGATCGCGCGGCACGGGCACGAGGTGCCTTGCGAGTTCGTACAGCGGGACAATCGTGGCATCGCCACTACGCTCAACGAGCTGGCGGCGCGTGCGCGCGGCGAGCTGCTGCGCATCGGCGCGAGCGACGACTATTTCCTTCCCGGGGGGCTGCGCACGCTCGTTCGCTATCTCCAAGAGCATCCGCGCAAGGGCGCGGTCATCGGCGACTCCATCGTGGTCGATCGCGAGGGCCGGAAGATCCACGACAGCGGCATGTGCGACCTGCATCGGGCCGACAAGCGCGATTACCGCAGCGACGAAGGCATCCGGCGCGCGGTGATCTCGCGCTGGGCGGTGGGCGGCCCGGTCACGCTGCTTCGCCGCAGCGAACTGGAAACCGTGGCGCGCTGGACCGAGGGCCTGCGCATCGACGACTGGGACCTCTTCCTCCGCCTCGCGGCGCGCGATGCCCTGGGCTTCATCGATGCGCGCGTGTGCGCCTATCGGCTCCATGGCCGCAACATCAGCAAGACGAAGCATCGGGCCACGCGCATCCTCCACCTCGAGGAATCGCGCGACGTGGCGATACGGCGGCTACCGCTCTTCGACGAACCGTCCCGCACGCTGCTCCGCGCGCAGATCCACTACATCGGTGCGAAGATCGCCTTCCTTCAATCGCAGTACCGCCACGTAGCCGTTCGACTGGCCTGCTACGCGGTGCTGCGTCTCCGCTGGCACCTGCACCTGCCGGGACCGCATCCGCGGGCGGAGCGCGTATGAGGTCGCCCATCGCCTTGCCGTCGACCTACGTGGCGTGGCCGATGCTGCTGTCCTGCGCCGTGACCTGGGCGACTTACGCCTTGCCGCCCGGTTACGGCGACGGCGTGGTCCTGCTCGCGCTGGCAGCCGTGGCGGTGCTGGTCGCCGACCTGGCGTCGCGCGACCGGGTGCCGTCCGGTGCCGACTTCCGCGGCCGGCGTTACGTCGGCACGCGCGAGGGCTTCGTCGGCCTCGCGTTCGGCCTGGCGGTGTTCGTCTTTTGCCTGCTCGACGTCGCGCTGTTCCCGGCCGCGTTGCTGCACGACCCAGGGTCCTACGCCACCATGACAGGCGGCCACGAACATATCCGGCGCATCGCCGACATGTGCTGGACGCTGCCGGTCATCGGCATGCTCTGCACGCGCGTGCGCGTGCTCCGCCATGCCCTGGTGATCGCCGGCCTGGTGTTCCCCGTGCTGGTGATCGACCGCAACCGGATATTCGCGTCGTTGTTCTCCATGGCGCTCGTGATGCTGCTGCGCCGGGACGAACGGCGGCCGGTGCCGTGGAAGGCCGTCCTCCTGCTGGGCGTCATCGGTTGCGGCGCGTTCGCGGTGCTGGGGATGGTGCGCTCGGGTTCCGTCGCCCAGGTGCTCTTGCCGTTCGGTCCGCTGTACAAGCAGGCCCCCGCGGGCGTGCAGTGGCTGCTGCTCTACGTCACCGCCGGGCCTTACAACTTCGCCTCGATGCTCGCCAAGGGCTACCGCGATCCGGCCGTGCTGTTCGGGCAACTGTTGCCCGGCAGCGGCGTCGCGATGCCCCTGCCGCTGGATGCGTCGAACGTGAACGTGGGCACCGAGTTCCTGCCGTTCCTGTTGGCCGGCGGCCCCGTGCTCGCGATGGCCGCGTTCGGCCTGCTCTACGCGCTGATGCGCTGGAGCGTGCGCCGGCTGCACGGCGGACCTCCGTCGTTCTTCGGCCTGCTGATCTTCCTGCGCATGGCGTACGTCTGCGCGATGGCGCCGTTCGCGCCGCAGGCCTTCATCTGGATGAACTTCGGGTTCATCGGCCTGTGCCTGCTCATGCAACTGGCCGCGGCGTGGCTGCCCGATCGCCGGCTGCATACCCTCCCTCCCTGACGAGTCGACGCTTCATGCAACAGAACGAGATCTACCTGATCGACATGTGGCGCATCGTGCGTCGGCGGTGGCCGTGGACGGTCGGCGTGGCGTTGGCGACGATCGCCGCGACGTTCGCCGGGCTGCACATGGCCAGGAGCCAGTGGGAAGCCGTCGCCGCGATCCAGGTGGGGCAGGTGGGCACCGTGCCGCAGGGCGTCGATCCGAGGGTGGAGCCGTTCCAGCGCGTCCTGCTGCGTCTGCAGGGCAAGGCGTTCCAGGACGATGTGCTTCACGGCCTCGGCCTGGCCGACGAGAGCGACGAGGCGCGGCTGTACCGCGCGCGCACCACGCTGGATCCCGACCTCTACGCCAACGTGATCCGTGTGCACGTCCGGGGGTATTCCGCGGAGGACGCCCGCCAGCTGGCGATGGCGACGGTCGATCGCCTCGTGGCCTTGCACGCCGCCATGAGCCGGGCGCAACTCGAGGCCACGCGAAAGCGCTCCGCCGACATCGACCGGACGATCGCCGCGGCCGAGCAGGAGCGTGACCGGCTCACTCGCGACGCGGCCACCGCCGCGCACGGCGACGCGATGCTCGCGAGCCTGGCGCTGGCCAATGCCGATGCCGGCCTGCGCACGATGAAGCAGATCCGCGCCGACCTCGACGCACGGATGCTGCCCTCCGCCACGTTCCCCACGTCCATGCCCTGGCCGGTCACCGTGTCGCCGGGTCCCGTCGCGCCGGCGAAGGTCCCGCTGATGGCCATCGGCGTGCTGGCCGGGCTCTTCCTCGGCGTGGTGGCCGCGACGGCGGTGGACGCCCTTTCGCGTTCAACCAAACGCGAGCGGGCGGGCACTTACGGTGCAGAAGCCCGGCGCGGCGGAGAACGATATGAACCTGCGGCAACCCCTGGCGGCATCGACGCCGCTTGAGCAACGGCTGGCCCAGACCCAGCAAGCCTTCGATAGCGTGGCCGCCGATTACGACGGCCCGCGCGGCAACAATGAACTGATCCAGCGCATGCGCGACACCCTGTGGAACACGGTGCGCGAGAAGATGCCGTCGGGTTCGCGCCTGATCGACCTGGGTTGCGGCACCGGCATCGACGCGATCGAGTTCGCCCGCAGCCGCTTCCACGTCACCGCCACCGACTGGTCACCGCGCATGGTCGAGCGCACGCGCGCCCGCGCCGACGAAGCCGGCGTCGCGTCGCGCGTCGACGCGCGCCACCTCGGCGTGCAGGAGCTGGATCGGCTCGAAGGCGAGTTCGACGGCGCCTACTCCAACTTCGGTCCGCTCAACTGCGCGCCGGACCTGCGCGCCACGGCGACCGAATGCGCACGCCTCATCCGCCCCGGCGGTACGCTGGTGTTCTCGGTGATCGGACGCATCTGCCCGTGGGAGATGGCCCATTACTCGCTGCGCGGCCGTTTCCGCCGCGCGTGGGTCAGGGCCGCGCGCGGCGCCACGGCGGTGGGCATGAACCGCCACACGATCTGGACCTGGTACTACCTGCCGCGCGAGTTCTACGCCGCGTTCGCCGAGCACTTCGCGCTGGAGGAATACCGTGCGTTGAGCCTGTTCATGCCGCCGCCGTATATGGTGGATCGCTATCGAAAGCGGCCGTCGTGGTATGAGCGGCTGGGTCGTGTCGACGACCGTGTCGGCCACCTGCCGCTGCTTCGCGACATGGGTGACCATTTCTTGATCGTGATGCATCGCCGTTGAGCCCGGGCACGCCATGGACGTGATCTTCCACGGTGCGGCCGTCGTGCGCGACGGCCGCGCGGTACGCGAACCGCTGGCGGTTCGCGCAGGCCGCGTCGCGGATGCGCCGGGGCGGGGCGGCTTCGTCGTGTCGCTGCACGATCACCTGATCTTTCCCGGACTGGTGAACGCTCACGAGCACCTGCAGGTGAACGCCGTGCCGCCGTTGCCGGCCGACCGTACGTTCGCCAACAGCTACGACTGGATCGACGCGTTCCAGGCGCATTTCGACGATCCCGCCGTGGCCACCGCGCTGGCCGTGTCCAAGGCGACGCGCATGCGTCATGGCGCGCTGAAGAACCTGCTGGCTGGCGCCACTTTCGTGGCGCATCACGATCCGTGGCATCCCTCGCTCGACGCCGACGATTTTCCGGTATCGCTGCTGCGCGGGCACGGTTGGGGCTATGCGTTGAACGGGCCGGTCTTCGGACCCGACGTGCGCGGGGGCTTTCTCGCCACGCCATCGTCGAACCCATGGATGATCCACCTGGCCGAGGGCACGGACGAGCGTGCACGCGCCGAGCTCGCGCAACTGGATGCGATGGGCTGCCTGGCGGCCAACAGCGTGCTCGTGCACGGCGTGGGCCTCGACGACGAAGGCGTCGATAGGGTGATCGCATGCGGCGCGGCCGTGGTCTGGTGTCCGGCGAGCAATCGTCGCCTGCTCGGCCGCACGCTCGATCCGCGCCGGCTGTACGCGGCCGGGCGACTCGCCCTCGGCAGCGATTCGCGGCTGTCGGGATCGCGCGACCTGCTCGATGAACTGGCCTCGGCGACTGACGAGGGATTGCCGATGTCGGCCTTGCTCGACCTGGTGACGACCGCCGCCGCACGCATCCTGCGGGTGGCGGGGCGGGGCCACCTCGACGACGGTGCCGTGGCAGACCTGCTGATCGTCGCCGACCACGGCGCGTCGGCTCCCGGCAGCCTCGTGGGACGGCGACGCGCGGACCTGCGCGCCGTCGTGCGCGACGGCCGTCCTTGCGTGGCCGATCCCGACTTCGCGCCGTGGTTCGAGGCCGCGGGCATCGAAACCCTTGCCGTATCGCTGGACGGCAAACCGAAACTCCTCGATCGCCGTTACGCCGACCCGGCGATGTTCGCGCTCGAGCCGGGACTGGAGTACCTGCACTGATGCACGCCGACACCCCTGTCCTCGATCCCGTGCCGGCCTACGCGCTCTGGGCGGCATCGTATCCCGCGCACGCGCACAACCCGCTGATGCACGCGGAGGAGCGCGCGATGCTCGCGGCCATGCCCACGTCTTTGGAAGGCATGGCGGTGGTGGATGCCGGATGCGGCAGCGGCCGATACCTCCGCCACGTGCTCGCACGTGGCGCGGCGTCGGCGACGGGCGTCGATCTGTCGCCGGAGATGTTGCATCGCGCGGAAGAATGGATCCGCGCCGACCAGCGCGAACGGCTCACGCTCCGGCAAGGCAGCATCACGGCGTTGCCGCTGGGCGACGGCGTGGCGGACGTGACCGTGTGCGGACTGGTGGTGGGCCACGTGCCCGATCTCGACGCCGCGCTCGCCGAGCTGTGTCGCGTGACGAAACCGGGCGGCGAGATCCTGTGCAGCGATTTTCATCCGGTGGGGCAGGCGCTGGGCTGGCGTCGCGACTTCCGCGCCGACGGACGCCGCTATGCGGTACGGCATACCACGCACGCCTACAGCCGCTGGCACGACGCGTGCGCACGGCTCGGCCTGGTCGTGGAGGGCGTCTTCGAGCCGATGCTCGATCCGGCCGACATTCCCCCCGGTGCGCGTTTCGACCCGGTCGCCCTCGAAGTGCCCGTCGCCCTGGTCTTCCGCCTGCGGCGTTCCTTCCTTTCACGGCATGGCGCATGAATCCCTCGCCTAACACACTCCTGGTCAATCCCACCATCACGTCGCGCGCGAGCGCGCGCTTTCCGTTGTCGCTGCTCAACCTCGCGGCGTCGCTGGACAAGCGCGGCAGCAGCACCATCGTCGACGGCAACATCGAACGCGACACGGTCGAGGCGACCTTGCGCCAGCTCGAGGGCGGAGGGTTCGACGCCGTGGGCATCAGCGTGATGGGCGGCCCGCAGATGGCGCCGTCGATCGCGGTGTCCACGGCGATCCGCGAGCGGTATCCCTCGCTGCCGATTGTCTGGGGCGGTTATTTCCCCACGCTGTACACCGATACCGCGCTGGGCGCGCCCTACGTGGATTACGCGATCCGCGGGCAGGGCGAGGACACCCTGCCGGACCTGTTGGCCGCGCTAGCCCGTCCGGATCGCGACGTGTCGCGCATCGGCGGCCTGTCCTGGAAGCAGGCGGACGGCGGCATCGTGCACAACCCCAATCGCAAGTTCACGCACGAGGACCCGGGCATCGTGCTGCCGTACGACAAGCTCGGCGACCCGCGCCGGTACCTCGCGCGTACCTTCCTGGGCCAGCGCACGGCGGCGCACCAGGCCGCCATCGGTTGCCGCTTCCGCTGCACGTTCTGCGGCGTGGCGGCGATGTTCGGCGGCACCACCAAGCTGCCCGCCGTGGCCCGCCTCGAGCGCGACCTGAAGTACCTCAAGTACGAACTGGGCGCGGATTCGATCCAGTACTTCGATCACAACTTCTTCGACCGCGAGGAGGAGATGATCCCGCTGCTCGAGGTGATGGCCCGGTACGAGCTGCCCTGGTGGTGCTACGCCCGTTCGGACGCGTTGCTCAACATGTCGGAAAGCACCTGGAAACTGGTGCGCAAGAGCCGCCTGCGCATGGCCTACATCGGCGCGGAATCGCCTAGCGGCGCCATGCTCAAGGAGATTCGCAAGGGCACCCGGCCCGACCAGACGCTGGAGGTGGCCGAGCTGTGCCGGCGCCACGGCGTGATCCCCGAACTGTCGTTCATGGTGGCGCCACCGGAAAACACGGTGGAGGAAACCGAGCATACGTTCGAGTTCATCCGCGAGCTGAAGAAGATCAATCCCGCGTCGGAAATCATCGTGTACATCTACACGCCGCTGCCGGAGGGCAGCAAGCACGAGAAGGATCGCGGCAAGCGCGCGTCGACGCCATTGCTCGACCTCCACGGCGAGCCGGTGGTGTTTCCCGCCACGCCCGAGGAATGGACGCAGAAGCGCTGGGTGGATTACGCCTGCCATGCCGACGCCCCGTGGCTCACCGACGACCTGCGCCGGCATATCCAGGATTTCGTGACGGTGCTGCGCTGCAAGTTTCCCACCGTGCAGGACATGCGCTCGCCGCCGTGGGCCAAGCGCGGGCTGAGCGCGATGGCGTCGTGGCGCTACCGGCGCCGCCGCTACGACAAGCCGTGGGAGCTCAATCTCGCCAACCGGCTCGTTCGCCTGCGCTTGCCGCAGGTGTCCGGGCTCTGAGGACATCACCATGCGTGCCGTGCAGTTGAACCTGCATCCTGCGCCGGCGGATTGCCCGCCGGGCGACCTGTTCGACCGCTGGCCGTCGCTGGCCGACATCCCCGAGGCCGTGGCGTCGGGAGGCACGCGAGTGGCCGTGGTGCAGGCGGCCGCCTGCGACGAGCGCTTCGTGCGTCGTGGCGTCGACTATCGGTTTACCGACGTGCGCGGCCTCGAATCGGCGCACGCGCGGGGACGCCACTACGCGAACCTGCTGCGTGCGCTACGCGCCGACGTGGCGCACGTTCATAGCCTGGCCTATGGCGAAGACGTGCTGGCGATCTCGCGCGTGATGCCTTCCCTGCCGATCGTGGTGCAGGACCACGCCGATCGCGTGCCGCGCTGGTGGCAACGCCCCGCCTGGCGCCGCCAGTATCGCGTCGTCGACGCGGTGGCCTTCACCGCGCCGGGCCTGGCCGGCCGTTTCGAGCGGGTGAAGGCATTTCCGCCCTCGTTGCCGGTGGTGGCCGTTCCCGAAAGCAGCAGCCGTTTCACGCCGGGCGACCGTACCGCGGCGCGGGCATCCTGCGGCCTGGGAGGCGATCCTTGCGTGCTCTGGGTCGGTCATCTCGCGCGCGGCAAGGACCCCCTGACCGTGCTGGAGGGGTTTGCGCGACTTGGCGAGCGGCTGCCCGCCGCGCGCCTGTACTGCGTGTTCGGCAGCGCGCCGCTGCGCGACGAGGTGACCGCGCGGATCGAGGGCGACGCGCGCTTGCGTGGACGCGTGGCCCTGCTGGGCCGCGTGGAACACGCGCAGGTGCAGGTGCTCATGCGCGCCGCCGATATCTTCGTCGCCGGCAGTCATTCGGAAAGCTGCGGCTTCGCCTTGCTGGAAGCGCTGGCGAGCGATCTCGTGCCGGTGGTGACCGATATTCCCTCGTTCCGCGAACTCACCGGCAATGGCGCCGTGGGCGAGCTCTGGCCGGTGGGCGATGCGGCCGCGCTGGCCGAGGCGCTGTTTCGTACCGCCATGGCGCCGCCGGCGATCGGGCGTGTGCGCGCGCATTTCCAGGTGGAGCTTTCGTTCGCCGCGCTCGGTCGGCGATGGGCGTCGGTCTACGCGCGCGTCGCCGCGAAACGCAGGCATTCGGCATGAAGATCGCCATCGTCCTGCCGGGTGGGGTCGACCGCGGCGGCGAGCGACGGGTGATTCCCGCCTTTCTCGCCCTCATCGAGCGGCTGGCCTCGCGTCACGAGGTTCACGTCTACGTGTTCCACCAGGAACCGAGGCCCGCGCGATGGCCCTTGCGTGGCGCGACCGTCCACAACATCGGCGACGGCTGGACGCAGGCACGGGCGATCCGCGCCATTCGCGCGGAACATCGCGTCGCGCCGTTCGACGTGATCCAGGCGCTTTTCTCCGGCTCGTGCGGATGGGTCGCCGCCGTGGCCGGACTCACCCTCGGCGTGCCTTACACGGTGCATATCGCGGGCGGCGAGCTGGTCGCCCTGCACGGTATCGGCTATGGCGGTCGCCGCCGCTGGCGCAGCCGCCTGCGCGAGGCCTTCGTGCTGCACGCCGCCGCGTCGGTGAGCGCGGCGAGCGCGCCCATCGTCGAGGCGCTGGCCGGGTTGGGCGTGGGCGCGCGGCGCATTCCGCTGGGGGTGTGCCTGCAACGCTGGCCGGCCCGCGCGCCATGCGGACGCCGGCACGCGTCGTTGCGCCTGCTGCACGTGGCGAGCCTCAATCGGGTGAAGGATCCGCACACGCTGTTGCGTGCGCTGGCGATGCTGGTCGATCGCGGCGTGGACTTCGAAATCGACATCGTCGGCGTCGATACGCTGGACGGCGAGGTACAGGCCTTCGCTCGCGTGCTGGGCCTGGCCGATCGGGTGCGCTTCCTCGGGTTCCATACCCAGGATGCGATGCGGCCGTTGATGGAAGAAGCGGACCTGCTGGTGATGTCCTCGTTGCACGAGGCCGGTCCGCTGGTGCTGCTCGAAGCGGCGGTGGCGGGCGTGCCGTCGGTGGGAACGGCCGTGGGTCACTACGTGGAGTGGGCGCCCCGCGCGGCGTTGGCGGTGCCGACGGGCGATGCGGTTGCGCTGGCGGATGCCATCGAGCGGGTCGCCGGTGACGAAGCGCTTCGTCTGGAACTGGCAAGAGAGGCGCAGCGGATCGCCTTGCGCGAGAATGCGGATTACACGGCGCGGATGTTCGAAGGGATGTACGAGGCACGGGTGAAGCGGATGGGCGTCACCGCTTCGTAGCGTTCGCCGATGCGATCGGCTCCCACCCCTCCGGTAGGCAAGTTTCGATGACCCGGCTACCGAAGGGTGGGAGCCGATCGTATCGGCGAATCAGGGTGCGAAAGCCTGGCTACCCTGCGCCAACGCGCCCCGAACGACGTAAAGCGTATCCATCCGCGGCACCGGCCGCGTCAGCGCCGTGACGACCCGTCGCAGGTGCCCTTGGCGCACCCATTCCTGCCCCTGCAACCAGGCCTGCGTGCGCAACATGTCCACCCGTTCCTCGCGGCTCTCGCGCGATGGCCTCACGCGGCGCAGCAGCAACGTCGCGAGGTCGCCCGGCGTACGCACCCACTCCACGCCGGGGAGCAGGTGCAGCCACAGGTGGGAGCATGACGTGCTGGTGAGCGTTTGCCGCGACGAAAGGGTGCGCAGCAAAGGCGTGGTATCGCGACGCAACCGCTGGAGCACGGCGCGCGGTACGGTGCCCGGGAAATACCGGTCGACCAGCCGCAGTGGCGGATAGGCCCACCAGGGCGCTTCGTCGCCCTGCCACAGCGGTTCCCATGCCGCGCGGCGCATGCGTCGCGACAGCTGGGCCATGTCGTGCAGGTGCAGCAGGCGCAGGCTGCGCCCGCAAATGCTGCCCGCCGCGTGCAGCAGCAGGTGGGTCATGAGTGCGCCGGACGAAGGATAGGGGTTGATGCCGGGTACCGCGTCCGGCGCCCATACGATCGACGTGACGTCCACCACGCGGATCGGCAGGCGCTCGTGGATGCGCGTGTGAAGCTCGATGTTGATCGGCGTGTCGCGATGCTCGCCGAACGCCGTCGCGGGTCGAACGCCTGCCGGCTTGAACACCACGTGCTTCCACTGGCGATACGTTTCCTCGTAGCCGAACCCGGCCAGCACCGCCGCCGCCGCGTCGGCGTGCTCGGGTCGTACGAGCAGGTCGATGTCGGCCATGGGCCGTTCGCCCGCGACGTAGATGCCCAGCCCGTGCAGCGCGCTGCCCTTGAGCGCCATCATCGGCACGCCGAGATCGCGTGCTCGCGTGTCGATCCGCGTGAGCAGGTCGGCGATGCGGCGTTGGCGCAGTTCGACGTGCTCGCGCTGGGTGGCGAGGAAGTCCTGCCACTCACGCGCCGGCCAGACCGAACAGCCGGCCAGCAGCGGCGCCACGCCGTGGGCGACGGCCGCGGCGGCGGCGACGCGCCACGCCGTGTCGTTCCACGCGGGCACGTCGGTGCCCTGGCCGGCACGCGCCAGTTCGTCGGCCAGCGTTTCGGTGGTAAGCGACAGATCCGACTTCACCTGCTCGAGCGGCGGCAGCATGGCGTCAGCTCCCGGCCGCGATGCGTACGAACGGCGTGGGACGTTCGCTGCGGTGCTCGCGTTCGCGCGAAACCAGTTCATCCCAGGCCGTGTCCAGGGCGTCGCCGTCGCCGGCCAGCTGGGCGAGCACCTGGCGGTGGAGCACGTCGCGCACGTCGCGGTAGAACGCGGTGTCGTAGGCGCCGCGGAACATCATGTCCAGGTCGTCGCTCTCGTCCCAATGCGTCTTGCTGCCGAGCTGCGCGCGTACCTCCTCGAAGAATTTCGTGCCGGGAAGGGGATACGACACGCTGACGCCGATGTCGTCGGGCGCGGCGTCTCGCACGAGGGCGCGCGTGGCGAGGATGTCCTCCAGCTCCTCCCCGAGGTAACCCAGCTGGATGAAGAAACCGACGCGGATGCCCTGTGCGCCGAGACGTCGGCGTGCCGCTACCAGATCGGCCACCTTGGTGCCCTTGGTCATGCGGTCGAGTACGCGCTGGCTGCCGCTTTCCGCGCCGATCCACGCTTCCGCGCAACCCGCCGCCGCCAGTGCCTTCGCCATGCGTTCGCTGGCGAGGTCGGCGCGGGTCTGGATCATGAAGGGCACGGACCCGTCGCTCTCGGCGAGGTGCCCGGCGAACGCCGTGACCCAGTCGATGTGGAAGCCGAAGATGTCGTCGGCCATCCAGATGTGGTCCGGACGGTAGGTTCGCTTCAGGAAGGTCATCTCGGCCGCGACGTCCTTGGCGTCGCGCTGGTTGTAGTGGTTGCCCCAGATCGGTTTCGCGCACCAGTTGCAGCGGAACGGACAACCGCGCGACGCGGCCATGTTGAGGCTGAAATAGCCGTGGCGGTCCATCCACAGCGTGCGATAGGCCTCGACGTCGACCAGGTCCCAGGCCGGCAGGCCGCTGATGCGCGGGTCGGGCGGCACCACGCCGAGGCGGATCAGGCGGGTATCGCCCTGCGCGGCGGTCGCCACGCCCGGCAGGCCGTCGGTCCATGCGGCGGCATCGATGGCGGGGTCGCGCTCCAGGCGGTCCACCAGGGCCATCAGGGCCGCGATGCCCTCGCCGGTCAACACCGCGTGGGCGCCCGCGGCGAGAAACGCCTCGGGGTGATCCGACGCGTCGGATCCGGCGACCAGCACGCGGGCGCCACGCGCCCGTGCTTCGCCGATCATCCGGCATGCGGCCTCGCGCATGCGGCTCAGGCACATCTTGGTGAGGTAGTTGAAATTGTCTTCGTAGAAGACGACGAGTTCGGGCGAGGCGGCCGCCAGGCTCGGCGCGTAGTCTTCGACGCCTTCGGCGAGCATCGCGTCGAACAGCGACACCTCGTGGCCCATGCGACGCAACAGGGCGGCGATCTGGAGGGTGGCCAGCGGTGGATACGGCTTGCCCCGTTCCCATTGCTTGCGGTCGTAGCGAAGGAAGTAGGAATGGCCGACCTGAATCTTCAGCATGTGACTAACGCCTTTCGCGTCGTACGGACTTCGTGTAAGTGCCGGGGGATGGCGGGGAGGTTGCGGCAACCTTTCCCCTCCGGCGGCGCACCCACCGGGCATGACGACGATCACGGATGCCGACGCGACCGAGCCCGACGCCGATCCCTTCGGCGAACGCGCGGTCCTTTCCCATGCCGCGCGCTGGACGATCCTCGGGGCGAGCTTCCACGTGGAATCGGACAGCGAAGCCTTGCTCGCGTTGGCCGCGGAGGCGTACGAAGGGCTGCCCGCCCACCGTTTCGCGGCGGTGGCGCCGATGTTCCACGTCGAGCTTCGCCTCGTACCGGCGCGTGAGCGGGAGGCGGTTTCCGTGCCTCCACGCGTTCGCATGCGGGCGGGAGCGGGCCTGCTGTGCGGCGTCATGGACGAGTCCAACCACGTGGCGATCGCGCCCGGGCAACGGCGCGCGCTGGTCACGGTATCGGCCGACATGCTCGCCCGGCATCCCTATCACGTGCGCTACGAACTGATCGAGTTCGCGGTCTACCTGCTCGCCGCGCGCGGACAGGATCTCGTTCCCCTGCATGGCGCGTGCTTCGGACTGCAAGGGCGCGGCGTGCTGCTGCTGGGGCCGAGCGGCACCGGCAAGTCGACGCTGGCCTTGCATGCGCTGCTCGACGGTTTCGACTTCCTCGCCGAGGACGGCGTGTTCGTCGAGCCCAAGCAGATGCGCGCCACGGGCGTGCCGAATCACCTGCACGTACGCGACGATTCGCTGCATTGGGCGCAGGGCGAGGCGCGCCGCTGGCTCGACGAGGCCCCCGTCATTCACCGGCGCAGCGGCGTCGCCAAGCGCGAAGCCGATCTGCGCACCGGACCCGGCCGGCTCGCCGCGCGGCCGCTCGACCTCGTCGCCGTGCTGCTGTTGAGCGGACGCGTGGGCTCGGACGTTCCCATGCGCAGGCTGGCACGCGAGGAGGCGGTCGCCCGTCTCGTCGCCGACCAGCCCTACGCCGCCGGGCAACCGCACTGGCAGCGTTTTCTCGACCAGGCGCTGGCGCGCGGCGTGTACCTGCTCGACCGCGGCGCGCATCCGCGTGACACCCTGCGCCTGCTCGCGTCGTTGCTGGCGGCGGACGCGGCGGTCGCCTGATGACGGCGTTGCGCGAGCTGCGCGCCCTGTGGCACGTGCTGCCACGCGGCGAGACCGGCGCGTTCGTCGCGTATGTCCTGCTGTCGGTGGGCGCGGCGCTGGCCGGCAGCCTGTCGGCCGTGTTTCTGGTGCCGCTCGTGCATCCGGGAGGCCACGTCTCGCCCGTGGAAGGCGTGCAGGCGAACGCGCTGTGGTTCGCCGTGAGCGGCATCGTCTTCGCGCTGATGCGCTGGCAGTCGTCGCGCATCGGCGCACGCCAGGTGGGGCGATTGATCCATCACCTGCGCACGGGCGTGCATGCGCGCCTGCTCGACGCGCCCTTGCCTGAACTGGCGCACCTGCGCTCGGCGGAAATCGCCAACGTGCTCACGCACAACGGCGAATCGCTGGCGCAGGCCTTCCGCGCGATGCAGCAGATCGCGGTCACGGCGATCACGTCGCTCGCGAGCTTCGGTTTCGCCATAGGGATCTCGCCGGTACTGATGCTCACGGTGCCCTTCGTGCTCGTGCTGGTTCTCGCGACCTCGCGCCTTGCCGTCCGCGAACTCTCCGCGGTGGGCAAGCGCTATGTGGCCGACTACACCAGCCTGTTCTGGCACAGCGAGGATTTTCCGCGGCGCCTGCGCCACATCCGTTCGTTCGGCAGGGAAGCGGCGGAGCGGGACAGCTACGGCGACGTGTCGGCCAGCCTCGCCGACGGTTACCGTCGCCAGCTGGAACTGGTGGCGTCCAGCCGCGTCGTGATCGAACTCGCGGCCGCGGTGGGCATCCCCGCGATGTTCCTGCTGGCGCAGCGGTGGCATGGCGTCAGCAGCGAGTCGCTGATCGCGGTGGGGTTGCTGCTGGGCCGCCTGCTTCCCTACCTCATGTCCACCCGCGAGGCCTTCCAGCAATGGCGTGCCGCCATGCCCGCCCTGGCGCTCTGGCAGCGGTACATGGGCCTGCATGCCGGCGCGGAAAACGGCGGCGCCGCCGTCGCCTCGCCGGGCGAATTGCTCATCCGGCGCCTGCGCATCCGTCCACCGGCGGACGGCCTGCGCGTGGAGGGAATGCGCCTGGCGGCCGGCGAACTGACCCTGGTGAGCGGCGATTCGGGCATCGGCAAGAGCAGCCTCGTCGACGTGCTCTCGGGCATGGTGCCTGCCGAATGCTTCGATGCGGAACACGACGGCGTACCGATCGACGCGGCCGCCTATCGCGCGCTGATCGCCCGCGGCGCCTACGTGTGCCAGAACGTGCGCCCCTGGCAGCGCACGGTGCGCGAATGCCTGGCGTGGGCCGCCCCCGAAGCCAGCGAGGCGCA
Organism: Luteibacter sp. CQ10; assembly: GCF_040900725.1. Lineage (NCBI taxonomy): Bacteria > Pseudomonadati > Pseudomonadota > Gammaproteobacteria > Lysobacterales > Rhodanobacteraceae > Luteibacter > Luteibacter sp. CQ10. Next base: position 309,593 of record NZ_JAEUYM010000004.1, on the reverse strand, counting down.
GATGCGCGAGGCGCTCGCCGACGTGGGCCTCGCGCGGCGTCTCGACGCCGGCGGCAAGGCTCTAGAGACGACCTTGAACGATGCCGACGGCAGGCTTTCGGGCGGCGAACTCCAGCGCCTGCTGGTGGCCCAGGTCATCCTGCGCCGGCCGGTTCTGGCGATCCTCGACGAGGCGACCAGCGCGCTCGACGCGGCGTCGGAGCTGGCCGTGCTGGGCGTGCTGCGACGACGCCTGCCGCGCAGCATCCTGCTGGTCGTCTCGCACCGTCCCGCCGTTGCCGCGCTCGCCGACCAGGTGGTGCGCATCGACACCGACGGCGTCGCCGTGACCGGCTCCCTGACCGCCTGAAGCGCCGCGTCATGCATGCGTTCGCCGCACGGGCGTACGCGCCAGCAGGCGGCCGGTACGGGTGACGATGTGCGGCGGCGTCGCGTCGCTCGGTCGCGCGACGGAAGCGGCGACGGCGATGTTCGAGCGGGCGGTTCGTGACATCCTTCACCGCCCGCATGCGGCAACGCGTCATAATGACGGCTTCGCCAGCCCGCAGGTCACTTCGTCCATGGAAGCCGCCGCCGCGCAACCCGAAGCCGTCGTCGAACGGGGCGACGTACGTTTCACCGTCCTCACGCCCCGCGTCATCCGCCTGGAATGGGGCGTCTTCCGCGACGACCGCACCCAGGTCGTGGTGCACCGCGCGCTCGACGTGCCGCCTTATCGCATCGACGAAGACGACGCCACGCTGCACATCGACACCGGTCTGCTCCATCTTCGCTACGTGAAGGGCTCGGGCCGCTTCACCGCGAGCAACCTCGAAGTGGCGGTGCGGCGTCCCGGTGGCGGCGACATCGTCTGGCGTCCCGGCGACGTGCAGGCCGCCAACCTCGGCGGCACCTATCGCACCCTCGACCGCTACGACGGCGACACCTGGCCGGACGGCAGCAAGCTGCCGCTGGAAGACGGCCTGATCGCGCGCGACGGCTGGCACGTGGTGGACGACACGGCGAGCTTCGGCCTCGACGACGACGGCTGGGTGCTCGAACGTCCCGAGGGCGAGCGGCAGGATCTGTATTTCTTCGGCTACGGCATCGATTATCGCGCGGCCCTGGCCGACTTCGCCGCCATCGCCGGCCCGCAGCCGCTGCCGCCGCGCTTCGTCTTCGGCTATTGGTGGTCGCGCTACTGGAATTACTCCGACGAGGAGCTGCGCACGCTCGGCGCGCGTTTCGAGAAAGAGCGCATTCCCCTCGACGTGCTCGTGCTCGATATGGACTGGCACACCACCCCGGGCCTCTCGCTGCGTCCCGGCCACGAGGAGTACGACGCTTTCGGCCAGCAGTCCGGATGGACCGGCTACACCTTCAATCGCAGTCTGTTTCCCGACCCGGCGGCGTTCATGCGCTGGGCCCACGGCGAGAACCTGCGCATCACGGTGAACCTGCATCCGGCCTCCGGCGTGATGCCGCACGAGGAAAAGTACGAGGCGATGGCGAAGGCGCTCGCGTGGGATACCTCTACGCAGGCGCCGATCCCGTTCGAGGGCACGTCACGCCCGTACATGCGGGCGTTGTTCGACACGATCCTGCATCCGCTGGAAAAGGAGGGCGTCGATTTCTGGTGGCTCGACTGGCAGCAGTGGCCCGAATCGAAGGCCCATCCGGGGCTGTCGAACACATGGTGGCTCAACCACCTGTTCTATACGGAGATGCAGCGCGACGGCGATCGCCGTGGCCTGATCTACCATCGCTGGGGCGGCCTCGGGAACCACCGTTATCCGATCGGTTTCTCGGGTGACAGCGTGATCTCGTGGACGTCGCTGGCCTACCAGCCGCATTTCACGGCCATGGCGTCGAACGTGCTCTACGGTTACTGGAGCCACGATATCGGCGGCCACACCTTCCACAAGCACATTCCCCGACCCGAGCGGCACCTGGAGCCGGAGCTCTACGCGCGCTGGATGCAGCTGGGCGTCTTCAGCCCCGTGTTGCGCACGCATTCGGCCAAGGAAGCCAGCCTGCACAAGGAACCGTGGCACTTCGGGCCGCCCTGGGGCGACGCGATCTTCGCGGCCATCCGCCTGCGCTACCAGCTGGCGCCGTACATTTACGCCGCCGCGCGGCAGGCCTACGACACGGGCATGTCGCTGGTGCGGCCGATGTATTACCAATGGCCCGAGCTCGACGAAGCCTACGCCCATCCCTCGCAATACATGTTCGGCGACGACATACTCGTGGCGCCGGTGACCGATCCGGTCGGCGAGGACGGCACCGTGGTGTTCCCCGTCTGGTTGCCCCCGGGCCTGTGGTACAGCCGCGACGGTGCCGAGGCGTTCGAAGGCGGCGGCGTGTTCGAGCGAGCGTACGCCCTGGAGGAAATCCCCATCTTCGTGCGCCCCGGCAGCGTGGTGCCGTTGTATCCGGAGGGCTTGCGCGACTTGGCGAGCGTGCCGGATACGTTGATCCTCCAGGTCTTTCCCGGCGACGAAGGCGCGACCGTGCTCTACGACGACGACGGTGCCAGCCAGGGCTACCAACGCGGCGAGTTCGCGCGCACGCGGGTGCGCAGCCGTCGGGGCGACCGCGCCCATCGCGTGCATATCGACGCGATGGACGGCCGGTACCGGGGCCGGCCGCATTCGCGATCCTATGTCGTGGAACTGCTGGACGCGGGCATTCCCGAACGCGTCGAGGTCAACGGCGAAGCGCTGCCGTACAGCGCCTCGCCCGCGCCGCGCACCTGGCTGTTCGACACGGCGTCGCTCTGCATCCGTGTCGACCTGGGCACGGTGAGCGTCGACGAGGCGCACGACGTCGTGGCCCGCTTCGCCCCCGAACACGCCTTGCCCAAGGGCCTGCTGCATCGCATCCGCCGGGCGGAGTTCGCCGTGCGTTATCTCAAGCAGGTATGGGGAGACATCTCCGCGCTGCCCGACGACGTGAACCTGGCCGGGCAGGCCGATCGCGTGCTCGCCTATGCGGTGGAGCATGGCGACGACCAGGGCAGGGCGCAACGGTTCACCGCGGCGGTACAGGCGTTCGAATCGCGTTTCGCGGGCCTCGTGGCGAGCGTGGCGGCCACGCCCATCGACGAAGCCTACAAGCGTACCTTCGCCGACCTCGTGGGCCGTTGATCGTTGCGCCGCGCGATCGTCTCGCTGCTGCTCGCGCTGGCCGCCTTCGCATCGCATGCGCAGGCGGTGCGCGTGGGCTCCAAGGCCGACAACGAAGGCGCGTTGCTCGGACAGATCGTGCTGCAGGTGCTCCGGCACGAAGGCATCCCGGTCGTGGATCGCACCCAGCTCGGGCCGACGTCGATCGTCCGGCGCGCGCTGGTCAACGGCGATCTGGACGTCTATCCCGAGTACACCGGCAATGCCGGCTTCTTCTTCCATCGTGAGTCGGACCCGGCGTTTCGCGATCCGCGTCGCGCGTACGCACTCGCCGCCTCGCTGGACGAGGCAGCGAACCGGCTCGTGTGGCTCGCGCCCGCGCCCGCCGACAACCATTGGGCGATCGGCGTGCGCGGTGACGTGGCGCGCGCGGCCGGGTTGGCGACGCTGGACGATTTCTCGCGATGGGTGCGTGCCGGCGCACGGGTGAAACTGGCCGGTTCGGCGGAGTTCGTCGAAAGCGACGCGGCGCTACCGGCCTTCCAGCAAGCGTATGGCTTCACGTTGCGCGGCGATCAATTGCTCGTGCTGGCCGGGGGCGACACCTCGGCGACGATCAAGGCGGCGGCCGAAGGCATCTCCGGGGTGAACGCCAGCATGGTCTACTCCACCGACGGCGCGATCGCGGTGACGGGGCTGACGGTGCTCGACGATCCCAGGCACATCGAAATGGTCTACCAGCCCGCGCCGGTGGTGCGGGAGGACGTGCTGCGCCGCTATCCCGCGATGCGCGCGCCGCTGGAGGCTGCCTTCCGTGCGTTGACGGTCGAACGCCTGCGCCGGCTCAACGCGCGCACGCAGATCGATGGTGAGGATGCGGGGAAGGTGGCGGCCGACTACCTGCGGCAGGAGAAGCTGCTGCCATGAGCCGCCGCCTCGCCCTTCCGGTCGTGGTGCTCTGCGCCGTCGGGCTCCTCGCCGCGCTGGCCCTGCCGTTCGCGCACGTCGCGCCCAACCGCCTGCTGAGCGGCGAGGCACGCAGCCCCCACGCGTCGATGCTGGCGCTGGCCTGGGTCGTGCTCGCGGTGACCTCGTGGGATCGGTGGCCTCGCGGCGTCTCAGTCGCCTGCACGGCGGTGTTCGCCGTGGCGTTGCCCTGGTTGCTGGCGGGCGATGCCTCGCTGTGGCTCGCGACGGCGCGCGCCACCACGCGCGTGCAGGCCGGCTTCTGGGCGATGTGGCTTTCCACCGGGCTCCTGCTGCTCGACCGACTGCGCGCATGGCGCCCGGGCTGGCGCGTGGCGACGTGGGCGGCCGTCGTCGGCGTGACGGTGCTGTCCGCCGCCATGGGGCGCTTCGACGGCGTGGCGGTCGTACGTGAATTCCACGCGCAACACGATGCGTTCGTCGACGCCTTGCTGATTCATTTGCGCCTGTCGGCCTCGACCTTGCTCATCGCCCTGGTCGTCGGTGCGCCGCTCGGCTTCCAGGCATGGCGTGCCCGTCGCACGGGGGGCGCGCTCGTCGGCGTGCTGGCCTTCCTGCAGACCGTGCCTTCGCTCGCCCTGTTCGCCTTGCTGATCGGGCCCTTTGCCTGGCTCGCGCGACAATGGCCGGCCCTCGGCGCGCTGGGCTTCGGCGGGACGGGCGCGGCGCCCGCCGTGTTCGCCCTGGTGCTCTACGCCTTGCTGCCGGTGGTGCGCTATACGATGGCGGGCCTCGACGCCGTGCCCGCCGACACGCGGGAAGCGGCACGCGGGCTGGGCATGACGCGCTGGCAATTGCTGGCCCGCGTGCAGTTGCCGCTGGGCTGGCCCGTGCTGCTCGCCGGCCTGCGCATCGTCGCGGTGCAGACCATCGGCCTGGCCGCCGTAGCCGCGCTGATCGGCGCAGGCGGCCTGGGGCGTTTCGTTTTTCTCGGTATCGGACAAGGGGCGGCCGACATGGTGTTGCTGGGTACGCTGGCGATCATCGCGCTGGCGCTGGCGGTGGACCTGCTGTTCCAGGGGTTGCTCGCATGGACGGAGCGCCGCGCATGATCGAATTCGACGGCATACGCAAACGCTTCGGCGGCCACGCCGTGATCGACGGCCTGTCGCTGCGCGTGGACGACGGCGAATTCTTCGTGCTCGTGGGCCCGTCCGGTTCGGGCAAGTCCACGCTGTTGCGCATGGTCAACCGCTTGGTGCTGCCCGACGAAGGGACGATACGCGTGGATGGCGAAGACGTGGCGAGCGTGCCGGTCGAGCGGCTGCGTCGCGGCATCGGCTACGCCATCCAGTCAGTGGGCCTGTTTCCGCATCGCACGGTGGCGGAGAACATCGCTACCGTGCCGCGCCTGCTCGGCTGGTCGAAGGAGGCCATCCGCGATCGCGTGGACGAACTGCTGGCGCTGCTGCGCCTGGACGAGCCCGGCATGGCGTCGCGCTATCCGCGCACGTTGTCGGGCGGTCAGCAGCAGCGCGTGGGCGTGGCGCGCGCGCTCGCCGCGCGTCCGCGCATCGTGCTGATGGACGAACCCTTCGGCGCGCTCGATCCGCTCACGCGCGAATCCTTGCAGGCCAGCCTCAAGGCGATCCAGCGCGAGACGAAGACCACCATCCTGTTCGTCACCCACGACATGGACGAGGCCTTCGGCCTGGGCGATCGCGTGGCGCTGATGCTTGACGGCAGGCTGGTGCAGACCGGCACGCCGAGCGAGCTGATCCGCGAACCCGTGAACGATCGCGTGCGCGATTTCGTCGGCGGCGCGCGGGCCCGGTTGCGCGAGCTGGCGCTGCATCGCGTGCGCGAGCGCATGCATCGGGGAGGCGTCGCGGACGGCGAGGCCGTGGACGCCGATGCGACCTTGCAGGACGCCCTCGGCGCGATGCTCATGCAAGGGCGCGAGCGCCTGCCGGTGAGCGAGGGCGGGCATGCGGTCGGTACGATCGACCTGGCCGACATGGTGGAGCGCCGCCGGTGAAGGCGGTGCTTCCGGCTATCGCGCTGGCGTTGCTGCTGATGGCGATGCCGCATGCGGGCGGGTGGTTCCATGCGTGGATGCCGGAGCTCTCGCATCCGCTGTACACGCGCACGTCGTTCGTGGCACTGACGGCGTCGCACGTCGCGCTCGTGCTGTCGGCGACCGTGCTGTCCACGGTGGTGGGGCTGTCGCTCGGGATTCTCGCCACGCGACCGGCGGGGCGGTCGCTGTTGCCGACGGTGCGCGCGGTGGCGGTGATCGGCCAGACCTTTCCGCCGGTGGCGGTGCTCGCCATCGCCGTGCCGCTGCTCGGTTTCGGTGCCGCGCCGACCTTCGTGGCGCTCGCGCTCTATGGCGTGCTGCCCGTGCTGGGGCAAACCGTGGCGGGACTCGATGCGGTCTCGCCCGCCGCGTTGCACGCGGCCGACGGCATGGGCTATGGGCGCTGGCGTCGATTGCTCGACGTGGAGTTGCCGTTGGCGGCGGGTCCGATCATGGCGGGCGTGCGCCTGTCGGCGATCGTCAGCGTGGGCACGGCGACCATCGGTTCAGCGGTGGGGGCGACGACGCTGGGATCGCCGATCGTCGAGGGATTGGTGGGCAACAACACCGCGTACGTGGTGCAGGGGGCGTTGCTGGTGGGAGCGTTGGCGTTAACGGTGGATGGGGTGCTGGGCGTGGTGGAGCGGAAGATACGGCGAGGGGTTTAGAGCCGCATCGTCGCTCACGGATAAGCGACTTCACGGCGCTGGGTCCCTGCGTGCGCAGGAACGACGAGCGGCAACATGAACTCCCGTCGCCCCTGCGTACGCAGGGGCCCAACGCCGTGTTTTCCGGTTTTCGCGACTCGGTCGCTACGCGCTTTACCAGATCCGCACGCGCTGCGTCGGATCCAGGTACAGCTTCTGCCCCGGCTGCGGCTTGAACGCGTCGTACCACGGATCGAGGTTGCGCACCGTCTGCGCGCGGAACGGTCCCGGCGCATGGCCGTCGCCGATCACCTGCTGGCGCAACGCCGCGTCGCGGGTCTTCGTACGCCAGCTCTGCGCGAAGGCGAGGAAGAAACGCTGGTCGCCGGTGAGGCCGTCGATCACCGGCGCGGGCTTGCCGCCGAGGCTTTCCTTGTAGGCCGCATAGGCGATGGCCAGGCCCGGCAGGTCGGCGATGTTTTCCCCCAGCGTCTGCTGGCCGTTGATGTGCAGGCCGGGCAGCGGCTCGTACTGGTTGAACTGCTCGACGAGGCGCTGGCCGGCTTCCTTGAAGTGTTTCTGGTCCGCGTCCGTCCACCAGTTGGCGAGACGTCCCTGCGCGTCGAATTCGGCGCCGGTGTTATCGAAGCTGTGGCTGATCTCGTGACCGATCACGGCGCCGATGGAACCGTAATTGGACGCGGCGTCGGCCTTCGGGTCGAAGAACGGCGCCTCGAGGATCGCCGCCGGGAAATTCAGCGCGTTCTGCAACGGCAGGTTCACCGCGTTGACCGTCTGCGGCGTCATCCACCATTCGTCGCGATCCACCGGCTTGTCCAGCTTGGCGACCTGATGCCGGTATTCGGCAAGTTCCGCGCGGTTGTGGTTGCCGAAGGCATCGTCGGGGCGGATCTCGAGCTTGCCGTAGTCGCGCCAGGTATCCGGGTAGCCGACGCCGACCTTGATGGTGGCGATCTTGGCCTTGGCCTTCTGGCGGGTGGCGGGCGACATCCAGTCGATGGTGTCCACGCGGGCGTCGAAGGCCTTCAGGATGTTCTTGACCATGTCCTGCACTTCCGCGCGCGAAGAGGCCGGGAAGTATTTCTTCACGTAGATCTGGCCCACGGCGTCGCCGAGGTCGGCGTTGGTCAGGCCCAGCGCGCGCTTCCAGCGATCGCGCTGCTTGGGGGTGCCCGTGAGCGTCTTGCCGTGGAAGTCGAACGAGAGCTGGTCGAAGGCCTTGGGCAGCACGAAGGCGTTTTCGTCGAGGGCGTGGAAACGCAGCCAGGCCTTCCAGGTGTCCAGCGGCTCGCTGGCCACCAGGGCGGCGAACTTCGTCACCGTGGACGGCTGCCAGACGATGAAGGTGGGCTGGTCGTCGAGGCCGGCCGCCTTGAAGTAGGCGTTCCAGTCGATGCCCGGCGCCTTGGTGGCGAATTCGGCGCGCTTCCAGGGGTTGTTGGCCTTGTGGATGTCCTCGCTTTCGACGATGGAGAGCTGGGCCTGGGCGATCTTCGTTTCCAGCGCCACGACGGCCTTCGCCTTGGCGGCGGCGTCCGGCGTACCGGCCTGGGCGAGCAGGGCCTGGACGTAGGCGGCGTACTTCGTGCGCGCCTCCACCATGTCCTTGTCGTCCTTGAGGTAGTAGTCGCGGTTGGGCATGCCCAGGCCACCCTGCAGCAGGTACGGGTAGTTCTTCGACGGGTCGTCCAGGCCCTGGGCCACGAACAGGCCGAGCAGGTGGCCGGTGTCCAGGTGGGTGGCGTTGATGGGATCGAGGTCGGCACGCAACTGCGCGCCGAGGGCGGTGGAGAGCGCGGGCTTGTCCTTGATGGCGTCGATGGCCGCGAGTGCCGGCTCGATCGGCTTGAGACCCGCCTTCTCGATGGCGGCCTCGTCCATGAACGCCTTGTAGTAGTCGGCGATCAGCCGTTCGTTGCTGCCCGCCGGCGCGTTGGCCGCCGCCGCTTCCTTGACCAGGTCGGCGTTGCGCTTCTCGGCCTTCTCGAACACCTGCAGAAAGATGCCCGTGCTGGCCCGATCGGCGGGGATCTGTGCCGTCTTTTCCCAGGCGCCGTTGGCGTAGGCGTTGAAGTCATCGCCCGGCTTGACGGAGCGGTCCATGCCTTTCTGGTCCACGCCCGAGGGAGCGCCGGCGGCGAGGACCGCGGAAGAAGCCAGCGAGCAGGCGATGGCTGAAGCGAGCAGCCGGGGGAGGGTGGCCATGGGTGCGGTTCCTTGAGGACGTGGACGCACACGATAAGCCCAGGCCTCCCGCTTTTGTCCATGACCGATGGACTAGCCGTCGCGCTTTCCGGGCGTTGGCGGGGGTTGTGCGCTAATGGCCGTCCGGCCTCGCAACGGGGCCGGCCAGGGTGTGGGCCGAGGGTCGCCCCCGGTCCGCCCGGACCATCCCACAGCTGATCCCAGGAGATCGCTATATGAACGCACGTTTCGAACTGACCGGCCCGCAGACCGACATCGCCAGTTATCCGCAGTGGGCCCAGGACATGGTGTCCGACTGCGCCGACGCCCGGCACGACATCGTCAGCCACGAGATGTGGACGGCGATGTGCGCCGCCACGCTCGACGCGGAAACCACCCGCAACTTCATGGTGGGCGTGTGGCCGGTGATCGAGCGCTTCCCGGGCTACATGTCCCACAGCCTGCTCAAGACCCGTTACGGCCGCAGCCCGGGCGACGACCTCGCCCGGCGCTGGCTGGTGCGCAACATCCGGGTGGAGCAGAACCATGCCGAGTACTGGCTCAACTGGGCCGAAAGCGCCGGAGTGTCGCGCGACGAGGTGCTCAATGCCGAGCCGCCCAAGGGTTCCCAGGCCCTGGCCGCCTGGTGCGAGGAGGTGACCCGCAACGATTCGCTGGCCGCGGGCATCGCCGCCACCAACTACGCGGTGGAGGGCGCCACCGGCGATTGGTCGCAAATCGTCTACGACAGCAAGGCCTACGCGGAAAGTCTGCCGATTAACGGCCGCAAAGCCGGGCTGCGGTGGCTTCAGCTCCACGCCGCATATGACGATACTCACCCCTGGGAAGCCCTGGAGATCGTTTGCACCCTGTTGGGACGCAACCCTCCGGTGGACCAGGTGGAGCACATCCGGGAGTGCGTCCGCCGCAGTTACGTCAGTATGAGCATCACGCTGGACCGCTGCATGGATGGCCTGACCTCGATCCGCAGGTTGAACGAGGCTGCCGCGTAACGCCAAAGTAGGGGACGATGTGGCGCACCATCACCAGGCAACGAACGACCGGGGTATCGATGCGATCCGCTGAAACCAGTCAGACATTGCCGCTCGCAAGGCGCCTGATGCCGCTGGCGTACGCGTTGGTCGCGGTCGTGGGTCTCGTGCTGGCCCTCACCTGGGGTGCGCTGCAGGTCCAGGTGACTCTCGCCGGTTTCCTCAACGGCGAGAGTCTCTGGTCCAAGGCGCAGAAAGAGTCGGTCATCACCCTCGACGCCTACGCCTCGCATGGCCGGCCGGGCGACCTGGCCGACTTTCGCCGCAACTACGCCGTGATGATGGCCGATCGCCAGGCCCGCGACGCGATCGCCAGCGGGCATTTTTCGCATGCGGAAGTGAAGGACGCCTTCGCCCGCGGCGGTGTGATTCCCGAAGCCATCCCGGGGATGGTGTTCATCTTCCAGTATTTCGACGGCATGCCCTATGTGCGCGAGGCGGTTGCCGAGTGGCGGTCGGTCGACGGCAGCCTGGCCGAGTTGAAGGAGATCGCCGACCGGCTGGAGCGCGGCTACGCGTCGCGCACCGTGCAGCCCGCGGACGTCGGCGCCGAGCGCGAGCGCATCGGCGCGCTCAACACCTATATCGAGCCCAGGGCCAAGGCGTTTTCGCTTTACATCGCCAACGGCGCCTCGTGGCTGGGCCGCGTGCTATTCGTCACCGTGCTGGGCGTGGCGATACTCGCTTCCCTGTTGTGGCTGCGCATGGCCACGCGCGTGCTCGCGGGCATTCGCGGCACCGAGGAACGCTACAGCCTGCTGTTCGACAGCGCCGCCGATGCCATCTTCATGGTCGACGAGGCCTCCGGGCGCATCCTCGACGCCAACCGCCGCGCCGCCAGCTGGATCGGCTGCGCGCGACACGAACTGAGCGGCATCCAGCTCGCCAGCCTCTTCGTCGAAGGGTCGGCCTATTCGGGCGTGGGCACCTTGCGCGGGGCCGACGGCATGCTGCGTCCGGTGGAAACCCAGAGCAGCCTGGTCGTGTGGGGCTCACGGCAGGTCTGCCAGGCCATCGTGCGCGACATATCCGACCGCGTGGCGATGGAGCAGGAGCGCAAGATCGCCGCGGAGGCACTGGCCAGCATCGCCGAAGGCGTGATCATCGCCGACGCCGACCGCCGCGTGACCACGGCCAACGATGCCCATACGGCGCTCACCGGCATGTCGGTGCAGGCACTGCGGCGCACCCGCTTCGACGCCACCCGCACGTTGCCCGACGGTCGGCCGCTGCCGGCGTCGCTGTGGGAGGCCGTGGCGGCGGGGAACAACTGGCAGGGCGAGGTGGAAAGCCGCCGCGCCGACGGCACCACGTATCCGGAATTGATGAGCATCAGCTCCATCCGCGATGCGGAGGGCCGTCCCCAGCACTACGTGGCGGTGGTCTCGGACATGACGGCGCGCAAGGCCGATCGCCAGCGCCTGCAACACCTGGCCACGCATGATCCGCTCACCGGCCTGGTCACCCGCTCGGAATTCGAGCGTCTCTGCGCCGAGGCCATCACGCGCGCCGCGCACGAACGCGGGGCGGTCGCGGTGCTTTTCGTCGACCTGGATGCGTTCAAGGTCATCAACGACAGCTACAGCCATGCCATCGGCGACGCCTTGCTCATGCGCGTCGCCGAGCGCATCCGGGCGCAGCTTTCGACCCACGACGTGGCCGGCCGCATCGGCGGCGACGAGTTCACCATCCTGCTCGGCGACCTGCGCTCGCGCGAAGAGGCCATGCTCGTCGCCGAGGCCCTGCTGGGCGCGCTCGCACGACCGTTCGACCTGGACGATTACGAGCTCTACGTGAGCGCGAGCATCGGCATTGCCGGTTATCCGCTCGATGGCAACGACCCGGTCACCCTCATCGCCAACGCCGACGCGGCCATGTACGTGGCCAAGACGGAAGAGCGCAATGCCTTGCGCTTCTATACGCCCAAGATGCACGCCGATGCGCGCCGTCGCCTGAAGCTCGCCTCGGAGTTGCGCCAGGCGCTCGCGCGCAACGAGTTCCAGTTGCTCTACCAGCCCAGCGTGGAAATGCGCACGGGCCGCATCGTGGCGGTGGAGGCCCTGATCCGCTGGCGCCACCCGGAACGCGGCAGCGTGCCGCCGGACGAATTCATTCCCATCGCCGAGAGCCTGGGACTGATTCGCCAGATCGACCAATGGGTGATGGAGAACGCCTGCGCGCAACTGGTGCTCTGGGACCAGATGCGCATGCCGCCACTGCGGATGGCGGTGAACGTGTCGGCCGGATCTTTCGCCCATCCCGAATTCCTCCCTGGCGTGAGCCAGGCCCTGACGAAGACCGGCGTGCCGGCCAACCGGCTGCTGGTCGAGCTGACCGAAAGCGCGATCCTGCGCCTGGGCGAGGACACCGAGCGGGCGATGCTCGCGCTGCACAAGCTGGGCGTGGCGGTGGCCATCGACGACTTCGGCACCGGGTATTCCTCGCTGGCCTACCTGAAGTTGCCGGCCGTGGCCTACCTCAAGATCGATCGCTCGTTCATCGCCGGCCTGCCCACCAACGGCAACGACGTGGCCATCACCGAGGCGATGCTGGCCATCGCCCGCAGCCTCGACCTGCACACGATCGCCGAGGGCATCGAAGGCGAGGCGCAGCACGATTTCCTGCTGCGTGCCGGTTGCCAGGAAGGCCAGGGCTTCCTCTATTCGCGTCCCTTGCCGCCGGACGAGATCGAACGGTTGCTGGTACCCCGCGCATCCGCCGCGTCGGGCAAGCGCCTTTCGCTGGTGCCGCCGAAGCGGGCCTAGGGTTTACCGTGGCGAACCCCATATGATGTCCATCGTTTTCACGAAGGACGTTTTCCCGTGTCTTCCCGCGATGCCATCGTTTTCCTGTTCGACGTCGACAACACCCTGATCGACAACGACCGTTTCAGCGCCGACCTGGCCGACCGCCTGGAACGCGACTTCGGCGCCGAGGGGCGCGAGCGCTACCGGGCCATCGACAAGGAGATCCGCGGACAGGTCGGTTACGCCGACTACCTGGGCGCGTTGCAACGGCTACGCGGCAAGGACAGCGATCCCCGGTTCATGGGGATGTCGTTCTTCCTGCTCGATTATCCGTTCGACGAGCGCCGGTTCCCTGGCGTGCTCGAAACCGTCGACCACCTGCGTACGCTGGGACGTCCGGTGATCATGTCCGACGGCGATACGGTGTTCCAGCCGCGCAAGATCCGCCGGGCCGGATTGTGGGACGCCTTCCGCGGCGACGTGCTGATCTACGTGCACAAGGAAGAGATGCTCGACCACATGCGGGCGACTTATCCGGCCGATCACTACGTCATGGTGGACGACAAGCCGCGCATCCTCGTGGCGATGAAGAAGCTTCTGGGCGACAAGGTGACCACGGTGTTCGTGAAGCAGGGGCACTATGCGGTCGAGAGCGAGTTCAATGGCACGCCGCCCGATATCACCGTGGCTTCGGTGGCCGAATTGGCGGCGCTGGGGCGCGAGGCGTTTCTCGCTCCGGCCTGACGTCGACGCGGACCCTTCGCCGATGCGATCGGCTCCCACCCCTTCGGTAGGCAGGTCGTCGGAGCCGTTTGGCTGGAAAGTCGTCGCGGCTTTGCTACCGAAGGGTGGGAGCCGATCGTATCGGCGAATCACGGTTCGAAGGCGCCACGGATCCACTCGACGTTCGACCCCTCGAACGCCACCACGTCGAACCGGCAAGGCCGCAACGCATCGCGCGGCCGTCGCGCTAGCCACACAAGCGCTGCGCTCACGATGCGCCGCCGCTTGGTCGCCGTGATCGACGCCAACGCTCCGCCGAACGCCGCGCCGCGCCGGTAACGCACCTCGACGAACACCAGCGTGTCATCGTCGCGCATCACCAGATCGATCTCCCCGTGCCGGCAGAGGAAATTCGCCTGCACGAAGCAAAGTCCGCGCGTTTCCAGAAACGATCGCGCCGCGCCCTCGAAACGATCTCCGGTGGCGCGGCGCGCGGTGGTCTTGCGGGAGGTGGTATTCAACGCGGACTCCTTTCCGCGCCGGGGTAGGGAGGGGATCAGCCGCCGCCGTTCTCGACGTCGGGGGCCGTGGCCGGCGCTTCGAGTTCGAGGCTACCGGCGACCGGACGGGCCACGCCGTCGGTGAAGCGCGCCCAGATGAGTACGCGACGCACCCGTCCGAATTCGTCGGCCACCAGCTGGCCAGTGGCGCCGGGCAGGTAGCTGCCGGGATGGCCCCGCATCCAGTCGACGTAGGGCACCAGGCCCCAGGCGTCCATGCCGAACGCGAACAGGCGGGCGGCCACGCCGCGCGTGGCCGGGATGGCATTGGCCAGGTCACCGCGACGGGCCAGGCCCGGTTGCGCGTCGAACAGCCAGGGCGCATCGCAGAACTCCACGCCTTCGAGGTCGCGATCCGACGAGGGATCGTCGTTGCCCGCGTATACGTGCGAGGTGGCGAACACCGGAAGGGTGTTTTTCGCCAGGCGCAGCTGGGGCAGCAGCAGGCGGGCCTGCTGCGGCTTCATGCTGATGAACACGCCGGCATCGGCCTGCTCCTCGGGGCTTTCGCCGACGTTGATGCCGGAGAGCTGCGAGGCGAAATCGATGCTTGCCGCATCCAGCGTGACCTGGCTCACCAGCGTGCCGCCGCGGGCCTGCCATTCGGCCTTGAAGGCGTTGCCGGCGCGGCGTGCGAAATCGTCGGTGGAGACGATCACCACCGCCTTGTGCAGGCCGCGATCGGCCATGTGGTCGGCGACCTGGGCGCCCTCGGTTTCCGGCAGCAGGCCGAACTCGCTGGCGCCGGACGGCGGCAGGTTCTTGTTGTCGCTGGGATAGTTCAGGGTGAGCATCGGGGCGGGCAGCGCGCCCTTGGCGAAGATCGCCGACACGCCCTCGCGGTTGAGCGGGCCGACGACGAAGTTCGCACCGTCGGCCACGGCCTTGTCGTAGGCGGACACGGCGTGCGCCGCGTCGTTGCCCGAGTCGTACACCACTACCTGCGGCCGCGGTGCGTTGGCGTGCGCCGAGTCGACGTAGTTGGTGAAGAAGCCGTCGCGGATCGCGGCCCCCGCGCCGGCCAGAGGGCCGCTCAGCGGCAGCAGGAGCGCCACCTTGTTCGGCACCTTGTAGCCTTCGCGCACGTTCTTGTCGCCCGTGACCGTACCCACCGCCTGGTCGAGTACGGCCGGGCTGCGGGTGGCGCTGCCGAGACGGCTCTGCGCTTCCACCACCCAGGGCCGCATCGGATCCTCGGCGGCCATCGGCGCCAGCCGTTCGGCCAGCGGCTGCGCGCCGAGGCCGGTAAGCAGGGTGAGGATCTCGCGGCGGTTTTCCTCGCGGTCGATGCCGTGCAGCTGTCCGTCCATCTCCACGCGGGTCTGCGCGGCGCTCCACGGATCGCCCGAGGCCGCCTGCGCGCGGGCGCGCAATTCGGCCAGCCGCTGGGCGATCTGCGCCGAGACACGCGACGACGGCTTGCCGGTGAGCGAGAGGGCGGTAGCGGGGTCGTTCTTCTTCAGCGCGATCTCGGCGCGCAGGGCGTCGAAGCGCAGGGCGTCCTCGCCTTCCAGGCGGGAGCGGCGGATGTCGGCCACCACCGGCGCGGCCCGGTCGAGCGCACCTTCCTGGCGATAGGCCTCGGCGGCGAGGAGCTTGAAGTAATCGCGGTGCGCGCCGTCCTGTTCGGCGAGGGCGAGATAGGCCTGCGCGGCCTGGTCGAACTGGCCCTTGGTGTAGAGGGCCTGCGCCGCCTGCGTCGCCTCGCCCGACGGCGCGGCGCCATGCGGTTGGGTGGTGCCGCCCGGCGTTACGCAACCGGCGAGGCCGGCGGTCAGGAGGAAGCCGAGGGTGGTGGCACGCATCGCTCGCATCGCGTTTTTCCTTGGTTGGACGCCGTCAAACGCCCGGATCATAGCTGATCGATCTGAATGGCCGGTGTGATGTGCCGGTCATACCGATTCGCCGATGCGATCGGCTACCACGCCTGCTACCGAAGGGGTGGGAGCCGATCGCATCGGCGAAGGGTGCTCGCCTCAGGCCCCGTAAAGCGCCTTCCGCGGCGCCCCCGTGATCGCCGCCGCCAGCTTCGCCGCCTTCGCCGGCGGCAGTTCCTCTTTCAGGATGCCGAACACGCGAAGCCCTTCGGCGATGCGTTCGTCCTCGCCCGTCTCGCGGCCGGCCACCATCACCACGAATTCGCCCTTCTGCTGGTTGGGATCGGCCTTCACCTGCTCGACCAGCCCGGCCAGCGGTGCACCGAGTACCGTTTCGAAGAGCTTGGTGAGCTCGCGGGCTACCACGGCTTCCCGGTCTGCGCCGAACGCCTCGCGCATGTCTTCCAGGCTTTCGACGATGCGGTGCGACGACTCGTAGAAGATGAGCGTGCGCGATTCACCGGCCAGTTCGGCCAATCGCGAGCGGCGGGCGCCGGCCTTCGCGGCGAGGAAGCCCTCGAACACGAACCGGTCGCTCGGCAATCCGGCCACGGACAGCGCGGCCACCACGGCGCTGGGTCCCGGCACGGGGCTTACCTTCAATCCGGCCATGCGCGCCGCGCGGACGAGGCGGAAGCCCGGGTCGCTGATCAGCGGCGTGCCGGCGTCGGAGACCAGGGCCACGTCGACGCCCCCGCGCATGCGCTCGACGAGGCCGTCGACGGCGGTGCGTTCGTTGTGGTCGTGCAGCGCCACCAGCGGCGTGTCGATGCCCAGGTGCTGCAGCAGGGGGCGCGTGTGCCGGGTGTCCTCGGCGGCGATCACCGCGACCCTGCGCAGCGTCTCGATGGCGCGCGCGCCGATGTCGTCGCGATTGCCGATGGGCGTGGCGACGACGTGCAGGATGCCGTGGCGGGCTGTGGACATCGTGGGTTCCGGTGGGGGCGACCGGGCATTCTATGCCCTATACTCCGCGATGGAGTCGGCCGGACAGTCGCGTCGCGCCTCGTGCGCGTCGAGGAAAGTCCGGGCTCCACAGGGCAGGGTGCCAGGTAACGCCTGGGCAGCGTGAGCTGACGGCCAGTGCAACAGAGAGCAGACCGCCGATGGCCCCGCGAGGGGATCAGGTAAGGGTGAAAGGGTGCGGTAAGAGCGCACCGCGTGCGGGGCTAACGTCGCACGGCACGGTAAACCCCACCCGGAGCAAGACCAAATAAGGGAACCATGACGCGGCCCGCGTCGTTCCCGGGTAGGTTGCTGGAGCCTGGCGGCGACGCCAGGCCGAGAAGAATGACTGTCACGTCGCAAGACGCACAGAACCCGGCTTACAGGCCGACTCCTTTTTCTTCCGGCACGGGCGGAGCGTCTTCCACGACGCTCCGCCCGCGTTTTACCTAAACCCCCATTCAGTCAAGGCCCGAATTTCGTCTCCGGGCGCAGCCCTATGTGTCAGCCCTCGTCGTAAAAAACCCCAACGATTCAACCACCTTCCGCCGGTTCCTCATAAATGGCTGGAATTGGTGATGAACCGCGCCTTTCTCCTTGATTCACAAGAAAAATTTCCTTGACAGTCTCAAGGGGCGAGACTATCGTGGGCTCCGGTGTGAAATCGTGGGATTTAGTGGGGTAACCAGCCAGTCATGTTCCAAGGCGAAACCGCCATCACGGTCGACGACAAGGGTCGTCTGACGATTCCGACCTCGTATCGGGATCTGGTGGCCGACGCCTGCGCGAACCGGCTGGTGATCGCCTACAACCCCTTCGAGACGGGCTGTCTGTGGATCTTTCCGTACGCGGAGTGGGAACAGGTCCGCGACCAGGTCAACGCGCTCCCCAGCGTCAAGGCCGTGCATCGCGCGCTGCAGATGAAGCTGGTGGGCGCCGCCGCCATCGTCGAGCCCGACGGTGCGGCACGCGTGCTCCTGCCGGCCAGCCAACGGGCCGCCGCTGGCATAGAAAAAAAGGCCGTGTTGCTCGGCATGGGCAACAAGTTCGAACTCTGGAGCGAACAGGCCCACCTCGCGAAGATCCGCCAGACCATCGGCGAGGACGAGATAAGCGACGACATGGCGGAGCTGCGGTTGTGACGACGAACTGATCATTTGACTGAAGTACGGGAGCGGGATGTGGCGATGGCGGGGCGCGAAGTGCACATCCCGGTGATGCTCGACGAAGTGGTGGAGGGCCTCGCCTTGCGCGAGAACGGGCGCTATCTGGATGGGACATTCGGCCGCGGCGGTCACGCCCGGGCCATCCTTTCCCGTCTCTCCGCCGACGGCCGCCTGTTCCTCATGGATCGCGATCCCACGGCCATCGCCGTGGCCGAAGCCGGTCTCGCCACCGATCCGCGCGTCAGCCTGCGCCACGACAATTTCGCCACCATGGGCGAATGGGCCGCGCTCGAGGGCGGCCTCGACGGCATCCTGCTCGACCTCGGCGTTTCCTCGCCGCAGCTCGACGACGCCAGCCGCGGCTTCAGCTTCATGGCCGATGCGCCGCTGGACATGCGCATGGACCCCACCCGCGGCATCAGTGCCGCCGATTTTCTCGCCCAGGCCGACGAAGCCGAGATCGCCGACGTGCTGTGGACCTTCGGCGAAGAGCGCTTCAGCCGCCGCATCGCCCGCGCCATCGTCGAACGCCGCGCCACCTCGCCGATCATGCGCACCGGCGAGTTGTCCGAGCTGGTGGCCCGTTGCGTCGGCCGCCGCGAGCCGGGCAAGAATCCGGCCACGCGCACCTTCCAGGCGCTGCGCATCCGCGTCAACGCCGAACTGGAGTCGATCGAGCGCGGCCTCGAGGCCGCGTTGGAACGGCTCAACGTCGGCGGCCGCCTCGCCGTCATCAGCTTCCACTCGCTGGAAGACCGCACGGTGAAGCAGTTCATCCGTTCGCACGAAGGCCGCGTGCAGGGCAACCGCCGCGCGCCGCCCACCGAAGCGAAGCCCGCCCGCCTCAAGCCGGTCGGCAAGGCGATCTTCCCCTCCGCCGCCGAGATCGCCGCGAATCCGCGGTCGCGCTCGGCGGTGCTGCGCATCGCGGAGAAGCTCGCATGAAGGTCTTCGGCGCCCTCTGCCTGACGATCCTGCTGCTGGCGGTCATCGCCAGCGCGATCGGCGTGGTGTGGACGCGCCACGAAAGCCGCGTGCTCTTCGTCGAGCTGTCGCGCCTGCAGAGCCAGAAGGACGATCTCGGCGTCGAGTATGGCCGCCTCGAGCTGGAGCAGGCCACCTATGCCGAGCCCAGCCGCATCGATGCGGAAGCCCGGGCGCGCCTCGGCATGTTCACGCCGAAACAGCAGGACATCCAGTTGGTGCGCCGATGAAGGCCCGTTACGGCAAGGCAGTAGTGCCCAGCCGCCGTCGCGGCCAGGGCCCGAGCCCGCGCAAGCGCATGACCGTCATGGTGGCGCTGCTGTGCGTGGCCGCCTCCGGCCTGGTCGTGCGCGCGTTCGACCTGCAGGTGGTGCGCAAGCAGTTCTACCAGGACCAGGGCGATGCCCGCTTCCTGCGTGAGATGCCCATCGCGGTGTCGCGCGGCACCATCTTCGACCGCAACGGCGAACCGCTGGCGGTGTCCACGCCGGTCGCCTCGATCTGGGCCAACCCGCCCGAGGTGCTGGAAAACGCCGACCGCATTCCCGAGCTGGCCCATGCGCTGCATGTCGACGCCGACGACCTCAAGCAGAAGATCGAGGCGCGCGCCGACAAGGAGTTCATGTACATCGCCCGCCAGATGCGCCCGGAAGAGGCGCAGGCCATCGTCGACCTCAAGATCCCCGGCATCGCCTCGCAGCGCGAATACCGCCGCTACTACCCGTCGGGCGCGGTGAACAGCCACATCCTCGGCTTCACCAACATCGACGATCACGGCCAGGAAGGCCTGGAACTGGCCTTCGACGAATGGCTGGCCGGCAAGCCGGGCGCCAAGCGCGTGATCCGTGACCGCATGGGCCACGTGGTGGAAGACGTCGAACTGGTCCGCGAGCCGCAGCCGGGCCGCGACCTCACGCTGTCCATCGACCGCCGCATCCAGTACCTCGCCTACAGCTCGCTGAAAGAGGCGCTGGAAAAGAACAAGGCCGACTCCGGCTCCATCGTGGTGATGGACGTGCACACGGGCGAAGTGCTCGGCATGGCCAACCTGCCGTCGTTCAACCCCAATGCGGTGCGCGGCAGCACGCCGCAGGAGCGCCGCAACCGCGCCGTCACCGACGTGGTGGAACCGGGTTCGACGATGAAGGCCTTTACCATGGCGGCGGCGCTCACCAGCGGCAAGTACACGCCCACCTCGCCGTTGATCGAGACCTCGCCCGGCAGCTGGATGATGGGCGGTCATCCCGTGCGCGACACGCACAACTGGGGCACGCTCACGCCCACGGGCGTCATCACCAAGTCGTCCAACGTCGGCGCGGCCAAGATCGCGATGACGCTCGATACCGATTTCCTCTACGACATGTACAAGTCGTTCGGCCTGGGCAACAGCACGGGCAGCGGCTTCCCCGGCGAAGCCTCCGGTTACCTGCCGGTGGGTCGCACCTGGAAGCCGATCGAGAAATCGCGCCTGGCCTACGGTTACAACCTCAATGTCACGCCGATGCAGCTGGCCGCCGGTTACGCCGCCATCGCCAACGGCGGCGCCTACCGCGCGCCGAGCTTCATCAAGGGCGCCGACAATCCGCCCAACCAGATCATCACGCCCGAGGTGGCGCACGAGCTGGTTCGCATGCTCGAGACCGTGCTCGCCCCCGGCGGCACGGGCTACGGTTTCGCTTCGGTCGCCAATTACAGCGTGGCGGGCAAGACCGGCACCTCGCACAAGAACTCGGCGGGCGGCTACTTCGCCAACAACTACATCTCCCTCTTCGTCGGCATGATCCCGGCCAGCAACCCGCGCGTGGTCACCGTCGTGGTGATCAACGATCCCAAGGGCGGCCATTACTATGGCGGTTCGGTCGCCGGCCCGGCCTTCGCCCAGGTGATGCAGGGCGCGGTCCGCCTCCTCGACATTCCGCCCGACAACGTCGGCCGCTGGTACGCCGGCGGGCCGAGCCAGGGCGGCATGATCAGCACCAGCAACGCGCCGCCCCAGGCGGACGAGAGCGCGGCGGAAGAGGTGGTCCCATGACCCTTCGCCTCGCCGAGCTGCTCGACGGGTTCGCCGACACCCAGGGTGCCGGCGATATCGTCGTTTCCGGCCTCGCGCTGGATTCGCGCGAGATCGCGCCCGGCCATGCCTTCGTCGCGCTGCGCGGCCTCAAGAACCACGGCATCGAGTTCGCCGCGAAAGCGGTGCATCAGGGCGCCGTCGCCGTCCTCGCCGAGCCGCCGTTCGACGCCGTCGACGCGGGCGTACCCGTGGTCACCGTGAAGGGGCTGCGCGAGCAGGTCGGCACCATCGCCGCGCGCTTCTACGGTGATCCGTCGAAGGCGCTGGACATCGTTGGCGTCACCGGCACGAACGGCAAGACCTCCACCGTGCAGCTGATCGCGCAGGCGCTGGCCTTCCTCGGCCGCAAGCCGGCCACCGTCGGCACGTTGGGCGCGGGTTTGCACGGCGCCATCGTCGAGGGTGAGCGCACCACCCCCGACGCCATCCGCATGCAGGCGCTGTTCGCCGAATTCCGCGATGCCGGCGCCACGCACGTGGCGATGGAAGTCTCCTCGCATGCGCTGGAGCAGGGCCGCGTCAACGCGGTGGCCTTCGACGTGGCGGTGTTCACCAACCTCACCCGCGACCACCTCGACTACCACGGCACGATGGAAGCCTACGGCGCGGCCAAGGCGAAGCTGTTCGCCTTCGAGGGCCTGCGCGCGGCGGTGATCAACGTCGACGACGCCTTCGGCCTGAAGCTCGCCAAGGGCTTGCCCGAAGGCGTGGCGAAGCTGCGCACCTCGATGGCGCACGACGCCACCGAAAAGGATGCCGAGATCCGCGCCGACATCGTGGTGACTTCGGCCAAGGGCCTGTCGTTCAACCTCAACACGCCGTGGGGCATGCGCACCGTGCGCAGCGCGCTGCTCGGTCGCTTCAACGTCGCCAATCTGCTCGCCGTGGCGGCGGTGCTCGGCGCGCTGGGCGAACCCTTCGATCGCATCCACGCCGCGCTGGAGTCGCTGCAGCCGGTCAACGGCCGCATGAGCCGCCTCGGCGGCGACGGCAAGAAGCCGCTCGTGGTGGTCGACTACTCGCACACCCCCGATGCCCTGAAGCAGGCGCTGCTGGCGCTGCGTTCGCATACCAAGGGTCGCCTGATCTGCGTGTTCGGCGCGGGTGGCGATCGCGACCAGGGCAAGCGCCCGATCATGGCCGGCATCGCCGAGCGCCTTGCCGACGTCGTGATCGTCACCGACGACAATCCGCGCACCGAAGACGGCGATGCCATCGTGGCCCAGATCGTGGCCGGCTTCGCCCACCCCGACACCGTGATGGTCGAGCGCGATCGCGCCTCGGCCATCGCCCTGGCCCTGGCCGACGCGAAAGCCGACGATGTCGTGCTGATCGCCGGCAAGGGCCATGAAACCTATCAGGAAGGTCCGGAGGGCAAGCGTCCCTTCGACGACCTCGCCGTCGCCGCCGAGGCGATGGCGCCCCGTGCCAAAGGAGTTCGCGCATGATGCGCCTTTCCGCCGTCGCCCTCTGGACCCGCGGCCGCCTGCAGGGCGCCGACGCCGAGGTGACCGGCTTTTCCATCGATACCCGTACGCTGACGCCGGGCGACCTCTTCGTGGCCCTGCCGGGCGAACGCGTCGACGGCCACGATTACGTCGCGCTCGCGGCCCAGAAGGGTGCCGTGGGTGCCCTGGTCACCCGCCCCGTGGACGCGCCGATCGCCCAGGTGATCGTCGACGACACGCAGATCGCGCTCGGCGACCTCGCCAGCGCGGTGCGTGCGCAGAGCAACGTCAGGGTGATCGGTATCACCGGTTCCAACGGCAAGACCACGGTGAAGACGCTCACCGCGTCGATCCTGTCGCGCCATGGCCGCACGCACGTCAACGAAGGCAACTACAACAACGAGCTGGGCATGCCGCTCACCTTGCTGGCGATGCCCGGGGACGCGAAGTACGCCGTGCTCGAAATGGGCGCCGGCAAGCCCGGCGACATCGCCTACCTTGCCGCCATCGCGCGGCCCGATATCGGCCTCGTCAATTCCATCGCGCCCGCGCATCTTGAACGCATGGGCACGATCGAAGGCGTCGCCGAAACCAAGGGCGCGCTGTATCAGGCGTTGCCGTCCGACGGCGTGGCCATCGTCAACGCCGACGACGAACGCTTCGCGCCTTTCTTCATGGGCCTGGCGGGCTCCCGCCGCGTGCTGCGCTACGCGCTGAACCATCGCGCCGACATCGGTGCCGACATCGTCGAGGAGCGCATCGACGGCACGCACTTCGTGCTCTCCACGCCGCACGGCGACGGCGACGTGCGCCTGCCGCTGGCGGGTCGTCACAACGTGGCCAACGCGTTGGCCGCCGCCGCCATCGCCATCGCGCTCGACGTGCCGGTGGAAACGATCGTCGAGGGGCTGGAGCAGGTGCCGCGCGTGGCCGGACGGCTCAACCTCGAGCCGATGCCCGGTGGCTGGACGCTGATCGACGACAGCTATAACGCCAACCCGGGATCCGCCGCCGCCGCCATCGACACGCTGGCGCTGGCCGACGGCGAACGCTGGCTGATCCTCGGCGACATGGCCGAACTCGGCCCCGACGCGGTGAACATGCACGCGAGCATCGGTGCATGGGCGCATGAGCGTGGGGTGCAGCGCCTCTTCGCCGTGGGCTTGAAGAGTGCCGCCGCCGCGCAGGCCTTCGGCCAGGGCGGTATGCATTTCCCATCGCAGGAGGACCTCGTGGAGGCTGCCTGCAAGCAGATCCACGCGGGCGTTACCGTCCTCGTGAAGGGGTCGCGCTCCTCCGGCATGGACCGGGTCGCCGCGGCCATGAAGAAGTACGCTGAAGGAGCATCCCATGCTGCTTGAACTGGCGGAATGGATGGCTCGGCACTTCACGTCGCTGCATCTGTTCCAGTACATCACCTTCCGCGCGATCATGGCGGCGCTCACCGCGCTGTCCGTGTCGCTGCTGCTGGGCCCCGCGCTCATCCGCAAGCTGGCCGCGCTGAAAGCCGGCCAGGTGGTGCGCAGCGACGGTCCGCAGACGCACCTGTCCAAGGCCGGCACGCCGACCATGGGCGGCCTGCTGATCCTCTTCGCCATCGGCATCTCCACGCTGCTGTGGGCCGATCTCGGCAACCGCTACGTGTGGACGGTGCTGTTGGTTACCGTGCTGTTCGGCGTCATCGGCTTCTACGACGACTACCGCAAGCTCGTGCTGAAGGACAGCCGCGGCCTCGCCAGCCGCTGGAAATACTTCTGGCAGTCGGTGTTCGGCCTCGCCGCCGCCGTCTTCCTGTACCACACCGCGCAGCTGCCGGCCGAAACCGCGCTCTACGTGCCGTTGTTCAAGCAGGTGGCGCTGCCGCTCGGCGCGCTGTTCGTGGTGATCGGCTATTTCATCATCGTGGGCTTCTCCAACGCGGTGAACCTCACCGACGGCCTCGACGGCCTCGCGATCATGCCGAGCGTGCTGGTGTCCGGCGCGCTCGGCGTCTTCGCCTACCTCGCTGGCAACAAGCTGTTCTCCGAATACCTCGGCATCCCGTCGATCCCGGGCGCGGGCGAGCTGGCGGTGTTCTGCAGCGCGCTGGCCGGTGCCGGCCTCGGCTTCCTGTGGTTCAACACGTATCCGGCCCAGGTGTTCATGGGCGACGTCGGCGCGCTCGCCATCGGCGCCGCGCTGGGTTGCGTGGCCCTCATCGTGCGCCAGGAAATCGTGCTGCTGGTGATGGGCGGCGTGTTCGTGATGGAAACCGCCTCGGTGATGCTCCAGGTCGGCAGCTTCAAGCTGCGCGGCAAGCGGATCTTCCGCATGGCGCCGATCCACCACCACTTCGAATTGAAGGGATGGCCCGAACCGAGGGTCATCGTCCGTTTCTGGATCATCAGCGTCGTGCTGGTGCTCATCGGTCTCGCCACGTTGAAGGTGCGCTAAGCGATCATGTTCGGCTTCGGCAACAAACAGGCACAGCGCCGCCAGGGCCCGCGGGGAAGCTTCGACATCCCGTTGCTGCTCGCCGCGCTCTCCCTGGCCGCGATGGGCGTGGTGATGGTCACCTCCAGCTCCATCGCCGTGGCCGACGGCTCGCACGTGGGTGCGTTCTACTTCCTGAAGAAGCACATCGGCTTCCTCGTGGGCGGATGCATCCTGGCCGGCGTCGCCATGCGCACCGAACTGAAGGTCATCGAAAAGCACAGCACGCTGCTGTTGCTGCTCGGCGTCTGCGGCCTGCTGCTGGTGTTCGTGCCCGGCTTCGGCATGCGCATCAACGGCGCGCGCCGCTGGATCAACCTCTTCATCACGAGCTTCCAGCCCGTCGAGGCGATGAAGCTCATCCTCGTCGCCTACCTGTCGAGCTACCTCGTGCGCCACCGCGAGGCCGTGGAATACGACCTGTTCGGTGTGGTCAAGCCGATCGGCGTGGCCGGCTTCATCGTGCTGCTGCTCCTGGCCCAGCCCGACTTCGGTTCGGCCGCCCTGGTGGTGGCCACCACGGTGGGCATGGTCTGGCTGGCCGGCGCACGCATGCGCAACCTGCTGGTGCTCGGCACCCCGCTGGTACCGCTGCTGATCTACGCGGCCACGGCCGAGGATTACCGAATCAAGCGTCTTACGTCCTTCCTCGACCCGTGGAAAGATCCGTTCAACGACGGCTTCCAGCTTACCCAGGCGCTCATCGCCGTGGGCCGTGGCGAATGGACCGGCGTCGGTCTGGGCTCGAGCGTGCAGAAGCTGTTTTACCTGCCCGAGGCGCATACCGACTTCATCCTCGCCGTGCTCGCCGAAGAGCTGGGCCTGGCGGGCATCGTGGTGGTGATCGGCCTCTACATCGTGCTCGTCGGCCGTGGCCTTTACATCGGCCTGAAGGGCGTGGAGCTCGGCCAGCGTTTCTCCGGCTACGTCGCTTACGGCATTTCGCTGATGCTGGGCTTCCAGGCCATGGTGTCCATCGGCGTGAACCTCGGCGTGCTGCCCACCAAGGGCCTTACCCTTCCGCTCATCAGCTCGGGCGGTTCGTCGGTGCTGATGACCTGCGCGATGGTCGGCGTGCTGTTGCGCGCCACCTTCGAGATCAATCGCGCCGAAGACGCCCGCCAGTCCGCCGTGCGCCAGCCGGCCGCGGCGGTGCCGACCTCGTCGCCGATCGGCGGTGTCGCATGAGCGGCCCGGTGCTGATCATGGCCGGCGGCACGGGCGGCCACATCTATCCGGGCCTCGCCGTCGCCGACGAACTGCGTTCGCGCGGCATCCCGGTCGCCTGGCTGGGCGCCGAGGGCGGCATGGAGACCCGCGTGGTGCCGGCGCACGGCCTCGACCTGCACACCGTCGCCGTCGGCGGCCTGCGCGGAAAGGGCCTGAAGACCCGCCTGCTCGCGCCGCTGATGCTCGTTCGCGCGCTGTTCGCCTCGCTGGCGGTGCTGCGCAAGGTGAAGCCGCGCTGCGTGCTGTCCATGGGCGGCTACGTCGCCGGACCGGCCGGCGTCGCCGCGAAGCTGGCGGGTATCCCGCTGGTGGTGCACGAGCAGAACGCCGTGGCCGGTTTCACCAACCGCAAGCTCGCCGCATTCGCCAAGCGCGTGCTCACCGGTTTTCCCAACGTCCTGCCGAACGGCGAGTGGGTCGGCAATCCGGTGCGTGCGCGCATCGCCGCGCTGCCCCCGCCGACACAGCGCCTTGCCGGCCATGTCGGCCGTCCGCGCCTGCTCGTGCTCGGCGGCAGCCTCGGCGCGCGCACGCTCAACACGGTGGTGCCAAAAGCACTCGCGCGCATGGAGGCCATGGGGGCCACGGTGCCCGACGTGGTTCACCAGACCGGCGAGCGCCACCTGCAGGACACGCTCGACGGCTACACCGCCGCCGGTAGCGCGGCGAACATCGTCGCCTTCATCGACGACATGGCCGGCGCCTACGAATGGGCCGACCTCGTGCTGTGCCGGGCGGGCGCACTCACCGTGGCCGAACTCTGCGCCGCCGGCCAGGACGCCGTGCTGGTGCCGTTCCCCCACGCCGTCGACGACCACCAGACGGTCAACGCGCGCGCGATGGTCGACGTGGGCGCCGCCCGCATCCTGACCGACGCCGCCCTGGCCGCCAACGATTCGCCGGATCTGCTCGCGAAACTGCTCGACGACCTGTTGGGCGATCGCGCGCGGATCCTCGCCGCCGCCAACGCGTCCCGCACGCTGGCCAAACCCGACGCCGCATCCACGATTGCCCGTCACTGCATGGAGGTATCCGCATGACGCCCGGTCGTTTGCGCGCCCACGACGATTTCATGACCTCGTTCCGCCGCGTCCATTTCATCGGCGTGGGCGGCGTCGGCATGAGCGGCATCGCCGAGGTGCTGAGCAATCTCGGCTACGAGGTGTCGGGTTCCGACCGCGCGCCGTCCCCCACCACCGAACGCCTCGCCGGTCTCGGCGTCGACGTGCGCATCGGCCACGATGCTTCGAACATCGACGGCGCCGACGTGGTGGTGACCTCCAGCGCCATCCGCCAGGACAATCCCGAGCTGCTCGCCGCCCGTGCGCAGCGCATTCCGACCGTGCCGCGCGCGGAGATGCTCGGCGAGCTGATGCGCTTCCGTCGCGGCATCGCCATCGCGGGCACGCACGGCAAGACCACCACCACCAGCCTCGTGGCCAGCGTGCTGGCCGAGGCCGACTACGATCCCACCTTCGTCATCGGCGGCCAGCTCAACGCGGCCGGCGCCAACGCCCGGCTGGGCACCGGCCAGTACATCGTGGCGGAAGCCGACGAATCCGACGGCTCGTTCCTCATGCTCTCGCCGGTGATCGCGGTGGTCACCAACATCGACGCCGACCACCTCGAGAACTACAACAACGACTTCGCCCAGGTGAAGAAGGCCTTCGGCGATTTCCTGCATCGCCTGCCGTTCTACGGCATGGCCGTGCTGTGCATCGACGACGAGGAAACCGCGAAGCTCGCCGAAGACACCTCGCGCCGCATGATCACCTACGGCATCGACAACCCGAAGGCCGACGTCGTCGCGGCCAACGTGCGCCAGGTCGGTTTCCAGATGCATTTCGACATCCGCCTGCCGGGTCATGCGGGGGCGTTGCCGGTCACGCTCAATCTGCCGGGCCGGCACAACGTGCAGAACGCGCTCGCCGCGGCGGCGGTCGGCTGGCAGCTCGGCGTCGAACCGCAGGCCATCGCGCACGCGCTGGCGCACTTCGAAGGCGTCGGCCGTCGCTTCCATCGCCGTGGCGAGATCGCCCTCGACAGCGGCCACGCACTGCTGGTGGACGATTACGGCCACCATCCCCGCGAACTCGCCGCGGTGTTCGCCGCCGCGCGTGGTGGTTGGCCGGAACGCCGCCTGGTGGTGGCCTTCCAGCCGCACCGCTACAGCCGCACGCGGGACCTGCTCGACGACTTCGCCAACGTGCTGGCCGAGGTCGACGTGCTGGTGCTCACCGAGGTGTACCCGGCCGGCGAATCGCCGATCGCCGGCGCCGACGGCAAGGCGCTGGCCCGCGCCATCCGTGCGCGCGGCAAGACCGATCCCGTGCTGGTCGACCACCCGCGCGACCTGCGCGACACGCTGTCCGCACTGGCGCGCGACGGCGACCTGATCCTGCTGCTGGGCGCCGGCGACATCGGCGCCGCGGCCGTCGAGCTCGGCAACACCGGTAACCTGAGGACCCGCACTCCATGAGCACCACCCGTTTCCCGCGCCTGGTCAACGATGCCGCCGACTTCGGCCGCGTGGCCGTGGTCATGGGCGGCAATTCGGCCGAGCGCGAGGTGTCGCTCAACTCCGGGCAGGGCGTGCTCACCGCCCTGCGCGCCCGCGGCGTCGACGCGCACGCGATCGACGGCATTCCCGCGCTGCTCGACGCGGTGCGCGCGGGCCACTTCGCGCGCGTGTTCAACATCCTGCACGGCGCGGGCGGCGAGAACGGCGAACTCCAGGGCGCCCTGCAATCGCTGGGCATTCCCTACACCGGCTCCGGCGTGCTCGGCTCCGCGCTGTCGCTCGATAAGGTACGGGCGAAGCTCGTATGGCTGTCGCTCGGCCTGCCCACGCCGAAGTTCAAGGCGCTGCCGCGCGGTGCCGACGTGCATGCCGCGGCGCGCGAGATCGGTTTTCCGCTGATCGTGAAGCCGGCCTGGGAGGGCTCCAGCGTCGGCATCACGCGCGTCTTCCAGGAATCCGATCTCGACGCCGCCGTTGAGCTGGCACGTCGCTACCCCGGCGACCTGCTGATGGAAACCCTGATCGAAGGCGACGCGGCCGAGGGCGGTGAATTCACCGTCGGCATCCTCGGCCGCGAGGTGCTGCCCACGATCAAGATCGTTCCGGCGAGCGCGTACTACGACTACAACGCCAAGTACATCGCCGACGACACGCAGTACATCTGCCCGGGTCTTTCCGGCGCCGCCGAAGACGACATGCGTGCGCTCGCGCTGCGCGCGTTCGACGCGCTGGACTGTTTCGGCTGGGGGCGCGTCGATATCATGCGCGACCGGCACGGGAAGAACTGGCTGCTCGAAGTGAATACCGCGCCGGGCATGACCTCGCATTCGCTCGTGCCGAAAGCCGCCGCCGTCGCGGGCCTGGATTACGAAGGCCTGTGCTGGCGCGTACTGGAAACCTCCATGGAACGGGAGGGCGCGAAGGCATGAAGGGAGCCGCCGCCACGCGGATCGTCGCCTGGGGCATCGCCATCACGTTGGTGGTGTTGCCCGTGGTCGGCGTGATGCAAGGCTGGTTCGCCGCCGGGCGCTGGCCGGTGACGCAGCTCAAGGTCGAAGCGGAGTTCGCGCACGTCAGCGCCGAACAGATCCGCAGCGCCGTGCTGCCGCGCCTGGGCAAGGGCTTCTTCGCCACCGACCTGGAAGACGTGCGCCGTGCCATCGGTGCGCTGCCGTGGGTGGAGTCGGTGGAAGTGCGCAAGCGCTGGCCCGACACGCTGCTGGTGCGCATCTACGAGCGCCAGCCCTTCGCGCGCTGGAACGGCGACCGCCTGATCAGCCGCCAGGGCCAGGTGTTCGACGCACCGGGCGCCGACCAGATGGGCGACCTGCCGCGGCTGTCGGGACCGGACTCGCGATTGGCCGAGGTGGTGAGCTTCTACGCGCAGGCGCGCAAATCGTTCGAGGGCAGGGCGCAGATGTCGGTGGTGGGCGTGACGCTTTCCGAGCGCGGCAGCTGGAGCGCGATTACCGACAGCGGCGCGGAGATCGTGATCGGCGACCGCGACCAGGCCGATCGTCGCCTGTCCCGCTTCCTCGACGTCTACCCACAACTCGTCGCGGGTCATCGTGGCGGTTTCGCCTACGCCGACCTGCGTTACACCAACGGATTCGCCATTCGGTGGCCCACGGAAAACACGGCCACCCCACAGGTCGGAAGCTGAGCTAAGACATGAGAAACAAGAACGACAAACAGCTCGTCGTCGGCCTCGACATCGGCACCTCCAAGGTCGTCGCGATCGTCGGCGAATACGAACCCGGCGAGCCGATCGAAGTGATCGGCATCGGCACCCACGTGTCGCGTGGCATGAAGCGGGGCTCGGTGGTGGACATCGAATCCACCGTGCATTCCATCCAGCGTGCGGTGGAAGAGGCCGAGCTCATGGCCGGCTGCGATATCCGCTCGGTCTACGCCTCGATCTCGGGCAGCCACCTGGAGACGCGCAATTCCCACGGCACCGCGGCCATCCGCGACCGCGAGGTGATGGCCGGCGACCTGGAACAGGTGCTCGAAGCGGCCAGCGCCGTGGCGATCCCCGCCGACCGCAAGGTGCTCTACAAGGAATCGCAGGAATACCGCATCGACGGCCAGGACGGCATCCGCCACCCGGTCGGCATGAGCGGCGTGCGCCTGGAAGCGAGCGTGCACCTGGTCACCGGCGCGGCCAGCTCGGTGCAGAACATTTCCAAGTGCATCCAGCGTTGCGGCCTCTCGGTCGACGAGCTGGTGCCGGCCGCCGTGGCCAGCGCGAAGGCCGTGCTCACCGAGGATGAACTCGAACTGGGTGTGTGCCTCGTCGACATCGGCGCGGGTACGACCGATATCGCCATCTATACGCAGGGCGCGATCCGCTACACGAAGTCGCTGCCGGTCGGGGGTGACCAAGTCACCAACGACATCGCGTACGGCGTGCACACACCGACCGCTCACGCGGAAGAGATCAAAATCAAATACGCGTGCGCGCTCGCCCAGCTCGCCCATGCCGAGGAAACCATCCAGGTGCCCAGCGTCGGCGATCGTCCGCCGCGTCGCCTGGCTCGCCAGGCGCTCGCCCAGTCGGTGCAGGCGCGCTACGAGGAAATCTTCGAAATGGTGCAGGACGAATTGCGCCGCTCGGGTTACGAAAGCCTCGTCGCGGCGGGCATCGTGCTCACCGGTGGCGCCGCCCGCATGGAAGGCGCGCTCGAGCTGGCCGAGGAAATCTTCCACAAGATGGTTCGCGTGGGCGTACCGCAGCACGTGTCGGGCTTGGGCGAGGTCGTGTCCAGCGAACTGCATTCCACCGGCGTGGGCCTGCTGCTGCACGGATCGCGATCCAGCGGCGGCAGCCGGGCCATGAATTCGGCGGTGGGCAACGTAGGCAACGTGGTCGAGAAGTTCCGCAGCTGGTTCACGAAGAACTTCTGACCGGCGACAGGTTTTTCATCGGTACCCGACGGATAAGGGGGGTGCCGGGGCAAGAGGATGGCCCGCAACCCGCGGTCGGCAGGAGCCGGTCACGGGAATCAACCAAAAAAACTAAAAGTTCTGCGGAGGACGGGAAATGTTCGAACTCATCGAAAAACTGGCACCGAATGCGGTCATCAAGGTCATCGGCGTGGGCGGTGGCGGCGGCAACGCCGTGGCCCACATGGTGAACTCCAACATCGAAGGCGTCGAATTCGTCGTCGCCAACACCGACGCGCAGGCGATGAAGACCTGCGGCGGTCGCACGCACCTGCAGCTCGGCGGCAACGTCACCAAGGGTCTCGGTGCGGGCGCCAACCCCGAAGTGGGCCGCCAGGCCGCGCTGGAAGACCGTGAGCTCATCGAGGAAATGCTCGAAGGCGCCGACATGGTGTTCATCACCGCCGGCATGGGCGGTGGCACCGGCACGGGCGCCGCGCCGGTCGTGGCGCAGTTGGCGAAGGAAAAGGGCATCCTGACCGTCGCCGTCGTCACCAAGCCGTTCCCCTTCGAAGGCCGTCGCCGCATGCAGGTGGCGCTCAAGGGCATCGAAGACCTCTCGCAGCACGTCGATTCGCTGATCACCGTGCCCAACGAGAAGCTTCTTTCGGTGCTCGGTCGCGAAGTGACCCTGCTCAACGCCTTCAAGGCGGCCAACGACGTGCTGCTGGGTGCGGTGCAGGGCATCGCCGACCTGATCACGGCCCCGGGCCTGATCAACGTCGACTTCGCCGACGTGCGCACCGTCATGAGCGAGATGGGCATGGCGATGATGGGCTCGGGCACCGCCCGCGGCGACGATCGCGCGCAGGCGGCCGCCGAGTCGGCCATCAACAACCCCCTGCTGGAAGACGTGAACCTCGCCGGCGCCTGCGGCATCCTGGTCAACGTGACCGCCGGTCCGAATCTCACCATGCGCGAATTCGACGAGATCGGTCGTGTGATCCACGACTTCGCATCGGAAGATGCCACCGTCGTGATCGGCACCTCGCTCGACCCCGAGATGCAGGACGACGTGCGCGTCACCGTGGTGGCCACCGGCCTCAATCGTGGCGTTGCCGCCAAGCAGCCGATGCGCCAGCCGGTGCCTCAGCAGGTGGAGATGCGCCAGCGTCCGCGTCCGGTCGTTTTGCGCACGGGCACCGGCAACGAAGTGGTCGACTACGCGCAGGCCGAACCGGCGCCTTCCATCCGCGCCGAAGCCGCCCAGCCCGCCAAGAACGCCGAACCGGCGATCGACTACCTGGACATCCCCGCGTTCCTGCGTCGCCAGGCCGACTGATCGGTTTTTTCGTCGTCTAAAGGCACGTTAAGGAAAACGTGGGCACGACCCCGGCATGGAGCCGGGTCGCCCACCGCTCCACCGCCGCTCCCGTCCGGGCGGTGGGGCGGTGCCGCCTCGCCGCAGGGAAAGCGTGGAATCAATTCAATAAGTTGCAAGTTCTTGATGCGGCGCGCAATTCAGTCGCATGGCAAATGAGAATGGCTCTCAGGAATTACTGAAGGAACGGTGAAGCGAGGTTGGACTGTACCGTCCGGTTTGTTTATTCCGAGGTTAAGACTGTGTTAGCATGTACGGTACTTAAGGCTGCTGCCGGCAAGGTTTGACCCAACATGATTAAGCAGCGCACGCTCAAGAACATCATTCGTGCCACCGGCGTCGGTCTCCATACCGGCGACAAGGTCTACATGACGCTTCGCCCGGCGGCACCGAACACGGGTATCGTGTTCCGTCGAATCGACCTCAATCCCGTGGTCGAACTGAAGTCGCGCCCCGAAAACGTGGGTGACACGCGACTCTCCACCACGTTGATCAACGGCGATATCCGCGTTTCCACCGTGGAACATCTGCTTTCGGCGATGGCCGGCCTCGGTATCGACAACGCGTACGTCGATCTTTCGGCGCCGGAAGTGCCGATCATGGACGGCAGCGCGGGCCCCTTCGTGTTCCTCATCCAGTCCGCTGGCATCGAGGAGCAGGACGCGGCCAAGCGCTTCATCCGCATCAAGAAGCCGATCATCGTCGAAGACGGCGACAAGTGGGCCAAGCTCGAGCCGTTCGACGGCTTCAAGGTGGGCTTCTCTGTCGAGTTCGACCACCCGCTGTTCAACAAGCGCAATTCGCAGGCCGAGATGGATTTCTCGACCACCTCGTTCGTCAAGGAAGTGAGCCGCGCCCGCACCTTCGGCTTCATGCGTGATATCGAAGCCCTGCGTGAGCGCAATCTCACCCTTGGCGGCTCGATGGACAATGCCGTGGTGCTCGACGACTACCGCGTGCTCAATGAAGACGGCCTTCGTTACGACAACGAATTCGTCAAGCACAAGATTCTCGACGCCATCGGCGACATCTACATGCTGGGCCACAGCCTGATTGGCGCCTATTCCGCGCACAAGTCAGGGCATGAGCTCAATAACAAGCTCCTCCGCAGGCTGATGGCCGACGCCACCGCGTGGGAAGAGGTCAGCTTCAAGGATCCCGCGAAGGCCCCCATCTCCTACGCGCATCCGGCCCAAGCCGTCTGAGCCGGTTCAGCAGCGATACCGAGAAGGCCGCGAGCGATCGCGGCCTTTTTTGTTTTTCGAGCCAGGGCATCGCACGCTCGGACACCGGGCGCTGGGTTTCAGCGATCCGGTCACCTACGATTTTTCTGGGATGGTGGCCGCCACCGTACCGCCCCATCGATGATCGATAACAGACCGCGCGCGTCAAATTTACGTGCAATTTAGGTGTCGACACGCTTCATGCGTGCTATAAAGTTCGCCACCTTGACGATCCGGTGCCGCTTACGCATCGCCGAGTCGCGAGGTAAGTGCTGGATTACTTAGGCTTTTCGGCCTTGGAGGCCAACTCAAGGAAGAGATCCCTCAAAAGGGGATCGGAAAGTGTCGCCGCGGCGGCCCGAAGGTGTCGGGCGACCTCGGTGGGAAGCGGTTTGTTCGGTTCGGGGGCGGGTTCCTCGACCGGCAGGGGGGCCACTTTCACGGCAACCGAGTGGGCCTGCGCGCCGAGCGCGCGCGCGGCCTCGAGGATCTGCGTCTGATAAAGGCGCACCCGCGAGGCCCAGGCCGATGAGGGCGCAAGGAAGACGAGCCGGCCGTCGCGCAGGTCCGCGAAGCGGATGTGATCGCGCATCGGAGCGGGAAACGTCGCGCGCAGCTGCCGGTCCAGCACGTCGAGGTCGCGGGCCCTATGGGCCAACGATGCGACGGACGCCACTTGAGCGATGGACGTGAGTCCACGCGTGGAGCGGCGGGGCGGCTGGGACGGCGGTGGCATGGACCGGCTTGAACGATTCGATGTGGAACGTATGCAGATCATACTCGTGTCACGCGGCCGTAAAGGGCCGAAAACACTCGACCTCACCTGTCGGCGCATGCGCTGCAAGGTGGCAGTCATGGTGCTGGCGGGCGTCCTTGGCATCGCGGGACTGGGCGCCGGCATGGCCCTGGCGGTGGCGGGGCCGAAAGACCGGGCCCTTGGTGCCATCGGCCGCATCGGCGACCAGGTGGCCGGCCAAGATGCCTCGGTGGCCGCCGTCAGGCGCGATGCGCAGCGTGAACTCAACGCCTTGGCGGTCAAGCTCGGGCAACTCCAGGCCCAGTCGGTGCGTCTCAACGCCCTGGGCGAGCGGCTGACCCAGGTCGGCAAGCTCGACGACGGCGAATTCAACTTCGACGAAGACCCGGGCCAGGGTGGTCCGGAGATCGCGACCGATGCGCCCGCCTACGCCTTCCCCTCCGCGCTCGACCAGAGCATCGATCAGTTGTCCGGTCAGTTCGACGCCCAACAGGCGCAACTGCAGGCGCTCAACGACATGCTTCTCGATCGCAAGATCGAATCGGGCCTGCGTCCCGCCGGCATGCCGGTGAGCGGCTACATTTCTTCGTACTTCGGCGGCCGGGCCGATCCGTTCAGCGGCCACAGCGCACGTCATACGGGTATCGACATCGCCGCGCCCAAGGGTACGCCCGTGACGGCGGTGGCCGAAGGCCTCGTCACCTTTGCGGGTCAGCGCAGCGGCTACGGCGATGTGGTCGAAATCGACCACGGCAACGGGTACATGACCCGCTACGCCCACAACAGCGTGCTGATCGCCAAGCCGGGCCAACGGGTCCATGTTGGCGACGAGATCGCCAAGGCCGGCTCCACGGGGCGGTCGACCGGGTCTCACGTGCATTTCGAGGTCTGGTACCACGATCGGGTGGTCAATCCGCTGGCGTACGTTCGCAGCCATCGCTGAGAAAGGGTTGAATCCCAACCGCGGCGCCGCCATCCGGAGGAAAGCCGGGGACGCACGTAGTATGATCGTCCCTTCTTGTGGGCGGCTTCCGAGCCACTCGCACCCTTTTCGTTTTCAGATCCGGATGATCGATGTTCAATCGTGCCCTGACGAGTATTTTCGGCAGCCGTAACGACCGCGTGCTGCGCGACCTGTCCAAAACGGTCAAGCGCATCAACGCCCTCGAGCCGGAGTACGAGAAGCTTTCCGACGACGCCTTGCGCGGCAAGACCGAGGAATTCCGCCAGCGTCTCGCCGCTGGCGAGACGCTCGACAAGCTGCTGCCCGAGGCCTTCGCCATCACGCGCGAGGCGGCCAAGCGTGTGCTCGGAATGCGCCACTACGACGTCCAGCTGATCGGCGGCATGGTGCTCCATTCGGGCCGCATCGCCGAAATGCGCACGGGTGAAGGCAAGACCCTGGTGGGCACCCTGCCGGTTTACCTCAACGCGCTGGAAGGCAAGGGCGTCCACGTCGTCACGGTCAACGACTACCTGGCTCGCCGCGATTCCGCGCAGATGGGCAAGCTGTACAACTTCCTCGGCCTCACGGTCGGCGTGGTGTATCCGGGCATGGACCACGCCGACAAGCGCGGTGCCTACGCGGCCGACATCACCTACGGCACCAACAACGAATTCGGTTTCGACTACCTGCGCGACAACATGGCGCTTAGCAAGGAACAGCGCCACCAGCGCGGCCTGCACTACGCCATCGTCGACGAAGTCGACTCCATCCTCATCGACGAGGCGCGCACGCCGCTGATCATCTCCGGCCCCGCGGAGGATTCCCCGCAGCTGTACATCTCCGTCAACAAGATCGTGCCGCACCTGGTGCGCCAGGAGACCGAAGAGGCGGCGGGCGACTACTTCGTCGACGAGAAGCAGAAGCAGGTGCACATGTCCGAAGAGGGCATGGAGCACGCCGAGCAGTTGCTGCGCCAGGCGGGTGTCATCGAGCCGGAGAGCGGCCTGTACGACTCCAAGAACCTGGCCGTGGTGCATCATCTCAACGCGGCCCTGCGCGCGAACGCCATCTATCAGCGCGATGTCGATTACATCGTGCGCGACGGCGAGGTCATCATCGTCGACGAGTTCACCGGCCGTACGCTGGCAGGTCGCCGTTGGTCCGACGGCCTGCACCAGGCGGTCGAGGCGAAGGAAGGCGTGCCCATCCAGCGCGAGAACCAGACCCTGGCGACGGTCACGTTCCAGAACCTGTTCCGCATGTACAAGAAGCTGGCCGGCATGACCGGTACGGCCGACACCGAAGCCTACGAATTCCAGAGCGTTTACGGTCTCGAGGTGGTGGTGATCCCCACCCACAAGCCGATGGTGCGCGTCGACAACCCCGATGCGGTTTTCCTTGGCCCCGACGCCAAGTTCAAGGCCGTCATCGCCGACATCAAGGCGTGCCACGAGCGTGGCCAGCCGGTGCTCGTGGGTACGGCATCCATCGACGTGTCCGAACTGGTGTCGGGCCTGCTCAAGAAGGAACGCATCCCGCACGAAGTGCTCAACGCCAAGCAGCACGAGCGCGAGGCGCACATCGTCGCCCAGGCCGGTGCGCCTGGCGCGGTGACCATCGCCACCAACATGGCCGGCCGCGGTACCGACATCGTGCTCGGCGGCAGTTTCGAGGCCGAACTCGCCGCGCTGCCAGCCAATGCGTCCGACGCCGATCGCGAAAAGATCAAGGCGGCCTGGAAGCAGCGCCACGAGCAGGTGCTCGCGTCCGGCGGCCTGCACATCATCGGCACCGAGCGCCACGAGTCCCGCCGCATCGACAACCAGCTACGTGGCCGTTCCGGTCGCCAGGGCGATCCGGGTTCCTCGCGCTTCTACCTGTCGCTGCAGGACAATCTCATGCGCATCTTCGGCGGCGAGCGCATCGGCCGCTGGATGCAGATGTTCGGCATGAAGGAAGACGAGGCGCTGGAAGATCGCCTCATCACGCGCCAGATCGAAAAGGTGCAGCGCAAGGTCGAACAGCACAACTTCGACATCCGCAAGAACCTTCTCGACTTCGACGACGTCGCCAACGACCAGCGCAAGGTGATCTACGCGCAGCGCGACGAACTGCTCGAACTCGACGACATTTCCGATATGGTCCGCGACATCCGCCTCGACGTCGTGGAAGGCATGGTGCGTCGCTTCGTACCCGCCGAGAGCATCGACGATCAGTGGGACCTTCCCGCTCTCGACCGCGAGCTCGCCAGCGAATTCAACCTGCGCCTCGATCTGCCGACGTGGGTGGAGCAGAAGCAGGACGTGGACGCCGAGGGCATCCTCGAGCACGTTCGCGAGGCAGTGGATGCCCTGTTCGCCGAAAAGGAAGCCCAGATCGGTGCGGAGACCATGCGCTCGCTCGAGAAGCACGTGATGCTCTCGGTGGTCGACAATGCCTGGAAGGAGCATCTCGCCAGCATGGATTACTTGCGCCAGGGCATCTATCTGCGCGGCTACGCGCAAAAGCAGCCCAAGCAGGAGTTCAAGCGCGAATCGTTCGAGCTGTTCTCCGACATGCTCGACCGAATCAAGACCGAAGTGGTGCAGATGCTCGCGCGCATCCGTATCCGCAGCGAAGACGAAGTGGCCGCCATGGAAGCCGAGCAGCAGCGCGCGGCCGAAGC
The DNA here is from genome assembly GCF_040900725.1 of Luteibacter sp. CQ10. Taxonomy (NCBI): domain Bacteria; kingdom Pseudomonadati; phylum Pseudomonadota; class Gammaproteobacteria; order Lysobacterales; family Rhodanobacteraceae; genus Luteibacter; species Luteibacter sp. CQ10. Next base: position 270,970 of record NZ_JAEUYM010000004.1, on the reverse strand, counting down.
GCAGCGCCTGCAGTTCCAGCACGCCGACGCGCAGGCGATGGCCCAGAACGGCGGTGAGACCGAGGCGACGGCGATGGCACCGATCTTCGCGGAGGGTCCGAAGGTGGGGCGCAATGATCCCTGTCCGTGCGGCTCGGGCAAGAAGTACAAGCACTGCCACGGTCAGCTGAGCTGATACGAAAAACCCGCCGAAAGGCGGGTTTTTTGTTTGGGATAGGGAGCGATTCAGTCCCCGCCGCCCTTGGGCTTCTGCCGATACGACTCCGCCTGCACGGTGATGTAGCTCGGCTCTTCGCCATCGATCCGCATGGCCGTTAGCTGTCCGCCCCAGACGCAACCCGTGTCGATCGCATACACGCCTAGCCCCGCGAAGCGTCCGAGCGCCGACCAGTGCCCGCAGACGATCTTCGTCTCGCGCCGACGCATGCCGGGTACTTCGAACCATGGATACATGCCGGGCTTCTGCGTGCCCGGCGTACCCTTGCCTTCGAAGTCGATGCGGCCGTTCACGTCGCAATAGCGCATGCGGGTAAGCGTATTGATGGCGGCGCGATGACGTTCCACGCCCTGGAGGCGGTTCGTCCAGCCGGGGGGGCGATTACCGAAGAGGTTTTTCAGGAGTCGCTGATAGCGCGGACCGCCCAGTTCGCGCTCGACTTCGAGCGCGGCGCGTTGGGCCTGGCGGAGCGTCCAACTGGGCGCAAGGCCTGCGTGCACCATCGTCCAGCCCAGCGTCTCGTCGTGGTGCAGCAGTTTCTGCATGCGCAGCCACTCGAGCAGCACCGGCGCGTCGTCGGCGAACAGCACCTCGCGCAATTCGGGATTGACGCGGGCTTGCGCATCTTCGCGTCTCTGCCCGATCGCGAGCAGGGACAGGTCGTGGTTGCCCAGTGTGATGACGCTCTGTTCGCGCAGCGAATGAATGAGTCGCAACGTGGCAAGCGACTCGCCCCCGCGGTTCACCAGGTCGCCGCAGAACCACAGGCGGTCGTTCGCCGGATCGAAGCGAATCTTCTCCAGCAGGCGCTGGAGTTCGGGGTAGCAACCCTGGACGTCGCCAATCGCGTAAACGGCCATCAGTCGAGTCGCTCCATGGCGCCGTTGCCGGCGTGCGGGCTTTCCATATGTTCGATCCTAATGGAGCGTGCGCGGGATCGATAGCACGAAGGCAGGGATCATCGCATCGAAGTGTGTGCCGTCGTCGGCCACCATGCGGTAGCTGCCCTGCATGGTACCGACGGAAGTCTCCAGGACGGCGCCCGAAGTGTATTGATAGGTGTCGCCGGGGCGCATCCACGGCTGCTCGCCGACCACGCCGTCGCCTCGGACCTCTTCGACCTTGCCGTTCGCGTCGGTGATGACCCAGTGACGCGTCATCAGCTGCGCGGCCGTGCCGCCCGCGTTGCGCAGCGTGATCGTGTAAGCGAACACATAGCGGTTGTCGGCGGGTTGCGACTGATCGGGGACGAAGCGGGTTTCGACCTCCACGTCGATCGTGTAGGGGGATTTGGAATTCATGGACCGATTGTCGAGGACGGGGAGGGGGCGGGCAAGTAGGCCCGCCGGGCCTTCACATGGCGTTAGCGAGGCGAACGAATTCGCCGGGAGCGAGTGTTTCCGCCCGTGCACGGGGATCGATTCCCAGCTCACGAATGGTGGCTTCGCCGACGAGGCCCTTCAATGTGTTGGAAAGCGTTTTGCGGCGCATGGCGAAGGCGGCCTTCACGACGGCGTGAATCTTCGCCGGATCGCCCTGCGGCCGTTGCTCGGGCGGCAGCGGCACCAGGCGCACCACGGCGGAATCGACTTTCGGTGGCGGCCTGAACGCGCCGGGCGGCACGGTGAAGAGCGGCGTGACCTTGCAGGCCAGCTGCAGCATGACGCTGAGGCGCCCGTAGACCTTGCTGCCCGGTTCGGCGGCCATGCGGTCGACCACTTCCTTCTGGAGCATGAAATGCATGTCCTGGATGGCCGACGCATGCTCGACGCAATGGAAGAGAATGGGGCTCGAAATGTAATAGGGCAGGTTACCCGCGACGCGCAGCCGTTCGGCGCCCAGTTCCCTCGCAAGCGCCGTGAAATCGACCTTGAGGACATCCGAATGCACGATGCGCAGTTCACCGACGGCGTCGGCACGCGCCTGCAGGCCCGGGATGAGGTCGGTGTCCAGCTCGATCGCGGTCATCTTCTTCGCCACGGCCAGCAGCGGCAGGGTCATGGCGCCTTCGCCGGGGCCGATCTCGACGACCGTGTCGCCGTCCTTCGGCGCGATGGATGAAACGATGCGGTCGACGTAGCGCTTCTCGTGCAGGAAGTGCTGGCCGAAACTCTTCTTGGGACGAGCGTTCATGCGGAAGCCCCGCGACGGGCGAGGTCGATAGCAAGGCGCGTCGCGGCGAACAGGCTGGCGGGATCGGCACGACCGGTGCCGGCGAGGTCGAGTGCCGTGCCGTGGTCGACGGACGTGCGGATGAAAGGGAGGCCGAGCGTGACGTTGACCGTGCGATCGAAGGCCTCGCTCTTGAGCACGGGCAGGGCCTGGTCGTGGTACATGGCCAGCACCGCGTCGTAGCGTTCGCGCATCGCCGGCACGAAGGCCGTATCGGCGGGCAACGGGCCCAGGAGGGTCATGCCTTCGCCACGCAGGCGGTCGAGCAGGGGAATGATGGTGTCCAGTTCCTCGCGGCCCATGTGGCCGCCCTCGCCGGCGTGCGGGTTGAGGCCCAGCACGGCGATGCGGGGGTGGCCGACGCCGAAGCGGCGGGCCAGGGCATCGTGCACGATGCGAAGGGTGCGCTCGAGCAACGGCGCGGTGATCGTGCCCGGTACGGCCGAAAGCGGCAGGTGCGTGGTGGCGAGGGTGACGCGCAGATCCGGGCTGGCGAGCATCATCACCACGTCGGCGTGCGCACGCTCGGCGAAGAACTCGGTGTGGCCGCTGAAGGCCATGCCGGCCTCGTTGATGCTGGATTTCTGCACCGGGCCGGTCACCACGGCATCGAAACGGCCGGCCAGGCAGCCGTCGGCGGCCACCGCAAGCATCTCGAGCACGTGGCGCGCGTTCGCCGGATCGGGGCGTCCGGCCACTGCCGGCGCGCCCAGCGGTACGTGATGCAGGCGGATGCATCCCGGTGCGCGCGTCGTCAGGCGCGAGCCGTCGTCGTCGAGGATGTCGAGTTTGACGCCACAGGTGTCCGCGGCCCGCTGGAGCAGGCCGCGATCGGTGATGGCGATCAGATCGGCGGGGAGCTCGCTCGCGCCGAGGCGGGCGAGCAGTTCGGGACCGACCCCGGCGGGCTCACCGGCGGTGACGGCGAGCCTCGGCAGGGTGGTCGCGTTCATGCCGGTTACTGCGCGGGCTGTGCCGCGGTCGTCGACGCCTGCTTGTCGTCGGGGTCTTTGAGTTCCGGCACGCGGATGTCCACGAACGACGACGAGCGCAACTCACGCAGGTAGTTCTCGTAGGCCTCGTCGGCCTTGCGGTTGCCGATGGCCTGGCGGGCCTGGTCACGCTGGAGCTGGTCGGTGAGATCGCTCTGCCGGGTACCGAGGCGCTGCAGCACGATCCAGCCGGCGTCGGTCTGGATGGGATGCGACACCTCGTTGTCCTTGAGCTGTTCGATGTTGTTGGCGATCGCGGCACCCCACGCATCCTTGGCGAACCAGCCCATGTCGCCACCGTTGTTCGCGGTGGTGTTGTCCTTGGATTCGTCCTTCGCGATCTTGGCGAAGTCCTCGTGCTTGTCGGCGACGCGGGTGTAGATGTCCTGCGCCTTCTTCTCGGCCTGCTCCGGGGTGACGATCTCGGAGGGTTTGATGAGAATCTGCCGGGCGTGGTACTCGGTGACGATCTGGCGTCCCGGTGCGCGCGTTTCCACGAGCTTGAGAATGTGGAAGCCGGTGGGGCCGCGCAGGGCCGGCGTGGTCTCGCCCGCCTTGAGCGAGGCCACGGCATCGGCGAACGCCGGCGGCACCTCGTCGAGACGGCGCCAGCCGAGGTCGCCGCCGTCGAGGGCGTCGGGCGCATCGGAGAAGCGGATCGCGGCGGCGTTGAAATCCATGCCGCCCTTGATCGCCTTGATGGCTTCCTCGGCCTTGGCCTGGGCCTGGGCGATGTCGTTGGCGCCGCCTTCGGCCGGCGTGCTGATCTGGATGTGGGCCAGATGCACTTCGCCCGCCTTGTAGGTGGGGCTGGCCAGCAGGTTGTTGACCTCGGCGTCGGTGACGGTCACCTGGTCGCGCACCACGCTTTCATGCAGCTTCTGGGCGATGATCTGGTCGGACAGCTGCTGGCGGAAGCCGGCGTAGCTGTAGCCGTCCTGTTCGACCGCGGCGCGGAGCTGGTCGAGCGACATCTTGTTCTGCTGCGCTACGTTGGCGGCGGCCTGGTCGACTTCCTGGTCGGAGACGTGGATGTTCTGGTCGCTGGCGCGCTGCACCTGCAGCTTCATCAGGATGAGGCGATCGAGCACCTGGCGGGCCAGGACGTCCTTGGGCGGCAGCTGCTGGGGATTCTGGGCGTACTGGCGCACGATGGCGTTGATGGCCTCGTCCAGTTCGCTCTGCAGGATGACGTCTTCTTCCACCACCGCGACGATGCGGTCGAGAGAGCCGTTGCCGATGCTCATGCTTCCCTGCTGCGGCTGGGCCGAGGGCAGGAGCTGGGCGTTGGCAGCCGGAACCACCGCCAGGACGGCGGCGGCGAGCAGGGAATAGGCGAGGATCTGCTTCATCGAGTAAGGGTGCCCGGGGCCTTTGCCCCTCTTATTGATAGCCAAGGATAGCACGGCGCAGGTAGGCGCCCGATTGCGGGTTGAGCGAGCCCAGGCCCTTGAATTCCACCTCGAACATGATCGCGTTGGCCGTGGAGCGGGTGTAGTCGTGCACGTAATGGCGGCCGAGTACGCGGAAGGCGACGCAGCAGCTGTCGTACTCGACGCCCACCGCCGCATCCAGGGTGCGATGCGAATAGGTGAAGGTGCTGAACGACGCACCGTTCGCCAGGGTGACCGGTACCACGTCGCGGCGGGCGAACACCCACCGCGCCAGCGCACGCCAGCGTTCGGACACGGGGTAGACCACCGACGTGTCGAATTGTTCCATCACGTTGCGGCGGTAGCGGTAGGAGAAGTTGATGATGCCGTCGCCCTTGATCCGTCGCTGGATCTGCAACGTGGCCAGGTCGGTATCGCGGCCCTGCTCGAACGGCAGGCCCTGGTCGTTCAGGTAGGGGCTGGCCTTCTTGTTCGGGTTCCACTGGTAGGAGCTGTTCAACCGCCACTTGTCGTTGAACTGGACGGCCAGCTGGGCCACGTAGTCGGATTTCTCGAACGTGGTGGGCGCGACGTAAGGCGCGATCTGGACGCGCTGGTCGTTGAAGTAGTGGATCTGGCCGACGCTGGCCGAGAGCCGTTCCACGCCGTTGTCGTCGAGCAGGCGCGTGGTGAGGGCCGCCGTGAGGTTGTTGGCGTCCATCTGCCGGTCGGCGCCGGAGAAGCGGTTGGTGGTGAACAGCTGCCAGAAGTCGAACGACATCTCGCTCGTGTCGAACAGCGGCAGGTTGTCCTGGTTGCGGTAGGGCACGTACAGGTAATACAGGCGCGGTTCGAGTGTCTGCGTGTAGCCGGTGCCGAACAGGCTCGTCTGGCGGTCGAAGATCAGGCCGGTGTCGAGGCTGGCGATGGGCAGTGAACGCGACGGGCTGCGCTGCGTGTAGTTGAATTTCTGGTAGTCGCTGTCGAGCTGGTATCCGGTGTAGCGGTATTCCACGCGCGGGCGCACGAACCAGGACGCACCCGAGAAATCCGCGGCGAGGTACGGGGCGATATCCAGACGATTGCCGTCCACCTGCCCCGGCACGAGCGGGTTGGGATTGACCGGCGCACGGTCCACCTTGCGGAATGCGACCACTTCGGAATCGACGCCGACGTCGAGCCAGTTATTGGCCGGCGCGTTGAGGTTGAACGTGCCGCGCGGCCAGCGACGGTAGGGCACCACGTAATTGGGCAAGCCGGCATCCACGTTCTGGTAGTCGTCCACGCCCAGCGATGCGCTCCAGTACTTGCCGCCCTTGGATACATAGGCGCTGGACGACAGCAACCCGATCGCCGACGAATAGAGGTCGTTGCTGAAATCGCGGAAGTATTGGTTGTCCGACGCGTGGTTGATGTTCGCGCCGAAGTTGAAGCCGTTGCCCAGGTTCGTCGAGTTGGTGATCTGCAGCAGGTAGCGCTGCGTGGAGCCGTCGCGGTCGCTGGTGCCGCTGATGTCCTCGTCGGGCCCCTTGTCGTGCGCCATATATTCGAAGTACACGCGGCCGTTGGTGCGCGGTTCCAGGTAGCGGAACTCGCCGCCCAGCATGAAGCCGCGGTCGGAGTAGTAGCGCGGATCGATGGTGGCGTCGTAGTTGGGCGCCAGGTTCAGGTAGTACGGCAGCGACAGGTATGTGCCCGAATGGCTCGACGAGCCGAAGGTCGGGTACAGGAAACCGCTCTTGCGGCGGTCGTCGAGCGGAAACGTGAAGTAGGGCAGGTACATGAACGGCACGCCCTTGAAGCGCATCGTCGCGCTGCGCGCCACGCCCACGCCCGTTTCCTTGTTGAGGTTCATGGTCTTGGCACGGAACTCCCACATGCGGCTGCCCACGTCGCAGGTGGAGTACGAGGCCATGGTGAAGCGGCCGTGCTGGGGATCCATCACCTTGGCGTGGGCGGCCACGCCGTTGCCGCGCGATTGCAGCAGCTGGTAGCGAACGTTGTCGGCGTCGCCCTGGTTGGGCGTGGTGGTGCCCGTCATGTGGTCGGCCGAGACGAGCATGCCCGCCTCCTGGTAGCGCACGTTGCCGCGGGCGTCGTAGGCCGTGGAGTCGGCGTTGTAGGTGACGTCGTCGGCGCGCAGCACCTGGTCGGCGCGCTCCAGGCGTACGCCGCCGGTCATGTGGTAGAGGTTGGGCTCGGGGCTCTCGACCTTGACGCCGCTGGTGTTGCCGTCGTCGATGCCCGAATGGACGTCGGTGACGGCGGTGTCGCGCAGCGTGGTGTCCTTGGTGATCGCCGGCTCGTAGAAGTCGAGCATCGCGTTCGGCCGGCACATCGCGTAGCTCAGCGGCCGGGGCGGGCAGATGAACGAGCCGAGCGGGCAGGTGTCCGCAACGGGCGCCGTGCCGGCCGCGACGGGTTGTGCGGGCGCCTTGTGCGCGCCCCAGGCGGCGCCGGAGACCACGAAGGCGACGGCGGTCGCCAGCAGGCGGCGTTTAGGCAGGATGCTGATGCGTGACGTCACGGGCGGGAGTCTTATCCGTTCAAAGGGCGCCAACTTAGCAGAATCGCCGTCCCGGCCGCACGGTGTGCATCCCCTGGGTGCGACGCCGGTCAGGAATGGCCTGAGCTTACACCCGCGTGTCAGCTTCGCGGGCGGCGCTCGTGCTGCCAGAGCACCTCGCCGTGGCCGCTGCGCCGGGCCAGTACGCGGGCCAACACGAAAAGCAGGTCGGAAAGGCGGTTCAGGTAACGCTGCGCCTCGGGCCGGACGGGCTCGACACGGCCCAGGGCCACCACGTCGCGCTCGGCGCGCCGGCAGATGGTACGGGCCAGGTGACAGGCGGCCGCCGCCGCGCCGCCGCCGGGAAGGATGAAATCCTTGAGCGGAGGCAGGTCGGCGTTGAATCCGTCGAGCACGGCTTCCAGGCGGTCGATGTCGCGACCCTGGACCATTTCCATGCCGGGAATGCACAGCTCGCCGCCCAGATCGAAGAGTTCGTGCTGGATCTGCACGAGCGCCTCGCGGATGTCGTCGTCCACCCCTGCGGCGGCGAGGGTCATGCCCAACGCGCTGTTCAGTTCGTCGACGGTGCCGTAGGCGTTCACGCGAAGGGAGTCCTTGCCCGTGCGGCTGCCGTCGCCCAGGCCGGTGCTGCCGTCGTCGCCGGTGCGGGTGTAGATCTTGGAGAGTCGATTGCCCATCGGACGATTCTAGCGGCCCGGACCACCGGGGCGGCAGGGGTTTATCATGCGTGCATGACCCCATCCCATCCCATCCTCATCGTCGGCGGCGGCCTGGTGGGCGCCAGCCTCGCCATCGCGCTGGATACCGCGGGCATTCCCGCCACGCTGGTCGAAGCCGCGGCCCCCCGCCTGGGCGACCAGCCCAGTTACGACGAGCGCAACCTGGCCCTGGCGCGGGCCACCGTGAACGGCCTGAAGGCCATCGGCGTGTGGGATGTCGCCGCGGCGCGCGCCACCCCCATCCTGCACATCCACACCAGCCGCGCCGGGGACTTCGGCAGCGTGCGCATGGATGCGGCCGATGAGGGCGTCGATGCCCTCGGTTGGACGTTGCCCGCGCGCGAACTCGGCGATGCGCTGCTGCGCCGCCTCGATCGTTGCCGCCTGCTCACGCGGATGGCACCCGCTCGCGTCGAAGGCATTCGGGCGGTCGACGGAGGGTGGGCCGTCACGGTGGCGGAGTCCGGCGGCGCGTCGCGCGAGGTCGTCACGCCGCTGCTGGTCGGTGCCGACGGCACCGCGTCCGGCGTGCGTGAGCGGCTGGGCATCGCCGCTAGGGAGCATGATTACCGCCAGTCGTTGTTCGTGAGCACGATGATGCCCGAGCGCGACCCACGGGGACGCGCCTTCGAGCGATTCACCGACCACGGTCCGGTGGCCGTGTTGCCGCTGGCCGAACGGCGCGTGGGCGTGGTGCTCACGGTCGACTCGGCGGAAGTGGACGCGGTAGCGGCGATGGACGACGCGGCCTTCGCGGCCTTCGCGCAGGAGCGGTTCGGCTGGCGGCTCGGCCGCCTCTCGCGGCCCGGCAAGCGTTTCCCCTACGCCATTCGCCGTGTGGCGGCCGATTCGGTGGTCGCAAATCGCGCGGTGCTCGTGGGCAACGCCGCGCAGACCATTCATCCGATCGGCGCCCAGGGCTTCAATCTCGGTTTGCGCGATGCGCTCACCCTGGCCGAACTCGTGGCCGATACGGTCGATCCGGGTTCGGAGGCGTTGCTCGCCGAATACGCCCGTCGTCGTGCGCCGGACCGGGACGGCACCATGGCGATGAGCCACGGACTGATCCGCCTGGCCTGCCTCGAGCAGCCGTTCCTCGGCCCCCTCCGCTCGCTCGCCATGTTGGCACTGGACCGGGTGCCGCCACTGCGCCACGCCCTGGGTCGCCGGGGCATGGGATTTCGCGCCAACGCGCCGTTCGCTGTGCGGGAGAAAACACCATGAATACCGTCTGGCAGGACGGCCCGCGTCGCCGTGGCGGCATGGCCGACGTCGCGGTGGTCGGCGGCGGCATGGTCGGTGCCGCCGCGGCGCTCGCGCTGGCTCGGGCCGGGTTCGAGGTGGTGCTGGTCGATGCGCGCGCACCGGCGGCGTGGTCGGCCGATGCGGAGCCCGACCTGCGGGTGGTCGGGCTCGCTCCCTCGTCCATCCGGCTTCTCGACGGGCTGGGGGCCTGGGACGGCATTCGTCGGGCGCGCGCCTCGGCCTACGAGCGCATGGTGGTCTGGGATGCCGAAAACGGTGCCACGATCCATTTCGACGCGGCCGACGAAGGCCGCGACGTGCTCGGTTACATCGTCGAGAACGACCTCGTGCAGGCCATGCTCTGGCAGGGGCTCGACGAGGCCGGCGTGCGTCGCGTCGTCCCTGGCGAGGTGGTTGCCTGCGAAACGCGCGACGATCACGCCCGCCTCGCACTGGCCGACGGCCAGACGATTCCGGCGCGGCTGGTAATCGCGGCCGACGGCGTGCACTCGCCGTTGCGAGCCATGGCCGGCATCGGTACGCATGGCCGCGACTACGCCCAACGCGGCGTCGTCGCCCACGTGGAAACCACCCTGCCGCACCAGCGCACCGCGTGGCAGCGTTTCCTGCCCACCGGCCCCCTGGCCTTCCTTCCGCTGGCCGATGGACGCTGCTCCATCGTCTGGTCGCTGCCCGACGCCGAGGCCGCCCGCGTGCTGGCACTCGACGACGAGGCGTTCCGCAACGAACTGGGCGTGGCGAGCGATTTTCGCCTGGGGCCGATCGGTGCCGTCACGCGACGCATGGGTTTCCCGCTTCGCCTCAAGCTGGCCGATCGGTACGAATCCGGGCGTATCGTGTTGCTTGGCGATGCCGCCCACACGGTGCATCCGCTGGCCGGGCAGGGAGTGAACCTCGGCCTGCGCGACGTGGCCGAACTGCGCGACACGCTGGTTGCGGCCCGCGATGCGGGGCGCGACATCGCCGCCACCCACGTGTTGCGCCGCTACGCCCGCCGCCGACGCAGTGCCGATGGCCTCGATGCATGGTCGTTCGATGCGCTGGCGCGCGTGTATGGGTGGAAGGCTTCGCCGCTGGTTGCCGCGCGTGGCCTGGGTATTCGCCTGCTCGATGGATGGGCGCCGTTGAAACGGCAGTTGATGCGCCACGCTGCTGGCGGGTGAGCGGGTCGCGGATCGTTCGCCGATACGATCGGCTCCCACCCCTTCGGTAGCGGGATCGTCGGGACGGGCTGGCTGCCCGAAGGGCTTCCCTTGTGTCGGCAGTGGGCTCATCGACCGCCCCGGTTATCCGATGGTCTCGTACCGCTTCGGTAGCCGGCTCGTCGAAAGTCCGCTGCAGGCGGATGGGAGCCGGCCGTGGCGGCGATCCTGACCACGCCGTGACCTCGCATGGGTATCGCATCGGTGACGACCGGGCAGACGCTATGCTTCCCTCATCTTCCCAGGGAGTCACTCCGATGCGTCGCTCGCTGCTTGCCCTATCCCTCATGGTTCTCGGTGGCGCGGGCTCCGCGCACGCTGCGATGGTCGCCAAGCCGGTCCAGTGGACCGACCAGGGCGTCACCTACAAGAGCTTCCTGGTCTACGACGATGCCGTGAAGGCGAAGCGCCCGGGCCTTGTGATGGTGCCGAACTGGTTCGGCGTGAACGACATGGCCGTCGCCAAGGCCAAGGACATCGCGGGCAAGGACTACGTGATCCTGCTCACCGACATGTATGGCGAAAATATCCGCCCGAAGAACGAGAGCGAGGCCAGTGCCGCGGTAAAGCCGCTTTACGGCGATCGAAAGATCATGCGCGAACGCGTCACCCGCGCCTTGCAGGCGTTGAAGGCGCAGGAGACGACGGCACCGATCGATCCGGCGCGCCTGGCCGCCATCGGCTTCTGCTTCGGGGGATCGAGCGTGCTCGACCTGGCCCGCGCCGGCGCCGACGTGGCCGCGGTGGTGAGTTTCCACGGCCTGCTCGCCGACGATTCGAAGCTGCCCGGCAACATCCACGCCGCCGTGCTGGCGCTCAACGGCGCCGACGACCAGAACGTGCCGGCGTCGCAGCGGGAGGCCTTCGAGAAGGAGATGACCGCCGCCAAGGTCGACTGGGCGTCGACCGACTTCGGCGGCGCGGTGCATTGCTTCACGGAGAAGGAAGCCACCGCCGCCACCGGCAATTGCCGTTATGACGACAAGGTGGCCAAGCGGGCTTATGCGGCGATGCGGGCGTGGCTGACCGAGGCGTTTGCCAGGAAAGGCTGAGGCGGCCGGGTTCGCCGATACGATCGGCTCCCACCCCTTCGGTAGACACTTTCCTACCGGAGGGTCGGGAGCCGATCGTACCGGCGAGCGCCAACAAGGCTCTGTAGCCGGTGATAGAACCGTGCCTCCTCCTACCGGCGGGTTGGGAGCCGATCGTATCGGCGAGCGCCAACAAGGCGCTGTAGCCGGTGATAGAACCGTGCCTCCTCCTACCGGCGGGTTGGGAGCCGATCGTATCGGCGAGCGCCCACAAGGCGCTGTAGCCGGTGATAGAACCGTGCCTCCTCCTACCGGAGGGGTGGGAGCCGATCGTATCGGCGAAAAGCCAACGAAGCGCTGAAGCGGAAACTCAGAACCGCCGCTCCACCGCGTAATCCGCCAGCGCCAGCAGGGCATCCCGGTGCGCCGACGGGGCCAGCGCGCCTAGTGCTTCCCTTGCCGCCGCCGCATGCGCTGCCGCCTTGGCGTGCGTGCGCTCCAGCGCCCCGGAATCGCGGATCGAGGCGACGATGCGATCCAGCGAATCCAGCCCGCCATGCTCGATGGCATGACGCAAGGACGCCAGCTGCTCGGCGTCGGCCGACTGCATGGCATAGATCAGCGGCAGGGTGGGCTTGCCTTCGGCGAGGTCGTCGCCGATGTTCTTGCCGAGGGTTTCGGCATCGGACACGTAGTCGAGCAGGTCGTCGGCGATCTGGAAGGCGTAGCCCAGTTCCATGCCGTAGCGGCGCAGTGCGGCCGTCTGCGTGTCGTCGAGGCCACCCAGGACGCCGCCCAGTTCGGTCGCCGCGGCGAACAGCACGGCTGTCTTGCGCTCGATGACCGCCAGGTAGGCCGCTTCGTCGACGTCGGCGTTGCCGATGTTGAGCAATTGCAGCACCTCGCCCTCGGCGATGGTGTTGGTGGTGTCGGCGAGGATGCGCATGATGCGCATGTCGTCGAGCTCGACCATCAGCTGGAACGAGCGCGAGTAGAGGAAATCGCCCACCAGCACGCTGGCGGCGTTGCCCCACAAGGCATTGGCCGTCTTGCGCCCGCGCCGCATGTCCGACTCGTCCACCACGTCGTCGTGCAGCAGGGTGGAGGTGTGGATGAACTCGATGATGGCGGCGAGCTTGGCGTGCTCCTTGCCCCCGTACCCGGCGGCTCCGGCCGCCAGCACGTGGAGCATCGGGCGCAGGCGCTTGCCGCCGCCGGCGATGATGTGGTCGGCGATGCGGTTGATCAGCACCACGTCCGAGGCCAGGCGGCTACGGATCAGCGCATCGACCTGGGCCATGTCGTCGGCGGCGAGGGCGCGGACGCCGGCGAAATCGAGGGAGGGCTGGCTTTCGGCGATGGAGTGCATGGTGCCTTGGGATGGGGTACGGGCGGATCAGCGGACATTATAGGGGTAGCCCGGTTGGGGAGCGTTCACGAAACCGGGCCGGCTTGTCCGATGTTGCCCTCGGAGTGGTGAAGGCCGTGACCGCGCCGGCGCGGACGGGTGTTTACGGCGGGGCCCCCATCGCAGAAACTACACGGTCCGCCCCCGCACCGGCGCCCCGTCGCCTATATCATCGGAGGGCGCCCTCCGGGTCATCCGGGCGGACCAGACACGCATCACGAGGGAAATCCATGGCACGCGGCATCAACAAGGTCATCATCGTCGGCAACCTCGGCGCGGATCCGGAGACGCGCTACACCGGCAGCGGCACGGCGATCACGTCCTTGCGCATCGCCACCTCCGAGAACTGGACCGACAAGCAGTCGGGCGAGAAGCAGGAACGCACCGAATGGCACCGCGTGAAGCTGTTCGGCAAGCTCGCCGAAATCGCGGGCGAATACCTGAAGAAGGGCCGCCAGGTCTACATCGAAGGCTCGCTGCGCACCGACAAGTACACCGACAAGGACGGCGTCGAGCGCTACAGCACCGACATCATCGCCAACGAGATGCAGATGCTCGGGGGCCAGGGTGGCGGTGAAGGCGGCGGCTTCGGCGGCGGCCAGGGCGGTGGCCAGCGTTCGCAGTCCCGCGGCAACTTCGGCGGCGGCCAGGGCGGCGGTGGCGGTGGCGGCAACTGGGGCGGCGGTGGCGGCCAGCAGCGCAGCGGCGGCAACGTCGGCGGCGGTTCGCGCGGCGGCGACGATTACGGCCAGCAGCGCGGTGGCGGCGCCCCGCAACGCTCGGCTCCGCCGGTCAACGAAGGCTTCGACGACGACGATATTCCGTTCTGAGGCATCTCCCCGCGAGTCCTCCGTAAAGCCCCCGACGCATCGGGGGCTTTTTTCTTGGCTCGTCGCGAACGTTCGTCTGGCTTCGCGCGACGGGCATCCATATTTACCACCTCATCGTGCCGGCACGCTCCTATCGTGACCTCTGGTACTGGGTCCGTTCGCGGGTGAGGTGAAAAGAATGGAAGTGCTTCGCTCCATGAATGCATGGGTTTCGGCAGGCGAGCACGTGGCGGCGCCGGCCGTGGATGCCTCGGGAGGGCGCTCTCCGGCGACGGCGGAACCCGTGGTTCGCAAGGTGGACGATCCGTGGATGAATGCCGCGTGCGGACGGCCGTCGACGACGGCGTCGCGCCCTCGCCGCGCGGCGGCCGTGGGGAGCACGGTGATCACCGCGCTGAACGCGAACGCGAAGCCGGAAACGAAGGCCAGGGCGACGCTGCCGAATGCCCTTTATCGTCTCTCGTACTCGTTGCCCGGTGTCGGCAACGGCCTGACCCAGCTGACTTTTCCCATGAAAATCGATGCGGCCCAGCAAAGGAGGGGGCCGAACGATGCGGGACACTATTACGCCATGCAATTCGACGTAAACGACTTGAAGGGACGCCGTGCGGCGACCGGTTATATCGGTTTGCAGCCGCGCCAGGATGGCAAGGCGTTGGTGGCTTTTTCCGGTTTCGGTAAATCGTTCCGTGCACCGTCGGGGATACCGAGTGCGGACGGAGGGCCGGGCGCGAGCAACGCGACGCTCATCGATTTCCGGTTCGGCCATACCTACGAACTCACGATCGAAAGGGATGCGGGCGATCGCCGGATGCTGAGCGCATTCGTGCGCGACGTTACCCGCGCGGCGAACCCGGGTGCCCCACGGTACGTCAAGAGCTTGCGTATGGATCGGGACGTGCTGTTGGCGGGCAGGCAGACCGGATTCGTCGAACACTACGGCAAGAGCCTCGGCAGGAGTTCGGACATCGCCTATACGGCGGGCACTTTCCATGCGCCCTTCGGCACCTCCGAGCAAGGCAAGATCCTGCATGGTTCGCTGACGCAGGGTGAGTTGCACGGACGTTTCCAGCATTCGACCCTTGGCCATCGCAGCATCACGACGGTCGGGCGACGAATCGTGGAGGTGGCACTCGGGATTCGTGGCGCAAGCTGAGGACGTTCCATGCGCGTGCAGCGACAGGGTTCGAGTGGCCAGGCGCGGAGGTGTTGGCGAGTCCGCCGTACTAACGAGGTTCCCGACGGGATCGCACGAACTCCACGAAGGCTCTCAACGGCGACGGCAGATGCCGACGCCCGGGGTAATACAGGAAGGGACCGCTGAACGTCTGACACCACGACTGCAGTATGGGTACCAGGGCGCCGCTGTCGAAGTGCGGCTGCAGCCAGTCTTCGAACAGGTGGATGATGCCGAGGCCGCCGACGGCGGCTTCCACGGCGAGGTCGAACGATGCCCCGGGGCGTACGAGCAATGGGCCGCTCGGGTCTACGCGGATGACTTCATTCCCGCGCTCGTATTCCCAAAGGGGCTTGGCGCCTCCCGAGAACTGGCCGCGCAGGCATGCGTGCTTCAGCAGGTCGCTCGGATGCTGCGGTGTGCCGTGCAGGTCGAGGTAGGACGGTGCGGCGGCGGTGGCCAGGCATTGCGTGCGTGGGCCGATGGGCAGGGCGATCATGTCCTGCTCCAGGCGCTCGTCGTAGCGGATGCCGGCGTCGCACCCCGAGGCCACCAGGTCGACGAAGCTGTCTTCGATCATCACCTCGACGCGAACCTCGGGATAGGCCTTCAGGAAGGCCACCAGGATCGGCGCGAGTACCGTGCGCGCGACGTTGGCCGGGACGTTGAGGCGCAGCGTGCCGGTGGGTCGGTCGCGGTCCTGGTTCACCACGTCGAGCGCGGCTTCCAGTTCGCCGAGGGCGGGAGCGAGCCGTTCGGCCAGGCGCGCGCCTACCTCGGTGGGCGCGACGCTGCGCGTGGTGCGGTTGAGCAGGCGCGCGTCCAGCCGGGCTTCGAGTCGCCGCACCGCTTCGCTCAGGCGTGACGGGGAGGTATTTCCCGCACGGGCGGCCTCGCGGAAGCCGCCCGCGCGTACCACGGCGAGAAAGGCGATGAGGTCTTGCGGATCGGCGTCCATTGTTCGGTTTTCCGTACAGCCCGTGCCGATTCCACCGGATTATCGTGCAACCGGTCAATCCCTATGCTCGTCGACGTAGTCAACCCTGGAGACGCAGATGAGCAACGTAAGCAAGGCCGGCACCTATGCCCTCGGCGACCGCCGCGTGAACCGCATGGGCTACGGCGCCATGCAACTGGCCGGGCCGGGCGTGTTCGGTCCGCCGAAGGATCGCGCCGCCGCGCTGGCGGTGCTGCGCGAGGCGGTGGCCTCGGGCGTGAACCATATCGACACCAGCGATTTCTATGGCCCGCACGTCACCAACCAAATCATCCGCGAGGCGCTGGCGCCCTATGCGGACGATCTCACCCTCGTGACGAAAGTGGGCGCGACACGCGGCGATGACGCCTCGTGGAACCCCGCGATGCGTCCGGACGAACTGCGCAGAGGCGTGGAGGACAACCTCCGCCACCTCGGCGTGGACGTGCTGGATGTGGTGAATTTCCGCAACATGGGGGCCATCCACGAGCCGAAGGAAGGGTCGATCGCCGAGTCGTTCGGCGCGCTGGCCCGCCTTCGCGAGGAGGGCAAGATCCGCCACCTCGGCTTGAGCAACGTGACGCTCACCCAGGTCAAGGAGGCCCAGGGCATCGCGCCGGTCGTGTGCGTGCAGAACCAGTACAACCTCGTGCAACGAAGCGACGACGCGCTGGTGGACGAACTGCACGCGATGGGCATCGCCTACGTGCCGTTCTTCCCGCTGGGTGGCTTCTCGCCGCTGCAGTCCGATGCGTTGTCGGCGGTGGCCGAACGCCTGGAAGCCACGTCGATGCAGGTGGCACTGGCTTGGCTGCTGCATCGTTCGCCGAACGTGTTGCTGATACCGGGGACGTCGTCGGTGGGGCATTTGCGCGAGAACCTGGCGGCGGCCGAACTGGAACTGTCGGCTGAAACCGTGGACGAACTCGAGGCGATCGGCAGGCCGTAAGCCCCGTGTGGGAGCCGACTTCGCCGGTGATGCCAGGTTGCGGCAATCCCCATCACCAGCGGAGCCCGCTCCCACGAGGTATCAACCGGTCAGGTACCGGTCGACTGATTCCAGCGCTTGCGCGCAATCGCTACGGCCGAAACCGATGCGGAATCGATCCGCGGGCGTGGGCATGAGACGCGACGCGTAATTCGATGCGGGCAGCAGCAAGACGCCCGCTTCGTCCACCAGTCGGTCCGCGAAGGTCTCCACGCCCTCGGCTCCCAGGTAACGCGGATAGGCCACGCAACCTCCGTCGGGCCGGTACCACTCGAAGCGATCCGCCCAGCGCGCGAAGAACCGGTCGAGCAGATCGAGGTTGCCGTCGATCGTCGCGCGGATGCTGGCGAGTATCGTGTCGCGCGCTTTCAGGGCGATCGTCGCCAGGACTTCCGACGGCCCCGCGTTACAGATCGAGAGATAGTGCTTGTAGCGCTCCATGCGCTGCAGCACGTCGCGATCGCGGCAGGCGATCCACCCGATGCGCAGGCCGGGCAGGCCGTAGGCCTTGGACATCACGCCCAGCGACACGCCGCGCTCGTAGGCGTCCACCGCGGCCGGCAGGTGCACGGCGCCCGTCGGGCCGAGCTCGCGGTACACCTCGTCGCTGAACAGCCAAAGGCCATGTCGGCGGCAAAGGTCGACGAGGGCATCGAAACGTTCGCGCTCGAGGATCTTGCCGGTGGGGTTGTGCGGGAAGTTGATCGATACCAGGCGCGTGTTCGGGCGGATGGTGGCGGCGACGGCATCGATGTCGAGCGACCAGCCGTCGCGAGGGTCCAGCGCCACGCCGCTCACGTCGCAGATCGAGGCGGGGACGGTTTCCGCCGATTGATAGTTCGGCGTGACCACGATGGCGTGGTCGCCGGCGTCGAGCAGCACCTTCATCGCCACGTAGAGGCCTTCCTCCGCGCCCGCGAAGCAGAGCACGTCGTGGGCCGCGCGTGCCTCGTAGAGCCCGGCGATGGCCTGCCGCAGCTCCGGGTCGCCGTAGGTCTGGGTGTAACCCAGGTGCAGCGTGTCGAAGCGTTCGCGATCGTCGGGGGCGGCCAGGGCAAGCAACGCCGAGAGGCGCATGCTTTGCGCGTCGGATGCCGCAAGGTTGTAGCGCGCCGCGAACTCCCAGCGCGAGAAGTAGGTTTCCAGGCGGAAGTCGGGAAGGGCGGTCATGGCGGCGTTCCGGAAGTGACGAGACTATTTGTCTCAAATTTATAAAAAGTATTCAACGGGTGCGGGTCCGTCGCTCTCCCGCGGGCGGAGCGATGTCGATACAGTTCGCCGATGACCCACCATCGTCCCGTTCCCTGGCTCCCGGCCTTGGCCGTCCTCGGCTCCATCGTTTCGCTGTCCGTCGGCACGTCGTTCGCCAAGCGGCTGTTTCCGCTCGTGGGCGCCGAGGGTACCTCGGCCTTGCGCGTCGGGTTCTCCGCCCTGGTGCTCCTGGCTCTGTGGCGCCCCTGGCGCTGGCCGCTCAGCCGTCGCGATGCCGGCTACGTGATTCGCTATGGGCTCACCCTGGGCCTCATGAACCTGCTCTTCTACATGGCATTGCGGACGATTCCCTTCGGTATCGCGGTCGCCATCGAGTTCAGCGGGCCGTTGGCGGTGGCGATGCTGTCGTCGCGCCGCGCGGTCGACTTCGTCTGGCTGGCCTGCGCCATCGTCGGCCTGACCATCCTGCTGCCGCTCGGCCACGACGCCGCCCTCGACCGGACCGGCGTCCTGTTCGCGCTCGGCGCGGCGATCTGCTGGGCACTGTACATCCTGTTCGGCAACCAGGCCGGCCACCTGCATGCGGGGCACTCGGTGTCGCTGGGACTCGTCGCGGCGAGTCTTATAGTGGTGCCGTACGGCGTGGCCCACGCCGGCGCGAGCCTGCTCGACCCCTGGGTGCTGCTGGCGGGCCTGGGAGTGGCCGTGGTGTCCAGCGCGATACCCATGTCCCTGGAAATGATGGCGCTCAAGCGCCTGCCCGGGGAGACCTATGGCGTGATGGTGAGCATGGAGCCGGCGGTGACCGCGTTGCTGGCCATGGTCCTGCTCGGCGAGCATCTCGTCCCCTCGCAATGGCTGGCCATCGGTTTCATCGTGGCGGCCTCCGTCGGCAGCACGATCACCGTCGGACGGGCCCCGCCGCCATCGGCCGAACTGGCCGGATAGCGCTTCGAATGACCTTCGGAGACGGGCAATTGACAACCCGTACGTGGCTAGTCTCACTGGCGATTCGCAGGACACGAACGTGCTCGATGGCGCCGTGAACCGGGCCTGTACGCCGATGTTCGGACCTCCACGCGTGCCTCTCACCTCTCGCGGATCATACGTTTGCGTGATAATCGCCGTTGCTGCCGACCGTCCGTCCCGCCCCATCGCCCGGCGTCGTGCGGTTTTGGGGTGTAAACTGCAACTTCGTAATGACAAAATGATTCGCCGGCCGCGTGCGTGAAGACCCGATTCCTCTGAAAATGAGCGGGAACGTGTCTTGCCTCCGGCTGGGCTCGCTTCACCGTTGTCCGATCCTTTCGCGCGACCGTCCCGGATGGGAGCGCCCAGGGGTGTTACATTGATCCGCCGGCAGGAGCGGCGAAAGCCGTAGTGGGCCCTTCGTTCGAGGGGTACCTGCGCCGTGCCTGCATCCATAAATAACGAATGAGGAGTCTCCCATCATGAAGCTTGCTTCGATCACTGTCCTGGCCTTCGCCGCCGTCGCCGCCCTGTCGGGTTGCAACAAGTCCGACGATTCGGCCGCCAACGCCCCGGCCGCCGCTTCCACCGCCCCGGCTGCCGCCTCGACCGCCGCTGCCGCTCCGGCGGACAACAGCGCCGCTCCGGCCGCTGCGTCGACCGCCGCTCCGACCGAGGCTCCGGCCGCCGCCGGCACGGCTGCTCCGGCCCCGGCTTCGACCGCCGCCCAGCAGTAATACGCCTCATCGAAAGCCCGTCGCGCCTCCAAAGGCGTGGCGGGCTTTTTTCATGCCACGGGAAAGCATGACCGATGGCCTAGGTGATGCCATGCCGGATAGGGCAGGCTTGGAGGGTTTCGTCCCAGCCAACCGCAGGAAGGTCCCATGCCCGTCTCGCGTCGTCCCCTGTTCGTATCGCTAGCCCTCTCGCTGGCGGTCGCTTGCCCCTTCGCCGCTGCCCAGACCGCGCCGATGACGCCGGACATCCCGGCGAAGTTCGACCAGCCGACCGCCGCCAACGATTACGTCAAGCGGACCGTCGAGATCCCGATGCGCGACGGCGTGAAGCTGCATACCGTCATCGTGATTCCCAAGGGCGCGAAGCACGCGCCGATCCTGCTGACCCGCACGCCCTACAACGCCGATAGCCGGGCCGCTCGCAGCGATTCACCCACCATGCGCAACCTGCTGCCCGAGGGCGACGAGGTGTTCGTCGATGCCGGTTACATCCGCGTGTTCCAGGACGTGCGCGGCAAATACGGCTCCGAGGGCGACTACGTCATGACCCGGCCGCTGCGCGGCCCGCTCAACGACACCAAGGTCGACCATTCCACCGACGCCTGGGACACCATCGACTGGCTCAGCAAGAACGTGCCCGAGTCGAACGGCAAGGTCGGCATGCTGGGCTCCTCGTACGAGGGCTTCACCGTGGTGATGGCCCTGGTCAACCCGCATCCGGCGCTCAAGGTGGCCGCGCCGGAAAGCCCGATGGTGGACGGCTGGATGGGCGACGACTGGTTCCACTACGGTGCCTTCCGCCAGACCAACTTCGATTACCTCACCGGCCAGAACACCAAGCGCGGCAAGGGCACCTCGGTGCCGCGCGAGGGTTACGACGATTACGCCAACTTCCTGCGCGCGGGCTCCGCCGGCGACTACGCCCGCGCCAACGGTCTCGACCAGCTGCCTTTCTGGCGCAAGCTCAGCGAGCATCCCGCCTACGACGCTTTCTGGGAAGAGCAGGCGCTGGACCGCGAGATGGCGAAGCAGCCGCTCAAGGTGCCCACGATGTGGCTGCAGGGCCTGTGGGACCAGGAAGACATGTGGGGCGCCATCCATAGCTATCAGGCGATGGAGTCCAAGGACAGGAACAACGACATGAACTACCTGGTAATGGGCCCATGGCGGCACAGCCAGGTGAATTACAACGCCTCGTCGCTGGGTGCCCTCAACTGGAGCGGCGATACCGCGTTGCAGTTCCGCCGCGACGTGCTGCTGCCGTTTTTCAACCAGTACCTCGTCGACGGCGCGCCCAAGGCGAAGACACCGCCGGTGTTCATCTACGACACCGGCGCGGATCACTGGGACCGCTTCAACGCCTGGCCGCAGGGCAAGACGACGAAGCCGCTTTACCTCGAAGCGAATGGCGGCCTCTCGTTCACCGCCCCGGCCGAGGGTGCGGCGAAGTACGACGAATACGTGTCCGACCCGGCCAAACCCGTGCCCTACGTGCCGCGCCCGGTGCACTTCGCCGATCGCCAGTCGTGGACGACCTGGCTGGTGCAGGACCAGCGCTTCGTCGACGGCCGCCCCGACGTGCTCACCTACGTCACCGAGCCGCTGAAGGAACCGCTGCGCGTGGCCGGCGCGCCCCAGGTGAACCTCTACGCCTCCACCAGCGGCACGGACAGCGACTGGGTGGTGAAGCTGATCGACGTCTACCCGGACACGAACGCCTCGTCGCCGACGATGGGTGGCTATGAGTTGAGCGTGTCGATGGACATCTTCCGTGGCCGCTATCGCGAGAGCTTCTCGGCGCCGAAGGCGCTCACGGCGAATACCCCCTTGCAATACCGGT
This sequence comes from Luteibacter sp. CQ10, assembly GCF_040900725.1. NCBI lineage: Bacteria > Pseudomonadati > Pseudomonadota > Gammaproteobacteria > Lysobacterales > Rhodanobacteraceae > Luteibacter > Luteibacter sp. CQ10. Next base: position 249,331 of record NZ_JAEUYM010000004.1, on the reverse strand, counting down.
TCGGCCTGCCCACCGTAAACCACACCTTCCAGCCCGGCCACCGGGTGATGGTGCAGGTGCAGTCGTCGTGGTTCCCCCTGTACGACCGCAACCCGCAGACCTACGTGCCGAACATCTTCTTCGCCAAGCCGTCGGATTACGTGAAGGCGACGCAGCAGGTGTGGCACACGGCGGGGATGGCGAGCGCCATCGAGTTGCCGGTGGTGCAGGGTAAGTAACGACGGGCCAGCTTGCTTCGCCGATACGATCGGCTCCCACCCCTCCGGTAGTGAGCTTGCTACCGGAGGAGTGGGAGCCGACCGTGTCGGCGAAGGGGCTAGCCTCGACCTCGCATCCACATGCCCGGGGTGATCCTCAGGGTCCCGTGAGCCCGAGGATCGCCCCATGGCCCGTCCCATCTGGACCGGAACGCTCTCGTTCGGCCTGCTCAACGTGCCCATCCGCCTGATGTCGGGCGAGCGGCGCAACGACCTGCATTTCCGCATGCTCGACCAGCGCGACAACACGCCGGTCCGCTATGAGCGCGTCAATGCCGAGACCGGCGACGAAGTGCCGTGGAAGGAGATCGTCAAGGCCTTCGAGTACCAGAAGGGTAGCTACGTGGTGCTGGAGGAGGAAGACATCCGCCACGCGGCCAGCGACGCCCATGAAACGGTGGAGATCGACACGTTCGTCGACGGCACCGAGATATCCCCGGCTTACTACGAGAAGCCTTACGTGCTGGTGCCGGCGAAGAAAGCCGAGAAGGGTTACGTGTTGCTCCGCGAGACCCTGAAGAAGACAGGCAAGGTCGGGATCGGCCGGGTGGTGATCCGTACCAAGGAATACCTCGCCGCGGTGTATCCGCAGGGCGATGCGCTGCTGCTCAACCTGCTGCGCTACGCGTCGGAAATCGTGGATGCCGGCGAGTACGCGCTGCCGGACAAGGCGGCATCGGATTACCGGATTTCGTCGCGCGAGATGGACATGGCGGTCGACCTTATCAAGTCGATGTCGGGCAAATGGAAGCCGACGGATTACCGCGACGAATTCCGCGACAAGTTGCGCAAGGCGATCGAGAAGCGGCTCAAGAGCAAGGGCGTCACCGCCACGGTCGACGACGAGGACGAGCGCACGCCGGAGAACGCCACCACCAACGTCGTCGACTTCATGGCCTTGCTGAAGAAGAGCATCGGCGCCAAGGAGCGCACGCCGGCGAAGAAGACCGCCGCCAAGAAGGCGCCGGCCAAGAAGGCGGCGAAGAAGGCCGCGACGAAGAAGACGCCCGCGCGCAAGGCGCCAGCGAAACGACGCCGGGCGAGCTGACATGGCGGCGCTCACCATCGCGGGCGTCAACGTGACCCATCCGGAGCGCGAGGTGTTCGGGCCCGGTGGGCCGAGCAAGGGGGAGATGGCGGCGTACTACGAGAGCGTCGCGGCATGGATGCTTCCTGAGCTCGCGCGTCGACCGCTGTCGCTGGTGCGTTGCCCCGGCGGCCTGGGCAGCGCGTGTTTCTTCCAGAAACACCATGCCGACACGCTGGGCCGTCACGTCAAACCCGTGGTGCTGGAAGAGAAGGGCGGCGATGAAGCGCAGTACATCTATGTCGAGGACGTCGCCGGGGTCATCGAACTGGTGCAGATGAACACCCTCGAATTCCATCCCTGGGGTTCGCACGTGGACGATCCGGACAAGCCCGATCGCCTCATCTTCGACCTGGATCCCGCCAAGGGCGTGCCTTGGAAAGACGTCGTGGCGGCGGCGCGCGAGATACGCGAGCGCCTGGGCGATATCGGCCTGACGAGCTTCGTGCGCACGTCGGGCGGCAAGGGCTTGCACGTGGTGGCGCCGTTCCGAAGAGGACCGTCGTGGGACGCGGTGAAAGCCTTCTGCGAAGGCATCGCCGATGCCATGGTCGCCGATGCGCCGAAGCGCTACATCGCGCAGGCGAGCAAGGCCAAGCGCGAGGGCCTGATCTTCATCGACTGGCTGCGCAACGCGCGTGGGGCGACGAGCGTTACCGGGTGGTCGCTGCGGGCGAGGGAAGGGGCGCCGGTGGCGATGCCCGTGCGCTGGGAGGAGATTGCCCGCCTCAAAACGGGCGCGGCGTTCGATATGAAGAAGGCGCTGAAGCGGGCGAAGACGCTGGAGACCGATCCGTGGGCCGACATGGCCAACCTGAAGCCATCGCTCCCGTAGCGACTCACGGCCCTGGGTTCCCGCGTGCGCAGGAGCGACGAGCTACGAGATGGTAGTCCGTCGCTCCTGCGCACGCAGGAGCCCAGCGCCATGCGCGCGGTTTTCGCGAGGAGCCGGTTCGGCTCTTACTTCCCCTGCATCCGCCGCAACGACGCCATCACCTCGTAGCAAGCGCCCATCGTGTGATAGTCGGTCTTGCCGGCGGGGCTCTTCTCGTCGTCGTACTTCTCGTTCTTGCGTGTGAGGATGCGATACCAGGCGCCGTACTTATGGTCGACCAGGTGTTCCCAGCTGTACGCCCAGATCTTCTCGTACCACTGGTCGTAGGACGCATCGCCGGTGGCTTCGAAAAGCAGTTGCGCGGCGGCCAGCGACTCGGCCTGCACCCAGAAATACTTGTCGTCGTCGCACACCACGCCCTCGGGATCGAAACCGTAGGCGATGCCGCCGTATTCCTTGTCCCAGGCGAATTTCAGCGCATCGTCGAACAGGTGGCGCGCGGTCGGCACCAGCCAGTCCTTGTGGCGCGACGTGCCCTTGGTGTAACGCTCGAGCATCATCAGCAGCTTGGCCCACTCGGTCTGGTGGCCCGGCTGGAAGCCCCACGGGCGGAACAGGTGCTTCGGATTGTCGATGTTGTATTCCCAGTCGATCGACCAATCCGGGTGGTAATGCTCCCAGATCAGCTTCTGCGGGGTCAGGCCCGCCTGGCGCTGGGTCATGTTGTTCGCCAGGAGCATGGCGCGATCGAGGTAGCGATCGTCCTTCGTGGCTTCCCACGCGGCGATCATGGCCTCGGTCATGTGCATGTTCGCGTTCTGGCCGCGATAGGTGGTGAAGTTCCAGTCCTTGTCGGCCTCGTCGCGATACAGGCCGTGCTCCGGTTCCCAGTAGCGCTTTTCGAGCAGGTCCCAGATCTCGTTCTGCCAGCCCTTCGCTTCCTCGAAGCCCACCTTCACGCCGCACGAGTAGGCCAGCAGCATGAAGGCCAGGCCGTAGCAGTGGTTCATCTGGTCGTCGCGCTTGCCGTCCTGGATCGTCCAGGCGTAGCCGCCGGTTTCGGGATTCAGGTGAACCTCGCGCAGGTACTTCAGGCCGTGCATCGCCAGGTCCTTGTCCTCGGGCTTGTGGAACTCGAGGTAGGCCATGGCGTGGTTGAACACGAAACGCGTGCTCGACACGAGATGGCGATGGCCGCGGTCGTAGACCGAGCCGTCGTCCTTGAAGTACTGGAAGAACCCACCGGCCTTGTCGACCTCGTTGGGCGCATAGAACTTCATGGTGGTGGCGACGTGCTCGCGCAGGACGTCGACGTTATGGAAATCGGGGAGGGGGACGTTCGTCATGCGTGCTTCTCCATGAAGGCCTTCACTTCGGCCTGGTCGGGGATGGCGGTGAACGAGCCTTTGCGGGTGGCGGTGATCGCGCCGCAGGCGGCGGCGTAACGGATCAGCGCGACGAGGCGTGCCTCGTCGGCCACCAGCGCATCGAGGTCGGCCGGCTTGACGCGCTGGTCGGCGAGGCGGGCGAGCAGGCCGCCCACGAAGGCGTCGCCGGCGGCGGTGGTATCCACCGCGTCCACCCGGTAGCCGTGGATCACGCCCCGCGCCGTGCGCGTGAACCAGCGCATCGGCTCGGCGCCGTCGGTCACCAGCAGCAGGCGCGCGTGGCCCTGCCACAGGCGTTCGAGTACGGATTCGTCGTCGCCGCCGTCGTGCACGGCGGCGAACTCCTCGGCGCTGAGCTTGATCACGTCGGCTTCGGACAGCGTCTGCCACAGGCGCGGCAGCTGGTCTTCGCCCTTGGGCCACAGGGCCGGGCGAAGGTTCATGTCGAAGCTGACCAGCGCGCCCGCCTCGCGGGCCCGCTGCATGCCCACGATCGTGGTCCGGGCGATGGCCGCCTCGGTCAGCGAGTTGGAACAGACGTGGAAGACGGCCAGGCCGTCGAACGCGTTGGCGCGGAAGTGCTCCGGGCGGAACAGCAGGTCGGCGGCGGGCGGACGGTAGAAGCTGAAGCTGCGGTCGCCCTTGGCGTCGTGGGCCACGAAGGCCAGTGCCGTGGGCGCCTCGTCGGTGCGGGCGACGTCCTCGGTGCCGACGTCGAGGTCGGTGAGGCTCTTGAGCAGGAAGTCACCGAACATGTCGCGGGCCAGCATGCCCGCGAAGCGCGCGCGACCGCCCAGGCGGGCGGCGGCGACGGCCACGTTGGCGGGCGCGCCGCCGGCGAAGGGTACGAAAGCGGGAGGCTGACCGGCGCCGCCCTGGGGCTGTGCGTGGAAATCGATCAGCGCCTCGCCGAAGCAGAGGATGGAAGACATGCGAACGGCGTGTCCTTGGGGGCGAGGGATGGAAAAAACACGGTGGCCGGCATCGTGCCGGCCACCGTCATGCGGATGGGATCAGCGCGACGCGACGGGCACGTTGCGGACCTTCGAGCCGCTCAGGCCATAGAACACGATGTACGCGTAGCAGATGAGCGGAATGAAGAAGGCGTGTTGCAGGCCGATGGCATCGGCGATCACGCCCTGCAGCCAGGGAATGATTGCGCCGCCCACGATGGCCATGATCAGCAGCGACGAGGCCTTGCCGGTCAGCGGGCCCATGCGCTCGATGCCCAGCGAGAAGATCGTCGGGAACATGATCGAGTTGAACAGGCCGATGACGACGATGCTGTACACCGCGACGGTGCCGGTGGTGACCATGGTGGTGATCACCAGCAGGGCGTTGATCACGGCGAACACGGCCAGCAGCATGCGCGGCGAGAACCTGGCCAGCAGCGCCGAGCCGATGAAGCGGCCGACCATCGCGCCGCCCCAGTAGAACGCCACGTGGCTGGCGGCGACCGCGCCGGTCATGTTGCCGATTTCGGGCAATTGCAGGTAGTTGATCATGAAGCTGCCGATCGACACCTCGCCGCCCACGTAGAAGAAGATGCCCAGCACGCCGAAGAACACGTGCGGGGTCTTCAGGGCGTCCATCAGCGAGTGCTGGCTGTCGTCGGCCTTCTCGGTGGTTTCTTCCAGGGCGGGCAGCTTGAACAGGTAGACGCCGATCGCCAGCAGCACGAGCACCACGGCCAGGCCGATGTACGGACCCTGCACGGTGGAGGCTTCGTGCGCGCGATAGGAGATCTGCTCCGCGGCGTTCATCTTCGCGATGTCGGCGCTGCTCTTGACCTCGCTGGAGAGGATGAGGAAGCCGCCGAAGAACGGCGCGAGGAAGGTGCCGAACGAATTCAGCGCCTGGGCCAGGGTGAGGCGGCTGGAGCTGGTCTTCTCGGGGCCGAGCAGCGCCACGTAGGCGTTGGCGGCCACCTGCAGCACCGTGATGCCCGTGGCGAGGATGAACAGCGCGCCGAGGAAGAAGCCGTACACGCGCATGCCGGCGGCGGGCCAGAACAGTGCCGCGCCGATACCGGAGACGATCAGGCCGGCGACGATGCTCTTCTTGTAGCCCAGCGCGGCGACGACCCGGCCGGCGGGCAGCGACATGATGAAGTAGGCGCCGAAGAAGGTGAACTGGATGAGGAGCGCCTGGGCGTAGTTCAGTTCGAACACGGCCTTCAGGTGGGGGATGAGGATGTCGTTCAGGCAGGTCAGGAACCCCCACATGAAGAAGATCGTCGTCATCACGCCCAGGGCAAGGGGGAAGTAGGTGTAGCGGGTATCACCCGTACCCGCCGAAGACGACGAGCTGGGCAATGGCGAAGGACCTGTGGCCATGGGGCGCTCCTTTGTTTGTTATTGGTATTAGGGTGAAGTCGGCGGGCAGCTGCTTTCGCGCACTACCAGCCGGACGGGGGCGATCGTATAGGCCGTATCCGTCTCGGGATTGCCCAATCGTTGCAGGATCAGTTCGGCGCTGCGCCTGCCCAGGCCCCGCGGGTCGACCGCGATGGTGGTGAGGGGAGGCACGCAGACCGAGGCTTCGGCGACGTCGTCGAAGCCCGTCAGGGCGAAATCCTCGCCGGGACGGCGTCCGCGGCGCGTGAGCCCCAGCATCAGGCCCAGCGCCACGGCGTCGTTGTAGCAGACCGCCGCGGTCGGCGCCGGATCGCGCGCGAACAGCGCGCCGGTCTGGCGCGCCGCTTCCAGGCGCGTCGGCGCGCTCTCGATGAGCCAGTTCGGCTCCACCGTGAGGCCCGCGTCGCGCATGGCGCTCATGTAGCCGCGGCGGCGCTGTTCCACGGAGCTGGAATCGCGGTGGCCGCCGAAGAAGGCGATGCGCCGGTGGCCGAGCGCGATCAGGTGCTCGGTGGCCAGGCGCGCGCCGTGTTCGTTGTCCATTTCCAGCGTGTCCCAGCGATGGGTGCCTTCGTCGTCGGGCAGTTCGCGGTTGAACACGAGAAGGGGGGTGTGCATGCCCACGGCGGAAAGCACGCGCTCGCCTTCGCTGCCCTCGGCGGGCGACAGGATGATGCCCGCCGGGCCGTGCTCCACCAAGGAGGTGAGCACGGCCTGCTGGCGCTCGGGCGATTCACCCGTGTTGCCCAGCAGGGTGACGTAGCCGGCGCTGGCCAGCGATTCGTCGGCGCCGGCGGCGAATTCGGCGAAGAAGGGGTTGCCCAGGTCGTTCACCACCAGCCCGATGCTCGATGAGGTGCGGCGGCGGAGGTTGGCGGCGGCCCGGTTGTAGACGTAGCCTTGCCGCTTGAGCTCGGCCTCGACGCGGGCCCGGGTGGCGGAGTTGACGAGCGGGCTGCCGCGCAGCACCAGCGAGACGGTGGCTCGCGATACATCGCAACCTTGGGCGATATCGGCCAGCGTCACCTTGCGGCGCTGCGGGGTGGTCCTCGGCATCGTTACTCCTTCAAACGATCTAAACCGGGCGATGATCGCGCGGTGGTGTCTTGGATGCATCACGCACTGCAACATGCGCGACGTCGGCATCTTTGCTACTTTCTGACTGTTTGTCACGATCCAAATGATCCTGACCGCGAATCACGCGTCCATTCGAGGGGTACCACCGATGCCGAACCCGTCCCGCCTGCGCCGCGGCCTGCTTGCCGCCGCCCTGTACCTGGCCCTGCCCGGGCTCGCCCTGGCCGCGTCCTCCGGCAAGGGGCACGACGCCGTCGCCTCGGTCGACCCGCTGATCGGCACGGGTGGCGACGGCCACACCTTCCCCGGCGCGACGGTTCCCTTCGGGATGATCCAGCTTTCGCCGGATACGGCCATGCCGGATTTCAAGCACGCGTACAAATACGCCGCCGGCTACCAGCACGGCGATTCGAGCATCATGGGTTTTTCCCATACGCATTTCTCCGGCAGCGGCCATTCCGACCTGGGCGACGTGCTCGTCATGCCCATCGCCGGCGACGTGAGGCTGGACCCCGGTTCCCCCGACCAGCCCGGTAGCGGTTACCGCTCGCGTTTCGACCACGCGAGCGAGAAAGCCGAGGCAGGGTACTACGCCGTCACCCTGGCCGACTACGGCGTGCGTGCCGAGTTGACCGCCGGACGGCGGGTGGGCTGGCACCGCTACACCTTCCCCAAGGGCAAGCCCGCCCACCTCCTGCTCGACCTGCGCCCCAGCATCTACGATTACGATGGCAAGGTGCTGTGGTCGTCGCTGCGCGTGCGCGAGGACGGCACGGTCACCGGCGGCCGCACCACGCGTGGCTGGGCCCCGGGCCGCCAGTTGTATTTCGCCATGCGCTTCAACCAGCCGCTGGCCTCGCGCAGCCTGAAGAACCGCGAGCAGAACGTGCCCTACCGGGGCTTTTCCGGTCCGGGCAACCGCGCCGAAGACACCGACGGCCTGAGCGGCCGGGCGCTCGAGGGCGTGTTCGACTTCGGCAACCTCGACAAGCCGCTGGTCGTGAAGGTCGCCATTTCCTCGGTGAGCGAGGACAACGCCGTCGCCAACCTCGACAAGGACGGCGCCGGCTTCGACTTCGACGCCCGCCGCGGCGAAGCTCGCGACGCCTGGGAGAAAACCCTGTCCGTGGTCGACGTGCAGGCCCCCGCGCAGACCCGCAAGACGTTCTACACGGCGATCTACCACGCCATGCTCTCGCCCACGCTGTCGATGGACGTCGACGGCCGCTACCGCGGCCCGGACGACCAGGTGCACCAGGCCAAGGGCTTCGACTTCTATTCCACCTGGTCGCTGTGGGACGTCTACCGCGCCCAGCAGCCGCTGATGACCCTGCTCGAGCCGGAAAAGAGCAGCGATTTCGTCAGCTCGCTCATCGCCGCGCGCGAGGCCAGCCCGTTCGGCATCCTGCCCGTGTGGGCATACCAGGGCATGGAAACCTGGTGCATGATCGGCTACCACGCGGTGCCGGTGATCGCCGATGCCTATATGAAGGGCATCCGCGGTTACGACGCGAACAAGGCCCTGGAGGCCATGGTGGCCAGCGCCACCTACGGGCCCTATGGCGGCCTGGACGATTACATGAAGCTCGGCTACGTGGCGATCGACCGTTCGCCGGAAGCGGCCTCCAAGACGGTGGAATACGCCTTCGACGATTGGTCGCTCGCGCAGATGGCCAAGGCCATGGGCAAGGACGACATCGCCGCCACCTTCAACAAGCGCGCCGGCAACTGGAAGAACAGCTTCGACACCAAGACCGGCTTCCTGCGCGCGCGCAAGAGCGACGGCAGTTACCGGGAGCCGTTCGACCCCTCGTCGGCCGCCTACGGCAGCGACTACACCGAAGGCAACGCCTGGCAGTATTCCTGGTACGTGCCGCAGGACGTCGCCGGCCTCATCGACGCGCTCGGCGGCGCCGATGCCTTCGTCAAGAAGCTCGATTCGGTGTTCGACGCCAAGGTCGACCCCAAGTCGTTCGCCCACGTGGAGGACATCACCGGCCTCATCGGCTGGTACGCCCACGGCAACGAGCCCAGCCACCACGTGGCATACCTCTACGACTATGCCGGCCAGCCCTGGAAGACCCAGGAGCGCCTCACCGAGATCATGAAGAGCCAGTACTCGCCGACGCCGACGGGGCTGGTGGGCAACGACGATCTCGGCCAGATGTCGGCCTGGTACACCTTCACGGCGCTGGGCTTCTACCCGGTGGCGCCGGGCAGCAACCAGTACGTGATCGGCCGCCCGTTCGTGGAAAAGGCCACGCTCAACCTTTCCAACGGCAAGCGTTTCACGGTCAGCACCGACCACCTCGACGCGAAGCACCCGTATGTCGGCAAGGTCACGCTCAACGGCAAGCCCCTGGACCGCACCTTCATTCGCCACGAGGAGATCGTGGCCGGCGGTGAGCTGCATTTCTCGATGCAGGAGGCCCCGGCGAAGGATTGGGCGACCGGCAGGGGCGCGCAGCCGTACTCCATGAGCCAGCCCGCGAACTGACGGGTTTCTTTCGCTCCCGTCACGCGGACTTCACGGATGTAAACCGCCCCCGCGTTTACAATGCCCGTTCTGGCCGAACGGGAATCGTCGCGGGGATGACGGAAGCATGATCGAACGCATTGGGTTGCGCTGGCGGCTGGTAGGCCTGCTCGCCGCCGTGCTCGCCATCGTGGCTTTGCCGTACGTGGTGACCCGGTCCAGCGCCGAAGATGCGCTGAATTCGCGCGACTGGGTGACCCATACGGCCGACGTGAAGGCCAACGTCTACCGGCTCGATGCCGTCCTGCGCAGCAGTGAGGCGGCCATGTACACCTTGCTGGCCGGGGCGGAACACGACCCCGAACTCGACGAACGGATCGAGGCCCCACGCCGGAAAGTGCCGGAGATCCTCGCCTCGCTTCGTGAGATGACGCGCGACAACGCCGATCAGCTCAACCGGCTGGGCAACATCGAATCCATCGCGAGCGGGCGGCTCGCGCTCACCGACCAGGCCATGGTGCGCCTGAAGTCGGGCGACCGTGCCGGCGCGTTGGCCTCGATGGAGGATGCACGCCACATGTTTCCGGTGCGCGCCAAGGTGCTCGAGCTGCTCGACGAGGAGTCCAAGCTGCTCGGCGCGCGTCGTGCCCAGGCCCAGGGCCTGGCGTCCAACAACCGCGTGGTGCTGCTGGTGGCGGCGCTGGCCCAGATCGCCCTGCTCGGCATCGTGGTGATGGTGTCCGAGCGGCAGATCGCCATCCGCCTCGCCGCCGAATCGAAGACGGCCGAGGCTGTGATGCGCTCGCAGCTCATCGTGCAGGCGGTGCGCGAGCCGATCGCCATGCTCGACGGGGAATTGCGCACGCTGCTGGTCAATACCGCCTTTGCCGAACTCTATGGATTCGATACCGAAAGCGGCATCAACCACCCGTTGAACGAGATCGGCGAGGGGGCGTGGAGCGATACGGCGCTGCTCCAGCGACTGGCCGACGTGATCGCGCGCGATCGCGAGCTGTGGGATTACGAACTCACCCAGCGCACCGTCGACGGGGTCGATCGCTTCGTGGTGATCAACGCGCGCCGCATCGAGCAGCCCGACGACGCCACGCCGGCGGTGTTGCTGACCGTGAGCGACATCACCGCGCGAGCGCTCGTCGAACAGAAGGTCAACGAACTCAACCGCCAGCTCGAAGGCAAGGTCGAGCAGGTGTCCGACGTGAACCGCGAGCTGGAGGCCTTCAGCTACTCGGTGTCGCACGACCTGCGCGCGCCGTTGCGGCATATTTCCGGCTTCGCCGCCAAGCTGGAAGCCCACCTGGGCGACCGCGCCGACGACCGCATGCGCCACTACATCGACGTCATCGGCAGTTCGTCGCGGCGCATGGCGCAGCTCATCGACGACCTGCTGGTCTTCTCGCGTCTCGGCCGCGGCGCGCTGCGCCTGCAACCGGTCGACATGCAGTCGCTGGTGGAAGAAGCGCGCTCGCTGGTGGAATCGGACGTGGGCACCCGTCGCCTCGAATGGCGCATCGCGCCGATGCCCATCGTCATCGGCGACGAGAACATGCTGCGCACCGTGTGGCAGAACCTCATCGGCAACGCCGTGAAATACACCGGCAACCGGGAAGTCGCCCGGATCGAGATCGGCCTGGACCGCACGAGCGCGGGCGACTACGAATTCTTCGTGCGCGACAACGGTGCCGGCTTCGACATGCAATACGCGGGCAAGCTGTTCGGCGTGTTCCAGCGCCTGCACCGTGCCTCCGAATTTCCCGGCAACGGCATCGGGCTGGCGAACGTGCGACGCATCGTTGCCCGCCATGGCGGACGTACCTGGGCCGAGGGCGAGATCGACCGCGGCGCCACCTTCCATTTTTCTCTACCGGCCTCGGACGTTCCGGGCGCAAGAACGGGTGATTCATGAACAAGCGCGACCTGCGCACCATCCTCCTCGTCGAAGATTCGATGGCCGACGCCGAAATGGCGATCGACGCGCTTCGCGAGGCGAAACTCGCCAATCCCGTGGTGCACGTCGAGGATGGGGTGGAGTGCCTCGACTGGCTGCATCGTCGAGGCGCGCACGCCAATCGTGGTGACAGCGAGCCGGCGGTGATCCTGCTCGACATCAAGATGCCGCGCATGGACGGTCTCGAAGTGCTCCAGCATCTTCGCTCCGAAGAGCAGTGGAAGCGCCTGCCGGTGGTGATCCTCTCGTCGTCGCGCGAAGAGAGCGACCTCGCGCGCAGCTGGAACCTGGGCGTGAACGCCTACGTGCTCAAGCCCGTCGACGTCAATCAGTTTTTCCAGGCGGTGCAGACCCTGGGGCATTTCTGGGCCGTGCTCAACCAGCGCCCGGACGGCGAGTAATCGGGCAGGGGCAGCGGATACCGTCATGAATGGCCAAGGGCAAAAGGTCAGGATCCTCCAGGTGGAAGACAGCCCGCTCGACGCGGAGCTGGTGTTGACCGAACTGGACCATGATGGCCTCGATTACGAGGTGCATCTGGTCGACGACGAGAAAGCTTACGTCGAGGCGCTGGACTCGTTCCATCCCGACATCGTGCTTTCCGATCTGAGCTTGCCGGGATTCAGCGGCGAGCGTGCGCTGGAGATATTGCGCGCGCGCGACGCCGCCGTTCCCTTCATCTTCATTTCGGCCACGCTCGGCGAGGAAGCCGCGATCGAGGCGCTGCGCAACGGCGCCACCGATTACATCCTCAAGCAGAACACCGCGCGCCTGGCCTCGGCGGTGCGCCGCGCGCTGCGCGAGGCGGAAGAGCAGCGTGCGCGTGCGCGCGCGGAGCAGGAACTGATTCGGGCGCAGCGTTTCGAAAGCCTCGCCTTGCTGGCCGGCGGCCTCAGCCACGACCTGCGCAACCTGCTGCAGCCGCTTCTGCTTGCCGGCGACACGCTGGAAGACTACGCCGACGATCCGCGCCTCGCTCGCCTGGGGACGCTCGTGCGCGATTGCGGCCGTCGTGGCCTGGAGATGGTGTCGTCGATGCTGTCGTTCGCGCGTGGCGCGCGACGCGCGGAACAGGTTCGCCTGGGTGCGTTGCTGGATGCGTTGAAGCTGCTCATGCAGGGCAGCGTGCCTCGCACGATCGACATGAGCATGGACATCGTCGATCCGGACGTGTCGTTCGAAGGCAACCACACCGAACTGCAGCAGTGCCTGCTCAACCTCTGCCTCAACGCGATACAGGCGATGCCCGAAGGCGGTTCGCTACGCATCGAAACGGCGCAGGTGAACCTGGCCGACGATTTCTTCGTGGAAAACGAGACGGCCGAGCCGGGCCGCTACCTGCGCCTGTCGGTGATCGACACGGGCGCGGGCATGCCCGAACCCGTATTGCGGCGACTGTTCGAGCCGTTCTTCACGACGAAGGAGGGCGGTACCGGGCTGGGCCTGCTGTCGTGCAAGCGCATCGTGGCCAGCCATGGCGGCCTGATGCGCGTGCGTAGCCGCGAGGGCGAGGGCACGCAGTTCCATCTCTACCTGCCGTTGGCCGTGGAGCACGAGGATACCTTGCCGGGCATGGAATCCATGCTGCAGGGCGAGGCCGAACGCGTGCTCGTGGTGGTCGAGGAAGCCGTGCAGCTGTCGCTGCTGGTGGATACCCTCGACGCCTACGGTTATCAGGCGGGTGCGAGCCAGAGCGGCACGGCGGCGCTGCAATGGATCGAAGCGCACGGCGTGCCCGACCTCGTGGTGATGGACGCCGACATGAACCTGTTCACCGGCGTGCGCACGCTGGCCGCGTTGCTGGATCACGGTTATCGCGGCGCGGTGCTGCTGCTGGCTCGGTCGGATTCGCCGCCGAACCTCGACGAACTGCCGCAACTCGATCACCTGTACGTGCTCAACAAGCCCGTGCCGTCGCATGCGCTACTGCGCACCGTGCGCGAGGCCCTCGATGCGAGCGGTGCGGAAACGGGCTGAACCCTGACCACGCGTCCCGCAGAGACGCGTGGTCACGCCGTCAGCTGCTTGCTCCGCAGCCAGTCGCGAATGGCCTGGACGAGTTCGGCCTTGCGCTCCAGCGGCAGCCAGTGCGCTCCCTGGAGGTTCGTCACGGTGAGGTCGGCGCAGGCCGCGCGCATCGGATCGCCCAGATGATTGCCCTGGATGGTGTTCATCGGGTCGTAGGTACCGTTGACGAACAGCACGGGCATCGCGAGATGTCCGCCGTTCGGCGCCTTGGCCGCATAAGCCGTGTTGGCATCGTCGTTGAGATACCACGCGCAGGGCGGGCGAAACCCGTGTGCCTCGAACGATTTCACCAGCGTGTCGAAGTCCGCCGCCGGCCAAAGCGCGGGATCGGGCCGGGTCGGCGGTGCACGATGCGCGGGGCCGAAGCGTCCGCCCTTTGACGTGACACTCGCGTTCGCCGCCGGCTCGCGCATCGTCGACGGATTGCCGGGCCGGAAGATGGAGGCCAGCGAGGACGCCTTGTCGGCGTCCAGATCGGCCACGGCCGAGGCGAAGTGCGTGGTGTAGTAGCGGTAGTAATCCCACTGACCATCGGGGAACCGGTCCGCCGGGTAGATCGACCGGTCGACCAGCGGCACCAGCGTGCGCAACGTGTTGCCGGTGGGGAAATACGGCACCGAGATCAGTACGGCGCCGCGGCAGCGCGCGGGTTCGTGCGACACCAGCGAGGCGACGGCGACGCTTCCCCAATCGTGCCCGATCCAGATCGCCGGCGTGCCGCCGAGATGATCGTGCAGCTCGATCATGTCCGCCACCACCTGTTCCTGCGTGTAGGCCCCGGTGGCCGCCGGCGCGGAGGATCCGCCGTAGCCGCGCATGTCGGGCGCGATGCAGCGCCAGCCTTCGGCGGCGAACGCGTCGATCTGCGCCCGCCAGACCAGGCTCAGTTCCGGCCAGCCGTGGAGGAAGAACATCAGCGGTCCGTCGGCCGGTCCTTTCTCCAGGTAATGCGTGGCATGGCGCGGCGTGGCGAACGTGTGCGAGGTCGGCGCGGGCGAGGGCGCGGCCCAGGCGGCTTTCGGCAGGACGCTCATCGCGAGCATGCCGAGCAGGAACGTGCGTCGGTCGAGCGTCGGCGCGTGCGTGGATGGGAGGTGCGGCGGGTCGGCACGATCATCGGTCGGGGTCATGGAAGGATCGTAGGATGGAAGGGTATTCGCCACTATCACTACAATCGCGAACGAGGCTGTAAGCCGCACTTCAAGGTGAGCGATGCGAGCGAGGGATTCCTTAGAGGGAGTGGCCATCTTCGTCGCCGCGGCGGAGGCGGGCAGTTTCTCGGAAGCCGCCCGGCGCCTGGGCATGTCGCCCTCCGCGGTGAGCCAGGCCATCGGTGCGCTGGAAAAGCGGCTCGGCACGCCGCTGTTCCGTCGCTCGACCCGTAGCCTGAGCCTGACCGACGTCGGCGACGACTACCTGCGCACGGTGGCGCCCGCGCTCGCGTCGCTGCGACAGGCCGCGGACGACGCCTCGGGCCGGAGCGGACGACCGGCCGGGCCGCTGCGCCTGACCATGCCGCGGGCGCCTTTCGAACTGCACATCGCGCCGGTGCTGGTGGCTTTCCAGGAGCGTTATCCCGACGTGGATCTCGAGATCGCGGTCGAGGCGCGCCTGGTGGACATCGTCAAGGAGGGCTACGACGCCGGTTTGCGCTACGGGGAACACCTCGACGGGGACATGGTCGCCGTCTGCGTCGCGCCCGCCGCGGAGGCGATTCTCGTCGCGTCGCCGGTTTATCTCGATGCCCGGGGCGTGCCGGGGATGCCGGACGACCTGCGCGAGCATCGCGCGATCGCCTGCCGCAGCCAGGGTACCGGCCTGGTCATCCCCTGGACCCTGCGCCGCGGAGGCGACACCGTGTCGTTCGTGCCATCGTCGGCGGCGGTCGTGCACGACCTGGCGTCGCAGATCGCCCTGGCCGTCGCGGGCCTGGGCATCGCCAGCGTGCCGGCCGGGATGGCGGCCGACCCCGTCGCCGCCGGAAAGCTCGTGCACGTGATGCCCGCATGGTCCCACCCGATCGGCGAGCTCTACCTGTACTTCCCGAGCCGGCGCCACCAGTCGGCGGCGTTGCGGGCGTTCGTGGCTTTTCTCAGGGAAAACAAAAGCCGATGAGCGGTGTCGATATCTCGGGCGAGAGGCGCCGGGTTCCTGCGTGCGCAGGAACGACGAGTAACGAGATTCCACGTTGCCTACGAAATGGCCTCACGTCGTTCCTGCGCACGCAGGAACCCAGCGCCTTCCGTCGGAGCAGGCGAACGCGCTCCATCGGCTCTTCGCTAAGCGATCAATCGATCCCGAGCTTCTTCAACTTGTACCGCAACGCCCGGAACGTGATTCCCAGCTTCTTGGCCGTCGCCGTCTTGTTGTAACGCGACTCTTCCAGCGCCTTGATGATCGTGTCGCGCTCGATGTTCGAGATGTAATCCTCGAGCGAACCGTCATGGCCGGCGGCCACCGGCGCGGGAATGCCCGCCGCCGCGGCGAGCACCGATTCCGGCGTGGCCTGCGCGGGCGCCGCGGCAGGCGCGCGTTGCGGCAGCATCAGGTCGTCGGCCTCGATGGTGTCGCCCTCGCACATCGCCATCGCGCGCTCGAGGATGTTTTCCAGCTCGCGCACGTTGCCGGGGAAGTGATACGCCTCCAGCGCCGCCAGGGCCTCGGGACGCAGGCGATTCGGTGCCGTGCCCGCTTCGTCGGCGAGCTGGCGCAGGACGAAGTCGGCCAGTTTCGGCACGTCGCCGCGGCGCTCGCGCAGCGGCGGCACGCGCAGTTCGATGACGTTGATGCGGTAGAAGAGATCCTGGCGGAACAGGCCCTGCTCGACGAGCGCGGCGAGGTTCTTGTGCGTGGCCGAGAGGATGCGCACGTCGACGGGAATCTCGTCGCGGCCGCCGATGGGACGCACGGCTTTTTCCTGGATCGCGCGCAGCAGTTTCACCTGCATGTGCAGCGGCAGCTCGGCGACTTCGTCGAGGAACAGCGTGCCGCCCTGGGCGGCCTGGAACAGGCCTTCCTTGTCGGCGTGCGCGCCGGTGAAGCTGCCCTTGCGATGGCCGAAGAACTCGCTTTCCATCAGTTCGGAGGGAATGGCGCCGCAGTTCACCGGCACGAAGGCACCGGCCGAGCGCGGGCCCAGCTCGTGGATCAGGCGGGCGACCAGTTCCTTGCCCACGCCGGATTCGCCGGCGATGTAGACGGGGGCCTGGTTGCGGGCGAGCTTGGCGATCTTGCCGCGCACCTCGGCCATCACGGGCGAATCGCCGATGAGGCGGTCGGCACCGGGACCGCCGGCCGCCTTGGCCCCGCTTTCCGCCTTGCGCTCCTCGGACAGGCGCAGCGCGGTGCGTACGAGGCGGCGCAGCAGGTGGATGTCCACCGGCTTGGAGACGAAGTCGAAGGCGCCGGCCTTCAACGCGTTGACCGCGGCATCGACGTTGCCGTAAGCGGTGATCATCGCCACGGGCATGTCGGGATAGCTGGCCGCGATCAGTTCGATGATCTCCTGGCCGCTGCCGTCGGGCAGGCGCATGTCGGTGAAGCAAAGGTCGTAACGACGCCCCGCCAGGGCGTTTCGCGCATCCGTGACGCTGCCCACGGCGTCGACGTCGAGTTCCATTCGGCCCAGGGTGATGGTCAGCAACTCACGGATGTCCCGCTCGTCGTCGATGACCAGTACGGTCTGCTTGCTCATGGGGTCCGGAAAATTCGGTGAATATTCTCAATGTACCCGCCCCGGCCGCGAGAGCAAAGCGCCGGGCTCATGCCTGGGCGGCGGCGGGCAGCGCCGCGGCGCTGCGCGCCGGGGGCGTGAGGCTCACCCGGAAGCAGCTGCCACCGCCCGCCACGCGCACGTATTCGAGGGCGGCCTGGTTGGCTTCGCTCATCTGCCGGGCAAGGTAAAGCCCCAGCCCCGTGCCGTATTCGTGCGTGGTGAAGAAGGGCTCGAAGATCTGCGCGGCCACCTTGGGCGGAATGCCGGGACCGCGGTCGATGACCTCGACGATGGGTACGCCGGCCTCGGAGTGCCGGGCCACCACCATCACCCGTGCCGGCTCGCCGGGCAGGCGGCCGTAGCGCAGGGCGTTCTGCACGAGGTTCCAGATCACCTGCTGGAGGTGCTGCGGATCGGCCACCGCGGCCACGGGCTCGCTGCCCGAGACGGCGCGCAGGATGTCGGCCCCCAGGTCGTTGCCCTGCTTGTACTCGGCCACGAAGTGATGCACCCACTGGCTGAGATCGAGCGTTTCGGGGCGCGAGCGCTCGCGCCGCGAGAGCTGGAGGATGTTCTCGATGATCTCGTTGAGCCGCGAACAATGGTTGTTGATGATCTCGACCATGCGCAGGTCGGTATCGTTCATGTCCGTGGATTCGGCGAGCAGCTGCGCCGAATAGTGGATCGCCGCGAGCGGATTGCGGATTTCGTGCGCGATGGAGGCCGACAGGCGCCCGAGCGAACTCAGGGTGAGTTCTTCCGCGCGGCGCGACACCAGCGAGGTGTCGTCGAGGAAGATCAGCACGTGGGAGTCGTCGTTGGGCGCCAGGCGGGAGAAGCGCGGCACCACCTCGGGCGTGCCGTCGGCCAGCATGGTGGCGCTCTCGTCGAGCTTGCCCGAGGTGCGCCAGTGGTACAGGCGACGCGAAAGCTCCGGGGCGAGGGTGCCCAGGTCGCGCTGGTCGGCCGAGGGGTTGCCCATCAGCATCCAGGCCGATTCGTTGAGCTGGTGGATGCGGTTGCTCTCGTCCACCAGCAGCACGCCGGTTTTCATGCGGCGGATGATCAGCTCGTTGACCTGGGCGAGGTTGGCCAGGTCGAGGCCGCGCTGCTCGGCGAGGGCCTCGGAGGCGCGGATGTTGCGCCCGAGCAGGTAGCACAGCGTGGCGCAGGCGAAGTAGGCCGCGCCGAACAGGCCGTATTCCGCCAGTTCGCGGTCCGTCGTGCCCGAGGCGTCGGCCAGGTCGAACACGGAATGGCCGAGCATGCCCAGGGTGGCGAGCGCGGCGAAGAACATGGACAGGCGCAGCGGCAGAAGCAGGGCGCCGGTGGCGATGTTCACCGCCAGCATCATCGATACGCCCATGCGCACGTCGTGCATCAGCACCAGGGCCAGCAGGGCGGCCACGATGTCCAGCACCAGCCCGGTGGAGACGATGAGGATCGGACGGTTGAGCGATCGGCGGGTGCGCGCCACCAGCACCAGGGCGGCCAGCAGGTAGGCCATGCCCAGCAGGCGGGCGAGCAGAGGTTCGGGCAGCGCGGGCCAGGTCAGGTGCTCGGGCCGGAAGGCCAGGGCGGTGTAGACCGCCGCCTGGCCCAGCCGGAAGTAGTTGAAAAAGAACAGTTCGTGACGCGGGCTGGTCGGCGCTGTGCCGGTCTTGGCCGCCTTGGTCGGCGCGGGCGTGGACACCGGTGATGTTCTCCGCGGGCGGGCCCGGCGGGGCCCTCGATGCCCGTCAGTATAGGGGCGGCCCCGGCGCCGGCAACACGCGTCGGCGGCAGTGTGACGGGGGTCCGGAAAGCCCCCGTGCGGCGGCGTATGCGGCGGCGCCCCTTTCCTTCCGGGGCGCCATCCGGGAAAATACGCGGCCGTATTGCGTGAAAAAGGCGCAATCGCTCCACCTCCCCACTCCCGTGCGAGTCGTTCGCGGCCGCGCGCTTTTCTCACGAGTTTTTCCCGTTCGCTCGAGGTATCGAATGAATTTCCACGAGTACCAGGCCAAAGAACTGTTCGCGAAGTACGGCATCGCCGTGCCCCCGGGCAAGGTCGCCAACTCTCCCGACGCCGCCGTCGACGCCGCCAAGCACCTGGGCGGTTCGCAGTGGATGGTCAAGGCCCAGATCCATGCCGGCGGTCGCGGCAAGGCCGGTGGCGTCAAGTTCTGCCGTAGCCTGGACGACGTCCATGCCGCCGCCAAGGGCATGCTCGGCACCAACATGGAAACCTACCAGTCGGCCGGCCGCGCGCTGCCGGTGAACCTGGTGCTGGTGACCGACGCGACCGACATCGCGAAGGAACTCTACCTCTCGATCCTCACCGATCGTGACACCAAGGCCATCTCGTTCATCGCCTCCAAGCACGGCGGCGTCGACATCGAGCAGGTCGCTCACGATACCCCCGAAGACATCCACACCCTCGTGGTGGACTACGTCGAGGGCCTGCAGCCGTACCAGGCGCGCGAGCTCGCGTTCAAGATGGGCCTGGAAGGCAAGCAGGTGAACCAGCTGGTCAAGATCATGCTGGGCCTCTACAAGCTCTTCAACGAGAAGGATCTCGCCCTGGTCGAGCTGAACCCGCTGGCGATCCTCGCCGACGGCAACCTCGCCGCCCTCGACGGCAAGGTCAATTCCGACGACAACGCCGAGTTCCGTCACCCGGACCTCGCCGCCATGCGCGACCTCACGCAGGAAGACGCCGCCGAAGCGGCCGCCGTCCAGCACAACCTCAACTACGTCACCATGGACGGCTCGATCGGCTGCATGGTGAACGGCGCGGGCCTGGCCATGGCCACCATGGACGTCATCAAGCTGGCGGGCGGCGAGCCGGCCAACTTCCTCGACGTCGGCGGCGGCGCCACCAAGGAGCGCGTCACCGAGGCGTTCAAGCTCATCCTGTCGTCCGACAAGGTCAAGGCCATCCTGGTCAACATCTTCGGCGGCATCGTGCGTTGCGACCTCATCGCCGAGGGCATCATCGCCGCGGTGAAGGAAGTGGGCCTGAAGATCCCCGTGGTCGTGCGCCTGCAGGGCACCAATGTCGAGCAGGGCCGTGAACTGCTGGCCAACTCGGGCCTGGCGATCACGCCGGCCGACGATCTCAACGATGCGGCCCAGAAGGCCGTGGCCGCCGCGGCCTGAGGAGCGAAAGCAACATGAGCGTCCTGATCAACAAGAACACCAAGGTCATCGTGCAGGGCTTCACCGGCCAGCAGGGTACCTTCCACGCCCAGCAGGCGATCGACTACGGCACCCAGATCGTGGGTGGCGTCACCCCGGGCAAGGGCGGTGCCGAGCACATCGGCAAGCCGGTCTTCAACACCGTGCGCGATGCCGTCGACCAGACCAAGGCCGACGCCTCGGTCATCTTCGTGCCGCCTCCGTTCGCGGCCGACTCGATCCTCGAAGCGATCAACGGCGGCATCAAGGTCATCGTGGCCATCACCGAGGGCATTCCGGTGCTCGACATGATGCGCGTGAAGAACGTGCTCAAGTCGCACCCCGATGTCGTCCTCGTCGGTCCGAACTGCCCCGGCGTCATCACCCCGGGCGAGTGCAAGATCGGCATCATGCCGGGCCACATCCACAAGCCGGGCAAGGTCGGCATCGTGTCGCGCTCGGGTACGCTGACGTATGAAGCCGTGTTCCAGACCACCAACGAAGGCCTGGGCCAGTCCACCTGCATCGGCATCGGCGGCGATCCGATCAACGGCCTGAACTTCATCGACTGCCTGAAGCTCTTCCAGGACGATCCGCAGACCGAAGGCATCATCATGGTCGGCGAGATCGGCGGCAGCGCCGAGGAAGACGCGGCCGAGTTCATCGGCCAGTACGTCAAGAAGCCGGTGGTGTCGTTCATCGCCGGTGCCTCGGCCCCTCCGGGCAAGCGCATGGGCCATGCCGGCGCCATCATCTCCGGCGGCAAGGGCACGGCGGCGGCGAAGTTCGCCGCACTGGAAAAGGCGGGCGTCACCACGGTGAAGTCCCCGGCCGACCTCGGCAAGACCCTCGCGGGCCTGATGAAGTAAGCCGTTCGCTCCGGTTCGCCGGTGCGGGAAAAAAGCCGCGGCCTTCGGGCCGCGGCTTTTTTCATGGCCATGACGGCGAGGGAGCCGTTATCCCTCGATGACGACCCGTTCATGGAACGGCACGTCCGCCCCGGCGATCACATAGTTGCGGACGCGCCGCTCGTTTTCCTTCGTGTATGCGTAGCATTTCGACCGCAGGCCGAAGGCGTACGGGTACATGTTGCTTTCGCACCACCAGCCACCCCAATAGAGGATGGCGCTGTCGGCGTGCTCGGCACCCAGCAGATGGCCTGCTTCATGAGCCACTACGCGGTACGATCCGTCGAGCGAGGCGATGGCCGCCGAGCCGCCCTGATACGCGAGCCCATAAGCTCCCGAGGGCAGCACCGGGCCCGTCAGCAGCACGAACTTCTCCATGTGCGTTTCGGACGCCTGCTCCACCAGGCGAACCCACGCGGACCCACGTTGAGCGATCAGTTCGAGCGCATTCGCGTTCCTCATGTCCAGGTTCGTGATGTCGTGTGGCGCAGTGTAGTAATGCGACGTGACGGCCTTCTCCACCTCGGACTGGTGGTAGTGCACGACGATACGCATGGAGGGCAGCACGTTGTCCGTCATGTCCTTCAACCACCATGCGACGTAGTCGGCGTGGATGTCGTCCGCCGTATGCCGTTCGCGCAGGTTGTCGTGAAGGAAGAAATGCACGTCCAGCGTGCGCACCCCCTCGACCGGCGTCGGGTCGACCGACTTCCTCACGCGAACCTTGGACGGTGAGTCGATCGCGCTGAGGCCTCGCGATGCTCTCTCGCCGTCGCCGATGTCGATGTGGTCGTCGCTTCCCGTCAATACGACCTCCTTTCCATCGAGCGTGCCGGCGTACACGACATGTGTCGTGCCGTCGGGAAATACGGCTTCCACGGGCAGCCTGCGGTCGACGGTAAGCGAGCCGGCGCGCTCGTCGCCGTCGTCGGCGTGCGCCGCGCGATGGTGGACGGATAGCGTCACCGGAAGACCGTTCGATACGCTCGCGTCGAAACGGGCGGTCACGTCCGTTTCCGCGGCGTACACGGGCGGGATCGCCAGCGCGATGCAGGCGAAGAGGCGGCGGAGGTGGGTTCTCATAGTGTGTTTCATCACGTCTCCATGTGATCGTGTCGGTGGAAGCGCGCGAACTTAGGTGATTTCACGTCGCAATGCACGTGAACGACGCGGGTCGCGGTCGAGGCCTACGCGATCAGGCGCCCCGTCGGAGGTTTCGCCTGAAACAAGCAGTGCATCACGATGAAATCATTTGGACGCCTAAATGCTTGACACGCCGTCCGGATGATGTGCTAGCTTTGACGCATAGCAGCATGTGCCGAAGGGGTTCATCATGCGCCACTCCAACGTTGCCAGCGTCTCCCGCTGGGCCCTCGCGCCTTGCGCGCGATGTACGCACTCGCATTGACGACATGACGCCGGGCGGTCGATCGCCCCTCGTCTAGCCGACCGATTCCACGAACCGACGCCTTTCCGGCGCAACGGGCGCTCATGTTCGCCCGACCGTCACCCTCGCATCGTCACGCCCCGGCGTGGCGCGATGACGGCCGTCCCCCTCTCATCGTGCACTTCAGGAGTTCCATGCTTTCCTTCCGACGATCGATCCTCGCGGCTTCGCTGCTCGCCGCCCTTTCTCCCGCCGCATTTGCCCAGTCAACCACCGGTTCGATCTACGGCCAGGTCGATGGAGGGCGGGGCGATGTCGTTCGGGTGACGAGCGATACGGGGGTGTCCCGTGACGTGCCCGTCGACGACCGGGGACGCTACAGCGCGGCGCAGCTTCCGCTGGGTACGTACTCGGTGTCGGTGGTGCATGCGGGTGCGGTCACGAGATCCCGCGATAACGTGAGCTTGCGCGTGGGATCGGGTGTGGAGGTATCGTTCACCGCGACCGAGGCCACCGACCTGGGTGGCGTCGACGTGCGGGCGAACGCCCTGCCATCCATCGACGTTTCCACGGTGGACTCGCGCACCGTCGTCACCTCGCAACAGTTGGCCAAGTTGCCGTTGGGGCGCAGTTCCGAGGCCATCGCGCTGCTGGCCCCGGGTGCCGTGAACAACAGCGGCAGCTACACCAGCGCCACGGGCAATTCGCTGGTGTCGTTCGGCGGTTCGGCGGCGAGCGAAAACGCTTATTACGTCAACGGGTTCAATACCACCGACCCGTTGCGCGGCTTCGGCGGCATCTCGTTGCCGTATGGTGCCATCGAGCAGGAGGAGGTTTTCACCGGCGGCTACAGCGCGCAGTACGGACGTTCCGACGGTGGCGTGATCAACGTCGTGGGCAAGCGTGGCACCAACGAGTGGCATGCGGGAGCGCAGCTCATATGGGAGCCGAACGGACTGCGTGCCGACGGAAAGAACAGCTACTACACCAACGGCCTGCCGCCGCAACCGGTGGCGGGCCGCCTGTTCCAATTGAATTCCGCAAGCACGCGCACGTCCACCACGGCGAGTCTCTACGGCGGCGGCCCGTTGGTGAAGGACAAGCTCTACATCTTCGCGGCCGCGGAAGTGGAGCGGCAGACAGGTGCGGTCGCCAACGACGTGACGCAGGCCACCCCTTACCGCTCTTATCGCTATCAGCTGCCACGTTGGTACACCAAGCTCGACTGGAATATCAACGACAGCAACATCGTCGAAGTGACCGGTGCCTCGGACAAGACCGAACGCTCGGGAACGATCTATTCCTACGATTATGCCGACGGCCACCGCGGCCCGCGCCTGTCCGGCGCCAATAACGAGAAGTTCGGCGGCGACGTCTACACGGCCAAGTACACCGGCTACCTCACCGACAATCTCACGATCAGCGCGCAGTACGGCAAGATGCGCACGAACAATTACGTCTCGCCGTCCGGTTACGACGAAAACGCGGTCTACATCGACGATGCGCAGTTCCAGAATCCGGCGTTGACCGGGGGTGTTCCGCGAACGTCGGGCCAAACGGTGACGTCGCTATCCAATCCCGGTCGACGCAACGAGACGACCAACACCCGCTTCGACGTGCACTACACGCTCGGCGACCACACCATCACGCTGGGCATCGACAACCAGCAGGCCCGTGCCTTCGACCAGGGCACGGCCACGTCGGGACCGGGTTACTCGTGGGACTACCAGCAGGGCAACCCCTCGTTGCCGATTTCCACCGGCCTCGGGGTGGACGCGCCGGGCAACTACCCCGGCGGTGAGGATGGCTATTACGTGATACGCGGCGTGTCGTCGAGCCTCGCCACGGTGCGTTCGAGCCAGCGCGCGCAGTACGTGGAAGACGCGTGGCAGGTGTCCGACCGCTGGCTGCTCACGCTGGGCCTGCGCAACGACCAGTTCACCAACTACAACGCCAACGGCGACCAATACATCAAGCAGACGTCGCCGCAGTGGGCGCCGCGCCTGGGCTTCAGCTGGGACGTGAACGGCGACGCGAGTTTCAAGGTGTACGGCAATGCCGGACGCTACTACCTCGCGCTGCCGTTGAATCCCGCGCTCAACGCGGCCGGCGGTGCATTGAGCACGTCGCAGTATTTCACCTACCAGGGCATCGCGCCGGACGGACAGCCGACGGGATTGACGGCCATCGCGCCCGGCGTTCCCGTGTCGGCCAACAACAACTTCGGCCAGCTTCCCGATCCGAAGACCGTCGCGGCCCGTGGCATGAAGCC
The DNA here is from genome assembly GCF_040900725.1 of Luteibacter sp. CQ10. NCBI lineage: Bacteria > Pseudomonadati > Pseudomonadota > Gammaproteobacteria > Lysobacterales > Rhodanobacteraceae > Luteibacter > Luteibacter sp. CQ10. The sequence goes on along the minus strand of NZ_JAEUYM010000004.1, from coordinate 224,419 downwards.
GGAAAACCAGGACGAGTACATCCTCGGCTTCACCAAGACCTTCGGCCCGGAGTGGGTCTACGGGGCGAAGCTCACCTACCGCAAGCTGCGTAACGCCATCGACGATTACTGCGACATCCAGCGCATCGTCGAGAAGGGACAGTCGCTCGGGCTGAACATCGACACGGCGCAGGCGAACAGCTGCTACCTGTTCAATCCCGGCCAGGCGAACACGTTCGTGTTGCTCGATACCGCGGGCAACCACGTCGACGTGCCGATCACCAACGGGGAGCTGGGTTTCGATCGTCTCAAGCGCTCCTACTACAGCCTGGAGCTGCTGCTCGAGCATCCGTTCGACGGCACGTGGTATGCCCGGGCCAACTACGTGTTCTCGCGCAGCTACGGCAATACGGAAGGCCAGCTTCGCTCCGACCTCAATCAGACGGCGGCGTCCACGAGCGAGGACTGGGACAATGCGTACATCATGGAGCACACCAACGGTCCGCAGAGCAACGACCACACGCATCAGTTCAAGCTGTTCGGGTATTGGCAGGTCGCGCCCGAGTGGCTGGTGTCGGCCAACGTGAGCATCGTCTCCGGCACGCCGCGTCATTGCCTGGGCTACTACGGTCCGGATCACGAGGACCCGGGCAAGTACGGCGGCCATTACCATTACTGCGATGGCGAGCCGTCGCCGCCGGGTACGCAGGGGCGCACGCCCTGGATCCGTCAGATCGACCTGGGCGTGAGCTGGCGCCCGGGCTTCGCCGAAGGAAAGCTCGCCTTCAACGCCAACGTGTTCAACCTGCTCAACGAGCAGCGGGCGTTGCAGCAGTATCCTTACTCGGAAGCGGGACCGGGCCTGCCCGAGCCGCAGTTCGGGGTGATCACGCAGCGGCAGGCGCCGAGGTATGGGCGGTTGAGCGTGTCTTACGATTTCTAGGAGCCGATTCGACGTCTCGCGAGAATCGGACGCCAGGCGCTGGATTCCTGCGCACGCAGGAATCCAGGGCGAAGAGCTCCAGCACGCGGAGAGGTCACAGGCGCGAGGGCGAAAGTATGTCCCGGGTGATGCCCGCATCCACCAGGTGCGCGGGCAACTCCCGCCCCAACACCAGCATCGCGCAGGCCTCGCCCATCGCCGCGCTGGTCTGGATGCCGTAGCCACCCTGTGCCGCCAGCCAGAAGAACCCCGGCGCATCCGCGGCATAGCCGCCCACCAGGTCGCCGTCGGCGACGAAGCTGCGCAATCCCGCCCAGGTGCGAGTGGGCCGGCGAATCGACATCGTGGTGGCATGCTCGATGCGATGGATGCCCAGGGCGATGTCGTAGTCCTCCGGCTGCACGTCGTGCGGATGCGTGGGATCGGCGTTGGCGGCCGAGCCCAGCAGCAGGCCCGCGTCGGGCTTGAAGTAGAACGATTCGTCGACGTCCACGACGAACGGCCAGCCCGCCGTGGCGACGTCCGCGGGCGGTTCGAACAGGAACGCCGAGCGGCGCCGCGGTTCCAGGCCGATCGGCGTCACGCCGGCCAGCGACGCCACGCCATCCGCCCATGCTCCCGCGGCGTTCACGACGATCGCTGCCCGGATCTCGTCGTCGATCCTCCAGCCGTGCCCGTCGCGCTCGATCGAGCGCACCTCGGCATGCATGCGGAGGTCCGCGCCTCGTGCTTTCGCGCCGCGAAGGAAGGCCTGGTGCAGTTCGTTCACGTCGATGTCCGCGGCGTCCGGTTCCCATAGCCCCAGGTAGGCGGACGCCGGTCGAAGCACGGGAACGCGGGCGAGGATGTCTTCCCGGTCGAGCAAAGCCAGGGAAGGCGTGCGCGTGCGCAAGCGTCGATAGTCCGCATGCAACGCGTCGGCCTGGTCTTCCCGAGCCACCACCAGCGAGCCCCGGCAGTGCAGGATCGGCTGTGCGGCGAAACCCTCCGGCGGACGCGACAGGAACGGGCGCGTGGCCCGGGTGAGCGCGCGAACCTGGGCCGAACCGTACGTTTCGCTGAAGTGGGCCGCCGAACGTCCCGTGGTGTGCATGCCCGCGAACGCCTCGCGCTCCAGGACGAGCACGCGGGCGTGGGGCGCGAGGAAATACGCGAGCGACGCGCCGGCGATGCCGGCACCGATGACGACGACGTCATGGGTGCTCATGGGGCGGGGAGGTTCCAGGCATCGCGCAGGCGAACGTAGTCGTCTTTCGGAAGCAGGACGAAGACGGGCTTCTTCGTGGGATCGAGCCAGGCCAGCAGGCGTTCCATCGCGCCTTCCGTCATCGCCGTGCAGCCGACGGTCGGCGAGGTGGGCGACTTCCACAGGTGGGCGAAGATGCAACTGCCCGCCCCCTTCTTGCCGTCGGCGTTGTGTTCGATGACGAAGCCGATCCGGTAGGCGCGATCGCCGTTGAAATGCAGGTCGCGGCGCATCGCCTCGGTCGCGCCGGCCACGGCTTTCGGGCCGACCTTGGCCTCGTCCACCAGCTGGTTGTAGTAAGGCGAGCCGTCGACGTCCACGCAGTAATCCGAGGCCTTGAGCCCCATGTAGGGCATGGCCGTGGGATGGGTCTCGGCATAGCCGAAGGCCGTGCCGATCCGGAACACGCCCGCGGGGCTACGTCCATCGCCCTCGCGCTTTTGCGGGCCGTCCGTCTGCGCCGGGCTGAGCCCCCGGCCCCATGCGCTGCCGGCCTTGCCGATGGTGACGTCGGTGGCCTCGCCGTCCGCCTTCCAGCGGGTACCGTCACGCACGTAGGTGCGCAGGGTGCCGTGGTCGGCGTTCCAGCCCTCGGTGGTGACGACGATCATCTGCCGCGACACCGACCACGCCACGGGCGCCTCGTAGGCGAGGGCGCCGGTGGACAGCGACAGGGCGAGAAGGCCGGTGAGGCGGAACGCGCGCGTGGGCATGGGAGGATTCCGGTCAGGGTTCGAAGAGTTGATGGATGCGATCGAGGGCGTCCACGTAACGTTGGTGACGGCCGCCGTCGCCTTCGCACAGATGGACGAAGATGCGGTCCATCAGTTGCTGCACGGTCGACTGGTAGATCAGCGACTGCACGTAGGAGGCGTCGTCGTGCGCGGCGACCACGAGCGAAAGATCGGCCATCGCGCGAAGCGGGTTGGCGGTATGCCGCGTGACGCTCACCACGCGACCGCGCCGCTCGCGGAAGTGGCGGGCGGCCTTGGTCAGCAGGGGAAGCCGGCCGTGTTCGGAGAACACGACCAACACGTCGCCCGCACCGGCCAGGCCGACTTGCGCCGCCAGGTCGCCGGCATCGTGCTGGCGCAGGGCGACGATGCCCAGGAGCGACAGGCGCAGCGCGAACGCATGCGCATGCAGGTCGTCTTCGCCCAGGCCGATGAGGAACACTTTCCCGGCGGCGCCGATCGCATCGGCGGCATGGGCGATGACGTCCGGCGGATTGATCGACTCCGTGGCTTCCTGTGCGCGCGTCTTTCGCTCCCAGAGCATGGCGCCCACCGCGTCGCCGGCATGCCGGGCATCGGGTGCCTCGTCGTCGTCGGCGCGGCCGATGGCCTCGCCCACGGAGTACTTGAGATCGGGATAGCCACGAAAGCCCAGCTTCTGGGTGAACTTCACGACGCTCGACTGGCTGATGCCCAGCGCGTTCGCGAGTTGCTGCGACGAGTAATCGCGCAGCAACTGGGCGTTTTCCAGCACGAAATCGGCGATGCGCCGCTCCACCGCCGACATGCGGTCGCGTTCGGAGCGGATCTTCACCAAAGGAGACATGGTCGCTTCCTACAGGACTTCCAGGCCGCGGATTTCGCGGATGCCGAGGCCGGGGGCGTCGGTGATGGAGATTTCCGACTCGTTGAAGGTAACCCCTCCGTCCACCGGATCGTAGGCGCACAGCGAGGGACCGTCGAGGTCCACCTTGGTGATGACGTCGGCCTTGGCCACGGCCACGTGCACGGCGGCGGCCACGCTGATGCTCGATTCGAGCATGCAGCCGATCATGCAGTCGATGCCGTGCAGCCCGGCGATGTCGGCGATGCGGATGGCGTTGGAGATGCCACCGGTCTTCATCAGCTTGATGTTGATGATGTCCGCCGCGCGCATGCGGATGAGTTCCATCACTTCCAGCGGACCGAACACGCTCTCGTCGGCCATCACCGGCGTATGCACGCGCTCGGTGACGTAGCGCATGCCTTCCAGGTCGCGCGCCTTCACCGGTTGCTCGACCAGCTCCAGGCGCACGCCGGCGTCTTCCAGCGCGTGCAATGCATAGACGGCTTCTTTCGCCGTCCAGCCCTGGTTGGCGTCGAGGCGAAGCAGGGCGCGGTTCTCCACGGCGGCATGGATGGCGCGCACGCGTTCGATGTCCACGCCGATGTCCTTGCCGACCTTGATCTTCAGCGATTCGAAACCGCGCTCCACGGCGGAGACCGAATCGGCCACCATCTTGTCGATGTAGTCGACGCTGATGGTGATGTCGGTGGTGATCACCGGATCGCCGCCGCCGAGCAGCTTGTAGAGCGGCGCGCCGTAGAGCTGGCCCCAGAGGTCGTAGACGGCGATCTCGACGGCGGCCTTGGCGCTCGTGTTGCGCTCCATCGCGCCCTGGATCAGGCGCGTGAGTCGGTTGAGGTCGGCCACGTCCTGCCCGATGAGGCGCGGCGCGATGTAATGGCGGATGGCATCGAGCACGGAGCCGTGCGTGTCGCCGGTGATGACCGCCGTGGCCGGGGCCTCGCCGTAGCCGATGCGGCCGTCGTCGGTATGCACCATCACGACGATGTCTTCCACGGTGTCGACGGTGCGCAGGGCGGTCTTGAAGGCGGTCTTGAGCGGCACGCGGAGCATGCCGAAGCGGATGTCGGTGATCTTCATGGAATGCGCCGTTTAGCGGATGCGGACGATGCTGGTCATGCGGTCGACGAAGGTGGCGTCGCCGTTGAACATCATCGGCAGGAGGGGCGTGACGGACACCGCGTTGAGCTTCACGTGGCGCAGGCTCCCGTCGGCCTGCCGGTAGCTCATGCCGCCCACGTCGTGGATCACGTAGGGCTGGCCGTCGATCTTGCCGATCACCATCATCACGTGGCCGGGGATGTAGACGAGGTCGCCCACCTCCAGCGCCATCGCCGCCTTCACGCGGGCGTCGTGGTGGTCCTTGTCCGTGTACACGGTGTGCTGAAGGCCCGGGCTGATGCTCTGGTCGCGCGTGTTGCGCGGCATCTGAACGCCCATGCTCCGGTACACGTCGGAGACGAAGCCGCTGCAGTCGCGGCCGTTGTAGGCATGGCCCCAGCCGTACCGTTCGCCGAGGAACTTGAACGCCTGGCGGATGACGTTCGCCCGCGTGAGCGGCAGGTAGTCCGGCGACGAATCCGCGTTGCGCTGGAGCAGGGCGGGATGGAACGACAGGTCGCCCTTCGCGTCGCGCACGGGCAGGCTGAGCGTCCACGAGGTGTACGCGGTCTGCCCGTTCACCGGCTGGTCCGGCGGCACCGCGGTATCCAGCGGCACGCGCGTGCCCATGTCCAGTTGCAGCTCGGAAAGCGCGGGCGCCTCGGGCGTGTAGACGGTGTCGGGTTTCGCGCCGGTGATCACCCGGTAGGGCGTGGCGTCCACGTGCGCGAAGATCGCCTTCGCGTCGCCGTAGGCGACGTCGTCGGCATGCATCCAGGCGGCATAGCGCGGGCTCACCACGAAGAGCCAATGGCCGTCGCGGCTCGCGTGCACCACCACGAGCGGATCGCCGGGGAATAACGTGCTTTCCTGGAAGCGGTCGATGTCGGTATCGCCCGCGTGGCTGAACACCCGAAGATCGGTGGGATAGCCGCGCAGGGCGCTGCGGCGCACGGCCATGCCGTAGCGTGGCGTCACGTCGACGGGCACGGCGTCGAGGGCGGCGTTCGCCATGATGGCGTCGACGGTAGCCGCGGGCACGGGCTTGCCTTCGACATCGAACAGCGGTTTCGACGGCGCCTTGGTGAGCTTTTCGATCCAGCCCTTCACCTGTTCGCGCGGCAACGTCGCGCCGAAGTGGCGGATGTCGTGCATGGACGGATCGAGCCGCGCCACCCTGTCGTTGAGCGCGGCGATGGCGCGCGCGTCGAGCACCACGGCGTCGGCGTCCGGCAGCCGGCTCACCCAGTACGAGGGGTCCAGCTGCGCGTCGGTGACGCCGAGCACTCCGGAAGGCGGGAGGTTCGTTTCGCCGATGCGATCGGCTCCCATCCCTTCGGCGGGAAGGGTGCTACCGGAAGGGGTGGGAGCCGATCGTATCGGCGAAGGGGCTTGCGAGTGCGCCTTGGCCGACGCGAGGGCCAAGGCCGCCACCAGCAGGGTGGTGCGAAGCATGTTCATACCGAGGTCCATGTCAGGAAGCCAGCGACGACAGCACGGAAGCCACGAGCAGGCCGAAGCCCGTACCGAGGATATAACCGAGCAAGGCCAGCAGGATGCCCACGGGCACCAGCGAGCGGGAATACGTGGCGGCCAATACGGGCGTGGCGGCGACACCGCCGATGTGGGCGAGCGAGGAAATGCCGCAAAGGTACAGGTCGAAATGGAACAGGCGCGCGAACAGGCACAGGAAGACCGCGTGTGTGGCGATGACGGTGACGCCGCACACGAGGTACAGCGGCGCCGCGGCGATGCCGGCGAAGCTGCTCTGCGACGCCAGCACCGCCACCACCGAGATCAGCAGCGCGCTCGATACGGCCTGCGCGCCGGGCAGCCTGGCCAGCGGCGTATGCGCGGCGACGAGGCCCGCGGCGGTGGCGATGAGGATGGTCCAGGTGGTCGCCGAGACCATGTTGCCTATCGGCATCAAGCTGCCCAGCACCGTGGACAGTGCGGCCACGCCCACGGCGATGCCCAGCCAGAGCAGCACGCTGTCGCCGGTAGCCGGTGCCCGCGTCACGGCCTGCGCCACCGCCATGTCCGCGCTCGACGTTGCGCGCGTCCATCGGTTGAACGCCGGCGCGAGGCGGGCGACGGAGAACAGCACTACCACCCACATCGAATAGCACAGGGCATCGGTGAGCAACGACGTCGCCAGCGACGCATCGGCCATGCCGATGGCCTGCTTTACCGCGATCATGTTCGCGGTACCGCCCATCCAGCTTCCCGAAAGCGCGGCCAGCGGCTTCCAGCCGTCGCCGGGCATCCAGTGGCGGAAGAGAAGGAAGGTGATGACGAAGGCGGCGAACAGGCTGATCGCGGTGCAGGCGAAGACGCCCAGCACGCGCGGACCCAGGGCGAGGATCGCGCGCAGGTCGCAGTTGATCATCAGCAGGAAGAGCAGGGCGGGCACCATGCGGGTCACCAGCATGTCCTGCGCCGCGTGGATCGCCGGCGTGGCCGTCCACGTCCCGGCGACCGACAGCGCGGTGACGGTGAGATAGGTGAGCACGATAGGAGGGAGCACCTCGAACACCTTCCAGCCGAAGCGGCGTTCGATCGCGGGCCAGAATCCCGCCGCAAGCAGCATCACGGCCAGGTAAGGCCAAACCGACTGGATCACGCGTCCCCCTCCGGGTGGTGTCGCCACGGCGTCAAGGAATATCTATTCCTGACGAGTTGCGACGAAGCATAAATTATTGACCGACGTTTGCAAGGATGTTACACAGCCAGGACGCACGACCCACCCACCACGGTTCGACGGGGATACCGAACGGTGAAAGCGGCCATCCGACCAGCGATCTTCCGCCATGCGCTCGCCGTGTGCCTGATGGTGCTCGCGCTGGATGCCAGGTCCGCGCGGGGCGATACCAGCCTGCCCAGGTCGCCATGGCCCGAACCGATCGCAAGCGACATCGATGCCGGCCACTTCAGGACCGCTGAATCCGCCATCGCCAAGGCCCTCGCCCAACCCGGCCTCGACGATACCCGGCGCGCCGCGCTGCTCTTCCAGCGCGAACGCATGCGCCGCATCCTGCTCGACTTCACCCTCGACGCCGATGCGGTGAAGACGCGCCTGCGCACGTCGATTCCCGATCTCACCGACGCTGAATTCGCACGCTGGGACGCCACGGGGCTGCTCGAGAAGCAGGTCGTCGATGGCCGCACGCTGTACTTCAATCGCGCACCGGGCAACCTGTTCCGCGTCAGCGCGGAGGCCCGTGCACGGCGGAAAAATCCCAAGCCGTTCGACGACGGTCCCAACGAAGTGCTCAACGACCACCATCGCGCGATCCGCGCCGAGGCGTTGCGCACGGGTAGGGTCAACGTGCTGCCCATGCGCGAGCGGGTGACGCAGACGCTCACCGTGCATCCCGATGCGGTGCCCGCGGGCGAGACGATCCGTGCTTGGATTCCCTATCCGCAGGACATCCCCGGCCAGCAGGACGACATCCGCCTCGTCGGCAGCGAACCGGGCAAGGCCGAGGTCGCACCGGCATCCACCGCGCAACGCACGGCCTATCTGGAAAAGAAGGCCGAGGCGGGCAAGCCCACCGTCTTCTCGGTGACCTATGAGGTGACCCTGCGCGGCCGTTACGTCGACATCGATCCGGCGAAGGTGAAGCGCGTACCGATCACCCCCGACCTCGCGCCCTACGTGGCCGAGCGCGCACCGCACGTGGTCTTTACCGACGACATGCGCGCGTTCTCCAAGAAGGTGGTGGGCGACGAGACCAATCCCTACCGGATCGCGCAAAAGCTCTTTGCCGCCGTCGACGCGATTCCCTGGGCTGGCGCGCGCGAATACTCCACGATCGCCAACATCGGCGACTACACGCTGCACGCCGGCCACGGCGACTGCGGCGAACAGACGTTGCTGCTCATCACGCTGCTTCGCCTCAACGGCATACCGGCGCGCTGGCAGTCGGGGTGGATCTTCTCGGACGGCCGTTACGACAATATCCACGACTGGGGCCAGCTCTATCTCGCGCCTTACGGCTGGGTGCCGATGGACGTGACGTTCGGACGCCTGGTGCCCGGCGCGCAGGCCAGGCCGGGCGACGACCGCCTGGCGTGGTTTTACCTCGGCGGCCTGGACGCCTATCGCATCGCGTTCAACGACGACTTCTCGCAGCCGCTGGTACCGGCCAAGACCTTCTTCCGTTCGGAGACGGTCGACTCGCAACGCGGCGAAGCCGAGTGGAAGGGCGGCAACCTTTATTTCGACCAGTGGGACTACGACTTCCGCTGGCAGCGCCTGGACATGCCGCAGGGGGGCGGCCCGGCGCGCTGACGGCGGCAAACACAGCCCGTTACATCATCTTATGGGAGTGGGGAGATGGGGGAGATCAGCACGCGGCGCATGCCGCGCCACGCCGCGCTTTGCATGGCGGTCTGCATGGGCCTGTCGCTGGGCGGCGCCGCACACGCGGCCAACACCGACGGCTCGATCGTTGGTCGCACGCGGCCGGGTGCCAGCGTTACGGTGCGCGACCCGTCGACGGGGCTGACCCGCACGGTGACCGCCGACCGCGACGGCAACTACCGCTTTCCCTTCCTGCCCATCGGTCACTACACGCTGGACAGCAGCCTCGACGGCCAACCCGTCGGCGAGGCCGCCCAGGTCAACGTGAGCCTGGGTAACGCCACCACGGTGAACCTCGTCGACCGATCGAAGGCCACCACCGAACTCGAAGGCGTGCGGGTGAGCGCGCCGGTGGTGATCTCGGCGGTGGACGTCAGCTCCACGGAAACCGCCACCAACATCAGCCGCGAGGAAATCCGCCGCCTGCCGGTGGATCAGAACGTGCAGGCCGTGGCCCTGCTGGCGCCGGGCGTGAACAAGGGCAACGCGGGCTTCGGCGGCATCTCGTTCGGCGGTTCGTCGGTGGCGGAAAACTCGTTCTACGTGAACGGCCTGAACGTCACCGATTTCTATAACCGCAACGGCTTCTCCCAGGCTCCCTTCGCCTTCTACCAGGAATTCCAGGTAAAGACCGGCGGCTACTCGGTGGAGTTCGGCCGCACCACCGGCGGCGTGGTCAACGCCGTCACGCGGTCGGGCACCAACGAGTTCAAGGCCGGCGCCGAGATGACCTTCGAGCCCAGTGCCTGGCAGGCCGCCGCGAAGAACCGCTACTGGGACGGCGAGCGCTACATCACCTCGTCGGAAGACCGCTACTCGCGCACCAAGATGAACGTGTATGCGTCCGGGCCCATCGTGAAGGACAAGCTGTTCTTCTTCGCGATGTACGAGGCACGGGGCTACACGCCGCAGAACACCGACAACGCGGGCACCGTGCTCACCCAGAACGACACCGATTCCGGCTTCTGGGGCGCGAAGGTCGACTGGCACATCAACGACAAGAACCTGTTCGAGTTCATGGCCTTCTCCGACAAGGACAAGAACGTGGGCAAGGTCTACAGCTACGACTACGACACCGATACGCTCGGCAACAAGAACGACGAAATCTACAGCGACACGGGCGGCCGCAACTGGGCGGGCACGTTCACCAGCTACCTGGTGGACAACCTGTCGATGAAGCTCATGTACGGCCGCAACGAGCGCGAGTCGTTCACGCGTGGCCAGTCCGACCTCGACTGCAATCCCGTCGCGCGAGCCACCGGCGTCGCCGGTCCCGGCGTGCCGCTGGGATGCAGCACGAGCACGGCGGTGGAAAAGCGCAACGACACGCGCAAGCAGTCGCGCGCCGATTTCGAATGGACGCTGGGCGACCATGTCGTGCGTTTCGGCTACGACCATGAGATCGACACCTCGGACTACTCGCGCCATTACCCCGGTCCGGGGGCGTTCTACTACAACATCTATCCGACCACGTCGGGATCCACCATCGAGAACGGTGGCGTGGTGCCCGCCGGTTACGATGCCTACGTCCGTGCCCGTCGCTACGAGATCGCCGGTACGTTCGAAACCACGAACAGCGCCTATTACGTCGAGGACAACTGGAACATCACGCCCGACCTCCTTCTCAACGTGGGCCTGCGCCGCGACGCCTTCGACAACAAGACCGGTGAGGGCCGCAGCTACATCAAGATGGACAACATGATCGCGCCGCGCCTGGGCTTCTCCTGGGACGTGAAGAGCGACGGCACGATGAAGGTCTTCGGCAACCTCGGCCGTTATTACCTGCCGGTCGCCAACGTGATCAACATCAAGCAGGCCGGCGGCCTGCTCGACGAGCGCACCTACTACGGCTTCGGCGGTTACCAGATCCTCGATCGCAACGGCTCGTCCTATGCGATACCCGTGCTCGGCCCACAGATCGGTGGCGTGGATACGTCGCAGGGCGACGGCACGGTGGGCGACCTGCGTTCCGAAGTCGACAAGCACATGGACTCGGTGTACCAGGACGAAGCCATCCTCGGCTTCCAGCAGGCCATCTCCGACACCTGGTCATGGGGCGTGAGCGGCACCTATCGCAAACTGCACAACGCCATCGACGACATGAACATCACCGCCACGCCGCAGTGCGGCCCCGCGGGCAAGATCGGCTATGTGATGGCCAACCCCGGGCGCAACGTCACCGTGTGGGGCGATACCAACTGCGACGGCGTGGCCGACGGTTACCTCACCATCGACACCTCGAAAGAGGGCTGGGCGCTCTACGACGCCTCGGGCAACTACCTCGGCCAACGCGGCTGGAAGAAGCCCAAGCGCACCTTCGCCTCGATGGAGTTCCAGCTCGACCGCGCATGGGACGACAAGTGGATGTTCAACGCCTCCTACGTGCTGTCGTGGAATCGCGGCAATGCCGAGGGGCCGGTGAACTCCGACACCAATTTCGACGACACCGGCCGCACGGAAAACTTCGACGATCCCTGGGTGAACCTCTCCAGCGGTTACCTGCCCAACGATCATCGCCACCAGTTCAAGCTGCGAGGCACCTACGCGATCAGCAAGCAGTGGCAGGTGGGCGCGGACCTCACGGCGCTGTCGGGGAGCCCGATCACCGGATACGGCGTGGGTAATCCCTACGACAAGACCGTGTACCACAGCTATTTCATCTGCGTGGAGAACTGCACGGATCCGGTGTCGGAGAACCGGGTCTACAGGGCGTCGCCGCGCGGTGCGTCGCGCACGCCTTGGACCTTCGACCTGGGCGCGAGCATCACCTACCTGCTTCCGCTGGACGAAAAGAACAACCTGCGCGTGAAGCTGGCGGTCTACAACCTGCTCAACCAGCAGCGCACGCTGGGCGTCGACCAGGACCTGCAGACCTCGGTCGGCGGGCTCAACCCGACCTACCTGCAGCCGCAGCGCTTCCAGTCGCCGCGGTTCGGACAGCTCACGGTATCGATCGACTTCTGAGAGCCGATGTCGTGTTCTCGTCCATCATGAACCGGGGGCGCTGGATTCCTGCGCACGCAGGGCGCCTTCCGCCGCCCTCGATGAGAGGTACCATCGAGCGGAGTACACGCGTTGCCTCGTGCCTCGGCAGAACCAGCGCTTGGACGACGAATCGTGGCTGGCGCGCTCCACTCCCTGCCAGCCGGGCATGACCAGGACCGATCGCGATGCCGACTTCCACGACCATGACTACCTGGCTTTTCCTGGCCCTCGCGCTTGCCCCAGGCGTGCGGGCGGACGATGCGTTTCCCCTGTCCCACGCCCGCACGGCGGCCGAGGCGGGCCTGACCGACGTGCGCTCGCTCGTGCCGGACATCGACGAGGACATGCGCTACGCGGGCGCGGACAATTTCACCGGCGCACCGGTCGATGGGTATCGGGCACCGAAGTGCTTCCTTCGCACCGCCGCCGCGAAGGCGCTCGCCGCCGTCGACGCCGACCTGCGTGGCGAGGGGTACCGGCTTCGCGTATGGGATTGCTATCGACCCGCCCGCGCCGTCGCCGCGTTCGTTCGGTGGGCGGGCGATCTGTCGGACGTGCGCACGAAGGCGGCGCACTACCCGAACCTCGGCAAGGACAAGCTGCTCGGCGAATACATCGCTCCGGTATCCGGGCACAGCCGCGGTGCCACGGTGGATCTCACGCTGACGCGTTGCGATGGGGGCCATTGCGTGCCGCTGGACATGGGAACGGATTTCGATGTCTTCGATCCGCTGGCGCACACCGACGACCCGCGCATCACGGCCGCGCAGCGGGCGAACCGGCAACGGCTGAAGCGGGCGATGCAGGCCCACGGCTTCGTCAACTATCCGGCGGAGTGGTGGCATTACTCGCTGCCGGCGGCCGCTTCCGCGGCGATCTTCGACGTGGAGGTGCGGTGACGCGGCAGTCCACCCATCGTCATTCCTGCGCACGCAGGAATCCAGCGCCGCCAGGTGGGCTTTCGCGAGGCGGCCTCCTGCGAAAAGCCGATGGAGCGTCGTCGCGAAGGTCGTGGACCGGGGCGCTGGGTTCCTGTTTTCACAGGAACGACGGTGCGGGGCGCGGCGTTGCCCGAAGCGACTTGGCGCCGCTTCCGACGCGGCTCCCACGGCGTCCGCGCGGTATCATGGGCGATCCCCGCGACCGCACGGATCCCCCATGTCCATCTTTCGCTTCGCCCTGGCCCAGTACGATTTTCCGGTCGGTGCCACGGCCGGCAACGCGCTGAAGGTCAAGGCCTTGGCGGCCGAGGCGCGCGATCGCCTCGGCGCCTCGCTCATCGCGTTTCCCGAGCTCACCCTGTCGGGCTACCCGCCCGAGGATCTGCTCCAGCGGCCGAGCTTCCTCGCCTCCTGCGCCCGTGAACTCGAGGAGCTCGCGCCGTCCATCGACGGCATTTCGGCGGTGGTCGGGCATCCGGATACACAGGGCGAGGTGTACAACGCCGCCTCGCTGATCCGCGAGCGCCAGGTCGAGTGGACGTACCACAAGCAGGCGCTGCCCAATTACACGGTGTTCGACGAGAAGCGCTACTTCCGTCCCGGCGACACCTCTCGCGTCTTCACCATCGAAGGCGTGCGCGTGGGCATGCTCATTTGCGAAGACATCTGGGAGGCCGAACCCGCCGCCCAGGCGGCGCAGGCGGGTGCCGAACTCATCCTCGTGATCAATGCATCGCCCTACGACAAGCGCCAGGCGTCCACGCGCGAAGCGCTGCTGCGCCAGCGTGCCGTCGACAACGGCGTCGCCATTGCCTACGTAAACCTCGTGGGGGGGCAGGACGACCTCCTGTTCGACGGACATTCGTTGCTGGTGCAACCCGACGGCAGCATCGCCGCGCGCGCGCCGTCGTTCGAGGACATGCTGCTGGCCGTGGACTACGACACGCAGGCGAAGCGCCTCGCGGCGGTCGACTGGCCGGCGGATCGACCGACCTCGAGCGAAGCCGTCATGTACGCCGGCCTCGTGCGCGGGGTGCGCGACTACGTCGGCAAGAACGGCTTCTCCGGCGTGCTGCTCGGCCTGTCCGGCGGTATCGACTCCGCCCTGACCCTCGCCATCGCGGTGGATGCGCTGGGCAAGGACAAGGTCACCGCGGTGATGATGCCCACCGAGTACACCTCCGACCTGTCGTTGCGCGAAGCCAAGGCCCAGGCGGAGCACCTGGGCGTGGAATACCACGTGCTGCCGATCGAGGGCATCTACCAGGCGTTCACCGGTACGCTGGCGCCCGTGTTCGCCGGGCGCGCGCCGGACATCACCGAAGAGAACCTGCAATCGCGCGCGCGCGGCGTGCTGCTCATGGCCATGTCGAACAAGACCGGCCGCCTGCTGCTCTCCACAGGCAACAAGAGCGAAATGGCGGTGGGCTACGCTACCCTCTACGGCGACATGTGCGGCGCCTACGCGCCCCTGAAGGATGTGTACAAGACCGTGGTATACGGTCTCTCGCGCTGGCGGGCCGCCATCGACGGGGCCATCCCCGAGGCAGTGATCGAGCGCCCGCCCTCGGCCGAACTGCGTCACGACCAGACCGACCAGGATTCGCTGCCGCCCTACGACGAGCTGGATGCCATCCTCGAGCACTTCATCGAGGGCGAGGCCTCGGCGGAGGACATCATCGCCGCCGGCCACGACGACACCACGGTACGCCGGGTGATCCGCCTCGTGTTCATCAACGAGTTCAAGCGCCGCCAGGCGGCACCGGGACCGCGGGTGACGACCAAGGCGTTCGGGCGGGAGAGGCGTTACCCGATCACCTCGGGCTGGCGATAAGCCGTCCTTCCTGTGAAAACAGCAAGCCAGCGCCCCGGTCTCGGGTACCCGCGGTCGCTTTCCATCGGCGTTTCGTAGGGGGGCTTCTCGCTAAAACCTGCCCTATCGCGCTGGGTTCCTGTTTTCACAGGAACGACGAGCAAAAAAAAGCCGGCTTTCGCCGGCTTCTTCTTAGTGGTGACCCGAGAACGGAATCGCCTTCCTCAGCGTCGACGGGTGGTGCGGCCACTCCGGATCGGTGAGGTAGGGGTGGTCTGGGTAGTTCAGGGCCAGCACCTGGCGGGTCTGGTCGGCCAGCGGCTTGCGGTCGAGGGCCAGGTAGCTGCGGGTGAGGATCGCCAGGGCGTCGGCGGTTTCCGGCGACTGCTGGTAGTGCTCGATCACGTACTGGGAGCGGTTGGCCGAGGCGATGTAAGACCGGGTGCGCAGGTAGTACTCGGCCACGTTCACCTCGAAGCGGGCCAGCTGGTTGCGCAGGAAGATCATGCGCTGGCGGGCGTCGGTGGCATAGGCGCTGTTCGGATAACGACGGGTCAGCTGGCTGAAATCGTCGAACGCGGTCAGGTTGAAACCCTGGTCGCGGCGCGTGGAGGCATCGGAGCTGCGGTTGAAATAGCGCTCGATGAAACCGCCCGTACGGTCGAAATTGATCAGGCCGCGCAGGTAATAGGCATAATCTGCGTGCTTGTGGGTCGGAAACGTCTTGATGAAGCGGTTGATCGTCGAGTACGCGTCGTCCGGCTTGTTGTCCTTGTACTGCGCGTAGGCCAGTTCGATCTGGGCCTGCTCGTTGATGTCGCCGGACGGGAAGCGCGCGATCAGGCGCTGATAGGCCTTTTCCGCGGCGGCATAGTCGGCGTGCTCGAGCGACTCGTGGGCGTTGGCGTACAGCCGCTCGACCGGCATGGTGTCGATCGTTTCCTTCTTGCTGCGAAACATCGAGCAGGCGCTCATCGACAGGGCGAGGAGGAGCAGAATGGTGATCTTGGTTGCACGCATTGAGAGAGTTCGGATGCTTGAGCGAAAGGGCATGATAGCCGAAACCGGCCGCCGGCCGGGCGAGGTGGTATGACGACGAAGGTAAGGCACGAGGCCACGGTCCCCGTGGCGGCGGCGGGACGGCGTTTCGACCAGTCCCTGGCCGAGATGTTCCCCGACTATTCCCGATCCCGGCTCACGGCCTGGATCAAGGAAGGCAAGGTGCTGCTCGACGGCGCCCCCGTGGCGCCCCGGCACCTGGTGCGGGGCAACGAGACGGTGGTGCTGGAGGCGGAGCTGGCGGCCGAGGTCCACGCCCAGCCGGAGGACATCGCCCTGAACATCCTCCACGAGGATGCCGACCTGATGGTGATCGAGAAGCCCGTGGGGCTGGTCGTGCACCCGGGTGCGGGCAACCCGGCCGGTACGATGCTGAACGCGTTGCTGCACCACGACCCCGCGCTGGCCGGGCTGCCGCGTGGCGGCATCGTGCACCGCCTGGACAAGGACACCTCGGGCCTGATGGTGGTGGCCCGGTCCATCGCCGCGCAGACCGCGCTGGTGGCGATGCTGTCCCGGCACGACGTGCACCGCCAGTACGAGGCGGTGGTGCTGGGCACGATGGTGGCCGGCGGCACGGTGGACGAGCCGATCGGCCGCCACCAGCACGATCGCCTGAAGCAGGGCGTGCGCGACGTGGAGATGGGCGGCAAGGAGGCGGTCACGCATTACCGCGTGCGCGAGCGTTTCCGCGCCCACAGCGTGCTCCAGTGCAACCTGGAGACCGGCCGCACCCACCAGATCCGCGTGCACATGGCCCATATCGGCCATCCCCTGGTCGGCGACCCGCTTTACGGCAACGGCCTGCGTCTGCCCCGCGGGGCCGGCCAGGCCCTGATCGATGCCCTGCGCGGCTTTCGCCGGCAGGCCCTGCACGCCGAGAAGCTCGCGTTCGAGCATCCGGTCACCGGGGAGTACCTGGAGTTCGATTCCCCGCGCCCGCCGGAGCAGGAGGCGCTGATCGAGGCCCTGCGCGCCGATACGCTCGAGCATCCGATCGAGGATTGACCCATGTGGATTCGTCCGGACTGGGAGGCGACCGTGGGCGCGGCGGTGTCGACGCGGCAGGGCCCCGGCGTGTCCGAGGGGCCCTATGCCCGGTTCAACCTCGGCCTGCGCTCGGGCGACGACGTGGATGCCGTGCGGGCCAACCGCGCAGCGCTGATCACGGAGCTCGGCCTGCCCGCCGAGCCCCTATGGCTGCGCCAGGTCCACGGCACGGCCGTGGCCGAGGGGCTGCCCGCGGCCGAGGAGCCGGAGGCGGACGCCGCCGTGGTTTCCGGTCCCGGGCGGGTGCTGGTGATCCTCACGGCGGACTGCCTGCCCGTGCTGTTCGTGTCGGCCGACGGACAGACCGTCGGCGCGGCGCACGCGGGTTGGCGCGGATTGGCCGCCGGCGTGCTGGAGCGGACCGTGGAACGCATGGGCGCGGATGGCGTGCAGGCGTGGCTGGGGCCGGCCATCGGCGCGGCCTCCTATGAGGTGGGCGAGGAGGTCCGCGCGGCGTTCGTCGATGGCGATGCCGGTGCGGTCGCGGCCTTCGTGGCGACGCGGCCCGGGCATTGGCTGTGCGATCTCTACGCGCTGGCGCGGCGTCGATTGGCGGCGGCGGGCGTTGGCCGGGTTTCGGGGGGCGGCTTCGATACGTTCACCGACGAGCGGCTTTATTCGTACCGGCGCGACGGGGCGAAGAGCGGGCGGTTCGCCTCGCTCATCTGGACGCGCTGAGGGTTCGGGATTCGCCGATACGATCGGCTCCCACCCCTTCGGTCGATACCTCGCTACCGAAGGGGTGGGAGCCGATCGTATCGGCGAATCGGGCTCGCGAGGCGCTCAGGGCGCCATCACCGGCGTCGGCACGTAGATCTCCGGCTTCACTTTCGGCGGCTCCATCAACGCATGCAGGAACGCGTTGCGCCATGCCGTGATGTCGTTGCGTTCGAGCACGTCCATCATCGACTGCCAGCGCATGCGGCGCTCCTTCAGCGGCATTTCCAGCGCGCGCTTCAAGGCCTCCGACACCTCGTCGAGATCGGACGGATTCACCAGCAGCGCCGCGTCCAGTTCCTGCGCCGCACCGGCGAAGCGCGAAAGCACCAGCACGCCGGGGTCCTGTGGATCCTGGCAAGCCACGTATTCCTTCGCCACGAGGTTCATGCCGTCGCGCAGCGGCGTCACCAGGCCCACCTTGGCCGTGCGGAAATAACCCGCCAGCACCTTGTGGCCGAACGACTTGTTCACGTAGCGGATGGGCACCCAATCCGGTTCGGCGTACTGACCGTTGATGTGCCCCGCGCTGCGCTCCAGCTCGCGACGCAGCGAGCGGTACTCGGGCACGTCAGAACGCGAAGGCGGGGCGATCTGCAGCAGCGATACGCGCCCGCGAAGGTCCTTGTGGTCGCGCAGCAGCCGGGCGAAGCCCTCGAAACGCTCCGGCAGGCCCTTGGAATAGTCCAGGCGATCCACGCCGATGATCAGCGCGCGATCGTCGATGGAAGCCTTGAGCTTGGCGACCGCGCCCGCGTCCTCGGCGCGATGGGCCAGTTCCACCGCCTCGGCGGTGTCGATGCTGATCGGGAACACGCCCGCACGGAAGATGCGCCCGTTGGCCGCGCGGATGCGTCCGCCCGTGCGCATCGCGGCGCCCAGTTCATGCAGGAAGTAGTCTTCCAGCGCGCGCAGGTCGCGCTGCGTATGCAGGCCCACGAGATCGTACGAGGCGAAGGATTCGAGGATCTCGCGGTGGCGGGGCAGGGTGATGAGCAGACCGGCCGAGGGCAGCGGGGTATGCAGGAAGAAACCGATGCGGTTCTCCACGCCCAGTTCGCGCAGCATCGCGGCCAGCGGAATCAGGTGGTAGTCGTGCACCCAGACGATGTCGTCTTTCTTCAGCAGCTTCGCGACGCGCTTGGCGAAGATGCGGTTGACCCGCAGGTAGCCTTCCAGGTGGTCGCGGCGGTAATCGACCAGGTCGCCGCGGTAGTGGAACAGGGGCCAGAGCGCACGGTTGGCGAAACCGCTGTAGTAATCGTCGTGGTCCGCCTTGGAAAGATCGATGGTGGCGTAGCTGATGTGCCCGTCCTCGACCTCATGCAGCTCCTTGCCCGTTTCGGCGGCCAAGTTGCCGCTCCAGCCGAACCAGAGGCCGCCCATTTCCTGCAGGGCCGCGTTCATCGCGGAGGCCAGGCCGCCGGTCTGGGTCTGCTTGGGCAGCGCCACCCGGTTCGATATGACGACTAGTCGGCTCATGTTGCGTTTGCGGCTCCCCGCGTGAGTGTGGTCTTCACGGTGTTCAGCCAAGCGTGGACGTCGGCCGGGCTAGACAACGTGAACGCCGCGTGCGTCGGCGTCCTGTCGCCGATGCGCACCGAGGCGCCGCCACGCTCGTTCACCAGCGCGAAGGCATGTTCATCGGTGAGGTCGTCGCCGAGGTAGACGGGAACACGGCCACGAAACGGCGCTTCGTCGAGGAACCGGGACACGGCGATGCCCTTGTCCATGCCCCGGGGCTTGAACTCGTATACGCGGTTGCCCGGCTGCAGTTCGAAGCCGCGGAAGGCGGCGACGATCTCCGGGGCGCGTCGGGCCAGTTCCGCGTCGTATTCCGGACGCTCGCGGCAATGCAGTGCCACCGACCAGCTCTTGTCCTCCACGCGCACGCCCGGCAACGCGTCCCCCACGGCGTGCACCGTGGCACGCAGGCGCGACAGTTCGTCGCGGTCGACCGACATGGTGGTCACCTTGCCGCGCCCGTCCCGGCGCTCGAGGCCGTGTTGGCCGGCGGCGGCCCAGCCGGGTCGGCCGAAGATGCGGTCGAGCCCGTCGACGGGGCGTCCGCTCACGAGGGCGAGGGCGCCGCCGAGAGCGGCGTGCAGCGTATCCAGCGTGGCGACGAGTCCGGCGGCGGGGGCCACGGCGTCCGGATCGTCGGCGAAGTCGAGCAGGGTGCCGTCGGCATCGAGGAAGAGGGCGCTTCCGGGATGGATAAGATCGGACGGCGGTGGCGGGAGGCGGGCGGTCACGGCGGCTCCATGGAAGGAAACCGGTCGAGGATGCCCGTGCGAACGTGAAAGATCCGCTATCTCCCGCGCGTGATATACCGTTGAAGCCGAAGGATCTCACCCGCATCTGTGACGCCAGAGGCGGTCGCGGGGAGGGTCCCGGGGGCGCCGGAACCTTTCGGAGACTACAACCATGCGAATGGACAGACTCACGTCGCGTTTCCAGCAGGCGCTGGCCGATGCGCAGTCGCTGGCCGTCGGCCGCGACCACAACATGATCGAACCGGTGCACGTCATGGCCGCGCTGCTCGACCAGCAGGGCGGATCCACGGCACCCCTGCTCACCCAGGCCCAGGTCAACGTGCCGGCGCTGCGCCAGCGCGTAAACGAGATCCTCGACCGCCTGCCGAAGGTGAGCGGGCAGGAAGGCACGGTCAACCTCGGCAACGACCTGAGCCGCGTGCTCAATCTCACCGACAAGCTGGCCCAGCAACGTGGCGACCAGTTCATCGCCAGCGAGCTGTTCGTGCTGGCGGCGCTGGAGGATCGCGGCGAACTCGGCGGCGTGATGAAGGCCGCCGGGGCCACGAAGGAGCGCCTGGAGGCCGCCATCGACAAGCTGCGCGGCGGCGAGAAGGTGCAATCGGAAAACGCCGAGGAGCAGCGCCAGGCGCTGGAGAAGTACACCATCGACCTCACCGAGCGCGCGGAGAGCGGCAAGCTCGATCCGGTGATCGGCCGCGACGAGGAGATCCGTCGCACGATCCAGGTGCTGCAGCGTCGCACCAAGAACAATCCCGTGCTCATCGGCGAGCCCGGCGTCGGCAAGACCGCCATCGTCGAAGGCCTCGCCCAGCGCATCGTCAACGGCGAGGTGCCCGAGGGCCTGCGCGACAAGCGCGTGCTGTCGCTCGACATGGGAGCGCTCATCGCCGGCGCGAAGTTCCGCGGCGAATTCGAGGAGCGCCTCAAGGGCGTGCTCAACGACCTCTCCAAGCAGGAAGGCCGGGTCATCCTCTTCATCGACGAGCTGCACACGATGGTCGGCGCGGGCAAGGCCGACGGCGCGATGGACGCGGGCAACATGCTCAAGCCCGCGCTGGCGCGCGGCGAGCTGCATTGCATCGGCGCCACCACGCTCGACGAATACCGCAAGTACGTCGAGAAGGACGCCGCGCTCGAGCGCCGCTTCCAGAAGGTCTACGTCGGCGAGCCCAGCGTGGAAGACACCATCGCGATCCTGCGCGGCCTGAAGGAGCGCTACGCCGTGCACCACGGCGTGGAGATCACCGATCCCGCGATCGTCGCGGCCGCCACGCTGTCCGCGCGCTACATCCCCGATCGCCAGCTGCCCGACAAGGCCATCGACCTGATGGACGAGGCCGCGTCGCGCATCCGCATGGAGATCGATTCGAAGCCGGAAGAACTCGACCGCCTGGAACGGCGCCTCATCCAGCTGAAGATCCAGCGCGAGATGCTCAAGAAAGAGCAGGACGACGAATCGAAGCAGCGCCTCGCCAACCTCGAGGCCGACATCGAGAAGCTCGATCGCGAGTTCTCCGACCTCAACGAGGTATGGAAGTCGGAAAAGGCCACGCTGCAGGGCGCCACGAAGATCAAGGAGCAGATCGAGCAGGCCCGCCTCGAACTGGAAGCCGCGCAGCGCCGCCAGGACTACGGCGCGATGAGCGAGATCCAGTACGGCCGCCTGCCGGCTTTGGAAGCGCAACTGGCCGCGGCGCAGCAGGCCGAGAAGCAGGATTTCACGCTTCTGCAGGATCGCGTCACCGCGGAGGAAATCGCCGAGGTGGTCGCGCGCTGGACCGGTATCCCGGTGGCGAAGATGCTCGAGGGCGAGCGCGAGAAGCTGCTGCACATGGAAGAGGCGCTGCACGGGCGCGTGGTGGGCCAGGAAGAAGCGGTGCGTGCCGTTTCCGACGCGATTCGTCGCGCGCGCGCCGGCCTGTCCGATCCGAATCGTCCGTACGGTTCGTTCCTGTTCCTTGGTCCGACCGGCGTGGGCAAGACCGAGCTGTGCAAGGCGCTGGCCGACTTCCTCTTCGACACGCAGGACGCGATGGTCCGCATCGACATGAGCGAGTTCATGGAGAAGCACTCCGTGAGCCGGCTGGTCGGCGCGCCTCCGGGTTACGTGGGTTACGAAGAGGGCGGCTACCTCACCGAGGCGGTGCGTCGACGCCCCTACAGCGTGATCCTGCTCGACGAGGTCGAGAAGGCCCACCCGGACGTCTTCAACATCCTGCTGCAGGTGCTCGACGACGGCCGCCTCACGGACGGCCAGGGCCGCACCGTCGATTTCCGCAACACGGTCATCGTCATGACCTCGAACCTCGGGTCGAACCTGATCCAGGAACAGGCCGGCGACAGCGAAGCGGATTACCTGCAGATGAAGGCCTCGGTGCTCGGCGTGGTGCAGGCGCACTTCCGCCCGGAGTTCATCAACCGCCTCGACGACCTCGTGGTGTTCCGTCCGCTGGACAAGAAGCAGATCCGCGCCATCGCGCGCATCCAGCTGGACTACCTGGGCAAGCGCCTGGCCGAACGCCAGCTGGGCCTGGAGATCACCGACGCGGCGCTCGACCTGCTCGGCAGTGCGGGCTTCGATCCCGTGTACGGCGCGCGTCCGCTCAAGCGCGCGATCCAGCAGCAGTTGGAGAACCCCCTGGCGCAGCGCATCCTGCAGGGTGCGTTCTCGCCAGGCCAGACGGTGACGGTGGACTCGGACGGCAGCCACCTGATCTTCACCGCAGCCTGACCCGGACGGCCATCGTTCGTTCGCGCACGATGGCCGTCCGCCTTGCGTTCGGTCAGAAGCGGAAGCCGACCTTCGCGTAGTAATACCGCCCGTTGAAGCCGAAGGGCGACAACGCCGAGTACTGCAGGCCGCTGAAATAGTCCTCGCCGGTGTTCGTCGGGCTCACGCGCGTCGGGTACTGGTTGGTGACGTTGTCGACGCCCAGCGTGAAGCTCCACGCGTCGAGCGTGTAGCCCGCCGACGTGTTCAGCAGCCACCGCGCGGCGAACGTCTGGTCCGTCGACGCGTCGGTCGTCACGCGCGTGACCGCGCCGTAGCGGGTGAGGTCGGCGTGCGCATGGAAGCCGCCGTGCGACCAGTCGCCGCCGAGGACGTATTTGGTGCGTGGCGTGGCCTTGGTCAGCAGGCCCTGGCTCGAGCGGCCGAACAGTTCGATGCCCTCCGACGCGTTCGCCTGCAGGATGGCCGGGGTGGCGGCCACGTCGAGCACTTTCACCTTGTTGTAGTTGCCGCTGGCCATCAGGTCGAATTCGCCGGCGTTCGTGGTGGGAATGCGGTAATTCACCACCAGGTCCGCGCCGCGCGTGCGCGTGGTCGCCGCATTGGCGAAGTACTGGACGGCCGTGACCTGCTGGCCGGGCACCACGCTGTTGAAGTACGCGGCGAGCACCGGATCGGTGAGGCTGATCGTGTCGGAGTACAGGATCTGGTTCCAGATGCGGATCTGGTACACGTCCAGCGTGGCGCTCAGGTTCGTGAGCGGTTCCCACACGGCCCCGAGGCCGTAATTGAAGGATTTCTCCGGTTTGAGCGCCTTCGCGCCGAGGGCGACCGCGGCCGGGTCGGAGGTGCGATACGTGCCGGTCTGCGCGAGCTGCCCCGTGCTGGGATCGATGATCGTCACGACGGACTGGTAATTCTGCTGCGCGAGCGACGGGGCACGGAAGCCGTTGGAGACCGTGCCGCGCAACGCGAAGTCCGGCGTGAACTGGTAGCGCATCGAGACCTTGCCCGAACGGGTCGCGCCCGCGTCGCTGTAATGCTCGTAGCGTCCGGCGATGCCGGCGGAGAACCGATCGGTGACGTCGGTTTCCAGATCGACGTAGGCCGCCTGGCTGTGGCGGGTGAAGCTTCCCGCGGCGGAGGGCGAGAGGCCGGGGAAGACCTGCGCGCCACCGGCGTACGGGGTATCGGTGCCGGGAATCAGGGTGGCCTGGTTGAAGTAGTACGAATCCGGATCGCCCGCGTCGATCTGGTACTTCTCCCTGCGGTACTCGGCACCGAACGCGAGCGTCAGCGGATTGGGCAGCCAGCCCACGCTGAAGTCCTTGCCGATGTCCACGTTGGCGAGCGCCTGCGAATTCTTGAAGGTGCCCGCGTTGAAGTACGTCGGCGACTGGCCGGTGGAGTAGTAGAGGTTGGTGTTGATGCTGTGGGCGACGTCGAAAACGAGCGAATTGATGCCGTAGTTGCCCGAAGCGTCCCAGCGCCAGCCACCATCGGTCGTGCCCTTGATGCCGAGGATGGCGGTGCTGTCGTTGGTGTGGTTGACGATCTGCGGGAGGAAGCCGTCGGGATACACCTCGGGCACATTGCGGGCGTTGGTGGCGCCGCGGTAATAGCCGTTCGACGTCACGTCGCGCCGGCTCAGGCTGAGCACGCCGTACAGGTCCACGTTATGCGCCACGGCGTACTGGAAGTTGGTGAGCGCCTGGTAGGTCTTCACCGCGGGATCGCCGTAACGCTGGTGCGCGATATTGCCGTCGGCCGCCTCTTCGGGCGTGAACAGGCTCAGGGGCGCCGCGCGGTTGGTGTTCATGGTGTTCTGGTAATTCCACGCCACGCGCAGCCAGCCCTTGGCGTCGGCGCCCTTGCCGCCCAGGTCGACGCCCATCGAGCCATCGATGCCGTTCGTCGCGCCGTCGCCCTTGTCCATGACGCCGCCGTTGGCGGTGATGATGTTCGATCCCGCCGCGGCGCCGTGTTTGAGCACGATGTTGATCACTCCCGCGATGGCGTCGGAGCCGTACTGCGCCGCGGCGCCGTCGCGCAGCACCTCGATGTGGTCGATGGCCGAGATGGGAATGGAATTGAGGTCCGCCGGCGCCGAGCCGCGGCCGACGGAGGCGTTGTAATTGACCAGCGCGGAGGTGTGGTAACGCTTGCCGTCGACGAGCACCAGCGTTGCGTCCGGCGACAGGCCGCGCAGGCTGGCCGGGCGTATCGCGTCGTTGCCGTCGTTGATGGCCGGGCGGGGGAAGTCGAGCGAGGGCAGGAGCCGGGCCAGCGCCGTGGCCAGTTCCGGGCTGCCGGTGGACGTAAGGTCCCGTGGGGTGAGCACGTCGATAGGGGACAGCGAGCTGGCTTCCGTGCGCGTCGTCGTGCGGGTGCCGGTCACGACGACCTGGTCGAGCTGTCGTGCCTCGCCCGCCTGGGGCGGTGAAGCCGCTTCCTGGGCGTAACCGGGGGTTACGATCGTGAGGCCAAGGATCGGTAGCCAGCGGCTTCCGGGCTTGCGTCGGAGGGTCGTGCCTTTCGTCATCGGTGCTTTCCCCAGGGCGATCTTGTCGGCACGCGGGGCGCGGCACACCCCGCGACACGGCCGGCGGCCGTGTTGGATCGAGGCTAGGCAGGGCTGTTGCGGTGCGTCAATACGACAGTTTCGTTTTGCGCCAATAAGGGGAAAGTGCGCTACGAAACACCTTAAAAAAGGGATTTGGTACGAAACTGGCTTGTTTCGCCATTTTGGTGCAATGCGAAAAAGCCGGCGGCATTCGTCGGGTGTGGCGGTGCCCCGTTACCCGGGCGCAGGATTGAAAAGGCCGCGCGCCACCCGATAATGGCCGGCTGGTGCTCCCGAGGAAGCCTTTCCATGCCCATCTACGAATTCCAGTGCCAGGCCTGCGGCCACCGCTTCGACCGCCTGCAGAAGATTTCCGACCCCGATCCCACCGTCTGCCCGAACTGCGGCGAACCCCGCGTGGGCCGCATGCTGAGCGCCCCCCAGTTCCGCCTGGCTGGCGGCGGCTGGTACGAGACGGATTTCAAGAAAGACGGCGACAAAAAGCGCAACCTGGCCGACAACGGCTCGTCCGCCCCGGCTCCCGCGCCCGCCCCGGCACCGGCGCCCGCGTCGTCGAGTTCGTCGGACACGTAATCTTCCCGCAAGAATCCATTCAATCCGCGTTGCAGTTTCTTGCGATAGCGTGGCCTCCGACGATCGGTCGCAACTGACGAGGAAGTAGGGGCATGCGTGCATTTCTTGGTGGGATCGCCGTGGCGGCGATGGCGTTCGCGATGGGGGCGGTGTCGTTCCCGGCACAGGCCCAGCGCTACGGTGGCGGCGATACCCGCGATTGCGGAAGCAAGGACGGCCATCGCGGCGAATGCCGTGTCGGCTGGCGTGACGCCCGCCTGGTCCGGCAAGACTCGAAGGCGGCCTGCATCCGTGGTCGCACATGGGACATCGACCG
This sequence comes from Luteibacter sp. CQ10, assembly GCF_040900725.1. Lineage (NCBI taxonomy): Bacteria > Pseudomonadati > Pseudomonadota > Gammaproteobacteria > Lysobacterales > Rhodanobacteraceae > Luteibacter > Luteibacter sp. CQ10. The sequence continues at coordinate 198,155 of NZ_JAEUYM010000004.1, read as the reverse complement.
TGGCGTGCTATGGGTCGACGACGGCTGCCGCGGCATCTTCGCCGAAGCCGGTGGCTGGGGTGGCGACCGCCCGGGCTGGGGCGGCGGACGTCCCGGCGGCGGCTGGGGTGGCGGCCGCTACCAGGAAGTGGATTGCGGCAGCCGCGACGGCCGTCGCGGCTTCTGTCCCGTCGACACGCGTGGCGGCGTGCGCCTGGTCCGGCAGAACTCGGATGCCCGTTGCCAGGAAGGCTACAGCTGGGGCGCCACGCGCGACGGCATCTGGGTCGACCACGGTTGCCGCGGGTTCTTCGGCGTAGGCGGTCGCTGAGGTATTCGCGGCCGGGACACTGCCGGCCTCTGGGTTTCGCCGCGGGCCGGTCCCGCGGCGATTCCGCCGGTTCTCGCGGCAGGAAAGGCCCCGGATCTGCTACGATCCGGGGTCTTTTCCCACGCCATTCACCGCCCTGGGGCGGCCGGAGCTTCAAGCGCATGCGCACCCATTTTTGCGGCCTCATCGACGAGTCGCTGATCGGCAAGGACGTGACCCTTTGTGGTTGGGTCAACACCATTCGCCTCCAGAGCCATACGGCCTTCGTCGATCTCCGTGACCATGAGGGCATCGCCCAGATCGTGATCGAGCGCGACAACGCCGCCGCCTTCGCCGTCGCCGGCGAACTGGGCTACGAATACGTGGTGAAGGTCGCCGGCCAGGTCCGCAAGCGCATCTCGGTCAACGACAAGCTCAAGACCGGCACCGTCGAGTTGGTGGCCGACACCGTCGAGATCCTCAACGCCGCGCGCGACCTGCCGTTCGCGCTGCACGAGACGCCCAACGAGGACCTGCGGATGACCTACCGCTACCTCGACCTGCGCCGTCCCGAGATGCAGCACATGATGCGCACGCGCACCGCGCTGGTCCGCGCCCTGCGCCGCTATCTCGATGCCGCCGGCTTCCAGGACATCGAAACCCCGATCCTCACCAAGGCCACGCCGGAAGGCGCGCGCGACTACCTGGTGCCCAGCCGCGTGCACGCGGGTCAGTTCTACGCGTTGCCGCAGTCGCCACAGCTGTTCAAGCAGATCCTGATGATGGCGGGCTTCGACCGCTACTACCAGATCGCCCGCTGCTTCCGCGACGAAGACCTCCGCGCCGACCGCCAGCCGGAGTTCACCCAGCTCGACCTCGAGTTCGCCTTCGTCGAAGAGCACCACGTGCAGGACTTCGTCGAAGACCTCATCCGCCACGTGTTCCGCGAGGTGCGCGGCGTGGAGCTCGACGCGCGTTTCCCGCGCATGACCTACGAAGAGGCGATGCGCCGCTACGGCTCCGACAAGCCCGACCTGCGCAACCCGCTGGAACTGGTGGACGTGGCCGACGCGGTGAAGCACATCGAGTTCAAGGTGTTCGCCGAGCCGGCCAACGACCCGGCCGGCCGTGTGGCGGCGTTGCGCGTGCCCGGCGGCGCCGCGCTGTCGCGCAAGGAGATCGACGGCCTCGCCGAATTCGCCGGCAAGTACGGCGCGAAGGGCCTGGCCTGGCTCAAGGTCGACGACCTCGCCAAGGGCCGCGAGGGCATCAACTCGCCGGTGGCCAAGTTCCTCGACGATGCCGCGCTCGAACAGGTGCTGACGCTCACCGGCGCCGCCGACGGCGACATCGTGTTCTTCGGCGCGGGCCGCTGGAAGACCGTCACCGACTTCATGGGCGCCGTGCGCCTGAAGGTCGGCCGCGATCGCGGCTTCGTCGAGAACACCTGGAAGCCGGTGTGGGTCACCGACTTCCCCATGTTCGAATACGACGACGAAGAACAGCGTTTCGTCGCGCTCCACCATCCGTTCACCGCGCCCAAGGTCGACGACATCGCCGACCTGCGTGCCAACGCCGCCGTCGCGGTGAGCCGCGGCTACGACATGGTGCTCAACGGTAACGAGATCGGCGGCGGATCCATCCGCATCCACCGTCCGGAGATGCAGAGCGCGGTGTTCGACCTGCTCGGCATCGGCGCGGAAGAGGCCGAGGCCAAGTTCGGCTTCCTGCTCAAGGCGCTGCGCCTGGGCGCGCCGCCCCACGGCGGCCTGGCCTTCGGCATCGACCGCATCGCCGCGCTCATGGCCGGCACCGAGTCGATCCGCGACGTCATCGCCTTCCCGAAGACCACCAGCGCGCAGGATCTGATGACCGACGCGCCGTCGCCGGTGTCCGAGCCGCAGCTGAAGGAACTGCACGTACGGGTGGCCGCGGAGCCGCCGAAGGCCTGATCGGTCCGGTTTGCCGATGAATGCCCTGCCTCCCGTCGACGTCCTCCTGCTCCACGGCCTGTGGATGCGCGGGTTCGCGATGGCGATGCTGCATCGTCGTCTGCGTGACGAGGGGTTCCGCGTCCACCAGTTCGAATACATGAGCGTGGCCGCGCCGCCGGAACAGGCCATCGAGCGTCTGCGCCGGCGCATCCGTGGGCTGGGCCCCGGTCCGGTCCACGTGGTGGGGCATAGCCTGGGCGGCATCCTGGCCTTGCTGGCCTGTCGTGACGACGACCTTCCCGACGGTCGCATCGTCTGCCTGGGCTCACCGCTCAATGGCAGCGGCGCCGCGCGGGGGCTTACCCACAGCTGGGGCGGCGACATGCTGCTGGGCCGCTCGCGTGAACTGCTCGAACACGGGCTCGACCGCTGGGACGGCCATCGCGAGGTCGGCATGATCGCCGGGCGCCAGCCCGTGGGCCTGGGTTCCCTCATCGGCGAACTGGGTGACCAGCACGACGGCACGGTGGGCGTGGAGGAAACCCGGTTGCCCGGACTGGCTGCCCATTGCGTGCTGGAAACCAGCCATACGGGGATGCTCGTATCGGCCGACGTGGCCCGGCAGGTGGCGGTTTTTCTGAGGGAGGGGCGTTTCGACGTCGCTTGAACCGGGCGCGCCCGCAAGCCTGATTCGCCGATACGATCGGCTCCCACCCCTTTGCCGGGGAGCTTGCTACCGAAGGGGTGGGAGCCGATCGTATCGGCGAATCCCGGTCGCGACATCGCCCCGATTCCCTTCGCGAGACCCACTTCCGCTAGAATCCCGCCCCTGTCCGTCCGGTATGTCCAGGAATCGAACATGGGTAGAGGCCCGTCCATCGAAGGTCGCAAGAACGCCGAAGACGCCAAGCGCGCCAAGGTGTTCACCAAGCTGATCCGCGAAATCACCATCGCCACGCGTGGCGGCGTGCCCGACCCGGCCGGCAATCCGCGCCTGCGCGCGGCCGTCGACAAGGCCCTGGCCGCCAACATGACCAAGGACACCATCGAGCGCGCGATCAAGCGCGGCTCGGGTGCCGACGGCGGCGCCGACATGCACGAGATCCGCTACGAGGGCTACGGCCCGGCGGGCACCGCGCTCATCATCGACTGCGTCACCGACAACCAGACGCGCACCGTCGCAGACGTGCGCGCGGCGCTCACCAAGCTGGGCGGCAACATGGGCACCACCAATTCGGTGGCGTTCCAGTTCACTCGCGTGGGCCAGGTGGTGGTACACACCGGCGGCGACGCCGACGTGGAGGCGAAGCTCGAAGAAGCCGCCATCGAGAACAACGCGGAAGACATCGTCATCGAAAACGGCATCGGCACGGTGCTGCTCGCCGCCGATCCGATCGCGGTGGAAGCCATGCGCAAGGCGCTGGCCGCCGCCGGCTTCGAGATCGACGGCTCCGACGTGGTGATGCGTCCGAACGGCCCGCTGGTCACGCCCACGGGCGAAGCCCTCGAACAGTTCCAGAAGCTGCTGGCCCGCCTGGACAGCCTCGACGACGTGGACGAGGTGTACCACAACGCCATCCTTCCGCAGGAAGCGGACGACGAGTGAGGCCTTCGCGGCCTCCTTCGCACCCGCCCGTGTTACATCCGCTGTCATGACCCGCATCCTCGGCATCGATCCGGGCAGTCAACGCACGGGCGTCGGCGTGATCGACGTGGCGGACAACGGCGCGCTCACCCACGTGTGGCACGGCGCGCTGATGGTGGCGGGCGAAGAGACCTTTCCCCTGCGCCTGAAACGCATCTTTGACGAACTCTGCGCCATCATCGGCGCGCACGGTCCGGCGGAAGCCGCGATCGAGCGCGTCTTCATGGCGCGCAACGCGGATTCGGCCCTCAAGCTGGGCCAGGCGCGCGGCGCGGCCGTATGTGCGGTGGTCAGCCAGGGAATCGTGGTGCACGAATACGCAGCGACCGAGGTGAAACAGGCGGTGGTCGGTACCGGCCGCGCCGACAAGACCCAGGTCCAGCATATGATCGGGATGATCCTCGGCATCAAGGGTCCGCTTCAGGCGGACGCGGCCGACGCGCTGGCGATCGCCATCGCCCATGCGCACACCCGTTCCAGCATCCACCGCGTGGGTATCCCGCGCACGGCATGGAGACGTCGCCGATGATCGGCCGCCTGCGTGGCACTCTCATAAGCAAGCAACCGCCGTCGCTCCTCATCGAGGTGGGTGGCGTCGGTTACGAGGTCGACGCCCCCATGTCGACCATCTACGACCTGCCGGCCACCGGCAAGGAAGTGATCCTGCTCACCCATTACGCGGTGAAGGAAGACGGCGTGTCGCTCTACGGTTTCCTTCGCGAAGCCGAGCGCGCCATGTTCCGTCACCTGCTCAAGGTGAGCGGCATCGGCGCGAAGATCGCTCTGGCCGTGCTCTCGGGCGTGGCCACCGACGAGCTTTCGCGCCTGGTGCACGCGGGCGACGTGGTCGCCCTCACCAAGATTCCGGGCATCGGCAAGAAGACCGCCGAACGCATGGTGGTGGAGTTGCGCGACCGCGTCGACGCGGTGGGCGTGCGCCTGCCGGTGTCCGCGGTGGGTGAGGCGGTGCCCGCCGATCCCGTGGGCGAGGCCACGGTGGCCCTCCAACAACTGGGCTACAAACCGCCCGAAGCCCTCCGCCTGGTCACCAAGGTGGCCGCCGAGGGCGATTCGGCCGAAGCCATCATCCGCAAGGCGCTGCGCGCCGCGCTGGGGAGTTGAAATCCATGGGCATGACCCACGAGGAAGAGCTGCGCAACGCGCACGGCAGGAAGCTCGCCACGCTCGCCCTGGGCGCCATCGGCGTCGTGTTCGGCGACATCGGCACCAGTCCGCTCTACACCATGAAGGAAACCCTCGGCACGCACGGGATGACCCCGCAGCCCGAGGCCGTGCTGGGCGTGCTTTCGCTGATCTTCTGGTCGTTGCTGATGGTGATCTCGCTCAAGTACGTCACCTTCGTGATGCGCGCCGACAACAAGGGCGAGGGCGGCATCATGGCGCTCATGGCCCTGGCGCAGCGAAGCGTCAGCGGTTCGCCCCGCGCGCGCTGGGTGCTGGCCGCCATCGGTATCTTCGGCGCCTCGCTGTTCTACGGCGACGGCGTGATCACGCCAGCCATGTCGGTGCTCTCGGCGGTGGAAGGCCTGGAGGTCGCGGCGCCCACGCTCGATACCTACGTGCTGCCCATCTGCCTGGTGATCCTGCTGGTGCTGTTCGCCATCCAGCGGCACGGCACCAATCTCGTGGGCAAGGCGTTCGCGCCGGTGATGGTGGTGTGGTTCCTCGTGCTGGCCGTGCTCGGCATGCGCCAGATCATGGCGCATCCGCAGGTACTGTTCGCGCTCGATCCGCGCCACGCGGTGAGCTTCTTCATGTCGCACGGCAAGCAGGCCTTCATCGCCCTCGGCGGCGTGGTGCTGGCGCTCACCGGCGGCGAGGCGCTGTATGCCGACATGGGCCACTTCGGCAAGAAGCCCATTCGCTATGCGTGGTTCTTCTTCGTGCTGCCCGCGCTGCTGATCAACTATTTCGGCCAGGGCGCGCTGCTGCTGCACGACCAGACCGCCATCGAGAACCCGTTCTACAAGCTGGTGCCCGAGAACCTGCTGTACCCCATGATCGCCCTGGCCACCGCCGCGGCCGTGATCGCGTCGCAGGCGGTCATTTCCGGCGCGTTCTCGATGACGCGCGAAGCGATGTCGCTGGGCTACTCGCCGCGCATGGCCGTGGTGCATACCTCGCGCGAGATGTCCGGGCAGATCTTCGTGCCCTGGATCAACCGCCTGCTGCTCGTACTGGTAGTGCTGGCCGTGCTGGGCTTCCGCTCGTCGAACAACCTCGGCGCGGCCTACGGCATCGCCGTGACCGGCACGATGACCATGACCACGCTGCTGGCGCTGGTGGTGGCCAAGCGCCGCTGGAACTGGCACTGGTCGGCGGTGATCGCCGTGGGCGTGATCTTCCTCATCACCGATCTCGCGTTCTTCGGCGCCAACGCGCTGAAGATCGCCCATGGCGGCTGGTTCCCGCTGGTGCTGGGCGTGGTGATCTTCACCGTGATGACCACCTGGCGCCGTGGCCGCGACCTCGTGGTGCGCGAGATCAAGCAATCCGGCCTCGCGCTCGAACCGTTCGTGGCCAACATCGCCGACCACCCGCCGCTGCGCGTGCCGGGCACGGCCGTGTTCCTCACCGCCAACCAGAATTCCGTGCCGCACGCGATGCTGCACAACCTCAAGCACAACAAGGTGCTGCACGAGCGCAACGTGCTGCTCACCGTCGAAATGCTGGAGACCCCGGTGGCCGATTACGACGAGCGCATGGAACTCATCGAATACGGCGGTGGCTTCTACGGCCTGCAATTGCGCTACGGTTTCGCGGAAGACCCGAACATCCCGCTCTCGTTGTCGCGCGCGAGCAGCCTGGGCATCGACTTCGACATGATGGACACCACGTTCTTCCTGTCGCGCGAAACCATCGTGGCGGACGTGCGTCGCCCCGGCATGGCCCTGTGGCGCGACAAGCTCTTCGCCTTCCTCGCCCGCAACGCGCTGCCGGCCACGGCGTTCTTCCAGATCCCGGGCAACCGGCTGATCGAGCTGGGTGCGCAGGTCGAGATTTGACCTCCCACCCCCTCTGGTAGATGCCATAATGCGGCCATGTCCGAGCACCGCATCATTTCCTCCGCCGCCGCCATGGACGACGAGGCGCTGGAAGCCAGCATCCGCCCGAAACGCCTGGCCGAGTATCTCGGCCAGCGGGCGGTGCGCGAGCAGATGGCCATCTATATCGAGGCCGCCAAGCGGCGCGGCGGGGCGCTCGACCACACGCTGATCTTCGGTCCGCCCGGCCTGGGCAAGACCACGCTCTCCCACGTGATCGCCAACGAGCTGGGCGTGAACGTGCGCTCCACGTCCGGTCCGGTGCTCGAGCGCGCGGGCGACCTCGCGGCGCTGCTCACCAACCTCGAGGCGCACGACGTGCTCTTCGTCGACGAGATCCATCGCCTTTCGCCAGTGGTGGAGGAAGTGCTCTACCCGGCGATGGAAGACTTCCAGATCGACATCATGATCGGCGAGGGCCCCGCGGCCCGGTCGATCAAGCTCGATCTGCCGCCGTTCACGCTGATCGGTGCCACTACGCGCGCCGGCCTGCTCACCGGTCCGCTGCGCGACCGTTTCGGCATCATCCAGCGTCTGGAGTTCTATAGCGTCGACGAGCTGACGGCCATCGTGCGCCGTGCGGCACGCATCTTCGGCGTGGAGTGCGACGTGGAGGGCGCGATGGAAATCGCCCGCCGTTCGCGCGGTACGCCGCGCATCGCCAACCGGCTGCTGCGCCGCGTGCGCGACTTTGCCGAGGTGCGCGGCGACGGCCGCATCGACCACGCCCTGGCCAGGGCGGCTACCGACATGCTCAAGGTCGACGCCGAGGGCTTCGACGATCTCGATCGCCGCCTGCTGGGCATCATCATCGAAAACTTCGATGGCGGCCCGGTAGGCGTCGAGTCGTTGGCCGCCGCGCTCAGCGAAGACCGCGGCACGCTCGAGGACGTGGTCGAGCCCTATCTCATCCAGCAGGGCTTCCTGATCCGCACGGCGCGAGGTCGCATGGCCTCGGCCAAGGCCTGGCGCCACCTGGGACTCAACCCGCCGCCACGGCAGGCCGCGACGCCCGATCTTTTCCAGGACGAGCCATGAGCGTCTTCCAATGGCCCATCCGCATCTATTGGGAAGACACCGATGCGGGGGGCCTGGTCTACCACGCCAATTACGTCCGCTTCATGGAGCGGGCGCGCTCGGAGTGGATGCGCGCCCAAACCATCGACCAGAGTACCCTGCGGTCCACCACGGGCCTGGGCTTCGTCGTCCGCGACATGCAGATCGATTTCCTTCGTCCGGCCCGTCTGGATGATGAACTCCTGGTAAGCGTGGCCGTCAAAGAGCACCGTTCAGCCAGTATCCTTTTCGATCAGGAGATCGTTCGCGGGGATGCGGCCCTGGTGCGCGCCACGGTGCGCGTGGCTTGCGTCAATTTCGACACGATGCGGCCGGCCCTGGTGCCGGACGGCCTGTTTCCTGCCTGACCCTTTACTACCCAAGCCTTTGATTTTACGGCGGAGAGCCTTCTTGCGATGAACGGTGGACTCAATATTTTCAAGCTGGTCTCGGAAGCGAGCCTGCCCGTGCAGCTGGTCATGCTGCTCCTTCTGGGGTTCTCCTTCCTCTCGTGGGTGATCATCATCCGCAAGTACACCCAGCTGAAGCAGGCCCACGCCAACGCCGAGGCTTTCGAAGACCGCTTCTGGTCGGGTGCTGACCTGGCCGCGCTGTTCCGCGAGGTGGGTAACCGCGACGGCCAGCACGGCATGGAAAACATCTTCGAGGCCGGCTTCCGCGAATTCGCCCGCCAGCGCCAGCGCCGCATCACCGATGCCAACCGCGTCATGGAAGGCTCCGAGCGCGCCATGCGCGTGGCCGGCACCCGCGAGATCGGCAAGCTCGAGCAGAACCTCGAATTCCTCGCCAACGTGGGTTCGATCAGTCCTTACGTGGGCCTGTTCGGCACGGTGTGGGGCATCATGGGCGCCTTCCAGGGCCTGGGCGAGATGAAGGACGTCACCATTTCCGTGGTAGCCCCGCACATCTCCGAAGCGCTGATCGCCACCGCCATGGGCCTGTTCGCCGCCATCCCGGCCGTGTGGGCGTACAACCGCTACGCCAACAAGGTCGAGCGCGTCGCGTCGCGCTACGAGGTCTTCCAGGAAGAATTCTCCTCGGTGCTGCAGCGCCAGCTCCATACGGACGAGGCCTGAGCCCGGAGTTTCCCCGATGCGTACTTCCCACCGCCGTCAAAAGCGGAAGCTCAAGTCCGAGATCAACGTCGTTCCCTATATCGACGTGATGCTCGTGCTGCTGATCATCTTCATGGTCACCACGCCCATGATGAACCTCGGCGTGGACATTCAGCTGCCGCAGACCAACGCCAAGTCCCTTCAGGACAAGAAAGACCCGATCGTGGTCTCCGTGGATGCGGAGGGCCAGGTCTACCTGACCGCCAACGGCGCCAAGCGCGAGCCGGTCAGCATCGACGACTTCAGGAAGAAGATCACGGCGTTCCACGACGCCAACCCGGAAATCCAGGTCCTGCTCGCGGGCGACGACCGCGTGGGCTACGGCAAGGTGTACCAGATCCTCCCGATCCTCCAGGAAGCGGGCATCTCCAAAATCGGCCTCATGAGCCAGCCGCAGTCCGCGCAGAATGGAAAACCGTAACGGCACGTCCATCGCGGTCTTCTGGGCCGCGGTCCTCCACGTCGGCATCGCGGCCTTCCTCTGGCTCGCGGTGACCTCGTGCACGTTCTGGGAAGAGTGGGGCGACAAGCTCGGGATTCCGCGCGAGTGGAATCCGCTCAAGTGCGAGGCGCCCATCCTGCTCCCGGGGCAGCCCATCGAGGCGGTGCTCATCGGCCCCACCGGGGCGCCGCCGCCGAAGCACACGCAGAAGCCGGTGCCCAACACGGTGCCTCCGCCGCCGGCCCAGCCCACGCCGACGCCCCCGCCGCCGGAGAAGCCGAAGGTCGAAACCCTGCCGCCGCCGCCGAAAGTCCCTGCCCTGAAGGACCAGGAAAAGGTCGTCGACGACGCGGTGCAAAAGGCCGAGGACGCCAAGCGCCTGCAAGAGGAGCAGCAGCGCCAGCGCCAGGCCGAGATCGACGCCCAGGAAGAAAAGCGCAAGGAAAAACAGAAGCAGATCGACGAGATCTTCAAGCAGCTCGATGCCGCCAAGTCGAACACGAAGCAGGCCGACTCCAGGAAGAAGCAGGCCGAGCAGCAGCTGAAGGATCTGGCCAACGCCAAGGACGACGGCCGCGAGGACCTGCCCTTCGCCGAGAAGCCCCAGACCGGGCAGAACGGCAAGGACGACAGCAAGCAGGCGGCCTACATCGCGGCCATCCAGAATGCCGTGACGCAAAACTGGCTGCGGCCGGAGAACATCGGCAACGGTGCCTGCATCGTCCACGTGGTGCAGATTCCGGGCGGCCAGGTGCTGAGCGCCAAGGTCGATGCCAGCTGTCCGTTCGACGGCCCGGGCCGCGCTTCGCTGGAAAACGCGGTGCTCCGCGCCCAGCCGTTGCCGTACCAGGGCTTCGAGGATGTCTTCCAGCGCAACCTCACCTTCACGTTCCGGCCGTAATGATGGTTCGGCGTGCCCGCGTGGCCATGGCTGGCGCGGGGCATTCAGAATCGGGTCAGTCAGGTCCATCGGAGCCCGCTTACCATGCGGGCGCCACTTTCTCCTTCAGGTCGCAATGAATCAGCCCATGCGCAAGACGATCCTCCGTTTCGCCGCCGCCCTCGCCGGGCTGGCCGCCCTCGTGGCCGGCCCCGCCGCCGCCCAGTCGCTCAACGTGGAAATCGCCAAGGGCGTCGCCACCGCGACGCCGATCGCGGTGGTTCCCTTCGCGCAGGCCGGCGGTTCGCCGCTGCCGACCGACGTCGCCGACGTGATCCGCGCCGACTTCAACCGTTCCGGCAAATTCCGCTCGCTGGACAAGAACGACATCGTCGAGACCCCGTCGCAGGGCTCGGACATCAAGTTCGCCACTTGGCGCCTTCTCAAGCAGGACTTCCTCACCATCGGCCGCATCAGCGATGCGGGCGGCGGCATGGTCAAGGTGGAGTACGAGCTGTGGGACGTGAACCGTCAGCAGAGCCTGCTCGCCCAGTCCTTCACGGCGCCCACGGGTGACCTGCGTGGCGTGGCCCACCAGATCGCCGACCAGATCTACGAAAAGATCACCGGAGTCCGTGGCGCGTTCTGGACCCGCATCGCCTACATCACGGCGGTCGGCACGGGCAACAACACCACGTACTCGCTCATCGTGGCCGATTCGGACGGCTACAACCCGCAGGTGGTGGCCCGCTCGCGCGAGTCGCTGCTCGGCCCGGCGTGGTCGCCCGACGGCACCAAGATCGCCTACGTGTCGTTCGAAAGCGGCAATTCGGCCGTCTACATCCAGAACATCTCCACGGGATCGCGCAGCCTGATCGCCTCGCACCCCAAGGGCATCAACAGCGCCCCGGCCTGGTCGCCCGACGGCAGCAAGCTGGCGGTGAGCCTGTCCTACGTGGGTAACCCCGAGATCTTCGTGATCGACGTGGCCAGCCGCACCGAAACCCGGATCACCAACAACTTCGCCATCGACACCGAGCCGACCTTCACCCCGGACGGCCAGAGCATCCTGTTCACCTCCGACCGCTCGGGCAAGCCGCAGATCTACAAGACGTCGGTCAGCGGGGGCAATGCCCAGCGCGTCACCTTCCAGGGCGGTTTCAACGCCAGCGCCGACGTGAGCTACGACGGCAAGCAGATCGCGATGGTGCAGGGCAACGGGAACGTGTATCGTATCGCCATCATGGACCTTAGCCTGGGCGGTCAGGTGCGTTTCGTGTCCCCGGGCAACGTGGACGATTCGCCCAGCTTCGCGCCCAACGCGAGCATGCTTCTCTATGCGGCATCGCAGGGTACGCGTGGCGTCCTGTATGCAGTTTCGGCAGACGGCCTGGTGCGCCAGCGTCTCGTCCTTTCGGACGGCGACGTGCGCGAACCGGCATGGGGGCCCTACAGACAGCGCTGATGGCGCGCCCGCAGGGGGCCGCGACGTCGGCAACGTCCAGGGAGGGGCGCGGTATTGCCGCGCCCTTTTCGCGGGCGATAAGGAATAATGGAACACCCGGCGGTCACTCGATGGCTGACGGAGCGAGGGCGTAGGGTGCGGGACAGCGCCCCGTCAACGTGGATGCAAGTAGAAAAACAGCCGGTCAACCGGCGGTGTCTGTCCCGAAACCGTAAAACGACTGTCGGAACTCAACTGTTTGAAGGAACGTCCCATGAATAAGACCGTTACCATCACCCTGGCCGCCCTGCTTTGCGTCGGTGCGGCCGCTTGCTCCAAGAAGCAGGTCAAGACCCCGCCGCCGGCCGAGTCGGCCCCGGTCACCCAGACCCAGGCTCCGACCAACGACGGCAAGTACCAGCCGTCCGACCTCGACACCGACGCTTGCCTGCGTCAGCGCGTCGTCTACTTCGACTTCGACAAGAACGACGTCAAGCCGGAGTTCGAGCAGATCATCGCCTGCCACGCCAAGTACCTGCGTGACCGTCCGATGTCGGCGATGACCCTCGAAGGCAACACCGACGAGCGCGGCACCCGCGAGTACAACCTCGGCCTCGGCGAGCGTCGTGGCAATGCCGTCTCCAGCGCGCTCCAGGCTGCCGGTGGTTCGGCTGGCCAGGTCAACGTGACCAGCTACGGCAAGGAAAAGCCGACCTGCCGTGAGCACAACGAAGACTGCTGGGCCAAGAACCGTCGCGTCGAGATCGTCTACACCGCGAAGTAAGCAATGAAGAAGACTCTGGCTAATCGTTTCACGGCCAGGCTTGGCGTGGCGGGCGCGATCGCGTCCGCCACGCTTTTTGCTCTGCCCGCCATCGCCCAGGACCGCCTCAGCCTCGCCGACCGCGTGTCGCGGCTCGAGCAGCAGAGCCAGGCCAACGCGGGCACCACGTCGCTGGTGAACCAGGTCAGCGATCTCCAGCAGCAGGTAGCCCAGCTGCAGGGGCAGATCGAAGAGCTCCAGCACCAGAACAAGCAGCTCCAGGATTCCCAGAAGGCGCAATACGCGGATGTCGATTCGCGGTTGGGCCGTATCGAGAAGGGTGGCGCGCCAGCCCAGCAGCAGCCGTCGGCTGCCGCATCGACACCTCCGCCCGCGACGCCCGCGGCCGCTGCCGCGTCGCAGGCACCTTCCGCACCCGCCGCCGCGTCCACCAGCCCGGGCCAGGCCGCGCCTGCCGAGCAGGCGGCCTATGACGCCGCGTTCAAGTCGCTGCGTGGCGGCGACTACGTCACCGCATCGCGCGGTTTCCGCGACTTCCTCACCAAGTACCCCGACAGCGCGCTGGCGCCTAACGCGTACTACTGGCTGGGCGAGTCGTACTACGTGACCATGAACTACCCGGTCGCGATCGAAGCGTTCCAGCGCCTGGTGAAGAACTACCCGCAGAGCGAGAAGGTCTCCGATGGCCTGCTCAAGGTGGGTTATTGCCAGATCGAGCTGAAGCAGCAGGACGCCGCCGTGGCGACGCTCAAGCAGGTCGTCGCGAAATATCCGTCCAGCAAGGCCGCCGGCCTCGCCCAGGAACGCCTGCGCCGTCTGCAGCGCCAGACGGCCAACTGATCCCATGAACGGCAACACCGCAACGCCGGCGGACGTTCCGCCGGTCGCACCCGTCCGGGAGCGCCTGCGGATCACCGAGATCTTCCATTCCGTGCAGGGCGAGGCCGATGCCATCGGCTGGCCCACGGTCTTCGTGCGCCTCACCGGTTGCCCGTTGCGCTGCGTGTGGTGCGACACCGAATACTCGTTCCATGGCGGTCAGTGGCACGACATCGACGCCATCGTGGCGCAGGTGGCCAGCTACGGTGCCCGCCACGTGTGCGTCACGGGTGGCGAACCGCTCTCGCAGAAGCGGTGCCTGATCCTGCTGCGCAAGCTCTGCGACGCGGGGCATGAGGTATCGCTGGAGACCTCCGGTGCGATCGACATCGGTCCTGTGGATCCTCGCGTGCGCAAGGTGATGGACCTCAAGGCGCCGGACTCCGGGGAGAGCGCGCGCAACCTCTGGTCCAATCTCGACCATCTGCTGCCGCACGATCAGGTGAAGTTCGTGATCGCCAGCCGTGGCGACTTCGAATGGTCGCGCGACGTCGTTCGCGAACACGCGCTCGATACGAAGGCGATGGTGCTGTTCTCGCCGGTGTGGGGCAAGGTCGGCCCGCGCGAACTGGCGGAATGGATCCTCGACGAACGCCTGCCGGTGCGTTTCCAGTTGCAGTTGCACAAGCTGCTCTGGAACGACGCGGCGGGACACTGATTTACAGGAAACGCATGTCATGAACACCACGAACACTCCGCGCAAGGCCGTTATCCTCGTGTCCGGCGGCATGGATTCCGCGGTCACGATCGCGATGGCTCGCGAACAGGGCTTCGAGGTGTATGCGCTGAGCGTGGCCTACGGCCAGCGCCACAGCTCCGAACTGGAGGCGTCGGCGCGCGTGGCGAACAGCCTCGGCGCCGTCGCGCACAAGACGGTACACGTCGACCTGCGCAGCATCGGCGGTTCGGCGCTCACCGCCGACATCGACGTGCCGGAAGACGGCGGCGACGGCATTCCGGTCACCTACGTGCCGGCGCGCAACACGATCATGCTGTCCATCGCGCTGGGTTGGGCCGAGGTGCTGGGTTCGACCGATATTTTCTGCGGCGTCAACGCGGTGGATTATTCGGGTTATCCGGACTGCCGCCCGGCCTTCATCGAGTCGTTCCAGGCGCTCGCCAACGTCGCCACCAAGGCGGGTGTCGAGGGGGCGGGCATCCGCATCCACGCGCCGCTGATGCAGATGGGCAAGGGCGACATCGTCCGCGAAGGCGTGCGGCTGGGCGTCGACTTTTCCGAGACGGTGAGCTGTTACCAGGCCGACGACCAAGGCCGTGCGTGTGGTCACTGCGACGCCTGCCGCCTGCGCGCGGAGGGTTTCGCCAAGGCGGGCGTGGCCGACACCACCCGTTACGCCTGACCGCACCATCCTCCCTCCCGGACACGGTACCCGGCGTCACGCCTCGATAACCTCGCGCGTGATAAAGCTCGTCCTTGCCTGAGGACCTTCCCATGACCGTCGATTCATTCGTCGCCGCACCCGCGGACCTGACGAAAGTGAACATCTGCCTGCGCTCCGATATCCGCTACTGGACCCGTGTGCTGCAGGTGAGCGAGTTATCGCTACGCAAGGCGGTGATGTCGGTGGGGGAGGCGTCGTGGGACGTGCGGAGCGAACTCCGCCGGTTGCGTCGCAAATGAGTCAGGACAACGCGCGTCGTCGCGTCTTTATTTTCTACCCGAGCATCAACGAGCGCACGTGGCGGGTTCTCGTCCCCGGCGGCGCCATCGAAGTCTTTCCGAGCGAGGGTCGCGCCGTGGAGTTCGCCCTGGGATGGGCCGCCTCGGCGGGTGCCAAGGGCATCGTCGACGTGGTGAGGCAGACGATTTCCGGAGGGTGGGTACCGGTATTCGCTCCCGGTCAGGCGCCCGGCAAGCTCGCGTTCTGACGCTCGTGCGATGGCGCGCCGTGACGGCCGCGCTTTTTCGCATGGGATACCATCCGGGCGATGAAGAACATCCTTTTCGACCTGGATGGCGTGCTGGTGGACTACCAGCCTTCCGTCCGCATCGAACATATCGCCATGACGCTCGAACGCAGCGCGTCCGACGTGCATGCCGCGATCTATGGGTCGGGTGTGGAAGCCGCCGCGGACGCGGGACGTCTGGGGCCGGACGAGTATCTCGAGGCCCTGGGCAAGATCATGGGCCTGCGCTTGCCCGTGGATGTGTGGACGGAGGCCCGCCGGCGGGCGACGCGTATACGACCGGCTCTCATGTCACGCATCGCGTCGCTGGCTTCGCAAGGCGTCGGGGTCGGCATCCTCACCAATAACGGGCACCTGTTCGCGGCGCAGTGGGAACGTATCGTGCCGGAGCTGTTTCCGCTTTTTCGCGGACGAGCCCATGTCGCAGCCCAGTTCGGCGCGACCAAGCCGGATCCCCGCGTGTATGCCGCGGTCCTGGGAGAACTGGGGTGGATCGCACAGGACACGTTGTTCATCGACGACGCGCAGGCGAATGTCGACGGTGCGCTCGAGGCGGGACTGGCAGCGCGCTGTTGCGGGAGCGAGGACAGCGTCGGCGAGGTGCTAGCGTCCTTGTGACGCGAGCGGG
Source organism: Luteibacter sp. CQ10 (assembly GCF_040900725.1). Classification (NCBI taxonomy): domain Bacteria; kingdom Pseudomonadati; phylum Pseudomonadota; class Gammaproteobacteria; order Lysobacterales; family Rhodanobacteraceae; genus Luteibacter; species Luteibacter sp. CQ10. The sequence goes on along the minus strand of NZ_JAEUYM010000004.1, from coordinate 182,044 downwards.
CCGTGATGCGAATGGTGGGTCGTGACGGATTCGAACCGTCGACCTACGGATTAAAAGTCCGCTGCTCTACCGACTGAGCTAACGACCCATACGCGAGAAGCCGGCTAGTTTAGACGGCAGGGGAGGGGGGCACAAGTCGTGGGCCGGATCAGGTGGCGAGGACGATGGCTTCCACGTCGCGGCCGGAGTCGCGCCACGCATCCAGGCCGCCGGTGAGCGGGCGGACGTTGGCGAATCCCAGCTTGGTCAGGCGCTCGGCGACCTTGGCGGCCGACACCTCGTTGGGGCACGAGCAATAGATGATCACCGAGGTGTTCCGTGGCAGCGTGGCCAGTTGGGTGTCGGCGCTGGAGAAATCGAACAGGCGCGACCCGGGGATCACGTAGGGGTCGTCACGGCGGCTCGAGGCCGAGCGCACGTCGACGATGAGTGCGCCGGGATCGCGCGCGAGCAGCATCGACAGCTCGTCCACCGAGATGCGGCTGCGGCGCAGGCTGGCGATGAGCAGGGCGCGGCGGACGTAGCGGAAGCCGATCCACACCAGCAGGCCGGCGGCGGCGAGAGCGGCCATGCCTACCCCGAACTGCCGCAGCAGGGTCAGCACGGCGTCGATCTGCCGGTAGAACACCATGCCGGCCGACAGGCCCACGACGACCCACAGGGCGGCGCCGGCGAGGTCGTAGAGCGTGAAACGCGAGAAGCGCGTGTCGCCCGCGCCGGCGATGGGAATGGCCACCAGCGAAAGGCCGGGGATGAATCGCGAAATGAGCAGGAGCTTGACGCCGCGCTTCTCGAAAAAGCCGCTGGCTCGCCGCACGCAGGTGTCGGGCGAGAGCGAGACGCGACACAGGCCGTCAAGCACGCGGTAGCCGAAGCGGCGGCCGGCGAGAAACCAGGCGGCGTCGCCCGCGAAGGCCCCGGCGAGCGCACCGACGAAGGTGGGCAGTACCAGCAGGGGCGACGAGGCCGTGACCAGGCCCGCGCCGACGAGGATGAGCGTAGGCATGGCGGGCACGGGCAGGCCGATGGCGGCCGCGAACGTACCCAGGAACGCCACCAGGGGCGCGGTATCCGACCAGTTCACGCTTGCCACGACCTGATGCCCCTCGCCTTATCGCGGCAACGATACGCCGGTCCGGCGTTGCCGCACAGAGGGGGCGAGGCGTTCGGTCACCGCCGCTGAAGCGGTGCCCTCAGCGACGCGCGCTCCGGGCGCGCGCTGCCCATGGCCACGCCGGGCAGGTATACCCAGTAGAGCGTGCCCCGGCCCGGACGGGAACGCACGCCGATGGTGCCGCCGAGGGTGTCGGCGATCCGTCGCGCGATCGCCAGTCCGAGCCCGAAGCCCGGGTGACCCGGCAGGCGCGTGAAGGCCTCGAAGAGGCGCTCCTGCTGCGCCGGTTCGATGCCGATACCGTTATCGCGCACTTCCAGGCGAACGTCCGCGCCGCGTCGGCGCATGGCCACCAGGACGCGGCCCTGCGGCGCGCACGCCACCGCGCTGGTCAACAGGCGGTGGAGCAGCTCGCCCAGCAAGGCGGGATCGCCACGCAGGGGCAGCGCGCCGCCACGCCAGCGCACGTCGACGCCCAGCCGGGCGGCGTCCGGGGCGATGGCGGCCCTGGCCCGCACGAAGAGATCGGCGGCCAGCAGTTCGACGGGCTCGGGCTCCACCGCGCCGGCATCGAACCGGGCCATGTCGAGCAGGCCGTCGAGCAGTTCGCCCAGCCGGGCGAGGTTGTGTTGCATTTGCCCTTGCACGGCTCGCTGCCGCAGGTCGTCGCCCGGCTGCATACCGGCGACGAACAACGACAGCGCCTGGAGCGGTTGGCGGAAGTGATCGCCCATCTGCTCGAGGAATCGCGTGTGCCGTGCGATCTCGTGCAGCCGCAGGCGCAAGGCTTCGGCCATCGCCGCGTCCTGGCGTTCGCGCAGGCCGGCCAGTTCGGTCAGCAGGGCGTCGAGCGACGCCGCGTCGTCGATGGTCGTCGCGCCGGTGCGTGGATCGCGAGGGTGCAAGGCCCGGTCGAGTCGCTCGCGCAGTTGGGCCAGGGGCGCGGCGGCCTCGCGCTCGATCGTGCGCGCGCCGAACGCGAAGGCGAAGAGGATGCCCGTGGACAGCAGGCCCGTCATCAACCATGCGGCGAGGCGCCGTTCGTGCAGTGCCGACGCGTCGCTGAAGGTTTCCATCTCGCCGAGCGGCGTGTTCAGGCGGACGCTGAGCCGCGGCGTGGCCGGGGAACGCCGTCCGCTGTCCACGACCAGGTCGGGAAGATCGTCGCGATGCAGGATCACGCGATCCGTCGGCGCGCTGCGAGCCAACGCGCGTCCGATGAGATCGCGCAGGCGCTCGTCGCCCAGCCCCGGAGTCACCACCGATCCGATCCGCACGGCCTGGATGCGGGCCACGTCGAGCGCCTCGGCGGAGCTCGCGCGCAGGTGCACGACGGCCAGCATGAGCGTCAGGGCGAGGGCGATGAGCGTCGTCGGCAACAATCCCTTGCGGACGATGTGCCGGTGTGGCGACGCGGTCCTGTGGGTGGGGAAGAGCGGCGCGAGCATGGTGTGCCCTTCGGGCATGGAATCTCGTGACGAATCTATGAAACGCGCCGCCGATGCGCGATAGCCAAGGGGAGGTAAGCGGCATGGCCTAGGCCTTCCGGTCTAGGCCGTGCGGCGGATCACTTGCCGTGCAACTGCGCCACGAGGCGGTCGTGATCGGCCTCGATCTTGCGCAAGCGAGCCTGCCTCGCCGCTTCGCTGACCCATTGGGCGGAGCTTGCGCGACGTTTTTCCAGGCTGTATTCGATGTTGGCGAACGGCACCAGCTCGTCGTCGTTGGCCGGGGCGAAACCGCTGATGTCGTGGATGAGCTTGAGGTTCGCCTGTTCCCGCGCACGGTTGCCGCCCTTGCCGTAGGACGTGATGAACGTCGCGATCCGATCGCGCAGCGACGGCGGCAGGTCGTCGCGCACCACGATCACCGCGTGCGGAATGAGCGAGGATTTCCAGATGACGCGCAGGCGCGCGTATTGCTCGGGGAAATGCTGCCTGAAGCGCTCCAGGTCCGCGGTGTTGTTCGTGGCCACGTCCACTTCGCCGTTGGCGACCGCCAGCGCGTTGTTCTGGTGGTTGTCCACGTGCACGTGGGCGAAGAACGTGTCCGAGTCGAGGCCGCGGGCCGCGAAGAGCTGCGTCTCCGGAACGAGGTATCCCGAGACCGAAAGCGATTCGCCGCGCGCGAACGTCCAGCGGCCCGGATGCGTGAGCATCTGGTCGAGCGTGCGGATGCGCGAACCGTCGGCGGCAAGCAGCACGGCGTAATAACCCTTCGAGCCGTCCGTGCGGGTGAGCTGGGCGATCGTGCGCATGTTCTGCCGGGTGACGGCATCCAGGGCGAGACGGCCGGAAAGGAAAGCGATGTCCACCCGCTGTTCGCTGATCGCCTGGGCGATGCCTTCATAGGTGGTGACCGAGACGGAACGCACCGGACGCCCCAGCGATGTCTGCAGGTCGTCGAGCATCGGTCGCCAGGCTTCCAGCGACTCCGCCGGACCGCCGATGGGCAGGATGCCGAAAGTGAGAGGTGCGTTGGGGTCTTCGTCATCGGCGAAGGCGTGAGCCGTCGAGGCGCACGCGAGGAGCACCAGCAAGACGAATCCGAGCGCGCGCCACTTTGCCGAACCAAGCATGGCCTGCCCCTGCCGGAATCCGCGTTCTTTCGCGAATCCCTTCTTGCCGTGTCAGTCGCCCAGGTGTTGCGCGGCGACCAGTGCCTCGAGGCGGTTGCGCACATGGAGCGCGCGGAAGATGGCCGCGAGGTGGATCTTGACCGTGCCCTCGCTGATTTCGAGTTCCCTCGCGATCAGCTTGTTCGGCTTGCCCTTCGCCAGCAGCTTGAGTACGTCGATCTGCCGGTCGGTGAGTACCGTCGCCAGGCGTTCGCGCGTGGTGAGGCCGTCGCCGCCCGACGTCGAAAACGGCGACGACATCGGCGCGTGGTTGCCGGCGGGCTTCATGGCCTCGGGCGGCACGTACACGCCGCCGCCGACGACCAGCCGCACGGCATTGAGGATCACGTCCGGCGGCGACGACTTGGGAATGTAACCCTGTACGCCGAGGTCGAGCACTTGCCGGATGGCACCGGAATCTTCCGTGCCCGAAAGCACGATGACCGGCCTTTCGCGCGAGGTCGAGACGACGTTGGCCGAGGTTCTGGATCCCGGCTTCAATCGATGCTCCGTCCTGTCCTCGATGCCGTCCTCGTTCTTGTCGGTGGCGTCCGCGTGCGTGAGATCACCCGCGGCACGGAGCTTTTCCACCGCTTCCCTGATGTGCTGCAGGCCGTCGGCTCCCGGCATCGCCATGTCTATCAACGCGAGGTCGGGCAGCGGGGAGGTGTTGAGCAACTTGCGCAACTGATCCACGTTTTCGGCCTCGACGAACTCAACGTGATCGCCCAGCTCGCGAAGCTTGAGCTTCACGCCTTCGATGATGAGCCTGTGATCGTCCGCGATCAGAACGCGCATTCCAGTCCCTCCGCCCGCCGTGCCACGAGCTCCCCGTAAGGCGCAACATAGCTTCCTGCCCGCCCGGGGGCAAGCAGGCCATGTGGCTCAGACGGCTGCATGATGGACAGACCAGGCCGAAACCATTACGTCGAGCAGCCGATCGGGCGACACCGGCTTGTAGAGCACCTGCGTCGTCGCCGTGTCCACGTTGCGCAGGTAGTCGCTGCGCGTCTCGCCGGTGATGAGCACGCGGGCGAACGGGGGCGGATCGCCGGGCCGGCGGCGGTAGTAGCGGTCCAGCAGGGCGATCACGTCCAGGCCCGTGCCTTCACGCAGGCGCAGGTCGGAAATGACGATGTCCGGCGGCTGCATCCACTGGTGCACGGCCTCCATGGCCTGCTGGGCGTCTTCGGCGGTCTGCACCTCGCAGCCCCAACTGCCCAGCAGGAAGCTGATGCCGGCGAGGATGCTGGGTTCGTCGTCGATCACCAGCACGCGCATGCCGGTGATGTCCCGGCGCGGGACGGGTTCCGACAGCGGCGCCGGCGCGGCTTCCGGCACCCCCGGCTGGACTTCGGGGAGCGTGACCGAAAAGACACTGCCCTTGCCCAGCGTCGAGCGGACGCTGGCCTGCGTGCCGAGCAGCCCGGCAAGACGCTGCACGGTCGAGAGCCCCAGGCCGAGGCCGCGGCGGGTGCCTTCGGGCCGCCCCGCCTCGGGGCCGCTCTCCACGCGGTAGAACTCGTCGAAGATGTGCCGCTGGTGCTCCTGGGCGATGCCCAGGCCGGTGTCCCAGACGTCCACGCGCACGGTGCCGTCGAGGCGGCGTCGCGCGCCCACCAGCACGCCGCCGCAGCGCGTGTAACGCAAGGCGTTGCTCACCAGGTTGTTCAGGATACGGGCGACCATGGTGCGGTCGCTGCGCACCCACAGGCCCGTGGTGCGCACCACGAGGCGGAGGTCGTGCTGTTCGGCCACCATGCGGAAGTTGACGCTCACCTCCTCGAACACCTCGTCGAGCGCCACGTCGCGGATCACCGGGGGCATGGCGCCCGTCTCCAGGCGCGAAAGGTCGAGCAGCTCGCTGAACAGGTGGTCGAGCGCCTCGACGCATTCCTGGATGTGCGCGATGCGGTTGAGGCGCACCGGGTCGAATTCGTCCACGGCCAGGCCCGAGGAAAACAGCGTGAGCGCATAGAGAGGCTGGCGCAGGTCGTGGGAGGCGGCCGCGAGGAAACGCGCCTTCGCCACGCTCGCGGCCTCCAGCGCCGCGTTCTTGCGGGCCAGTTCCTCGGTGGCCTGGGCGATCTCGCGTTCCATGCCGATCTGCGCGTGCAGCAGCTTCGATGCCGCGCCGTTGAAACCGCGCTGCAGGTCGCCGATCTCGGTGTCGTCGGTGACCGGCACCACCACCGTGCGGTCGCCCAGGCCGAGCTGGCGTACCGCGATGGCGAGGTTGCGCAGGGGGGCGCTCAGCCAGCGGGCCGTGGACCAGCCGATGCCCACCGCGATGAACAGGCTCAGGGACAGCCAGAGCAAGGCGTTGTGCACGCTGGCGCGTTGCGCGGAAACGGCCTCCTCCACGCTGACGTCCACGGTGACCGAGCCGACCACGCGATGGTTCACCGGATCGAGCACGTCGCGCGATACGGTGAGGCTTTCGTCGTCGTCCACCGAGCCGTTCACGCGGTCGGCGAGGATCTCGCCGTCGGGGTCGGCGATCCGCACGCGGGCGACCTGCGGCAATTGCACGATCGATTGGGCGATGCGACCGAGGTCGCGGCGCTGCCCATCGCGCAGGGCGTCGCCGGAGACGGAGGACGCCTGCTGGGCGATGGCGTCGGCGGTGGAGCGGCCCATCTCATGGAGGGTGTCCATCTGGTGACGCGTGAGCAGGGTGACCAGCAGCACGGCGCTGATCGCCGTCGGCACGAGCGCCACGCACGTCAGGCGTTGCACGAGCGACGTGCGGCGCCACACCTTTTCCAGCCATGAAACCGGTACGTCACGCATGCGCATCCCCTGTCGCCGACCTTCCAGGCGACGTAGGGCAAGCCTAGCGCAGATTGGCGAAGGGACGGCATCCCCGCCATTGGCCTCGGCCAACTGGCCGAGGCGCGGAAGGTCAGTAACGAGCGCCGGATTCGCCGTACGCGCGCAGGACGTCGCGGGCCTGGTCGCGCAGGATGTCGCGGCGCACGGCGATGCCCCGGCGTTCGAGTTCGCCCGCCCAGTCGGCGGGGAGGGGGCCTTCGTCGAACGGGGTGAGCTCTTCCACGTCGTCGGCGCGGGCGCCGATCAGCAAGGTGTCGATGCCGGCCCACACGGTGGCGCCGTAGCACTGGCAGCAGGGTTGCGAGCTGGTGGCGAGCGTGAAGGCGCCGCTGCGGCGGCCGTCGTTGTCGGTGTTGAGGCGAAAACGCTGCATGCGCTGCTGCGCGAGCATGTAGGCCATCATCTCGGCGTGGGCCACCGAGCAGGTGTGGGGGACCACGCGGTTGACGCCCACGGCGACGATGCGGTCGTGCTGGTCGAACACGACGGCCCCGAAGGGACCGCCGGTGGCGCGCTCGACGTTGAGCGCGGACAGTTCGATGGCAAGGCGGATCTTCGGCTCGTCGCCGGTGTACGGGATGTCGGTCTTTACCGCCTGGTGGACCCACGCGGGCAGCGTGAGGTGGACCTGGGCATACATCACGACTGTTTGGCCCACGAATCGCGCAGGGTCACCACGCGGTTGAACACGGGGCCATCGTGCGTGTGGTCGTGCATGTCGGCCACGAAGTAGCCCAGGCGCTCGAACTGCATGCGGTCTTCGCGCGCGGCACCGGCGGCCGTCGGCTCGACATAGCCGTGGACGACGCGGCGCGATGCCGGGTTGAGGTGATCCTTGTAGGTCTTGCCGTCGGCGTCGTCATCGGGATCGGTCACGTCGAACAGTCGGTCGTAGAGGCGCACCACGGCGGGCACGGCGTCGCGCGCGCTCACCCAATGGATGGTGCCCTTCACCTTGCGGTCGGCACCTGGCATGCCCGAGCGCGTGTCGGGGTCGAGCGTGCAGCGCAGCTCCACCACGTCCCCGGCATCGTTCTTGACCAGTTCGTCGCAACGCACGATGCCCACGCCGCGCAGGCGCACCTCGCCCTCGGGCTTGAGGCGATGGAAGCCCTTCGGCGGCACTTCCGCGAAGTCGTCGCGCTCGATCCACAGCTCGCGTGCGAAAGGCACCTCGCGCGTGCCGAAGGAGTCGTCCTTCGGATGGTTGGGGAAGGTGAGCGTTTCGCGGTGGTTCTCGTCGAGGTTGGTGATGACGAGCTTCAGCGGATCGATCACGGCGAGGCGGCGCGGGGCGGTGCCGTCGAGGTCTTCGCGGATGCAGCCTTCGAGCACGCCCATGTCGATCGTGCTGTTCTGCTTGCTGACGCCGATGCGCTCCCAGAACAGGCGGATGCCCGCCGGCGTGAAGCCGCGGCGGCGCACGCCCGCGATGGTGGGCATGCGCGGATCGTCCCAGCCGTCGACCAGGTTTTCGGACACCAGCGTGATGAGCTTGCGCTTGCTCATCACCGTGTAGTTGAGGTTGCCGCGCGAGAACTCGATCTGCCGTGGTTTGCTCGGCACGGTGGGCAGGCCGGCGGCGACCAGCGGCTGCCACAGATCGGGATCGTTGGCGAGGTCGACCTTGTCGACGCACCAGTCGTACAGCGGACGGTGGTCTTCGAATTCCAGCGTGCACAGCGAATGCGTGATGCCTTCGACCGCGTCGGACAACGAATGCGCGAAGTCGTACATCGGGTAGATGGGCCAGGCGTCGCCGGTGTTCTGGTGGTGCACCTTGCGGATGCGGTACAGCGCCGGGTCGCGCAGGTTGATGTTGCCCGAGGCCATGTCCATCTTCGCGCGCAGGGTCTTGCTGCCGTCGGCGAATTCACCGGCGCGCATGCGCTGGAAGAGGTCGAGGTTTTCCCCGATGGAGCGGTCGCGATACGGCGAATTGCGGCCCGGTTCGGTGAGGGTGCCGCGGTATTCGCGCACCTCGTCGGCCGAGAGGTCGTCGACGTAGGCCACGCCCAGGCGGATGAGCTTGCACGCGGCGCGGTAGAACACCTCGAAGTAATCCGAGGCGTGGCGCAGCTCGGCCCACTCGAAGCCCAGCCACTTCACGTCGCGCTGGATGGCCTCGACGTATTCGATGTCTTCCTTCGACGGGTTGGTGTCGTCGAAGCGAAGGTTGCAGGTGCCCGCGAACTCCGAGGCCAGGCCGAAGTTGAGGCAGATCGATTTGGCGTGGCCCAGGTGCAGGTAGCCGTTGGGTTCCGGCGGGAAGCGGGTGTGGATTTTCGCGTGCTTGCCGGAGGCCAGGTCGTCGCGGACGATCTGGCGGATGAAGTGCTGCTGCAGGACGGGCGTTTCGGTCGACATCTCGAAGGACTCGGAGGGTGGGTCGCGGCAAACTGTCGAGTTTACCCATCTTGGATGAAGGGTGCTTGCCGCACGGCCGGGCCGCGCGGTAGCTTGGCCCCATGCGGATCGCCTACCACGCCGAGACCCTCATCGACGCCCACCTGGTCAAGGATGCGCTCGAGCACGCGGGCATCCCGGCCTTCGTCTCGGGGGAATTCCTCATCGGGGCGATCGGCCAGTTGCCCGCCCGCGATTTCATCGAGGTGAGGGTGCCCGAATCGGCCGGCGACGCGGCGGATGCCATCGTCCGCGACATCGAGGCCCAGCTCGCCGAGGCCCGGGCCGCGGCGGCGGCCGACGACGACTTCGGCGCGACGACGATCCCCGCCTGACGCGCGCCCCTTCCCAGGATTTTCCATGCAGGCCATCCACGACCTCGTCCGCGACGTGCCGGACTTTCCGAGTCCCGGCGTCCTGTTCAAGGACATCACCCCATTGCTTTCCGACGCCCGTGCCTTCGGGCAGTGCATCGACGCCCTTTGCGAGCCCTGGCGCGAAGCATCCGTGGGAGCCGTCTGCGGCATCGAATCGCGTGGCTTCATCTTCGGCGCCGCCATGGCCCGCGCGCTGGGCGCGGGTTTCGTCGCCCTGCGCAAGAAGGGCAAGCTGCCCCCGCCGGTGATCGGCATGGACTACGGCCTGGAATACGGCCGTGACCGCCTGGAAATCGGCCGGCACACGCTCTCGCCAGGCGAGAGGGTGATCGTCGTCGACGACGTGCTCGCCACCGGCGGCACGCTGGAGGCCGGGCGGCGGCTCGTCGAGCAACTGGGGGCCGAGGTGATCGGTGCCGGCGTGGTGATCGAACTGGAGGCCCTGGCCGGCCGCGCGCGCTGGACGGGACCGGCGCCGCTGCACGCGCTGGTGCGTTACTGACGCTCGTCCAGCCGTTCGATCAGCACGATCTCGCTGGCACCGGGGCCATCGTCGTCGCGGGCCAGCGAGGTGGCGAGGTGCCAGCCATCGTCACGGCGCACGTCCACCAGTTGCCCCTCCACATGCACGATGTCGCCCGGGCGCACGTCGCGCAGCTTCGTGGCCATGTCGTCGTTGGCGGGCACCATGTGCATGTTGGCGCTGGAGGATTCGATCTCCTTGCGCGGAATGGGGTAGTCGTCGGCGTACCAGTAGTAGAGCCGGTTGGACTGCGAGATGCGGATCTTGCCCAGCACCTTGTCCTCGGCCATGCGGCCCCAGCCCAGCGCGAAGTCGGTGGGGGCCAGCGGCGCGAGTTCGTCGAGCTGGTAATCCTCGCGCGACAGCACGCGTACGGTCATCGCGATGCTGGCGCGGGGCTGCAGGGTGAAGTGTCCGATCGATAGCGGATGCCCATGGGCGATCGCATGCTGCTCGGGCGCGCCCACGGCCGATTTGCCGTGGGCGAGACTCCCACCGCCGTGCGGCCAGAACGCGTAGGCGGCCCAGGCGCACAGGAGAATCAGGAGGGCGAGCCAGAAGCGCATGTGGCCAAACCTTGGACGAGATGAAACCCCAACGGCTCAGCCGCCTTATCGTTGACTTAGGCCGCTCGCCCGCTGGCGGCCTCGGTGCTGAAGAGCTCCTGGGGAATGGCCCGGATCACCTCCGCCAGCGCCTGGAAAAACGGTGTCATGGCCGAGCTCTTCCGCCACAGCATCGCGATGCGCCGGCTGGGAGCGGGCGATTCGAACGCCACCAGGCTCACGTTGGGCGACTGCGCCACGGGCGGCTTGACCGCGAGGGCGGGCAGGAGCGTGATGCCGACGTTGGCCGACACCATCTGCCGCAAGGTTTCCAGGCTCGTCGCCCGGAAGCCGGTCTTCTCTCCCGCGCCGGCCAGGTGGCAGACCTCCAGGGCCTGGTCGCGGAGGCAATGGCCGTCTTCCAGCAGCAACAGGTTCTGCTCGGCCAGGTCGTCCATGCGCAAGGGCCCATGCCGGGCCAGCTCGTGGTCGTTCGGCACGGCAAGCACGAACGGCTCCTCGAACAGGAATTCCGTGTGCAGCGACTCGTCGTGGACGGGCAGGGCGAGAATGCCGGCATCCAGCGTGCCCTCGCGCAGCATGTGCAGCACCTGCTCGGTCTTTTCCTCGCGCAGCAGCAGCTCGAGCCGGGGAAAGCGCTCGCGCAGGCGCGGCACCACGTGGGGCAGCAGGTAGGGTCCCAGGGTGGGAAAGATGCCCAGGCGGATCGTGCCCGATTCGGGATCGCGCGTGCGCTGGGCGATCGACTTGATCTCGTCCACCTGCGACAGCACGCCGCGCGCGCGACGGGCGATTTCACGACCGGTTTCCGTCAGCAGCACTTTCCTCGGAGTACGTTCCACCAGGGCGACGCCCAGCTCGTCCTCGAGCTTGCGGATCTGCGTCGACAGCGTGGGCTGGCTGACGAAGCTGGCATCGGCCGCGCGACCGAAATGGCGGTATTCCGCCAGCGCGACGAGGTATTGCAGGTCCCTGAGGTTCATGGGTGGGCTCGTGGGTCTTGATAGTCCGAGCCTATCACATTCATGTCTACAATCGATTTGAGATATGCGGCAAGGGTCGCTAACCTTAGTGACTCAGTCGCGTCACCAAGCGCGCGCAGAGTTCCAACACACCCTCAAACTGGAGAGTCGAGATGCTGACCATTGGCGATAAGTTCCCCGAATTCAACCTGCTGGCCGTCGACGGTGGCCCGCTGGCCAACAAGATCGAAGACGCCTTCACCACCATCTCCGACAAGTCGTACGAGGGCAAGTGGAAGCTGGTGTTCTTCTACCCGAAGGACTTCACCTTCGTCTGCCCGACCGAGATCAAGGGCTTCAGCGACCTGAACGAGCAGTTCGCCGACCGTGACTGCCAGATCCTGGCCGCCTCCACCGACTCCGAGTTCGTCCACCGCGCCTGGCGCATGGACCACGCCGACCTGAAGGACCTCAAGTTCCCGATGCTGGCGGACATCAAGAAGGAGCTGACCACGGCCCTCGGCATCCTGACCGCCGACGGCGTCGCCCAGCGCGCGACCTTCCTGGTCGATCCGAACGGCGAGATCCAGTTCGCCTACGTCACCGCCGGTTCGGTCGGCCGCAACCCGGACGAAGTGCTGCGCGTTCTCGACGCTCTGCAGACCGACGAGCTGTGCGCCTGCAACTGGAAGGCCGGCGACGAGACCCTCAAGGTCGCCTAAGCCTTCACCGGTCGTAAGTCCCGCGTCGTTCCCCTCCCCATCCCCGTGCGACGCGGGCGCCCTGGAGGCGGTGAAGTTCGCTTCACCGCCTCTTTTTTCGAGTGTCATCCCCGATTCTTTCGCGTGAACCGGCCCCTGGGGCCGAGATATTCCGCGCCCCTTTCGTATCTCCCTTCACGATAAAGGTGCAACCCATGAGCATCGCCGATCTGCGCAGCACGCTTCCCGAATACGCCAAGGACCTCAAGCTCAACCTCGACTCGGTGCTGAGCGAGGCGGGCGCCCCCGGCCTCAACAAGGCGCAGATCGCGATGATCGCGCTGGGCTCGGCCATCGCCGCGCGCTACAAGCCGCTGACCGAGGCGATCGCCGTGTTCGCCGGCGAAAACGCCAGCCCCGAGCAGGTGACCGCCGCCAAGGGCTCGGCCGCCATCATGGGCATGAACAACATCTACTACCGCTTCCAGCACCTCGTGTCGCACCCTGAGTACGAGACCCTGCCGGCGAAGCTGCGCATGAACGTGATCGGCGCCTACAAGGGCGACGCGAAGAACGATTTCGAGCTGGTCTCGCTGGCGGTGTCGGCAGTGAACGGCTGCGGCATGTGCATCGACTCGCACGACAAGGTGCTGCGCGATGGCGGCGTCTCGGTGCAGGCGATCCAGAGCGCGGTGCGCATCGCCTCGGTGATCCACGCCGTGGCCGTGGTGCTCGAGCAGGCCGAAGCCGCGGGCTGAGGCACCCCGTTCGCCGATACGATCGGCTCCCACCCTTCCGGTAGCGAGGTTTCTACCGGAGGGGTGGGAGCGACCGTGCCGGCGAATCCTGCGAAGCGTCGACTTGCGGACGACTCGAAGCCGGACCATCCTCGACCCACCCAAACGCGTGGAGGAGGGGTCCCATGAGTTACGTCGATGGTTTCGTCTGCCCGGTGCCGGAAGACAAGCTGGGCGAATACCGCAGGATGGCCAGGAAGGCGGGCAAGATCTGGATGGAGCTCGGCGCGCTGTCCTACCACGAGTGCGTGGCCGACGACGTCAAGCCGGGCAAGGTCACTTCGTTCCCCCAGGCGGTGAAGCTGAAGCCGGGCGAGGTCGTGGTGTTCTCGTGGATCGTCTACAAGAACCGCCGCGAGCGCGACCGGATCATGAAGAAAGTCATGGAACATCCGGGGCTTGCGGAGTGGTCCGATCCGAAGAACCTCCCGTTCGACGGTAAACGCATGTTCTTCGGCGGTTTCAAGCCCATCGTGGAGTATTGACGCGCTGCGGTAGAAACAGGGGTGCCTTCTGGCACTGTGTCGAAGGTCACCCCAGTTCGCACGATGGAGGAATCGTCCACCAGGGGTTCCCCGTCATGCATCGTCTCGTACGTCCGCTTCTCCTCACCGCGCTCGCCGCCGCCTGCGGCACGGCGCTCGCCGCCGGCACGGATGCGCCCCCCCTTGGACACCTGCCCAACTGGGCACAGCCGGAGAGCTACAAGCTCTCGTTCAAGGTCGATCCGAAGCAGGAGACCTACTCCGGCTCCACCACGGTCAAGGTCAAGCTGACCCAGGCCTCCGATTTCATCTGGCTGCACGGCAAGGACCTCAAGGTGTCCAAGGTCGTCGTCACCGACGCCGCCGGCAAGAAGCACCAGGGCAAGTACACCGTGGCCGCCGAGAAGGAAGGCGTGGCGCGCGTGGACCTCGGCGCGAAGCTGGACGGCGAGATCACCCTCGCCATCGACTTCACCGCGCCGCTCAACAAGCAGCTGCAGGGCCTCTACAAGGTCTCGCACGAGGGCGTGCCCTATGCGATGACGCAGATGGAGCCGGTGTCGGCGCGTTACGCGTTCCCGGGCTTCGACGAGCCGATCTTCAAGACGCCGTACGACATCAGCCTCACCATCCCCGCCGACGACCAGGGCGTGGCGAACACCGCGCAGATCAAGGAAGAAAAGGCCGGTGCCGGCTGGAAGACCCTGACCTTCTCCACGACCAAGCCGCTGCCGACCTACCTGGTCGCGTTCGCCGTGGGTCCGTGGGACGTGGTCAAGGGCCCGGACATCACGCCGACCCAGTACCGCTCCACCGCCACCCCGCTGCGCGGCATCGCCGCCAAGGGTGAAGGCCATCGCATGCAGCACGTGCTGGGCGAGACCAATTCGATCATCCACACGCTCGAAGACTATTACGGATTCGGCTACCCGTTCGATAAGCTCGACCTGCTCGCCGCCCCGGACTTCAGCGCCGGTGCCATGGAGAACGCGGGCCTCGTCACCTTCCGTGACTGGCTGCTGCTGATCGACCCGGATTCGGCCGCCCAATACGTGCGTGGCTCGTTCAACGTCAACGCGCACGAGCTGGCCCACCAGTGGACCGGCGATACCGTGACGATGGCCTGGTGGAACGACCTCTGGCTCAACGAGGCCTTCGCCACCTGGATGCAGCAGAAGGTGACGCAGAAGGTTCACCCGGAATACCGCGCCGACCTCGACCGCGTGCGCGGCGCGCAGGGCGCGATGGGCAACGACAGCCTCGTCAGCGCGCGCAAGATCCGTCAGGAAATCACCGGCAACGGCGACATCGAGACGGCGTTCGACGGCATCACCTACCAGAAGGGTGCGGCGGTGCTCGGCATGTTCGAAGGCTACGTCTCCGAGCCGACCTTCCAGAAGGGCATGCGCGCCTACATCCAGAAGCACAAGTTCGCCAACGCCACCGCGGACGACCTCGTCGACGCCATCGCCGAGGCCGCCGGCCAGGGCGAGCAGTTCAAGAAGGCGTTCAACAGCTTCCTCGACCAGTCCGGCGTGCCCTACGTCACCACCCAGGTGAAGACCGAGGGCGGCAAGACCGTGCTCGAACTCAAGCAGAGCCGTTACCTGCCGCTGGGCAGCACCGGCGACGCCAACCGCGTGTGGGGCGTACCGATGTGCGTGCGCTACGGCACCGGCGGCGGCGCGAACAAGGTCAAGTGCGAGATCTTCGATCAGGCCACGGGCAGCATGGTGCTCGACGGCGCGGCGAAGGGCACCTGGGTGATGCCCAACGCCGATGGCCGCGGCTACTACCGCTTCGCGCAGGGCAAGGCGGATCTCGCCGCGCTGTCGAAGGTGGCGGGCACGCTCACCGACGCCGAACAGCTGGCCTATGCCGATGCCGTTCGCGCCGGGTTCCAGCACGGCGACCTCGACGCGGGCGACGTGCTCGCCGCGTACAAGCCGCTCACCGCCTCCAAGGTGCGCGAGGTGTCCACCGCGCCGATGAACACGCTGGAGTGGATCTTCTCGAACGAAGCCACGAACGACGCGCAGCGCGACGTGGTGCGCAAGTGGGCCGCCGACGCCTACCTGCCGAAGCTGAAGGCGCTGGGCTATCGCAAGAAGGCCGGCGAGCAGGACAACGACACGATCACCCGCACCACGCTCGCATCCTTCCTCGCCGGTGACATGGACAACGCCGAGGTGCGCGCCGAACTGCTCAAGCAGGGCGACGCCGCGCTGAAGACGAAGGACGGCCACCTCGACCTCGACGCCGCCGATCCCGACCTGCTGGGCGCGTCGCTCGGCGTGGCGGTGCAGGAGCGTGGCGCGCCCGCGGTGGATGCGCTGATCGCGGAAATCCCGAAGACCTCCGATCCGGCCAAGCGCAACGCGATGCTGAGCGCACTGGCGGAAACGAAGGACCCGGCGCTGGCGAACAAAGCCCGCGACTTCGCGCTCGGCAAGGACGTGAAGGTGGGCGAGATGGCGATGGTGCTCAGCGGCGGCCGTCACTCCGAGGCCTCGCGCAACGACCTGTGGAAGTGGTTCGTGGCGAACTACGACAAGATCGTGGCTCGTACCGGCAGCTTCGCCGGTGGTCGCCTGCCCGCGTTGGGCGCCGGCGGCAGCTGCTCCAAGGCCGAAGCCGATCGCCTGTCCGCGTTCTTCGACAAGGATCGCCTGTCGAAGGTGAGCGGCGCCGAGCGCGGCCTGGCGCAGACCAGCGAGTCGATCCTCCTTTGCTCGGCGTTGAAGGCCAAGCAGGACCCGAAGACGATTCGCTGATCGGTCGAAGCGTTGCGTATGAAAAGCCGGGCGAGTCATCGCCCGGCTTTTTTTATGCCGGTGCAAACGACGCCCTCGCCCGGCGGCCGTCACGGTGCGTGACTGCGCTAACCTAACGCCCATGAGTTCACGCCCGCCCGCCCTGCCACGGCCCACCGCCCGCGATGTCGCGGAAGCCGCGGGTGTGTCCATCTCCGCCGTGTCGCGCACCTTTACCGAAGGCGCGAGCGTCTCGGCGAAGACGCGCGAGCGCGTGCTCGCCGCCGCGGCGGCGCTCGGCTACCGGCCCAATCCCCTGGCGCGCAGCCTCATGACGGGCCGTACCGAACTCATCGGGCTCGTCTCGAACCACTTCGCGAATCCGACCTTCATGGAGGTCTTCGACCTCTTCACCCGCGAGCTGCAGGCGCGCGGCCTGCGCCCGCTGTTGGCGAACCTCGGCCAAGACGGGGACGGCGGGGCCGCGTTGGACATGCTGCGCCAGTACAACGTCGACGCGGTACTGATCGCGACGTCCGCGCCGCCGGACGGCTTCGCTGCCTCGTGCCGCGCGGCGGGATTGCCCGTGATGCACGTGTTCGGTCGCGCCGGACGCACGTCGCCCGTGCCGGTCGCCACGGTCGACAACGTCGCCGGCGGTCGTCTCGCGGCGGATGCGATGCTCGCGCGCGGTCTGCGCCGCCTCGCCTTTCTCGGCGGTTCGGCGCACGATGCCTCGACGATCGATCGCGGCAACGGTTTCGCCGACGCGGCAGGCAAACGGCTCCGTCACGCGATCCACGCGGGCAACTACACGCACGAGCACGGCCGCGTGGCGATGCATGCGCTCCTCGACCGCGATGACGGCATCGACGGTGTGTTCTGCGCGGACGACGTGCTGGCGATGGGGGCGATGGACGCCTGCCGCGAACGTGGCGTCCGTGTGCCGGACGATGTCGGCATCGTCGGATTCGACGACATGCCGCTGGCGGGCTGGGCCGCCTATGCACTGACGACGGTGCGTCAGCCGATCCGCGACATGGTGCTGCACGCGATCGAGCGCATCGTCGCGTGGATGGAGAACCCCGATACCGTCCCCCGCAGCAGGCTGTTTCCCTGTGAGCTGGTCACGCGTACGAGCCTGGGCTGAGGCAGGCTACCCCGTCACCTCCCCGAGCGACACCCAGCGCCGCTCGCGATGCGACACGAGCGCGGCGGCGATCACGCGATCCACCTCGTAGCCGTCACGGAAGGTCGGCCACACGCTTTCGCCCGTGGCGATCGCCTGGAGGAAGTCGCGCATCTCGATGGCGATCTGCTCGTTGTACCCGGTGCCGTGGCCGACGCCCTGGTTGAAAGCGAGGTAGTCGGGGTGCGCGGGACCCATGAGCAGCTTCTGGAAACCGCGCCGCGCCGAATCGCGCGAGGCGTCGTACAGCCAGAGGGCGTTCTGGTCTTCCTGGTCGAAATGGATGGCGCCGCGCGTGCCGGTGATGCGATACGTGTAGCCCATCTTCCGCCCCGCGGCCATGCGGCTGAAGCTCAGGCTGCCCGTCGCGCCGTTCGCGAAGCGCAGCAGCATCTGGCCCTGGTCGTCGTTCTCCACGGCTTCCGGACCGGACGGGCCCTGGCGCGTGGGCTGCACGATGCGCGTGTCGGCGACGAGGCTATCGATGGGTCCGACGAGCCGCAGGCACGCGTTGACGATGTGCGACGCCACGTCACCGAGTGCGCCCGCTTCGGTGCCGGTCGCCACGCGCGTGCGCCACGACGCGGGCAACGCGGGATCGTGCAGGTAATCCTCGACGTGTTCGGCGGTGACCTGGATCACCTCGCCGATCTCGCCGGAGGCGATGATCTGGCGTGCGAGCTGGCTGGCCGGCGTGCGGATGTAATTGAATCCCACCATGTTCGGGATCCCTGCCTGCTCCGCCGCCTCGGCCAGCGCGAGCGATTCTTCGGCCGACGTGCCCAGCGGTTTCTCACAGAAGACCGGCTTTCGCGCCGCGACGCAGGCCATCACCATCGCGGCATGCGTGCGCGGCGGCGTCGCGACGATCACGGCCTGCACCTGCGGATCGTCGACCAGGGTGCGCCAGTCGCCCGTCGAGCGCGACCAGCCCCAGCGGGCTGCGTACTCCGCCGCACCGGCGTCGCTGGACGTCGCGATCATCTCGCAGACGGGTACTCGCTCGGGTTCGAACGTGGGGGCGACGGTCTTCAGGGCGATGGTGTGTGCTTTGCCCATGTATCCGGCGCCGATCAGTCCGATTCGCAGTTCGTTGTTCACGTGACGTCCCGCAGCGATGGAGCGTCCGACTCTACGGATGTTGCAGTGCAATTTGCAAGCGCTTGCAAATCGGCCTAGCGTGTAGCCGTCGGGGCACTCCCGTCCCCAGCCCATCCCGTGCAGGAGCCGCCATGAACGCCCACGCATCCGTCGTCGCCCGCCAGCCGCTCACGATCCCCGTCTTCACCGAAGACGCCCTCGATACCGACGCCATCGTCCACGAATTGCTCGACGGTATCGGCGCCGTCACGCTGCGCGGTCTTTTCACGCCGGCCGAGATCGCCGACGCGCGCACGATCGTGATGCGCGAGTCGGACCTCGACGCGGCCGGCGGCAAGGTCACGCACTTCCAGGGCGATGCGGAACGGGCGGGGCGCATCAACCTTCAACGCCGCGTGTGGAACCTGCTGGCGAAAGGCGACGTCTTCTCGCGCATGGCGGCACACCCCGCGATCATGCGCGTGATGCGCGCCTTCATCGGCAGCGAGTTCATCATGGGATCGATCGCCGCGAACCGGATCCTTCCCGGCGGGCCCGGCCAGGAGCCGCACATCGATTATCCCTATTGGGACTTCCATTCGCCCGAGACGCATCCCGCGCGCATCAACTCCACCTTCGCGCTGAATGCGCAGGCGACGATCATGCTCGACCCGTTCACCGAGGAAACGGGCGCCACGGCCTTCGTGCCCGGCAGCCAGCGCGAGCTCCACTATCCCGACGAGGGCGACCGCTTCTTCGAGCGGTGCGAGCGCATGCTCGGCGAGCCGGGCGACACCGTCGTCTTCTTCGGCGCGGTATGGCATTGCGCCATGCCCAACCGCAGCGCGATCGACCGCTCCGCGATCATCACGCAGTACCTGCCGAAGTTCGTCAAACCGATGGAAGACTTGCCCGCCGCCTTACCTAAAGCGTTCGTCGAGAACGCCAGCCCGGACATCCGTCAGTTGCTGGGCTTGAACTATCCTTACCCGGAAGTGCTCGACGCGGCGCGTGGCGGCAATGCGGAAGGGCGCGACGTCATGAAGCAGCGTTGACCGGCGATTACGGGCGCACGTTCCCGTTCTCGCGGGAACGGCCGTCGCGGCGCGCCGTCTCGGCATGGATGAATCGCATCACGTCATCCATCACCGGAGCGGCGCGATGCAGCGGCCCCAGGGCGAAGACGAGCTTTTCGTGGCCCAGTCCGGGATAGAGCTTCAGTTCCACCGGCTCGCCCATTTGCCGGTAACGGCCTTCGAGCGAGATGGCCTCGGCGGGATACACCTCGGTATCGGCCTCCCCCTGGAGTAGCAGGGCGGGCGGTTCGTCGCCGTCGACGAAGTTGACCGGTTGCGAACGTGCCTGCTCCTCGGCGGTGCGGCCGAACATGTCGAGATAGGCCTTTTCATCCAGTGGAAGGAAGTCGAACGCGCCGGCGACGCCGATGAGGCCGGACAGGTCGCGTGGCGCCATGCCCACGGCGGCAAGCCACTGCTTGTCGGTGGCGAGCATGGCCGCGATATGTCCGCCGGACGAGTGGCCCATCACGAAAAGCTCGGAGGCGTCCCCGCCGAACATCGCCGCATGGTCCTTCGCCCATCGCACGGCGTCCGCACCGTCGCGGAGAAAGCCGTCCATGCGCACGGCAGGCCAGTGTCGGTAATCGGGAACAATGGCCACCACGCCCCGGCGAGCCAGTGCCTCGCCTACCCAGCGATACCAGCCTCGCCGGCCGAAGCGCCAGTCGCCGCCGTAGAAGTACACCACCACCGGCGCGTGCGCGGCATGGAGGGGGGCATAGACATCGAGCGACAGGTCGCGCCCGGGTGCGAACGGGATGTCGCGATGGTCGACGATGCCGGAACCGGACTGCGTGGCGTTCACCGCCGCGAAGAAGGTCGCGTGGCAGCCGGTCAGGCACAGCAGGGCAAGCAGGAGGGAGGAAAGGCGCATCCGCGGATTGTAGGGCCGAGCCACTACAATGCCTGCATGAACGATATTCGCACGATCCTGCGCCAAGCGACCGATGTGTTGGGTGACCGCCTGGAAGCGGAAGCCCTGCTGGCTCACGTACTCGGCGTCGATCGCGCCTGGTTCTTCGCGCATGCGGACGACGTGCCTGCCGCCGAAGCGTCCGCTCGCTTCGAGAGCGTGGTGAGGCGGCGCGCCGATGGCGAACCGGTGGCATACATCACGGGGCGCCGGGACTTCTGGTCGCTGTCGCTCGAGGTGACACCGGCGACGCTGATTCCTCGTCCGGAAACGGAGCGGTTGGTCGAGTTGGCGCTGGAGAGATTGCCCCGGGGCGGGCGGGTGCTCGATCTTGGCACGGGGAGCGGCGCCATCGCCCTCGCGCTGGCCCGGGAGAGGCCCGATACCACGGTGATCGCGGTGGACGCGAGCGAAGATGCGCTGGACGTCGCGAACCGCAACGCGTGCCGACTTGGCCTGGAGCGGGTGACGTTCCGCCTGGGGGACTGGTTCGCGCCCGTCCGCGACGAACGCTTCCATCTGGTAGTGAGCAATCCTCCCTATATAGATCAATGCGACGAACACCTGGCGCTGGGCGATTTGCGTTTCGAGCCCCGGTCCGCGCTCGTATCGGGAAGCGACGGTATGGACGATATACGCAGGATCGTTCTCGATGCGCCTGACTACCTTGTCAAAGGAGGATGGCTGCTGTTCGAACACGGTTGGAACCAAGGCCACGATGCGCGCATGACGTTCGACACGTCGATATGGCGGGAAGTGTTCACGGCTGCCGATCTCGAACTGCGTGACAGGGTCACCGGGGCGCAGCGGCTCTGAAGGCTCCGGCGCGGACGACGGGGGAAGCTATGCCGACCTTGGTGGCAGACGCGCCGAGGTCGATGTTGCCGACGATGGAGTAGCGTCCCCACGAATTCAGTCGCTTGGGCGGTGTTGACGATCTCTACGACAAGGCCACGAATTTGCCGGACCCTGCAAAGGGGGACAGCATCATGAACAGGGGGCCAGGCAGGGTCGATTCCGACACGGTACAAGGAATGATCGATTACAAAGGCAACGTCCAGCGTAAGGAACCCTAAGGTATGAACGGCTCTTTTGGCGCGAAGATCTTTCTTTGTTTCGTTCTTCTTTGTCCCGGACTCACCTGGGCTGCCAGCCAAGCTCTTTGGGGGTATCCCTGCGACGTGTTCATGTCCGCTGCATGTCTTAGGCTGCCTAACGACATGTCGATTAGCTATGAGGTGCCCGCCGATTTTGGGATATATACCGTGAGCCGGTCCGGAGAGGCGTTTCTGTCCATTTACGTCGGTTCGGCGCCTCGACTGCCTGATCTAGCCAGGGCGTCGTTAAAGCTGGATGCCAAGGGCTACAAGATCAGGGGCTTTCATTCGACGGTGCAAGACAAGGAGCGCCTGGATGTCATCGTGCTTCCCACGGAGAAGGGCGGCGATGTCGTTCATTTATTCGCTCGGCTTTCCGAGGATAAACGCGATGCCATTGCCATGGTTGTCGCGGGGCTGCGGCTTTGTAGTCGGCCTACGCCGGAGCTAGTCCGCTGTCCCTTGCTTAGCGAGCCCGGCAAGGAGATCGCGGATTGGGTGCGTGCGCAACGGCTCAGTGGCGCCCCATCTCCATAAGGCGCTCGAACGATGGCGATCGCACGAAACGGCCACCGTGGTACCGAGGCCGTTAGCCACGTGAGATGCTTTCGGAAACCCGCGACGCCTTAAACCGCGCTCGCCACCGGCGCATCCACGAACTGCGGAAAGCGCGCGCGGATCGCTTCGCGGATCTGCGGCAGGTCGAGTCCGGCCATCGTCAATACTTCCTCGCGGCTGCCGTGGTCGAGATAGGCGTCGGGCAGGCCGAGGTGGAGGATGGGCAGGGTCACGCCGTGCGCGGCCAGGCACTCGGCCACGCCCGCACCGGCACCGCCGGCGATGGCGTTGTCCTCGATGGTGACGAACGCGCCGTGCGTGCGCGCCATCTCGAGGATGAGTTCCTCGTCGAGCGGCTTCACGAAACGCATGTTGACGAGCGTGGCGTCCACTTCGGCGGCGATCACTGCGGCGGGCGCGAGCATGGTGCCGAAGGACAGGATCGCCAGCCCGTGGCGGCCGCGACGGCGCACCTCGGCCTTGCCGATCGGCAGTGTGTCGAGATCGGGCGACAGCCGGGCTCCCGGTCCGGTACCGCGCGGGTAGCGGATCGCGGCGGGCCCCGCGTACTGGAAGCCCGTGCTGAGCATCATGCGGCACTCGTTCTCGTCGGCCGGCGCCATGATCATCATGTTGGGCAGGCAGCGCATGAAGCTCAGGTCGAAGCTGCCCGAATGCGTGGCCCCGTCGGGGCCGACCACGCCGGCGCGGTCGATGGCGAAGGTGACGTCGAGGTTCTGCAACGCCACGTCGTGGATGGCCTGGTCGTAGGCGCGCTGGAGGAACGTGGAATAGATCGCCACGACCGGCTTGGCGCCTTCCACGGCCATGCCCGCCGCGAGCGTCACCGCGTGCTGCTCGGCGATCGCCACGTCGAAGTAGCGCTGGGGGTATTCCTTGGAAAAACGCACCAGTCCCGAGCCCTCGCGCATGGCGGGAGTGATGCCGAGCAGGCGCTCGTCGGCGGCGGCCATGTCGCAGAGCCAGTCGCTGAAGATATCGGTATAGGTGGGCTTGGCCGGCGCGCCCTTCTTCACGAGGCCGGCGACCGGATCGAACGGACCCACCGCGTGGTACTCGATCTGCGCCTTCTCGGCCGGTTCGTAGCCCTTGCCCTTGGTGGTCATGACGTGCATGAGCTGCGGGCCGGGCAGGTCTTTCACCGTTTCCAGCGCGTTCACCAGCTGGGCCATGTTGTGGCCGTCGATGGGGCCGGTGTAGTGGAAGCCCAGTTCCTCGAACAGCGTGGACGGCACGAACATGCCCTTGGCGTGTTCCTCCCAGCGCTTGAAGAAGCGGCCGAAGAAGGATTCGCGCGGCATGGCCTTCTTGGCGCGTTCACGCCACGCGTTGAGCGTGCGGCTGGACATCGCGCGGGCCATCATCTTGGTCATCGCGCCGACGTTTTCGCTGATCGACATGCCGTTGTCGTTGAGGATCACGAGCATGTTCGGTTCGATGCCGCCACCGTGGTTCAGGGCTTCGAAGGCCATGCCCGCGGTCATCGCGCCGTCGCCGATCACCGCCACGACCTTGCGCGGATCGCCGCGGCGCTGCAGCGCGATGGCCATGCCCAGCGCGGCCGAGATCGAGGTGGACGAGTGACCCACGCCGAAGGTGTCGTACTCGCTCTCGTCGCGGCTGGGGAACGGCGCGAGGCCGTCCTTCTTCTTGATCGAGGTGATGCGGTCTCGTCGACCGGTGAGAATCTTATGCGGATAGCACTGGTGCCCGACGTCCCAGACCAGGCGATCCACCGGCGTGTCGAAGACGTGGTGCAGTGCCACCGTCAGCTCCACCACGCCCAGGCCCGCGCCGAAATGACCGCCCGAGGAGGCCACCGCCTCGATCAGGTAGCGGCGCAGCTCGTCGGCGATGGCCGGCAGTTCGTCCGCCGGGAAACGGCGGAGATCCTCCGGCGAGTCGATCTGCGCCAGATACGGGTAGTGGGAGAGGTCGTTCATGCCCGTATTGTTGGCCTACGGGCGTGTCGGGGCAAGGGACGGGGTGTGAAAAACCGCAGGCGCGCCGGGCGCGGGTTCAGGCCCGGCGGCGGTCGCGGGGCAGGTGGCTCACGAGGAACTCCATCTGGTCGGCCAGGATGTTGCGGTTGGAAAGGATCAGGTGCTCCACCCAGCTCGGCCGGTAAGGCACCGCCAGGAGAGGCATATTGGCCTGTTGCGGCGTGCGGTTGCTCTTGCGCAGGTTGCACGACAGGCAGGCGCTGACCACGTTTTCCCATTCGTCCTGGCCGCGCTTGGACAGGGGCACGACGTGGTCGCGGGTGAGGGCGTGGCGGGTGAACTGCTCGCCGCAATACAGGCACAGGTGCCGGTCGCGGGCGAACAGGGCGGTATTGGTGAGGGCGGGTGCCGGATCGATGGCGTGTTCGCGGCAATGGCCCGTGCTGGCGACGATCGGATGGAGCTGGAGGGTGCTCTGTTCGCCGCTCTCCCGGCTGATGCCGCCGTGGACCGTGACGCAGGGGTCGCCCAGGGTCCAGGCGACCACCCCCCGGACGTAGAGGCAGACGGCGTCCTGCCAGCTGATCCAGTCGAGGATCCGCCCGCCGGCGTCGAGCGACAGCACGCGGGTGGCGTGCAGCGCCGCCATTTTCGGCAAATCCTCTTGGTGCACTTCCATCGTCATCGGGTCTCGTCCTTCACGTACGCGAAAGAGCGTTCCAGCAAGCCGAACTCCGTGCGGTTCGCGGCGCGAACCCGCCCCGCATGGGGGCGTTGGTCCGAGCATAGCCCATAATTGCTACAGAAAAGCACCTCCTCGGTATGGTTCTTGCGGGGCTGTAGCAGTCATCGGGCGCTGTTATAGTGGGGATTCGCATGTGAGCCCGGCGGGTTTGGAAGGGGGGCCGGGGTGGCTTCCCAGGTCCGGCGGGTCCAAGAGGGATTGAACAGTGGCAGAAGTGCTTTTCTACGAGCGTCCGGTTCCCCTGAACCGTACCGCCCACCGCGATCTCCGCCTGAAGGCGGTGAACAACATCAACTTCGCGAAGCAGGCCCATTCGGTGCCGCTCACCGGCGTCGAGTTCGCGCCGGCCTCGCGCGACTTCCCGATCCTGTTCGCCGGCGACAGCATGGAAACCGCGGGCCCCATGGCGCTGCTGGGCCTTCGCCAGAACGAAAACCTGCTGGTCGGCAAGGACGGTTTCTGGGAGCAGGGCCTGTACATCCCGGCATTCGTGCGCCGCTATCCCTTCGTGCTGGCCGAGAAGCCGGTCGGCACCGAAGGTGACGATTTCACCGTGTTCCTCGACGAGGCCTACGAAGGCTTCAACGACAGCGAAGGCGAGCGTCTCTTCAACGAAGACGGCACCGACGCGCCGGCGCTGACCAATGCCGTGAACTTCCTGGGCGAGTTCCAGGATCACGTGGCCCGCACCCAGTGGTTCATGGGCAAGCTGCGCGAGCACGACCTGCTCGAGCCGCGCACCATCACCCTGCAGAAGGAAGGCAAGGGCATCAACCTCAACGGCCTGTTCGTCATCAACGAAGAGAAGCTGCGCGCCCTCGACGAGAAGACCGCGCACGAGTTCCTGCGCGAAGGCGCCTTCGGCTGGATCTACGCCCACCTCGTGTCGCTGGCCAACATCGACCGCATGGCCCAGCGTCTCGATGCGCGCGAGCGTGCGGAAGAGGGTACGACGACCGCTGCGTAAGCGTTCGCCGTCGTGCTCAATGAAAGGCCGCCCGATGGGCGGCCTTTTTTTGCTTGTTCGTAGGTAGTTCGTCGCGCCCTCGAGCGAAAGGCGCTGGGTTCCTGCTTTCGCAGGAACGACGAGCTACGAGATTCACCGCTGCGCACAAGGCAACCTCGCGTCGTTCCTGCGAAAGCAGAAGCGCAGTGCCTTGCGTTCGGTTTCAGCGAACCGGCCGGGCCATCCGCACCAGGTCCGTGTCGAACCCGTGCTTCGCATACAGTTCGCGGGCCTTCTCGTTTCCCGGAAACACGGCCAGGGTCACGAACTGACAGCGATGTTCCTTGGCCCATGCGTAGGCGTGGGCGAGGAGGGCCGCGCCCACGCCGTTGCCCTCGTGCTTCTCGGCGACCGCGATGTCCGAGATATGACAATTGTCGCGGTGGGTGAAAAAATCCTTGGTCTTCTGCAGGTGGACGAAGCCCACCGCCTCACCGTCGTCGTTTTCGGCGATGAAGATGTAGCTGTTGGACGGTTGCTCGTCCAGGTGCTTCACCAGGTCGGCCTCGATACCCTTCAGGCAATCGGTCTTCGTGCGGCCGTTGGGCAAGGGGAAATGGATGAAGCGGTGGACCAGGCCGAGGATGAAGTCGTCGTCGTCGCTCTCGGCGAGGCGTATGCGGTACGGGCTATCGCTCATCGTGTGTCGAACCGTTGGGTGGGCGTCCGGGCCCGGTCAGTTCTACACCCGAAGGGCGGGCGGGAAAAGTCCCGTCCGCCCTTCGGCGTGAGTCGCCCTGTCGCAGCGAACCGTCGGATGGACGGCCCGGCGCCGGGTATCAGGCCACGTCGGGCAGCGTCGCGACGCCCGCTTCGATGGCCGCCTTGTGCAGGTGGATGCGCGGCAGGATGCGGGCGAAGTAGAAGGCGGCCGTATCGCGCTTGGCCTGCTTGCCTGCCGTCGACAGCCGCGAACCGTCGGCGGCGGCCACGCTGCGTGCCCAGGCATAGGCCAGGGCGACGTAGCCCGAGAAGTAGAGGTAATCGACCGCGGCGGCGCCCAATTCCTCGGGGTTGGCCTGGGCCCGGGCGGCGATGTCGCGGGTGAGTTCACCCCAGGTCGTGGCGGCGGCGGACAACGGGCCGATGAGCGGCTTCAGGCTCTCGTCGCCGGCGTGGGCCTGGCAGAACGCGCCGATCTCGGCCAGGAAGTGCTTCAGCCCCACGCCCTGCAACTGCATGACCTTGCGGCCGAGCAGGTCGAGCGCCTGGATCTGGGTGGTGCCTTCGTAAAGGGTGATGATGCGCGCGTCGCGGACCAGCTGCTCCATGCCGTGTTCGACGATATAGCCGTGTCCGCCGAAAATCTGCAGGGCTTCCTTGGTGCATTCCTGCGCGGTTTCCGTCAGCAGCCCCTTGATGATGGGGATGAGGAACGAGAGCAGTTCGCCGGCGTTTTTCCGTGTGTCGGCATCGGGATGGCGGGCCTCGATGTCGCTCTGCAGCGCCGCGTGCAGCGCGAGCACGCGGCCGCCTTCGACGAAGGCGCGCTGGGTGAGCAGCATGCGGCGTACGTCGGGATGCACGACGATCGGATCGGCCGGCTTCTCCGGCAGCTTTGGACCGGACAGCGCACGCATCTGCAAGCGCTCGAGGGCATAGCGCAGGCTGCCCTGCAGGGCAGCCTCGGAAATCGCCAGCCCCTGCACGCCGACGCCCAGGCGCGCCGCGTTCATCATGGTGAACATCGCCATGAGACCCTTGTGCGGCGGGCCGATGAGCCAGCCCTCGGCCTCGTCGAAATTCATCACGCAGGTGGCGGAGCCCTTGATGCCCATCTTGTGCTCGATGGCGCCGGCGGCCAGGGTGTTGCGCTCGCCCACCGAGCCGTCCTTGTTCACCTTGAATTTGGGCACCACCAGCATCGAGATGCCCCGGCTGCCGGCCGGCGCGTCGGGCAGGCGGGCCAGCACCAGGTGCACGATGTTTTCCGCGAAATCGTGTTCGCCGGCGGAAATGAAGATCTTGGTGCCGGTGACGCGGTAGCTGCCGTCGCCATTCGGCTCCGCGCGCGTCTTCAGCAGGCCGAGGTCGGAGCCCGCCTGTGGTTCGGTCAGGCACATGGTGCCCGTCCACGTGCCGTCGACGATGCGCTTGAGGAACACTTCTTTCTGCCAGTCGTCGCCGTGGTGCGCTATCGCGTCGATGGCGCCGTGCGAGAGCAGCGGATAGATGCCCCAGGCCGTGTTGGCCGAGTCGATCATCTCCTTGGTGAGCAGGCCGAGCGCGGCCGGAAGGCCCTGGCCGCCGGCGGCCTCGCTCGCGGTGAGGCCGGTCCAGCCGCCCTCGGCGTATTGGCGATAGGCTTCCTTGAACCCCTTGGGCGTGGTGACGGTGGCCGTGGCCTTGTCGTAATGGCAGCCCTCGGCATCTCCGGATGCGTTCAGCGGCGCGAGCACCTGTTCGGTGAAGCGGGCCGACTCATCGAGCACGGCGTCGATGAGTTCACGGTTGTGCGCTTCACCGCCGTCGAGCCGGGTGAGCACGTCTTCGGCGCCGAGCACGTCGAAGAGCGCGAAGCGCATGTCGTCGAGGGGGGCTTTGTAGTTCGTCATGGAGGCGTCCGGAACAAGGGTCAGGGAGAGCGGTAGGTATCGGGAATGCCGGGCACGGGCGACAGCCAGTTCCTGCCGTGCACGGTGAACGTGCGCGGCTTGTCTTCTTTTTCGGCCGTGCCGGTGATGCGGCCTTCGATGGCGTAGGGAAGCGAGCCCGAGCTGCCCTTGGCGGCGAGGTCGGCCAGCGCCTTCGACATCTCGGGGGTGGGCAGGATGTCCACCCGGGTGACGTCCGCGGCGAAAGCGGGGATGTCCTGATCGATGCGTGCATCGAGCAGCACGCCGCCCAACTGGGCGACCTGGAGCGTGCCCTGGAACCGGTCGAACGACATGCCGCCGTAGCTGTTGCTGCGCACGCGCAGCGTCACGTGCCACGTTCCGCCGGGCTTGGCGGTGACTTCCTGCAGGGTGACGGTCGGCGGAAAAACGCTTTTCTTCGCGGGCCCGCAGGCAGCGAGCAGGACCAGCGTGGCGAGAACGGCCGCGCGAGGGAGGGAGGTGCGGAGCATCGGTGTCATCCAGGGCTTGGCGGCATGGGACGTCGAAACAGCGACCGATGGTAGCGCCCATGCACGGCAGGCGCGAGACGGGCGTTTGAAACGCGGTTCCCAAGCGGGTGCGGAGCAGGCATCATGACCGGATCGCCTCGCTGGACCTCTTGCCCCACATGACCCGTCGCATCGCAGCCCGCCGCTCGCCCATCCATGGAAATGGCGTCTTCGCCACCGCGCCGATCAAGGCCGGCGAGGAAATCATCGAATACAAGGGTGACCACATCACCCACGCCCAGGCCGACAAGCGTTACGGCGACGGCGGTGAAACCGGCCATACCTTCCTGTTCACGCTGAACGAGAAGTACATCGTCGACGGCAACAGCAACGGCAACACGGCGCGCTGGATCAACCACAGCTGCGATCCGAACTGCCAGGCGCTGATCGAGGAAGCGGTCGAGGGCAAGCCCACCAAGAACGACCGCGTGCTGATCGAGGCCATTCGCGACATCGCTCCCGGCGAAGAGTTGACCTACGACTACGGCATCACGCTCGACATGCCGCACACGGCGAGGCTGAAGAAGATCTGGGCGTGCCGGTGCGGCTCGCCGAAATGCATCGGCACGATGCTCAAGCCCAAGCGCAAGGCGAGGTAAGCCGTTCACCTTTGCCCACGGCGCGCCGACATTCACGCGACGCGCCGCTCATTCGCCGGTTTCCATGCTTGGGGTACCTTCCCCCGCAAGGAGATTCCCGATGGCGAACAAGACGCTTTCCGGCCGCCGCATCGCCGTGCTGGCCACCGACGGCTTCGAACAGTCCGAACTGACCGAACCCAAGCGCCTGCTCGAAGAGGCCGGCGCCAAGGTCGACGTGATCGCGCCCGGCGATGCCGGCCAGATCAAGGGCTGGGACAAGAAGGACTGGGGACAGTCCGTGCCCGTCGACGTACACCTCGATAAGGCCGATCCCGGCAGCTACGACGCCCTGGTACTCCCGGGCGGCGTCATCAATCCCGACCACCTGCGCACCGACGAGAAAGCGGTCGGGCTGGTCAAGGCCTTTGGCCAGTCCGGCAAGCCCGTGGCCGCGATCTGCCATGGGCCGTGGACGCTGATCAACGCCGGGCTCGTGAAAGGCAAGAAGATCACGTCGTGGCCATCGCTCCGCCAGGACCTCGACAATGCCGGTGCCCGCTGGGAAGACAGCGAAGTGGTGACCGACGGCAACCTCATCACCAGCCGCAAGCCGGACGATATTCCGGCGTTCACGCAGACCTTGATCAAGGCCTTGGCCGCCTGATCCGCCGCCCAAATTCTCCCACCTTTCAGCGATACACCGTCTGCCGAAGGGTGGGAGAAAACCCTGTCCGCGAAGCCTGCGAAGCACGCGCGTCAATCGTCCTCGTCCTTCGGTTTCCACGCTTCCGCCAGCCGTTTTTGCACTCCCGGCGGTACCACGTCGTAATGGCTGAACGCCATCGCATAGCGTCCCTGCCCACCCGTCATCGACTTCAACTGCGTCGGATAATCCACCAGCTCCGCCAGCGGCACGCGGGCCCGGATCATCGTCTCGCCACCGCGCAGGGAGTCGGTGCCCATGATCTGGGCACGTTTCGAGGCGAGGCCGCCGGTCACGTCGCCCACGTATGCATCGGGAATCGATACCTCCAGGTCCACCACCGGCTCCAGCACCTGCGGCCGTGCTCGCGACACGGCATCGAGAAACGCCTTGCGTCCCGCGCTGATGAAGGCCACCTCCTTGGAATCCACGGGATGATGCTTGCCGTCGTAGACGGTCACGCGTACGTCCTGGATCGGATACCCGGCCACCGCACCGCCGTCCAGCGCCTGGCGCACGCCTTTCTCGATCGCCGGGATGAACGGCCCGGGGAT
Organism: Luteibacter sp. CQ10; assembly: GCF_040900725.1. NCBI lineage: Bacteria > Pseudomonadati > Pseudomonadota > Gammaproteobacteria > Lysobacterales > Rhodanobacteraceae > Luteibacter > Luteibacter sp. CQ10. The sequence goes on along the minus strand of NZ_JAEUYM010000004.1, from coordinate 151,333 downwards.
CACGCCTCCCTTCGTTTCGTCGCGGAAGTCGAAGCCGCTTCCGCGCTCTACCGGCTCGACGCGCAGGAACACCTCGGCGAACTGACCGGCGCCACCGGTCTGCTTCTTGTGCCGATGATGCCCCTCGGCATGGCCGCCGATGGTTTCGCGATAGGCGACGCGCGGCGGATGGGTGATCACGTCGATGTCGTATCGCGCCTTCATGCGTTCGAGCATGAGTTTCACGTGCAGGTCCGACAGCCCGTAGATCACCGTTTCGTTGAGTTCCTTGCGGTGCTCGACGCGAAAACAGGGATCTTCTTCGGCCAGCCGCGCCAGCGATTGCGACAGCTTCTGTTCGTGCCCTTTGTGCGCCGGTTCCACCGCGAGGCCGTACATGGGCGCCGGATAGGCGGCGGGTTCGAGATGGATGCGGCCTTCGTCGGCGGCATCGTGCAGCACGGCGTCGAAGTGGATGTCGTCCACCTTGGCCACCGCGACGATGTCGCCGGGCAGCGCCTCGTCCACCTCGACGTGTTCGCGCCCTTTCAGGCGGAAGAGGTGGCCTACCTTGAACGGCTTGCGGCCGTCGTCGACCAGCAGTTGCGAATCCTTGCGCACGGTGCCCTGCCATACGCGGAAGACGCCCAGCTTGCCCACGAAGGGATCGTTGACGATCTTGAACACGTCGGCCACCACGTGGCCGTGCGCGTCGGCGCTCACCGGGAAGGGCTCGCCGCCGGCGTCGCGGAACGGGGGCGGATTGGTTTCCGTGGGGCAGGGGAGGATGCGTTCGATCAGTTCGAGCAGCTCCCCCACGCCGATGCCGTCGCGCGCGCCGGTGAACACGATGGGTACGAGGTGGCCGTCACGCAGGCAGTGCTCGAGCGCGCCGCGCAGTTCGCCCGCGCCCAATGAGGATTCGCCGGCCTCCAGGTAGTGTTCCATCACGGCGTCGTCGATCTCCACCACCTGGTCGATGAGGCGTCGGTGGGCCTCGCCGGGCGAGGAGAAATCCGTGTCGCCGCCGGTCTGGAAGAACGCGTCGCGCACGGCATGGCCTTTCGAGGCGGGCAGGTTCAACGGCAGGCATTCGTTGCCGAACTCGGCACGCAGATCGGCTACCAGCGCGGGCAGGTCCACGCCCTCGGCGTCGATGCGGTTCACGATGAGGATGCGTGCCAGCCCGCGCTCTTTCGCGTGGCGCATCATCGAGCGCGTGCCGTGCTCGATGCCGTTGGCCGCATTGACCACGACGGCCACCGTGTCGGCGGCGGCCAGGGCCGCCAGCGCGGGTCCGCGGAAATCGGCGTACCCGGGGGTGTCCAGCAGGTGGATGCGATAGCCGTTGCGCTCGATCGAGGCGATCGACGCATCGATCGAATGGCCCCGGGCCTTTTCCATCGGGTCGGTGTCGGAGACGGTGGTGCCTCGTTCCACCAGGCCCATGGCGTTCAGGGCGCCTCCGTAGTGGAGCATGGCTTCGAACAGCGTGGTCTTTCCGGCACCGGCGTGGCCGGCGAGAGCGAGGCTGCGGATACGTTCCGTGGATGGCGACACGATGCGACCCTCCTTCAGTGGAAGGGATGCGTGGGACGCGGCGTCGACCTCGGCGTCGCCTCTCGCACGCCTCCCGGCATGACGATGGCGGGCCGTCACGGTCGTCCGGCGGGGCCGGGCGGTCATGGCGGAGATGGTTGGGCGTGGGCCCGGTCCAAGGGTTCTCCTTCCCGGGACAGGAATCAAGTGCGGGGGAATCTTCCGGCCCATGTGCTGTCCGTGGTCCGGTGCTTACGCTGTATTTAGCGCCGCGCCGCTATCCTCGTTCATCTTTTCCAGGGACTTCCTGACGCGTGCAATATCCCGGCAAGGCGCCACCGCCGTTCGTCGAACCCCACCGGCTCACGCCGGACGACGCGCCGCGCCACCACGGGCTGGCGCCGATCGATGCCGCCACCATCGCGGCGCTGCGCGCGATCGGACGGCGCCCGCCGCCGCGCGATCGCGTGCGTTTCACGCTGGCGCTCGCGGCCGCGCTGGCCTTCCACGTGGTCCTGGTCTTCTTCGTCGGCTACGAGATGCAGCCGCGCCGGCTGGTCGACTTCGCGGCGCCCGACGATACCCCCGACGTGCTCGAGGTGCGCTTCATCGAGCCGCCGTCCGCGGCCGCCGTGGCGAACGTGCCCCCTCCGCCGCCCGTGGTCTCGCCGCCGCCGAAGGTGCGTTCGTCGGAAGCCACGCGTCCCGAGCCGCCGCGACCGAAACCCGCCGAACCCGAGCAGGCTCCCCCCTCGGAAGCGCCGCCGGCGCATCCGGCGATCTTCGGGGCCGACGGCAGCATCGCCGCACCGGTCCAGTCCGTGGGCCATGCCGCCACGCAGGCCGATTTCGTGGCGCGCAAACCCACGGACGACGCACACATCATGTCGCGGAAGAATCCGGTGACCTACAAGGAAACCCGTTTCGAAAAGGACTGGGCTCCGCGCGACGAGAACGCCTTGAGTGGCGGCATGCGCCGGGCGCTGGAAAAGAGCACCCTGAAGAAGACCTTCGATCTCGGCCACGGCGTGAGGGTCAATTGCGCCACCGTGCTGTTCGTGTTGCCGGCCGGATGCAGCGGCGAGGACCCGTCCAAGGCATCGGCCAAGGACGGCGACGCGCGGCTCAACATGGCGCCGGCGAAACCGCTCTCGGCCGATCCCGATCCACCCGCGGCGCCGAGCGAAGCGCAGTGCATCGCCGCCTATCGCCGCGACGAGCGGGTGATGGAAGGCTGCCCCAGCGATACGCCGTTGAAAGCGATGGACCAGGAAAACGCCGAGCGTTCGCGGCGCACGGGCGGGTAGGGCCGAACGGACGCCTGCGCGGGAACCATCGTCGCGGCCGCAGGCACCGGCCTGCGCCGGTGCGACGGTAGGGATGCCTCGGCGAAGCGCGTGATTGTCTGCGGCGCGTCCAACATGGACACTACCGCCGATGCCTACGCTTCCCCCGGACAGCGATCCCTCGATCGCCTCGACATCGCTGCCCGTCTCGCCGCGCGAGGCGGCCATGCAGGCGCTCGTCTATCGCCGGACGCTTCGGCAGAAACCGGGCGCCAGCGGACGCCGCATCGCCGGATGGGTCGGCACGATCCTGATCCACGTCTTCTTCCTGTTCGCCATGGTGCTCGGTCCGGCGTATGTGCCGCCTCCGCCGCCGCCCGAACCGGAGTCCACCAATGCGCTGCAGGTGCGCCTGATCGACAAGCCGCCACCGCCCAAACCGCCGGCGCGCGGCACGCCATCGCGCGCGCCCGTCGTGCAGACGCTGTGGAAAACGAAGCATTCCAAGGCCAGCTCGGCGTCGAGCGGCTCGCGGGCGGCCGCCGTCGCGAGTGCGGCGAAAACCCGCCCGGCCGTGGCGACGCCGGCCGCGCCCGTGTCCAGGACGAAACCCGCACCGAAACCCGCCGCCCCGCCGCCCAGCGTCGAAGCCGTTGCGCAGAAGCCGCCCGTGCCGCCAAAGGCGCCGCCCCGGCAGCCGGATCTGGAGCGGGTGCCCATCCCGGCGCAGGCGCCGCCCGACCTCGCGGTCGATACGCCGAAACCGCAGGTGGTGCCGCCCCGTTTCCAGCCCGACCCCGTGCGCAAGCCGCAAGTCGAGGGCACGGCGCCGATGCCGCCACCGGCCTCGTTGGCGATCCCTCCCACGCCGGCATCGCAGATGGCGGTGACGCCCGAGACGCCGCAGATCACCTCCGATCACACGGCGCCCGTTCCGACCGTGGCGATGACGCTCGCCACGGTGCCGCGTCCGGAGGTGGAGGCATCGTCCGCGCCACCCACGCCGCAGGACACGCCCCTGCCCGCCATCGCGCAGGAGCCCTCGGCGCCGCCCGCCCCGCAGCTCACGCCGGTGGATCGTCCTGTGCCGCCGAAGGTCGCCGTGGAGGCGATCCGCGCGCCGGCCGTCGAGACGGAGAGCGAGCTCGAAGCCGTGCCGTTGCCCGACGCGGTCGCGAAGCCTGCCGTCGGCGCACCGGACACGTCGCCGGACCGTCCCGTCGTGCAGGCCCCGGCGGTCACCCCGGCGGAACTTCAGCGTCCGGTCGCCGGCGCCGATGCCAGTCCTTCGCCACCCGGCGAGGCACCCGGTGCGAACGCGGCGGGTGAATCCACCGCGCAGGCTGCCGCCCAGCAGGGCAAGGTCGGCGAGCGGTCCACGCCATCGCCGAGCGGATCGAGTATTCCGTCCGCCCCGGGCGTGACCACCGCCTCGGCGTCGGGTTCGAATACGCCCGGGGCCAGTGCCGAAAGCGGCAAGCCGGGCGCGCCGAGCGGCGTGGAAGACAGCAATCGCCTCACCGGTGCCAACGGCACGTCGGATCGCGCCGATGGCGTGGTGGGCGGACAGGGCGACAAGACCGGCCAGGTCGGTGCCTATACGGAACTGAAACCGCGCGGCGACGTCACCCTGCATCCCGGCGCGCACGTGCACGTGGACTACCAGGCGACGCGCTTCGACAAGGACTGGACGCCGAAGAACGAATCCTCGGTGGACACGGCCGTACGACGGGCGGCGGACAAGGCGACGGCGCACTTCACGGTGCCGTTGCCGCGCGGACTGCGCTTGAACTGCGTGGCGGGCCCCGGTAGCGCGGGCGGCAAGATGAACGCCATTTCGCTGCTCACGCTCGGCTGCGGCGGCGATCCGCCGCCGAAGCCCGATGCCGCCAACGCGAGCAACCTGGTGAAGAACCAGACCATGGCACCGTCCAAACCCCTGGCCCCCGACCTGCCGCCCGCCGATTCGTCCACCGTGGCGGCCGCTCCGGTGGCGGTCGACAACGCCGCCTTCTGCGCCACCGCGCGCGTGGCCGGCGGGCCCTTGCCCGCCGCCTGCGCGCCGTCGATCAAGATCAACGTGCAGGCCGCCCCTTCCGCCAGCGGCTCATGGGTGCCCGCCAGCGATCAGTTCAAGTAGGCAGGCGGCGGACCTCGGTACCGGCCAGCATGTCGTGCACGCCGCGTCGCCGATGGTCGAAAAGGGCGGGCAGCAGGAGCAGTGCCCAGCCCACCAGGGGCGCGGCCAGCGCGACCCGTAACGAGGTCAGCGGATAAAGCGCCAGCAGGAGCAGGGGGAGGGCAGCCACCACGAGGCGGATGAGCCCGCGTCGCCCACCGGCCGCGCGACCGGCGGCGTCGGTCACGCGGATGCGCCACGGGCGCATGCCCAGGGTCTGGCCGCCCCGCGTCCAGGAAACGAAGAAATACGCGCCCACGACCAGCCCCTGCAACGGTTGGTACCACCAGGCCAGCAGGTGGCCCCTCTCGTCGGCGATGCGGCCACCGGTGACCACCTGCGCGATCAATCCCACGACCATGACGATGGCGACCACGGCGAGCAGGTCGTAGACGATGGCCGCGAAGCGGCGCCAGGCAGGGGCGATCACGGAAGCTGCATTCATGGCGCCATTATGCGTCGACCGAGGCCCGTGGCGTTTCCCGGCCGGTGTTCCTTGCCGTTCAATGGACTCTCTTCCGGCGATCCGTTAACACCCATCGATTTTTCGGGGCATACGACGCGTCTGCGCGTAGTTTTTCGAAAGCGCCCCCAAGGCGCCTTTTATCCACTGGACGCACTGAAGGAGATGGCCGTGGCACTGGAATTCGACGTAAGCGTACTCACCGGTTCGTTGAAGAAGAAATGGCAGGATATCGACAAGGACGAGACCGTTTCGCCGGTCGAATTCCAGTCGCTGAGGGATGAGGCGGACAAACGTTTCACGGCGACGCCCGCGCTGGCGTCGATTCGAGCGGGCGCCCAGTTGGATGAAGCGTTGGCGACCTTCCAGCAAGCCGCGGATGAATTGTCCGAAGCCATGCAGCGCGCGGCGCTTGCCGCTCGGCGGCTCAAGATGTCCGAGGCCGATCGCGGGTCGTTGAAAGAAGGCATGGAGTACCAGCTTTCCTACGTCATCGCCGCGTACAAGACCAGCGTCGAGCGCCTTTGAGCCGGGCAGGGCGGACATGAGACCATCGTGTCCATGTCCACCCACGAACACCCCGCGCCAGGCGGCATCGCCCCTGCCGATACCCTCCTGATCGCGCGTTTCATCGAGCGAGTGTGGTCCGAGGACGGCCTGGCCGAGCGTACCCTCGAGGCATACCGGCGCGACCTGGAGCAACTGGCGCGCTGGTTGACGACGCGCGGCCGAACGCTCGATACGGCCGGTCGCGACGATCTGTCCGCCTATCACGGCAGCCAGCCGGTGTCGGTGCGCAGCATGGCGCGACGGCAATCGGCCTTCCGGCGCTTCTATGCGCAACTGGCCCGCGACGACGGCGGGCGCGAAGATCCCACCCTGCTCATGCAGCGCCCACGCATGCCGCGCGGCTTGCCCAAGGCGCTCGCCGAACGCGAGATCGAGGCCCTGCTCGTCGCGCCCGATACCGGCACGGCCCTGGGCATGCGCGACCGTGCGATGCTGGAATTGATGTACTCGTCGGGCCTTCGCGTTTCGGAACTCGTCGAGTTGCCGCTCGTCGGCCTGAACACGCGCCAGGGCGTGTTGCGCGTGACCGGCAAGGGCGGCAAGGATCGCCTCGTGCCGGTGGGCGAGGAAGCACTGGCTCATATCGACACCTACCTGCGCGAGGCCCGGCCCGGCCTGGCCCAGGGGCATGGGCAGCCGGCGGCGCTGTTCCTCTCCCGCCGCGGCGACGCGATGACCCGGCAGATGTTCTGGACGCTGGTCAAGCGCTACGCCGTGCAGGTGGGCATCCCGGCCAAGCGCGTATCGCCGCACGTGCTGAGGCATTCGTTCGCCACCCATTTGCTCAACCATGGCGCCGACCTGCGCGCCCTGCAGATGCTGCTGGGTCACAGCGCCCTGAGCACGACGCAGATCTACACGCTGGTCGCCAAGGAAGGGCTGAAGCGTCTTCACGCGCAGCATCACCCTCGCGGCTGAGACTTCCATGCCACAATCGGGGGAACCGATGGCGCGGCGCGCGTTCCAACAGGGCCGCGTCCCCACCTTCCCCCGGTTACACATGGAGCCGTACCGATGTTCAAGAGACTTCTCCCCGCGCTGATGCTGGGCGCGTTCGCCGTCACCGCCTGCGCCGCCGACGATGGCGGCAAGGCCGCCCGTGAGGCCGTCGAGGCGCTGGCGCCCGGCATCAAGGTCGAAAGCATCACGCCCGCGCCGATGGCGGGTTTCTACCAGGTCGTGGCCACCGGCCGCATGGTCTACGTGAGCGCCGACGGCCGCTACATGATCAACGGCAACCTCATCGACCTCAAGGACAAGACCGACCTGAGCGCTGCCGCCTGGGCGGGCACGCGCAAGGACGCCCTGGCCAAGGTGCCGGCCTCGCAACGGCTCATCTACGCGCCGGCCAACCCCAAGCACACCGTCACCGTGTTCACCGACGTCGACTGCGGCTTCTGCCGCCAGTTGCACGCGCACATCGACGAGTACAACAAGCAGGGCATCGCGGTCGAATACGTGTTCTGGCCGCGTGAGGGCGTGAAGACCACCGCCGGCAACGACACGCCGTCGTATACCAAGGCCGTGTCGGTCTGGTGCGCCTCCGACCGCAAGAACGCCTTCAACGAAGCCATGAAGGGGGCGGCCGTGAAGCCGGCCTCGTGCACCAATCCGGTCAAGGACGAATTCGAACTGGGCGAGCGCCTGGGCGTGAACGGCACGCCGACCATCGTCACCGAGAAGGGCGACGTGATCGGCGGCTACCTCACCCCGGCGCAGATGCTGAAGGTGCTCGACGCCAAGGGCGGCTGATTGTCCGAACGGCGGCGATGAAGCCGACCCGGTAGGAGCCGATTCATCGGCGAAAAGCCAACGGCGCGGAGACGCTGCGACGCTGATCGCCGATGAATCGGCTCCTACCGAGCGAGAGCGAGGTCCGGGGGGCCGTCGGCCGCCAAACATGCTGCCCCGCAACATCATGTAGAATAGGCGAATTCTCCCTGCGCCTTTTCCCCCAGCATGATCGCTATCGATGGGCAGAGCGCCCTTTCTCCGTTTCGCCTCGAACGACTGAACGCGCACCTGGAAGCCCTGCACCATGGCGTGCGTGTTCAGGCGGCCTGGTTCACCTATTTCGTGGACGCCGCCTCGCCGCCGGAAGGCGAGGCCCGCGCGCGGCTCCTGGCCGTGCTGGAGGCGAAGGACGCCGCTCCCGAAGACGCCAGCCTCTGGGTGGTGCCGCGCCTGGGCACCATTTCGCCCTGGTCGAGCAAGGCCACCGACATCCTGCACGGCGCGGGTTTCGACGTGCGTCGCGTCGAGCGCGGCATGGCCTGGCGCGTCAGCGGCCTGCCGGCCGCCACGCACCCGGCCTACGCCTCGGTCATGGCCGCGTTCTGCGATCCCATGGTGCAGTCGCCTCTCACCACCCTCGCCGACGCGGCGGGGCTATTCCTTGCCGGTGAGCCGGGTCCGCTAGGCCACGTCGAACTCGACGGCGACGCGCGCGCCGCCCTGGCCGAGGCCAATGGCACCCTGGGGCTCGCGCTGGCCGAGGACGAGATCGACTACCTCGCCGAGCGCTACGCCGAGATGGGCCGCGCGCCCACTGACGCCGAGCTGATGATGTTCGCGCAGGCCAACTCGGAGCATTGCCGCCACAAGGTGTTCAACGCCACGTGGACGCTCGATGGCCAGGCGCAGGACGCCTCGCTGTTCGGCATGATCAAGAACACGCACAAGGTCTCGCCGAAGTTCACGCTGTCGGCTTACCACGACAACGCCGCGGTCATCGAGGGCTACGAGGGCAGCCGCCTCTTCGTCGACCCGAACGACGGCGTGTTCCGTACGGTGAAGGAATCCGCGCCGTACGCGATCAAGGTCGAAACCCACAACCATCCCACCGCCATCGCGCCGTGGCCGGGTGCCGCCACCGGCGCCGGCGGCGAGATCCGCGACGAGGGTGCGACCGGTCGCGGCGGCAAGCCGAAGGCCGGCCTCACCGGTTTCTCGGTGTCGCACCTGCGCATTCCCGGCCTGCCGCGTCCGTGGGAGAAGGAACGTCCGCTGCCGCCGCGCATGGCCACGGCGTTCGAGATCATGCGCGACGGCCCGCTCGGCGCCGCCGCGTTCAACAATGAATTCGGCCGTCCCGCGCTGGGCGGCTACTTCCGCACGTTCGAGCAGGAAACCGGCGAAAAGGGTCTTCGCCGCGGCTACGACAAGCCCATCATGATCGCCGGCGGCCTGGCCGCCATCCGCGAGCAGCACGTGCAGAAGCGCGACGTGCGCCACGGTGACAAGGTGATCGTGCTCGGCGGTCCGGCCATGCTCATCGGCCTGGGAGGCGGCGCCGCCTCGTCGGTGGCCTCGGGCACGTCGAGCGCGGAACTGGACTTCGCCTCCGTGCAGCGCGACAACGCCGAGATGGAGCGCCGTTGCCAACAGGTGATCGACGCCTGCTGGGCGCGCGGCGAGCGCAATCCCATCGTCAGCATCCACGACGTTGGCGCGGGCGGCCTGTCCAACGCCATTCCCGAAATCCTCAACGATGCGGGCGTCGGCGGCGTCATCGACCTCTCGAAGGTGCCTTGCGACGATCCCACGCTCTCGCCGATGCAGGTGTGGAGCAACGAGTCGCAGGAACGCTACGTGCTTGCGATCGGCCCCGACGACCTGGCGCTGTTCGAGTCGTTCTGCACGCGCGAGCGCTGCCCGTTCGCGGTGGTGGGCGAGGCGACGGAAGAGGCGCGCCTGATCGTGCGCGATCCGCGTCGCGATCTCACCGTGATCGACCTGGGCATGGACGTGCTCTTCGGCAAGCCGCCGCGCATGCATCGCGACGCGGCGCGTGTGCGTCCGCGCGTCGACCTCGTGGCCGACCTGACCGGCATCGGCATGGACGAAGCACTGATGCGCGTGCTGCGCCTGCCCGCCGTCGGCAGCAAAAACTTCCTGATCACCATCGGCGACCGCACCGTCGGCGGCCTCAACCATCGCGATCCGATGGTCGGCCCGTGGCAGGTGCCGGTAGCCGACGTGGCCGTGACCATGACCGACTTCGACGGCTACGTCGGCGAAGCCATGGCCATGGCCGAGCGGGCGCCGGTCGCATTGCTGTCCAGCGCCGATGCCGCGCGCATGGCGGTGGGCGAGGCGCTCACCAACATGGCCGCCGCGTCCATCAAGCTCGACGAGGTGCGCCTGTCCGCGAACTGGATGGCCGCCGTTAACCACCCCGGCGAAGACGCCGCGTTGTTCGACGCGGTGAAGGCCGTGGGCATGGAGCTGTGCCCGAGCCTGGATATCTCCATTCCGGTCGGCAAGGACTCGCTCTCCATGCAGACCGTGTGGACCGACGACGACGGCAAGAAACAGAAAACCGTGTCGCCGGTGTCGCTCGTCATCACCGGTTTCGCCCGCGTCGACGACGTGCGCCGCACGCTCACGCCGCAGCTCAGGCTCGACCGTGGCGACACCGACCTGTGGCTGATCGACCTCGGCGCGGGCCGGGACCGCCTCGGCGGTTCGGCGCTCACCCAGGTGTTCAACCGCGGCGGCGGCGTGCCGCCCGATCTGGACGACCCCAAGCGCCTGCGCGGGATGTTCGAACTGATCCAGGAGGCCAACCGTGCCGGCCTGCTGCTCGCCTATCACGACCGCTCCGACGGCGGTGCCATCGTCACGCTGCTCGAAATGGCCTTCGCCGGCCATTGCGGCCTCGAGCTTCGCCTCGACGGCTGGGCCGACGCCACGTTGCGCGCGCTGTTCAACGAGGAACTCGGCGCCGTCGTGCAGGTGGCCTCGGCCAACCGCGAAGCGTTCGAGCAGTTGCTGGTCAAGCACAATCTCGCGGGCATGACGCACAACGTCGGCCGCCCGAAAGAGAAGCTCGGCATCAAGCTGCACCTCGGCGGCGAGACGCCGTTCAAGTGGAACTGGACCGAACTCTTCCGCGCGTGGAACGAAACCAGCCACGCCATGCAGCGCCTGCGCGATAACCCGGCCAGCGCCGACCAGGAAAGCGAATGGCGCCTGGACGATGCCGACCCGGGCATCTCGCCGAAGGTCACGTTCGATGTCGCCGAAGACATCGCGGCGCCGTACATCGCCACCGGCGCGCGCCCGCGCGTCGCCATCCTGCGCGAGCAGGGCGTCAACGGCCAGGTCGAGATGGCCGCCGCGTTCACGCGTGCCGGTTTCGACGCCGTGGACGTGCACATGACCGACCTGGCCACGGGGCGTCACCACCTGAAGGACTTCCGCGGCCTCGCCGCCTGCGGCGGGTTCTCCTACGGCGACGTGCTTGGCGCCGGACGCGGCTGGGCCACGTCGATCCTCTACAACGACGCGTTGCGCGAGCAGTTCGCGCGGTTCTTCGAAGACGGCTCCAAGTTCGCCCTCGGCGTGTGCAACGGCTGCCAGATGCTGTCGCAGCTCAAGGACATCATTCCCGACGCGAAGCACTGGCCGCAGTTCCTGCGCAACCAGTCCGAGCAGTACGAAGCGCGCCTGGCCACGCTCGAGATCCTCGATTCGGGCAGCGTGTTCTTCCGCGGCATGGCCGGTTCGCGCATCCCGGTGGTGGTGGCGCATGGCGAGGGCCGCGTGCATTTCCCCAACGTCTGCAGCCCGTCGAAGAGCCATGGCGCGGCTCGGTTCGTGGACAACCGCGGCAAGCCGACCGAGCACTATCCGCTCAATCCCAACGGGTCGCCCGGCGGCCTCGCGGCATTCACCGCCGCCGACGGCCGCGTCACCATCATGATGCCGCACCCGGAACGCGTGTTCCGCAGCGCGCAGATGAGCTGGCATCCGGAGCAGTGGGGCGAAGATTCGCCGTGGATGCGCATCTTCCGTAACGCCCGGGCCTGGGTGGGCTGATGCTCACCAGCATCGTCGTCGTACTCGCGAACAGCGGTCCGCTGACTCGCGAGTGCGTGACGCGCGCGCTCGCGAGCGACGTGCCGGTGGAGGTGATCCTCGTCGACAACGGCTCGTCCGACGGCGTACCCGAATCGATCGAGCGCGCCCATGCCGGCGACGATCGCCTGCGCGTGATTTACAACCGCGCCAACCTGGGTTTCGGCCCGGCGGTGAACCGTGGCGTCGCGCAGGCTCGCGGTGAACGCCTGCTCGTACTCAATCCCGATTGCCTCGTCGACCCCGACACCATCTCGCGCATGGCCGCGCACCTCGACCTGCATACGGCGATCGTGGGTGCGGTGGTGGTCGACGAAAACGGCCGTCCCGACCCCGCGTCGCGACGTTACGACCCGCTGCTGCGCCGCGCGATCAACACCAAGCTCGGCCGTGCCGGCGGCATCGATATCGCCGGTCCCTTGCCCGAGGGGGCCGAGGACGTCGAGATCGTCTCCGGCGCCATCGTGCTGATGCCCCGCGCGGCGTTCGATCGCCTGGGTGGTTTCGACGAAACCTTCTTCCTGCATTGCGAAGACATGGACCTGTGTCGTCGTGCGCGCGACCTGGGCTATCGCGTGGTGCTCGCGGGCGACGTACGCGTGTTGCACGGCAAGGGCGTGTCCAGCCGTCGTCGTCCGGTGTTCGTCAGCCGACACAAGCATCGCAGCATGTACCTGTGGTTCCGTCGGCACGATCCGGCCGCGAAGAATCCACTGGTTCGCGCCGTGGTGGGCGCGGGCATCTGGGCGCACTTCCTGGCGAAGCTACCCGGCCAGCTGTTGCGGAAGCGCCGATGAGCGACGCTCCGGCGAAAGGGGCGGGCCTCGCCACGCTGGGGTTGCTCGGCGTGACCGCGGTTTGGGGGTCGACCTTCGTGATGATCAAGGACGTCGTCGGCCGGATGCTGCCGATCGACTTCCTCGCGGTGCGTTTCGCCATGGCCGCGGCGGTGATGCTGCTGGTGTTCGCCGTGCCAGTCCGGCGACTCGGTCGCACGCGGACCCTGCATGGCCTCGCCCTGGGCGTGCTTTACGGCGTGGCGCAGTGGTTGCAGACCGAGGGGCTGGCGCTCACCTCGCCCAGCGTCAGCGGCTTCGTGACCGGCATGTATGTGGTGATCACGCCGATGCTCGCGTGGATGATCTTCCGGCAGCGCATGCCCGCCAGCACGTGGGTGGCGGTGTTCCTGGCGCTGGTCGGCCTCGGCGTGCTCGCGCTCAACGGTCTTTCCGTGGACCTGGGCGTATGGCTGACGTTGGGCTCCGCGGCGCTCTATGCCCTGCACATCGTGGGCCTGGGCCACTGGTCGAAACCGGGCGATGCGTTCGGCATGTCGGCGATCCAGATGGCGGCCATCGCGATCGTCTGCCTGCTGGCGACCCTGCCGCACCACGGCCCGTCCTTGCCTCCCGACGGCAAGGCCTGGGCCTCGGTGATCTACATGGCCCTGGTCGCGGGCGCGTTCGCCATGCTCGTGCAGACCTGGGCACAAGCCCACATGCCCGCCACGCGCGCGGCCATCGTGATGACTACCGAGCCGGTATTTGCCGCCGGCTTCGCCGTGGCCCTCGGCGTGGATGCGCTGACCTGGCGCATGGCGGGCGGTGGCGCGCTGGTACTGGCGGCGATGTACCTCGTGGAGCTGGCGCCGCGCTTCCGCCGCAAGAAGCCGATGGAAGCGCTGCACCACGAGGTGTGAACCGGGGCGCTGGGTTCCTGCGCACGCAGGAACCTGGCGCCATCACGTCCGGTCGAGCGAGAACGTCACTTCGCGCTCTTATCCACCGAAAACCGATACGTCATCTCGTTCCGATACGTCTGCCCCGGCGCCAGCCGCGCCGATCCGAACGAAGGCTGGTTCGGCGTATCCGGGAACAGCTGCGGCTCCAGCGCGAACGCATCGCCCTGGCGATAGATGCGTCCCGACTTGCCCGACGTGGTGCCGTCGAGAAAATTGCCCGAGTAGAACTGCAGCCCCGGCTGGTTCGACCACAACGACAGCACGCGTCCGCTCTTCGGGTCGCTCACGCGAGCCACTTCGCGCGGTGCGTCGGTCGCCTTCCGCGAGATCACCCAGTTGTGGTCGTAACCGCGCCCGAACACGAGTTGCTGCTCCTTCGCGTCGCGCACTTCACGCCCGATCGGCTTGGCCTTGCGGAAGTCGAAATCGGTGCCCGCCACCGAACGGATCTCACCGGTGGGAATGGCCGTGGCGTCGGTCGGCAGGTAGGCGTCGCCGGCGATCATGAGGTTCTGATCCATCACGCTACCCGATCCCTCGCCCGCGAGGTTCCAGTAGGTGTGGTTGGTGATGTTGACGATGGTCGGCGCATCGGTGGTCGCCGCGTACGCGATGGTCAGTTCGTTCTTGTCGTCGAGCGTGTAGGTGGCGGTGGCCGTGAGCTTGCCAGGATAGCCCTGATCGCCGTCGGGGCTGACGTAGGTGAGGGTGACGCTGGGACGGTCGCCCGGGGTGACCTTCGTGACCGTCCACAGCACTTTGTCGAAGCCGGTCTTGCCGCCGTGCAGGGAGTTGGGGCCGTCGTTCACCGGCACCTGGTAGGCCTTGCCGTCGAGGGTGAACTTGCCCTTGGCGATGCGGTTGGCGTAACGGCCCACGGTGTCGCCGAAATACTGCGGTTTGGCGAAGGTGCCGGCGATGTCGGGATAGCCCAGCACCACGTCGGCGCGCTTGCCGTCGCGGTCGGGTAGTTCGAGCGAATAGAGCGCCGCGCCGAGGTTGAGTACCTTCGCGGTGACGCCGTGCGCGTTGCTCAGCGTAATCACCCGTACGTCATGCCCATCGGGCGTCATGCCGAATGAGGCTTCCTTCGCGTCGCCAGCCAGGGCACCCATCGGCAGCGCCAGGAGGATCGCGGCCGCCAGCACCGCGTGTCGCTTGCTCATCGTCCACTCCTTTCGTGAGAAAGACAGGACGACAGCATTTTGTAGGACAAATCACAAGGTGCGCTGCGTCATCGCGTGTCGCCCGTCGCGAAAATCAGGCGGATCGCCGTGGAACCCGACCTGCGCCGGGATGACGATGCCCTGGAGTGCAGGGGGCGCAGGCCGGTGCCTACGGCGAGGCGTCCGAGGGGGCGATAAGGCCGCGCTGCAGGAGAAAGGCCCGGGCCTCCGGGGCATCCTGCTCGAACCATGCCCGAGTGGAACCGAGCCTATAGGTGTAACCCCAGCGATCCATGTCGTCCATCAAACGCGCCGAACCGACCGACGGCAATCGCCCCGCCAGCACGATTTGCAGGTAGCAGGTAGCGTCTTCTTCCTCGATGGAATCGGTCGCGTCGGTATGCACCAGCGCGCGCTTTTCCTCGGGCAGCACGAGGAGGTGGCAGGCTTCATGCAGCAGCGAATGCACGGGCGTATCCGCGCGCGCGTAGACCGTGGTGCCGATGATGCCGGCTTCGGTATCGCCCCAGTAGCTGCCGGGAATGGCCTCGCCATCGGCAACCGCCACCAGCGTCAGCCCATGGTGGGCGAGCAGGGTGCGCGGTTCGTCGAAGCCGATGTCGCCGACGCGGAGCACCGCGTCGGCGGGATCGACCGGACTCATGCGCCGGGCTTGCCGTCCGGCAGGGCGACGGAAAGTTCGAGCACTTCGTGGCCGCTGTCGCGCTCGAGGTTGATGTTCACGGCCTCGACGTCGACGTTGACGTACTTGCGGATGACTTCGAGCAGCTCGTTACGCAGGAGCGGCAGGTAGTCGGGACCGCCGCGCGTCGAGCGTTCCTGGGCGACGATGATGCGCAGGCGCTCCTTGGCGACGCCGGCACTCGGTTCGGGTTTGCGCTTCAGGAAATCGAGGATGCCCATGCTTAGCCTCCGAACACGCGCTTGAGGAAGCCCTTCTTCACCGGCTCGAGGAAGCGCAGCGGCCGTTCCTGGCCGAGGATGCGGGCGACGGTGTCCTTGTACGCCTGGCCGGCGTTGGAGTTGTCGTCGAGGATCACCGGCACGCCGGCGTTGGACGCGGCCAGTACGTTTTCCGATTCGGGGATCACGCCCACCACGGAGATGCCGAGGATTTCCTCGACGTCCTTCACGCTGAGCATCTCGCCCGCTTCGACGCGGTTGGGGTTGTAGCGGGTAAGCAGCAGATGCTGCTTGATCGGCGCCTCGCCCTTCTCGGCGCGACGGGTCTTGCTGGAGAGCAGGCCCAGGATGCGGTCGGAGTCGCGCACCGAGGATACTTCGGGGTTGACCACCACCACGGCGTGATCGGCGAAGTACATCGCCAGGTGGGCGCCCTTCTCGATGCCGGCCGGCGAATCGCAGACGACGAAGTCGAAGTTTTCCTTCGCCAGCTCGTCGAGCACCTTCTCCACGCCTTCCTGGGTGAGCGCGTCCTTGTCGCGCGTCTGCGACGCGGCGAGCACGTAGAGGTTTTCGTGGCGCTTGTCCTTGATGAGCGCCTGCTTGAGCGCGGCCTCGCCGTGCACGACGTTGACGAAGTCGTACACCACGCGGCGCTCGCAACCCATGATGAGGTCGAGGTTGCGCAGGCCGACGTCGAAGTCGATGACGGCCACTTTCTTGCCTTCGATGGCCAGGCCGGTCGCGAGGGAGGCGCTGGTGGTGGTCTTGCCGACCCCGCCCTTGCCGGAGGTGACGACGATGATTTCAGTCAAGGGATGTTTCTCCGCGAAAATAGCGTGGGATCGGCGTCACAGGCGCGCGATCATGAGTTTTCCATTATCGAGCCAGCATTGCACGGCCTGGCCCTCGAATTCCTTGGGAATGTCTTCGAACACGCGGTAGTGCCCGGCGATCGCCACCAGTTCGGCGCGGAAGTCGGTGCAGAAGATGCGTGCGGATTCGTCGCCCTGCGCGCCGGCCATGGCGCGACCGCGCAGGCCGCCGTAAACGTGAATGGAGCCGTCGGCGATCACCTCGGCACCGTTGGCGACGGCCGCCATCACCACGAGGTCGCGATCGCGCGCGTAGATCTGCTGGCCCGAACGCACCGCGCCGCCGATGTGTTGCTGGGCGGTGGAGGGCGCGTTCGCCTCGTCGGAGGCGGGCGCGGTCGGCGCCGCCGGGGCCTGGCGCGCGGGTGCCGGCGGGTCGACCGGGACCGCGTCGCCCTGGCCCGGCTCGTACTGCGCGCGGAACTTGGCGATCAGCGGCAGGTTCATCCGTTCGGCGAGGGCTTCGGTCTCGCTGGTGCCGTAGGCCAGGCCCACCGGGAGCATGCCGGCGGCGCGGATGGCTTCGAGCAGGGCGTCGACCATGCCGTCGTCGGGCAGGCGCGGCAGGTGCGAGAGGTCGAGCACCACGGCCGTGCGCGAGAACATCTGCGGCGCCGAGCGCACGCGGCGTTCGAGTTCTTCCACCAGCGCGGCGGCATCGACGCGACGCACGCGCACGCAGGCGATGCCCACCTGGCCGAAACGCAGGTCGCAGGCGGCTTCGAGGGATTCGGCGCGGGCGCTCATGCGCGAGCCTCCGGCAGCAGGCGGCCGCGAAGCCAGTCGACGTCGGGGAGGCCGCCCTGGTCGAGGTAGCGCTCGCGCACGAAGGGGAAACTCGGCAATTCACGCGCCAGGAGGCTCACCTTGGGGCCTTCTTCGCCCATCTGTTGCTGGCCGACTTCCTGGAAGCCCATGGTGCCGTGGAAGAGCACGGTCTGGTCGTTGCGGGGTTCGAGAAAGACTTCGCAGGTCAGGAGCGGCACGCGTACCTCGGCAAAACTCTGTACATCGCTATAGAAGATGCGGCCCAGTCCGTGGCCACGCGATTCGGGGGCGATCACGATGCGGTCGATGTACACGAAGCTGTCGTAACGGGACTGGAACCAGCGGAAATTGGTGCTGTGGTAGCCGGCTTTCTCGCGCATGGCGATGAGGAAGCCGAGCAGGCGGCCGTCCTGTTCGGCCACGCGGAAGTAATCGGCGATGTCGAACAGGTGGCGCAGCCGGCTGGGGTCCGTGGCGAGGATGCTGGGGCCGCCGGCGTTGTTGAGCGCCAGCACGGCATCCAGATCGTGCTCGCGCACGTCGCGGATGGCAGGGGCCATTCGTTGCTCCGCAAAAGGTCTGGGAAGGAGGCGGCCCCAGGCCGCCGGATGGCCGCATTATGACACGCCATGCCGGGGTGTGGCGTGCGCCGGGGAGATGTAAAACCGTTGTAAAGCCGGTGCTTGGGTGCGCCGGTGCCGTCCGGGGCCACACGTGACCTCCGTCAGGTGGCGGTGCGCCGTCGAAGCCCTATGATGCCCGGCATGTCGACGATTCAGCTCAATCACGTTCGCCTGCTCAGGTATGCCACGTATTTCGTGTTCCTCTGCGTGGGCCTGCCCCTGTCGATCCAGCGCGTCGGTAACGGTCCCAACCAGATCGGCGATATCGCGCTGCTGACGTGGACGGCGTGTTACCTCGTCTTCGGGCTGGTCTACTGGCTGTTCACCCGCGACCTGGGCCTGCGCGCGGATGGCGTCACCCGTCTCACCGTCCTGTTGATCCTCACCGGAACCGCGCTGGCGGTGGGCGTGATCAGCAAGAGCGGACTGGCCGCGCTGCTGCTCACGATGGTCGCCTCGGTGGTGCCGTGGCTGGTGAGCATGCCCATCGGCATGGCCTGGATGGTGGCCGCCCACCTGGCACTGGTGCCGATGTTCATGAGCTTCCAGCTCACGTTCGTCGGTGCGCTCATGCAGTCGTGCCTGTATTTCGGCTTCTCCGCGCTGATGTTCATCTTCTCCATGGTGGCCAACCAGCAGGCGGAAGAACGCGAGGAACTTCGCCGGCTCAATTCCGAACTGCGCGCCACGCGGGCGTTGCTGGCCGAATCCACCCGCATCGCCGAACGCATGCGCATCGCGCGCGATCTGCACGACCTGGTGGGACACCATCTCACGGCGCTCACGCTCAACCTCGAGGTGGCCAGTCATCTCACCAACGACACCGCGCGCGAGCACGTGGTGAAAGCGCAGACCACCGCCAAGCAGCTGCTGGCCGACGTGCGCGAAGTGGTGAGCGAACTGCGCCAGGACGACGCCATCGACCTCACCCAGGCGCTACGCAGCCTCACCGAGGGCGTGCCGGGCCTCGACGTCCACCTGGGCATCCCGCAGCGCTTCGGCGTGGAAGATCCGCGCCGCGCGCAGATGCTGCTGCGCTGCGTGCAGGAGGTGCTGACCAACACCGTGCGCCACGCCAAGGCCCGCAACCTGTGGCTTACCTTCCGCCATAGCGGCCCGGACGAGCTGCGCCTGGAAGCGCGCGACGACGGCACGGGCGCGGCCGAGGTCAAGCCCGGGAACGGCCTCAACGGCATGCGCGAGCGCCTGGCCGAATTCGGCGGCACGCTGGACATCGGCACGGCGGAGGGCGGCGGCTTCCGGCTCGTCGCGCGGCTACCGCTGGGCGAAGAACCCACGCTGGCCCATGCCCCCGCGCGGCCCGCCCTGAATACCGGGCTTTCCGACGATCACGAAGGACCGTCGCATGCCACACTTACCACCCACCTCGAGGGTCACCCATGATTTCCGTCTGCCTCGTTGATGACCAGAATCTGGTTCGCCAGGGCATCCGTTCGCTGCTCGACCTCGCCGGCGATATCCGCGTGGTGGCCGAGTGCGCCGACGGGGCCCAGGCGGTGCAGACGATTCCGCAGGTACGCCCCGACGTGGTGCTGCTGGACCTGCGCATGCCCAACATGAGCGGCCTGGAAGTGCTCCAGGCGCTCGGCGGGCGCAACGAACTGCCGCCCACGATCATCCTCACCACCTTCGACGACGACCAGCTCGTGCTCTCGGGCCTGAAGGCCGGTGCGCGCGGCTACCTGCTCAAGGACGTCTCGCTCGACCAGCTCGTCGAGGCCGTGCGCACCGTCGCCGCCGGCGGTTCGCTGGTGGCGCCCATGGTCACCCAGCGCCTGCTCGCCGGCGTGGGCCGCATCCAGAACCAGTTCACCAGCCTCGAACAGCCCGACCCGCTGACCGAGCGCGAGACCGAGATCCTGCGCCTGCTATCCGGCGGCTACAGCAACAAGGAAATCGCCAATTCGCTGCGCGTGGCCGAAGGCACGGTAAAGAACCACGTCTCGAACATCCTTTCCAAGCTGGGCGTCCGTGACCGTACCCGGGCGGTGCTCAAGGCCCTGGAACTGGGCATCGTCTGACCCGTAGCTGACCGGGGCGGGCACCCACGGCTTCTCCGGCCGAAAACCGACTTGTGCCAGCTTGCAAAAAAGGGCAGGGGACCCAATGGCGTTCCCCGCCGCGAGCAAGTACCATCAGTCCTTTCGGCGCTGGCGAACCCCTGCCACGGGCCGATTCTTCAGGGGTGACCGCCGGGTCCACAACCGTGCGTGGAGCCTGTTCAAAGACGTTCGGAGAACCGTGGAATGACGCGTCTGCTAGAATTCATTGTCGCCATCGTCATCGTCGCCATTCTTGGCGTCGTCGTTGGCGTCGCCATGCCCTCGACCGGACACGTCGAGCGCGAAATGCTCATCAGCAAGGATTTGCGCCAGGTCTACGACGTTTTCAGCAACTTCCGTCGTTTCCCTGATTACACGGTCCTTCGCTCGTTCGATCCGAAGGTCCAGTTCGAGCTGTCCGGCAAGGCCTACGGCCCGGGCGCCAAGATCGCCTGGAAAGCGGACGACAAGAAGGTGGGCGACGGCTCCCTCGAAATCGCCTCGGTCGATCCCTCCTTCGCCGCCGTCACCGACGCCGGCAAGGGCACGATCGTCTGGAACCTCGAGAACGGCTGGCGCGGCCACGACAAGAAGTTCACCATCAAGCTCGAGCGTACCGGCCGCAGCCAGAAGCTCGTGAAGGTGAATTGGTCGTACGACGTCACCTACGGCTGGAACCTGGTCGACCGCTTCTCCAACCTCTACATCCATGGCGATCCGGATGCGCTGATCCAGTTCAGCCTCTCGAACCTCCAGAACGTGATGGCGGCCATCCCGAACATCGACTACAGCAAGATGGTGCCGTCGATCGTCGACCAGCCGGCCAAGCCGATCCTGTTCGTCTCGACCACCGCGCCGCGTACGCTCGACGACGTCGACACCGCTTCGGACAAGGCCATGGCCGAGATCCAGGCCGCAGCGAAGAAGCTCGGCGTGAACGTCGTCAGCCCGCGCATCACGTTCACCACCAACTGGGGTGACCAGAACTACACCTTCGACGTGGCCGCCGAGATCGACGCCACCACGCTGAAGATCAACGGCCAGGACGTCGAACTGACCGCCGCCCAGCGTCCGTCGCTCGACGCCGCCGCGCCCGCCGAGGCGTCCACCGCCGCTGGCGCCGCGCCGGCCGCCGATGCCGCCGCGACCCCGGGCAGCAAGGACAAGCTCGGCCGCGTGGTCGTCGACGGCAACGTCAAGGCCGTGCTGGCCTTCGGCGGCAAGGCGCTCAAGGCCGAATGGAACGGCACCGGCGCCGGTCTGCCGCAGACCCGCCAGATGCTCGAGGCCTACTCGCAGACCCACGGCTACAAGTTCGACGACGTCACCTTCCGCGCGTACGACATCCAGGTGAAGGCCCCGACGAACAACAAGGGCACCATCGAGGGATACGACGAGCAGAAGTTCGAGATCTACCTGCCGCTGCAGGGCGACAACGTGCCGGACCAGACCCCGGAACAGGAAGCCGGCATGAAGCAGCCGGGCCTGGACGACACGGCCCCGGCCGGTTCCTCGTCGGCCCCCGCGCCGGCAGGCACGGCCCCGGCCCCGGCCAGCACCGCCGCCGCGCAGTAATCCTCGCGGTTCGGTTCAGAAAGAGCCCCGGCATCGTCCGGGGCTTTTTTTTGCGAAGGCGCCCGTCGCACCGGCCTGCGCCCGTGCGACGTGTCATTGGCTACACTGAAGGCGATGATCGAAACCGACCGACTCACCCGCTGCTATGGCCCGCTGACCGCGGTCGATGCGCTGACCCTGCGTGCCGAGCCTGGCCAGGTGCTCGGCCTGCTGGGCCCCAACGGCGCGGGCAAATCCACCGCCATGCGCATGATCGCCGGCTTTCTCACGCCCACCTCCGGCACGGCCCGCGTCTGCGGCCACGACGTGCGCAAGGAGCCGCTGGCGGCCAAGCGAGCGCTCGGCTACCTGCCCGAGGGCGCGCCGAGCTACGGCGAAATGACCGTTCGCGAATTCCTCGCGTTCATGGTTCGCGTGCGCGGCCTGGAGCGTGACATCGCCTATCGCCGCTTCGACGAGGTGGTGATGCGGCTGGAACTCGACGAGGTGCTGGAGCAGACCATCGGCACGCTCTCCAAGGGGCTGCGGCGCCGCGTGGGCCTTGCCCAGGCCATCCTGCACGATCCTCCCGTGCTGATGCTCGACGAACCGACCGACGGCCTCGATCCCAACCAGAAGCACTCCGTGCGCATGCTCATCGATGCCATGGCGCGCGAACGCACGATCCTGATCTCCACCCACCTGCTGGAAGAGGTGCACGCCTTGTGCAACCGCGTGGCGATCATCGCCAATGGTAAGCTGCTGGCCGACGCCACGCCCGCCGAACTCGAAGCGCGTTCGCGCTATCACGGCGCCGTCTCATTCAGCGCGGCGGGCAGCGGCGTGTCGCGCGAGATGCTGGCGCGCATCCCGGGCGTATCGATGGTGGAGGTCGATCCGCTCGACGGCCGCGTCACGGTTTTTCCCCGCCCAGGCCAGCCCATCCTCGACGACGTGCAGGCGCTCCTGCGCACGCAGAACCTCGAGGTGTCCGAGATCCAGCTCGAGCGTGGGCGGCTCGACGAGGTGTTCCGGCAGATCACCACCGTCCCCCGGGGAGGCAGCGCATGAGTGCCGTGACGGCGATCGCGCGCCGCGAGCTGTGGAGTTATTTCGTCACGCCGGTGGCGTACGTGTTCATGGTGATCTTCCTCGTGATGGCGGGATTGCTCACGTTCTACACAGGCGATTTCTACGATCGCGGGCTGGCCGACCTGCAGCCCTTCTTCGATATGCACGCCTGGCTCTACCTGGTGCTCGTACCGGCGGCCACGATGTCGATGTGGGCGGAGGAACGGGCGTCCGGCACGCTCGAGCTGCTGTTCTCGCTGCCGGTGACGATCTCCCAGGCCGTGCTGGGCAAGTTCCTCGCCGCCTGGGCGTTCATCGGCATCTGCCTCGCCCTGACCTTTCCCATCTGGATCACGGTGAACTACCTCGGCGATCCGGACAACGGCGTGATCCTCGCGGGCTACGTGGGAAGCTGGCTGATGGCCGGCGCGTTCCTTTCGATCGGCGTGTGCATGTCGACGGTGACGCGCAGCCAGATCGTGGCGTTCATCCTCACCGCGTCGGTGTGTTTCCTGCTGCTGCTCGTGGGCCAGCCGCAGGTGCTCGATTTCCTGCAGGACACCGTGCCGCCGAAGCTGATCGGCGCCATGGGTCAGTTGAGCCTTTCGCGCCACGCCGGCGCCATCGCGCGTGGCGTGCTCGATCTTCGCGACCTGGTCTATTTCTTCGCGACCATCGTGGCGTGGCTGGCGGCGAGCGTCGTCGTGCTCGACCTGAAGAGGACGCGCTGACGCCATGCGCAAGCCGCACCTCTCCCGTTCGTTTCTCCTGCGGCTGGCGCTGGCCGGCATCGCGCTGCTGTTCATGGCGACGGTCGGGCTCAGCTCCATGTCGCTGCGCACGGCGCGCGTCGATCTCACTTCCGACCGCATCTATACGCTCACCCCGGGCACGCTGAAGATCGTCGACGAGCTTCGCGAGCCCGTGACCGTCACGCTGTATTTCTCCGAGCACGCCACCCGCGACCTTCCGCAGTTGCGAAGCTACGAGCAGCGCGTGCACGAAATGCTGCGCGAGATCGCCGTACGCGCCCATGGCCGCATCCGCCTGAGGGTCATCGACCCGGTGCCGTATTCCGACGACGAGGACGCCGCGCAGAGCTATGGCCTCACGCCGGCGACGGGCGGCAGCAACGGCGAACGGGTGTTCTTCGGTCTCGTGGGCACGGGCGGGCAGGGCGGCGTGCCGCCGCAGTC
Organism: Luteibacter sp. CQ10; assembly: GCF_040900725.1. NCBI lineage: Bacteria > Pseudomonadati > Pseudomonadota > Gammaproteobacteria > Lysobacterales > Rhodanobacteraceae > Luteibacter > Luteibacter sp. CQ10. The sequence goes on along the minus strand of NZ_JAEUYM010000004.1, from coordinate 127,474 downwards.
GATCCCCTTCTTCGATCCGGCGCGCGAGGCCTTCGTCGAATACGACATCGCGAAGCTGCTCTACGAGCTGGGCATGCCGAAAAAGCCGCGCCTGGGCATCGTCAGTTCGCTGCCGGTGGAGGGCAACCTCGTGATCGGCGAGCCGGCCTGGACCGTGGTGCACCAGCTCGACCAACTGGCCGACGTGGTATCGATCGATCCGGCCGGGCTGACGCGCATCGATCCGTCGATCAAGCTGCTGCTGCTCATCCATCCGAAAAAGCTGTCCGACGACGCGCTCTACGCCATCGATCAGTACGTACTGCGCGGTGGCCGCCTCGTGGTGTTCGTCGACCCGGATTCGGAGATGGATAGCGCGCCGCTCGTGGACTCGCACGGCGTGGTCGACGACCACGATTCCGACCTGCGTCGTCTCTTCGAGACATGGGGCGTGGTCTACGATCCGACGAAGGTGGTGCTCGACCGCTCGCAGGCGCTCACCATCGAACTCAACGGCAACACCGTGGCGCACCCGGCGATGCTCGGCCTCGGCTCGCAGGACCTCAACCACGACGACGTGGTCACGGCGAGCCTGCAGCGGGTGAATTTCTCCTCGGCGGGCTTCTTCGACCTGGCGGCCGATACGAAGGCCCGCCTGATGCCGTTGGTGCAGACCTCCGACGAAGCGACCGTGGTGCCGGCACAACGCGTGCGCGACGCCGCGGGCGACCCGTCGACGCTCCTGGACAACTATCAGCCGACGCACGAGCGCTACGTGCTCGCCGCGCGCCTGCGCGACGTGTTCCATACCGCGTTCCCGGAGCGGAAAGAGCCGGGGCACCTCGACGTGGCCGCTTCGGTCGGCGACATCATGCTGGTAGCCGATACCGACATGCTGTCCGATCGCCTGTGGATCGACGTCCAGCCGCTGCTGGGCCAGCAGCAGCTCACGCCTTTCGCCAACAACGGCGACTTCGTCGCGAACATCGTCGATAACATGGGTGGCTCGAGCGCGCTGTTGTCGATTCGCGGCCGTGCCAACCTGCAGCGTCCGTTCACGAAGGTGCGGTCGTTGCAGGCCGCCGCCGATCGCAAGTTCCTCGTCAAGAAGCGTGAGCTGGAAACCGAGCTCTACGACACCCAGCGCCGCCTCGCGGAACTCCAACCGGCCAAGGGCAACGGCGGCGGTACCACCACGGCGGAGCAGCGTCGCGAGGTGGAGAAGTACCTCCAGCGCAAGCTCGCCATCGGCAAGGAGTTGCGCGACGTGCAGCACCAGTTGAACGCGGAGATCGACGCGCTGGGCTTGCGCCTGAAGTTCATCAACATCGTGCTGGTGCCGGGCCTGGTGGCGCTGGCGGGGCTCATCTACGGGTGGCGCCGCTCGCGGCGTGGCCGGCGCGCGGTGTAGTGATGACGGGCGGCGTGCTGAAGTGGATCGTGCCCTGGGAATTTTCCTGGGTGTTCCTCGCCTGCTTCGTCACCGCCGCGGCGCTTTACGCCACCGGCTCGCGCCGCCTGCGCGTGCCGTGGGGGCGGCGCCTGGCCTTCTGGACGGGCATGGCGATGGTGTACGTCACGCTGCATTCGTACTTCGACTATTTCGCCGAGCACGAATTCTTCATGCATCGCATCCAGCAGGTGCTGCTGCATCATCTTGCGCCGTTGCTGATCATCGCGGCCTATCCCGGTACGGCGCTGCGCGCCGGCCTGCCGCTGGCCGTGCGTGTGCACCTGCGGCGCGTGGGCGGCTCCGCGCTCGCACGCGTCTGCGCCGCGGTGCTGCTCAACCCGGCCTTCGTCACGCTGAGCTTCGTGGCGCTCATCCTCGTCTGGCTCATCCCCGACATGCAGACGCTGGCCATGCTCGACTGGCGCATCTACCGGGCCATGAACTGGTCGATGATCGCCTCGGGACTGGCTTATTGGTGGCTGGTGCTCGATCACCGCCCGAAACCGCCCGGGCGCATGTCGCCCGGTATCCGCGTACTCTCCCCGGCGTTCACGATGACGCCGCAGATCGTCGCCGGCGCCATCGTCACCTTTTCGCGCACCGACCTGTATCCGATCTTCGAGATCTGCGGCCGAGCGTTCACCATGAACGTACTCACCGGGCAATTGATCGGCGGCGTGATCATGTGGGTGCCCGCGGCGATGATCGAAAGCGCGGGCGGCCTGCTCGCGTTGCGCCAGTGGCTGCGCCTGTCGCGGCTGGGGCGGCTGCCGAAGCGGCCGCTCCCGCGACCGCGACGTGCAGCGATGGTGCGTCAGTAGGCCTTCGGCACCTTCTCGGCCTTCACCGTCACCTTGTCCTTCTTCGGCTTGCCCTCGAGCGGCGGCAGGTCGATCTCGCCCTCGGGGCAGAGCGTGTCGGGCAACTGGTCGAGCAGGTGGCGGATGAGGTTTAGCCGGCCGGTCTTCTGGTCGTTGTAGTCGGCGATGAACCAGGGCGCGTGCTTGGCGTGCGTGCGCTCGATCATCACGTCGCGCAGCTTGCCCATCTGCGCGTATTTCTCGCGGCCCTTGAGGTCTACCGGCGAGAGCTTCCAGCGCTTCAGCGGGTCGTCGGCGCGCTCGGCGAAGCGCTCTTCCTGGATGGCCTGGTCGACGGTGAGCCAGTACTTGAACAGCAGGATGCCGTCGTCGGTGAGCAGTTTCTCGAAGGTCGGACAGGCGGCCATGAAAGCGTCGTACTGTTCGGGCGTGCAGAACCCCATGGCCGGCTCCACCACCGCGCGGTTGTACCAGCTGCGGTCGAACAGCACGAGTTCGCCCGCCGAGGGCAGGTGCGGCACGTAGCGCTGGAAATACCACTGGCCTTCCTCGGCCTGCGAAGGCTTGCCCAGGGCCACGACGCGCGCGGCGCGCGTGTCGAGCTTGTCGATGATGGCCTTGATGGTGCCGCCCTTGCCGGCGGCGTCGCGGCCTTCGAGGATCACCACCATGCGCTTGCCGGTCTGGCGCAGCCAGCGGGTGAGGCCGACCAGTTCGATCTGCAAGGCCTCGAGTTCATGCTCGTATTTCTTCTTCTTGCCCATCGGGAGACTCCTTGGATGAGGAGTCCACTATGCCCGATGATTCGTCACGGCATCGTCTGGCCGGGCTTCGCCCGGATCGCCGATGCGATCGGCTCCCACCCCTTCGGTAGGGAGGCTGCTACCGAAGGGGTGGGAGCCGATCGTATCGGCGAAACAGGTTGCGAAAGCGTCAACCGCCAGCCGTCAGCGTCTGCAGCTCATCCGCCTGGTGCTCGCGCGTCAGCGTATCGATCAACTCGTCCAGGTCGCCCTGCATCACCTCGGTCAGCCGATAGAGCGTGAGGTTGATGCGGTGGTCGGTGATCCGCCCCTGGGGGAAGTTGTAGGTACGGATACGCTGGCTGCGATCGCCCGAGCCCACCTGCAGACGCCGCGATTCGGCCTGCGCCGCGCTCTGCTTGCTGCGTTCGGCGTCGAGCAGGCGGGCCTTGAGCAGGCTCATCGCGCGGGCGCGATTCTTGTGCTGGCTGCGTTCGTCCTGGCATTCGACCACGGTGCCGGTGGGCAGGTGGGTGATGCGAATGGCCGAATCGGTCTTGTTCACGTGCTGGCCGCCCGCGCCCGAGGCCCGGAAGGTATCCACCTTGAGATCGGCGTCGCGGATCTCGATGTCGTCCACCTCGTCCTGTTCGGGCAGGATCGCCACGGTGGCGGCCGAGGTGTGGATGCGGCCCTGCGATTCGGTTTCCGGAACGCGCTGCACGCGGTGCGTGCCCGATTCGAACTTGAGTTTCGAATAGGCCCCGCGGCCCTCGATGCGCGCCACGATTTCCTTGTAGCCGCCGTGCTCGCCGTCGTTGGCGTTGAGGATTTCCACGTGCCAGCGCTGGCGCTCGGCATAGCGCGCGTACATGCGGAAGAGGTCGCCGGCGAAGATCGCGGCCTCGTCGCCGCCGGTGCCCGCGCGCACTTCGAGGAAGAGGTTGCCCTCGTCGCGGGGATCTTTCGGCAGCAGGAGGATCTGAAGCTCGCCATCGAGTTCCGCCAGGCGGTTTTCGATGCGCTCGACATCGTCGGCTGCCATCTCGCGCATGTCGGGGTCGTCGAGCATCGCCCGGGTGTCGGCCAGTTCGCGCTCGGCGGCGTCGTGCTCCTTCAGCGACGCGGCCACCGGCTCGAGCTGGGCGTATTCGCGCGACAGGTCGCGGAAGCGGTTGCCGTCGGCAAGCACCTCGGGCTGGGCGAGCAGCAGGCCGACTTCTTCGTGACGTTCGGCGAGGGCTTCGAGTTTGCGGCGGATCGAGGGGGTCATGGCATGCACGAAGGGCGGCTAGCCGCACATCATGCGGAAACCTCGTCGTCCGGGTCCAGTCCGTAGAGGCGGCCGGCGGCGTGGAGGAGGTCGAGGTCGCCCGAGAGGGCGGCATCGCGCAGGCGGGCGCTGGGCGTATGCAGGAGTTTGTTGGTGAGCGTGTTGGCCAGGAAGGCCAGTGCCTCCTCGGCCGTGCGGCCGCGGGCCAGCATGGCCTGGGCCTTGGCCAGCACCTCGTCGCGCTGTGCCTCGGCCGCCGAGCGCATGTCCACGGCGGGATTGCGCAGGGTGAGGGCGCGGCGCCACGACATGTACCGCTCCACCTGCAGATCGATGATGGCGTCCGCTTCCCGGGCGGCCAGCTCGCGCGAGCGGCGGTTCTCGTCGATCACCTGCCGGAGGTCGTCGATGCCGTACAGGTACACGTCGTTCAACTGGGCCACTTCCGGCTCGATATCGCGCGGCACGGCGATGTCCACCATGAACATCGGGCGGCGGCGGCGCTCGGCGATGGCGGCCTTCACCATGGAGCGGGTCACCACGGGCTGGCGCGAGGCGGTGGAGCTGATGACGATGTCGGCCTCGGCCAGGTGGCGGGGCAGGTCGGCCAGCGCGATGGCATAGCCGCCGTAGCGGCCGGCCAGCTCCTGGGCATTTTCGAGGGTGCGGTTGGCGACGAGCAGGCGCCGCACGTTCTTGTCGGCGAGATGGCGGGCGGCCAGTTCGATGGTTTCGCCGGCGCCGATCAGCAGCACGCACGCCTGGCGAAGGTCGGTGAACACCTGCTCGGCGAGGCGCACGGCCGTATAGGCCACCGACACCGTGTGCGCGCCGATGCGGGTGTCGGTGCGCACGCGCTTGGCCACGGCGAAGGTGTGCTGGAGCAGCCGCTCCATGGGCGCGCGCAAGGTCTGCGCGCTGCGGGCCTGCTGGTAGGCGTCTTTCACCTGGCCGAGGATCTGCGGCTCGCCCAGCACCATGGAATCCAGACCCGTCGCCACGCGGAACATGTGGCGGACGGCGTCCTGTTCGTCGTGCCGGTAGAGGAACTCGTCGAGACGTTGTGGGGTCAATCGATGTTGCCGGGACAACCATTGCCCCGGCACGCCCTCGGCGCCATCGGCCACGCTGCAATACAGCTCGGTGCGGTTGCAGGTGGAGAGGATCATCGCCTCCTCGACCCCGGGTTGACGGGTGAGGTCGCCCAGCGCCTCGGTGGCCACCGTGGCGTCGAATGCCACCTGCTCGCGCAGGCTGACCGGCGCGGTGAGGTGATTGAGCCCGAGGGCGATGAGTGGCATGACGGGCTTGGGTCGGTGTCGGTGGCGTCGGCTAAGCTAAGGGCGCATTGTGCGCACACAAGGCTTCCGCATCCTACGACGGAGCCTGTGGAAAAACGACGGAGACTAGTGTGCTGAGCGGTCGGTCCAAGTTCAAGCGAGTGCGGCATTTTGTGGTCCTGTGTGTGCTGGGGACCGGCCTGGCCGGTTGCGCCGCCACGGCGACGAAACCCGAGGCCCCCGAGGCGCTGCGCACGGGCGTGCAGCCGCTCGACCGCCTCCAGGTGGCGATCGTGCCGCCCGAGCGTGACCTCCAGGCCCAGTTGCTGGCGGGCGATTTCGCCATCGCCCACAACGATCTCAAGGCCGCCGCGACGGCCTACGGCAACGCCTGCCAACTGAGTTCGGACGCCACGGTGGCGGCACGAGCCACCGAACTGGCCCTCGCCGTGCACGACCAGGACCTCGCGGGCAAAGCCCTGGATCGCTGGGCCAGGCTGGGCGCGAAGCCCCTCGATCTCGCCGAAGGGCGCGCCCGCATGGCGCTGGATCGGGGCGACACGCCCGAGGCCGGGCGGCAGCTCGAAGCCATGGTCGCCACGGGCGACCCCAACGCCTGGCGCGAATTCGGCCGTACCCTGGCCCTGGCGCGCGATCCGGCGCAGGCGGGACAACTGCTCGAGAAAATCGCCACGCCGCAGCGCCTGCCTAACGATTCTTCCGCCTGGCTCGCCATGAGCGGCCTGGGCGAGTCCTTCGGCCGCCACGACTACGCCAAGGCGATCGGCGAGGCGGCCGTGGCCCGCTTCCATGATGGCGACACCTACGCGTGGTCCGCCCAACAGGCCTTCCGCGCCGGCGACAAGGCAGGCGCGCAGAAGCTTTTCGCCAAGGCGGTGGCCAAGGATCCCAAGAACCCGCGCCTTCGCCTGGCCTACGCCACGCTGCTCGTCCAGGGCGGCGACGAGAAAGGTGCGGCGAAGGTGCTCGCCACGGGGGCGCAGAACCCGGACACCTACACCATGCGCCTGGGCCTGGCCGCACACGCCAACGACAAGGCCGGCCTGCGCCGTCTCTACGAGGAAATCCAGCGCCAGCCCGATGACGTGCAGACCGCCAATGCCTTCACCCTGGGCCAGCTCGCGGAAATCCTCGGCAAGCCTGAAGACGCCCTCGACTGGTACGCCGCCGTGGGCGAGGACGATCCCCGCGATTTCGACGCGTCGGTGCGCAGTGCCGTGGTGCTGCACCAGCAGGGCAAGAACGACGAGGCCCACGAGGTGGTGGCCGACCTGGAGACCGCCTACGCCGATCGCCCCGACGCGCTGCGCAAGGCCTTCGCGGTGGACGCCGAACTGTACATGGACAGCGGTCGCTACGATGCCGCCGCTTCGTCCTACGACAAGGCCTTGCGGGTGAAGGCCGACGATCCGGAGATGCTCTACGGTCGCGGGTTGGCCTATGCCGAGGCCGGCAAGATCGACCTCGCCGTGGCCGACCTGCGCAAGGTGCTGGAGATCAAGCCCGGCGACATCGAGGCCAGCAATGCGTTGGGCTATACGCTGGCCGATGCCGGGCGCGACCTTGCCGAGGCGCAGGCGCTGATCCAGGCCGCGCGCACGGCGCGCCCGGACGATCCGTCGGTGGCCGATTCCTGGGGTTGGCTGCAATTTCGCCAGGGCCAGCTCGACCAGGCCGAAAGCACGCTGCGCGGCGCGTGGTCGCAACGCAAGGATGGCGACATCGGCGTGCATCTGGCCGAGGTACTGTGGTCGCGCGGCGAGCACGACGAAGCCCGCAAGGTGCTCAACGAAGTGCGCCGCATCGATCCGAAGAACGCCTCGCTCGCGAAGACCGAGCAGAAATTCAAGCCGTGAGGCACTCCCGATTCGCCGATACGATCGGCTCCCACGCCTCTGGTAGGAAGCTCGCTACCGAAGGGGTGGGAGCCGATCGTATCGGCGAATCCCGCGAAGCGAAGAGTCGAATGTTCCGTCCAAGACACGCCCTGGTAGCCCTCGCGCTCCTGCTCCTCACCGCCTGCGCCACCACCCGCGCCCCCGTCCGCCAGCCGGGTGACGCCGTCACCCTCGGCCTGCAGGAACAACGCGAACGCAGCCTCGCCGACACCGACCACTGGACGCTGCAAGGCCGCCTCTCCGTATCCGACGGCAAGGACTCCGGCTCCGGCAGCCTCACTTGGCGGCAGGACGGCGAGCGGTACGAATTCACCGTGCGCGCCCCCGTCACCGGCCGCAGCTTCCGCCTCGTCGGTGGCCCGGACGGCGCCGACCTCGAAGGCCTCGACGGCGGTACCCGCCACGGCGCGGATGCCGAGAGCCTGATGGCCCAGGCCGTCGGCTGGCAGATTCCGATGAGTGAACTGAAGCGCTGGGTGCTCGGCCTGCGCGCCGACGCCGGCCCGGCCGACATCGCCTTCGGCGCCGACCGCCTGCCGTCGCGCCTCGTGCAGGACGGCTGGACGGTCGACTACAAGCAGTGGGATGCCACGCGCCAACCGGCGATGCCGTCGAGGGTGTTTGCCGAAAAGGCCCCGTTCAAGGTCCGCCTCTCCATCGAAGACTGGCAGCTCGGCCGCTGACGCGGCTGCCGAAGGTCGCGACCACGCCCTTCGCTATAATTCGCCGATTTCGCCGACAGGCCACCCGATGCACTACACCATCACCCGCGCCCGGGCCGACCACGCCGAGCGGCTGTGCGCCATCGAGCGCGCGGCCGTCGAGCTGTTCCGTGGGCACGCGGCGTGGCCGTCGTATTCCTCGATGTCGCTGCCGGTCGAGGTGGTGCATGCGCTCATTGCGCGCGGACTGGTCTGGGTGGCGCTGGCCGACGACGAGCCGGTCGGCTTCGTCTGCCTCGATGCGGCGGGTCTCGCTCCGGGCGTGATCGGCATCGCCGAGATCGACGTGCTTCCCGAATTCGGTGGGCGCGGCATCGGGGCGGCCCTGGTCGAGAAGGCCTGCGCCTGGGCACGGGAGGCGGGCTATCGCCGCGTCGACCTCGGCACCCTCACCGACGTGCCCTGGAATGCGCCTTTCTATGCGAAACACGGTTTCGTCGCCGCGGACAAGCACGCGCCGGAATTCGCCCAGGCACTCGCCCGCGACCGCGAGAACGGTTTCCCGGACCACCTGCGCGTCTTCATGAGCCGCCCGCTGGCCCCCCTGGCCACCGGCGACTGGAGCTCCTGGCCCGCACCGGCCAAGCTCAACCTGTTCCTGCGCATCGTCGACCGCCGCGCCGACGGCTACCACGAGCTGCAGACGGTATTCCGCCTGCTCGACTGGGGTGACGAAGTGCGCCTTCGGGTGCGCACCGACGGTGTCGTCGCCCGGCCGGGGGACATCCCCGGCGTGCCGGAAGACGCCGACCTCACCGTACGCGCCGCCCGCCTGCTGGCCGAGGCCACGGGCACGCGGCTCGGGGCGGACATCGAGGTGTCCAAGCGCATTCCCATGGGCGGCGGCCTGGGCGGAGGCAGCTCCGACGCGGCCAGCGTGCTCGTGGGCCTCAACACCCTCTGGCGCACCGGCCTGGACGAGGACGCCCTGGCCGCGCTGGGCCTGCGTCTGGGGGCCGACGTGCCGGTGTTCGTGCGCGGTCGTTCGGCCTGGGCCGAGGGGGTGGGCGAGGCGCTCAGCCCCCTGCGGCTGCCCCGGCGCTGGTACGTGGTGGTGGACCCCCACGAGCACGTGCCCACGGCGGCCCTGTTCGCCGCGCCCGAATTGACACGACATGCCCCGCGGGCGACAATTTCGTCCTTTGTTTCCGGGGATTCGGCGGAGAACGCCTTCGAGCCCGTGGTTCGCGCGCGTCATCCGCGCGTGGCGGCGGCGCTGGACTGGTTGGCGGGCTTCGGCCGTGCGCGGTTGTCCGGCAGCGGCGGCTGCGTCTTCCTGGAAACGAAAACCCACGAGGCGGCGCTTGCGATCGCCTCGCGCTGTCCACGGGGCCTCACCGCCCACGTGGCGGCAGGTGTCGATCCTTCGCCGCTGCTGATGGCGCGGGGGCGGATCGAAACCCGGTTGATCGAGTCGTAAGACGGGAAGGGCCGCGGGCCGCGGCAAAGCCAAGAATTGTTGGGGCGTCGCCAAGCTGGTTAAGGCACGGGATTTTGATTCCCGCATGCGCAGGTTCGAATCCTGCCGCCCCAGCCACCGTTTTCGGTGGCAAGCCGATCCATCCCATCTCGCCAGGAGCACCCCTCGTGGATACGTCCACCCCGATGCTGTTCAGCGGCAATGCGCATCGCGCGCTCGCCGACGACGTCGCCGCCCGCCTGGGCATCCCCTTGGGCAAGGCCCTCGTGGGCCGCTTCAGCGACGGCGAAGCGCAGGTCGAAATCGAGGAGAACGTCCGCAAGCAGGAAGTCTTCGTCATCCAGCCGACGGGCGCGCCCAGCGCGGAAAACCTGTTCGACCTGCTGGTGCTGGTGGATGCGCTCAAGCGCGCCTCGGCCGGCACGGTCACCGCGGTGATGCCGTACTTCGGCTACGCCCGCCAGGATCGCCGTCCGCGCTCGGCCCGCGTGCCGATCACGGCGAAGCTGGCCGCCAAGATGATCGCCACGGCCGGTGCCGACCGCGTGCTCACGATCGACCTGCACGCCGACCAGATCCAGGGCTTCTTCGACATCCCGGTCGACAACGTTTACGCGTCGCCGGTGCTGCTGGCCGACATCTGGCGCCATCACAGCATGGACGACCTGATCGTGGTCAGCCCCGACGTCGGTGGCGTGGTGCGTGCGCGTGCGCTCGCCAAGCGCCTGGACGACGCCGACCTGGCCATCATCGACAAGCGCCGCCCGCGCGCCAACGTGGCCACGGTGATGAACATCATCGGTGAGGTGGAAGGGAAAACCTGCGTGCTGGTCGACGACATCGTCGACACCGCCGGCACCCTCTGCGCCGCCGCGGCCGCCCTGAAGGAAAAGGGCGCCCGCAAGGTGGTCGCCTATTGCGTCCATCCGGTGCTCTCCGGCGCGGCCATCGACAACCTGGAGCACTCTCAGCTCGACGAGCTGGTGGTCACCAATACGCTGCCGTTGCGCGACAACGCCCGTAACTGTGCGAAAATCCGTCAGTTGTCGGTCGCGGAACTGCTCGCGGAGACGATCCGCCGCATCGCCTTCGGCGAATCGGTGAGCTCGCTCTACATCGACTGATCCATCGTTTTTCGGGCTCCCCTGGTCGCGGGGGAGTCCTTTACCCACCGCCGCGAGGCGGTTTCACTTGAGGCAACACCAATGGCTACCAATCATCAGCTCACGGCCACGAGCCGCAAGATCGAAGGGAAGGGTGCGAGCCGCCGCCTTCGTACGGCGGGCTACGTGCCGGCGATCGTCTATGGCGCGGGCGAAGCCCCGCAGGCGATCCAGGTCCTTCACAACGACATCCTGCTCGGCTCGCGTTTCGAGTCGTTCTACTCGTCGGTGATCGAACTGACCGTCGACGGCAAGAAGCAGAGCGTCCTCATCAAGGACTGGCAGAAGCACCCGTTCAAGCAGCTCATGCTGCACATGGACTTCCAGCGCGTGAACGAGAACGAAGCCGTTCGCGTCGCCGTGCCGCTCCACTTCCTGAACCAGGAAAAGTCCCCCGCCGGCAAGACCGCCGGTCTGGTGATCTCGCACAACCTGACGGAAGTGACGGTCTCCTGCCTGCCGAAGGATCTCCCGGAGTTCATCGAAATCGACCTGGCCGACCTGAAGGCCGGCGACATCATCCACCTCTCGGACCTCAAGCTCCCGAAGGGCGTGGAAGTGCCGGAACTGGGCCTGGGCAAGGAGCACGACGTCGCCGTCGTCACCGTGGCCTCGATCCAGGAAGAAGTCGATCCGACCGCCGAAGGCGGCGACGCCCCGGCCGAAGAGAAGAAGTAATCGGCACCCTGTGGGAGCCGATTCATCGGCAGAACGCCAACGAAGCGGTGATGCCGCTCCATGGCCGCCGAGGCGGCTCCCACACAGGTTCCGTTTGCAAGCATGGCTTCACTACGTCTCATCGTCGGCCTCGGTAACCCCGGGGCCGAATACGTCAGGACCCGGCACAATGCCGGGTTCTGGTGCGTCGATGCCCTGGCCCTCGACCAGGGCGAGCGCTGGTCGTTCGACGGCAAGCTGCACGGCGAAACCTGCAAGATCCGCCTAGACGGCGAACCGGTCTGGCTGCTCAAGCCGGCCACTTTCATGAACAAGAGCGGCATCGCCGTCGCCTCGGCGTTGCGCTACTACAAGATCGCCCCGGAGGAGTGCCTCGTCGCCCACGACGAGCTCGACCTGCCCCCGGGCACCGTGCGCATGAAGTTCGACGGCGGCCACGGCGGCCAGAACGGACTGCGCGACATCATGGCCCACCTGGGCCACGGCAAGTTCCATCGCCTGCGGGTCGGCATCGGCCACCCCGGGCACAAGGACAAGGTCACGCCCTGGGTGCTCGGACGTCCCAGCGCCGCCGACGAAGAGGCCATCATGATCGGCCTCGGGCGCGCGTTCGACGTGCTGCCCCTCGCGCTGTCGGGCAAGTTCGAGGAAGCCATGAAGCGCTTGCATACGGCTGCGTGAACAGCGAACCGTAAGGGAGTGGCGCAGAGGTTCCTTGCGACGCCCACGGTTCACAGGCCGCAAAGCGGCCGACTCACAGGGCCGTAGGCCCGACTTACGGGGCGATGCTCGGTAAGCCACCCACATCGCGACATCATCGAGAGCATCGCCCATGGGCATCAAATGCGGCATCGTCGGTCTGCCTAACGTCGGCAAGTCCACCCTCTTCAACGCGCTGACCAAGGCCGGCATCGCGGCGGCCAACTTCCCGTTCTGCACCATCGAGCCGAACACCGGCATCGTGCCCGTGCCCGATCCGCGCCTGAACGAGCTGGCGGCCATCGTGAAGCCCCAGCGCATCATTCCCACCACCATGGAATTCGTCGACATCGCGGGCCTCGTGGCCGGCGCGTCGAAGGGGGAGGGCCTGGGCAACAAGTTCCTCGCGCACATCCGCGAAACCGACGCCATCGCCCACGTGGTGCGCTGCTTCGAAGACGGCAACGTCATCCACGTGGCGAACAAGGTCGATCCCATCGCCGACATCGAAACCATCGACACCGAGCTGGCGCTGGCCGACCTCGAGTCCGTGCTGAAGGCGTTGGATCGCGCCACGCGTGCCGCCAAGGCCAACGACAAGGACGCCCTGGCCCGCAAGCCCGTGCTCGAGAAGCTCGCCAAGGTGCTCGACCAGGGCAAGTCGGCGCGCACCGCCGGCCTCGACGCGGAAGAGAAAGCCCTCGTCCGCGACATGTTCCTCATCACGCTCAAGCCGATCATGTACATCGCCAACGTGGCGGAAGACGGGTTCGAGAACAACCCGCACCTCGACGCCGTGCGCGCCCGCGCGCAGGAAGAGGGTGCCGAGGTGGTGCCGGTATGCGCCGCCATCGAGGAAGAACTCGCCCAGCTCGAGGACGCCGATCGCGACGAGTTCCTGAAGGACCTCGGCCTGGACGAGCCGGGCCTCAACCGCGTGATCCGCGCCGGTTACAAACTGCTCGGCCTGCAGACCTACTTCACCGCCGGCGTGCAGGAAGTGCGCGCATGGCAGGTCCGCGCCGGTTCCACCGCGCCGCAGGCGGCAGGCGTCATCCATACCGATTTCGAGCGCGGTTTCATCCGCGCCGAAACGGTGGCCTACGACGACTACATCAAGTTCAAGGGCGAGCAGGGCGCGAAGGAAGCCGGTCGCCTCCGCCTCGAAGGCAAGGAATACCTCGTCAAGGAAGGCGACGTACTGCACTTCCGCTTCAACGTCTGACCGACATCCCATCGAAAGGCCCCGGCGATCCCGGGGCCTTCTCGTTTCGATCGGTCAAGAAGCCCGCCGCGTGCGGGCGTAGCGTGGTAGCTCCCACGAAGGAGCCGCGCGTCATGATCGAACGCCTCAACGCCCTCGGCATCGTGTTGCCGCCGCCCCTCGCCGCGCTGGGTTCGTACCGCGTCGTCTCCGTCGACGGCGACACGGCCTACGTCTCCGGCCTGGGACCTTTCATCGACGGCAAGCCGGTCAAGGGGCGCGTATCGGCCGAGTTGTCGCTGGCGGAAGGTTACGACGCCGCGCGGCTCACGATGCTGATGATCCTCTCCTGCCTGCATGACGCGGTCGGCCTCGATCGCGTCGAACGCTGCACGCGCCTGACCGTCTACGTGCGCGCCATCGACGGCTTCACGCAACATCCCGCGATCGCCGACGGTGCAAGCGACCTCCTGCGTGACGTGTTCGGCGCAGACCGTCTTCCGGCCCGCAGCGCGCTCGGCGTGCATACGTTGCCGATGGGTATTCCGGTGGAAATCGACAGCGTTTTCAGGTTGTCACCGCGCGCTTGAACCGCCATCCCGGACGCGGCATGCTCGGGGTTCGTATCGGGGAATGACGACTCATGCGCTTCCTGCAGCTTTCCGATTTTGCCGGACGGATCGGCGACGCATTCTCCGTCGACGTCGAAGGGCAGGCCGCCTCGTTCACCCTGGTCGAAGCCGTTCGGCTGCCTGGCCGCCCGGTGCCCGGCATGGTTCGCGAGCCGTTCTCGCTGGTCTTCCGCCATGAAGCAGCCGTCGTGTTTCCCCAGCGCATCTACGCCATGAACGGCTCGACCCTGGGCGATTTCGGCATCTTCCTCGTGCCGGTCGCACGAGACCGCGACGGCTTTCTCTACCAGGCGGTGTTCAACTGATCCACTGCATCGCGAGGTGCGAACCATTTTCGCCGATCACCTGAAAACCGAGTCGCCGATAGAAGGCCTGCGCGTGGTGATTGGCCTGACTCACCTGCAACGTCACGCTCTGCCGGGCGCGTGCGGCCCGTGACATCAGCGCCTGCATGAGGCGCGTGCCGTGTCCCTTTCCCTGGTCGCCGATGCACAGGCTGATATCGATCACGTGGCGATGGTCGTCGCGATCGTCGACGTAGAACCTTCCCACGGGAACGCCCTGTCGTTCGACGATGAAGAAATCCGCCCGGGCGAAGTGCGTCACATAGTGCCGATGCTGGAGCGCGAACTGGGAATCCAGGAAGGCGTCAAGCACCGCTTCGGGCCATGGCACGATCGCGAGTTCGCCGGCTCGGGAGTCCGCGTAGAGACGCCTCAGGAACGCCACATCGCTATCCGTCGCCCGCCGCAGGTCGAGGCCCTCCGGCACGAGGTCGGAGACCGACCCCGTGCATGGAGGAAACGGCGTCCATGGGCCGTTCACGAAAACGACGGAAAAACGCCCTCGATGGCAATGCAGTAATTCAGTACGAGATACGGCTGTCGATTCTCATGCGGCAGGGTGCCGCCCGTGGCACCGATCGTCTGCGGGGCGAACATGCTGTTGAGGGGTGGCGTGCCGTTGATGAAGCTCGAGGCCTTGGTCGAATTTCCCAGCGCCGCCCCCGCGTTCGGTGCGGTCAAACGATTGGTGCCCTGGACGTATGCGTTCAGGGCGTGATCGTGATTCGGCATCTGCGCGCTCAGCAACGTGATCGATTCGGAGCCGGCGGCTTCCCCCAGCACCATGGGCGGAAGCCCCGGGCCGGTGCCCTGGCTCGCCGGGGCGCGCCCGCAGTAGTTGGGCAGGGCGAACGTGGTGGTGCCGTTGCCGCCGTAGTTCGTGCCGAGCAGGGCGAAGAGCGCGCTGTATTGCTGGATCGAAAGAATCTGCCCGGCGCAGAGTAGCCAGCCCTGGGTCGGGTAATTGAAGCCGAACAGCCTGATTTCACCGATGTAGGGATCCATGACGATTTCTCTCTGATGATCGGGTCGGGTCAGGACTGCGACGGAAAGACGCCGAGGTAGGCGATGCAGAAGCTCGCCACCAGCGTCGGCATCATGTTGTCGTGCGGCTGATTGCCGCCCTGGGCCTGTAGGGTGTTGGCGTTCATGGGCGCGGGCTGCACCGTGACGGGGTTGATGTAGAACTGGTCGGCGGGTGCCGGCGGCGGCGCGTTGTTGACGATGGCGGCCGTCATCAATCCGTTCGGCGCGCCCGACGTCGCATTCGCGGTGACCGCGTACATCGGGTGGCTATGGGTGGGAAGCTGGGACGACGTCAGCGTCACCTGCAGCGTGCCGCCGGTCGAGCCCAGGGGGCGCGGCGTCAGGCCCAGGCCGTTGCCCTGGTGAAGCGGCACTTGTCCGCGAAGATCGGGTACGCCGAAGGTCGTGATCCCATCGCCGCCATAAGTGGTTCCCAGCAGCGCATAGAGAACTTCGTACTGGGCGATCGACTTCAGGCTGCCGTCGCACGCGAACCAGCCGTCCGGGATGCGCGGAAAACCGAAAAGGCGAATCTCGCCTACGTATTGGTCGCTCATGGAAATTCCGTCAGGACTGATGGGGAGGGAACACGCCGGTCAGCGCGATGGCGAAGCTGATCGTCCGGAAAGGCTGCATGTTGGCGTGGCCTTGACCGCTGCCGTTCGGGCCGACGGTGGTTCCGGCAAGAGGCACCTTGGGGCCGCCCGGATCCCCATAGATGAACTCCGAGGGATTGTTCGCGAAGTAATTGCCGCCGGGTGCCTTGATCGTGGCGCCCTGGTTCGTGGCGATCACGAAATGGTTGTGCGCCGGCATCTGCTGTTCGGTGAGCACGACGTTCTCCACGCCCGCGGATTGGCCGATGGGATAGTTGGAGCCGCCCGGCAACGGGCCCTGGCCGACCGGCGTGCGGCCCTGCAGGTTCGGCAGCATGAAGTTGCTGGTTCCATTGCCGCCATAGGCGACGCCGAGCAAGGCGAACAACGCCGAATTCTGCGCGATGGGCAAGGTCTGCCCATTACAGAGCGCGTACCCTCTCGGCGCGAAGTTGAAGCCGGCCATCATGATCTGGCCGAGATATGGATCGGACATCGTTTTCCCCCATGGATGCGCGGGCTGGAGTGACGCGCGGCCGACTCTTGCCGGTTTGGCAAGATGAATTCAAGTGCCGATTCGCTGCGCCTTGGCGTACGCGTCGAAACGCAGTCGATGCATGGAAGCCCGTCGGCGAAGCGATGCCCCAACCGATGCGGACGACGGTTGAATTGCCGAATTGACGTAATCAGCGGCTTTCACACGACGGCGCAAAACGCCGGGGTAAGATAAGATTTCTCACAGGGGAGAAACGCCAGCGCGCATCGCGTCATCCGGATGTCGGAGTCGTCGCGCTGGCTTGCAGGGGAAAAACATGTTGCCGTTGTCGTCGAACGGACGTAGCGCGAAGGCGCTGCGCCGGAATAGGGGTGTGCCGCATGCGCTGGCATGGTTGCTGTTGCTATGGATCGGCGTCGCGTCCAACGCATGGGCCGATTGTTCCGGCACGCAGACCGCGCAAGTTCCGAGCGGAGGGACGGTGTTCTTCAACTGCGCCGACTCGACGGGCGGGTTTTCGCAAGTCATCACGCCGCCGCAGCACGGTACCGTCGATCCGAACGGAGGCACCGACACCAACCCGTTCGGGATGCCTTACGTAAACAACGGCGACGGCGCGACCTCCGACAGCTTTACCGTTACCGATGGACAGGGCGTTCCGGTGAACTTCGTGGTGACCATCGGCGCCGCGTCGTTGACGATTACGACGACCAGCGTGCCATCGCCCACGTACAACGTTTCCTACTCGCAGCAGGTGCAAGCCACCGGCGGTACCGCGCCGCTGACGTTTTCGATCTCCAGCGGTGCCTTGCCCCCAGGCATTACCTTGTCGAGCGGCGGCCTCCTTTCCGGCACGACCGTCCAGACCGGCACCGCGAGCTTCACCGTGCGCGTGACGGATTCCGCCTCGCACACCGCCCAGCAGTCTTTCAGCGTCAACGTCGCGGAGCCGCAGATCACGCTGCAGCCCACGACGGTGCCCAACGGCACGCGCGGTGTGGGCTACACGTCGACGACCCTCTCCGCCACCGGCGGCGCCGGTCCCTACGCCTTTTCCGTCAGCGCGGGTTCGTTGCCCAATGGTCTGTCGTTGTCTCCGGGCGGCGTGCTCAGCGGCACGCCCACGACGGCGAATACCTTCAATTTCACCGTACGTGCCACCGACGTCAACGGTATCTCCGGTATCGCGTCGTACACCGTGGTGATTTCGGCGCCGCCGTTGTCGATCTCGACCACCAGCCTGAACGCGATGGCCTACGGCCAGCCCACCTCCCAGCAGGTGCAAGCCACGGGTGGAACTCCGCCGTATACCTACACGATCACCAGTGGCGCACCGCCGGGCATCGTCATCGCCGGTGACGGCACGATCTCGGGTACGCCCACCTCGGCGGGCGTCTACGACATCGCCGTGCACCTTGCCGATGCGGCCTCTCAAACGGCCGACAAGACGTTCACCGTCACCGTCGCCACGCCCAGCCTGACGATCGCGCCAACCAGTCTCCCCGCGGGCGTGGCAACCCGTGCCTACACCACCACCACGGTGACGACCACGGGCGGCGTCGCGCCCTACACGTATACGCTGAGCGGCACGTTGCCGAGCGGCATGACGTTCGATGGATCCGCCGGCACCTTCAGCGGCACGCCGACGCAGTCGGGCGACTTTCCGGTCTCGGTCATCGTCAAGGACAGCACGCCGAACAACAACAATACGCCGGCGACGGCCACGCAGAACTACACGTTGCAGATCGCCGCGCGGCCGACGATCACGGTGGCGCCGGCCAGCGTGGCGAACGGCACCTACCACCAGCCGTATTCGCAGACGTTTACCGCATCCGGGGGAACGGGTTCGTACACGTTCTCAGCCACCGGCAACCTGCCACCGGGCCTGGCGCTAGGTGCGGGCGGTGTCCTCTCGGGTACGCCGACGACGGCTGTCGGCGGACCGTTCAACTTCACCGTCACCGCCACCGACGGGCAGGGTTTCACCGGCGACGGGAATTACTCGATCATGATCGCTGCGATCGCGCCGGGCAAGCCCACCGGCGTCTCGGCGACGGCCGCCTCCGGCGCCGCGTCGGATCCCGCGTCGGCCGTGGTGTCGTTCTCGGCGCCGGCGGAAAACGGCGGCTCGCCCATTGCCGAATACGTCGTCACGTCGGACCAGGGTGGTTTCACCCAGTCCGGCGCGGGCAGTCCGATCACCGTTGCCGGACTCGCTCGCGGCACGAGCTACCGCTTCACCGTCACCGCCCGGAACCAGGCGGGCCTGACCGGCGATGCGTCCGATGCCTCGGCGGCGGTGACGCCGATGATCACCGACACGATCACGTTCCCGCCCCCCGGCGCGCAGAACTTCGGCACCACGCCCACGCTGACGGCGTCGGCGGCATCGGGGCGCCAGCCGACGTTCTCCTCGACGACCCCACAGGTCTGCACGATCACGTCCGGCGGCACGCTGACGTTCGTCAAGGCCGATCCGGCGTGTTCGATCACGGCCAGCCTGGGTGCCAGTGGCCCGTACGAAGCGGCGGCGCCCGTCACGAGGACGTTCGCGGTCAACGCCATCGCGCCCGGCGCGCCCGTCATCGGGCAAGCGACGACGACGCCGGTCGCGGCGGGGCAGGTCACCGGTACGGCCAGCGTATCGTTCTCGGCCCCGGCCGATAGTGGCGGGTCGACGATCACCGGCTACACGGTGACGTCGCATCCGGACGGCATCACGGCCTCGGTCGGAGCGGGCGCGACGAGCGCCACGGTCACGGGTCTTACCCTGGGGCGGCCGTACAACTTCACCGTGTCGGCCACCACGGGTTCCGCGGGTGCCGGTCCCGACTCGGGCACGAGCAACACGGTGACGCCGATGGCCGGGCAGGCCATCACGTTCGACGATCCGGGTTCGAGGAACTTCGGCGAACTCGTCGACCTGCATGCCACGTCGACGTCCGGGCTCACCGTGTCGTTCGCAAGCCAGACGACGAACGTCTGCGAGATGAAGTCCGCGACGCAGATCCAGGGCATCGCGCCGGGCACGTGCACGGTCCGCGCGAGCCAGGCGGGCTCCGTCGCGTACGAGGTCGCTCCCGCGGTCGACCGGTCGTTCACGATCCTCGTGCCGGGCGGCGCGGTGACGATCACCACCGCATCGCTTCCCGCACCCACCCGCGGCGTGGCCTACGCGCAGACCATCGTGGCGGCCGGTGGTGCGCAGCCGTATACCTTCACGCAGAGCGGTGCGCTGCCCAACGGCCTGACCTTCAACAACGGAACGATCTCGGGAACGCCCACGCAGTCGGGTTCGTATTCGATCCAGGTGACCGTCACCGACCAGGCGAGTCAGACCGACTCGAAGGGTTACTCCTTCACCGTCATCACCCCCGCGCTCACCTTCACTCCCGCCTCGTTGCCGGTCGGCAAGGTCGGCGCCGCCTATCCGGCCACCACCATCGCCGCCTCCAGTGGCATCGCGCCGTACGCCTATGCGGTAGCCTCGGGCACGCTCCCGGCCGGTCTGACGTTGTCGTCGGGGGGCGTCCTCAGCGGCACGCCGACCGGCGCGGGTTCGTTCCCGATAACGATCAGGGCGACCGACAGCTTCGGCGAGACGGGCGATCAGGCCTACACCGTCACGGTCGGCGATGCGACGCCTGTCGCGGTCGACGACGCCGCCACGGTGGGTGCGAACGGTAACGTGAGCGTGCCGGTCACGACCAACGACACCGGCGGTCCGATCACGAGCATCGCCGTGAGTCAGCAGCCTGCGCACGGCACGGCCACGGTCAACGGCCTCAACGCGGTGTACACGCCGGCGCACGACTTCTTCGGCACCGACACCTTCAAGTACACCGGCACCGGTCCGGGAGGTACGTCGAATGCGGCGACCGTGACCGTGACGGTGTCTCCCGGCGTGGTGCCCACGGTAACGACGCACAAGGCTACCGTGCTTGCCGGAAAGCCGGTGACGATCCATGCTGCCGAGGGAGCGGCCAACGGTCCATTCACCGCGACGGCCGTCGTCGATGCGCCGTCGAGCGGTAAGGTGCAGGTGCAGGGCACCGATCTCGTCTACACGCCCGCGGAGGACGCCTCGGGCGACATCACCTTCACCTACACGTTGAGCAACGCTTTCGGCGCATCGCAGCCGGCCCAGGTCACGGTCACCGTCAATCCGCTGCCGGTCGCTCCGCCGGTATCCGCCACCGCGCTGCAGGGGCGCGATGTGCGGGTGAATCTCTCCGCCGGTGCGCGGGGCGGCCCGTTCACCGGCGCCGACGTGGTGTCGGTGTCGCCGGCCCATGCCGGTGCGACCCGCATCGAAAGCGCGGCGGATGGCTATACGCTGGTGTTCAACGCCGCGCCCAGCTTCACGGGCGGCACGGTGCAGATCGCCTATACGCTGCGCAACGCCTACGCCACCTCGGCGCCGGGTTACGTCACCGTGACGGTTACGCCGCGTCCCGATCCGTCGAAGGATCCGGAAGTGCTCGGCGTGCTCTCGGCACAGGCGGACGCTACCCGCCGCATGGCGGTGGGGCAGATCAGCAACTTCCAGCGTCGTCTGGAGATGCTGCACAGCGGCGGTGCCAACGGTTTCACCAACGGCATCACGATCGCTTCGGCGGGCTCGAGCCGCGGCAAGGATGCGTATGCCGACCTGCGCAGTGCGCATGACGAAGCCAGTCGCCGTTACTTGGTGCAGCCGGATGCCGATTCGGCCGCTTCCACGGCTAATGCCACGTCGCAGCACGGCACCCTGCCGGGCGACGTCTCGGTGTGGACGGGGGGCGCGGTCAACTTCGGCAAGAGCCAGGTCGGCGGCAGCGACAACGGCACCGACTTCACCACTTCGGGCCTGAGCTTCGGCGTCGACAAGCAGTTCAGCGACAAGCTCGCGATCGGAGCGGGCGTCGGCTACGGCCACGACAACAGCGACGTCGGCAACAACGGCAGCCGCAGCGCGGTGGACAGCTACAACGTGGCGCTCTACGGCAGCTATCGTCCGACCGCGTCGTTCTACATCGATGCACTGGCCGGTTATCAGTGGCTGTCGTTCGATTCGCATCGCTTCGTCACCGCCGATGGCAACCGGGTGACCGGCAGCCGCGACGGCAAGCAGTGGTTCGCATCGATGTCGGCCGGATACAACCATGTGGGCGACGACATGCAGTTCACGCCCTACGGCCGGCTCGACGTGGCCCGTGCGCGCCTGGATGCCTTCACCGAACACGGCGACGACGTTTACGCACTCGACTATCGCGGCCAGACGGTGAAGACCACCACGGCGACGGTGGGTGTGTTGGCTCAGTGGTCGGCCAAGCGCGACTATGGTATCTGGGCTCCCCAGCTACGCGCCGAGTTCGGCCACGACATGCAGGGCTCCAGCCAGGCCGCCATCCGCTACGCCGATATGCTCGACGGTCCGCTGTACCGCGCCACGCTGTACCGGCAGTCGCGCAACCACACCTTGCTGGGCGCGGGCATCGTGCTTCAGACCAACGGCGGGTGGATGCTGCGCGCGGAGTACCAGAACCAGCTGGACAACACGAGCCGCGACAACCAGTCGATCTTGCTGGGCGTGGAGAAGAAGTTCGGGCCGTGACGGATGGCTAAGGCATGAAACGAAAAGCCCCGGCGAATGCCGGGGCTTCTTTGTGGGGCATCGCGAAAACCGCCTGCGCAGGAGCGACGTGAAGGTCGATGCGCGCAACGGTGACGCTCGCAGCTCGTCGTTCCCGCGCAGGCGGGAACCCAGCGCCTTGAGCCCGGTTTTCGCGAGGCGCACGGCCCGATACCAAAAAGCGCAATTGAATCGCTTGCAAAGCAATATCGACGTCCCTACATTGCTTTCATGAGCAAGAAAGCCCTCCCGCCCGGCCTCGAAGCGCCCCGCACCCTCGACGGGCAGTTGTGCTTCGCCCTGTACTCGGCGAACCTGGCGATGGGCAAGCTCTACCGCCAGTTGCTGGCGAAGCTCGACCTCACCTATCCGCAATACCTGGTGATGCTCGTGCTGTGGGAGGGCGACGGCATGACGGTGTCCGACCTGGGCGAGCGGTTGTTCCTGGATTCGGCCACCCTCACGCCGTTGCTCAAGCGCCTGCAGGCGGCCGGTCTCGTGCAGCGCACGCGGGGTACGCGCGACGAGCGCCAGGTGATCGTCACGTTGACCGACAAGGGCAGGGCGCTGCGCGACGAAGCGAGCCATGTCCCCATGGACGTCTTCTGCGCCACGGGGTGCGAGGTCGACCAGTTGGTGGGCCTCAAGGCCCAACTGGAAACGCTTCGCTCGGGCCTTATCGCCAACAACGAGGGTTAGTCGCGCGGCGGGGTCAGTTGTTTCTGGATGTGGTCCAGGTACTGGTCCAGCTCGGCGACGCTGGCGAACACTTCGGCCACCGGTACCGCCTTCACGATCTCGAACACCTTCCTCACCTGCGGCGGCGGATTGAGCAGCAGCGTGCGGCCGTTGCGATCGCGCATCTGCTTGCGCAGCACGGCGAGGCTGCGCAATCCCGCGCTGCTGATGTAGTCGAGCGCGGACAGGTCGAGCACCAGGGTGCCGCCGTTGTCCACCAAGGGCGTGATGTCGCGCATGGTCTCGTCGAAGCTGGCGAAGGTCTCGGCATCGAGGCGCCCTTCGAGCCAGACGGTGCTCCGCTCGGGGGTGGGACTGTCGCTGCGGACGATGAGGGTCATGGAGAGGACTCGTCGGGGAGGGTGGGGCAGAAGCGGGCGACGGTGATGTTGCGGTTGCCGTGGCGGGTATATTCCAGGGCGTCGGCGATGTTGTGGATCAGGTGCAGGCCGAGGCCGCCGATCTCGCGGTCGGCGATGTCTCCGGCCAGGTCCGGAAGCTCGTGTGCGCGCGCATCGAAAGGCTGGGCGTCGTCTTCCAGCTTCAACTGCACGTGATCGCGATGCACGTCGATGGAAATCCGTATTTCGCCGTCGCGCCCGTCGGGATAGCCGTGGCGGACGATGTTGACCAGCAGCTCTTCCAGCACCAACCGCACGTCGGCACGGCAGGCCTCGTCGATGTGGTGGCGGTCCAGGTGACCGGCGGCCTGCTCCAGGGCGACGAAGACGTCCTCCAGCCGATTAGGAATGCGCAATCGCATCGATCCGGACTCCTTCCGTGCGGCCTTCGTGCCAGGTGAGCGCAAGCAACGCGATGTCGTCGTAGGCAGCGGCGCCCTCGACGTAGGCGTCCACGTCGTGCAGCACGCGCTCGACGTAGGTTTCCGGCGTGGCGTCGCCATCGACGCGCGACACGCTTTCGAGCAAGGCGTCCGTCCCGAAGAGCCGCTGGTTTCCCGCGTGCGCTTCGCTGACGCCGTCGGTGTACATGAGCAAGGTATCGCCCCCCAGTAACGAGAGTACCCGTACAGGGTACCTCGCTTCGGGATCGAGGCCGAGGGCGGGGCCGGTTTCCACGTCCACCGGCAAGGCGCCGCCGCCGGCATGCAGCACCGGCTGCTCATGGCCGGCGCTGGCCAGGGTGAGCAGTCCCGTGCCGGTTTCCACCACGCCGCAGAGCAGGGTCACGAACATGCAGGTGTCGTTTCCCTTGCACAATTCCCGGTTGAGGGCCTCGAGGATGTCGCTCGGCGAGCGGGCATGGGTGGCCAGGGTGCGGGCGAGGGTCACGGTGCGAGCCATGAACAGCGCCGCCGGGATGCCTTTGTCGGAGACATCGCCCACCATGACGCAGACATGCTGGGCGCCCAGGGCGAAATAGGTGTAGAAGTCGCCACCCACGGCCGAGGCGGGGCGCAGGGTGGCGTGCAGCTCGATGCGGCCGTCGCCATCCAGCCAGTGCGGGGCGGGAAGCAGGGCGAGCTGGATCTGGCGGGCGATCTCCAGTTCGCTGGCGATGCGCTCCTGTTCCCGCGCTGCGCGCTTGGCCGAATCGATGTGCCCGGAGAGCTGGTGCCGCATCTGGTCGAAGGCGCGGGTGAGCCGGCCCACTTCGTCGTCGCGGCGCACGTCGGGCAGGACGAAATCGAGGTCGCCACGGGAGACGTTTTCCGCCCGGTCGGCCAGCACCGTGAGCGGCGCCATCAGGCGCCGGGTCATGGTCAAGGCGATCAGCGACACCCCGATCAGCGCGAGCATGCCGAGCACGAGGTCCACGAGGTAGGTTCGGCGAAGGTCGGCGAGCACCTCGCGTTCGGGCATGGTCAGGCCGATGGTCCAGCGGGTGCCCTGGATCGGCACGAAATACACCCAGACCGGCTCGCTGACCCGGCCGCCCTCCTGCGGCGTGATGCGCACGGGGGTGCGGCCCTGGGCCACGGCCGAGAGCAGGGGCCGGCTGCCCCGCGTGCCGACGTAGGACAGCCAGTCGTGGGCCAGGAACTCGCCATCGCTGTCGAGCACGAACGCGGAGGCATGGGCCGGCTTGTCCAGCGAGCCCAGCAGGGCCTGAAGCCACTCGAGGCTGATGGTGGCTTCGACCACGCCTTGCACGGGGACCGACCTGCCGGGAATGGCGATGGTGTAGCCCACCTGGGTGTCCGGTCGCGTCGCCGTATGGAACGGCGGCTGCCAGCACCCGGCGTCGCAGTTGAGGCCGCGCACGAACCACGGGGCCGTCCAGTAGGGGGCGGGATCGGCCCGGTGGCTTTCCATGGCGATGCGGCCACCCGGCGACCGTCTCGCCACCGGGGCGTCGTCGTCTTTCGGGGCGCCGGTATCCCGGGGAATGAACGCGCTGCCGATCGCGACGATCTCCGGATTCACCGCGAGGGCGTCGTGCAACAGCGCGGCCGCTTGGTCCCGTCGGGTGCCGAGCTGTCCGGCGAGTACCCGGGCCACGCGCGCCACGCCGTCGATGCGGCCCTGGATGCGCGCCGACGCGGAGGCGGCGATGGCGGCCGCTTCGTGGCGGGTCTGTTCGAGCATCTGCTCCCGGGTGTGCGAAAGCATCAGGCCGCCGGTCACGATCAGCACGATCGCCGAGCCGGCGAGTACTCCCAGGGCGAGCCGCGAGGCGACACTGCGCAGGACCATCGCAAAGGCTCCGGTGGGGTATGGGGAAAAATCTATGCTGACGGAAGCGACGTCACAAGCGCGTCGCCCGCATAATGGCCATTTCCCAGCAAGGCCGCACCATGTCCGGTACCCAGCGCGAAGTCGAATTCCGTTTTCTGGCCCAGCCCACCGACGTCAATTTCGGCGGCAAGGTTCACGGAGGGATGGCCATGAAATGGCTCGACCAGGCCGGCTACGCCTGCGCCGTGGGCTGGAGCGGGGCCTATTGCGTCACGGTGTCGGTCAGCGGCATCCAGTTCCTGGCCCCGATCCTCATCGGCGACCTGGTCACGGTGCGCGCCCGCCTCATCCACACCGGCACCTCGAGCATGCATCTGGCCGTCGACATCCTCGCCCGCGACCTGCGCAGCGGCGAGCAGCGCCTGGCGACCAGCTGCGTGATGGTCTTCGTGGCCATGGACAAGGCCGATGGCGGCAAGCCCACGCCGGTGCCGCCCTGGACGCCGGTGGAGGCGAGGGATATCAAGCTGCAGGAATACGCCCTGAAGCTCATGGAGATGTCCCGGGCGATGGAGCCGCTCGTGAAGGCCACCCGCGAGGCCTGAGCGGCGTTTTTCGCTTCACATGCAGCTAACGCCCCTGTACACTTCGCGGCCCACCCGCCGACCACCCGTATCGGTGGGGTTGTCCAGGGCTCCCGGAAGCATCCCCGGCGTGATTCGAACGTGCGGAAGATGTTGACAGTATCCGGGGCGCTCGCGACAATAGGCGTTCTTTGTTGGAGGAATACCCAAGCGGCCAACGGGGGCAGACTGTAAATCTGCTGGCTTACGCCTTCGGTGGTTCGAATCCACCTTCCTCCACCAGTACGAGTTCCGCGTAGTGCGGGAGTAGTTCAATGGTAGAACTTCAGCCTTCCAAGCTGATTGTGCGGGTTCGATTCCCGTCTCCCGCTCCATTGTTCTTGCACGCGCTGCGTTTCGTGCTCATGTAGCTCAGTCGGTAGAGCACTTCCTTGGTAAGGAAGAGGTCGCTGGTTCGATTCCAGTCATGAGCACCATCTTCGTCGTCCGCGACGGTTCCTTTTTCACTATCTCATTGGCTCCAGCGGAGTTTAGCGCTCATGGCAAAGGGTAAGTTCGAACGCACCAAGCCGCACGTCAACGTCGGCACCATCGGCCACGTCGATCACGGCAAGACCACGCTGACGGCTGCCCTGACCAAGGTCGGCGCCGAGCGTTTCGGTGGCGAATTCAAGGATTACGGCTCGATCGACGCCGCGCCGGAAGAGAAGGCTCGTGGCATCACGATCTCGACCGCCCACGTCGAATACGAATCGCCGACCCGTCACTACGGCCACGTCGATTGCCCGGGTCACGCCGACTACGTCAAGAACATGATCACCGGTGCCGCCCAGATGGACGGCGCGATCCTGGTGTGCTCGGCCGCCGACGGCCCGATGCCGCAGACCCGTGAGCACATCCTGCTCTCGCGTCAGGTCGGCGTGCCGTACATCGTGGTGTTCCTGAACAAGGCCGACATGGTCGACGACGCCGAGCTTCTCGAGCTCGTCGAGATGGAAGTCCGCGAGCTGCTCTCGAAGTACGAGTTTCCGGGCGACGACACCCCGATCATCTCGGGTTCGGCCCGTCTCGCCCTCGACGGCGACCAGTCCGACATCGGCGTGCCGGCCATCATCAAGCTGGTCGATGCGCTCGACACCTGGATCCCGGAGCCGCAGCGCGAAATCGACAAGCCGTTCCTGCTGCCGGTCGAAGACGTGTTCTCGATCTCGGGTCGCGGCACGGTGGTCACGGGTCGCGTCGAGCGCGGCGTGATCAAGGTCGGCGACGCGGCCGAAGTCGTGGGTCTGCGCGATACGCAGAGCACCACGGTGACCGGCGTCGAAATGTTCCGCAAGCTGCTCGACCAGGGTCAGGCCGGTGACAACGTCGGCGTGCTGGTCCGCGGCCTGAAGCGTGAAGACGTCGAGCGTGGCCAGGTGCTGGCCAAGCCGGGTTCGGTCACCCCGCACACGAACTTCGAAGGCGAGATCTACGTGCTTTCGAAGGACGAAGGCGGTCGCCACACCCCGTTCTTCAGCAACTACCGTCCGCAGTTCTACTTCCGTACCACGGACGTGACGGGTTCCATCAAGTTGCCGGAAGGCACCGAGATGGTGATGCCGGGCGACAACGTGAAGATCACGGTCGAGCTGGGCTTCCCGATCGCCATGGACGAAGGTCTGCGCTTCGCCATTCGCGAAGGCGGCCGTACCGTCGGCGCCGGCGTGGTGTCGAAGATCATCAAGTAAGATGTGACGCTGGCCCCTTGGGGTCGGCGCCCTGTCGCGGGGCGGTCGATGGTGCATCGTCCGCCCTTGCGGTTTAACCGTTTCACTTGTACGCCAGTAGCTCAATTGGCAGAGCAGCGGTCTCCAAAACCGCAGGTTGGGGGTTCGAGTCCCTCCTGGCGTGCCACTCCTGAGCGCGCATGAACACGAAGGCACAAGAAGCAGCCAAGGGTGTGGGCCCGGCCGATATCGGCAAGCTGGCGCTTGCGCTGGTCGTGCTCGCCGCCGGTATCGCCGGCTTCTACTATTTCTCCGATAACCCGTCCGTGCCGTCGTTCGTGCGCGTGATCGGGGTGATCGTCGCCGTTGTCGCCGCCCTGGCGATCGGTTCCTTCACGGTCCCGGGCCGTAAACTGCGCGGCTTCGTCGCCGAGTCGCAGTTCGAGTTGCGCAAGGTCGTCTGGCCGACGCGCGACGAAACGCTGAAGACCACGGGTATCATCATCGTGGTCGTCATCATTCTTTCGCTGCTGATGGGCTTGATCGACTGGTTGTTGAAGACGATCGTGCTCGATTGGCTGCTCAAGCTCGGACATTGAGGTAAGGCATGAGCAAACGCTGGTACGTCGTTCACGCCTATTCGGGGTTCGAGCAGCAGGTTCGCAAGGCCCTCGAAGAGCGCGTCAAGCGCGAGGGTATGGAAGAGAAATTCGGTGAGATCCTGGTTCCGACCGAGGAAGTCATCGAAATGCGCGGCGGCCAGAAGCGCCGTAGTGAGCGCAAGTTCTTCCCTGGCTACGTTCTCGTCCAGATCGAAACCGATACCAGCGGCAAGACGCCGCGTATCGACGACGAATGCTGGCATCTGGTCAAGGAAACCCCGAAGGTCATGGGTTTCATCGGCGGCACTGCCGACCGTCCGCATCCCATTCGCGATAGCGAGGCCGACAACATCCTGAGCCGCGTGCGCGAAGGTGTCGAAAAGCCCCGCCCCAAGGTGCTCTTCGAGCCGGGCGAGATGGTTCGCGTCACCGATGGTCCGTTCAACGACTTCAACGGCGTGGTCGAAGAGGTCAACTACGAAAAGAGCCGCCTCCGCGTCGCGGTGCTCATTTTCGGTCGTTCCACCCCGGTCGAACTCGAGTTCGGCCAGGTCGAGAAGGCCTGAGGCGCTCATCACGCCTTATCGGCACGGGGTTTGCTTAACCCGGGCCGACTGCCTATAATGCCCGGTCCACGCTGGAGCTTTGTGCTCCGGCGTGTCCGTGTTTCAGGGGTCGCAAGAGCGATACCCATCACCCCCAGGGATGGTCTACAGCGAGGAGCCGCAAGGCGCCAGCACTCGCGAGGAATGTAAAATGGCAAAGAAAGTCATTGGTTACATCAAGTTGCAGGTAAAGGCCGGTCAGGCCAATCCGTCGCCGCCGGTCGGTCCGGCGCTCGGTCAGCGCGGTCTGAACATCATGGAGTTCTGCAAGGCCTTCAACGCCGCTACGCAGAAGCTCGAGCCGGGTCTGCCGATCCCGGTCGTGATCACCGCCTACTCCGACCGTACCTTCACCTTCATCACGAAGACCCCGCCGGCCTCGATCCTCCTCAAGAAGATCACGGGCGTGGCCAAGGGCTCGCAGAAGCCGAACACCGACAAGGTGGGCAAGGTCACCCGCGCCCAGCTCGAGGACATCGCGAAGCAGAAGGAGCCGGATCTCACGGCTGCCGATCTCGATGCCGCCGTGCGTACCATCGCCGGCAGCGCGCGTTCCATGGGTCTGGTGGTGGAGGGTTAAGACATGGCAAAGCTCACCAAGCGTATGAAGGCCGCCGCGGCCGCCGTCCAGCCGGGCAAGACCTACGCGCTCGACGAAGCGCTGAAGATCGTCAAGGACAACGCCAAGGCCAAGTTCGCCGAATCCGTGGACGTCGCCGTCCGCCTCGGTATCGACGCCAAGAAGTCCGACCAGGGTGTCCGTGGTTCCTCGCTGCTGCCGCACGGCACCGGCAAGACCATCAAGGTCGCCGTGTTCGTGCCGCCGGGTGAGAAGGCCGATGCGGCCCTCGCCGCCGGTGCCGACGCCGTCGGCATGGACGACCTCGCCGAGAAGATGCAGGCCGGTGATCTCGACTACGGTCGCGTCATCGCCACGCCGGACGCCATGCGCGTCGTCGGTAAGCTCGGCCAGGTGCTCGGTCCCCGTGGCCTGATGCCGAACCCGAAGGACGGCTCGGTCACCGCCGACGTCGCCACCGCCGTGAAGAACGCCAAGGCCGGTCAGGTCAAGTTCCGCAACGACAAGGGCGGCATCATCCACGCCACCATCGGCAAGGCCAGCTTCGATGCCTCGCAGCTCGCCGACAACCTCAACGCGCTGCTCGGCGACCTGCTCAAGGCCAAGCCGGCGGCCGCCAAGGGTCAGTACATCCAGAAGGTGGCGCTGTCGAGCACCATGGGCGTGGGCGTGCCGGTCGATACCTCGACCGTGACCACCTCGGCCAAGTAAGACGTTTGAACGACCCGCGCCGGTTCGCCGGCGTGGGCGCGTTTTTGAGGGCGGCCGCGGTTGAAACACCGCGGCAGCCGTCAAAGACCGCAGGCGCGATCAGCGCGCGACGGCGACGAGCAGGGAGCTCGTGTTGGCACGGACACGCCGTCGTCGAGAGCGGGATCGCTTAATCGGATGCCTCCACGGATCCGGCCTGCGTAGATGGTGCAGCCCCTTCTGGTATTCGTTTCGAATCTGGAAAGGCCACCACCCGGGACGGTTTCCCGTCCCCGACGTCACGGAGGATGTCGCCCAGGACCGCAAGCGGCAGGAGTCGCGAGCGGAGTTCAAATTGGAGGAGTGCAATGGCTCTCAATCTGTCCCAGAAGCAAGAAGTAGTCGCCGAGCTGGCAGAAGTCGCCGCGAAGGCTCACTCCTTGGTCGCCGCCGAATACGCGGGCACCACGGTCTCCCAGATGACCGAGATGCGCAAGAAGGCGCGCGAATCGGGTGTGTTCCTCAAGGTTGTGAAGAACACGCTCGCCGCACGCGCCGTGGCCGGCACCGAGTTCGAGGTCGTCTCCGACGCCCTGACCGGTCCGCTGCTGTATGCGTTCTCGACCGAGGAACCGGGCGCCGCTGGCCGCCTGATCAAGGAATTCGCGAAGACCAACGACAAGCTCAAGCCGAAGGTCGTCTCCATCGAGGGCAAGCTGTTCGACGCCAAGCACGTCGACGTGCTGGCCTCGCTGCCGACCCGCGAAGAGGCCCTGGCCATGCTGGCCCGCGTGCTGGCCGAGCCGGTCACGATGTTCGCCCGCGCCATCAAGGCCGTGGCGGACAAGCAGGGTGGTGGCGAAGTCGCCGCCGAAGCCCCGGCCGAAGCCTGATCTCGTTGACTTTTTCTCATCGAAACCCATTTCAAAGGTAAGAAACAATGTCCACCCTGACCACCGAACAGATCGTTGAAGCCATCAAGGCCAAGTCCCTGACGGAAATCATGGAACTGGTGAAGTCGATCGAAGACACCTTCGGCGTCTCGGCTGCCGCCCCGGTTGCCGTTGCCGCTGCCGGTCCGGCCGCTGCCGCTGCTGAAGAGCAGACCGAGTTCGACGTGATCCTGAAGTCCGCCGGCGACAAGAAGGTCGACGTGATCAAGGCCGTCCGCGCCATCACCGGCCTGGGCCTGAAGGAAGCCAAGGACCTCACCGAGGCCGGTGGCGTCGTGAAGGAAGCCGCTTCGAAGGAAGACGCGGCCAAGTTCAAGAAGGATCTGGAAGCCGCCGGCGCCACGGTCGAACTCAAGTAATCGGCGCCTTGCGCGCCTGCTGTTCGATTTAGCGTCAAGGCAAGCCTGGGGGCGAGAGCCCCCGGGCTTTGCCCGTTCCAAGAGCTCCACCCGTTCCACCCTGTCGGACATGGGACATCGCGATTCGAGAGCGCCGGCACGGGCTCCGCGGTTCGAATCCCGATCTCCGATTTTCGATTCACCTTAAGCCGTCGCGATGAACGACGGCACTACTGAGACCGAGGCGGTAACCACCATGACCTACTCGTTTACCGAGAAGAAGCGCATCCGTAAGGATTTCGGCAAGCGGCCCCCCGTGCTGGGCGTGCCCAACCTGCTGACGATCCAGACCGACTCGTACAAGGAATTCCTGCAGGAAAACGTGAACGCCAAGGCGCGCGAGGAGAAAGGTCTCCATGCCGCGCTGAAGTCGGTGTTCCCGATCGCCAGCTACTCCGGCAACGCCGCCCTCGAATACGTCGACTATCGCCTGGGCGAGCCGCCGTTCGACGAGCGCGAGTGCCGCAACCGCGGCATGACCTTCGGTGCGCCGCTGCGCGCCACCGTGCGCCTGGTCATTTACGACAAGGACAGCCCGGCCTCGAAGAAGGCCGTGAAGTACGTGAAGGAGCAGGAGGTCTACATGGGCGAGATCCCGCTCATGACCGAGACCGGCACCTTCATCATCAACGGCACCGAGCGCGTCATCGTCTCGCAGCTGCACCGTTCGCCGGGCGTGTTCTTCGACCACGACCGCGGCAAGACGCACAGCTCGGGCAAGCTGCTGTTCTCGGCCCGCGTCATTCCTTACCGTGGCTCGTGGCTCGACTTCGAGTTCGACCCGAAGGACGCCCTGTTCACCCGTATCGACCGTCGCCGCAAGCTGCCGGTGACGGTGCTGCTGCGCGCGCTCGGCTACAACAACGAAGAGATGCTCAGCATCTTCTTCGAGCACAACGTGTTCCACCTCGGCAAGAAGGGCGGCGTCACGCTCGACCTCGTCGCCGAGCGCCTGCGTGGTGAAACCCTGAGCTTCGACCTCGTGGTCGACGGCAAGGTGCTGGTCGAGGCCGGCAAGCGCATCACGGCGCGCCACGTCCGCCAGCTGGCCAACGAGAAGATCGCCACGCTCGAGGTGCCCGACGACTACCCGGTCGGCCGCATCGTCGCGATCGACATGGTCGACAAGGACACCGGCGAGATCATCGCCGCGGCCAACGACGAGCTCACCGCCGACCATCTCGAGCGCTTCCGCAAGGGTGGCATCGAGACGGTGCCCACGCTCTACGTGAACGACCTCGACCGCGGCGCGTACATCTCGAACACGCTGCGCATCGACAGCACGCGCACGCAGCTCGAGGCCCTGGTCGAAATCTACCGCATGATGCGCCCGGGCGAGCCGCCGACCAAGGACGCCGCGCAGAACCTGTTCTTCAACCTGTTCTTCACCTTCGACCGCTACGACCTCTCGGCCGTCGGCCGCATGAAGTTCAACCGTCGCGTGGGCCGCAAGGACATCGTCGGTCCGGGCGTGCTTTACGACCACAAGTACTTCAGCGAGCGCAAGGAAGAAGAATGCCAGCGCCTGCTCGGCGAGCTGGGTGAGACGTCGGACGTCCTCGACGTGCTGCGCGTGCTCATCGACATCCGCAACGGCACCGGCACGGTCGACGACATCGACCACCTGGGCAACCGTCGCGTGCGTTCGGTCGGCGAAATGGCGGAGAACACCTTCCGCATCGGTCTCGTCCGCGTCGAGCGCGCGGTGCGCGAGCGCCTGTCGCTGGCCGAATCCGAGGGCCTGACCCCGCAGGAACTCATCAACGCCAAGCCGGTCGCGGCGGCGGTGAAGGAGTTCTTCGGTTCGTCGCAGCTCTCGCAGTTCATGGACCAGAACAACCCGCTGTCCGAGGTGACCCACAAGCGCCGCGTCTCGGCGCTCGGACCGGGCGGCCTCACCCGTGAACGCGCCGGCTTCGAAGTGCGCGACGTGCACCCGACCCATTACGGCCGCGTCTGCACCATCGAAACGCCGGAAGGCCCGAACATCGGCCTGATCAACTCGCTCGCCGTGTACGCCCGCACCAACACCTACGGCTTCCTCGAGACGCCGTACCGCAAGGTCGAGAACGGCAAGGTGACCGACAAGGTCGATTACCTGTCCGCCATCGAGGAGGGCGACCACGTCATCGCGCAGGCGAACTCGCCGCTGTCGAAGGACGGTCGCTTCCTCGAAGACTTCGTCTCCTGCCGCTTCCGTGGCGAGTCGGAGCTGCGCCCGTCGGCCGAAATCAACTACATGGACGTCTCGCCCATGCAGACGGTGTCGGTCGCGGCGGCGCTCGTGCCGTTCCTCGAGCACGACGACGCGAACCGCGCGCTCATGGGCGCGAACATGCAGCGCCAGGCCGTTCCCACGCTGCGCAGCCAGAAGCCGCTGGTCGGCACGGGCATCGAGCGCGCCGTGGCTCGCGACTCGGGCGTCACCGTGTCCGCCCGCCGTGGCGGCGTCATCGACCAGGTCGATGCCGCCCGTATCGTCGTGCGCGTCAACGAAGCCGAAGTGGGCGACGACGATGCCGGCGTCGATATCTACACGCTGACCAAGTACACCCGTTCCAACCAGAACACCAACCTCAACCAGCGTCCGCTGGTGAACGTGGGCGACGTGGTGGCGGTGGGCGACACGCTGGCGGACGGTTCCTCGACCGACCTCGGCGAGCTCGCGCTCGGCCAGAACATGCTCGTGGCGTTCATGCCGTGGAACGGCTACAACTTCGAAGACTCGATCCTCATCTCCGAGCGCGTCGTGCAGGAAGACCGCTACACCTCGATCCACATCGAGGAGCTCACCTGCATCGCCCGTGACACGAAGCTGGGCGCCGAGGAAATCACCGCGGACATCCCGAACGTCGGCGAGCAGGCCCTGGCCCGTCTCGACGAGTCCGGCATCGTCTACATCGGTGCCGAGGTGAAGGCCGGCGACATCCTCGTGGGCAAGGTCACGCCGAAGGGCGAAAGCCAGCTCACGCCGGAAGAAAAGTTGCTCCGCGCGATCTTCGGCGAGAAGGCCTCCGACGTGAAGGACAGCTCGCTGCGCGTGCCGCCGGGCATGGACGGCAACGTCATCGACGTGCAGGTCTTCACCCGCGACGGCATCGAGAAGGACAAGCGCGCCAAGCAGATCGAAGAGACCGAACTCAAGCGGATCCGCAAGGATCTCGACGACCAGTTCCGTATCCTCGAGGGCGCGATCTACGCCCGCATGCGCACGCAGCTCGTCGGCAAGAGCGCGATGAGCGGTCCGGCCGGCCTCAAGCGCGGCACCGTCATCGACGATGCCTACCTCGACGGCCTGAAGAAGGACGACTGGTTCAAGATCAACGTCAAGGAAGAGGAAGTCTCCGAGTTCCTCGAGCGCGCGGCCGAGCAGGTCAAGCGCCACAAGGAGAACTTCGACAAGCGCTTCAAGGAGAAGCAGGGCAAGATCACTCAGGGTGACGATCTCGCCCCGGGCGTGCTCAAGATGGTCAAGGTCTACCTCGCCGTGAAGCGCCGCATCCAGCCGGGCGACAAGATGGCGGGTCGTCACGGCAACAAGGGTGTCGTGTCGATGATCGTGCCGGTGGAAGACATGCCGTTCTCCGCCGACGGCCGTCCGGTCGACATCGTGCTGAACCCGCTGGGCGTGCCGTCGCGTATGAACATCGGCCAGATTCTCGAAGTCCACCTCGGTTGGGCGGCGAAGGGCCTGGGCCACAAGATCGACGCGATGCTCGAGGCGCAGGAGAAGCCGGCCAAGCTGCGCGAGTTCCTCAACGAGGTCTACAACCACGGCAACGCCGGTGCCGAAGGCGCCGTGCGTCACGTCGACCTGGCCTCGATGAACGACGGCGAGATCATGAACCTCGCCGATAACCTGCGCGATGGCGTGCCGATGGCCACCCCGGTGTTCGACGGTGCCGAGGAACACGAGATCAAGCACATGCTGAAGCTCGCGGGCCTGCCCGAGTCCGGTCAGACCATCCTCTTCGACGGCCGTACCGGCGAGGCGTTCGATCGCCCGGTCACCGTCGGCTACATGCACATGCTGAAGCTGAACCACCTGGTCGACGACAAGATGCACGCGCGTTCGACCGGTCCGTACTCGCTCGTCACCCAGCAGCCGCTGGGCGGTAAGGCGCAGTTCGGTGGCCAGCGCTTCGGCGAAATGGAGGTCTGGGCACTCGAGGCCTACGGCGCCGCCTACACGCTGCAGGAAATGCTCACCGTCAAGTCCGACGATGTGCAGGGCCGCAACCAGATGTACAAGAACATTGTCGACGGCAACCACGAGATGGCGGCGGGCATGCCGGAATCCTTCAATGTGCTCGTGAAGGAAATCCGCTCGCTCGCGATCGACATCGAGCTGGAAGAGATCAACAAGTGATCGTCGCGGCTACCGGAGATTACGCATGAAAGACTTGCTCAATCTGTTCAACCAGCAGCGACAGACGCTGGACTTCGACGCGATCAAGATCGCCCTGGCTTCGCCGGAGCTGATCCGTTCGTGGTCGTACGGCGAAGTGAAGAAGCCGGAAACCATCAACTACCGCACGTTCAAGCCCGAGCGTGACGGTCTGTTCTGCGCGGCCATCTTCGGCCCGATCAAGGACTACGAGTGCCTGTGCGGCAAGTACAAGCGCATGAAGCACCGTGGCGTGGTCTGCGAGAAGTGCGGCACCGAGGTCACCCTGGCCAAGGTCCGTCGCGAGCGCATGGGCCACATCGAGCTGGCCAGCCCGACCGCGCACATCTGGTTCCTGAAGTCGCTGCCGTCGCGCATCGGCCTGATGCTCGACATGACCCTGCGCGACATCGAGCGCATCCTCTACTTCGAGGCCTTCGTGGTCATCGATCCGGGCCTGACCGCGCTCGAGCGCGGCCAGCTGCTCAGCGAAGACCAGTACCTCGAAGCCACCGAGGAGCACGGTGACGAGTTCGACGCCCGCATGGGCGCCGAGGCCGTCTACGAGCTGCTGAAGAGCCTCGACCTGCCGGGCGAAGTCATCCGCCTCAAGGAAGAGATCTCCTCGACCAACTCCGAGACCAAGCTCAAGCGCCTCACCAAGCGCGTGAAGCTGATCGAGGCGTTCCTCGAATCCGGCAACAAGCCGGAGTGGATGGTCATGACCGTGCTTCCGGTGCTCCCGCCGGATCTGCGCCCGCTCGTCCCCCTGGACGGCGGCCGTTTCGCCACGTCCGACCTGAACGACCTTTACCGTCGCGTCATCAACCGCAACAACCGCCTCAAGCGCCTGCTCGAGCTCGCCGCGCCCGACATCATCGTGCGCAACGAGAAGCGCATGCTGCAGGAGTCGGTCGATGCGCTGCTCGACAACGGCCGTCGCGGTCGTGCCATCACCGGCACGAACAAGCGCGCGCTGAAGTCGCTCGCGGACATGATCAAGGGCAAGCAGGGCCGCTTCCGCCAGAACCTGCTCGGCAAGCGCGTCGACTACTCGGGCCGTTCGGTCATCGTGGTCGGCCCGACCCTGCGTCTGCACCAGTGCGGCCTGCCGAAGAAGATGGCGCTCGAGCTGTTCAAGCCCTTCATCTTCGCCAAGCTCCAGGCGCGCGGCGAGGCGACCACCATCAAGGCCGCCAAGAAGCTCGTCGAGCGCGAAGAGTCGCAGGTGTGGGACATCCTCGAAGAGGTGATCCGCGAACATCCGGTCATGCTCAACCGTGCGCCGACGCTGCACCGCCTGGGCATCCAGGCGTTCGAGCCGGTGCTCATCGAAGGCAAGGCGATCCAGCTGCATCCGCTCGTCTGTACCGCGTTCAACGCGGACTTCGACGGTGACCAGATGGCCGTGCACGTGCCGCTCTCGATCGAGGCGCAGCTCGAAGCCCGCGCGCTGATGATGTCGTCCAACAACATCC
Organism: Luteibacter sp. CQ10; assembly: GCF_040900725.1. Taxonomy (NCBI): domain Bacteria; kingdom Pseudomonadati; phylum Pseudomonadota; class Gammaproteobacteria; order Lysobacterales; family Rhodanobacteraceae; genus Luteibacter; species Luteibacter sp. CQ10. The sequence goes on along the minus strand of NZ_JAEUYM010000004.1, from coordinate 90,049 downwards.
TCTCGCCCGCCAACGGCGAGCCGATCATCGTGCCGTCGCAGGACGTGGTGCTCGGCCTCTACTACATGACCCGCGAGCTGGTGAACGCGAAGGGCACCGGCATGGTGTTCGCGAACATCGGCGAAGTGCGTCGCGCCTACGACAACCGCGCCGTGCAGCTGCACGCGAAGGTGAAGGTGCGCGTGCGCGTGCTCGAACAGGGTGAGGACGGTCAGGACGTGGCCCGCCAGCAGCTGGTGGACACCACGGTCGGTCGTGCGCTGCTGGCCGAGATCATTCCCGAGCGTCTGCCGTTCGCGCTGGTCAACGTCGAGCTGACGAAGAAGAACATCTCGCGCCTGATCAACCAGAGCTACCGTCTGCTTGGCCTGAAGGAGACCGTGGTCTTCGCCGACAAGCTGATGTACACCGGCTTCCGTTTCGCCACGCGCGCCGGTATCTCCATCGGCATCGACGATATGCGCATCCCGGACGAGAAGAAGGGCATCCTGGAAGAAGCCGAGAAGGAAGTCGTCGAAATCCAGGAGCAGTACCAGTCGGGTCTGGTGACGGCCGGCGAGCGTTACAACAAGGTGGTCGACATCTGGTCGCGCACCAACGAGCTCGTGGCCAAGGCGATGATCGACGGTATCGGTACCGAGAAGGTGCCCGATGCCGAAGGCAACCTCGTCAACCAGAAGTCGATGAACTCGCTCTACATCATGGCCGACTCGGGCGCGCGAGGCAGCGTGGCCCAGATCCGCCAGCTCGCCGGCATGCGCGGCCTCATGGCCCGTCCGGACGGCTCGATCATCGAGACGCCCATCAAGGCGAACTTCCGCGAAGGCCTGAACGTCCTGCAGTACTTCAACTCCACCCACGGTGCCCGTAAGGGTCTCGCGGATACGGCGCTGAAGACGGCGAACTCGGGTTACCTCACCCGTCGTCTCGTCGACGTGGCGCAGGACGTGGTCATCACCGAGCACGATTGCGGCACCGAAGACGGCGTCATCATGTCGCCGATCGTCGAAGGCGGCGACGTGGTCGAGCCGTTGCGCGAGCGCGTGCTGGGCCGTGTGGTGGTCGAAGACGTCTACGCCCCCGGCGACGACGACGAGGCCATCGTCACCCGCGACACGCTGCTCGACGAATACCTGGTCGACAAGCTCGACAAGGCCGGCGTGCAGATGCTCAAGGTGCGTTCGCCGATCACCTGCCGTGCCAGCCACGGCGTGTGCGCCCTGTGCTACGGCCGCGACCTGGCCCGTGGTCACCTGGTGAACATGGGTGAGGCCGTGGGCGTCGTGGCCGCGCAGTCCATCGGCGAGCCGGGCACGCAGCTGACGATGCGTACGTTCCACATCGGCGGTGCGGCGTCCCGTGCGGCCGCGGTGGATAACGTCACCGTCCGCACCACCGGCGCGCTGAAGTTCAACAACCTGAAGTCGGTCGAGCACTCGGCCGGTCACCTCGTGGCCGTGTCGCGTTCGGGCGAAGTGAGCGTCATCGACGCCAACGGTCGCGAGCGTGAGCGTTACAAGGTGCCCTACGGCGCCACGATCTCGGTCAAGGACGGCGATCCGGTCAAGGCCGGCCAGACCGTCGCCAACTGGGATCCGCATACCCACCCGATCGTCACGGAAGTGGCCGGTGTGGTCCGCTTCATCGACTTCATCGATGGCGTGACCGTCCAGTCGCAGACCGACGAGCTCACCGGCCTCGAGTCGGCGGTGGTCACCGACCCGAAGCGTCGCGGTACCGCCGCGAAGGACCTGCGCCCGATCGTCCGCCTGGAAGACAGCAAGGGCCGCGAGCTCAAGCTGCCGGGCACCGACATCGCAGCCCAGTACTTCCTGCCGGCCGGCGCGATCGTGTCGATCCAGAACGGTGCCGAAGTGGGCGTGGGCGACGTCGTCGCCCGTATCCCGCAGGAAACCTCGAAGACCCGCGACATCACGGGTGGTCTGCCCCGCGTGGCCGACTTGTTCGAAGCCCGTAAGCCCAAGGAGCCGGCGATCCTGGCAGAGCGCTCGGGTATCGTCAGCTTCGGCAAGGACACCAAGGGCAAGCAGCGTCTCATCATCAAGGACGTGGACGGCAACGAGCACGAAGAGCTGATCCCGAAGTGGCGTCAGGTCATCGTGTTCGAAGGCGAGCACGTGGAGAAGGGCGAAACCGTCGTCGACGGCGAGCCGAATCCGCACGACATCCTGCGCCTGCTGGGTGTCGAGCCGCTGGCCGCCTACCTCGTCAAGGAGATCCAGGACGTCTACCGCCTCCAGGGCGTGAAGATCAACGACAAGCACATCGAGGCGATCATTCGCCAGATGCTCCGCAAGGTCGAGATCGTCGAGCCGGGCGATAGCACCTACCTCCGCGGCGAGCAGGTCGAGCGCGTGCGCATCAACGAGGAGAACGACCGTGCCGAGGCTCGTGGCGAGCGTCGTGCCGACTTCGAATCGGTGCTGCTGGGCATCACCAAGGCCTCGCTGGCCACCGAGTCGTTCATCTCGGCGGCCTCGTTCCAGGAGACCACCCGCGTCCTCACCGAGGCGGCGGTCCGGGGCACCCGTGATACGTTGCGTGGCCTGAAGGAAAATGTTATTGTTGGGCGGCTAATCCCTGCGGGTACGGGTCTGGCCTACCACGCTTCGCGTCGTAGCCAGGGCGGTCTGACGGCTTCGGAGCTGGAAACCCTCTCGGGTTCAGCCCCGGTCGTCACGTTCGAAGAGGCTCCCGCCGGGTCCAACGATAGCGCCGAGTAAGGCCCCGTACGGGCCTTGCCCGTACATACGAAATGAGGCGCATGGATGCGCCTCGTGTTCGGAATCAGGGACGATGGGCGCCGGTCCAACCGGGCGGCGCACGTCAACAACGCTTATACGGCGGGCCGATCTATCGGTCTGCCTTTATGTTTCTCAGGAATAGCTTCGCATGACGACAGTCAACCAGTTGGTGCGCAAATCCCGCAGCCCGAAGGCGTACAAGAGCGCCTCGCCGGCCCTGCAGAGCAGCCCGCAGCGCCGCGGTGTGTGCACGCGCGTTTATACGACCACCCCGAAGAAGCCGAACTCGGCCCTGCGTAAGGTTGCCAAGGTGCGCCTCACCAACGGTTTCGAAGTCATCAGCTACATCGGTGGCGAAGGTCACAACCTCCAGGAGCACTCGGTGGTCCTGATCCGTGGCGGTCGCGTCAAGGATCTCCCGGGTGTGCGTTACCACACCGTTCGCGGCAGCCTCGACTGCGCGGGCGTGACCAAGCGTCGCAAGTCGCGCTCGAAGTACGGCGCCAAGCGCCCGAAGGGCTGAGAGTAAAGGACAAGAATTATGTCGCGTAAAGGTTCCCATCCCGCCCGTGTCGTCCTCCCGGACCCGAAGCACGGAAGCCAGCTCATCGCCCGTTTCATCAACATGGTGATGAAGTCCGGTAAGAAGTCCGTCGCCGAGTCGATCGTCTACGGCGCCCTCGACCACATCGGTGAGAAGCACGCTGAAGCGGTGCAGCTCGTCGAAAAGGCCCTGGGCAACATCGCCCCGGCCGTCGAGGTGAAGTCCCGTCGCGTCGGCGGTGCCACCTACCAGGTGCCGGTCGAAGTCCGTCCGGGCCGTCGCATGGCGCTGGCCATGCGCTGGGTGATCGAGGCCGCCCGCAAGCGTGGCGAGACCTCGATGCCGCGCAAGCTGGCCGCCGAGCTTCTCGAGGCTGCCGAGTCCCGTGGCGGCGCCGTCAAGAAGCGCGAAGAAACGCACCGCATGGCAGAGGCCAACAAGGCCTTCTCGCATTACCGCTGGTAATCCCCTCCAGCTACAAGATCTGAGGAAAGACCGTGGCACGCACCACTCCCATCGAGCGCTACCGCAACTTCGGCATCATGGCTCACATCGATGCCGGCAAGACCACGACCACGGAGCGCATCCTGTTCTACACCGGTGTCAGTCATAAGATTGGCGAGGTGCACGACGGTGCCGCAACGATGGACTGGATGGAGCAGGAGCAGGAGCGCGGTATCACCATCACTTCCGCCGCCACGACGGCGTTCTGGAAGGGTATGGACCGCTCGCTCCCCGAGCACCGCTTCAACATCATCGACACCCCGGGACACGTCGACTTCACCATCGAAGTGGAGCGCTCGCTCCGCGTGCTCGACGGTGCGGTGTTCGTGCTCTGCGCCGTGGGCGGTGTGCAGCCGCAGTCGGAAACCGTGTGGCGCCAGGCCAACCGTTACAAGGTGCCGCGCCTTGCGTTCGTCAACAAGATGGACCGCACGGGTGCCAACTTCTACAAGGTCGTCGACCAGCTGAAGGCCCGTCTCGCCGCCAACCCGGTGCCGATGCAGGTGCCGATCGGCGCCGAAGACAACTTCGAAGGCGTGGTCGACCTCCTCAAGATGAAGGCCATCAAGTGGGACATGGAGTCCCAGGGCATGAAGTTCGAGTACGTCGACATTCCGGCCGATCTGGTCGAGAAGGCCGAAGAAGGTCGTACGGCCATGATCGAAGCCGCGGCGGAAGCCACGGAAGAGATGATGGACAAGTACCTGGGCGGCGAAGAGCTGACCGAGGCCGAGATCATCGAGGGCCTGCGCCTGCGCACGCTCAAGAGCGAGATCATTCCGGTCTTCTGCGGCACCGCGTTCAAGAACAAGGGCGTCCAGGCGATGCTCGACGCCGTCGTCAATCTGCTCCCGTCGCCCATCGACCGTCCGCCGGTCGAAGGCATCAACGAAGACGAGCAGCCGGATACCCGTCCGGCCAAGGACGACGCGCCGTTCTCCGCCCTGGCGTTCAAGATCATGACCGATCCGTTCGTCGGCGCGCTGACGTTCTTCCGTGTCTATTCGGGCACGCTGAACGCCGGTGACCAGGTGTACAACCCGGTCAAGTCGAAGAAGGAGCGCATCGGCCGCATCCTGCAGATGCACGCCAACGAGCGTCACGAGCTGAAGGAAGTCCGTGCCGGCGACATCGCCGCGGCGGTCGGCCTGAAGGACGTCACCACCGGTGACACGCTGTGCGCGCAGGATCACATCATCACGCTCGAGCGCATGTCGTTCCCCGAGCCGGTGATCTCGATGGCGGTCGAGCCGAAGACCAAGTCGGACCAGGAAAAGATGGGTATCGCCCTCGGCCGTCTGGCCGCGGAAGATCCGTCGTTCCGCGTTCGTACGGACGAAGAGTCGGGCCAGACGATCATTTCGGGCATGGGCGAGCTTCACCTGGACATCCTGGTGGACCGCATGAAGCGCGAGTTCAACGTCGAGGCCAACGTGGGCAAGCCGCAGGTGGCTTACCGCGAAACGATCCAGGCGTCGGACGTCAAGTCGGACTACAAGCACGCCAAGCAGTCGGGTGGTAAGGGTCAGTACGGTCACGTCGTGATCGAAATGTCCCCGATCTCCGATGCCGACCGTGCGGACGAGAAGATCGCCGCGGGCATCAAGGACGACTTCCTGTTCATCAACGACATCACGGGCGGCGTGATTCCGAAGGAATTCATCCCGTCGGTCGAAAAGGGTCTGCGCGAGACCATCACCTCGGGTCCGCTGGCCGGCTTCCCGGTCGTGGGCGTCAAGGTCAAGCTGGTCTTCGGTTCGTACCACGACGTCGACTCGTCGGAAATGGCGTTCAAGCTCGCCGCGTCGATGGCGTTCAAGCAGGGCTTCTCGAAGGCTCAGCCGGTACTGCTCGAGCCGATCATGAAGGTCGAGGTCGTGACGCCGGAAGACTACGTCGGTGACGTGATGGGCGATATCTCGCGTCGTCGCGGCATGCTGACCGGTCAGGAAGAGACCCCGTCGGGCAAGACCGTCAATGCGATGATCCCGCTGGGCGAAATGTTCGGTTACGCCACGTCGCTTCGTTCGCAGACCCAGGGTCGCGCCACGTTCACGATGGAATTCGATCATTACGAGCCGGCGCCGAAGAACATCGCCGACGAGGTCATGAAGAAGTCCTGATAAGGGCTTCTTCTTCAATACATACAACGTTCTTTTAGAGGTTCAGAGTCATGGCAAAGGGTAAGTTCGAGCGTAATAAGCCGCACGTCAACGTCGGCACCATCGGTCACGTCGACCACGGCAAGACCACGCTGACGGCTGCGCTGACGAAGGTCGGCGCCGATCGCTTCGGCGGCGAGTTCAAGGGCTACGACGCGATCGACGCAGCGCCGGAAGAGAAGGCGCGCGGCATCACGATCTCGACCGCTCACGTCGAATACGAATCGGCCACCCGTCACTATGCCCACGTGGATTGCCCGGGTCACGCCGACTACGTCAAGAACATGATCACCGGTGCCGCCCAGATGGACGGCGCGATCCTGGTGTGCTCGGCCGCCGACGGCCCGATGCCGCAGACCCGTGAGCACATCCTGCTCTCGCGTCAGGTCGGCGTGCCGTACATCGTGGTGTTCCTGAACAAGGCCGACATGGTCGACGACGCCGAGCTCATGGAGCTCGTCGAGATGGAAGTCCGCGAACTGCTCTCGAAGTACGAGTTCCCGGGTGACGACACCCCGATCATCAAGGGCTCGGCCCGTCTGGCGCTTGAGGGCGACCAGTCGGAGATCGGTGTGCCGGCGATCATCAACCTCGTCGATGCGCTCGACAGCTGGATCCCGACGCCGGAGCGCGACGTCGACAAGTCCTTCCTCATGCCGGTCGAAGACGTGTTCTCGATCTCGGGCCGCGGCACGGTGGTCACGGGTCGTATCGAGCGTGGCGTGATCAAGGTCGGCGACGAAATCGAAGTCGTCGGTCTGCGCGATACGCAGAAGACGGTCGTCACGGGCGTGGAGATGTTCCGCAAGCTGCTCGACCAGGGTCAGGCGGGCGACAATGCCGGTCTGCTGCTGCGTGGCCTGAAGCGCGACGACGTCGAGCGTGGCCAGGTGCTGGCCAAGACCGGCACGATCAAGCCGCACACCCAGTTCGAGGCCGAAGTGTACGTGCTGTCGAAGGATGAGGGTGGCCGCCACACGCCGTTCTTCAACAACTACCGTCCGCAGTTCTACTTCCGTACCACGGACGTCACCGGCGCCTGCAAGCTGCCGGAAGGCACCGAGATGGTGATGCCGGGTGACAACGTGAAGATGGAAGTCACCCTGCTGAAGCCAATCGCCATGGACGAAGGTCTGCGCTTCGCTATCCGCGAAGGCGGCCGTACCGTCGGCGCCGGCGTGGTTGCCAAGATCACGGCGTAATCGGGTACCGCAAGGTATCTGAGAAGGGCGGGGGCGTCAGTCCCCGCCTTTTTTTATGCCGCGGGCGAAAACATCGAGCCCATAGCGTTCGTTGGTCAAAAAGCTTCCAATTTCCAAACCGATGGGGTATGCTCGTCGGGCTATATCCCTCGAGTCTCTTTATGGGGATTCGAATACCGCGAAATGAGGTGCATGGAATGCGCTTCGAGTTCGCAGGCAAGGAAGCCGGGTGGGGTGCCAAGGCCACAGAGCGTAAGCTCTGTTGACCTATTTGTTTGTGCGCTCTATACTTTTCTGTCTGGGCAGGTCGTTTACGCGGCCTGCCTAGCTTTTTCGGGTCGTTCCGGGCGGGCGTTCAGTCCTCCAGAGCGGCCCGTTGCGGTACCTGTAAGTGGCAAATGGGTTGTGCGGAGTGGCGAGAAGCCACTTCGAATCACAAGAACGTTCTTTCGATAACAGGACACGGTTTTATGGCGAACCAAAAGATTCGCATCCGGCTCAAGGCGTTCGATCATCGTCTGATCGACCGTTCGGCCAGTGAAATCGTCGAGACGGCCAAGCGCACCGGCGCTACGGTCCTCGGCCCGATTCCGCTGCCGACCAAGATCGAGCGCTACACCATTCTGGTGTCGCCGCACGTCGACAAAGATGCCCGCGACCAGTACGAGACTCGTACCCACAAGCGCGTTCTGGACATCGTCGACCCCAACGACAAAACCGTGGACGCGCTCATGAAGCTCGATCTTGCGGCTGGCGTTGACGTCCAGATCAAGCTCGGCTGAGCGGACTAAAGGATACGAAGATGAGTATCGGACTGGTTGGCCGCAAGTGCGGCATGAGCCGGCTCTTCACCGAAGACGGCCGCTCGATTCCGGTGACGCTGATTGAAGCGACCCCGAATCGCGTGACGCAGGTGAAGACCGAAGAAAACGACGGCTACAGCGCCGTGCAGGTCACGACGGGCGCGAAGCGCGCCTCGCTCCTGACGGCCCCGCTGAAGGGTCATTACGCCAACGCCAAGGTTGAGCCGGGTCGTGGCCTGTGGGAATTCCGCGTGTCCGCGGAAGACGCGGGCAAGTACGCCATCGGCACCGAGATCAAGGCGGACGACGTGTTCACCGTCGGTCAGACGGTCGACGTCGCCGGCGTGTCGAAGGGTAAGGGCTTCCAGGGCACCATCAAGCGTCACCATTTCAAGATGGGCGACGCCACGCACGGTAACTCGCTGTCGCATCGCGCCCCGGGCTCGATCGGCCAGCGCCAGACGCCGGGCCGCGTGTTTCCTGGCAAGAAGATGTCGGGCCACATGGGTGCGGTGAACCGCACGCAGCAGGGCCTGGAAGTTGTCAAGGTCGACGCCGAGCGCCACCTGATCGCGGTCAAGGGCGCTGTCCCGGGCGCGCCGGGCGGTGACGTCGTGATCCGTCCGACGACCAAGGGTTGAGGAGAGACGCCATGGAACTCAATGTTATTGGCGCCCAGTCGCTTACCGTTTCCGACGACGTGTTCGGCGGTGAGTACAAGAAGGCCCTCGTGCACCAGGTCGTGACTGCCTACCAGGCAGGCGGCCGTGCCGGCACCAAGGCGCAGCTTTCGCGCGGCGAACTGTCCGGTACCACGAAGAAGTTCAAGAAGCAGAAGGGCGGCGGCGCCCGTCACGGTGACTACCGTGCCCCGATCTTCGTCGGCGGCGGTGTCACGTTCGCGGCCAAGCCGCGCAGCTTCGAGCAGAAGGTCAACCGCAAGGCCTATCGCGTCGCGATCCGTTCGATCATCGCCGAGCTGACCCGCCAGGGTCGCCTGAAGGTGGTCTCGGAGCTCTCGATCGACAAGCCGAGCACGAAGGGCATGATCGCCAAGCTCGCCGAGCTCGAAGTCAAGGGTCGCGTGCTGCTGGTGTCGGAAGACTCCACCGAGGCGCTGTACCTGTCCGCCCGCAACATTCCGTACATCCACGTCGTCGACGTGCTGGCCCTGAATCCGGTCAGCCTGGTCGGCAGCGACTTCGTCGTCATGACGGTGGACGCGGTCAAGAAGGTCGAGGAGTGGCTCGCATGAGCACCGAACGCACGCTCAACACGCTTCGCGCGCCGCATATCTCCGAGAAGGCGGCTCGTCTGGCGGAGAATAACCAGTACGTTTTCGTCGTGGCGCCCGAGGCGACCAAGGCTGACGTCCGCGCAGCGGTGGAACACCTCTTCGACGTCAAGGTCGTGGACGTGAACCTCGTGAACACGAAGGGCAAGGTCAAGTCGTTCCGCTTCCGCCAGGGCAATCGCCAGGGCAAGCGCAAGGCTTACGTGCGCCTCGCCGACGGCCACACGATCGACGTGTCGGCCAAGGCCTGAGCCAGGAGTTGAATTGAGATGGCACTGATCACTCACAAGCCGACCTCCCCGGGCCGCCGCGACGCAGTCAGCGTGCGGACCGAAGGTCTGCACAAGGGCGCCCCGTACGCGCCCCTGACCGAATCGCAGAAGAAGACCGGCGGTCGCAACCACTTTGGTCGCATCACCACCCGTCATCGTGGCGGCGGTCACAAGCAGGCTTACCGCATCATCGATTTCAAGCGCGACAAGGAGGGCATCGCCGCCGTCGTCGAGCGTCTGGAATACGATCCGAACCGCACCGCGCACATCGCGCTGCTGTGCTACGCCGACGGCGAGCGCCGCTACATCATCGCGCCGAAGGGCGTGGCGGTGGGCGACCGTCTCGTGTCGGGTTCCGACTCGCCGATCAAGCCGGGCAACTGCCTGCCGCTTCGTTCGATTCCCGTCGGTTCCACGATTCACTGCATCGAGATGAAGCCGGGCAAGGGTGCGCAGATCGCGCGTTCCGCCGGTGCCTCGGTCCAGCTGGTCGCCCGCGAACAGGGTTATGCCACGCTCCGCCTGCGCTCCGGCGAAATGCGCCGCGTGCCGGTCGAGTGCCGCGCCACCATCGGTGAAGTCGGCAACTCGGAGCACAGCCTGCGCAAGCTCGGCAAGGCCGGTGCGAAGCGTTGGAAGGGCATCCGTCCGACCGTCCGCGGCGTCGTCATGAACCCGGTCGACCATCCGCACGGCGGTGGTGAAGGCCGTACCTCCGGTGGCCGTCATCCGGTCAGCCCGTGGGGCACGCCGACCAAGGGTTACAAGACGCGCAACAACAAGCGCACCCAGCAGTTCATCGTGCGTCGTCGCAAGTAATAGGAAACGATCATGCCGCGCTCTCTAAAGAAAGGTCCGTTCGTTGACCTGCACCTCGTAAAGAAGGTGGAAGCCGCCGTTTCCGCCAACAACAAGCGTCCGATCAAGACCTGGTCGCGTCGCTCGATGATCCTGCCGGAGATGGTCGGTCTGACCATCGCCATCCACAACGGCCGCCAGCACGTGCCGGTGCTCATCAACGAGAACATGGTCGGGCACAAGCTCGGCGAGTTCGCGGTGACCCGCACCTACAAGGGCCACGCCGGCGACAAGAAGGGCAAGTGATGAGCACCGAAGCCAAAGCGATCCTGCGCAGCGCCCGCATCTCGGCGCAGAAGGCACGCCTGGTGGCCGACCTGGTCCGCGGCATGCCCGTGGGCCGGGCGAGCGACGTGCTTGCCTATACCAACAAGAAGGCCGCCCACCTTGTTCGCAAGGTGCTGCTCTCGGCCGTCGCCAACGCCGAGAACAACCTCGGCGCCGACGTCGACGAGCTGAAGGTCTCGCGCATCTTCGTCGACGAAGGTCCGGCGATGAAGCGCATGTACGCCCGCGCCAAAGGCCGCGGTTCGCGCATCCTGAAGCGCACCAGCCACATCACTGTGGTTGTGGGCAACTGACTGGGGTAAGAGACGATGGGTCACAAAGTTCATCCCACCGGTATCCGCCTCGGCATTGCCAAGGACTGGAACTCGAAGTGGTACGCCAACAAGGGTGAGTATGCCCAGTACCTCGCTGCCGACCTCAAGGTCCGCGAGATGCTGCGCAAGAAGCTCGCCGCCGCCGGTATCTCGAAGATCCAGATCGAGCGCCCGGCCAAGACCGCCCGCGTGACGATCCACACCGCCCGTCCGGGCGTGGTGATCGGCAAGAAGGGCGAGGATATCGAGAAGCTTCGCAAGGAAGTCACCGACATGATGGGCGTTCCGACGCACATCAACGTCAGCGAAGTCCGCAAGCCGGAACTCGATGCGCAGCTGGTTGCCGAGTCGATCGCGCAGCAGCTCGAGCGTCGCATCATGTTCCGTCGCGCGATGAAGCGCTCGGTCGGCAACGCCATGCGCCTCGGCGCCCTGGGCATCAAGATCAACGTCTCCGGCCGTCTGAACGGCGCCGAGATCGCGCGCTCCGAGTGGGCCCGCGAAGGTCGCGTGCCGCTTCACACCCTGCGTGCTGACATCGACTACGGCACCGCCGAAGCGAAGACCCAGTACGGCATCATCGGCGTGAAGGTGTGGGTCTACAAGGGCGAGATCTTCGACCTGGCGGCCGCCACGGCCGAGTCGAAGGAAGAACAGCAGCCTCAGCAGTCGTCGCGTCGCGAGGGTGGTGACAACCGCCGCGATCGTGATCGCGCTGCGAAGTAAGGAGCCGGTGCCATGTTGCAACCGAAGCGTACCAAGTACCGCAAGATGTTTAAGGGCCGCAATGACGGTCTGGCGTTCAACTCGAACCTCGTGAGCTTTGGCGAATACGGCCTCAAGGCTACGACGCACGGTCAGCTGACCGCGCGCCAGATCGAAGCGGCACGTCGTTGCATCACGCGCTACGTGAAGCGTGGCGGCAAGTTGTGGATCCGCGTGTTCCCGGACAAGCCGATCACCCGTAAGCCCATCGAAGTCCGAATGGGTGCAGGTAAGGGTGGCGTCGAGTTCTGGGTCGCTCTGATCCAGCCGGGCCGCATGCTTTATGAAATCGAAGGCGTCGACGAAGCGACCGCACGCGAGGCCATGCGCCTTGCCGCTGCCAAGCTCTCGGTCCAGACCCAGTTCGTGTCCAGGGCGGTGATGTAATGGCCATCAAAGAAATCAAAGAGAAGTCGGCGGACGAGCTGAAGCAGCATCTGCTGGACCTTCGCAAGGAGCAGTTCAATCTGCGCATGCAGAAGGGCTCCGGTCAGCTCACTCAGCCGCACCAGCTGCGCCGCGTCCGGCGCGACATCGCCCGCACGAAGTTCGTGCTCGGCGGAAAGAAGTAAGGGTGGCTGACATGAGCGATAACCAGAAGGCGGCGCGTACCCTCGAGGGCCGCGTCATCAGCAACAAGATGACCAATACGGTCACGGTCCTGATCGAGCGCCAGGTGCAGCACCCGCTGCTCGGCAAGATCATCCGCCGTTCCACCAAGCTCCACGCGCACGACGAAACCGGTGCGAACGAGGGCGACGTGGTCCGCATCGCGGAATGCCGTCCGCTGTCGAAGACCAAGCATCACCGCGTGGTCGCGATCGTCACTCGCGCTGAAGTCTGAGGAGGGTGCAGCCATGATCCAGATGCAAAGCACGCTTTCCGCAGCGGACAACAGCGGAGCGAAGGAACTGATGTGCATCAAGGTGCTGGGCGGCTCCAAGCGCCGTTACGCCGGCATCGGCGATGTCATCAAGGTGACCGTCAAGGACGCCATTCCTCGCGGCAAGGTGAAGAAGGGTGAGGTCTACAACGCCGTGGTGGTTCGTACCGCCAAGGGCGTGCGCCGCACCGATGGTTCGCTGATCCGTTTCGACGGTAACGCGGCCGTGCTCCTCAACAACAAGCTCGAGCCGATCGGTACCCGTATCTTCGGGCCGGTTACCCGCGAGCTGCGCAGCGAGAAGTTCATGAAGATCGTCTCGCTCGCGCCCGAAGTGCTCTGAGCGGAGGCCAGACCATGAACCGTATCCGCAAGGGTGATCACGTCGTCGTGATCACCGGCAAAAACAAGGGTCAGCGCGGTGACGTGCTGCGTGTCGATGGCGACCGCGTGGTCGTCTCGAACGTCAACGTCATCAAGCGTCACACGAAGCCGAACCCCCAGGCCAACCAGCCTGGCGGTATCGTCGAGCGTGAAGCCGCGATCCATATTTCCAACGTCCAGCTCTTCAACTCCGCCCAGAACAAGGGCGAGCGCGTGGCCACCAAGACGCTCGAGGACGGGCGCAAGGTGCGCGTGTTCGTCTCGGGCGAAGTCGTCGACGCGTAAGGAACCGAAGTCATGACCCGCCTTGAAACGTTTTACAAAGAGTCGGTAATGAAGAAGCTCACGGAGCGCTTCGGTTACCAGAACGTCATGGAAGTGCCGCGCATCACCAAGATCACGCTGAACATGGGCGTGGGCGAGGCTGCCGGCAACAAGAAGATCCTCGAGAACGCCGTGGCCGACATGGCCAAGATCGCCGGTCAGAAGCCGATCACGACCAAGGCTCGCGTCTCGGTCGCGTCGTTCAAGATCCGCGACGGTTGGCCGATCGGTTGCAAGGTCACGCTGCGTCGTGCCCAGATGTGGGAATTCCTCGATCGCCTGATCAACATCTCGCTGCCGCGTACGCGCGACTTCCGTGGTGTTTCGGGTCGTGCCTTCGATGGCCGTGGTAACTACAACTTCGGCATCAAGGAACAGATCATCTTCCCGGAAATCGACTTCGACCAGGTCGACGCGCTGCGCGGTATGGACATCTCCATCACCACGACCGCGAAGAGCGACGAAGAAGCCAAGGCGTTGCTGGAAGCCTTCAGCTTCCCGTTCCGCAACTGATCGCCAGGTAGAGAGAAGACATGGCAAAGACCTCGATGATCGAGCGCGACCTCAAGCGCGCCAAGCTCGCCAAGAAGTACGCCGCCAAGCGCGCCGAACTGAAGGCGATCGTCCTGAGCGCCACCGCCTCGTATGACGAGAAGATGGACGCCCAGACCAAGCTGCAGAAGCTCCCGCGTGATGCCAGCCCGTCCCGTCAGCGCAATCGTTGCGCCCTGACCGGTCGTCCGCGTGGCGTCTACAGCAAGTTCGGCCTCGGCCGCAACAAGCTGCGCGAAGCCACCATGCGTGGCGACGTGCCGGGCCTGCGCAAGGCCAGCTGGTAAAAGAGCTACCCGCTCGACCCGGAAGGGCCGGGCGGGGCGTCCTGGGCAGAACTTGTCCAGGTCGTCATAGCCTGATATGATCGTCGGTCTGCGCAATGCAGACCGACGGTTTGTCGGCTTTACAATTTAAAGATTTCCGGTCATTCGGATATCGGTGCACTCTCAAGGGTTTTTTTATGAGCATGACTGATCCCATCGCCGATCTGTTTACGCGCATCCGTAACGCCCAGGCCACGGGCAAAGCGGTTGTTCGTATTCCGTCGTCGAAGATGAAGCTGGCGCTCGCCAAGCTTCTCCAGAACGAAGGCTACATTCTCGACGCCCGCGTCGCCGACGAAGACGGCAAGCCGGTTCTCGAAATCAAGCTGAAGTATTTCGAAGGCCGTCCGGCTATCGAATCCATTTCCCGCGTCAGCCGCTCCGGTCTCCGCGTCTACCGCGGCAAGGACGAGCTGCCGAAGGTCCTCGGTGGCCTGGGTATCTCGATCATCTCCACCTCCGCCGGTCTGCTGACCGACGCACAGGCCCGTTCGAAGGGTCTGGGTGGCGAAATCATTGGCCAGGTGGCGTAAGGAGTCCCGATATGTCACGTGTAGCCAAGAAGCCCATCACCCTGCCGAAGGGTGTCGAACTCTCGGTCGCCAACGGCACCGTTTCCGTCAAGGGCCCCAAGGGCACCCTGACCACCCATGAACTGCCGGGCGTGACGTTCGCGCAGGACAACGGCGTGGCCACCATCGTTCTCGCCGAAGGCGCCGACGACAAGTTCGGCGGCACCGCCCGCGCGATCGTCGCCAACATGGTGCTCGGCGTGTCCAACGGCTTCGAGAAGAAGCTCGAGCTGGTCGGCGTGGGTTACCGCGCGCAGATGCAGGGCAAGGCGGTCAACCTGTCGCTCGGTTTCTCGCACCCGGTCGTTTTCGAGGCGCCGGAAGGCATCACCATCGAAACCCCGACGCAGACGGAAATCCTCATCAAGGGTTCCGACAAGCAGCTCGTGGGCCAGGTAGCCGCGAAGATCCGCGCGTTCCGTTCGCCGGAGCCCTACAAGGGCAAGGGCGTCCGTTATGCCGGCGAGACGATCATCCTGAAGGAAGCCAAGAAGGCCTAATCGGCCTATCCGCTTCCTGGAGACGAGACGATGAACAAGAACGAATCCCGCCTGCGCCGCGCCAAGTCGACCCGCGCCCACATCCGTGAGCTTGGTGTCCACCGCCTGAGCGTGCATCGCACCGGTCAGCACCTGTATGCCCAGGTCTTCGCGCCGAACGGCACCGTCGTGGCTTCCGCCTCGACCGTGCAGAAGTCGGTCGCCGAAGGTCTCAAGAGCAAGAAGAACGTCGAAGCCGCCGGCACCGTCGGCCGCATCGTCGCCGAGCGCGCCAAGGCCGCCGGTGTCGAATCCGTCGCGTTCGATCGCTCGGGTTTCCGTTACCACGGTCGCATCAAGGCTCTTGCCGAAGCGGCTCGTGAGGCCGGCCTCAAGTTCTAAGAGGCGTCAGGCCACGACGCCGGTCCCCACGGGCCGGCGTCGCCTGCTCCACCTACAACTCCAAGCGGCGACCGAGCCGTAAACAGAAGTCCCGGCATCCCCGGGCTATCAGGAAAAGAGATGTCCTCGACAGATCGCGAAAATTCGGACGGCATGCTTGAAAAGCTGATCGCCGTCAACCGCGTGGCCAAGACCGTCAAGGGTGGCCGCCAGATGAGCTTCACCGCGCTGACCGTGGTCGGCGATGGCGAGGGTCGCGTCGGTTTCGGTTATGGCAAGGCCCGTGAAGTGCCGGTCGCCATTTCCAAGGCCATGGAGCGCGCCCGCCGCAACATGGTGAACATCGAACTGAACAATGGCACGTTGTGGTATGCCGTCAAGGCCAACCACGGTGCCGCCCGCGTCTTCATGCAGCCCGCCTCCGAGGGTACCGGCGTCATCGCCGGCGGTGCCATGCGCGCCGTCCTGGAAGTGGTGGGCGTGAAGAACGTTCTCGCGAAGGCCGTCGGTTCGCGCAACCCGATCAACCTCGTCCGCGCGACGATCAAGGGTCTGCAGGCCGTCGCCTCGCCGAAGCGCATTGCCGCCAAGCGTGGCAAGACCATCGAAGAGGTGCTGGGCAATGGCTAAGAACACCGAAACCGCCGGTACCGTCCGCGTGCGCCTGGTCAAGGGCCTCCGCGGCGTGCAGGGGCGCCATCGTCTGAGCGTGAAGGCACTGGGCCTGAACAAGCTCAACGACGTGCGCGAACTGAAGGATTCCCCGCAGGTTCGTGGCCTGATCAACACGGTCTACTACCTGGTCCGGGTCGAGGAGTAATCAATCATGCGTCTTAATGACATCAAGCCCGGCAAGGGCGCCCGCAAGACCCGCACCCGCGTCGCTCGCGGTATCGGTTCCGGCCTCGGCAAGACCGCCGGCCGCGGCCACAAGGGTCAGCACGCCCGCGCCGGCAACACGCATCGCTTCGGTTTCGAAGGCGGTCAGATGCCGTTGCAGCGTCGCCTGCCGAAGGTCGGTTTCCGCTCGCTCAAGAAGGCGGATACCGAGCAGGTCATGCTCTACAAGCTGGCTTCGGTCCAGGGTGACACCATCGACCTGATCGCGCTTCACGCCGCTGGCCTCGTGTCGAGCCGCGCCAAGAAGGTGAAGGTCGTGCTCAAGGGCGAAATCAACCGCGCCATCAAGCTGCAGGGTGTGCTCGCGACGGCCGGTGCCAAGGCCGCCATCGAAGCCGCCGGCGGCAGCGTGGAGTAAGCCTCGTGGCTGGAGCGCAGGGCAACAAGCTCGGCTCGCTGGGCAAACTGACGGAACTGCGTCAGCGCATCCTGTTTCTCATCGGTGCGCTGATCGTCTTCCGCCTGGGTTCGTTCATTCCCGTGCCGGGCGTGAATCCCGAGGCGATGACGAGCCTGGTCGAGGGGGGCGGTGGTCTGCTGAACATGGTCAACATGTTCTCGGGCGGCTCGCTGTCCCGCTTTTCGGTGTTCGCGCTGGGTGTGGTGCCTTACATCTCCGCATCGATCGTGGTGCAGATGATGGGTTCGGTGGTGCCGTCGCTGATGGCGCTCCGTAAGGAGGGCGAGTCGGGTCGTCGAAAGATGACCATGTACACGCGCTTCGGTACGGTGGGCCTGGCGGCATTCCAGGCGTTCGGCATCGCGGTGGCTCTGCAGAAGCAGGTCGCGCAGGGCGGTAACCCGGTGGTCTACATGCCGGGTGCGGGCTTCATCATGGCGTCGGTGGTCGGTCTCACGGCCGGCACGATGTTCCTTATGTGGCTGGGTGAGCAGATTACCGAGCGCGGTATCGGCAACGGTATCTCGATGCTGATCTTCGCCGGTATCGTCGCCGGCCTGCCGGCAGCGGTGGCCCATACGGCCCAGCTCGCGGCGACGGGCCAGCTGAACCCGCTGCCTCTGCTGCTCGTTCTGGTGACGGTGTTCGCCGTGACGGCATTCGTGGTGTTCATGGAGCGTGCCCAGAGGCGCATCACCGTGAACTACGCGAAGCAGGGTGGCCAGCGTCAGTTCCAGCAGCGTCAGGTCTCGCACCTGCCGTTGAAGATCAATATGGCGGGCGTCATTCCGCCGATCTTCGCGACCAGCCTGCTGCTCTTTCCCGCGACGGCCGCGACCTGGTTCGGTTCCGCCAGTCAGTCCCGCTGGTTGCAGTGGCTGACCACGGCACTGAGCCCGGGTGAGCCGATCCACGACATCGTGTTCGCGGTGCTGGTGATCGGATTCGCCTTCTTCTATACGGCGATCGTGTTCAACTCGCAAGAAACGGCCGATAACCTCAAGCGTTCGGGTGCGTTGATTCCGGGCATCCGTCCGGGTCGCTCCACGGCGGATTACATCGATGGCGTCATGACCCGGCTCACGGGTGTCGGCGCGGTCTACATCGTGTTGGTCTGCCTGGTGCCCACGTTCATGCAGAACGCCTGGCACGTCCCGTTCTATTTCGGCGGCACTTCGCTGCTGATCGTGGTGGTGGTGGTGATGGACTTCATCGCCCAGGTTCAGGCCCATCTCATGAGCCACCAGTACGAGAGTCTGCTCAAGAAGTCCAATCTCCGCCGCAGCTGAGACGCGGCGGGGGTCCAAGTAGGGTAGGCCTTGGCGCCCAGCGCCGCAGGGCTTCCCGTTTAGGTTAAATCAGGTTAGAATTGCGCGTTTACCGCGCACGAAGCACATCGGAGACAGTACATCATGGCGCGCATCGCGGGTGTCAATTTGCCGGTCCAGAAGCATGTCTGGGTTGGTCTGCAGAGCATTTATGGAATCGGCCGTTCGCGGGCGAAGAAGGTCTGTGTCGACGCTGGCGTGGTTCCCACCACCCAGATCAAGTCGCTGAGCGAGGGCGAAGTCGAGAAGATTCGTGCCGAGATCGCCAAGTACACCGTCGAGGGCGATCTTCGCCGCGAGATCGGTATGGCGGTGAAGCGCCTGATGGACCTCGGTTGCTATCGTGGCCTGCGTCATCGTCGCGGCCTGCCGGTGCGCGGCCAGCGCACGCGTACCAACGCCCGTACCCGCAAGGGTCCGCGTCGTCCGATCAAGAAGTAACGGATACCGAACATGGCTAAGCCGGTTAAAACCAAGAAGAAGATCAAGCGCGTTGTCACGGATGCCGTGGCCCACGTGCAGGCTTCTTTCAACAACACCATCGTCACGATCACCGATCGCCAGGGCAATGCCTTGTCGTGGGCGACGGCGGGTGGCGCGGGTTTCCGCGGTTCCCGTAAGTCGACCCCGTTCGCTGCCCAGGTTGCCGCCGAGAAGGCTGGCCGCGCTGCCGGCGACTACGGTGTGAAGACCGTGGAAGTTCGCATCAAGGGCCCCGGCCCGGGCCGCGAGTCGGCCGTGCGTTCTCTGAATGCGTTGGGCTACAAAGTGCTCAACATTATCGACGTCACGCCGATTCCGCATAACGGCTGCCGTCCCCCCAAGAAGCGTCGCGTCTAAGGAGCATAACCATGGCCCGTTATCGTGGAGCTACCTGCAAGCTGGCGCGTCGTGAAGGTGCCGACCTCGGTCTGAAGAGCCCGGCTCGCGCGCTTGATTCCAAGTGCAAGCTCGAAAACAAGCCCGGTCAGCATGGCGCCAACAAGCGCGCCCGTCTGTCCGACTACGCCGTGCAGCTGCGTGAGAAGCAGAAGGTCAAGCGCATTTACGGCGTGCTTGAGCGTCAGTTCAGCAACTACTACACCAAGGCTTCGACCCAGAAGGGCAACACGGGTGAAAACCTGCTTCGCCTGCTGGAAAGCCGTCTCGACAATGTCGTCTATCGCATGGGTTTCGCGGTCACCCGCGCCCAGGCCCGTCAGCTCGTGGCTCACAAGTCCGTGACGGTGAACGGCAAGAAGGTCAACGTTCCGTCGTACCACGTCCGTCCGGGCGACGAAGTGTCCCTGACCGAGAAGGCGCGTACCCAGCTGCGTGTACAGGAAGCTGCGACCATCTACGACACCATGGACCTCCGTCCGTCGTGGGTCGAAGTCGACAGCAAGAAGTTCGCGGGCACGTTCAAGGCCGTTCCGGATCGTGGTGATCTGCCGGCCGATATCAATGAAGCCCTGATTGTCGAGCTTTACTCGAAGTAATCCACCGGAGCCTTGCATGGCAGTATCGTCTACTAGTGTGCTGCGGCCTCGTGGCCTCAGCGTCGAGCAGCTTGGAGCGAACCGCGCGAAGGTGGTGGTCGAGCCGCTCGAGCGTGGCTTCGGTCACACCCTGGGCAACGCGCTGCGTCGCGTGCTGCTCTCTTCGATTCCGGGTAGCGCGATCGTCGAAGTCGAAATCGACGGCGTGCTGCACGAGTACACCACCCTTGAGGGTCTGCAGGAAGACGTCATCGAAGTCCTGCTCAACCTCAAGGACGTCGCCATTCGTCAGCATAGCGGTGATGAAGTCACCCTTACGCTGTCCAAGAAGGGTAAGGGTGTGGTCACCGCCGGCGACATCGCGGTCGATCACTCCGTCGAAATCGTCAATCCCGAGCATGTGATCTGCCACCTCACCAAGGATGTGGCCCTGAACATGCGTTTGAAGGTGCGTCGCGGCGTCGGCTACCAGCCGGCCAGCGCGCGCCAGCATCCGGACGATGAAACCCGTCCGATCGGTCGTCTGCAGCTCGACGCGTCGTTTGCGCCGGTTCTGCGCGTGGCTTACGAAGTGGACGCGGCTCGTGTCGAGCAGCGCACCAACCTCGACAAGCTCGTGCTGGATATCGAAACGAACGGCACGATCGGTGCGGAAGACGCCGTGCGCAAGGCGGCGGAAATCATCAACGACCAGCTGTCGGTGTTCGGTGATTTCTCGCGTCGCGAGAGCGATTCCACCAAGGCGGAAAAGGGCGGTTTCGACCCGCTCCTGCTGCGTCCGATCGACGATCTCGAGTTGACCGTCCGTTCGGCCAACTGCCTGAAGGCGGAGAGCATCTACTACATCGGCGATCTGGTTCAGAAGACCGAAGTCGAACTGCTCAAGACGCCGAACCTTGGCAAGAAGTCGCTGACGGAAATCAAGGATGTGCTGGGTGGGCGGGGTCTTGCCCTCGGCATGAAGCTCGAAAACTGGCCGCCGCCGGGTCTGTCCCACGGCATGCAGTTGGGCTGATGTATGACGGGGCGATCGGTTTTCGATCGCCCCGATCCTTTGCGAGGCCAGCGGATGCATCGTGCATTTCCGCTGGAGATTCAAAGCGGTCCACAGAGGCCGTGCTCTTATAACGAGGCGTTTTGACAGCCTCGAATAGCGGGTAACCGCGGGAAGTCGCTCATCCTGACCGGCTTTTCATAACAACAGACTAGAGAGAGTCATCGCCATGCGCCACCAGAAATCCGGTCGCAAGCTCAACCGTACGAGCAGCCACCGCGAAGCCATGTTCAAGAACATGGCGTCGTCGCTGATCAAGCACGAGCTGATTCGCACCACCCTTCCCAAGGCCAAGGAACTCCGTCGCGTCGCCGAGCCGCTGATTACGCTCGCGAAGAACGATGGTGTTGCCAATCGCCGTCTCGCGTTCTCCCGCCTGCGCGACAAGCAGGCGGTGGGCAAGCTCTTCGTCGAGCTGGGTCCCCGTTACCGCGAGCGTCCCGGCGGCTACCTGCGTATTCTCAAGTGCGGCTTCCGTCCGGGCGACAACGCTCCGATGGCCTACGTCGAGCTCGTGGATCGTCCGGAGAAGACCGAAGCCGTCGACGCCGAGTAAGCGTTAGCGGTTCGAGTGAGATCCCACCCTGGCAGGGCAACCTGCCGGGGTTTTTCTTTTGGCGCGCGCTGGCGAGGCGATACATCCGTTCCGGGCGTGACCATCGGTCGGTTGACGTGGTCCCGACTTAAACAGGGTTCGCTTACGTTCGTCGGTCATGGCCGCGCCATCGATGAGTGCGAGGTGGCCACAGTCACGATCATCCGCTCCTGTCGCCGCGTGTCGTCCTTGGGCCAGGTACCCGTGGCGATACAACAAATTTCGTTGCAATTCATCGACATGGTTGCAGACGAAACTTCGAGACACGCTGGCAAGTAAGTGCACAAAGCGTTAACGTGGGTGTCCCGCAACGCAACAAGCGCCCCATGAATCCTCGCACCTGGTCGTTTCGCACACGCTATCTCGCCGGTTTCCTCGTTTGCGTGGCTCTGATGGGTTTTGCGCTCTATGCGCAATACGTCATGCACCTGGATCCGTGCCCGCTGTGCATCTTCCAGCGTATCGCGGTGTGCACGATGGGGCTTTTCTTTCTCGTCGGCGGGCTCCACGGTCCACGCAAGGCGGGCACGCGTGCGGTCTACGCCGTATTGGTCACGTTGGGCGGGCTGTGGGGTGTCGTCACCGCCGGCCGTCATCTATGGCTGCAGAGCCTGCCCGCCGACCAGGTTCCCGCCTGCGGTCCCGGGTTGGGCTACCTGTTCGACGCCTTTCCCTTCATGAAAATGCTCAAGCTCGCCTTCACCGGTTCGGGTGAGTGCGCCAGGATCGAGCCGATCCTCGGTCTTCCCATGCCCGCGTGGACGTTGCTCTGGTTCGTTGCCCTCATCGCATCGGCCCTGCTGGGCGTCCGCCGTACCGTTCGTTGATTTCCCCCGCGCCACGAGCGCATTCACTCAGGCACCGCCGTCATGCAGCACAACCTCAAAACCGTAGCCTCCCCGTCCCTCGACTGGGCGCCGGGTACGTGGCGGTCGAGGACCGCCCTTCAACAGCCGATGTATGAGGACGCCGCCGAACTCGCCGACGCGCTCGCGCAACTGGGCGAGTTACCGCCGTTGGTCACGTCCTGGGAGATCCTCAAGCTCAAGCAGTCCATTGCCGACGCCCAGGCCGGCGAGCGTTTCCTGCTCCAGGGCGGCGACTGTGCCGAAAGCTTCGCCGACTGCACCAGTCCCATCATTTCCAATCGGCTGAAGGTGCTGCTGCAGATGAGCCTGGTGCTCGTGCACGGCCTGAAGAAGCCGGTGCTTCGCGTGGGCCGGTTTGCCGGCCAGTATGCCAAGCCCCGTTCGGCCGACGCGGAGACGCGTGACGGCGTGACGTTGCCCGCGTTCCGTGGCGATCTGGTCAACAGCCCCGAATTCACCCCCGAGGCGCGTCGCGCCGATCCGCGTCGCCTGATCAAGGCGCACGCGCGTTCGGCGATGACCATGAACTTCGTTCGTGCGCTCATCGACGGCGGTTTCGCCGACCTGCACCATCCCGAATACTGGGATCTGGCCTGGGTGGATCATTCGCCGCTGGCGGCCGAGTACAAGCGCATGGTGGCCAGCATCGGCGACTCGCTTCGCTTCATGGAGACGCTGGGTGGCGAATCCATCTCGTATTCGCGCGTGGACTTCTACACGTCGCACGAGGCCCTGCTGCTGCACTACGAGGAAGCACTGACCCGCCAGGTGCCCCGCCAGGACGGCTGGTTCAACCTGTCGACGCATTTCCCGTGGATCGGGATGCGCACCGCCGCGCTCGATGGTGCCCACACGGAATATTTCCGCGGCATCCGCAACCCCATCGCGGTGAAGGTCGGCCCGACGGTCGAGCCGGACGACCTGCTGCGCCTCATCGACGTGCTCAACCCGAACGAAGAGCCCGGCCGCCTCACGCTGATCCATCGCATGGGCAACGACAAGATCGGCACGCGCTTGCAGCCGCTGCTGGAGGCGGTGAAGCGCGAAGGTCGCCGCGTGTTGTGGGTGGCCGATCCGATGCACGGCAATACCGAGAGCACCAGCAACGGGTACAAGACGCGCCGGTTCGCGAACATCTCCGGCGAGCTCGATCAGGCGTTCGACATCCACGCGGCCGTGGGTACGCGCCTGGGCGGCGTGCACCTGGAGCTGACCGGCGAGAACGTCACCGAGTGCCTGGGCGGCGCGCGCGGGTTGGTGGAACAGGATCTCGACCGGGCGTACAAGTCGATGGTCGATCCGCGCCTGAACTACGAGCAGTCGCTGGAACTGGCGATGTTGATCACGCGCAAGTCGAACGGCATGGGTTGATTCGGGCGTTCGCTTCGCGGGATTCGCGATAGGATCGGCTCCCACCCCTTCGGTAGGCAGATACGCATCCCGCCTGCCGAAGGGGGGAGCCGATCGCATCGGCGAACGGAACTAGCCGTGACGCGACAGGGCCCACGCGACATGCTCGCGCACCAGGGCCGACACATGATCGGCACGGGCGCGAAGCGCATCCACGACCTCGGTCGAGGTCGGCGCATTGCCCAGCCCCACGGCAAGGTTGCGCAACCAGCCTTCGTATCCGGTACGCCGAATGGCCATGCCCTCGGTACGTGAGAGGAATTCGTCCTCGCTCCAGGCGAACAACTCGACGAGCTTCGGCCCGTCGAGGCTGTGCCGCGGTGCGAAATCGGGTTCGGTCGCATCCTGCGCGAACTTGTTCCAGGGGCAGATCAACTGGCAGTCGTCGCAGCCGAACACCCGGTTGCCCATCGGCGCGCGCAGTTCTTCGGGAATGCTGCCCTTGAGCTCGATGGTGAGATAGGAAATGCACTTGCGCGCATCCAGGCGGTAGGGCGCGACGATCGCCTGGGTCGGGCAGATGTCGATGCAGCGCCGGCAGCTACCGCAATGCGCGCTGGCCGGCTCGTCCACCGGCAGGGGCAGGTCGGTGTACAGCTCACCAAGGAAGAAATACGAGCCCGCGCGTTTATTGATGACGACGGTGTGCTTGCCGATCCAGCCGAGGCCCGCGTTCCGGGCCAGGGCCTTTTCCAGCACGGGAGCGGAATCGACGTACGCGCGGTAAGAAAAATCGCCGATGCGATCGGTGATGCGGGCAGCCAGCTTCTGTAAGCGATGGCGCATCAGTTTGTGATAGTCGCGTCCCAGCGCGTAGCGGGCGATATAGGCTTTCTCGCTGTCGTGGATCACGTTCCAGGCGTTGGCCGTGCCGGGGGGAATGTAGTCCATGCGGACGGATACCACGCGCAGCGTGCCCGGTTCGAGCTCCGCCGGACGACTCCGCCGCGTGCCATGGCGGGCCATGTAGTCCATCTCGCCGTGGTGGCCGTCGGCCAGCCAGCGTTCGAGATACGCCTCATCGTCGCCCAGCTCGGTGCCGGCGATGCCGACGTCGGCGAAGCCGAGCTCGCGCGCCCAGCGCTTGATGTCCAGGGCGAGTGCGGCGTAGTCGATGTCGGTGGGGGCGGGCATGCGTCCATTTTACCGGTGACTCCTATAATCGTCCGATGACCGCGCCCTCCATCGACATCGCCCTCTTCACATCCGAACAGGCCCGCGCCATCGACCGGCGGGCCATGGATGAAGCCGGCATCCCCGGTTTCGAACTCATGACCCGCGCCGCGGCGGCGGCATTCGCCATGCTGCGCCGTCGCTGGCCGGACGCCGCGCGTCTGCGGATCGTCTGCGGCAATGGCAACAACGGTGGCGACGGCTATCTCGTCGGACGCGACGCGCTGGCGGCGGGCCTTGCGGTGCAGTTGTTCGCGCTGGGCGCGCCGCACGCCGGGAGCGATGCGGAGCGAGCTTGCCGCGCCTTCGAGATGCAGGGCGGTCGGGTTCTGCCGTGGGGAGACGTCGCGGACGCCGCCGACGTCGTCGTCGATGCGATCTTCGGCACCGGCCTCAATCGCGCGCCGGAGGGGGAGGCGAAGGCGGCCATCGAGGCGATCGATGCGGCCGGCCTCCCGGTACTGGCCCTGGACGTGCCTTCCGGCTTGTCCGCCGACACCGGCGCCGCCCCCGGCGCGGTCGTGCGCGCCACGGCGACCGCCACCTTCATCGTCCACAAACGTGGCCTGCATACGCATCAGGCCGAGCTGGCCGGCGACATCGAACTGTTCGACCTCGGTGTGCCCGCCGGGATGCGCGAGCCGCCCGATGCGCTGCTGCTCCAGCCGTCTTCCTTGCCGCGGCGCCCGCGCGATTCGCATAAGGGCGCCAACGGCCACGTGCTGGTGATCGGTGGCGACCACGGCATGGGCGGCGCCTCCCGCATGGCCGCCGAGGCCGCGCTACGGACCGGCGCGGGCTTGGTCAGCGTCGCCACCCGTGAGGACAACGTGCCGGCGATGAACGCCGCGCGTCCAGAACTGATGGCGCACGGGGTCAATGGGCCGCAGGCGCTCGCTCCCATGATCGATAAGGCCTCCGTGCTCGCCATCGGGCCGGGTCTGGGCCAGGGCGCCTGGGGCCACGCCTTGTGGACCACGGCCCTCGATGCCGACCTGCCGACGGTACTCGATGCCGACGGCCTCAACCTGTTGCATGCCGAGCCGCGTCGTCTTCCGGCGAGCTTGGTCATCACGCCACATCCCGGTGAAGCCGGCCGGCTTCTCGGCGCATCGACGAAGGACGTGCAGGCCGATCGCTTCGCCGCGGCCCGTGCACTGAGCCGGCGCTTCGCCGCCACCGTGGTGCTCAAGGGCAACGGCAGTCTCATCGCCGCGCCCGACGGGCGGATTTCCGTCTGCCCCTGGGGCAATCCGGGCATGGCCAGTGGCGGCATGGGCGACACGCTGACCGGCATCGTCGCCGGCCTGCTCGCGCAGGGGTGCGACACCTATGAGGCGGCCTGCCTCGGCGTAGGGCTGCATGCTCGCGCGGCGGATGTCGCGGCGCGAGGCGGTGAACGCGGACTCCTCGCGGGCGACCTGCTCGATCCGCTGCGTCGATTGGTCAATG
This sequence comes from Luteibacter sp. CQ10, assembly GCF_040900725.1. Classification (NCBI taxonomy): domain Bacteria; kingdom Pseudomonadati; phylum Pseudomonadota; class Gammaproteobacteria; order Lysobacterales; family Rhodanobacteraceae; genus Luteibacter; species Luteibacter sp. CQ10. The sequence continues at coordinate 63,697 of NZ_JAEUYM010000004.1, read as the reverse complement.
GGCTGGAGAGCTGAACGCATGGAACATCACCTCGCCGACGAAGCCGCCACCGTCGCGTTCGGCCAGCGTCTTGCCGCCGCCTTGCCCGGTGGGCTCGTGGCCTACCTGCATGGCGACCTCGGCGCCGGCAAAACGACCTTCGCCCGCGCCTTCCTGAAGGCCCTCGGCGTCGGCGAACGGGTGAAGAGCCCTACCTACAGCCTCGTCGAAGGCTACGACATCGGCTCGCGCCGTGCCTTCCACCTCGACCTCTATCGCATCGCCGACCCTGGTGAACTGGAATGGCTCGGGCTGGACAGCCTGGCCGAGCCGGGGGCGATCGTGCTGGTGGAGTGGCCCGAACGTGGGGTCGGGGCGTTGCCACCCGTCGATCTCGAGCTTCGCTTCCGGCACGAGGCGCAAGGCCGGGTGGTGGCGATGGAGCCCCGATCCGACGTGGGGCGGCGCCTCGTGGCGGCCCTCGGCTGACCCCTGTCGTGTTTCATTGCCGATTTTCGTCATCGGTTGCCACACATTCCTGTACGGTCGTTGACGAAGTATTTGCAGGTCATGGATTAGAAAGGGAAAAAATCTTGCAATCCTATGGCGCATGCAGTTCAATCCGGCCGTATGAGGGGAATCACTAACAAACTCGGCCTCCTCGCGTGCGTGACCGCCGTCGCGATGCTGGCCCCTGCCGCCGCGTCGGCGGCCGACGTGAAGGCCGCCCGTGTCTGGGCCGGCCCTGAATACACCCGCGTGGTGTTCGACCTGTCCGGACCGGCCACCTACAAGATGTCCCAGGGTGACGTGCCCGGCACCATCGTGCTCGACATTGCGGGCAGTGCGGTGGCCGGCGACTTCGCGGCGCCGAGCGGGCAGGGCCTGTTCAAGTCGATGTCCGCCGCCAGGCAGGGCGGCGTGGCACGCATGACCGCGCGCGTCGACGCCCAGGCCAAGCCGAAGAGCTTCCTTCTGAAGCCCGCGGGCGACTACGGCTATCGCCTGGTGCTCGATCTGTATCCCGGCGGCCAGGCCGATCCGGGAGACAACACGCCGTCTGACGACGACGCGCCGGCCGTCGCCGCCGCACCGGCCGCCCGCTCCAGATCGGCCGCTGCCGCGCCGACACGGGGCAAACCGCTGCCGGCCGCCCTCACGGGCGAGCGAAAGGTGATCGTGGCGATCGATGCCGGGCACGGCGGCGAGGATCCGGGTGCGCGAGGCGCGACGGGCCTGCGCGAGAAGGATGTCACCCTCCAGGTGGCCCGTGAGCTGGCCGACCAGATCAACCGCCAGCCGGGCATGCAGGCGTTCCTGACCCGTACCGGCGACTACTTCATTCCGCTCAAGCGCCGCTACCAGATCGCCCGCGAGCACAACGCGGACATGTTCGTCTCGATCCACGCCGACGCCTTCAAGAATAGCGACGCCAAGGGTTCGTCGGTGTGGGTGCTGTCGCCGCGTGGCAAGACGTCCGAGGCCGCCCGCTGGCTGGCCGATCGCGAGAACCGGGCCGACCTCGTCGGCGGCGTGTCGCTGGACGACAAGGACGATTCGCTGGCCGCCGTCCTGCTCGACCTGCAGCAGGGCTACGCCATGCAGGCCAGCGAATCCATCGCCGGCAACGTGCTCAAGGCACTGGGCCGTCTGGGTCCGACGCACCGCGGCTACGTCGAGCGTGCGAACTTCGTGGTGCTGCGTTCACCCGACGTGCCCTCCATCCTGGTGGAGACGGCGTTCATCACCAATCCCAGCGAGGAGACCCGCCTGCGCAACCCGGCGCATCGGCAGGAACTGGCCTCGGCCGTGCTGGGTGGCGTGCGCAACTACTTCGAATCCATGCCGCCGCCGGGTACGTGGTTCGCCGCGCAGGCTGCGCGGCGCAATGGTACGTCCTTGGCGAGCGTCACGTCGCCGGCCCCCGCCGCGCCCATCGTCGCCGACGCCGGCGCCGTCGCGTCCACCGCGGTGAAGGCGGTGACGAAGAAGACCGTGGCCAAGGCCGATACGCCGACGCGCAGGGGCCGGGCCGACGAGGACGTGCGTGACCTGCATCGGGTGAGTCGCGGCGAGACGCTGACCGGCATCGCCCAGCAGTACGGGGTGTCGGTGGGCGCGTTGAAGATGGCCAACAAGATGACGGACAACAATGTCCGCATCGGGTCGGTAATGGTCATTCCGTCCGGTTGACATCCATCCGGCCATACAACGGGCTCGGTAGGCGCCGATTCATCGGCGAAAAGCCGACGGAGCGATGACGCCGTAGCGCCAATCGCCGATGAATCGGCTCCTGCCAGGCAAAAGCAGGGGCCGGGAAGCGGTCGGTGGCCCCATCGGCTATCCTTTCGACCTTGCAAGTCCGTAAGGTCCCGCCCTCATGCCCATCCGTGTCCTGCCACCCGAGCTGATCAACCAGATCGCGGCCGGCGAAGTGATCGAGCGTCCCGCCTCGGTGGTGAAGGAGCTCGTCGAGAACAGCATCGACGCCGGGGCGCGTCGCATCGAGGTGGACATCGAGCAGGGCGGTACCCGGCTCATTCGCGTGCGCGACGACGGCGGCGGGATACCGCGCGACGAACTCCCGCTCGCGGTGGCATCGCACGCCACCAGCAAGATCGGCAGTTTCGACGATCTCGAGCGCGTGGCAAGCATGGGGTTTCGGGGCGAGGCACTGGCCTCGGTGTCGTCGGTGGCGCGTTTCTCGCTGACGTCGCGGCATGTCGGCGAGGATGCCGCCTGGCGCATCGAGGTCGACGGCGGTCGCCTGCAGGAGGCACGCCCCGCGCAGCATCCGCAGGGCACCACCATCGAGGTGCGCGACCTCTTCTACAACGTGCCCGCGCGACGCAAGTTCCTCCGTGCCGAGCGCACGGAATTCGCCCATATCGACGACCTGCTCAAGTCGCTCGCGCTGGCGCGCGAGGGCGTGGACATCCGCCTTACCCATAACGGCAAACCGGTGCGGTTGCTCAAGCCGGCGCGCGACGAGAATGCCGCGCTGGCCCGCGTGGCCGAAGTGCTCGGGCCGGAATTCCCCGGCCAGGCGCTGCGCGTGGAACACGAGGCGGCGGGATTGAGCCTGTCCGGCTGGGTGGGCATGCCCACCGCCTCGCGTGCGCAGGCCGATCAGCAGTACTTCTACGTCAACGGTCGCCTGGTGCGCGATCGCATCGTGGCGCATGCGGTGCGCCAGGCGTATTCCGACGTGCTGTTCCACGGCCGGCATCCGGTGTTCGTGCTGTTCCTCCGGCTCGATCCCGCCGGCGTCGACGTGAACGTGCATCCGGCCAAGAGCGAAGTGCGGTTTCGCGAGCAACGGCTCATCCACGACTTCCTCTTCCGCACGCTGCACGAAGCCCTCGCGCAGACGCGTGCCGGCGTGGCGGTCGCGCCGGGCGAAGAGGTGTCCGTGCCGGCGGCGGCATCCGCGACGGGCATGCCGTCGCGCCAGTCCGCGCCGCAGGCGATGCCCGCATGGCCGTCGTTCGCCAGCCAGCCGCGCCTGAGCCTCGGCGTGCGCGACGAACCGCTGGCCGACTACGCCACGCTGTTCGGCGGCGCCTCTTCGGCAGCGGCCGCGCCGAGGCCCCTGCCGGTGCCGTTGAACGAGACGGACGGCGACGTGCCGCCGCTCGGCTACGCGATCGCGCAGCTCAAGAGCATCTACGTGCTCGCCGAGAACGAGCATGGCCTCGTGCTGGTCGACATGCACGCCGCGCACGAGCGCATCACCTACGAAAAACTCAAGAACGGGCGCGTGACCGCCAACCTGCGCTCGCAGATGCTGCTGGTCCCGTTGACCGTGGCGGTGAGCGCGAAAGAAGCCGCGGCGGCGGAAGAGCATGCCGATGCACTGGCCGAGTGGGGGCTCGAGTTGTCGCGTAGCGGCCCGTCCGGCGTGGTGGTGCGACGCATTCCGTCGTTGCTCGAAGGAGCCGACGTGGCGCAGCTCACGCGCGACGTGCTGGGCGAGCTGGCGCAGCACGGCAGTTCGCGACGGCTGGAAGAACTCGAGAACGAACTGCTCTCGACGATGGCCTGCCATGGCTCCGTGCGCGCGGGGCGCCGCCTCGGCATCCCCGAGATGAACGCGTTGCTGCGCGAGATGGAGGCCACCGAGCGCTCGGGGCAGTGCAACCATGGACGGCCGACCTGGGTGCAGCTGTCGCTGGGTGAGCTGGATAAGCTGTTCCTGCGCGGGCGTTGATGCTTCACCCGACTTGGGCCCGCTTCGCGGGATCGCCGATGAATCGGCTCCTACGCATTCTTCGCATGACGGACTGGGATTTCGATGACTTCTCATGAAAACGAGGTGGCGAAAGCCCGTGCGCATCGCCTCGACCTGCTCACCGCGCCTGGCGGCTGGCTGAGCCTCGTCGGTTTCGACTGGTTGCGGGAGGGCGTCAACCGCATCGGTCGCGCCGACGACAACGACATCGTGTTGCAGGCGGGTCCCGATCACCTGGGTACGATCACGCTCGCTGCCGACGGCGTCACCACCATCGCGTTCGCGCCGGGTGTCGAAGCGCTCGTCGACGGCGAAAAGCAGCAGCACGCGACGCTGTCCGACGATGCGCCGGGTCGACGTTCCACCGAGGTTCGCTTCGGCACGGCGCAGTTGTTCGTCATCGTGCGCGACGGTCGCAAGGCCATCCGCGTGAAGGACTCGCAGGCCGATACGCGGGTGAACTTCAACGGGCTGGACTATTTTCCGATCGACGCGTCGTGGCGCGTGACGGCCGACTGGGTGCCGTTCGATCCGCCCTACGAGCTCGAACTGGGCACCGTGATCGGCACCATCGAGACGGAACGCGTGCCGGGCAAGGCCGTATTCACGCGCGAAGGGCGTACCTTCGAGCTGTACCCGTATCACGAGACGCCGGACGCGCTGTTCTTCGTGTTCGGCGACCTGACCGGCGGCAAGGAAACCTACGGCGCGGGTCGTTTCCTCGACACGGGGTTGCCGGTCGACGGCAAGCTCGTGCTCGATTTCAACGAGGCGCGTAATCCGCCCTGTTCGTTCACGCCGTACGCCACGTGCCAGCTGGCGCCGCCGGAGAACCGGCTGGACGTGCGGGTGGAGGCGGGCGAGCTGAACTATCGCGGCTCGCCGCATTGAGGCGAGCCGCGCTGTCGCTCGGTAGGAGCCGATTCATCGGCGAAAGCCAACGCCAGCGGAGACGACGGAACGCTGATCGCCGATGAATCGGCTCCTACCGAGCAAGAGCAGCTCAGGCACCTCGGAAGCTCGGCTTGCGGCGTTCCAGGAACGCCGAGGTGCCTTCGCGCATGTCGTCGGTGGAGAATGCGATGGCGAAGCCCTGCGTCTCGAAGGCGAGCCCCTGGTCGATGGCGCATTCCCCGCCCTCGATCACCGCGTCGAGGATGCCCTTGAGCGCCAGTGGTGCGGCGGCCGCGAGCTGGTCGGCCATGGCATCCACCGCGGCATCGAGTTCGTCGGCGGGCACCACGCGCGTCACCACGCCCAGGCGTTCCGCACGCGCGGCGTCGATCTGCTGGCCAAGCAGGCACAACTCCAGCGCCGCGCCACGGCCGGTAAGGCGCGTAAGGCGCTGCGTGCCGCCAAAGCCGGGGATAAGGCCGAGGCCGATCTCGGGCTGGCCGAACTTCGCCTTCTCGCTGGCCACGCGCAAGTGACAGGCCATCGCCAGTTCCATGCCGCCGCCGAGGGCGTAGCCCTGGATCCGGGCGATCACCGGCTTGCCGAGGCGCTCCACCGTGAGCATCAGCTCCTGGCCGGCGCGCGAGGCGGCCTGGGCCTTCACCGGGGACCAGGCGGTCATCTCGGAGATGTCGGCGCCGGCCACGAAGGCCTTTTCGCCCGCACCGGCGAGCACCACCACGCGCACCGCGTCGTCCTGCGCGGCCTGGCGGAAAGCCAGGGTCAATTCGCCGATGGTCTCGCGGTTGAGCGCGTTGAGCTTGTCGGGGCGGTTGACGACGATGGTGCGGACGGCGCCGCGATCGGAGGTGCTGACGTTGCGGAAAGCCATGGTGCGGTCCTGGCGATGGGATGAAGACGGCGATGGTAGCAGGGGAACCTTTACCCCCTTGGTGGCGTCTGAAGGCCATTGGGCGGGCGAGAGGCGGATGGACTATCCTCAGCCACGCCAGAACGTCCGGATCCACGGAGAACGGGATGTCACGCTCGCGTTACCTCGCCATCGTCGCCGCGTCGCTCTGCCTGGGCAGCGCGCTGGCGCATGCGCAGTCGGCGCCCGGCGCGCCGGTGTCCGGCGCACCGGCCATCGACAAGGCCAAGCTCTCGTACGCCATCGGCTATCAGATCGGTACGCAGTTCGCCAACAGCGCGCAGCCGGACGTCGACATTGCCGTACTCGTGAAGGCCCTCCAGGACGGTTATGCGAAGCGGCCGCCCGGCGTGCCCATCGACACCATGCAGCAGCAGCTGGTCAACTTCGACGCGAAGGTGCAGCGCGATTCGATGGTGGAATTCCGTCGCGTCGCCGCCGCCAACGCCAAGCGCAGCGCCGATTTCCTCGCGAGCAACCGCACGCGCCCGGGCGTGGTGACGTTGCCCTCGGGCATCCAGTACGCCGTGATCAGCAAGGGCAACGGCGCGCAGGCGCAGCTCACCAGCACCGTGGTGGTGAACTATCGCGGCGCGCTCATCGACGGCACGGAATTCGACAGCTCCTACGCCCACGGCAAGCCGGTCACCTTCACCGTCAACCGGGTCATTCCGGGTTGGCAGGACGTCATCCCGCGGATGCACGTGGGCGACAAGTGGAAGGTGGTGATTCCGCCGGCCCTGGCCTACGGCGAGCGTGGCGAGCTGCCGCGCATCGGGCCCAACGAGGCGCTGGTGTTCGACATCGAACTGATGGATGTCCGCTAGGCCCGCCGGCGATCGACCGGTCAGCGGCCGGGTCGCCGGCGCGCTAGAATGATGGGCGGTATGGTCACCGCCTCTTCCTCTCAGCTTCCCCTTACGCCCTGCACGGGGGTGTGCCGCATCGGCGCACGCGGCCTGTGCGAGGGTTGCCTGCGCACGCTCGACGAGATCGCCGGCTGGTCGCGGCTCGACGACACCCAGAAGCTGTGGATCATGGACGAAGTGCTGCCGAACCGGCAGGCCGGCTGATGGACGAGATGCTTGCCCGCCTGCACGGTGCCCTGCTGCCGCTGGAAGCGCCGCCGGGGCCGCGCGGCTGGAACCACGACGACATGGCCGAGCTGATCGGCGACGGGCCGCGTCGTCGCGCCGCGGTGCTCATCGGCATTCGCGACGACCGTGAGCAGAACGTCGTGCTCACCCTGCGCACCGATACCCTCCAGCAGCATGCCGGCCAGGTCGCCTTTCCCGGCGGCCGCGTGGAGCCGCACGATCACGATGCCGTCGCCACCGCCCTGCGCGAAAGCCACGAGGAAATCGGTCTCGACGCCGGCTTCGTCACGCCGCTGGGCTATCTCGAAGCGTTCGAGACGATCAGCGGCTACTCGGTGACGCCCGTGGTGGCGCGCGTGGCCGCCGACGCCGTGCTCAAGCCCGATCCCGGGGAGGTGGCCGAGGTGTTCGAAGTGCCGTTCGGTTTTTTCCTGGAACCGGCGAACCTGCGCCGGTATACGATGGATTTCCGCGGCCATCGCCGCGACATGGTCGAGTTCCTCCACGCGGGTTATCGCATCTGGGGCGTGACGGCGGCCATCCTGCTCAACCTCATCAAGCGGATGGGTCGATCATGCTGATGTCACGCACTGTCATCGATGTGGATACCGCCGCGACGCTTCCCGCGTCGCAGGTGCTTTTCGTCGATTGCCGATTCGATCTCGCCGATCCGGGCAAGGGCGACCGCGAGTATGCCGAGGGCCATGTGCCCGGCGCGGTACGCGCGGACCTGGATCGCGACCTTTCCGACATGGCCACGCCGTCGAACGGGCGTGGACGGCATCCGCTGCCCGAACGCGCCGCGTTCGAAGCGTTTCTCTCGCGCATCGGTTTTCGCCGTGAGCTTCAGGTGGTGGCCTACGATGCCGCCGGTGGTGCGCTCGCCGCCGCGCGTTTCTGGTGGCTGGCACGCCTGGCGGGATTGGACAACGTGGCCGTGCTCGACGGTGGCTGGCAGGCATGGCTGAAGGCGGGCAACCCGGTGGAATCGAAGGTGCCCGAGCGCGCGCCGACCTCCGTGCGGGCGTGTTTCGACGCCGCAGGCACGGTGTCGGCCGAAGCGCTTGCACAGGGGCTCCAGGACAAGCGCATCGTGCTTCTCGATGCGCGTGCGGGAGAGCGTTATCGCGGGGAGGTCGAGCCGCTCGATCCGGTGGCGGGGCACGTGCCGGGCGCGCGCAACCGCCCGTTCGCCGAGAACCTGAAGGACGGATGCTTCCGTGCGCCCGAAGAACTGCGTCGTCAGTTCGAGAAGGCGATCGGTTCGCATCCGCCGGACACGACCGTGCATATGTGCGGTTCGGGCGTGACCGCGGCGCATAACCTGCTGGCGATGGAGTACGCGGGGCTTTGCGGATCGCGGTTGTATGCGCCGTCGTGGTCGGGGTGGGTGAGCGATCGCTCGCGGCCGGTGGCGACGGGTCACTGACGCGTTCGCAGTCCGGGTTCGCCGATACGATCGGCTCCCACCCCTGCTGCAGGCCGTTCGAATCGCGCCCTAGGGGTCCCTGGTAGAGCGTCTCTACTGAAAGAGTGGGAGCCGATCGTATCGGCGAATGGCGTTACAGCGGCACCGTGCGCCTTTCGCGCGCCGATACCTGCGCCGCCTCGATCACCCGGATCACGTCGCGCGCCTCGCGCGGGTTCACCGGCACCGGTGCATCGTCGCGGATCGCCGCGGCCATGCCCTCGTAAAACGCCGTATACCTGCCTGGCAAGGTATCGATGGTGCTCACGCTGCCGTCCACGTCGGTAAAGCGACCGAACGACGCGGGATCGTCCTCACCCCAGCCTTCGCCACCGGGGCGCCGACCTTCGCGCAAGGCGGCCTCCTGCCCATCGATGCCGTACTTGACGAAGCTTCCGCCGTCGCCATGCACGAGATAGCGCGGTCCGGGATCGCGCACGAGTACCGAGGCGTGCAACACCGCACGGCGGCGCCCGTAGTCGAGCACGAGATGGAAATAATCGTCGGCGCGTGCCGCGGCCCGCTGTCGCGCGAGGTCGGCCGTGATGGCACGAGGCAGGCCGAACAGCACGAGCGCCTGGTCGATCAGGTGCGCGCCGAGGTCGTAGAGCAGCCCGGCACCCGCGGCGTCGGTCTCGCGCCAGCCCTGCTTGATCTCGGGACGGAACCGGTCGAAATGCGCCTCGTAATAGGCCACCTCGCCGAGGCGGCCGTCGTCCACCAGGCGCCGCACGGTGAGGAAATCGTTGTCCCAGCGACGGTTCTGGAACACCGAGAGCTTGCGGCCCTTGCGCTCGGCCAGCGCGATCAGCGCCTCGGCCTCGGCAGCCTCGAGCGTGAAAGGCTTGTCGACCACCACGTGCTTGCCCGCCTCGAGCGCGGCGCGCGCCAGGCTGGCATGGCTTTCGTTCGGCGTGGCGATCACCACCAGCTCGATCGACGGATCGGCGATCAGGTCGCGGGGATCGTCGTAGGCCCTCGCTTCGGGAAAGTCGCGCTGGATGTCCTCGCGGCGACGGCTGCCGATGGACGCCAGGTGAAGACCGCCCGAGGCGGCGATGAGGGGCGCATGGAAGAACGCGCCCGCCGTGCCGTAGCCGATGAGGCCGGTGGATATCGGTTGCATGGTGGCTCCACGAGTGGACATGGCGTCAAGCCTAGCGCGGACCGCCTGAGCGTTTCGTTTAGGTTCGGGCTTTTAGGATCGGGCTTTCCGTCTCCATCGAGGACTACGACATGGTTGCCCCGAAGAACGCGTCCCCCGTCCCGTCCATCGCGAGCGAATGGCCTGGCAAGGTGGTCCTGGTGACCGGCGGGGCGCAGGGCATCGGCAGGGGCATCGCCGAGGCGGTGCTCGCGGCTGGCGGCAGCGTGGCGATCGGCGATCTCGATGCCGAAGCCGGCAAGGCCTGCCTCGACGAATGGGACGTGGGCGACCGCGCGTCGTTCGCCGTGCTCGACGTGTCGAAGGAAGCCAGCGTCAGGCGCTTCGTGGCGGCGGCCCGGCGCCGCTTCGGCCGCATCGACGGGCTGGTGAACAACGCGGGCATCGCCGGGCCGGAGAACGGACCGCTGGAGGATCTCGACTGGGCGGAATGGAAACGCCGTATCGACACCAATCTCGGCGGCACGTTTCTCTGCTCCAAGCACGCGTTGCCCGAGTTGAAGAAGGCCAACGGCGCCATCGTGAACGTGTCGTCGTCCCGAGCGCACCAGTCAGAACCGAACACGGAAGCCTACGCCGCGAGCAAGGGCGGGATCGTCGCGTTCACGCATGCGCTGGCGGTCAGCGCGGGCCCGGTGCGGGTCAACGCGATCAATCCGGGGTGGATCGTGGTGGACGAGTGGAAGAAACCCTCGCAGCGTAAAAAACCGAAGCTGTCGGCGGCCGATCATGCGCAGCACCCGGTGGGGCGCGTCGGCCTCCCACCGGACATCGGCGCCTTGGCGGTGTTCCTGCTGTCGTCGCAGGCGGGGTTCATCACGGGAGAGAACTTTACCGTCGACGGCGGCATGGCGCGGCGGATGCGTTACGTGTGATGGTTCAACGAAGCAGCGGAATCAACGTCTGCGAACCCGCGCGAAACGCCTTTTCCCCTTCCGCATAGTTCCATTGTTCCACTTCCACCTGCGCCGCCTCGTGCCGCATCACGTGGAACGAATTGCTGATCCCGTCGCGAATGCGATGGGACAGGGCCGTACCCGCCTGCACCGACCACGTGCCTTCGCGTAGCTGGCGCACGTAGGGCAGGTGGATGTGGCCGCCGAGCACGAGGTCGGCGCCGGCGGCGCTCCATGCGTCCACGGCCGCTTCATGGTTGATCAGCAGGTTGGCGACGTCCTTCTCGCGGATCACGTGCACCGGCTGGTGGGTCACGACGATGCGCAACTGCGTATCGCGTGCCTGCCGAAGGCGTTTCGATACACGGTCGATCTGCGCGGGCGAGACTTCGCCATTCTTGTGTCGCGTCGCGCGCACGGTATTGACGCCGATCACGAGCAGGTCGCCGGCGTCGTGCACCGGCTCCAGGTCGCGACCGAATACGCGCCGGTATCCACCGAACGGATCGACGGCGCGGGCCAGCAGGTTGAAAAGGGGAACGTCGTGGTTTCCGGGAACGGCCAACGTCGGCCTGGCGTAGCCGTCGATGAACCGGCGTGCCGCATCGAACTGCGCGCGCCGGGCACGCTGCGTCACGTCGCCCGAGAGAATCACCAGGTCGGGTCGCAGCATGCCGATGGCCGCGTGCAAGGCATCGACCACGTCAGGCCGCTCGGTACCGAAATGCGTATCGGAAATCTGTACGACGACGCTCAACCCGGGTCCTCCCCGGGTTGCCGCTCGCCGGAGGAGATGAGCACCAGGGGTCGCGGCGCGGCGCGGAACACGATGGGCGGATCCTGCCAGAAGATTTCGCCGTCCACGGCCACCTTCATTTTCCGGCGATGGTGTTTCGGGCTCACCGTGATCTCGCGAAACGGAAAGCTCACGGCGTTCTCCGCGTCGCCAAGCCTGCCCAGGGCGCCGCGCAGGATGATGCCCAGCATCGTGAGCCGGCCGATGGGACGAAGCACGAGTCCGGCCAGCGCGCCGTCGTTGCGCCGCACGTCGGCGGCTTCGGGCAGGCCGATCTTCTCCAGTTGCAGCGCGTTGTTGCCCACGAACAGCGTGGGCGTGCGCAACTGGCGCGTGCGCTCGCCGTCGCCGACCTCGATGCGAAGCGGGCGATAACCGCGCAGCATCGTCGCCAGACCCGACCACAACGCCACGATGCGATGGCGACCGAGGCGTTGCTTCCAGGCCTCGCGGTCTTCGAGCACCTGCGGGTAAAGCCCCAGGCTCGCGTTCACCAGGAACAACCGATCGTTGACCATGCCTGCCTGCACGTTGCGCGGCGTGCCCGCGAGCAGGGCGCCCACGGCTTCGTGCGTATCGGCCGAAATCCCGTGCGTGCGGCCGAAGAAGTTGAAGGTGCCTTGCGGCAGCACGCCGAGTGGCAGTTGCTCGCGCCATGCGGCACCGGCTACGCCGTTGATCGTGCCGTCGCCGCCCGCGGCAACCAGGGCCCCGCCCACCTCCTTGGCATGGGCCGTGGCCTCCCTGATCACGTCGAGCGGATCGTCGTTCTCTTCGATGAGGAAAAAACGATGGGGCCGCCTCGCCGCGTCGAGCAGCGTACGGATGGTGTCACGGGTTTCCGCCGCGTCGCGGCGTCCCGATCCGGCGTTCATGACGATGGCGAGGGGCAGGTCGTTCGGCATGGCGCAACGAGACCATCGTGGGCGTCATGGCCGCATGAAATTACGTCAGCGCCTTGCGCCCTTCGCGCAGGCGGAGGTATTCCGCGCTGCCGGCGCAGAGGGTGAGCCAGCCCAGCCCGGTGGCATAGCCCGCCAGCACGTCGCTGAAGTAATGAACCTGAAGGAGGATCCGCGAGATGCCCACCACGGTGATCGTCGCCACGGCAGCGAGCACGATGGCGCGATGCGCGCGCGGTGGGCTGAGCACCAGCAGCACGTAGGCGAGCATGCCGTAGAACACCATCGAGCCCGAGGCGTGCCCGCTGGGAAAGCTGAAGCTGTGTTCGACCACGAAGCCGTGGTCGTGGAGGGGCCGTTCGCGCTGGAAAACGGCTTTCAGGCCGCTGTTGATCAGCGCGGTACCCACGAGGGTGGTGATCCAGGCGCCGGCCAGGCGATGGTGCCGCCGGACGAGCAGCGCGACGAAGACCAGCAGCGTGGCGGCGCCTACCACCAGGGGATCGCCTGCGCGCGTCACCATCGCCACGACCCGAAGCACGGGCACGGGCATGTTCGCGCGCAGGTCGCTGGCAAGGCTGGCGTCGAAGACGGTCAGGCCGCTCTGGTCGCGCACCTGGATCGCCACGGCCGTGGCGAGCAGGCACGTCGCGGCGACCACCGCCAGCACCGTGGCCGGACGGAGGAAGCCTCGCGATGCGGGGTCCAGGCCCTCGCGTCGGCGAACGGCGCGTCGCCAGGCCAGGTCCGCGCCCAACAGCGCCACGGCGAGCAGCGTGGCCCAGAGGGACAGGGCATGGGTACTGATCCATTCGGCGTCCAATACACGGGCTCCTCATCTCATGGCACGATGCGGCGATGTTGCCATGCCGCGGCATTCGCGGCCCATGAAGGGGTTACCACGATGAAGCGTTCGTTGTCCCGCACCGCCCTCGCGATGGGCTTGCTCGCCGCGCCCTTGTGCCTTCACGCGGACGACGCGCCGCTGGCACATCGCATCGTCCGCGTGACGCTCGACGGTACCGGCATCCAGGCCACCTCGGGGCGGCTGCTGCTGTTCGCCACGCAGGCCGATGCCGCCCGCAAGGCCGCGAAGGACAATAAGGTGGATGCCGTGGATACCAACCCCTTCCAGCCGAAGGCCGTGTCCATCGCCGCGCGCGACGTCAGCTGGATCGCACCGGGCCAATCGCTGGACATCGACACCGACGGCGAAGCGTTCCCGGAAGGCTTTTCCGCGCTGCCTCCCGGCGATTACCTCGTGCAGGCCGTCCTCGATGTCGGCCACGACTACAACTACCTCGGTCGCCACGAGGGCGACGTGCTGAGCGACGTGGTGCCGGTGAAGCTGACGCCGGGCGGTGCGTTGCCCACGCTGAAGCTGAACCACGTGGTGCCCGCGCGCGACCCGTGGCAGTTGCCGCCCTCGGCGCCGCAGGCGGTTCGCGACGCGCTGCCCGAAGCCCGTGAGCATGCGCATGCCGAAATCATGCAGAGCCCCGCGCTCACCGCCTTCGCCGGCCATCCGCTGTCGATCCGCGCCTGGGTGGTGACGCCGCCCGGTTACGACGCGAAGGGCTCGACGCGTTATCCCACCGTCTACGTCACCCACGGTTTCGGCGGCAGCTTCGACCGTTACGCGGGCACCATCGCCACGGTGTGGTCGGCGATGAAGAACAAGGACATGCCGCCGATGATATGGGTGCTGCTCGACGAGTCGGGCCCCACCGGCACGCACGAGTTCGCCGACTCGGTCAACAACGGCCCGTGGGGCCAGGCGCTCACCACCGAATACATTCCCTGGCTGGAGGGCCGCTACCGCATGGACGGCAAACCCAACGGCCGCTTCCTCAACGGGCATTCCTCCGGCGGCTGGGCCACGCTGTGGCTGCAGACGCGTTACCCGAAGGTGTTCGGCGGAACCTGGTCCACGTCGCCCGATCCCAGCGACTTCCACGACTTCACCGGCATCGATCTCTACGCGAACGGTGCCAATGCCTACAAGAAGGCCGACGGCACCGTGAATCCGCTGGTACGCGACAAGGGGAAGGTCATCGCCACCTTCGAGACCTTCGCGAAGATGGAGCGCGTCATCGGCCCCTACGGCGGCCAGCTCGCCTCGTTCGAATGGGTGTTCTCGCCGCGCGGCCAGGACGGCCGCCCCCAGCCGATGTTCAACCGCGACACCGGCGCGGTGGATCCGGCCGTGGCCACCTACTGGCGTGATCACTTCAACATCGCCCAGCGGCTTCGCACGCGCTGGCCCGAGCTGAAGCCCGACCTCGACGGCAAGATCCACCTTATCGTGGGCACGGCCGACACCTTCTACCTCGATGGGCCTGCGAAACTTCTCAAGGACACGCTCGATGGCCTGCATGCCAAGAGCGATATCCGCTTCATTCCGGGTCGCACGCACTTCGACCTTTACCTCGAAGGCGACGACCGGCAGGCGTTGCTGAAGAAGATCGCGTGGGAGATGTACGAGGTGGCGCGGCCGGGGCAGGGCAGGAAATAACCGAGCGAGCGGACCCTGTCCGCACCCACCCCTTCTCCCAGCGATTCCATCGGCGGCTTCGACCAAAGTGGCAAGGCGGTTCCAGGTCGGCTGCCATACCCTTTCGACATTCACGGGAGGTGCGCGATGGGCTATGAGGAAACCTGGCGCCGGTCGGTCGACGAGCCCGAGGCCTTCTGGGCCGAACAGGCGGCGCGCATCGACTGGCATACGCCGCCTCGTACGATCCTCGACGACGCCAACCCGCCTTTCCGGCGGTGGTTCGTCGGCGGCACGACGAACCTCTGCCACAACGCCGTCGACCGCCACCTCCGGGCGCGCGGCGACCAGCTCGCCATCGTGGCCGTCTCGACCGAGACGAACGTCACCCGCGAGATCAGCTACCGCGAACTCCACCGCGAGGTGAACGCCTTCGCCGCCACGCTCGTGGCACTGGGGGTGGGCAAGGGCGATCGCGTGGTGATCTACCTGCCCAACGTCGCCGAAGCGGTGTTCGCCATGCTGGCCTGCGCGCGCATCGGCGCCATCCATTCGGTGGTGTTCGGCGGATTCGCCGCGCACAACCTCGCGCTGCGTATCGACGACGCCGAGCCGAAGCTCCTGGTCTGCGCCGACGCCGGCATGCGCGGCGGAAAAGTCATTCCGTACAAGCCGCTGGTGGACGCCGCGCTGGACGAAAGCCGCTGCCCGCCACCGCACGTGCTGATCGTCGACCGTGGACTCGATCCCGGCATGAAAACGACGCCCGGACGCGACGTCGACTACGCGTCGCTGCGCGAACGCCACCTCGATGCGACGGTGCCGATCGAGTGGCTGGAGTCGAACGAACCGAGCTACCTCCTCTACACCTCGGGCACCACGGGGCGGCCCAAGGGCGTGCAGCGCGACGTCGGCGGCTACGCGGTGGCGCTGGCGTTGTCGATGACGGCGATCTTCGACCTCTCGCCGGGCCAGACCATCCTGTGCACCTCCGACGTGGGCTGGGCGGTGGGCCATTCGTACAACGTCTACGGACCGCTCATCGGCGGCTGCACGGCGATCCTCTACGAAGGCCTGCCCACCCATCCCGATCCGGGCATCTGGTGGCGGCTGTGCGAGACCTACGGCGCGCGCACGATGTTTTCCTCGCCCACCGCCGTGCGCATCCTGAAGAAGCAGGACGAGGCCTGGCTGAAAAAGCACGACCTCTCCGCCCTGAAGTGGATCTTCGTCGCGGGCGAGCCGCTGGACCGGCCCACTTACGACTGGCTCACCCAGGGCACGGGCAAGACGGTGATCGACAATTACTGGCAGACCGAAACCGGCTGGCCCGCGCTGTCGCTCATGCCGGGCCTCGACCTGAAGCCGGTGAAGCCCGGCTCGCCCGGCTTTCCCACGTTCGGGTACCGCATGCGCGTGATCGACGAGGCCACGGGCGAGGACAAGGCCCCCGGCGAGAAGGGCGTGCTGGTGATCGAGCCGCCGTTGCCGCCGGGTTGCCTCAGCACGATCTGGCGCGATGACGAGCGCTACGTGCGCAGCTATTTCGGGCACTTCAAGGAACTGTTGTACAGTTCGCTGGACTGGGCCGTACGCGACGCCGACGGCTACGTGTTCATCCTCGGGCGTACCGATGACGTCATCAACGTGGCCGGCCACCGGCTGGGCACGCGCGAGATCGAGGAATCGGTGGCGACGCTGGGGGCGGTCGCCGAGGTGGCGGTGGTCGGCGTGGCCGACGAACTGAAGGGGCAGGTGCCGGTGGTCTTCGCCACGCTGAAGCAGGGTGTCGCCGATCATCCGGTGGACGTGGCGCATGCGATGGAGCGCCGGGTGGTGGAACTGCTCGGCGGCCTGGCGAGGCCGGCCTGCGTGTACGTGGTGGCGGCCCTGCCCAAGACCCGCTCCGGCAAGCTGTTGCGGCGCTCGTTGCAGGCGCTGGTGCAGGGAAGCGATCCGGGGGATCTGTCGACGCTGGACGATCCGGGGGCGCTGGAAGGCATCCGCACGGCGCTGGACCGCGGGCCGCATTGCGGCCATCGCCGCTGAAGCGGCTCCTACCCAGCGCGGTATGGCATCGTGCGGGTTGGCTCTTCCTCGGCAGGAGCCGATTCATCGGCGATAAGCCGACGGAGCGGTTTAGCCGCACCGCAACAAGGCTTGAACACGTCCCCGCGCTAAAATGCTCCCCTTTACGCGGAGAGTTCCATGGCACAGCAACCCTCGCCCGGCGCGCGTTTCCGCGCCGCGCTGGCGGCCGAGACGCCCTTGCAGGTGATCGGCGCGATCAACGCCAACCATGCCCTGCTGGCCAAGCGCGCGGGTTTCCGCGCCATCTATCTCTCCGGCGGCGGCGTCGCGGCCGGTTCGCTGGGCCTTCCCGACCTGGGCATCAACACGCTCGACGACGTGCTCACCGACGTGCGCCGTATCACCGACGTGTGCGACCTGCCGCTGATGGTGGACATCGACACCGGCTTCGGCCCGAGTGCGTTCAACATCGCGCGCACGGTGAAGAGTCTCATCAAGTTCGGTGCCGCCGCGTGCCACATCGAAGACCAGGTGGGGGCCAAGCGCTGCGGCCATCGCCCCGGCAAGGAAATCGTCAGCGCCGGTGAGATGGCCGACCGCGTCAAGGCTGCGGCCGATGCCAAGACCGACCCGGATTTCTTCCTCATCGCCCGCACCGACGCCATCGCGGTGGACGGCGTCGACGCCGCCATCGAACGCGCCATCGCCTGCGTGGACGCCGGTGCCGACGCGATCTTCGCCGAAGCCGCGTACGACCTGCCCACCTACAAGCGCTTCACCGACGCGCTGAGCGTTCCGGTGCTCGCCAATATCACCGAGTTCGGCCAGACCCCGCTGTTCAGCGCCGAAGAACTCGGCGGCGTCGGCGTGGGCATCGTGCTGTATCCGCTGTCCGCGTTCCGCGCCATGAACAAGGCCGCCGAGAACGTCTACACCGCCATCCGCCGCGACGGTCACCAGCGCAACGTCATCGACACGATGCAGACGCGCGAGGAGCTCTACGACCGTATCGGCTACCACGACTACGAGCGTCGCCTCGACGCTCTTTTCTCCAAGAAGGGTTAAGGAGTTCAAGCCTATGAGCGACACCACCACCCAGGCGGCCGGGCCGAAGCCGAAGAAATCGGTCGCCCTGTCGGGCGTGACCGCCGGCAACACCGCGTTGTGCACGGTCGGCCGCAGTGGCAACGACCTCCACTATCGCGGTTACGACATCCACGATCTAGCCGCCAAGGGCTCGTTCGAAGAAGTGGCCTACCTGCTCGTGCACGGCGTGCTGCCCAACTGGATGGAGCTCAACGCCTACCGCGCCAAGCTCAAGCGCCTGCGCGGCCTGCCCGCGCCGGTGAAGGGCGCGCTGGAGTTGCTGCCCGCCGCCACGCACCCGATGGACGTGCTGCGTACCGGTGCGTCGATGCTCGGCACCGTGCTTCCGGAGAAGGAAGACCACAACGCCACGGGTGCGCGCGACATCGCCGACCGCATGATGGCGAGCTTCGGCTCGATGCTGCTGTACTGGTACCACTACAGCCACAACGGCAAGCGCATCGAGACCGAAACCGACGACGAGTCCATCGCCGGCCACTTCCTGCACCTGCTGCACGGCAAGAAGCCCAGCGAATTGCATTCGCATTCGCTCGACCGTTCGCTGGTGCTCTACGCGGAGCATGAATTCAACGCCAGCACCTTCGCCGCCCGCGTCATCGCCGGTACCGGTTCGGACATGTATTCGTGCATCACCGGCGCCATCGGCGCGCTGCGCGGTCCCAAGCACGGCGGCGCCAACGAAGTGGCGATGGAGATCATCGCGCGCTACCGCGACGCGGCCGAGGCGGAAGCCGACATCCGTGCGCGCGTGGAGCGCAAGGAAATCATCATCGGCTTCGGCCATCCGGTGTACACCGTGTCCGATCCGCGCAACGAGATCATCAAGGAGATCTCGCGCAAGCTCTGCACCGAAGGCGGCAACCCGCGCCTGTTCGAGGTGTCGGAGAAGATCGAGAAGCTGATGTGGGAACAGAAGAAGATGTTCCCCAACCTCGACTGGTACTCGGCCTCGGCCTACCACATGATGGGCGTGCCGACGGCGATGTTCACGCCGCTGTTCGTGATCGCCCGCACGTCGGGCTGGAGCGCGCACGTGATCGAGCAGCGCCAGGACGGCAAGATCATCCGCCCGAGCGCGAATTACACGGGGCCGGAAGACCAGTCGTATACGCCGATCGAGAAGCGCTGAGCGTGTCGCGACCTGGCTATCGCCGCTGAAGCGGCTCCTACATGAGCGGGGTGCGACCCACCGTGGACCCTCGCTCACGTAGAAGCCGATTCATCGGCGATCAGCCAACGAAGCGGTGACGCCGTCGGTCAGAGCGAAGCCGCCAGCCGGGTCGCGGTATCGATCGCCCGCTTCGCATCCAGCTCCGCCGCCACGTCGGCGCCACCCACGAGCCGCACGTCCACGCCCTTCGCCACCAACGCCTCATGCAGGTCGCGATTCGGCTCCTGCCCCGCGCAGATCACCACGTGGTCCACCGGAAGCACCTGTGGCTTGCCGTCGATCTCCAAGTGCAGCCCCTCGTCGTCCACGCGCCGGTAGGTCACACCACCGAGCATGGTGACCTTCTTGTTCTTCAGCGTCGCGCGATGTACCCAGCCGGAGGTCTTGTTCAGCCGCGCGCCGGGGCGGCCCTCCGTGCGCTGCAGCAGCCATACCTGACGCTCCGGTTTCTCCGGCTGCGCGGGCATCAGCCCACCGGGTACCGTCATGTTCATGTCCACGCCCCATTCCTTCGTCCAGCGGGCGAGGTCGGTGGTGGGGGAGGGCGCGCGCTCGGTGAGGAATTCGGCCACGTCGAAGCCGATGCCTCCCGCGCCGACGATCGCCACGCGCGGACCGACGGCCACGTCTTTCTGAAGCACGTCGACGTATGAGATCACCTTGGCATGGTCGGCACCCTCGATGGCGACGCCGCGTGGCGTCACGCCACTGGCGAGGATCACCGTGTCGAAGCCCGACGCGAGGGCGTCGGCCGTGGCTTCGGTACCCAATCGCACGTCCACGCCCGTGGCATCGAGGCGATGGCGGAAGTAGCGCAGCGCCTCGTGGAATTCCTCCTTGCCGGGGATGCGCTTGGCCATGTTGAACTGGCCGCCGATCTCGGTCGCGCGGTCGAACAGCGTCACCGCATGCCCGCGTTCGGCCAGCGTGGTGGACGCGGCCAGTCCCGCCGGGCCCGCACCCACTACGGCGATGCGTTTCTTCGCGATGGTGGGGGTGATGGTCAGCTCCGTTTCGTAGCACGCGCGCGGATTCATCAGGCAGGTGGCGCGGCGGTTCTCGAACACGTGGTCGAGGCAGGCCTGGTTGCAGGCGATGCAGGTGTTGATGGCGGCCGGCGTATCGGCCTTGGCCTTGTTCACCCACTCGGGATCGGCCAGCAGCGGACGGGCCATCGACACCATGTCGGCATCGCCGCCGGCAAGGATGCGTTCGGCCACGTCGGGCATGTTGATGCGGTTGGTGGTGACCAGCGGGATGCCGACCTCGCCCTTCATGCGCCGGGTCACCCAGGTGAACGCGCCGCGCGGCACGCTGGTGACGATGGTGGGCACGCGCGCCTCGTGCCAGCCGATGCCGGTGTTGATGATCGTGGCGCCGGCGGCTTCGATCTTCTTCGCCAGGGTGACGATGTCGTCCCAGGGCTGGGCATCGTCCACGAGGTCGAGCATGGAGAGACGGTAGATGATGATGAAGTCGTGGCCGACGGTCTCGCGCATGCGCCGCACGATTTCCACGGGAAAGCGCATGCGGTTCTCGGCCGAACCACCCCAGCGGTCGCCACGGCGGTTGGTGCGCGCGGTGAGGAACTGGTTGATGAGATAGCCCTCCGAGCCCATGACCTCCACGCCGTCGTAACCGGCGTCGCGGGCCAGGGTCGCGCTGCGCACGAAAGCGTCGATGGTGCGCTCGACGCCGCGCGCGCCGAGGGCGCGCGGGGTGAACGGCGTGATCGGGGACTTGATCCGCGATGGCGCCACCGAGAGCGGGTGATAACCGTAGCGGCCCGCGTGGAGGATCTGCATGCAGATCGTCCCGCCCTCCGCATGCACGGCACGCGTGACCTTGCGGTGGCGTGCGACGTGCCAGGGCATCGACATGGTGCCCGACATCGGCTTGAGCCAGCCGCGCAGGTTGGGCGCGATGCCGCCGGTCACGATCAGGCCGACGCCGCCACGGGCCCGCTCGGCGTAGAACGCCGCCAGCTTGTCGAAGTCGGCGGCCTTGTCTTCCAGGCCGGTATGCATCGACCCCATCAGCACGCGGTTGCGCAGGGTGGTGAAGCCGAGGTCGAGCGGAGCGAGCAGGTGCGGGTAGGCCACGAAAGAAGTCCGGTTCAAACGACCGTTCGAATGATCCGGGTAAGCGCCCGCCGGGGCAAGGGCCGGCGCAGCAGGGGCGAAACGCGATGTATCGGCGGATTTACACGCCGTGCGTGAGCGCCGCGTGTAGGCCGGGCCGAAAACCGCGGCGCATCGCGGTTTTCGGCCCCTTTCGAGCCCAAGGCACGCTCCTTGCTCGATTCACTCGCCTGATGCGTTGGCAGGGCGACTCGGGCGTTCGAACACACCGCGGTTTCGAATCAAGAACAGGAGACTCTCCCATGCGCAAGACCCTCATCGCCACGGCGATCTGCTTCGCTATCGGATTCGCCCTGCCGGCCATGGCCGACGACACCCAGACCGGCGGCGCCGGTCCCTCGGCACAGCGCAGGTCACAGGCCTATGCCGACAGCTTCAACGACAGCTCCACCCACACCAACACCACGATGACCACCAACACCAGCTCGTTCAACACCACCAACGCGGTGGCGACGAGCACGTTGAACGGCACCGTGTCGGGAAACAACACCATCAGCCTCGGCAACGTCGCCGTGAACCTGGGCAGCGCCAACGGCGCGCGCGGCGGTTCCGGCGGTGAAGGCTGGGGCGGCAACGGCCGCGGCGGAAGCGGCGGCGACGGCGGCAACAGCGGCCGTACGACGGCACGCGGCGCGGTGGGCGGCGACTCGTCCACCGAAAGCGGCGGCGCCTACGGCGCGTCCATGGCCTGGGGTGGCGACACCAGCGGCGACGGCGGCAATGCCTCCGGACCGGGCGGACGGGCCAACGCGCGCGGCGCGGGTGCCGATTCGGCCACGGGCGGATCGACCGCCAGCACCGGCGGCGCGTCGGCCAGCACGGGCGCGACCTCGACCTCCGGCGACTCCTCGCCGACCTCCACGGGCGGAAGCTCGACGGGCGGTGCGGGTGGCACGGCGACGGCGATGTCGGGTGCCGGCGGCGCGGGCGCCAGCGGCGGCGACGGCATGGGCGGCGCGGGTTCGGGCGGTGCGGGTGGCTCCGGCGGCAACGGCGGCTCCAACTCGGTCGCCACGGGCGATTTCAGCATGGCCAACGACATGGGCAGCGCGGGTTCGGCGCTGGCCGGCGTCGGCAACTTCGCGGCGAACAGCGGCGCGAACGGGCTGATCCAGCAGAGCGTCAACGTCCAGGCCAACCTGAGCGTCGGCGGCGCGCCGTAACCGAAGGCTCGTCGAGTGACGAAGGCACGGGACGCGCTCGCCGCGTTCCGTGCTTCCCGAGGGGACTCCCCACCTCCAGGAGAATAGCGATGCGGATGTACACCCCCCACGCTGCGCTCGTCGCGTCGATGCTGTGCGTCGTGTCGACGGCGGCCGTGGCCCAGGCCGCGCGGCCCTCGTCGTCGTTCGGCGCGGCCACGCCGGTCGATCGGCTGCAGACCATGACGGGCGGTACGGATACCCACGTCAACAACATCACCACGCAGGAAAGCAACGGCACGGTGACCGACAACACCGCGCGCAACACCTACAGCGGAGGCAATTTCGTCGGCGACAACGCCTTCGGCAACTCGGCCGGCCTGTCGACCACGATCCAGAACTCCGGCAACAACGTCCTCATCCAGAACAACACGATCGTCAACCTGCGGATGAATCCGTGAAGTCGCCGCTCGCCCTCGTGACGTTGACGGCGCTGGTGCTGGCAAGCCCGTGCGCCTTGGCGAACAGGGCGGAGGTGCAGACCAGCCCCGGCACGTCGTATCCGGTGAAGATGACGAGCCTCAAGGAGGCCCGTTTCCGCAACACCATCCGGCAGAAATACGACTTCAGCTGCGGCTCGGCGGCGGTGGCCACCCTGTTGACCTATCAGTACGCGTACCCCGTCGACGAGCAGGCCGCGTTCGACATGATGTACGCGAACGGTGACCGCCGGAAGATCAATACCGAAGGGTTTTCGCTGCTCGACATCAAGCGCTTCCTCGCCGCCCGCGGCTTCGAGGCCGACGGTTTCGAGGTGTCGCTGGAAAAGCTCAGCGACGAGGGTGTCCCCGCCATCGTGCTGATCGACGAGCGCGGCTATCACCATTTCGTGGTGGTGAAGGGCTACAAGAACGGTCGCGTGCTGATCGGCGATCCCGCCCGGGGCACGCGTTCCATGTCGAAGCGACGCTTCGACGACATGTGGAAGAACCACATCGTCTTCGTCATCCACAACGAACGCGACCGCGCCATCTTCAACAGTCCGCGCGACTGGGCGGTCGCACCCGCGGCACCGATTTCCGAGGGCATCGAACGCAACGGCCTCGGCCCCATCGTGATGCCCAAGCGCGGACCGGGGGACATATGAACACTCGACGATTGCTGATCGTCGCGGCCATCGCGTGCGCCACGAGCGGCACGACGTTCGCCGCGAGCTTTCCCGTGGCCCATGCGCTGCCCGATGCGAGGCTGGATACGATCCGTGGCGGCTTCGACCTGGGCGACGACCTGCGTGCGTCGTTCGCCCTGGAACGCACCGTGCTGGTCAACGGCGTGGAAGCGATCCGCACCTCGGTGAAGATTCCCGACGTGGCGAGGATGAGCATCGACCAGGCCAACGCATTGGCCGCCGCGTTGCGCACCACCGTGGTGACCAATGGCCCGGGTGGGGTCGTCAGCGATGCCGCCGCGAGTGCCGTGCAGGCCCCGGCGGTGGCGCAGGCCGCCACGGCACCGGTGACGGTCAACGCCGTATCGACAGCGTCGCAGGCGGCGGCCGCGGGCCAGGCCGTGGCCGCCTCGCCCCCGAGCGGCATCACCACGGCGACGCTTCCCGCGTCGTCCGTTCCAGGACTGGTCTTGCAGAACGCGCTGGACAACCAGGCCATCTCGGCCACCACCACGATCGACGCATCCGTCAATACGTCGAGCTTCCTGCAGGGGATGCGCATCGACGAATCGGTAAGGAACGCGGTGATCCAGTTTCGGGGGAATTGACGCATGTATCCCAATGGCAGGGTGATGCAGGCAAGCAAACGCGTGGGCATGCTGTCGCTCGCGGTATTGCCGATGTGGATCGGCGCGTGCCTGGCGCAGGAGGCTCCGGTCAGTCCGGAGTTGCGTGACAAGGTCGAGGCGCAGGGGCGGCGGATCGATGCGATGCGCACGCGCATGGCCGAACAGCTGGCCGAGCTCGAGCAGATGAAACGCGACCTGGCGGCGCAGGAGCAGCAATACGCCGAATTACGCAAGGCGGTAGGCCTGTCGACGCTCGACGACGCGCGGGCGACCGGCGTGCCGGGCGGCGTCGCCGGTGCGCAGTCCGCGCCGCCCCAGGATCAGGCGCCGCCGTCGACGCCCGCGCCCGGCGCGCCGACGGCGCCCGTCGCGCAACCCGTGGCCGCGTCTCAGCCGGTGGGCAGGCGGCCCGCGCAAGACGAGCGTCCGCCGGAAGTCGCGCCTATCTTCGACCAGCCCGGCGTGCTCACGCCACGCGGCAAGCTCATCGTGGAGCCGTCGTACCAGTACGGCTATTCGTCGAGCGATCGCGTCACGCTGGTGGGTTACACCGTGATTCCCGCCATCCTCATCGGCCTGGTCGACGTGCGCCAGGTCAAGACCACGACGCAGACCGGCGCGGTGGCTTTCCGCTACGGCCTCACCAACCGCATGGAACTGGAAGTGCGCGTGCCCTACGTCGACGTGCACACCGACACGATCAGCCGCGAGATCTTCACCGGCACGGCGCAGGACAGCCTGTTCACCACCAGCGGCAAGGGACTGGGCGACATCGAGGCCACGTTGCGCTACCAGCTCAACGACGGCGGCGCCGACAAGCCCTATTACGTGGGCTGGTTCCGCGCCAAGTCCCGCACCGGCCGCGATCCGTTCGAGGTGACCAGCGATTGCGTCACGCGCTGCGTGGAGAACTTCACGGGCACCGGCTTGCCGTTGCGCAGTCCCACGGGTTCCGGATTCTATTCCGCGCAACTGGGCCTGACGTGGCTGTACCCGTCCGACCCGGTGGTGTTCTTCGGCAACTTCAGTTACCTGCATAACTTCGAACGCAAGAACGTCAGCCGGAACGTGCTGCTGGCCGGCAAGCAGTTCCTCGGCGACGTGAAAGCGGGCGACATCGCCGACGTCAGCATCGGCATGGGCCTTTCGCTCAACGAGAAGGCGTCCATCAGCATCGGCTACGACCAGGCGTTCGTCGGCCGCACGAAACAGAACGACAGGCCGTTGCCCGGCTCGGCGCGAGCCACGCTGGGCTCGTTGCTCATTGGCGGTTCCTATCGCTTCAACGAGAAGGAAACACTGAACGTCACGCTCGGCGTCGGCGTGACGCGCGATACACCAGATACGACGGTCACGGTGAGGTTGCCCATCACACTTTAGGTATTCACAAGGCTTTCACTGTCAGCGCACCGTGAACGCGTTTGAAACACGCGCGGGTTCCCCTGCACATCGTGCACACATCATCCCTCATTAAGATTTCGCTCGGGGTTCGATACATCACCGATACGAAATCTTAAGCAGGGAGTTTTCATGCGCACTCGTCCACATCGTTTTGGCAAGGTCACCACGGGTCTGGCCCTTGCATCACTGGCTGTCTTCGGTGCCGCGGCACATGCGCAGGACAGCTCTAACAAGAAGTCGCAGTCACGGGCGCTGGACAACATCAGCCTCTGGGTCGGTGGCTACTACACCAACAACGACACGACCATCGGTGCCAAGACCGGGTTCCTCAACACCACCGGCGACGTGAATCTCGAAGACGATCTCGACTTCAAGAAGCACAAGACCGTGCCCCGCGCCCGCCTGGATTTCCTCATCGGCGAGCACCAGGGCTTTACCTTCGATTACTACGAAGTGGATCGCTCGCACTCGAAGAGCCTTTCCGAGCAGATCAACTTCCTCGGCCAGCCGATCTCGGCGGATGCCTACGTCAAGGGCAACCTCAAGTTCACCTTCGGCAGCGCCGCGTACAAGTGGTGGTTCGGTACCGGCGACGACGTGTTCGGTCTCGGCATCGGCGCGGCCTATTACAAGGTGCGCTACGGCATCAACGGCACGGTCACGGCGATGGGCCAGACCGAGACCGATGGCGCGTCGGGCAGCACGAACGCATGGGCGCCCAACCTGCAGATCGGCTGGCGCCACGCGTTCAACGACCAGTGGCGCATGTACTTCAACGCCTCCGGCGTGAAGAAGAACGGCGGCACCCTCAACGGGCACATCTGGGACGCCGCGCTGGGCGTGGAGTGGTTCCCGTGGCAGAACGTCGGCTTCGGCGCCGAGTATGCGTACACGAAGATCCGCCTGCACCAGGACAAGCGCAACTACGATCTCGACCTGGACATGAAGCTCAACGGACCGGCGGCTTACGTCCGCTTCCGGTTCTAATAACCGGAAAGGCCGCCTTCGGGCGGCCTTTTTTTTCGTGGGAGGGTCAGCCGCGTCCTCGGACGCGCGACGCTGGGTTCCTGCTTTCGCAGGAACGACGTGAGGCTACTTTGTAGCAACGGTAAATCTTGCTGCCCGTCGTTCCTGCGAAAGCAGGAACCCAGCGCCTCCGTCCTCCTACGAAGCGTTGCCGCGCCTACGCCGCGCCACCAGCCAGCCCCCGCCACACACCGCCAGCACCAGCACCACGTCCAGCACCCACGCCGCCCACGGCCGCGCGTCGAACCACGGCGCCGTCAGGTGGTCGTGAGCGATCATCCTCGCCGCCGTCCAGGCGATGGCCCCGGCACCGATGTAGACGATCACCGGGAAGCGCTCGATCAGCCGCAGGATGAGGGTGGAGCCCCACACCACCAGCGGCACGCTGATGGCCAGTCCCAGCACCACCAGGCCCATGTGGCCCTTGGCCGCGCCGGCGATCGCCAGCACGTTGTCCAGGCCCATCAGGGCATCGGCCACCACGATGGTCCGGATGGCCGACCAGAAGCTCGAGGCCGCGCTCACGTTCGGATCGTGTTCCTCGTGCTTGAGCAGCTTCCAGGCGATGGGCAACAGCAGCAGGCCGCCGGCCAGCATCAGGCCGGGCAGCTTCAGCAGCCAGATCACCGCGAAGGTGAGGGCCACCCGCAAGGCGATGGCGCCGAAGGTGCCCCAGAACACGGCTTTCTTCTGGAGATTCCGCGGGAGGTTCCGGGCCGCCAGCGCGATCACGATGGCGTTGTCGCCGGCCAGCACGAGGTCGAGCAGGATGATGGCGGCCAGGCCGGAGAAGAATTCGGGGGTGAGGAAATCCATGGGCATCCTTCGCGCGCTTCGAGAACGAATGCGGCGAGCGACGGGTACGCGCGCCCGTCGTTCACCGCAAAAGTCTCGTTCCCGGCGCGAAGCCGCCGCGACGACCGGGACGCGTGGGGCGTCCGTACTGACGATCGTCGCGCACGGGGCGCAGCGCCCCGCGGAACTACTCCCCTTTGGGTTGTAGTGGCGGGCATTGTGGTGCTTCAGTTGCGGCGCGGCAAGACGGCCCGGGGGGCAGCGGTTAAAATCGGCGGCTTTCCCAACCCCCTCACGAGAAGTCCATGAGCGCACACGACATCCGTTCCGCCACGCGTCCCGATCCGGACCAGCCGCTGGTGGACATCGCCAACTACGTGGCCGATTACGCGATCGACTCGCAGGAAGCCTACGACACCGCGCGCTACATGCTCCTGGACTCGCTGGCCTGTTCCGCGCTGGCCATGAAGTTTCCCGACTGCGTGAAGCACCTGGGCCCGGTCGTGCCGGGCGCCACGCTGGCCGGCGGCACCCGCGTGCCGTTCACCTCGCACGAGCTCGATCCGGTGCAGGCCGCCTTCGCCATCGGTACCCAGATCCGCTACCTCGACTTCAACGACACCTGGCTGGCCGCCGAATGGGGGCATCCGTCGGACAACCTCGGCGCCATCCTCTCGGTGGCCGACTACCTCTCGCGCAAGGCGGAAAAGGAAGGCGGCAAGCCCCTGACCGTGCGTGACGTGCTGGGCTACGCGATCAAGGCCCACGAGATCCAGGGCTGCTACGCCCTGAAGAACAGCTTCAACCGCGTCGGCCAGGACCACGTGATCCTGGTGCGCCTGGCCTCCACGGCGGTCACCACGGCCATGCTGGGCGGCGACAAGGACCAGATCACCACGGCCGTGTCGCACAGCTGGATCGACAACGGCGCCCTGCGCACCTACCGCCACGCGCCGAACACCGGTCCGCGCAAGAGCTGGGCCGCCGGCGACGCCTGCCGCCGTGCCGTCACCCACGCCATCAACGCCGTCTACCGCAACGTGGTGGGCTATCCGTCGGCCTTGACGGCCAAGACGTGGGGCTTCTACGACGTGGCCTTCAAGGGCAACGCGTTCCAGTTCGAGCGCCCGTTCGGCAGCTACGTGATGGAGAACGTGCTCTTCAAGATCAGCTTCCCGGCCGAGTTCCACGCCCAGACCGCGGTGGAGTGCGCCATGCAGCTGCACGCCCAGGTGGGCTCGCGCATCGACGAGATCGAGAAGATCGTCATCGAGACCCAGGAAGCGGGCGTGCGCATCATCGACAAGACCGGTCCGCTGGCCAACTACGCCGACCGTGACCACTGCATCCAGTACATGGTGGCGGTGCCGCTGATTTTCGGCCGTCTCACCGCCGACGACTACAACGACGACGTGGCCGCCGATCCGCGCATCGACGCCCTCCGCGAGAAAATGACCGTCGTCGAGAACCCGCAGTTCACCAAGGATTATTTCGATCCCGAAAAGCGCTACATCGGCAATTCGGTGCAGGTGTTCTTCAAGGACGGTTCCAGCACCGAAAAGGTCTCCATCGATTTCCCCATCGGCCACCGCAAGCGCCGCGCCGAGGGCATCCCCGTGCTGCTGAAGAAGTTCGAGTCGGCCCTGCGTGCCGAATGGCCCGCCGAGCGCGTGGAAAAGGTGCTCGCCGTGACGTCCGTGCCGGAAAAGCTCGATGCCATGCCCATTCACGAGTTCATGACGCTCTTCACGGCTTGATAATGGCCGTGACTCAAGTATGAACGACGTTCGGCGGCAGTGCCCCAATTGTTTGATTTTTGCTAAACTGCCGCCGCCCGTTGAAGGGGTTTAAAAGCGAGGGACGGCCGAAGTCCCCGGATTCGACAGAGTTCTACGCGCGATTTCCGTCTGGGGTGGAGCGCGGACGCGAATACCAATAATGAGGAGACACCGATGAAACGTAAGGGCTTGTTTTTGCTGATTGGTTTGGCCCTGGGCGGCGTGGGTGCCGTTCACGCGCAGGAATCCGCCGACACGGCGGGTAACGGCTACGACGGCCGCTGGTACATCGCCCCGACGGTTGGCGGTTACTACAACGACACCGATCGCAACACGAACAGCCGCCAGGTCTACTACGGCCTGGGCTTCGGTAAGTTCATTTCCAACAACGCTTCGATCGACATCTTCGCCGATCGCACCAAGCGCGATAACGACGGCACCGGTCACTGGGCCAACAACAGCTACGGCGTTGCCGCTCGCTTCTACGCCGGTGCGTGGGACAGCTGGCGTCCGTACCTGCTGGCCGGTGTGATGGGTTCGTACCACCACAACCCGTCGGACAACGGCTGGTCCCCGGCCGCCGAGCTCGGCGTCGGCGTGTCCAAGACCATCACCGACAGCTCCGACTTCCGCGTGGAAGCCGGCTACCGCTACGACTGGGACGACAAGACCGTTCGTAGCGAGAATGGCTACGGCGACTGGTTCCTCGGCTTCTCGATCGTGTCGCGCTTCGGCGAGCCGCCGGCTGCCCCGGCTCCGGCCCCGGCCGCTGCTCCGGCCCAGCCGGACTGCTCCACGCTCGACAGCGATGGCGACGGCGTGAACGATTGCGACGACAAGTGCCCGGGTACGCCTTCCGGCACGATCGTCGGTCCGGATGGTTGCCCGCAGAAGGTCGTCATCGACCTGCGCGGCGTCAACTTCAAGTTCGACCGTCCGAAGAAGGGCGAGACGAACATCGGCCCGACCCTGCAGGAGCCGACCAGCGAGTCGCTGGGCGTGCTTGACCAGGCTGTCGACACCCTGCAGCGCTACCCGCAGGTCAAGGTCACGGTTGCCGGCTACACCGACAGCGTCGGTAAGGATGCCTACAACCAGGGTCTGTCCGAGCGTCGCGCCAAGATCGTGTACGACTACCTGACCTCGCACGGCATCACCGCCGACCGCCTGGAAGGCCCGATCGGCCACGGTGAGAACAACCCGATCGACACCAACGACACGGCCGAAGGCCGCGCTCGCAACCGTCGCACGGAACTGCAGGTTCAGCAGTAAGCCGCGCAGCATCGGTAGCTACAGAAAGGAGCCCGGCGAAAGCCGGGCTCTTTTTTTTAGTGATTCGACGCTTCGCAGGATTCGCGGGCCCTGTCCGCGAGGGGATTCTGGCAGTGTAGGCTGTGCTCGCGGACGCACGGACGTCCGTTCAAGGACTCCCGAATGGCAGCTACCCTCCCGCGCCGCCGCTTTACCGGCGGCGACCTCAACGGCGTGCTCGGCCTCGTGGTCGACAACCTGTCGATCCTGGCCTTCCTGGCCACGGCGCTCGTCGGCATCTTCGGCGTGCCGGCCGATATCGTGTTCCGACGGATGTTTCCCGGCACCGCCCTGGGCGTGCTGCTCGGCAACCTGGCCTATACGTGGATGGCCCGGCGCCTGGCGCACCGCACCGGGCGCCACGACGTCACCGCCATGCCGCTCGGTCTCGATGCCCCGACCAGCATCGGCATGGCCCTGTTGGTGCTCGGCCCGGCGTTCGCCGCTTACCGGCAGGCCGGGATGGATGCCCTGTCGGCCGGCGAGGCGACGTGGCGCCTGGGCATGGCGTCGCTGGTGGTGATGGGGATGCTCAAGTTCGTTCTGTCGTTCGCCGGGGCATGGGTGCAACGGTCGGTGCCGCGTGCGGGCCTGCTGGGGTCCATTGCGGGCATCGCGTTGGTGCTCATGGGTTTCCTGCCGCTGGTGGAGATCATGCGCGTGCCGGTGGTCGGCTTCGCGGGCCTGGGTGTCGTGCTCTACGCGCTCGTCGCGAAGCGTCGATTGCCTTTCGGCCTGCCCGGGGTGCTCGGCGCGTTTTTCGTCGGCGTGCTGCTCTATTACGGGTTGGGACCGATCGGATGGCTGGGTAGCGGTTATCACGCGCCCGCCGCATGGCAGTGGCGCATCGGCTTCCCGTGGCCCACGCTGGGCTTCGTCGACGGCTTTTCCGCCACCGTGCCCTACCTGCCGCTGATCCTGCCGTTCGGCCTGCTGATGGTGGTCGGCGGCATCAACGTCACCGAGAGCGCCCGCGCGGCCGGCGACGATTACCCCACGCGCGACATCCTGCTGGTGGAGGCCTTGGCGACCCTCGTCGCGGGGATCTGCGGCGGCGTGGCGCAGACCACGCCGTACATCGGACAGCCTGCCTACAAGGCGATGGGTGCGCGCACCGGCTATACGCTGGTCACCGGCCTGGTGATCGGCCTGGGTGGCGTGCTCGGCTATCTCTCCAATCTCGTCGAACTGCTGCCCGTGGCGGTGCTGGCGCCGATCCTCGTCTTCGTGTCCATCGGCATCACCACGCAGGCCTTCGAGGCCACGCCGCTGCGGTATGCCGGCGCGGTGGTCTTCAGCTTCTTCCCCGCCATCGCGCGCATGCTGGCGATCAAGCTGGGCGATCCGTCCATCGTCGACCCGGCGCATTTCGCCGCGTTGTATGCGGACGACAGCCATGGCGTGTCCGCGATGGCGGTGATCGCCATCCTCGGCAACGGTTTCATCATCACCTCGATGGTCTGGGCGAGTTTCGTCGTGGCGATGATCGACGGGCACGTGCGAAAGGCGGCGGGGATCGTAGCCCTGGGCGGCGTACTGACGCTGTTCGGGATCATCCATTCGGTGGATCCCGTGGGCACGGTGTACCTGCCGTGGATGCTGGACGTGGGGCAGCGGGGGCTGGTGTGGCAGTTCGTCGCGGCGTACGGGGCGTTGGCGGTGGTGTTGGCGGGGTTGTCGTTATCTTCCCGCCGCGAATGACCCGTCATCCCTGCGTACGCAGGGACGATGGTGAGAGAGGCTGCTACCCTTGCCGGATACATTCCCCGGAGCTCCCCATGCCCCTTTCCGACCTCACCTCGCTCCCCGGCGTCACCGCCACGCCGGATGCGGCCACCCATGGCTTCGTGTTCAACCACACGATGATCCGCGTGCGTGACCTCGACGTATCGCTGGATTTCTACACGCGCGTGCTCGGTTTTACGCCGGTCTACAAGAACGTGTTCGCCGAGGCCGCCTTCACCATCGTCTACCTCGTGCTCGTCGGCGATACCTCGGTGATTCCCGATGACGACGACGCGCGCAAGGAATGGGTGCTGCGCCAGAGCGGCGTGCTCGAGCTCACCCACAACCACGGTACGGAAAAGGAAGCGACGACGCCGTATCACAACGGCAACAGCGAACCGCGCGGCTTCGGCCACCTGTGCGTGAGCGTGCCCGACGTGAATGCGGCCTGCGCGCGTTTCGAGGCACTGGGCGTCACCTTCCAGAAGCGCCTGGCCGACGGCCGCATGCGCCACATCGCCTTCATTCGCGATCCCGACGAATACTGGATCGAGATCCTCCAGCCCACGCCGTTGGCCTGAGGCATCGCCGCCCATGTTCGGTCGCCTGCTTCCCGTTACCCGTAACCTGCTCATCGCGAACGTCGTGCTGTTCGCGTTGCAGATGCTGCTGAACGACGCCGACACGCTGGCGGTCACCCGCTGGCTGGGACTGTGGCCCTACGGCCACAGTACGGTGGTCGACATGGGCAACGGGCAACTGGCCACGTTGGGCTTCCAGCCGTGGCAGCTCGTCAGCTACGGCTTTCTCCATGGCAGCGTGATGCACATCGTGCTGAACATGTACGGCCTGTACATGTTCGGCAGCCTCATCGAGGGCGTGATGGGCGCGAGGCGCTTCGCGATCTATTACTTCGTATGCCTGGTGGCCGCGGCCGTGGCGCAACTGGCGGTGCTCTACCTGTTCGAGCCCGACCGGATGTTTCCGACCGTGGGCGCTTCGGGCGCGGTATTCGGCTTGCTGGGGGCGTTCGCCATGCTGTTTCCGCGCGAGAAGCTGATCCTGATTCCGATCCCCATCGGCATTCCGGCATGGCTGTTCGTCACCCTATACGGCGTGGCGGAACTCGTCTTCGGTATCACCGGCACGCTGGCCGGGGTAGCCCATTTCGCCCACCTGGGCGGGCTCATCGCGGGATTGGCACTGCTGTGGGCGTGGGGCGTTCGACCGCCACCCCGCCGTTGGCAGGGCTAGCCCTTGCTCGGTAGGAGCCGATTCATCGGCGATGCCTAACGGTGTCGCGACCTGCGATCGCCGCTGAAGCGGCTCCTATCGAGCAAGGCAAAGGCCGCTGCTAGCGCATCGAGAGGAAGTCAGGGCTCACCACGAAGCGCACCGCATCCAGGCGCACCCGTGCATCGGGCAGCGCCGCGAGCAGGGCGTCGCGCTCGGTGGCGACCGCCTCGACTTCGGCCGCCGTGATCGACGGATTCACCGCACGCAGCGCGAGCAGGCGGGCGTATTCCGTGCCCAGTTCCGCCGTGGCCGCGTCGATGGCCTCGTACTTGAGCACCTCGGCGCGCGCCTCGGCGAGGTCCTTCGCCTGTTCGAGCATCGGCGGCACGAGCTTGGAGAGGAACTTGCGGTAGCGCGCCACGTCGATGTTGCGGTCGCCGGCAAGGCGCAAGGCCTTGTCGCTGGGTCGATAGCCCGGGCGTTCGGTCAGGCGCGTGTCCACCGTGAGCACGAGCGGCGTGGCGGGCAGGAAACGTTCGGCGTCGAGCGCACGGTCGGCCACCACTTCCACCACGTAGACGGCCTGCAACAGCACCGTGCGCACGGGCAGGGCGTCGTCGACGAGGAACGCGGCGTTGCCGGCCTCGCCGGACACCAGCAGATCGACCGCGGCGTTGACCATGGGATGGTCCATGCGCAGCAGGGGCAGGTCGTCGCGCGACAGCGCCACCTCGCGCGAGAAGGTGATCGACAGAGGGCCGTCCGCGAAGCCGGGCAGGCCGTCGGTGGAGAGGTATTGCGGATCGAGTAGCACGATGTCGCGGCTCAGTTCTTCCGCGTGCACGCCATAGCTTTCGAACAGGCGCTGGATGAACGCGTCGCGTGCAGGGTCGTCGTCTTCGCGCGCGAAGGTCTCGGCCAGATCGTTGGCATGGGGATCGCGGCTGGCGGCCAGTTCGAGCAGGTGATCGCGGCCGGCGTGGATGAGCGCGGAAAGCTCTTCGTGCGCCGCGCGGGTCTCGGAAACGAGCGAGTCGAGTTCCTGGTCGCGATCGTCGTCGCCGCGCGCATGCTCGTCGGCCAGCGAGGAGAGCAAGGTGCCGAAACGGCGCAGCAGCTCGCGGCCGTCGGCCGGGCTGGAGCGGAACGCGTCGAGGCCTTCGTCGTACCAGCGGGCGAGCACGTGCTGCGCGCTCTGCGCGAGCACCGGTACGTGAATGGTGATGTCGTGCTTCTGGCCAATGCGATCGAGGCGGCCGATGCGCTGTTCGAGCAGGTCGGGATCGAGCGGGAGATCCCACATGACCAGGCGGTGCGCGAACTGGAAGTTGCGGCCTTCGGAGCCGATCTCCGAGCACAGCAGCAACCGCGCGCCGTCGGGCTGGGCGAAGAAAGCGGCGTTGCGGTCGCGCTGGACGATGCCCAGCCCCTCATGGAAGCGGGCCACGCCGACGCCGCTCCGGGTGCGCAGGGCGTCTTCGATCGCGAGCACCTTGGACTGGCTGCGGCAGAGCAGCAGGAACTTGTCGGCCGGATGCGCGTCGAGCAGGCCGATCAGCGCGGTGAGGCGCGGGTCGTCCGCGTAATCGAATTCCAGCGGCGCGGGCGGCTGCTGGATATCGGATCGGAATTCGGCCAGCAGGGCCTCGCGGCGTCCGGGCGCAAGCGTGCCCGGGTCGATCGCGAGGATCTCCGGCGCGCGGCGCGGGAAACCGCCGATGCCGGCGCGGCGGTTGCGGAACATGGCGCGACCGGTGCCGTGGCGATCGATCAACGCCGCAAGCAGGGCGTCGCCCGCGTCGGGGCGATCGAGCAGGTGGGCCAGTTCGCGGTCGCCCTTGAAGCGCTCGGCGAGCAACGCGCGCTGGTCGGCGTCGAGCGTCTTGCCTTCGGCCAGGGCGCTGGCGAGGTCGGACAGCGGCGCGTAGCCGGTCGCTTCGGCGAGATAGGCGTCCAGGTCGCCGTAACGCTGCGGATCGAGCAGCCGCAGGCGGGCGAAGTGGCCGGCCCGGCCCAGTTGCTCGGGCGTGGCGGTCAGCAGGATCACGCCGGGCGTGGCCGCGGCCAGTTCTTCCACGAGGCGATAGCGCGGGCTCGCTCCCTCGGGCGCCCATTCCAGGTGATGGGCTTCGTCCACCACGATGAGGTCCCAGCCGGCGTCGACGAGCTGGCGCGCGCGGCGCGGCGTGTTTTCGAGGAAGGCGAAATCGGCGATGACGAGTTGTTCGTCCTCGAAGGGATTGCGGCCGTCACTGGCTTGCTCGATGGCCTCGCAGCGCTCCTCGTCGAAGATCAAGAACGACAGGTTGAAGCGGCGGAGCAGCTCGACGAACCACTGGTAGACCAGGGTTTCGGGTAACAGCAGCAGCACGCGTCCGGCGCGGCCCGCGGCCAGTTGGCGGGCGAGGATCATGCCGGCCTCGATGGTCTTGCCCAGACCGACTTCATCGGCCAGCAGCACGCGTGGCGGCCGACGCGCGGCGGCGATGCCGGCCACGCGAAGCTGGTGCGGTACCAATCCGATACGCGAGGATTCCAGTCCCCAGGCGGG
Organism: Luteibacter sp. CQ10; assembly: GCF_040900725.1. Taxonomy (NCBI): domain Bacteria; kingdom Pseudomonadati; phylum Pseudomonadota; class Gammaproteobacteria; order Lysobacterales; family Rhodanobacteraceae; genus Luteibacter; species Luteibacter sp. CQ10. The sequence continues at coordinate 27,632 of NZ_JAEUYM010000004.1, read as the reverse complement.
GGAGCGGCGGGCGTCGGCGCGACGGCGCAAGGCCTCCAGGCGCAGGTCGAAGCGATCGTTGGGCTCGGTACGGCCGCCGATCAGGCGGTCGTCGGCCTGCGACATGGCCTGTTCGTCGTCGAGCTGGCCTTCTTCGAGTTCGCGGCCCTCGCCGCGATAGACGAACAGCCCCTCGCGTTCTTCCACGCGTTCGACGAGGAAGGCGATGCCCTTGCCCGAAACGCGCTGTCCGGCGCGGAATTCGGCGCGGACCAGCGGGGCGCTGTCGGTGGCATAGGGGCGCAGCACGCCCGCCTTGGCGAAGAGCACCTGCACGCCGCGTCCCTCGACGCGAAGAATGGTGCCGAGGCCGAGCTCGGGCTCGGCGGTGGAGATCCAGCGTTGACCGGGTTGGAACATGCTTGGGGGAAAGCCGACATCGGGGGGAGGGGGATTATCCCGCCCCCGGGCCGCGATGCCTACCTTTCGTTGTCGCGGACCCTTCGCCGACGCGGTCGGCTCCCACCCCTTCGGTAGCCAGATCGTCGAAACCCGACGCCCGAAGGGGTGGGAGCCGATCGTATCGGCGAATCCTACGGAGCGTCAGGTCTCGGCCCAGCGACGAAGGAGATTGTGATACACGCCCGTCAACTGCAGGATCGAGCCTTGGTCCGCCCCGTCGGCCGACAGCTTGCGGATGGCCGTATCCATCTCCAGCAGCAAACGGCGCATGCCGTCGTCGCGCACCATGCTCTGCACCCAGAAGAACGACGCCACCCGCGCACCGCGGGTGACGGGGGTGACGCGATGGAGGCTCGACGAGGGATACACGATGGCGTCGCCGGCGGGCAACTTCACTTCGTGTTCGCCGTAGGTGTCGCTCACGATGAGTTCGCCGCCGTCGTACTCCTCCGGTTCGGCGAGGAAGAGGGTGACGGACACGTCGCTGCGGATATGAATATCGTCGCCCGCGCCCATCACGGCGCCGTCGATGTGGAAGCCGTATTCGCCGCCGCCTTCGTAGCGGTTGAAGCGCGGCGGCAACGTGCGCAGCGGCAGCACGGCCGAATGGTAGAGCGGATGCACGCGCAGCGCCGCGAGCACCCTCTCGCCCAGCTCGCGACGCACCGGTGAGGCTTCGGGCAGCTGCAGGTTGCGCTTCACGCGGGCGCCCTGGGGACCGACGGTCTGCCGGCCGTCGGTCCATTCGGCGCCATCCATGACCTTGCGCATGCCGGCGACCTGCTCCTTGCTCAGGACCTCGGGAACGTGCAGGAGCATGGTGGTCTTCCCCTTGCGTCAGAAACGGATGTTCGCGCTCAGCATCGCCGAGCGGGGCGTGGCCGGAGTGTAACGGTAGCCGCTCTTGTTGATCGCCGCGACGTAGTCCTTGTCGAAGAGGTTGTACACGTTGAGCTGCAGGTCGACGTGGCGGTTGACCTGGTAGCTCGCCATCGCGTCGAACACCCAGTAGGCCTTGGTGTAGGCAGGCGTGCCCACCGCGCCGTCGGTGCCGCGCTTGAGTTCCCCGCTGTAGCGTGCGCCGCCGCCGACGGTGAGGCCGAAGGGCAGGCGATAGGTGGTCCAGGACGTGAAGGCTTTCTTCGGCGTGTAGGCCAGGTCGTCGGAGCCGTCAGCGGTGACGACCGAGCCCTTCTTCACCGTGGCGTCCATGGTGGTGAAGCCGGCGCTGACCGCCCAGTTGTCCGTGAGCTTGCCCACGGCGGTGATTTCCACGCCCTGCACGCGCTTCTTGCCCACCTGGTAGTACTGCAGGTCGGTCGGGTCCTGCACCACCTCGTTGGTGACCGTGGTGCGGTAAAGCGCGGCGGTGAGCAACAGCTTCTGGTCGATCAGGTCCCACTTGGTGCCCACCTCGGCGGTGCGCGCCTTCTGCGGGTCGAACAGCGGGTTGTCGGCGCTGTTGGCCGAGCTGGACAGCGTGAGCGTGTTGCCGCCCGGCGGCTCCTGCGACTGCGCGACGTTGACGTAGATGCTGCCGTTGGCGGTCGGCTTGTAGAGCACGCCGAGCTTGTAGTTGAAGAGGTTGTCGCTCTTGCTCGCGTCCACGCCGGGCACGATGGTGCCCGTGGGCCGGGTACCGCAGGCGGGGCCGCCGCGGCCGCCGCAGGCCACGAGGCTGTCGAACTCGGTCTTGTAGTGGTCCATGCGCACGCCGGCGTTGACCTGCCAGTGGTCGCCGAACTTCACCGTATCGAACAGGTACGCCGCCTCGGTGGTGGTCTTGGCGTCGCTATGCGCGCCGGTTTCGCCGTAGACGAGGCCGCGTACGTGGGAGTCGGGTGCGTAAAGGTTGGCGGCGGGCCAGGTGCTGCCGCCCAACGCGCCGAAGCCGATCGTGCGGGCCTTTTCCTGCGTGAGCTCGATGCCCGCGCTGATGTCGTGGGTGACCGCGCCGTCGCCCAGGTGCGCGGTGAGGTTGGTCTGGTTGGTGGCGATGCGGTTGGCCTGGTGCTTGAAGGTGGGCAGGCTGCGCGCGATGGTCCAGGTGGACGGATCGGCCGGGTTCGGGGTGAGCAGGTTCGCGGTCGAGCCCATGAACGAGGTGAGCAGGTAATCCTGCGTGGTGCGGCCCAGGCGCGAGGTGTTGTGCAGGGCGAGGTTCTCGTTGAAGTCGTGTTCGACGATCACCGTGAACATGTCCTGGGTGTCGCGGTCGTGGTCCTGGTCGGTGCCGTAGAAGTTGCTCGGATCGACCTTGGCGGCGTCGTTGAGAAAGCCGCGCTTGTCCGGCGCGCTGTAGCCGGGCAGGCCGATGGTCGGCACGCCGCCGTCGGGGCGGTTGTTCTGCTTGATGTGCAGGTAGTCGAGGTACACGCGGGTGGGCGTGCCCAAACCGAAGGCAAGCGACGGAGCGACGCCCCAGCGGTCGTTCTTCACGCGGTCGCGGCCGTAGACGCCGCTGTCCTGGCCCATGACGTTGAGGCGGAAGGCCTTGTCGCCGTCGAGCGCCTGGTTCCAGTCGGCGGTGGCGCGCTGGCGCTGTCCACTGCCGGCCTGCACCGAGCCGGAGATACCGTTGCCCAGTACCGGCTGCTTGGTGACGAGGTTCACCGCGCCGGTGGGCGAGGTGCGGCCGTATTCGGTGCCGTCCGGACCCTTGGTGACCTCGACCTGCTCGATGTTGAAGACATCGCGCGACACGGTGCCGAGATCGCGCGCGCCGTCGACGAAGATGCTGCCCGAGGTGTCGAAGCCGCGCATGTAGATGGCGTCGCCCGTATTGGTCGCGCCGTTCTCGCCCACGTAGAACGTACCCACGCCCGGGCTGTTGCGCAGCGCTTCGGTGAGGGTGGTGGCGCCCTGCTGCTGCATGATTTCCTTGCCGATCACCTGGATCGACTGCGTGGTGTCGAGCAACGACTGGGTGAACTTCGGCGAGGACACCTTATCCACGCGGTAGTCGGACGAGCGATCGGCCTCCACCTGCATGCCGGGCAGCGCCTGCGCGTCGTTGACCTTGGCCTGTTGCGGCGGCGCGTCGACGGCGGCGGCGCCGTGGGCGAGGGTCAGGAAGACGGCGGCACCGACGGTGCGCGCGGCGGGGGCGGCATGCTTGCGGCTCTTGATGAAGGCCATGGAGGGTGGTTCCTTGTAGCTGACGAAATTCGGGACGCACGGGTCCGCGCGGGCCGGATGGCTCACGGTGGGACGGCTTGGGTTGCCCCTGGCGGCGCTTACAGAAAGCTTATCGTAATCTTAATGAGAACGAGTTGCAATTAGACTTCGAAGCATGCCCAGTGCCCTGCGACCGGTTTTCGCCAAGCGGTGATGCGGCTCGTCTAGGCCGCCAGAACGCTCCGGTTCTTCCCGCCGCGCTTGGCCTCGTACATCGCCCCGTCGGCCGACGCGACCAGCCGGTCGTAGGCGTCGCCGTCGCGGAATAACGTCACCCCGATACTCGCGCCGATATGCGCGGGAATGCGGGCTCCCGCCACATCTAGCATGTAAGGCTCGGCGATCACCTCCCCCAACGCGCGGCAACGCGCGAGCGCGTTTTCGGCGTCGCTGGTGCCGTCGAGCAGCAGCGCGAATTCATCCCCGCCCAGGCGAGCCACCGTATCGCTGGCGCGCGTTCGCGCGGCCATGCGTGCCGCGATGGCCTTCAGCAGCTCGTCGCCCGCGGCATGGCCATGGCTGTCGTTCACGCCCTTGAAGCCGTCGATGTCGATGTAGGCCAGTGCGAACGCATGGCCACCGTCGTTCGCCGTGGCGATGGCGCTTTCCAGCCGCTCGCGGAACAGCGTGCGATTGGGCAGGCCGGTCAGGGCGTCGTGCATGGCCTGGTGCCTTACCAGCTGTTCCATCCGCGTGCGCTCGTTCACCTCGCGGGTGAGCTGTTCGTTGCGCAGCGACAATTCATCCAGCGCGGTTTGCAGCAGGGCGCGGGCGCGGTACAGGTCGAGGAAGACCTTCACCTTGGATTGCAGGATCACGTCGTTGATCGGCTTGGCGATGTAATCGACCGCGCCGGCGGTGTAGCCACGGATGCGGTTGATGTCGTCGGCATAGGCGGCGGTGACGAAGATGATCGGCGTCTCGCCCATGCCGTCGTTGTCGGAGATGAATTGCGCCACCTCGAAGCCGTCCATCTCGGGCATGTTCACGTCCAGGAGCACGAGCGCGAAGCGGTGGTCGAGGCAGAGCGCGAGGGCATCGTTGCCGCTGGCCGCTTCGTAGATGTCCGCGTCCACGCGGGCGAGCAGGCGGCGCATGGCGACGAGGTTGGCGGGGGTGTCGTCGACGACGAGGATCTTGGGGCGAGTGCTGGTCATGACATGCAGAGTCGGTTGAGCGCGGCCGCGATGGCGTCCAGGGGCAGGCACGCGTCGGCACCGGCGATATCCAGCCCCGCTCGGGGCATCACGTCGGCTTCGGCAGTGGAGGGATCCTGCACGATGGCGTAGCCTCCGGCGTCGCGCACGGCCTTGAGGCCCTGCGCTCCGTCGGAATTGGCACCGGTCATGAGTACGGCGATGAGCCGTTCACGCCAGGCGGCGGCAGCGGTTTCGAAGAGGACGTCGATCGAAGGGCGCGCATAGGCGACTTTCGCGTCGACGCTGAGGGAGAAGTGGAAGTTGGATTCGACCAGCAGGTGGTAGCCGCTGGGAGCCACGTGCACGGTGCCCGGATCGGTGGACTCGCGCTCGTGCGCCTCCTTGACCGGCAACACGCTGTGGCGCCCGAGCAGTTCCACGAGCAGGCCGACGTCCGGCGACCCCGTGTGACAACACACGACGATCGGCACGGGCAGGCGCGGATCGAGACCGGGCAGCAGGCGCTCGAGGGCGACCAGGCCGCCCGCGCTGCAACCGATCGCGATGGCCGCGTAGGCCGTCATGTCTTCAGCGCCTTCGCGCCGGAACCGCCCAGTTGATAGATGCGCAGGGCACCGTCGATATGGGTGAAGCACGACGCGGCGGGCGAGAAGTCGATGTTCTCGCGGGTACCCAGGCAGAGGAAGCCGCCGCGCACGAGGCTGTCGCGGAACAGGCCCAGGGTGCGGTCCTGCAACGCGTTGCTGAAGTAGATCAGCACGTTGCGGCAGAGGATCAGGTGGGCCTCGCAGAACACCTCGTCGGTGACGAGGTTGTGGTTGAGGAAGGTGACGTTGCGGCGCAGGCGCTGGTCGAGCTTGATGAAGTCGTAGCGCGCGCTGTAATAGTCGCTGAAAGAATGCGAGCCGCCCGCCTCGAGGTAGTTGCGCGACCAGTCGCGCGCCTCGCGCGTGGCGTAGATGCCTTCGGCGGCCACGGCGAGGGCCGCGTCGTTGAAGTCGGTGGCATAGATGCGCGATCGCTCGTACAGCCCGGCCTCCTCGAGCAGGATCGCGAGCGAGTACACCTCCTGCCCGTGCGCACAGCCCGCCTGCCAGATGTTGATTTCCGGGTAGGAGGCCAACACCGGCAGCACCTTGTCGCGGAGCGAACGGAACACGGCCGGGTCGCGGAACATCTCCGACACGGGCACCGACAGGCCTTCGATGACGCGAGGGAGGAATCCCTCCTCGTGCAGGATGCGATCCACCAGGCGCACCACCGTGCCGCTCTCGTGCGTGCGCACCAGCTGCTGCACCCGGCGCTTCAGCGACGCCGGGGCGTATTCGCTGAAGTCGTGGCCGTGGCGCAGGCGCATGGCCTGCACGAAGAGCTGGATCTCGATGTCCTCGACGTCCACCTCAGTCCCTTGCCGGCAACCACACGCGGATCATCGACAGCAGGCGGTCGACGTCGATCGGCTTGGAAAGGTAATCGTTGGCGCCGGCCTCCAGGCACTTCTCGCGGTCGCCGCGCATCGCCTTGGCGGTGAGCGCGATGATCGGCACCCGGGCGACCGCCGGTTTGGCGCGGATGGCGCGCATGGTGTCGTAGCCGTCCATCACCGGCATCATGATGTCCATCAGCACCAGTTCGAGGCCCGGGTCCCGGTCGAGCGTGTCGAGGGCTTTCTGGCCGTCCTGCGCCATGGTGACGTCGATGCCCTTCGCGCGCAGCACCTTCGACAGCGCGAACAGGTTGCGCATGTCGTCATCCACCAGCAGCACGCGGCGGCCACGCAGGTCGGCTTCGTCGATGCCCGTGCCCTGCGCGGCGGCCTGCGCCCGGCCGCCGCCGTGGCGAATCGAGTGCAGGAACAGGCTCACCTCGTCGAGCAGGCGATCGGGCGAGCGCGCGCCCTTCACCACGATGCTGTCGGTGTACTGGCGGATACGCATGCTCTCCTCGCGCGAGAGGTCGCGGCCGGAGTAGACGACGACGGGAGGCGTATGCCCCAGGCGCGACAGGTGCTCGAGGAATTCCATGCCGGACATGCCCGGCAACCCGAGGTCGAGCACGATGCAGTCATAGTCGGTGCCGGTGGCGAGCGAAAGGGCTTCCTCGCCCGAACCGGCCTCGTCGATGACGATGGAATCGTCCTTGAGCAGCGTGCGCACGGCGGTGCGCGCGTCGGCGTCGTCGTCCACCACCAGCAGGTGGCGCGTGCGCCCTTCGGCGAAGTGCAGCAGGCGGTCGAACGCGGTGGCGATCGATTCGCGGCTCACCGGTTTGGTGAGGAAGCCCACGGCGCCCAGTTCGAGGCCTCGGCTGGCATCGTCGGTGGCCGAGATGAAGTGCACGGGAATGTGCCGCGTGGCGGCATCGGACTTCAGGCGCTCGATGACGGTCCAGCCGTCCATGCCCGGCAGCATCACGTCGAGCAGGATGCCGGTGGGCCGGTATTGCCTGGCCAGCGCCAGTCCGGATTCGCCGTCGCCCGCCGCGAGCACGCGATGGCCCTTGCGATGGATCATGTCGGCGAGGATGCGGGCGAAGGCGGGGTCGTCCTCCACCACGAGGATCGCCGTGTCTCCCGGCGCGATCGTGGCGCGGTCGTCGTCGATGGTCTCGACGATGAGCGCCGGGGACAGCGGCAGCGTGGCTTCGGCCGCGGCCTGTTGCCGCGGCACCGGCTGCGGGCGCTCGCCCGATTCGGGGGCGTTCTCCGGCAGCACGAGGGTGAAGGTGCTGCCCTTGCCGGCCTCGCTCGCCAGCGAGATGTCGCCGCCGAGCAGGTTGGCGATGCGCCGCGAAATGGCCAGGCCCAGCCCCGTGCCGCCGTACTGGCGGCTCGTGCTGGCGTCCACCTGCTCGAAGGCATGGAAGACGCGATCGAACTTGTCGGCGGGAATGCCGATGCCGCTGTCCGTCACCGCGATGACGATGGCGTGGGCGCGATCCAGCCCCTCGGGGACGCGCACGTCGGCGCCGGGGCGGCCGATGCGCAGCCTGACGCCGCCTTCGGACGTGAACTTGAACGCGTTGCTGAGCAGGTTGTTCACCACCTGCTCGAGCTTGCCGCCGTCGGTGCGGATCGTGTCGGGCAGGCCGGGTTCGAGCGTCACCTCGAAGGCGAGCTTCTTTTCCTGGGCCACGTGGTTGAAGGTGCGGCCGAGCATGCGCGACAGGTCGGCGAGCGAGAAGGCGTCGACCGCCAGCTCCATCTTGCCCGCTTCGACCTTGGACAGGTCGAGGATGTCGTTGATCAGGCGCAGCAGGTTGCTGCCCGCGTCGTGGATGATGCGGGCCGATTCCACCTGCTCGGTGGTGAGGTTTTCCTCGTCGTTGTCGGCGAGGCTTCGCGACAGGATGAGCAGGCTGTTGAGCGGCGTGCGCAGCTCGTGCGACATGTTGGCGAGGAATTCGGACTTGTACTGGCTGGCGCGGGCCAGCTCCTCGGCCTTGTCCTGGGTGTCCTTCTGCAGGCGTTCCAGGGCGTCTTTCTGCTGGTTGAGCGTGGCGCTCTTCTCGCGCAGCTCTTCGTTGGAGGCATGCAGCTCTTCGGTCTGCACGCGCAGCTCTTCCTCGGACGCGACCAGGCGCTGCGACTGCTCTTCCAGTTCGGCGGTCTTGTTCTTGAGCTCTTCGTTGGTGGCGCGCAAGTCTTCCTGCTGGCTGCGCAAGGCTTCTTCGGAGGCGCGCAGTTCGTCGGCCTGGCTTTGCGTGCGTTCCAGCAATTCGCTGGTGCGCAGCGCGCGGGCCAGGTTTTCCAGGGAAAGCGCCACGATCGGCATCAGCTCGTCGAGCAGGCGCTGCTGGATGTCGGTGAGATGGGTGAAGCTGGCGATCTCGACCACGCCGAGCAGGGCGTCGCGCGAGGCCACGGGCATCACGATCACGTTGCGCGGCGAGGCTTCGCCCGTGCCCGAATGGATGCGGGTGTAGTCGTCCGGCACGTCCTGCAGCACGATCCCGCGGCGCTCGGCGGCGGCCTGGCCGACGAGGCCTTCGCCCATCGCGTAGTCGACGGCGACGTGGCGGCGCTGGCGGAAGCCGTAGCTGCCCAGCAGTTCGAGGCGGGCGGTCTCCTCGCGGAACACGTAGAACACGCCCACGCCGGCCTTCAGCGTCGGGACCAGTTCGCCGACCAGGGCGTCGGCGAACTCGCGGTAGCTGGTGGTTTCCTGGAGGCGGTTGGAGATCGCCGTGACCGAGGATTTCATCCACGACTGGCCCGCCGTCTCGATGGACATCTCCTTGAACACCTGGAGCGCGCGGGCGATCTTGCCGATCTCGTCGCGGCGGTCGCGCTGGTCCACCTCGATGGTGTGGTCGTGGTTCGCCAGGCGGGTCATGAGCCCGGTCATCTCGACGATGGGGCGGGTGATCAGGCGGGCGGTCATCCAGATCACCACGCCGCCGAGGAGCAGGCAGGCCAGCAGCGAGGCGACATTGACGTAGCGCGTGGTCGCCAGGGTGGCGTCCAGCGCTTCGTTTCGGCGGTCGAGCAGGCTTCGTTCGGTGGCCGACATCTCGTCGATCAACCGGTTGACGTCGCTCATGAGGATCGTGCGCCGCGAGAGGTATTCGTGGCGGATGGCGTCGCGTTTCATGACCGCCTCGGGCGAAACCGCGTCGCCGGCGGCGCGGATCGGGTCCAGGCCCATGGTCCGTACTTCGGTCTTCCAGCGGTCGAGCATGTCCTGCAGGCGGTCGATGCGGCCCTGTTGCAGGGGATTGTCGGCGGTGAGACGGCGCAGCTCCGCCATGCTCTTGGCAAGGTCGCGATCGGCGTTTTCGAAGTCGGCGAATTCGTTGGGCGACTGGTTCAGCAGGTAGCCGCGCGAGGCGACCTGGCGCGACTGCGCGTCGTTGCCGACCTGGGCCATGGTCAGCAGCACCACGTAGGTGTGCGACGACCAGTTCCGCGTCTCCGCTTCCCTGGACAGCGTGACGAGGTTGGCGACGCACGCGGCGACGAACAGCGCCAGGAGGGCGCCGATGGCGAGGACGATCTTGCGCTGCAAGGGCTGGTCAGCCAGCCAGGTGCGCTGCGTTGTATTGGACATGCGATGACCGGTGGGGGAACGGGGACGGGGCGCGGTGCCCGGCGCTCTACGACGGTGTTACATCGAAACGGTGCGCCTTGTCCTTGGCGGCCGACACATTATCCGCGATCCGTTCGCGTGGCGTTCGAACGGCGTCGCCAGAAGGGAGGCACGAGGCTGTGCCTGGACACGGCGACCCACAGGCAGGCGGCGGTGATGACCGAGCCCAGGGCGAGGGTGACCACGGACGCCTCCACGCCGAAGGCGCCGCCGGTGAGCCATTCCGGTCCTTGCAGGTGCGAGACCAGCAGGCCGCGCTGGTCGAAACCGGATACCGGGGTGCCGTAGAGCGGTCCTTCCGCCACGTTCCAGGCGGCATGCGCCCCCATGCAGACCCACAGCGAGCGGGTGACGTGGAAGAGCAGGCCGAACAGCAGGCCCGCCTCCAGCGCGATGCACGCGGCGCTCCATACGGTGGCGTTCGGATTCCACAGGTGTCCGCCGCCGAAGACGGCGGCGGACACGAGCAGGGCGGCCCAGGTGCCGAGCCCCTCTTCGACGATGCGGAAGATCACGCCACGGCTGACGATTTCCTCGCCGACGCCCGCGCCCACCCCGAGCACCAGGATCGGCCCGAGCCAGTGCGCGTCGTGGTTCACGCCGGTCACCACGTAGACGCCCATGGCCCAGAGCGCGCCAACGACCAGGGACATCGCGGCGAGACCGCCGGCCATGCCCAGCAATAGGTGGGGGACGGCCTTGCGTGGCGCGAGTTCGTGGACGCGTCGCGATTCGACCGAGCGGACCAGCAGCCAGTAGGCCAGCACGGCGGGCGCCAGGCGGAAGGCCTGGATCAGCGGGGTGACGTCGTCGAAGGGGATCGGCCCGGTAGGCAGGCCCAGGCCCGCGTAGACCCGCCTGGCGACGAGCCCCATCAGCACCATGCAGGCGAAGAAGATCACCAGGCGGCCGGGTGCGGAACGGGCGATGCGGGCGGCGAGGCCGGGTCGGGATTCGGTCGGCGTCATGTCGGCCTCAGGGTGGGTTTGCGCGTGCAGTCTACGCAGGCATGATGGTGCCGGATACGCTCATCATCCCATCCCTCTCGCGCGACCGACGGAACCCCCCATGAGCAAGCCGAACCCGAACGACCCGTCCAGTCCGATGAACCGCCGCGAACAGGTCTTTCCGCATCTCGACGCCGACATGGGCGCACGTATCGCCGGCTACGGCGTGGAGGAGCGCGTGCCGGCCGGCACGGTGCTGTTCCGTCGCGGACAGCGCCACATCGACTGCTTCTTCGTCGTGGAGGGGTCGATCGAGATTTTCGACGTCGGCAAGGACGGCGAGCCGAACATCTTCGTGGTGCACGAAGCGAACCAGTTCACCGGCGAGGTGGATCTCTTCAGCGACCGCCAGGCGATGGTGAATGCCCGCACCGGCTCCGACAGCCGCCTCATCCGCCTGGATACGAGCGCCTTCCGCCGCCTTGTCTCGGGCGAGCCGGACATCGGCGAGATCCTCATGCGCGCGTTCATCCTCCGCCGCGTGGAGTTGATCCAGACCGGCACGGGCGGCGTGACGCTGGCCGGTTCCGCCCACGCTGCCGATACGGTGCGCCTGCGCAGCTTCCTCATTCGCAACGGCTATCCCTACCGCCTGCTGGACACCGATGTCGACGAGGACGCCAGGCACCTCATCGACGGATGCGGCATCGACGCGACGGAGTGTCCCGTGGTGATCCTGCCCGACCGTCGCGTGCTGCGCTGCCCGACCACGGCCGAACTGGCCGACGAACTGGGCATCACCATCGAGCTGGACGCCGACCACACCTATGACGTGGCGGTGATCGGCGCGGGCCCCGCGGGCCTCGCCGCCGCCGTGTACGCCGCGTCGGAAGGCCTCGACACGCTGGTGCTCGAAGCCCTGGCGCCGGGCGGCCAGGCCGGGACCAGTTCCAAGATCGAAAACTACCTGGGCTTTCCCACCGGCATCTCCGGGCAGGCCTTGGCCGGCCGCGCGCACGTGCAGGCGATGAAGTTCGGCGCGCACGTGGCCGTCGCCCGTTCGGTCGAGCGGATGGATTGCGCCGGCCGTCCGTACCGGTTGCACCTGGACAGCGGCGACGTCGTGACGGCGAAGTCGGTGGTGATCGCCACGGGGGCGCGCTACCGCAAGCTCGACCAGGTGGATTACGAACGCTACGAGGGCCAGGGTATCCACTACGCCGCCACGGCGATGGAGGCCACCCTGTGCGCCGGCGAGGAAGTGGTGGTGGTCGGCGGCGGCAACAGCGCCGGTCAGGCCGCGGTGTTCCTGGCACGCACGGCGGCGCACGTGCACATCCTCGTGCGCGGCGAGGGCCTCGCCGCGACGATGTCCGACTACCTCGTGCAGCGGATCATGCAGTCGCCGAAGATCACGTTGTATTCGCATTGCCAGGTCGACCACGTGGACGGCGACACCTACCTGCGCGAGGTGGGCTGGTTCTGTCGCAAGACCGGCGCGCAGACACGAAAGAAGATCGGCAGCCTGTTCGTGATGATCGGCGCCGAGCCGAACACGGCCTGGCTGAAGGACTGCCTCGACCTCGATCGCAAGGGCTTCGTGCTCACCGGCCGCGATGCGGACGGTTTCGCCACGCCGTCGCCTTACGCCACCACGCTGCGCGGCGTGTTCGCGGTGGGCGACGTGCGCTCGGGATCGATCAAGCGCGTGGCGTCGGGGGTGGGCGAGGGCTCGGTGGTGGTGCAGGCCATCCACCGGTTCCTCAATCCGTCGCCGATGTAGGCCTGTTGGCACCCTGCTTTGCTCGGTAGGAGCCGATTCATCGGCGATTCCTAACGGTGTCGCGCGCATGCATCGCCGATGAATCGGCTCCTACCGAGCGGGGTGCAGCGAGAGCGAGCTTTTAAACCTCGACCGAAGCGGCATGCTCGCGCGTGGCCGAGAACCGCACCTGCGGCCAGCGCTCCTGCGCGAGCTGAAGGTTCACGCGCGTCGGCGCGAGGTAGACGAGTTCACCCGCCGCATCGATGGCGAGGTTGGCCGCGTTCTTCTCGCGGAATTCCTCGAGCTTCTTCGCATCGTCGCAGTGGATCCAGCGCGCCGTCGCCACGCCCACCTGCTCGAAGCTCGCGTCGACGTTGTATTCGTCCTTCAGGCGATAGGCCACCACGTCGAACTGCAGGACGCCGACCGCGCCCAGGATGAGGTCGTTGGACATCAGCGGACGGAAGAACTGCGTGGCACCTTCCTCCGACAGCTGCGCCAGGCCCTTCTGCAAGGCCTTCATCTTCATCGGATCGCGCAGGCGCGCGCGACGGAACAGCTCGGGCGCGAAGTTGGGGATGCCGGTGAACGACAGGGGCTCGCCCTCGGTGAAGGTGTCGCCGATGGTGATGGTGCCGTGGTTGTGCAGGCCGATCACGTCGCCGGGGTAGGCCGTCTCGACGATCTCGCGGTCGGAGGCCATGAAGGTGAGCGCGTTGGCGATGCGCACCTCCTTGCCGGTGCGCGTCTGCTGCATCTTCATGCCGGCGGTGTACGTGCCCGAGCAGATGCGCATGAAGGCCACACGGTCGCGATGGGCCGGGTCCATGTTGGCCTGGATCTTGAAGACGAAACCGGAAAGCTTCTCTTCCTCGGGCTTCACCTCCCGCGTGAGCGTCTGCCGCGAGCGCGGCGCGGGCGCGTGCTCCACGAAGAAGTCGAGCAGCAGCTGCACGCCGAAGTTGTTCACCGCCGAGCCGAAGAACACCGGCGTCTGCTTGCCGGCGAGGTAGGCTTCGATGTCGAACGGGTTGGAGGCGCCGAGCACCAGCTCCAGCTCGTCGCGCAGGTCGCTCAAGGCTTCCTCGCCGATGCGGGCGGCGAGTTCGGGGTGGTCGAGCCCCTGGAAGATGGTGGAATCCTGGCGGGTGAAGTTCTTGCCCGGCTCGAACACGTGCACTTCGTCGAGCAGCACGTGGTACACGCCCTTCAGGCGCGACCCCATGCCGATGGGCCAGGTGAGCGGCGCGCAGGCGATGCCCAGCACCGATTCCACCTCGTCGAGCAGTTCGATGGGCGAGCGGCCCTCGCGGTCGAGCTTGTTGATGAACGTCATGATGGGCGTGTCGCGCAGGCGGCACACTTCCATGAGCTTGATGGTGCGTTCCTCGACGCCCTTCGCGCAGTCGATCACCATCAGGGCGGAGTCCACCGCGGTGAGCACGCGGTAGGTATCTTCGGAGAAGTCCGCGTGGCCCGGGGTGTCGAGCAGGTTGACGATGGCGTCGTTGTACGGGAACTGCATCACCGACGAGGTGACCGAGATGCCGCGCTCCTTTTCCAGCGCCATCCAGTCGGAGGTGGCGTGGCGGGCTGCCTTGCGGCTCTTCACCGAGCCGGCCATCTGGATCGCGCCTCCGAACAGCAGCAGCTTTTCGGTCAGCGTGGTCTTGCCCGCGTCGGGGTGGCTGACGATGGCGAAGCTGCGCCGGCGCCGGGTTTCGGAAAGGTGTGTGGCCATGGATGCGAAGGAGTGTCGATGGGCTAACCGTCTATTCTAGCGCGGATTTGGACGCCGCCGAGGGTAGGCGGCCACGCCTCGGGCTTGGCCCCGGGCGCCCCGTGGGATAGTCTCCCGCGATTAAGCGCCGCGCCCCGACGGGGCGGCCGTTCAGCCTTTCATCCGGTACCCAGACACCATGCAGGACACCCACGACCAGGGAACGCGCGAGCAGGGCGGTTACGCCCCCGACGCCGTCGAGACCGCCGCCCAGCGCTTCTGGCAGGACACGCGCGCCTTCGAGGTGACCGAAGACGCGGGCAAGCCGAAGTACTACTGCCTCTCGATGCTGCCGTACCCCTCCGGTGCCCTGCACATGGGCCACGTGCGCAACTACACCATCGGCGACGTGATCAGCCGCTTCCAGCGCCAGCAGGGCAGGAACGTGCTGCAGCCGATGGGCTGGGACGCCTTCGGCCTGCCCGCCGAGAACGCCGCGATCAAGAACCGTACCGCGCCGGCGAAGTGGACCTACAAGAACATCGAGCACATGCGCGAGCAGTTGAAGCGCATGGGCTTCGCCTACGACTGGACCCGCGAGGTCACCACCTGCCGCCCCGAGTATTACCAGTGGGAACAGGTGATGTTCACCCGCCTGATGAAGAAGGGCCTGGTTTACCGCAAGAACAGCGTGGTGAACTGGGACCCTGTCGACCAGACCGTGCTCGCCAACGAGCAGGTCATCGACGGCCGCGGCTGGCGCTCGGGCGCCGTCGTCGAAAAGCGCGAGATCCCGCAGTGGTTCCTGAAGATCACCGCCTACGCGCAGGAGCTGCTCGACGGCCTCGACGCGCTGCCCGGCTGGCCCGATGCGGTCAAGACCATGCAGCGCAACTGGCTGGGCCGCTCGCAGGGCCTGGAAATCACCTTCGACGTGGACGGCCAGGCCGAGCCGCTGAAGGTGTTCACCACGCGCCCCGACACCCTGATGGGCGTGTCCTACGTGGCCGTGGCGGCCGAGCATCCCATCGCCGTGCGTGCCGCCGAGGGCAACGCGGGGCTGGCTGAATTCATCGAGAGCTGCAAGTCCGGCGGCGTCTCCGAGGCCGAGCTGGAAACCCAGGAGAAGCGCGGTTACTACACGGGCATCGACGCCGTGCACCCGATCACCGGCGAAAAGGTGCCGGTGTGGGTGGCCAACTTCGTGCTCATGGGCTACGGCACCGGCGCGGTCATGGCCGTGCCGGGCCACGACGAGCGCGACTGGGAGTTCGCCCAGAAGTACTCGCTGCCGATCAAGATGGTGGTGGTCGACCGCGGCGTGCTCGACGCGCTGGCCGAGATGAAGCGCGACCTGGCCAGGGGCGAAGCCACCGACGCCACCCAGAACGCGCTCGACGGCGGCCATTCGGACGCCTATGCCACCTCGGCGGCGGTGGAAACCGTGCGCACTTTCGAGAGCGACATCCAGGAAGCCGGTGCCTACACCGAGCACGGCTACCTGGTGAATTCCGGCGAGTTCGACGGCCTCGACTTCGACGCGGCGTTCGACGCCATCGCGGCGAGGCTCGAAGCCGCGGGCCGCGGCGAGCGCCGGGTCAACTGGCGCATCCGCGACTGGGGCGTGAGCCGCCAGCGTTACTGGGGTTGCCCGATCCCGGTGATCTATTGCCCCACCTGCGACGCGGTGCCGGTGCCAGAGGACCAACTGCCGGTGGTGCTGCCCGAGGACGTCGAATTCTCCGGCGTGCAGTCGCCTATCAAGGCCGACCCCGAGTGGCGCAAGACCACCTGCCCGAACTGCGGCGGCCCGGCCGAGCGTGAGACCGATACCTTCGATACCTTCATGGAATCGAGCTGGTACTACGCGCGCTACACCAGCCCCGGCGCGAACGGCCAGGTGGACGAGCGGGCCAATTACTGGACACCGGTCGACCAGTACATCGGCGGCATCGAACACGCGATCCTGCACCTGCTGTACTTCCGCTTCTATCACAAGCTCATGCGCGACGAGGGGCTGGTCGACAGCGACGAGCCGGCCACCAACCTCCTGTGTCAGGGCATGGTCATCGCCGAGACCTACTTCCGCAAGGAAGCCGACGGCTCCAGCACCTGGTTCAACCCGGCCGACGTGGACGTACGGCGCGACGAGCGCGGCCGCATCGTGGGCGCCACGCTGCGCAGCGACGGCGAGCCGGTGGAGATCGGCGGCACCGAGAAGATGTCCAAGTCCAAGAACAACGGCGTGGACCCGCAGGCCATGATCGCCCGCTATGGCGCCGACACCGTGCGCCTGTTCTCGATGTTCGCCGCGCCGCCCGACCAGTCGCTGGAATGGAACGAGGCCGGCGTGGACGGCATGGCCCGCTTCCTGCGCCGCCTGTGGCGCGACGTGACCGCGCACGCCGAGGGTGGCAAGGGGCAGGGCGTCCTCCCGGCCGGCGACGCCGCGCGCAAGACGCTGCGCCGCCAGTTGCACGAAACCATCCAGAAGGTCACCGACGACATCGGTCGCCGGCAGTCCTTCAACACGGCGATCGCCGCGCTGATGGAACTGCTCAACGCGCTGAACCGCTTCGACGACCCGAGCGAGGAAGGCGTGGCCCTGCGCCAGGAAGCCTTCACCGCCGTGGTGCTGCTCATCAATCCGTTCACGCCGCACGTCGCCCACGCCCTGTGGCAGGTGCTGGGCCATGGGGAAACCCTGGTCGAAGACGCCGGCTGGCCGGTCGTGGACCCCTCGGCCCTGGTGCGCGATTCGCTCACCTACGCGGTTCAGGTCAATGGCAAGCTTCGCGCTACCATCGAGGTGCCGGCGTCGGCGTCGAAAGACGAAGCCGAAGCCATGGCGAAGGCCGTGCCGCAGGTGGCCGCCCAGCTCGAGGGGCTCACCGTGCGCAAGGTGATCGTCGTGCCGGGCAAGATCGTCAACATCGTCGCAGGATAACCATGAGCCTGAACCGTTTCCGCCCGTTGCGCGCCGTCCTGGTCGCCACCGCCGTCGCCCTGCTCGCCGGCTGCGGCTTCCATCTTCGCCAGTCGGCATCGCTGCCCGAGGGGATGAAGAAGATCCACCTCACGGTATCGGGCGGCGGCAAGCTCGAACGCGACCTCTCACGCGCGCTGGAGAACTCCGGCGCCGAGATCGTCGACAAGCCCGGTGCCGATTCGGCCGAGCTGGCCGTCACCTCCAACACGTTCCGCACCGATTCGCTCACCGTGAGCGGCACGGCGCGCGTCACGGAATACGCCGTGCGCTACCACGTGGATTTCAACGCCCGGGCGCCCGACGGCACGGTCCTCGTGCCGAACCAGTCGGTCGACATGTCGCGTGAGTTCAGCTACGACGCCACCAATACCATCGGCACGGCGAGCCAGACCGAGGAGCTGCAGCGCAGCCTCATCGGGGACATGGTGCAGTCGATCCTGTTCCGCCTGCAGGCCGCCGGGGCGCACCAGGCGGCGAAGCCCGCCGCGCAGTGACGGAGCCTTTCGCGTGCCGATGAATGCCGGCCAGTGGCAGAAGCACCTCGCCGGCGATCGCATGGCGCCGGTGTACCTGCTGGCGGGCGAGGAACTGCTGGTGCTCGAAGCCGCCGACGCCGTGCGTGCCATGGCGCGGCGCCTGGGGTATGCCGAACGCGAGGTGCTCGAGGCCGACAGCCGCTTCGACTGGGACGACCTGGCCCGCGCCAGCGCCGGCCTGTCGCTGTTCGCCACGCAGCGGCTGCTCGACCTGCGCCTGGCCGGCGGTCGTGCCGGCAAGGACGGCGGCGCGGCGATCACCGAATTCGCCGGTAATCCGCCACCCGACACCACGTTGCTGATCACCGCCACCGAGTGGAGCAGCAAGCACGAAGCGGCCTGGACGAAACACGTCGACCAGGCGGGCGTCCAGGTCGTCTTCAACGCGCCGCGTCCGAACGAATGGGTGCAGTGGGTGGGTGCGCGACTCGCATCGCGAGGCCTGCAGGTCACGCCCGATGCCGTGGCGATGCTCGCCGAACGGGTGGAGGGCAACCTGCTCGCGGCCGCGCAGGAAGTCGACAAGCTGGTGGTGCTGGCCGGCGACCGCCGACTCGATGCCCCCACGTTGGAAAGCCTCGTGGCCGACAGCGCCCGTTTCGACGCCTTCAAGCTCACCGACGCGGCCTTCGCGGGCGACGGCGCGCGTGCCCTGCGCATCCTCGCCGGCCTGCATGCCGAGGGTGAGGAGCTGATCGCCCTGATGGGCTGGATGGTCAATCAGTTGCAATTGGCGCTGCGCCTGGCCAACGCGCGCGATTTCGCCGCGCAGGCGAAGGCCGAGAGGCTCTGGCCGGCGCGCGAACAGCTTTTCCGCAAGGCCCTGCGCCGCGCTCCGCGCGAACACTGGATGGCCTGCCTGGCCCGCGCCGCGCGCATCGACCGCATGGCCAAGGGCCGCGAGCAGGGCCATCCCTGGCTCGAGGCCGAGCGTCTGGTGGCCGCCATCGCCGAGCCGCGCGCGGCGGTGGCCCTCGCATGAGCCATCCGCGACCGCTCGCCATCCTCGGCGGCACCTTCGACCCCGTTCACAACGGCCACCTGCGCGGAGCCTGGGAGGCGGCCGAGGCGCTCGACGCCGAGGTGCGCATGGTGCCTGCGCGCACGCCGCCCCATCGTCCGCCGCCGGTGGCCGATGCCGCCGGGCGCGTGGCCCTGCTGCGCGCCGCCCTCGCCGGGCAGGACCGCCTGACCCTCGATACCCGGGAGCTGGATCGCGACGGGCCGTCGTATACCGTCGACACCCTGGCGTCGCTGCGCGGGGAGATCGGGCCCGAGCGTCCGCTGGTGCTGCTCGTCGGTGCCGACGCCTTCGCCGGCCTGGCGTCCTGGCACCTCTGGCGGCAGCTGTTCGAGCTGGCCCACATCGGCGTGCTGACGCGGCCGGGTGGGGCACACGCCCTGGACGGCGAGCTGGCGGATTTCGTCGACGGCCGCCATGCCGAACGCGTGCATGGCCCGGCGGGGACGGTGCTGGATATCCCCATCACGCCACTGGACATCGCCGCCACGGCGATCCGGGAATCGTTCGCCGCGGGCAACGAGCCGCGCTTCCTGCTGCCGTCGGAGTGCTTC
This sequence comes from Luteibacter sp. CQ10, assembly GCF_040900725.1. Lineage (NCBI taxonomy): Bacteria > Pseudomonadati > Pseudomonadota > Gammaproteobacteria > Lysobacterales > Rhodanobacteraceae > Luteibacter > Luteibacter sp. CQ10. The sequence goes on along the minus strand of NZ_JAEUYM010000004.1, from coordinate 8,235 downwards.
GCCGACGAGGCGCTGCTGGCGCCGTACCGGGCGTTGGGGCGCTAAGAGCCGTAGCGTCGCGGTCGCGGAAACCTGGCGCTGGGCGCTGGGCTCCTGCGTTCACAGGAGCGACGGACTCCAAGCTTGCCACTCGTCGCTCCTGCGAACGCAGGAGCCCCAGCGCCGTGAAGCGGGTTTTCGCCGAATTCCCGCCTACGGGCATTTGACGCGCCCCGCCCCCCGGAAAGGTATAATCCATCCCACCCGGCACTTCCGCCGCACGAGGTTTCCGCATCTTGAGTTCTCCCGCCCCCCGCAAGGCAAAGTCCAAGTCCGCCGCCAGCAACGAGCATCTGCGTCAGCGCGTGACGGCCGCACTGGAAGACCTCAAGGCCAAGGACGTCCGCGAAATCGACGTTCGTGGCAAAACCTCCATCGCCGACGTCCTGTTCATCGCCTCGGGCACCTCGGCACGCCACGTGAAATCGATCGCCGACGAGGTGGTCAAGTTCGCGAAGGAAGCCGGCGTGATGCCGCTCGGCGTCGAAGGCCAGTCCGAAGCCGAATGGGTACTGGTCGACCTTGGCGACATCATCGTGCACGTGATGCTGCCCCGCATTCGCGAGTTCTATGGGCTGGAACGTCTCTGGACGGTCGGCGACGATGCGCCGCCCGAAGCCGCCAACGACTGATCGCGCGTGAAGGCGCGCCTGATCGCCGTCGGCGAACGCATGCCGGCCTGGGTGGCCGAGGGCTTTTCCGAATACCGCAAGCGGCTCTCCCATGAGCTGCCGCTCGACCTGATCGAGATACGCCCCGGCGCGCGCGGCAAGGGGCGTGACGACGCGAAGGCGATCCTCGACGAGGGTGCCGCCATCCTCGCCGCGCTGCCGCGCGACATCCACGTGGTCGCGCTCGACGGACGGGGCAAGGCCTGGTCCAGCGAAGATCTCGCCCAGCAGCTCGAACACTGGCGCATGGGCGGCCGCGACCTGGCTTTCCTCATCGGCGGCCCCGACGGCCACGCGCCCGACGTGCTGGCGCGTGCCGACCAACGCTGGTCGCTGGGGCCGCTCACGCTGCCGCACATGCTCGTGCGGCTGGTGCTGGCCGAACAGCTCTACCGCGCCACCACCCTGGTGGCCGGCCATCCCTACCATCGCGCCTGAAGGAACCGCCTCGTGCTCTACCTGGCTTCGCAGTCACCGCGCCGTCGCGAACTCCTCGGCCAGATCGGCGTGGAACACCGCACGCTCGACGTCGACGTGGAGGAGGTGCGGCGCCCGGGCGAGACGCCGGAGGCCTACGTGTCGCGGGTGGCCCGCGACAAGGCCCTGGCCGGGTTCGCGGCGGTGGCGCAAGAGGCCGGTGCGCGCGTGCTCGCCGCCGACACCGAGGTGATCCTCGGCGACGAGGTGTTCGGCAAGCCGCGCGACGCCGCCGACGCGGCGGCCATGCTCGGCCGCCTGTCGGGCGTGGAGCACCGCGTGCTTTCGGCGGTCTGGCTCGTCGACGCCGGCGGCGAACACGATGCGACGGCACTTTCCACGGTACGCTTCGCTGCCCTCTCGGCGGCCGACATCGCGGCCTACGTGGAGAGCGGCGAATGGTTCGGCAAGGCTGGCGCGTATGCGATCCAGGGCCGCGCCGCGGCCTTCGTGGAACACCTTTCCGGCACATACTCGGGTGTGATGGGCTTGCCCTTGCACGAAACTTCCCGACTCCTCAGGGGTCAGTGACAGGTCATCCTCGCGCGGGCTATAAGACGCGGGAATTGAAGGAGAGGGGCGCAGTGAGCGAGGAGATCCTGATCAATGTCACGCCGCGTGAGACGCGCGTGGCGATCGTCGAAAACGGCATGCTGCAGGAGGTCCACGTCGAGCGCGCCCAGAAGCGCGGCTACGTGGGCAACGTGTACAAGGGCCGGGTGCAACGGGTCATGCCGGGCATGCAGGCGGTATTCGTGGAGATCGGGCTGGAGCGCGCCGCGTTCCTGCATGCCTCCGATATCGTGCGCGCGCCTCTGCACACGGCCGAAGCCGAGGGGGGGAAGTCCAACGGGCACGGTCCGGTCCCGTCCATCAGCGAGCTGGTGCACGAAGGCCAGGAAATCGTGGTGCAGGTGGTGAAGGATCCCATCGGCAGCAAGGGCGCGCGCCTTTCGACGCATCTGTCCATCCCGTCCCGTTACCTCGTGCTGTTGCCACACTCGCGCACGCTGGGCGTGTCGGTGCGCATCGAGGACGATGCCGAGCGGCAGCGCCTGAAAGACGTCATCACGCCGCTCCTGGGCGACAACCCGCTGGGTTACATCGTGCGCACGAATGCCGAGGGCCAATCGGAAGAATCCCTGGCCTTCGACGTCACCTACCTGGGCAAGGTCTGGCGCGTGGTGCAGGAAAACATCGCCAAGGCCAAGGTCGGCGAGCGGGTGTACGAAGAACTGTCGCTGCCGCTGCGCTCGCTGCGCGATTCGCTGAACGACGGCATCGAGAAGGTCCGCGTGGATTCACGCGAAACCTACGAGAAAACGGTCAAATTCGTTCAGAAGTTCATGCCGGTGCTGTCCGACCGCGTCGAACACTATTCCGGCGAGCGCCCGATCTTCGACCTCTACGGCGTGGAAGACGAGATCCAGCGCGCGCTGCGCAAGGAGGTGCCGCTGAAGTCGGGCGGCTACCTCATCGTCGACCAGACCGAAGCGATGACCACCATCGACGTGAACACCGGCGGCTACCTCGGCAGCCGCAACCTCGAGGAAACGGTGTACCGCACCAACCTCGAGGCGGCGCAGGCGGCGGCGCGCCAGCTTCGCCTGCGCAACCTCGGCGGCATCATCATCATCGACTTCATCGACATGATCGACGACGAGCACAAGCGCCAGGTGCTGCGCATGCTCGAGAAGGGCCTGCAGCGCGACCACGCCAAGACCACGGTCTACCCGATGTCGGCGCTGGGCCTGGTGGAAATGACCCGCAAGCGCACCACCGAAAGCCTGGAGCGCCAGTTGTGCGAGCCGTGCCCGGCCTGTAGCGGGCGGGGCACGCTGAAGACGGCCGAGACCGTCATCTACGAAATCTTTCGCGAGATCACGCGGGCGGTGCGGCAGTTCAACGCGCAAAAGCTGCTGGTCATGGCAAGCCCCAAGGTCGTCGGACGCATCCTCGAGGAAGAATCGGCCGCGGTCGCGGAACTGGAAGAGTTCATCGCCAAGAGCATACGCTTCCAGGCCGAAGAGCATTACTCGCAGGAACAGTTCGATGTCGTTCTCCTCTAAGGATTTTCACATCCACCTGACGGAGCGCTGCCGGAACGCCAGGCGGTGAATCCGGCCTGGCGCCATCGCGTACGACGCCTGCGGTTCTTCCTCGTTGGACTGGTCGCGAGCGTGCTCGTCGCGCTCGCCATCGCCATGGCGCTGGGCCAGTTGCTGTTGCCGTTGGCCGCGCGCTATCCCGGCCGGGTGGCGGCGACGCTGAGCGAGAAGCTCGGCCGGCCGGTGACGTTCGCGTCGCTGGAAGGTTTCTGGCAGCCCTCCGGGCCCCTTTTCGTCATGCGCGACGTCAGCGTCACCGGCGAGAACGGCGGGGCGCCGCTGCACCTGCCGCGCGCGGCGTTGAAACTCGATTTCGGCGGCCTCGTGCTGCCATCGCGGCACCTCTTGAACCTGCGCCTGACCGACCTGCGCCTGGGGCTGCGCCGCGCCGCGGATGGACGCTGGAGCGTGGACGGTTTCGCCGCCGGAGGCGGTTCGCAAAAGGTGTCCCTGGGCCAGATGTCGGCCGACCTGTGGCTGAGCAACCTGCGGCTGGACATCGCTGACGAGGGCACGGATCGCCATTACGGACTCGTCGCCGACCAGTTGCGCATCAGCATGCAAGGGCACGTGGTGCGAGCCGGAGGCACGTTGCGCCGCGAAAACGGCGGCGGCCTGTTGACCACCGCCGCGCGTTTCGCCGACGACGGCTCGTCGGGCATGGTCTATCTCAAGGGCAGTCAGGTCGATTTCGCGGCGTTGACGTCCGACATCGAGGTAGGCGGCTATACCCTGGCGAAGGGGCGCGGCGGCTTCGAAACCTGGGTGCAATGGCGCGACGCCCACGTGGCGCGTTCCACGTCGCGCATCGATCTCGACGGTCTGAAGGTGCGAGGGCCGGACCGCATGGTGTCGACCGAAGGACTGCACGGCCTCTTCGACATGCATGCCGATGCCACCGGCAACCAACGTCGCTTCGATTGGGCAGGGGCGGACGGCAGCGACGTGGCCCTGCTGCTGCACCAGGAGTCGGGCGCTTCGCGTGGCACGCTGGTGGCCCGTCATCTCGAGCTGGCGCCGCTCGTGCCCTGGGCCGGCGTGCTGCCGCAGCTTTCGCCGACGATGGCGCGTTGGCTGGGCGAGGGACACCCGCGCGGTCGCTTCGACGAAGCGCGCGCCGACTGGGATTCCTCCGGCGGTCTGCACGTCGCGCATGCGACGTTCTCCGGCCTGGGCATCGACGCCAGCGGCAAATTGCCGGGTGTGTCCTCGCTGCACGGCGAGATCTTCGGCGACGGCGAGGCGATGGTGTTGAGCCTGCCGCACCAGGCCACCGTACTCGACGCGACCGGCGTGTTCCGCAAGCCGTTCGCCATGTCCTCGCTTGGCGGCGACATCGCGGTATACCAAGACGACGACGGCTGGCATATCGGCATCGATCCGCTCGATTTTCGCGGGGAGGGTTTCGGCGGGCAGGCGCGTGGCGAATTCGTGCTGCCGTCGGGCGACGGCGGACCGTTCATGGATATGTACGTCGGCCTGGGCGAGGGGGAGGTGTCGGCGGCGAAGCTCTTCTGGCCGGTGCATTCGATGTCGGAGGCCGCTCAGAACTGGCTCAACCGCGGCCTGGTGTCCGGACACCTTCGTGGCGGGTCGGCGGTCTTCCGCGGCAACCTGAGGGACTTCCCATTCCGTAACCACGAAGGCCGCTTCGATGCCAGCGTGGACATCGACGACCTGGTGCTCGACTACGGCAACGGCTGGCCGCGCGCCGAGGGCGTGACGGCGGTCGCCAGCTTCACCGACAACGGCATGCTCGTCGATGCGAGTGAAGGTCACGCGCTCGGTAACGCGGTGAGCCACGCGACGGCGGCGATCGCCGACTTCGCCGACAGCACGCTCGACCTGCGCGTGAACGGCGTCGGCACCGGCGCCAGCTATCTCGACTTCGTCAAGAACAGCCCCGTGGGAACGAACAGCCGCGAGACGCTCGACCGGATGCAGCTCGGCGGCAGCGGTGAATTCGGCTTCAACCTGCTCATGCCGTTGAAAAACGCCAAGGACTTCACGCTCGACGGCAAGGCCACCATCCGCGACGCCGATCTCGTCGCCGACGCCTGGAAGCTGCGCCTGGACAAGATCACTGGCGACATGAGCTTCGACGGCAAGGGCTTTCGCGCCACGGGCCTGAAGACCGCCTTCCGGGGTCAGCCCGCCACGCTCGATCTCGCCATCGCCGGCGGCACGGACGATCCGTCGAAGATCGTCAGCGCTTCGGTCCAGGGCGCGTTCACCGTCGACGAACTCGTCTCCGGCTACGACAACCTCAAGTGGCTCGGCGATATCGCGAAGGGCAGGGGGCCGTTCCGCGTGGGCTTCGAGCTCGCTCGCGCGTCGCAGGACGAGCCGACGCAGACGCTCACCGTGGATTCCGATCTGCGCGGCGTCGAGTTGCGCATGCCCACGCCGGTGAAGAAACCCGCCGCGCAGGCGGAGCCATTATCGGTGCGCGTCGGCCTGCCGGTGGACGGCGCGCAGCTGGACATCGCGTTGGGCGATGTCGTGCGCGGCCGCCTGCGCCTGCCCGACGAGCCGCGCCGGGTGCCATTGGCCGCGGCCTTCAACCTCGGCAGCGGCGTGCCGTCCACGATGCCGCCTGAGGGTTACCTCATCGGCGGTCATGCATCGCATCTGGACGTCTCCGGGTGGGTGCAATACGTGGTCGGCCTCTCCACGGGCAACGATGGGCCCGGCCTGTATGGCCTGGATCTCACCACTGACGATGGCGAAGTCTTCGCCCAGCACTTCAGCAACATGCACCTGGTGGCCACCCCCGGGCCGAAGGAACTGTCCCTGCGCGTCGACAGCGACGGCATGGTCGGACAACTCACCGTGCCCAACGACGATCTTCGTCGCCGCGGCATCACGGCGCGCATGGACAAGCTCTGGTGGCCGGCTGCCGAGGATGCCGCCGACGCGGCGAAGAAGGGCAAGGCCGTGGCCGGTGCCGCCGCGACGACGGCGGCGACCGTGGCCCACGCCGAGGAGGCGAGCGCGACGAAGAAGCCGGCCGACGCGAACGAAGCGGGCGTGGCGCCGTCGAGTCTTCCTCCGTTGCACCTGCACGTGACCGATATGCGCCTGGGCAAGGCGAAGCTCGGCGAAGCGCGGCTGGAGACCTGGCCGACCGACGAAGGCATGCACATCGACCAGTTGCGCGCGCAGTCGAAGCAGGTACAGATCACCGCATCGGGCGACTGGAACGGCGACGACAAGCACAGCCGCACGCACCTGACGATCGACTTCGCCGCCGAAGACGTGGCGCGCATGTTCGACGCGCTGGGTTTCGCGGGCATCCTCCAGGGAGGCCGCACGTCCGCGCGGCTCGACGCCATCTGGCCCGGCGGGCCTTCCGCGCTGGCGTTGGCGAACATGAACGGCTCGCTGAAGGTCGACATCGCCAACGGTCGCATCCTCGAAGTGCAGCCTGGTGTCGGCCGTCTTTTCGGGCTGGTCTCGGTCACCGAACTGCCGAGGCGCCTCGGCCTGGATTTCGGCGACGTGCTGGGCAAGGGCTTCGGCTTCGATTCGATCACCGGCGATTTCCAGTTCGCCGATGGCACGGCGACCACGCAGAACCTGAAGATTCGCGGCCCGGCGGCGGAGATTTCGATCACCGGCCGCACCGGCCTGCGTACGCGCGACTACGACCAGCAATTGCTCGTGGTCCCGCACGTGGGCAACAGCCTGCCGGTGGTGGGTGCGCTGGCCGCCGGTCCGGTGGGCGCGGCAGCGGGCCTGGCCGTGCAGGGCATCCTCGGCCATGGCCTCAACCAGGCGGCGCGCAAGCGATATCACATCGGCGGCACCTGGGATAAACCGGTGATGACGCCGCTGGACAAGGACGTACCTTCGGCGCCGCAGAAGCCGTAGTGACGCAAGCGCCCGTCGCACCGGCGCGGGCCGGTGCCTACGGCGAGGCGGTTGGTTCTCGCGTCGCCCTGCAACCGGTTCATTCGCTTCCAGCGAATGCATGTGTCCACGCACCTTCGGCGCGAAGAGCGGTGTGGATCGAGGCGGTCGCCCCGACCGCGCGCCCTGTCGGCCGCACGTCACCCGTCCCCTTCGGGGCACGGACCTCTACGCGGGATTCTTCGACTCGACATCCTGTCTCGGCGAAGAACGCCGGTCATCCTGACCGGCGCCCCTGCGGGGTCTCTTCCGCTCCGAGGTCCTCGGGCGCCTAACGCGGCCGACAGGGCGCGCGGCCGGGGCTCTTTCGGCGGTGCGGTGTCGGGTGAGGCGGTGATGTTGTGGGAGCCGACTTCGTCGGCGATTCAAGCGTGCGACATGCTTGCGGCGCGGAGATCAAAAGCCGATGGAACGTTCTCGCTCCCTCGGACGAGAGGCGCTGGGTTCCTGCGTGCGCAGGAACGACGTGAGGGGGTTATACGCCACGGTCAATTCTTGTAGCTCGTCGTTCCTGCGCACGCAGGAACCCAGCGCGGTGCATGCGGGCAGGCGACATGCCCACCTACGCCTTGTCCCACTGCATCCGCCCATGCGCCTGCATCGCACATCGCGTTCCCATCGCCGTCAATGTACTGACCGCACCCAATGCCAACGCCATCCGCTGCCGATCCGGCAATTCCGTCTCCTGCATCGATTCCACCAACAGATCGGTTACCCCACGCGCGTACTGCAACCATTCCGCCGCACGGTTCAACAGCTCATCCACCGTCGCGTCCGGATCGAACGTCAAACACTCATCCATAGAAAACCCTCCAAGGTGCGGCACGCCACCAACGACGTGCCGCGATGAAACACATCGCCCAAGGCCATGAGATCTCACCGGCCCGCCCGTGACCGGGCGCCGGAAACGCTTTGATCGAGGAAGCAGGCGACGCCCTACCGCGTCTTACGGGCGCACGTGACCACGCCGGGTAAGAACGGCAAGAAACATCTCAAGCCCGAACGGCGGGCGCCGCGGTTCGTCAACC